>NC_014655.1:1353217-2706435 GCF_000166395.1 Leadbetterella byssophila DSM 17132
ATCAAATTAGAAGCAGATGACCTGACTCCTGAGAACATGGCGAAATTCGAAGCGGCTCAAAGTCAATTAAGCGGATCCTTATCCCGTTTGTTAGTAGCCGTTGAGCAGTATCCACAACTTAAAGCAAATCAAAACTTCTTGGAACTACAAGCTCAATTAGAAGGTACAGAAAACCGTATTGCGGTGGCAAGAAAGGACTTTAACGAGGCTACAGCAGAGTATAATTTAGCGGTGAGAACCTTCCCTACTAATTTGTTAGCCGGGATCTTCGGATTCAACCAAAAAGAACAGTTTAAAGCTACAGAGGCTGCACAAACTGCACCAGATGTAAACTTTGATTTCAAGTAAAATATTTCCGGCGGAAGTATCCGCCGGACTTCACCTATGCAATTCCTGTCAGAAATACAGCAAAAAAATATAGTTAATGCCATCCACGAGGCGGAGGAACTCACTACCGGAGAGATAAAGGTACACGTGGAGGAGCATTGCCCCTATGCTGACCCAATGGATAGAGCAAAGGAAGTCTTTGAATATCTTTCTTTGCACAAAACAGCATTGAGAAATGGAGTATTAATATACTTAGCTTACGGAGATCATAAATTCTGTATTCTAGGAGATGAAGGGATTAACGAAAAGGTGGGTCAAGAATTTTGGAACAGCACCCGGGAAATCCTTTTGGAAAATTTTAAAATAGGTGACTTTGAAAATGGTTTTATCCAGGCCATTGAAGAAGCAGGAAGAAAATTAAGAGAATATTTCCCATGCGCGGGATCTAACTTAAATGAGCTTCCTAACGAGATCAGTTTTGGATGATGAGAATAATCACAATTTTGCTACTTTTCCTCAGTTCTTTTGCCTTTGGGCAAGAATTACCGGAAAAACCAAATCCTCCTCGTTTGGTGAACGACTACGTGGGGGGATTACTCAGTGCTCAAGAGATTCAGGCCCTGGAGCAAAAGCTAGTGGCCTATAATGACAGCACCTCTACTCAAATTGTAGTGGTGATCGTAAATACTACGCAGCCCTATGATATCGCAGACTATGCGTATCAGTTGGGCAGAAAATGGGGTGTTGGTCAAGCGGATAAAAACAATGGTGTAGTCCTTCTTTGGGCACCGGATGACAGAAGAATCACCATCCAGACCGGTTATGGAATGGAAGGCGTACTACCTGACATTTATGCCAAAAGAATCATCTCTAACATACTTACGCCCCATTTCAAAGAATCCCGTTATTACGAAGGATTAGATGAAGCTACCACTGCTATTATTAAATATGCAGAAGGAGAATACAAATCTGAGACTAAGGGTCAGTCGGACGAAGGATTACCGGCAGGGTTTGTTTTATTATTTATCTTCCTGGTGGTATTCATCATCATTATCATGTCCAAAAATAACAGAGGCGGCGGAGGAGGAGGAAAGAATGTCCTTGACCAATCTGGCTGGCCTTACACCACGTATACCGGCTGGGGAAGACAGTCCGGAAGCAACTGGGGCGGAAGCAGCTGGGGCGGAGGAAGCTGGGGTGGCGGCAGTCGCGGCGGCGGATTTGGTGGATTCGGAGGTGGTAGCTTTGGAGGCGGAGGTGCCAGCGGAAGTTATTAATATTTTGATTTTCAAAATTAAGATACTACCTTTGCAGTCCTAAGCAAAATGAAGGAGGTGTAAAGTATGCTACATGTACAGGTAAAAGAGAACGAATCTATCGATAAAGCGCTTAAGCGTTTCAAAAAGAAGTTTGAAAAAACGAAAGTCTTAAAGGAACTTAGACGTCGTCAGGCCTTTGAAAAAGGATCTGTTAGCCGTAGATTCGAGATCCTAAGAGCAGCTTACAAGCAAAAGACTTATGGACACATTGACGATTAATCGTCTTTGATGTAAGTTATATTTCGACTAATTTTGTCCTGATTAAACTCAGGCAAAATTGGTCGATTTTTTTTTATCCCATCTTCAGCACGAAAGACGCCTTAGTCCGCATACCATCAAATCGTATAAACTGGACTTAGAGCAGCTGCATACCTTTCTAAATGGGATAGATCCTTCACAGATCAGCACTGAAGATCTCAGAGCCTGGGTAGTCTCTCTTTCAGAGGATGGCTTGGAGAACAGGAGCATCAACCGGAAACTGGCCAGCGCTAGAGCTTTTTTCACCTTTCTCCAAAGAAAGAAGATCATCAGCCAAAACCCGGCAGACCTCATCAAATCATTAAAAACGCCTAAACCCCTTCCCGTATTCCTGGAAGAAAGAAACACACAAGACCTTTTTGAGCAACTAGAATTTACGGAAGATTTTGAAGGCTTAAGAGACAAATTGCTCTTAGAGTTACTGTATGGAACAGGTATCCGATTGTCAGAATTAATCAGTATTCAAGTTAAAGATCTGGAAAATGACCGAGTAAAGGTTTTGGGCAAAAGATCTAAATACAGGATCATTCCCTTACACCGTACGCTACAAGATTTAATTAAACGTTACCTAGAACTACACCCTAAAAATGACACTCACCTTCTATTAACAGACAAAGGTGAGGCTTTATATCCTGTATTTGTGCAAAGAAAAGTTAAGCACTATTTGCAACAAATCAGCACCTTAACCAAAACCTCCCCACACGTACTTCGACATACCTTTGCTACCCACCTTCTGAACAGAGGCGCAGATCTGAACGCCATTAAAGAGCTACTAGGGCACGCTAATCTTTCTGCCACTCAGATCTATACCCACAATTCTATACAAAAGCTGAAAGAAGTTTTCCAAAAAGCCCACCCTAAAGCTTAACCATTCTAAGGGCATTTTAATGCACTGTAAGTAGCTATATATTACCTTTGTAGTTTACTAAATAATCTATTGTATGAAGAGACTGATCTTAGCCTTGTGCTTTGCATGGACGGGCTTATATGCCCAAAACTACAATTCTTCAGAGGTCTTTAATCCATTAAACAACTATGTCCCCGGAAACAAATACCGAAGCGCATCAGGACAGCCGGGACCTGAGTATTGGCAAAACCGCGCCGATTACCAAATCAAAGCTAGCTTAGACACTACACTTCATCAAGTAAAAGGGCAGGTTAGCATTACTTACACGAATAATTCTCCGGACGAGCTGACCTTTATTTGGCTACAATTAGACCAAAATAAATTCAAAAAAGACTCGCGTGGTAACAGTGTAACCCCTATTTCGGTGGGAAGATACGGAGTGAAAGGTTTTGACGGAGGATACACACTTTCAGAAATCAAGGCTGAAAAGCCTACTGGTACTGCAGCTCCAAAAGGCACTGTAGCTAAGGGCAAAAAGTCCATCTTAAAAGACACTTACACAGAAGACACTCGCCTTCAAATCTTCCTCACTGAACCATTAAAAAAGGGAGAGAAGGTGCAAATTTCTATGCAGTACGAATTCCTGATACCGGAGAATGGTTCGGATAGAATGGGAATGTACAAAGCTCAAAAAGGAATCATCTACCAAATGGCTCAATGGTTCCCAAGAGTTTGTGTATATGACGATATCAGAGGATGGAATACCAGCCCTTATCTAGGTGCGGGAGAATTCTATCTGGAATATGGAGACTATGACTTTGAAATCACCGTTCCCAGAGATCATATTGTGGTAGCGTCCGGTGAGCTTTTGAACCCTAAAGAGGTTTTGACATCTACTCAGATTTCCCGACTAGCAGAAGCAAGAAAATCAGATCAAACTGTATTTATTGTAAAAGAAGATGAGATAGGCACCTCGCGTCCAAGCGGAAGTGGCAATCTAACCTGGAAGTTTAGCTGCAAAAACACCAGAGACGTGGCTTGGTCAAGTTCTAAGGCCTTTGTTTGGGATGCGGCAAAGATCAATTTGCCTTCAGGAAAAACGGCCTTAGCTCAATCTGTATATCCGGCAGAGGTGGGAAGTAAAGATGCTTGGGGCAGATCTACGGAATACACCAAGTTCTCCATTGAATTCTATTCCGGCTGGCTAATGGAATATCCATATCCAAATGCCATTAACGTAGCAGGTATTGTAGGCGGAATGGAATACCCCGGCATAGTATTTTGTCAAGCAAGCTCCAAGAAAGCTAGCCTTTTTGGTGTTACAGATCACGAATTTGGACACATCTGGTTTCCTATGATCGTTGGTTCCGATGAAAGAAGATATGCCTGGATGGACGAGGGCTTGAACACATACATCAACTCTTTAGCTGTTAAAGCATTTAACAATGGAGAATATTTTGTACCTCAGGCTACGTCAAAGATGGGTAGATTCCTACATCCATCTAAGTCCATCTTAAATACCCCGGACGCCATTCCTGAAAGAGAATTGGGTATCTTGGCCTATTACAAACCTTCAGTAGGCATTACCATGCTGGCAGATGCCATTGTAGGCGAAGAAAGAATGAAGATGGCATTAAGAGAGTATGCACGTAGATGGGCGTACAAGCACCCTACACCTTTTGATTTCTTCAGAACCATAGAAAATGTTTTGGGTGAAGATCTGGAATGGTTTTGGAGAGGATGGTTTATCAAAGGGGATAAGATAGACCAAGCTATAAAAAGCGTGAAATACATCAAGGATAAGGCGGAAAATGGAGCTTATATCGAACTTGAAAACGTAGGAGCTCTACCTATGCCTGTTGAACTTGAAATTAAGGAAAAAGGCAAAGATCCAGTCATCCATAAACTTCCTGTGGAGGTTTGGCAAAAAGGAAGCACCTGGACTTTTGAACATCCTAGTAAAGCAGAACTTGAATATGTTAAGCTTGACCCAAGAGGAATCTTGCCGGATGTAGATGACAAGAACAATACCTGGAAACCTTAATGAGATTGTAGACCTTCCAGAATCCGGTTGACCTGTTCCTCAAGTTCAGGTTGACCGGATTTTTGATATGCAAAAGCCAGATTCGTCAGGACCCTGGTAACAATTTCAATATGCGTACAGGCCTGATAATATTCCTTTCTAGGCTCCAGATTCATTTGCTTGAGATAATCATCTATATCCCTTTTGTAAAAGATCTGACCTTTATTAAAGACATTTACATAAAAAGGTCTACCCGGTAAATCATAAAGCGTTACGAAGAGGTTAGGCAGATTTACACCATAAAGGGGGATATCTAACTTTTGAGCTAGAAGGATATAGACACAACTTAGGGAAACGGGACTCCCTGTCCTTTCTGATAAAACTTGATTAAACAAGGAATTCTGAGGAGAATGAAAGCTTTTTACATTGGGCTCGAAACCCAGATCTTCAAATATGGTAGTGTTTAAGATATTTAGCACATCTGCCGGATGCATGTTTTCACGCATCTGTACCCAAACGTCCAGATATATCCTATTCATTTCGGCCCTTAAAGATTCTAAGGTAGTATTAGGGTATACCAGTTGAGAAATCAACCAAAGACCTTTCAATAGATCCTCTCCTCCTCCATCTGCCCAGGCTTTAAGTTGACCGTACACAGCATCAGACTGCAGCTCATTCCTCAAGGCCTCCATCTTTTTCCTTACCTCTCCTTCCGGTGCATAGGTGTCTAACTCCGCCTCAATAAGAGGTAAGATCTCAGGTCCTATCCCTCTCAAATTATCTCTTACTTCTGTGGCTACGTCCGGATCATCTAGCAGGGATACCATTGCTTTAAAGTCCCTGATATTCATATGCTGTGTTTAATTTAAGAATCAATAATACGATAAGCCCTTTTAAATCCAAACAAATTTTTAAAACATTTATTTCTATATTAGCTTTGCACAAAAAAGCACTGAATGAATATACTCGTAACAGGCGGAGCAGGATTTATAGGTTCACACACGGTAGTAGAATTAGTGGAAGCCGGTTTTTCTCCGGTAATTGTAGATAATCTGAGTAATTCTAATGTTTCAGTTCTGAAAGGCTTAAAGAACATCTTAGGACAAGATGTCCCTTTTTATCAGGAAGATTGTAACGATTTTGAAGTAATGAACAAAATCGTGCAAAAGCATCAAATCCAAGGCATCATTCATTTTGCAGCCTATAAGGCCGTGGGAGAATCAGTGGCGGAGCCTTTGAAATATTATCAAAATAATATAGGGTCTCTACTTAATATCCTGGAAGTAATGAAAGGAAATGGAGTAAGAAACCTGGTTTTTAGTTCTTCTTGTACCGTATACGGCCAGGCAGACCAAATTCCTGTTACAGAAGAAACCCCAAGGAAGAAAGCGGAAAGTCCCTATGGTAACACCAAAGCCATAGCAGAAGATATTTTAGAAGACTGTATTAAGTCGGGAATGGAAATGGGAATCATCTCATTGAGGTATTTCAACCCTATCGGTGCGCATTCCAGTGCACAGATCGGTGAATTACCTTTAGGAGTTCCTTCTAACCTTGTTCCTTTTATTACTCAGACTGCGGCTGGAATCCGTGAGAAATTAGTAGTATTCGGTGCGGATTATAATACGCCTGACGGATCAAATATTAGGGACTTCATTCACGTTGTTGATTTAGCTAAAGCACATGTTGCTGCGCTAAAACTATTGGACAAAAAAACAGAAGGATCCTACTATGACATATTTAACTTAGGGACAGGCAGAGGTAATACCGTACTGGAAGTGATTGAAACCTTTGAAAAGGTGAATCAACTTAAGTTGAATTATGAAATCGGCCCAAGGAGAGCAGGTGACGTAGAAAAGATCTACGGAAACGTGGAAAAAGCCGCAAAATTACTGAATTGGAAAGCAGAAAAGTCCTTAGAAGAAAGCCTAGAAGATGCCTGGAGATGGCAAAAGCGTATAAGTAACCTATGAAAAAAAACATCTTGATTACCGGCGGTGCCGGATTTATCGGCTCACACGTGGTACGTCTATTTGTCAAACAATATCCGGAATACAGAATTGTAAACCTGGATAAATTGACTTACGCAGGAAACCTTGAAAATCTCAAGGACATTGAAAATGAGCCAAACTACGTGTTTGAACACGGAGACATAGTGGATGAGACATTCATTGATAACCTTTTCCAAAAATATGCATTTGATGGAGTGATCCACCTGGCCGCAGAATCCCATGTTGACAGATCCATCACAGATCCCATGGCTTTTGTCAAAACCAATGTCATAGGTACATGTAACCTCCTAAATGCCGCTAAAAACTCTTGGAAAGGAGTTTATGAGGGTAAGAGATTCTACCATGTTTCTACAGATGAAGTTTACGGTGAACTTCATGATCCAAAAGAGTTCTTCGTAGAAACTACAAAATATGACCCGCGCTCACCTTATTCCGCCTCAAAAGCTAGTTCTGACCACTTCGTAAGGGCTTACCACAATACCTATGGATTGCCGATAGTGGTTTCCAATTGCTCGAACAACTATGGACCAAACCACTTCCCTGAGAAATTGATCCCATTGATGATCAATAATATCAAGAACAACAAACCTCTACCGGTTTATGGAAAAGGGGAGAATGTAAGAGACTGGTTATTTGTCAAGGATCACGCCAGAGCTATTGACCTGATCTTCCATAAAGGAAAGAACGGGGATACGTACAATATCGGAGGAAATAACGAGTGGAAGAACATTGATTTAGTCCACTTGTTGATAGAGATCATGGACAAAAAGCTAGGCAGACCGGAAGGTACCAGCAAAGCTTTAATTACTTATGTTACAGATAGAGCCGGTCATGACCTTCGCTACGCCATAGATGCCAGCAAGTTGATGAACGAATTAGGCTGGAAACCTTCTGTGACCTTTGAAGAAGGATTGGCACAAACCGTAGATTGGTATTTCGACAACTGGGATTGGATAGAAAATATCACCAGTGGAGATTATCAGAAGTACTACGATTCCATGTATAACCACTAAATAACACGTATGAAAGGTATCATCTTAGCGGGCGGGAGTGGAACCCGTCTACATCCTCTTACTTTGGCTGTTAGTAAACAACTTATGCCGGTTTATGATAAACCCATGATTTACTATCCGCTATCCATCTTGATGTTGTCAGGTATCAATGAGATTCTAATTATCTCTACTCCTCATGATTTGCCGCACTTCAAAAAATTACTTGGAGATGGCTCTCAAGTAGGATGTAGATTTGAATACGCGGAACAACCTAGCCCGGATGGATTGGCTCAAGCCTTTATTATTGGTGAAGAATTCATCGGGAATGATAAAGTAGCCTTAGTATTAGGAGATAATATCTTCTACGGAAGTGGCTTAAGTAAGTTATTACAATCCTGTGCAGATCCTGATGGAGGTACCGTGTTTGCATATCCGGTACATGATCCTGAGAGATATGGAGTGGTAGAGTTTGATGAAAACTTTAATGCCCTAAGCATTGAAGAAAAACCTGCTCAACCTAAATCAAATTATGCTGTACCCGGACTTTATTTCTATGACAATAGCGTAGTAGAAATAGCCAAAAACATCAAACCTTCTCCGCGCGGTGAACTGGAGATCACGGATGTGAACCGTGTGTATCTGGAGCAAGGCAAATTGAAAGTAGGCGTTATGAACAGAGGTACAGCCTGGTTAGATACAGGTACTTTTGCTTCCTTAATGCAAGCCGGTCAATTTGTGCAGGTGATAGAAGAAAGACAAGGATTGAAGATAGGTTGTATTGAAGAGATAGCTTACCGCATGAAATTCATAGATGCGGAGCAATTAAGAAAAATAGCCCAACCTTTAGTAAAGTCGGGCTATGGTCAATACCTTCTAAATCTGCTGAAATAATTAGAGATCACCAGCCGTCATCTGCCACTTTTTTAGGCTTGGGGGCTGGTGCTTTTGTTTTTGTAGGAACAGCTGCAGGTTTATCTCCCACTGTTACTACTTGCTCATCTAATTCCATTCTGGAATAAACTCTACTCACTATTTTCCATTGCTCACCTACCTTTAGGAGGTTGAGTAAATCTATGATCTTATTCGTAGCATAAGCAGTCTCTGTGATGGCAGTAGCTGCATTATTGGCATAAGAAATAGAAATGATCTTTGTAGTCCTATCCATTTTTTGGTTAGGCTTTATTCTAGAGATCAAAGCATCTACAGTAGTACCCGTTACTCCATTGCTTCCTACTGTCTTTTGGACAGCATCTCTAACGAAAGCACCTCTAAACCTTTCTATATCCCCCATGGTTCCCCCTTCTAAGAAGTCGTTCACCGTTTGGGTAATCAAATCTTCCTCCGTTTGTGCGTGCAACTGTGTCCCGCCTATCAGGAGCAACAGCAATAGGCTATATTTTTTCATGAGTATTGAATTTTATTTCCAGCACAAATAAAATCAAATTTCATGGTTCTCCTAGTGAAATTACTCGAATTCTTCCTCCACCTTTCTAAGGAAGTTTGGTAACTTTGCCAAAAAAGCTTTGGAATGAAATTATTCAGTAAAGACGTTTATATACGCCGTAGATCTCAGCTAAGGGAAGCTGTTCCTCAAGGACAAATCTTAATCATGGGCAATAACGAAGCACCCATGAATTACACAGCTAATGCCTATAGATTTAGACAAGACAGTAATTTCCTGTACTTTTTCGGGATCAATATGCCGGGACTGGCTGGGCTTATTGATGGGAACAAAACCATCATTTTTGGTCATGAACTTACCCTTGATGATATCATCTGGGAGGGCCCCGTTGAACCATTGTCATCATTTGCCGAAAAAGTGGGTGTTACAGAAATCCATCCTTTAGAAGACCTTCCTAAGTTTATCAAGAAGGATGAGGTTCATTATCTACCTCCTTACAGAGGAGACAGAAGCATATTTTTGAAAGAAACTTTAGGTATCTCTCAAGCACCATCCGTAGATCTAATCAAGGCTGTAGTAGCTCAAAGAGCCATTAAATCCTCTGAGGAGATAGCAGAAATGAGTGCTGCGGTTAATATCAGTGGAGCTATGCACGTAGCCGCCATGAAGGCCTGCAAACCAGGAAAAATGGAATATGAGATAGTAGCTGAAATTCTGAGAACGGTCAAAATGCAGAATGCAGAATTGTCCTACCCTATCATCCTTTCTGTGAATGGCCAAACCCTTCATAACCATTTCCACGGAAACCAAATGCATGCAGGTCAGTTGATGTTGAATGACTCAGGCGCAGAAACGGAAATGTACTATGCCGGCGATATCACTCGAACTTATCCGGTATCCGGTAAATTCACTACCCAACAAAAAGACATCTATGAAATCGTCCTTAAAATGGAAGTGGATTCCATTGAGGCCATGAAGCCTGGCGTCTCCTACAGAGATATACATTTGCATGCCAATAGAATCCTTATAGAAGGTTTGAAGGGATTGGGGCTTTTGCAGGGAGATGTAGATACCATGGTTAGCGAAGGCGTAGGTGGTATGTTTATGCCTCACGGTCTAGGACACGCCATTGGACTGGACGTACATGATATGGAAGATCTAGGCGAACAATATGTAGGATACAAAGAAGGTTTAGAGCGTAGCACCCAACTGGGTTTAAAATCGCTTCGTTTTGCTAAAGAACTGGAAACCGGAAACGTATTGACCGTGGAACCGGGCTGTTACTTCATACCGGAATTGATATCAAAATACAAAGAGGAAGGTAAGTTTAAGGAGTTTGTCAACTATAGCCGACTAGAATCCTATCTCCAATTCGGAGGAGTTAGAATTGAAGATAACGTATTAGTTACTGAAAATGGGCACCAGATCTTAGGAAACCCTATACCTAAGACGGTGGCAGAAATTGAAAACATATGATAAAGAAGTATGATTATTTTTACAGACAAAACAGGCCAACTTGGAAATCAACTATTTGAATTCTCTACTTTCATCACGAATTCTTTAGAAAATAATACAATTTTAGTTAACCTATTTTTTTCGGAATATGGAAAGTACTTTAAAGGATACACTGAAAAGATATTACATAATCAAATTAGAACTACTTTAGGGCCTAATATTATTAATAAGTTGATTATTAGATTGTTACAATTAAAAGTCACACAGAGGCTTTACCAAAAAATTGGAAATCACCTTAACTCAAGTGGAGTTCACTCATCAATAGACAACTTAAATTCACATGGAAAGATCATATTAAAAAGTGGATCGTGGTATACTTCTTTTTCAACATTTTATAAACATTCTCAATTTATACGGGACTACTTTACTCCCATTAATGAAAGACTAGAGGAAATTGAACTATTTATCAAACCACTTAGACAAAAGTATGACATTCTAATTGGACTACATATTAGAAGAGGTGATTATAAAACCTTCCTGAATGGAAAATTTTACTATGAAAATGAGATTTACAGAAAAAAAATTGAAGAAATCAAAAATTGTTTAAACGGATTAGCCGTTGGTATTATAATATGCTCTAATGACGAAATAAATGCAAAAGATATCTCTGAAAAAGATGCATACAATGGACCGGGTCATTTTATTGATGATATGTACACTTTAGCAAATTGTGACTATATCATCGGACCACCTAGCACATTTACTATGTGGGCATCTTTTTATGGTCAAAAACCTCTTTATAAAATTGAAAATCCAAATTTAGAAGTTAAATTACAGGATTTCAAAATTGATTACGGTTACTAGAAACAATACCATTTAATAAATAAATGAAAAATAAGTTTTTCTATTGATAGTTTCACATGACATTTATGGAACACAATCAATATAAAACCTTATGAAAAAAAAAATTCTACTACCTTTATTGAGCGCATTTATAGTCTCAATATCCGCGATTCCTACTTATTGTAATGACTCTGTCAAGGTTAAACTTAGACAAAATATTACTATCAATGAAACCCCGCCATTGGTTGGAGTAATTAGGTGGGATATGTGGGATAATGGGGCTCATGGGTCAAATTCCAATCAAACACAAATTTCACTTAACCCTAGTCAATATCGCGATAGGATTCCCTTCTTTGGAGTTGAGAACACTCCAAGAACAGTTTCTTATAGCAAATGGTGTGAAGATCACCAATACACATACTACGAAAATATATCCATAACTATAGATGGTAATTCACAAACTGTTATGGATCAAGAGATAGCCTATGCCTATGACGCAGGAATAGACTATTTTGCCTTCAATAAATATGGTGCTGACTTTTATTCATATAATCTTTATAAATCTAGTACTAGTCCTTATAAATCAAAAGTAAAGTTTACTTATATTACTGGAGTTAGCACTCCAAATTCTGACTTAGATTATATAGCACTAGACTTTCAACGATCTGATTATCAAAAGATTGCAGGCGGCAGGCCACTATTGTATGTAGATTATAATAATTATGAAATGTCTTCTGCTACTGCTGATGCTTACCTTGCCTCAATGCGAAGCTACTTCCAAAACAACTATCCATCTGTTGGAAATCCCTACTTGGTGGTTTTATGTTACGGCTGTCAAAGCGAAATTAGTAATGCAGATGCATTTTCCCAATATACCACTGAACCTGGTGGAAAATATGGAGATTTCTCATTTGAATACATCTCTACCAGTCAAAGAAACGGATGGCAATCTGTGGCAAACTCAAAGAATGTTGTACCGTGGATAAGTGTCGGCTACGATCGCAGACCACGAATTGATTTCACAGTTGACTGGGAAAGAGACTCAACTTGTAATGCACAACATCAATATAATCATTGGGGTGAAACTGCTAGTTTGCAACAAATTACAAATGAAATTATTGCTGCAAAAAATTTCATTACTAACAATCCTTCAAAAACTCCTGCCAATACAATGTTGATATATGCTTGGAATGAACATGACGAAGGCGGCTGGATTTGCCCCACAATAGTCCCAGGAACAAGTAATATAGATAGGAGCAGATTAGATGCTGTAAAAGCTGGAATTAACAATACATCTGAAACTTGTAGCACGTTATCAGATGGATTAGTAATGGGAACATGGACAGTAACTGGGCACCAATTGATAGCTCGCTATTTTCATAATTCATGGTGGCTAGTTCAAAAGATTAATAATTCACCAGAACAATTTATAGTTAGAGGATCTGAAATGCTTAATAGGCCAGATGTTACCCTTAATTCATCAAGTTATTCTAATTTTGTAAACTGCTTTTCATGGCAATACAGTGATTATGGCGGACTAATGCCTCCATCTGATTTATACTTCCCAGCACCTCCCAATTACGTTAAAATGTCAGAAAATGGAGATGAATTCTATCAATTATCAAATACGTCTCCTTGTTCTTCCCCAAGTCCAATTTTAGCATCTATTTCTAATCCATTACAAGGACAGAGTGTTACATTAAGTACCTCTTGTACAACAGGAACACCAGTTTGGTCCACTAGTTATACTGGAAATTCCATAACGGTGACTGCAACTAATACTCCTCAAACATATTCTGTAACATGTCAAGGTGCAAATTGTACTAATAGCAGCTCTGTTAGTTATGTTGTCTCTAGTTCTTCATGTACTGATCAATATCTCTCAAATAACTGGACTTCAGCAACTTCAGGATACCTTACAGTTCAATTAGGAAAAAATGTTGGAGGTTATGATATATCTATTGGCGGAGTAAACTACAGTAATACTAATCCCGGCACAGGTATTGGAACTCATGCAAATTCTGAAGTTATTTATAATTTAGGCAGTCATAATTATAACTACTTCAAAGCAGTTATTGGAAAAGAGGATGGTAGCATGGGATGTGGAGATGGCAGATTGATATTTAAAGTATATGATAACATAAATAACAACTTACTTTTCACTTCAACTACTATTGGTGATCCCTCATTTGGATTTCCAAGTCATCAATCAATTACAGTAGATATTACAGGAGTAACTTCTCTAAAATTAGTGGTAGAAAATGGTGATGGCCCTTCAACAGGTTGCCTATGGGGTACATGGGCTATAGCGAGATTAAGTTGCTCCAACTCAGGAGCACGCCACTCTAATTTTAACGACATTACTTACTTAGAATTACCCAAAATTGTACTTACACCTAATCCTATTGTTAATAATTCTGAAATTAAATTTAATTTCCCTTCAGCACAAAAAAATACAAATTATTTAGTAAGAATTATTTCGTCAGATGGAAATGAATTACTAAAACAAAATATGACTTTGGATAAAGAAAACAATACAATCAAATTAAAAAATAATAAACTGTCTGCCGGAACTTATATTTTAAATGTACTTGAAGGAATCCATACTTATTCAACAAAAATTATGGTTCTTAAATAATTTTAGAGAGAGGATTTCATTTCGTTAAATCCTCTCTCTCTAATTAAAAAAATTATTTTGCACCAGGAAAATGTTTACATCCATAAGCTAAAAAAATGTCTATATTGCAAAAAATATCAATTATATTCTAGACATTAGATTATTTTTTGAGGTAGCAATAATTTATATATCATAAAGTTTTATTAAATGGCATTTCAAAACTTAAAATGGGAAACTGAAAAAGTAACACTTGAAAATATTTCCTTCGCATTACAAGTCCACCTCAAAGATGATAAAAGAAATGAAACCACGGGTTTCGTATTCTATAAGGACAAGAAACTTATAGATATGTATGAAGCCTTCTTCAAGTCCGAACACTACCCCAAAATAGAACGAATGCTGGAGATAGGCATGTGGGATGGGGGCTCTGCTGTCTTTTGGCACAAATTATTACAACCCAGTACACTTATAGGAGTTGATTTGATGAAAAGTAGAAAAGGAACAGCCTTTGAATCCTATAAAAAACTACACCAGGAAAGTTTTCATGACTATTGGGAAGTAGATCAGACGGACGGTAAAAAACTTAAAGAAATACTCAAAACGCATATAGGTAATCAAGAATTAGATCTTGTATTTGATGACGCTTCACACCGTTACCATCAGTCCCTAGCCTCCTTTAATATCGTGTTCCCACACGTAAAAAAAGGAGGATATTATATTATTGAAGACTGGGCATGGGTACATTGGTTACACGAAGACTCAAGTGCATATCCTGATTATACAGAGCCTACCCGACTGATCTTTGATTTAGTTGAAGCAGCTGGGAATGTAGGATTGATAGAAAGTATACACGTCTGTTCAGGTTTTACTGCAGTGAAGAGAGGACCATTAGATATTCCTAAAGAAGGCTTCAAACTGCATGACTACATCCAAAGGAGACCAGTATCTCTAAAGAGCAGAGTTAAAAGGAGAATCAAGATGCTTCTAGGAAAGTCATGGTAAAGATCAGGTTTTATACTTGATCTTTATCATAATTTAAGCTGAGCTTACAGGGTAATTTTGAGCTTTAATCCTACATAGGATGAAGCAGCTCATAGAAAAATATAACGTATCTGTTCCCAGATATACCTCCTACCCCACTATGCCGTTCTGGAAAACAGAGGCATTTCAAGATTGGGAAACGAATGTCAAGAATGCTCCACAAAAAAGATTAAGTCTATACATACATCTCCCTTACTGTGAAAGTTTATGTACCTTCTGTGCTTGTCACAAAAGGATAACCAAAAATCACAGCTATGAAGTACCTTACATAGAGGCAGTCCTTAAAGAATGGAAAATGTATGTTGAATGGATGGGGGAAAGGCCATTGATTGAAGAAATCCATTTAGGCGGTGGTACGCCTACTTTCTTCTCTCCGGAGAATTTAGCCCTATTGATCAAGGGGATACTGGAATGGGCTTCCCTTCCTGACTCCTATGAGTTTAGCTTTGAAGGACATCCCAATAATACTACTTATGAGCACCTAAAAGTACTTTATGATTTAGGATTTAGGCGAGTATCCTTCGGTGTGCAGGATTATGATCCTCAGGTCCAAAAGGCCATTCATCGTATTCAGCCCTTTGAAGCAGTAGAGAAAGTAACCCTTGCGGCGAGAGAACTAGGTTATACTTCTATTAGCCACGACCTGGTCTTTGGCTTGCCTTTCCAAAATCTGGAAGGATTTACTGAAACCGTAAAAAAGACACTTTCTTTGAACCCTGACCGCCTTTCACTTTATTCCTATGCCCATGTGCCCTGGATCAAAGGGATAGGACAAAGGGGATATTCAGAAGAGGATTTACCTGCCGGTGAACAAAAAAGGACCCTCTATGAAATGGCCAGAGAACTTTACGAAGCTAACGGCTACTATGAAGTGGGCATGGATCACTTTGCTAAAGCTAATGACAAAATGTTCCAGGCATATCAAGAAGGCACTTTGAACCGGAATTTTATGGGGTATACCACTACGAATTCTCCACTTTTAATAGGACTAGGCGCCTCCGCTATCAGTGACGTATGGAGTGCTATGGCTCAAAATGAAAAGAATGTGGAAGAATATCTTAGAATGGTCAATGAAGGCAAAATCCCGGTAGTAAAAGGGCATCTACAATCAGAGGAAGACCTGCAAAGGAGACAGATCATTCATGATATCATGTGCAAGTTCCGAGCAGAATGGCCTGACGAATTTTGGAACGAAGAACTTGAAAGACAGTTGGAAGAACTTCGAACAGACGGTATCATCCAGTATACACCTACTAGTCTGGAGGTAACAGAACTGGGGAAAGCATTTATTCGAAACGTCTGTGTGGTTTTTGATGCCTACTTAAGACCTGGTCAGGCTTTATCTAAAACCTTTTCCAAGGCCATTTAATCACCGCTAACTTCTTTTAAAGTCTGGCGTTTGATTTTTTCTTGCAACTTAATAAGTCCTCCTATAAGGGCCTCCGGCCTGGGAGGACATCCGGGAACATAAACGTCTACAGGGATCACTTTATCTACGCCCTTCAGCACATGATACCCATGTTCCCAATACGGGCCTCCGCAGTTAGAACAGGATCCCATAGATATGACATATCTAGGCTCGGCCATTTGTTCGTACAAACGCCTAACCCGATCTGCCATTTTAAAGGTCACTGTACCGCTGATGATCATAAGATCTGATTGACGCGGGGAGTTTCTAGGAAAGATGCCGAAACGCTCTAAATCATAGCTAGAAGCAAAGGTGGCCATCATTTCTATAGCACAACAAGCCAAGCCAAAACCCATAGGCCAAAGCGAGTTAGCCCTGGCCCAGTTCGTCAACTCGTCCAGATTCGTTAGAATCACCTCCCCTTCTCCTGACTTCTCCCAATAATTTGATTCAAGACTTTCTAGCATATTTCTGATTTAAAGCTTCGTATAAATCTCCCGGAACAGGTGAATTAACTTCTTCATTTTCCGGAGCAGGCATAACCCAATCCAGCAAGCCTTCTTTCCACACGTATACTAATCCTAGAGCTAATAAACCTATGAACAATAGTATCTCAAATCCGGCAAACCATAGCCATTTGACACCCATATCATTCAATTGATTCACATCACCAAAGACCGTTGACCATGGAAATAACAGAACCAGTTCTACTTCAAAAAGTAGAAATATGATCCCAACTATGTAGTAACGAATATTGAAGGAAACGCGAGCATCTCCAACAGGTAGTTCCCCGGATTCGTACACCTCATTCTTCTCCTCACTTGGTCGGTTAGGACGCAATAATCTGGCAATACCTAAGACCAGCAGTACCAATAAAATAGCTGCCAGAATAAAGAGGAGTAAATAGCCAAATTCGGAAATCATAAAGCAAATTACGATAAATTTTCTGTATTGGACGTCTTACCTAGTAGTTCATTCAGGGCAAAGGTAAAATTCAACTCCTGTTCATCTTCAAAGATAAGATATTGGGGTTTCAGCAGGAATGTGGAATAATATTCTTGCTTTTCCTCCGGTAAGGTGATCTGGAAAACTTTGGAGCAAAGGAGCAATTGAAATTTACTACGGATGGCATCAAACACAATGATCACCTCCTCCATCGGAGAATTTGAAAAACAATGTATAAAGAAGGGATAGGTCAATAGACCATATTCACTATAGGAGGTATCCAAAGTGATGTCATAAAACCTATACTTTTTCAATTGGAATTCCTTATAACCCATGCTTTGAAGTAAGCCCTCTACTTGGATTAAACCGCTTAACATACGCGATAAAGGCTGCTCCTTCAATTCTAGATCAGAGATATGCTTCCATTGCTTAGATTTCAAATCGAGAAAATAGGAAAACTCCTTCCCTACTTCCAACTTATAATCAAACTTGGCATATCCAGGCGCCACATATCCCGGGTAATACCATCTTATCCCATTTTCCTGACAATAACGCATCTTAGCGAGCATCAAGACCTTTCCGAGGCTGAATTTCTTATACTCCGGATGGTAAAAACTAACTATTCCCTCTGCAGAAGTTGAACCTAAATCAAACAATCCGCATCCAATGAATTTCTTACCATCATAGATACTTACCCCGTATGTGTTGAATAGCCCTGGGTCTTCTCCTAAGATATGCTCAAGCGTCCTAGCCGGTGAAAAGTTTACACTTGACCTATACAATTGGAACAGATCCTCAGCTTCATAACTATACAGGAATGGGGCAATCTTAATGGTAAATCGCCCAGCTCTTTTCATCAGTTCTTTCTGTGACCTGGAAAGAATAAATTCATCCAAATCTATTCTTAACCAAAAAGCGTCAAAAAGGGAGTCTTCAAAACAAAGGAAACTGGTAGTAAACAACTTCGATCCTAACCTAAAATAACCCCTTTCTAGATAACTATCTAGGTCTGAAGGAGAGATGGATTCCGGCTGTACTACTTCGGCATACATATGGATGCAATTTACACCCGATATAAGAGTACCACAAATAAATTTAAATAAACTAAAGCTTTATTGTTACACTTTAACCCCTACCTCAGGAATAAGGAAAATCTTTATACTATGATTCAAACATGATTTTGAAAAATTTGCATTTTAGTAGGTGACCCATTTGGCTTCTTGAACACCTTTTCAGCTCCTTAATTTCCTACATTGGATTCTTTTATAGAGTGTCAAAGCCTTTGTCAAGAAATAATTCTGATCTATACTTTAAGCTCCACGTCTAATTCCACCTCAAAGCAAACCGTAATTTACTTGCCATCCTACTCCACTACCAATATCACATGCACGATATTATAGCAATCGATGGCTCCCTGTCAGAAAAAAAGGTAGAGACCGCTAATAGACGTACAGGGAAGCTTGATGTTTAAACTGAAAAGGTTATGAATAAACACAGAAAAATAAAGGTTTACAAAGGAGCACACAACGGCCCATTTGCATTAGATTAAGGCTTAGAAGGAAGCTTAATAGGTGATATGACGGGAGAGCTAATCTTTAAAAAACCAAGCTCCAGTCAAAATAAGGGGTCTCAAACTTATTTATACCGGAATGGATAAACCCATTTTAACTAACTGCAAAGTATAAAAAAAGATTCTATAAATACACACCATTACTAACCCAGCAAGAACAGGAATAAGGCTAGTTGGGATCTATAAATTTAGCTTTCATAAAGAGTGTAAACTAGACATACTTCTTCCACTTGAAGTAGAACCACAGTCCTATGCCTAGGACAGCCATCCCTCCAAGGGTATAAAAATATCCATTGGGCTGATCCAGTTCTGGCATATTCTTGAAGTTCATTCCGTAAATACCGGCTATAAAGCTTAATGGCATAAATATAGCCGTAAACACCGTCAGGGTCTTCATCACTCCATTCATTCTGGCACTCAGATTATTCAAGAGGTTATTTTGAATGTTCTCTAACATCTCCCTGTAGGAATCAATCATCTCAAGTACCTGAAGTACATGATCATAGATATCACGGAAATAAATATGCGTAGAGGCATGAATTAAAGCAGATTCATCACGAATCAATGCGCTAAATATCTCTCTTAAGGGAGCCACAGCTTTTCGAATTACTAACAACTCCCTCCTTAACTCATACAGCCGCTTTTGGTCCACCTTTGAAGGGTTCTCAATGACGCTTAGCTCTATTTCTTCTAAATGATCACTAAAGTCATCTAGCAGCAAATAGTAGTTATCTACAATCACATCTGCTAAGGAATAAAAGAGATAATCCGATTTTCCCTTACGCGTTTTGCCTATGGAAGCTTGTAGTCGGTCAGCAATAGGCTCAAAAACGTCTGTCCCATCTGCCTCCTGAAAGCTCACTACATAATCGGGACCTAGGACTAAGGCCAGATGCTCAGGAATGATCTGGGTACCTTCCATCTTGAGCATTTTAAGAATAAGGAACAAACTATTCTCTCCAAAATGCTCCAACTTGGGCTTTGAATAGGTATTCATCACATCCTCTATTAAAAGGGGGTGAAATCCGAAGTCTTTGGCTATCTTTTCCATCTTCTCAGCCTCATGCACACCTTCTACATTGTACCAATGCACGTTCCCTGCAACCCTTTGCCCTGAAAACACTACTTCCTCCTCATTGTAGCGAATGGTCATTATCTCAACAGGTAATGTACGCTCCTTTCCCAGGTAGATCAAGGAACCGGGCGAGGTGAATGCCTTATCTAAATGCTTCTTCTTCATGATGCTAATATAGGAATTCTACCTTGTAATCCCCCTGTGTGCAGGAGAACCACCGTACTACCCCTCTTGAAATAGCCCTTCTCTGCCAGATCATTAAAGGCATAAAACATCTTTCCGGTATAAACCTGTTCTAAGGGTATGGAGTATTTTGTCTGGAAATCTTGAATAAAGTGCAGCAATTCAGGAGTATGCTTGGCATAGCCCCCAAAGTGATATTGGGTAAACAGGGTAAAGGGCTTTTGCAACCATCTCTCCACCTCCTCTTTTATAAACTCTCCGCCTTTAAGGACGGGAACACCTATTACTTCTGTGCCTGAGGGAGCTCCCTTCAGTAATCCGGCCAAGGTTCCTCCGGTTCCACAAGCCGTGAGAATATAGTCGGCCTTTTCAGGAATTTCCGACCAGATCTCTTCTACTCCCACTAAGGCCAGCTCATTGCTACCCCCTTCAGGTATAATGTAAGATTTATCATCGTAGAATTGCTCCTTATCTCTATAAGATGATCTACTTACAAAACGTAAGTCGACCCCTTGTTCAAAGGCATAAGCCAGAGTAGGACTACTATTGGCATCCAATTCTTCTCCACGAATAATAGCGGCACCTTCAAATCCGAAATACTTGCAAGCAAAGGCAAAAGCATACAAATGATTGGAATATGCTCCTCCAAAAGTCAGCAGTCTGCTAAAACCCTGTTCTTTAGCATAATTCAAATTATACTTCAGCTTTCTGTACTTATTTCCGGAGAGCATAGGATGTGTCAAATCATCCCTCTTTACCAGAACTCTCAGACCTAAATACTCCCATTTTATATCCCTTAACTCATACAGAGGAGTAGGAATTTGAATTATACTTTCAAAATCAAGCATCTTTCACGAAATTTGCACAAATATGAGCACATTCGACGAAAACAAGGCTGATT
Organism: Leadbetterella byssophila DSM 17132; assembly: GCF_000166395.1. GTDB lineage: Bacteria > Bacteroidota > Bacteroidia > Cytophagales > Spirosomataceae > Leadbetterella > Leadbetterella byssophila. The sequence continues at coordinate 1,374,436 of NC_014655.1, forward strand.
TTGAAGAGGAAGACGAAGAGTTTATTGATAATCTTCAAATCGTAGTAGATTCAGGCCAATCTATGATGCGTCTGGACAAGTACCTTTCGCACCATTTGAAGAACATTTCCAGAAACAGGATCCAAAATGCTATCGATACAGATTCTGTAAAGGTCAACGGTTCTTCTGTAAAATCTAGCTATAAGGTAAAGCCTTTTGACGATATATCCATTTCCATAGTACGATCCAGCAGGATACCGAAAGAGGTCATTCCTCAGAATATCCCTCTGGATATCGTCTATGAAGACGATGACGTGCTACTGGTGAATAAAGCTCAGGAGATGGTAGTTCATCCCGGACATGGAAATCCGGACGGGACTTTGGTAAACGCTCTGGTTTATCATTTTGGAAATTTACCTTCCGCTAGAGACGGTGAAATTCGCCCGGGTCTGGTACATAGAATTGATAAGGGAACTTCAGGGCTATTGGTGATTGCTAAGAATGAATATGCTTTACAATTTCTAGCCAAACAGTTTGCTGACCATACTACAGAGAGAACGTATTACGCCTTGATTTGGGGTGAACCAAAGGAACCCAAAGGTACTATTAATGCGCATATTGGCAGAGGTTTCAAGGATCGTAGGATCTCTGATGTATTCCCTGAGGGAGAGTATGGCAAAGAAGCCATAACTCATTATGAGGTACTCAAATCCTTACGATACGTTTCTCTAATCAAATGTAATCTAGAGACCGGCAGAACCCATCAAATCCGTGCCCACATGAAATACCTGGGTCATCCCCTGTTTAATGATGCGGCGTATGGCGGCGACAGAGTGCTAAGAGGAGAGATCTTTTCTAAATATAAACAGTTTGTAGAAAATTGTTTCGAGATCATCCCGCGGCAAGCCTTACACGCAAAATCACTTGGATTTATACACCCTACTACCAAGAAGTGGATGCAGTTTGATTCTGAACTTCCAGCAGACTTTCAAGCTGTCCTTGACAAATGGGAACACTATCTTCAATTCAGATGAACATCAGAAAAGCTACAATAGAAGATGTACCGGCAATCATGGAACTGGTACGAGAATTGGCCGTATATGAAAAAGCTCCGGAGGAAGTAACGAATACCGAAGAAAGGATGCGTAAAGAGGGATTTGGAGAGCACCCTGCCTTCGAGTGCATTCTGGCTGAAAAGGATGGAACCGTGGTGGGTATGTCTTTGTACTACTATAGATATTCCACCTGGAAAGGAAGAAGATTATATCTGGAGGACTTGATCGTAACAGAGAAAGCTAGAGGTACTGGCCTAGGAAAAATTCTGTTAGACAGAACGATCGAGATTGCTAAAGAAGTGGGATGCAGTGGTATGATGTGGCAGGTATTGGATTGGAACACTCCTGCAATAGAATTCTATAAGAAGTATAATGCCCGTTTAGATGGGGAATGGATCAACTGCCACTTAGACTTCTAAAAAAAAAGCAGACTCTTAAGTCTGCTTTTTTTTATTGAACTATAAACTTACCTTTCATCAGAGCCGAATGGCCTGGGAAAGTACAGATATAGTTATAAGCTCCTCTTGCGGGTGCAGTGAATTCAATGGTATCACTTTCTCCACCACCTACTAATTTAGTGTGTGCGATAATTTCATTAGAAGAACCTGCAGGAATGTAATCGTTATCTTTTGCAGCCAATGCCTTCGCCGCGAAATCCGTCTCATTCACACCATTGTTCAATAAAACAAAATTATGCCCCATGGAAGCCTTTGGAAGCTTTCCTGAATGTACTAAAGTTAATTTCACCTTTTGACCGGCTTTAGCTTTGATGGTGCTAAGGTCAAATTTCATATCATCGCCTCCTTTGATGGTGATTTCTAAAACAGTATTATCAGCGGATGCCACGTTATCCGTTTCTTCTTCAGCCGCTACTGCTACTTCCTCTGTACTTGAAGCTTCTGCAGCATGATCATGTCCTGCATGTGCATCTTCTGCTTTTTCACTGGATTTACTGCAAGCTGCAAAAAGGAATAAGGAAGCTACAGCTGCTAACGCGATGTTCTTCTTCATATTGATTTTTTGTTTTAAATAATTCTACACAAATTTAAAAGAATACTTCTAATCTTCAGGAAAAGAATCAAATATATTCTCTATACTTCTGCCTTTTTTTCAGCTCAAAATACCTCTAACTTTGCATCATGGTTTACATTTCCAAAGATGGAGAGGTCATTCGGACTAAATCAGGACCGAATCAAGTTCTGGAACTTTATGATGCCTGGAATAATGGGGCAAAACAAATCACCCTATACACCTCCGGCTCTACTGGAACTCCCAAAGAGATCGTATTGACGCGAGAGGCCATTGAAGCATCAGCAGGCATGACAACAAAAGCCTTTCATCTGGATGCAGAAGATCTCTTTGTTTGTAATCTCAATACAGATTATATAGGAGGCAAAATGATGATCATTCGTGCGGCCTTATTAGGTGCTGAAATCCTTGCCGTACCTCCCAATAGGAATCCATTCGAAGAACTAGAAGCACAAGCCTACATCCTATATCAAAACAGAGGAAAGAATTTCCAGTCCTTCGTCCCAATGCAGTTGCAAGCCATTTTAGAGGTTCCAAAGCATATTGAACTGCTAAAAACGGCTAAAGCTATCCTCTCCGGTGGAGCTCCCGTTCCTTTGGAACTAAAAAAGAAAATCAAAGAGCTAGATCTGCCCGTTTTTGAGACCTATGGAATGACGGAAACGATCAGTCACATTGCAATTAAAGACCTCAGAACGAACCACGAGCATTTCACTGCACTTGAGGGAGTGCATCTGAGTACAGATGAGAGGAATTGCCTTCAAATCTCTGCACCCTCTACTTTAGGTGAAACCATTACTACAAATGATATGGTAGAACTCACTTCTCCCACTACCTTTGTCCTGAAAGGTAGAGCTGATTTAACCATCAATTCCGGTGGAGTAAAAATTCAAGCCGAAGTGGTAGAAAGAATGATAGCTGAAGCATATCCTTCTATTGGCACTTTCTTTTGCTTTGGGCTACCAGATAAAACGCTAGGTCAGCGACTAGTGATGGTGGTAGAGGGTCCAGCTCCAAACATAAATTGGGAACAAATCCCTTTACCAAAATACCACAAACCAAAAGAAATCATCAGCATACCTGAGTTTACCAGAACAGCATCAGGAAAAATTGACAAATTGAAAACATTGCATTTATGATCAAGATCCAATATCAAACTTCGGCATTACAACCTGCCCCCTTTGCCTACGCTTTAGAGATAGATTTAAAGTCTACAGAGAAAGGCTTAGAATATACCCTGGATCTGGAATATCTGGATCGTGATTCTTTGACGGAAGAAGAGATCCTAGAAGAAGGATTCACTATGGATGATGACCTACACCTGAAAGGAGAGCTTCCGGTGGTTTGGAGAGAAGAAATCAAGTTTCTTTTGAAGAAAACTCAAAAGACCAATAAAGAGGAATTGGAGGAAAATGAGGACCTCTGGTTATTACACACAGAAGACGGTGTATTCTATCCTAATAACCACAACAATTGGGCAGAGACTACGGAACAATTACGCCAAGCTATAGTGGAAGCCAGCGGACTTGAAAAACCATTAGAAATCACACTAGTGGAAAACGGAGAGAAAACCGTATATCTGGGAAGTTTCGCTAAGAAAACCTTAGTAGTAGACAGAAAAGGAGAGAAAAAAGGTTTAAGATGGTCTGATCTAAATGCACTTTTGAGGGACCTGTTCTCCGGAGATTTACTATATGAAGAAGCCAGCACCAAAGAACCAAAAGGCAAGGGTATATACCTCAATGTGGGGGATGAATATTGGTTTGAGCTAGGGAAATCCTACATCAACAAGGTACAAAAAGTGAAGAACTGGCTATAACAGCGAATCCATCTGCATTTTAAGGGCATTGATCGATTGAGCGATGCCCTTCATATCAGGAACGGCTTTGGGTAATCCCTTGGAGAAGAATCCTACCGGTTTCCAGATCTCTTTTACATTTGTACTTATCAGGTTTCTACCGTCTGCTAGACTGATCTTCCAAACAGAATCCTGCTGAACTCTACCTAATAAAATACCTTTGTCCTGAGTAATCACGAGCACAGGATCATCAGAGCTTTTAAAAGAGGATAGATCACATTCTTCTCCTATGATAATGCCCTCTTGTAGATTCGAATCTACAGGCGTATCAAAGGCCCTATAGCTCTTTCCCTTTTCCATAAAAGGAAAACGGAATACCGGCATATCATCTAATCTCTGTGGAAAATCTTCATCCAAGATATACTTATCAAAGTACTTATAGGAGATGTACGGAATAGCTTCGTCTATCCATGCAGTACGTGAAAAAGGCTTCTTTTTTTCTACTATAAGGGCTGGAGCCTCCTTCACCACTTCAGTAGGGACTTCAGGAGCTTGCTCTTCAAAAAGAGGAGATTCAGTTGAAAATCTATGATGGATCAATTGATCCATACTCACCCCAAATAAGGAGGCTAATCTATTGAGTTTATCTAGTGGCGGGGTGGCTCTGTTTTCTTCATACGACCCCACCGCTTTACGGTTAATGCCTAACAAAGCCGCGAGCTTCTCCTGGGTTAATCCCATTCGATTTCTCAGTACTTTGATATTTTCATTAACGTATGACATTATTCTTCAGGAGAAGCAATGATAAAATTATGATTCGTATAGATACAAATATCTGCGGCAATTGTCAATCCTTCTCGTACCATTTCTTCAGCACTTAGGTGTGGAGCATGCTTTTTCAATGCTAAAGCGGCGGCTTGTGCATACATACTTCCTGATCCTATGGCTGCCACTTGGCTATCCGGTTCTAAAACATCACCACTTCCGGAGATCACGAGCATTTCTTCCTTATTCGCCACGATCATCATGGCTTCTAATTTACTTAAGTATCGATCTGTCCTCCATTCCTTAACTAACTCAATAGCTGCGCGTCTCAGGTTGCCGTTATAGGTATTCAGTTTTTCCTCAAACTTCTCAATCAATGTAAAGGCATCTGCAGTGGATCCGGCAAAGCCAGCCACCACCTTACCTCCTGCAAGGGTACGAATCTTCTTTACATTTGATTTTGCCACCGTATTTCCCATGGTGGCCTGACCGTCAGCACCGAGAGCCAACTTACCATTATGAAAAACACCTAAGACGGTAGTGGATTTGATCTTTTCCATAGAATTAAAAAAAGGGACTGATGCCGTAAACGTCCCAAAAGACGCGTAGCTTCAGTCCCTGCTTTAGAGATTATACTAATAACTTGTAAGGCTCTTCTAGAAGTTGCTTCAAGGTCACTAAGAAAGCTGCACCAGTAGCTCCGTCAACCACTCTGTGGTCACAAGTCAAGGTTACTTTCATAATGTTTGTAGCGTAGAATTGACCATCTTTTACAGCCACTGTTTCTTTAATTCCACCTACTGAAAGAATACAAGATTCGTTCTTAGGGTTATTAATGATGGAAGTAAATGAATCAATTCCAAACATTCCTAAGTTACTTACTGTAAAGGTGTTTCCTTCCCAGTCAGCCGGTTGTAATTTTCCACTCTTCGCTTTACCACCAAGTTCTTTTGTGGTAGCAGCTAATTGAGATAGAGGAAGAGCATCTGCAAAACGAATCACAGGTACTACTAAGCCCTCAGGAATAGCAACCGCCATACCAATATGTACATGATGATTTTTGCGGATATGATCTCCTCTCCAAGAAGAGTTGATTTCAGGATGCTTTCTTAAAGCTACGCCACAAGCTTTCAATACCATGTCATTGAATGAAATCTTCACTGGAGATGCTTCATTCATCACGCCACGAGCCTTGATAGCATTGTCCATACAGATTTCCATGGTCAACTGGAAGTCTACGGCATTCGCTTGAGAATCTGCCAAGCTTCTTGCGATAGCCTTACGCATTTGAGTCAATGGAATCTCTTCAAAGCTTTCCTGACCAGCGATAGCCGGCGTCAAGGCAGTTGCACCTTTAGCAGGAGCAGCCGCTGGAACATAATTATCTATGTCAGCTTTAATGATTCTTCCGCCTTCTCCGGAACCCTTCACTAAAGCTAGATCAATACCTTTTTCTTTGGCCAGGCTCTTAGCTAGTGGAGAAGCTAAAATTCTACCGTTGTTGTTGCTCGCAGGTGTTGCTGCAGGAGCTGGCGTTGCTGCAGGCGCTGGTGCCGGAGCCGGTGTTGCTGCAGAAGCTGGTGTTGCTGCAGGAGCAGCGGCCTGAGCTTTTGCAGGAGCAGACTCAGCTTTCAATAAGGTTTCATAATCAGCACCTTCTTCTCCGATAATAGCGATTACCGCATTTACAGCTGCTGCTTCACCTTCTTTAACTCCTACGTATAATAGTGTACCCTCTTCGTAAGCTTCTATCTCCATAGTAGCTTTGTCTGTTTCAATTTCAGCCAGAAGGTCACCGGATTTCACTTTGTCACCTACATTCTTCAACCACTTGTGAATCACACCTTCTGTCATGGTATCACTCAAAAGAGGCATCTTAATTACGGCGGCTTTAATATTGGATGTATCTACAGCAGGTGCGGATTCTTCCGCTTTAGGCGCTTCAGGTTTTTCTTCTGCCGTAGCAGCACTTCCACCTAAAAGAGACTGAAAATCTTCTCCCGGCTTACCAATCACGGCTATAACTGCATCTATAGGAACGGCTTGACCTTTCTCCACTCCGATATACAATACGGTACCGTCGTAGTAAGATTCCATATCCATAGTGGCTTTATCCGTCTCAACTTCAGCCAGAATATCACCTGATTTCACTACATCCCCAACTTTCACGTTCCATGCGGCGATCACTCCTTCCGTCATGGTATCGCTCATTTTGGGCATTCTAATTACTTCTGCCATATTTTCTGTTTTTTTTCTATATGTACCTACCGAGTTTCAAAAATACAAATCAATTCAGGGATCACCGTATTATTTTGACCTTAATTTTATAATTTTTAGCCATTTTATACGGTTAAGCTTCCTAATTAGTTTATTTTCAATACAGCCATAAATGCTTCTTGTGGTACTTCCACCGAACCAATCTGGCGCATTCTCTTCTTCCCTTTCTTCTGTTTTTCAAGGAGCTTACGCTTCCTACTGATATCACCTCCGTAACATTTCGCCGTCACATCCTTACGAATGGCTTTCACCGTCTCTCTGGCAATAACCTTCGCACCAATAGCCGCCTGAATAGCAATTTCAAACTGCTGACGAGGTAAGAGCTCTTTCAACTTCTCACACAACTTCTTACCCCACTCATATGCTTTGTCTCTGTGTACTATGGCTGAAAGGGCATCCACAGGGTCTCCATTTAAGAGCACATCTAATTTTACTAGGTTAGACTCCCTATATCCTATCAAAGTATAATCTAAGGATGCATACCCTCTGGATATGGATTTCAACTTATCAAAGAAGTCAAATACCACCTCAGACAAAGGCATATCAAAGGTCAATTCCACACGCGTACTGGTCAGATACACCTGGTTCTTCACCACTCCACGTTTATCCATACAAAGCTTCATGATAGGACCCACGTAATCCGCGGCCGTGATGATCTGAGCATTGATAAAGGGTTCCTCTATGGATTCAATCAGGTTAGGATCAGGCATCTCACTTGGAGCTGATACCTGAATCTGCTCTTTCCTCTTCGTGTTGACCAGGAATTTCACGGATGGCACCGTAGTGATCACCGTCATATCAAATTCCCTTTCTAGACGCTCCTGTATGATCTCCATGTGTAACATACCCAGGAATCCACAACGGAAACCAAATCCAAGAGCTGCAGAGGTTTCAGGCTCCCAAACTAAGGAAGCGTCATTCAACTGCAGTTTGTCCATGGAGTCTCTCAACTCTTCAAAATCAGTGGTTTCAACCGGATAAATACCGGCAAAAACCATGGGTTTTACTTCCTCAAAACCTTTGATTGGCTCAGTAGAAGGTCTATCTACATGGGTGATGGTGTCCCCTACCTTAACTTCCTTCGCCACTTTAATTCCGGAAATAAGGTATCCTACATCACCACATTCTATCACGTCCTTCGGTTGCTTTTTCAACTTCAAGCTCCCAATCTCATCTGCAATATATTCTTTACCCGTAGCGATGAACTTTACTTTGTCGCCCTTACGTATGCTTCCGTTTTTCACGCGGAAAATAACTTCAATCCCTCTATATGAATTGAAAACGGAGTCAAAGATCAAGCCTTGGAAAGGCGCATTTGGATCCCCTGTAGGAGCCGGAACACGGGTAACTACTGCCTCCAAGATATCTGTAATCCCAATACCCTCCTTCGCACTAGCCAGTACTATTTTCTCAGGATCTATACCGATCAGATCCACGATCTGGTCTTTCACCTCTTCGATCATGGCACCTGGTAAGTCAATCTTGTTGATTACCGGAATGATCTCGAGGTTATATTCTAAAGCCAAAAACAAGTTGGAAATGGTCTGTGCCTCTATCCCCTGCGCCGCATCAACAATTAGAAGCGCTCCTTCACAGGCCGCAATTGAACGGGAAACTTCATAGCTAAAATCCACGTGCCCCGGAGTATCTATAAGGTTCAAAGTATACTGTTCACCCTGAAACTCATAGTTCATCTGAATGGCGTGGGATTTAATGGTAATACCACGTTCTCGCTCTAAGTCCATGTCATCCAGCAACTGGGCCTGCATGTCTCTGGCGGAAACAGTGCCCGTAAACTCTAGCAAACGGTCTGCTAAAGTACTCTTACCATGGTCAATATGCGCTATAATGCAAAAATTCCGAATATTCTTCACAAAATCCGATTAAAAGGTCTTGTACTAATTAATCCGCAAAAATAGTACATAAAAGCAAAGAAATTACTGTGTGTGCGCAAGTAATTTATTGCCAAGTTTTCTTCCAGGATAACTGGATCCCAAAATTATCTCGAATGAGATCTCCGTGGTCTATTCCCACCTCTACGGCTATGGTGGCACCGGATACCGGAATCTCCATATTATGACCTAAGGAAAATTGATCTGCCTGAATTTTTTTATGATAGGTTCCAAAGTTTCTGCTTAGAGATACTTTTGTGATCATACTAACAGAATTCAACTGTGTTTTTAGACCTACATAGCCTGCCTTAATATTGTTATTATTGGCAAAATAATTCGGACTATCTACCGTCTTCTCGTCCCGTATATCCGGATTGGGGAGTAAGAATGGAGAACCCAGGGTTCTTCCTTCATAAGACCAACCGTCCAAATATTGGGCATGTGAAAAATAATAGTTCTGATTTCTGCCGTAATGCCTACCCTTATATCCTATAAAACGTAGAAAACCGGATCTATACAGGCCTTGGTTTGTGGTATGTAAAAACTCCAAAACCAAATGCCTTATTACGCCCTTTTTTCTATTTAGCGAAATGCCATACACCCCGTCATCCAGGTTTCCAAGACTACTAAAGGTCTGCCCGGTTTCGAAGGGCAATTGGCGGTAAACCTTCCAAACGGAACTCCCCATATTTCCTTCCAGACCCCAATCCAACTGTCCCAAATGATTTCCATAACGGTTTTCAAAGTCAAAGCTAGCCACCTTTGCGGAGTCCCGCGGAGGATTAGTAAAGGGGAAGACTACTTCTCTATACACCTTGCCTCCACTAGCGAATCTCTGTCCGTGAGCTAACCAACCTTCCGGACCGGGGTCATATTTAGGCTTACCGCCCCACTGCGCATGATGCATGATACCCGTATGAAAACGGACCTTCCCTTCTCCCCACCTCAAATAAAGTGATTTTTGGTGCAAATAATACTGCTTAACAAAGTGCTGATCTCCAAACCACCCGTGGGAATAATGACCTTTAATGGCTAGAACCTTCGGCCAGACCCGCCTATACTCAGGTATAGACACTTGTACCTCCGGAATAGGAAGTGCGTTACCTGACCAGGTCATTGAACCGGAAGAAAGGGTAGAATCACCCCAACCGTGATACTGCTTTTTCCTCCCCACCAAGAAGCGGAATCCACCCACATTATAGGATCCATAAATTTCCGGAAGCAATACTCGAGCTTGATGCCCACTCCAAACATTCATCTGTGCTCCCCATTCCAATCCTTTGTGACTCCACTGAACAGCATGTTCAAAAAAGAGGGTATTAGAAGAGTCCGGAACCGTGCCGAATTGATTACTTTTTATCCAAAATGGAGCCCTTTGGTTTACGGAGTATAAACCACCTATTTTTACGGAATAGCGAACTTGTCCCTGGATTTGGAAACAAATAAAAAATAAAAAAATCCATCTAGCTCTCACATGTGAACCAGATTCAAATATCACGCCAAAACTTAAGGAGCAGCAGTTTTAAATTTGAAACAGTAGGGAGGAGCCACCGCTTGCCCACCTAACTTAACTGGCTCAAACTTAAAATGGGGAGACGTACACATAGCTTCAACTACCGGCTTAAAATCTTCAGACACCTAATTCATTAGTCGAAAATCTTCGATTTCACCCTTAGCATGGATAAAAATACCTATCACTATTAAGTTCTTTTCAGAGAGTATGAAATTTGGCGATTGATTAGGAAGGCGTATCTTATTGACCCCGTCCCATTATTCGAGGATGCGAATACTTCTCTTTGTATTTGATTTACTTCTTATCTGCTGTGTAAGATACTCCCGACCTTAATTTTCCTGAATTATACTCTTCCTTGGCGTATAATTTATCCTTATCAGCTTCTCTTTTACCGGCTAAATATCTCCCTATTTCCAGCAGAGGTTGGGCGCCATAAAACACTACTTCCGTAGCTTCCCATTTAGCACCAATGCTTCACCCGACAAATCGTAAATAATGACAATGATCCAAGTTTAAAATGCCTTTCATTCCTGAAGTTGAAGAAATGGAATACACCACCAGCCTATATTCTAGGAAGTAAGTGAAGCAATCACGTCTTCATCTTCTTTTTCTTTGCTGCGGGGAAAAGAACATTATTCAAGATCAATCTGTATCCGGCGGAATTCGGATGAAGATTAAGATCCGTAGGTTCTTCATCCACAAAATGCTGATAATCCTCCGGATCATGTCCTCCATAATAGGTCCAAAATCCCCTACCCGCTGTTCCGTGAATGTATCTGGCTTCTCCCAGCTCCCTGTTTTCAGCCAGAATGAGGACCTCAGATTTGATAAATTGTTTACGGAAGGCTGTTGTTTGCCCCATAAAGCCCTTGATCAAACTCTGATGGTTTTGGGTCAACATGGTGGGTACAGGATCATATTTCGCTGAGAATTCGAACAATTGGAAGAAATCATTGCCCTCCACTACTCCCCTTTGCTCTTGTCTATGATCAATATTGGAAAATTCTACATCATAAGGATCCTTGATCAATTTAAAATCCTTGAAAGCAAATGTATTATTAAAATTAAGCTTTTCATCCGCCTTAGGATCCATTCCATCTCCATCATACATGCGCTCCACAATGTCTATACCTTGAGCCGCTAAAGCAATCTCAAAAGTATCTGTAGCATTACACATGGCAAACATATAGCCTCCTCCGTTCACGAACTCATACATCTTCATCACTACTGCCGCCCTTAATTCAGAGACCTTATTAAAACCATGCTTCCTAGCCGTAGTCTCTAGATCACGTTTCTGATCCTGAAACCATTTCCTTTGGGCATGAGCAATGAACTTCCCGTATTGCCCCGTAAAATCTTCATGATGTAGGTGAAGCCAATCGTACTCAGGTAATTTTCCTTCCAGTACCTCATCATCATACACTTTATCAAATTCTATTTCTGCATAGGTCAAAGCTAATGTCACCGCGTCATCCCAGGGCATAGCGCTTTTGGGAGTGTAAACGGCTATCTTGGGAGCCTTTTGCAGTTTAACGGCATCCATATTCACATTAGGATCCCTGACCGTAGCCAGAATCTGACCCGCTTCTGCATCAGAAATAATTTCGTAACTTACTCCACGAATGATGAGTTCATTGATGGAATTCTGGGTATAAGGGATCAAAAAGCTCCCTCCACGGTAGTTCAATAGCCAGTCGATCTCCGTATCATAGTTCTTCAATAACCAGAATGCTATGCCGTAAGCCTTGAGGTGATTCTTCTGGGTTTCATCCATAGGAATCATGACCTGGTTAGCAGCAGCATGCCGGAAAAGGCTCAAAAAAATGATGAACGGCAAAAAGGCGGATTTCAAGTGCTTGCTAATTAACATGAGGCTTTGGAAATTTGCATCTATAACTGTAGGCACGTCTGTGCGTTTCAAAGTTAAGCAATATGAACGTAAAAGAAAATGTTTTGGAGGGCTTACGCTCTATAAAGTCGAATGCCCTTAGAACGGTGCTAACCAGCGCCATCATCACCTTTGGAATCATGGCCTTAGTGGGCATCTTGACGGCCATAGAGAGTATGCAGGGCGCCATCAACAAAAGTTTCGAAGGAATGGGTGTTAATTCCTTTGACCTTATCTCTAAAAACGACTTTTCGGCCAGAAGATCTGGACGAGCAGAAAAGGTGACCAAACCCATCAGCTTCCGCGAAGCAATGGACTACAAAGAACGCTTTTCAGAATCAGAAAATGCCATAATATCGGTATATACTATGGTGGGCGGAGCTGAAGTGATCAAATATCAAAACGAAAAGTCTAATCCAAATAACTCCATCATCGCCGCTGACGAAAACTACATAGGCCTGAAAGGATATAAGATCCTGGAAGGAAGAAACCTGACAGAGACCGATAGAAGTTACGGATCTAAGGTAACCGTCCTAGGTTATGATGTAGCAGAAAAGTTCTTTCCGGGGGGAAAGTCTCTAGGACAGGATATCTTTATTTTAGGGGATCGCTTCACTATCGTTGGTGTACTTCAGAAAAAAGGCAGCATGACGGGCGGGAACGATGACCGCATGGCACTTATTCCTTTAGAAGTGGGAAGAAACGCGGATACCGACGGAAGATTTGCTTACACCATTACTACCTCTGTACCCAATGCTGAAGATATAGATGAAGTCATGGCAGAAGGGACCGCCATCATGCGACTAGTCCGCCAAGACCGCACCACAGATCCTGATTCTTTTGAGGTGGAGCGTGCAGACGCCTTATTGGGAGAGTTCAATGAGGTTACGGGATATATGCGTATTGGAGGCTTTGGAATCTCCTTTATCACGCTTCTAGGAGCATCTATCGCCTTGATGAACATCATGATGGTAACGGTGACGGAAAGGACAAGGGAAATAGGTATTCGTAAGGCATTGGGTGCCACACCGGCTAAGATCCGTTTCCAGTTTTTGATGGAGGCAGTGGTCATCTGTTTGTTGGGAGGTATTGCCGGTGTGATCTTGGGCATATCAGCGGGTAATTTGGTCTCCTATTTAATGTCAAGCGGAGAGGGATCCTTCACGGCACCTTGGAACTGGATCATTATGGGATTAGTGGTTTGTGTGGTGGTAGGGCTACTTTCGGGCTATTATCCTGCATATAAGGCATCTAAGATGGACCCAATAGAAAGTTTAAGATACGAGTAAAAAAAATCTCCAAAATTTTAGGCGAAATGCTTGTAAAAAACAGATCTGCCTTCTACTTTTGCAATCCCAAACGCGAGCCCAGGTGGCGGAATCGGTAGACGCGTTGGTCTCAAACACCAATGAGGTAACACTCGTGCCGGTTCGACTCCGGCCCTGGGTACCAACCGGAACTTTGATGAATTTTCATCGGAAGTTCCGGTTTTTTTGTGAGGTAAAGTGCTGTTAATGTTGTAGATAAGCGCGGCGACTTTGTTGATTCTTCCGGTTCGACAATTGTTTTCTGAAAATACGAGTTTTTCGGGGTAGATCGAACCGATGATTTCGCGCTTTCTATTTATATCGGCTTTTTGATAGATTTCGTCTAGGTTTGAGAGGATTGAAATAGCCCTTTCCACCTTGGAATCAAGATCGAGCGTATGCTGACGCTGGTTTGTAGCCTCAATTAACCTTGCTTCCAGCTTCAACAGTTGATCTTCTGCCTCACTTTTAATGATTTTGTAATCTTTAGCGTCCAAAACAGAGGATAACAGTAATTCCCGGGCTTTTGTTAACCTCTCGTTCTGCTTTTGAATTTCCTCTAAAACGCGCTTCTTTTCTTTTTGCTGGCTTCTTATCTGATCGGAGAACTCATTAACAACCAATTCCGTGAAAAGGCTAACCGTGGCTTTCCTGGGTTTGAATTTTTGAAGCTCCCGGACAAACACCTCATTAACTACCGGAGCGGGGTGGCGAACACCGCAGGAGGCACGACAGTGATAGTAGGCATAACGAGCGCTTCTTCCCTTGGATTCGCTCGCAGTCAGAACTTTCCCGCATTTGGGACATTTTAAGAATCCCCTAAGCTCAAAGGCGGCATTAGAAAGCTCTCTTATATTGGGACGCTGCCGTTTTCGTTTTCCGTCAATTGCATCCTGAATGTCATAGAACAGCTTTTCGGTTATCATGGCTTCGTGTTGTCCATCTATCAGCCTGGCCTTTTCATCCCGATAGCTTTTGAGCTCAATTTTCCCAAAATACACTGGGTTTTCAAGCGCCCTCCAAAAAGTGGTTTTTCCGCATTTCAAGCCTTTTCGGGCTGCCCGCTTGTAAACCTCTTCAACGGTATAGATCCCGGTAGCGACTTCTTCAAAAGCCTGTTTGAGCAAACGCGCTTGTGGTTGGTCGATGGCAATATACTTTCTTCCCGATTCGGAGATCCGGTTGATGTACCCTATCGGAGCAACCCCCATGTATCTCCCTTCTTTCTGGGCACGTCTCATGCCAGCGATCGTATTGAGGGCACGCCTGTCATTTTCTACTTCCGGTGCGGCCATATAGAAGGCCAACATCATTTTATTTTCAGGGACAGAGAGGTCAAGCGGCTGCTCAATGGCCTGTGGTTCGGCCCCCAATTTTCTCAAAACCCCAATCATATGATAGGCATCGCCTGCATTCCGGCTAAACCGGTCCCATTTGGTAAACAGAACCAGGTCTACCCTGCCTTTTGCTTTTTTGAGATCGCTAAGAAGCCCGGCCCATGCAGGTCGTTCAAAAGTTTTGGCCGAATGGTCTTCATAAATAACCTTGCTGACCGAGATCCGGTTGATTTCACAGTATTTGCGGAGCATTTCCTCCTGTCCACGTTGGGAGTAACCTTTATCAGCCTGCTCGTCAGTGCTGACCCTGACGTATAGATATGCAATCTTCATGATGTTTTCCGGTTGTTGATTCGACAGGGGCAAGCCCTGTCATGCATTGACTAATTACGATATTAATCAATTTTTGGGAGAATTCCAATATTTGTTCAGCTTGTTGAGTTGTAAGCTCAATCCCTTCTTCTTTGTATAGTTCAATGACCCTTTGAACCGGGAATGCCTTTTTTCCAGTCTCCTCCATACCCGTCTTGCTGCTTAAGTTCAAGCAGCAAACCTAGAGATCGCCAATTTTTTTTTATTCCTGTTATTCTTTCCGGAATAAAAAGGAACTTTTTAAAGTGATGTAGTAATTACTCTGGCTACGCATGTGCGCATTTAATACTTTGAAAAGAAGTATCCCTCGGGAGTGATCGTCCGAAGTATGGGATATAAATGGATAGAGCTAATACATTATAGTCAGAGGCGTCTACCCCTTTTTTGCCTGGTTTGCTCTTTTGGCTGATCCTGTTCAAAGACTGACCAATGATTTTTGAGCACTGCATTTCTAAGGCGATCGTTGATTATTGCCCAGTCTAATTTGCTTTTTAGCATGGTTACGGGTACGGAGAAATCAATATCGGCATGGTATAGCAGACCGGAATGAGCCATTTGAGGGGTAGCATTCGGGTATTTCTGACAATATGCTTTAGATAGCAAGCCAAATGGTATTTTCTCTAACAAGTAATAGACGTCGATGAAATCTTTCAGACGGCTTCCGTTCTGAACAATAGCATGTAATTTCATTGCGCCGATATCCTCTAACGAAAGCATCCGTATACCATCGATTACTTCCATAGGTTTGAGCAAGGGGTATCGGTGGCTAATAAAATCGACCTTGACCTGATCAATAAAGCCAAACGCCCCGTTTTTTATCACCTGGTCATCAGTTAATCCGTATTTTCCTTTCAAGTGCGCCCCTATCGATTCAGCATCAAATTCTTTATCGCTAAACATATCGATGTCAATGGAAATCCGATGTCCCAATTTTAGTGACAGCGCAGTTCCACCAACAAGGAAAAACGCTTGTAATTTTGTATCCGACATCAGCGCCCGGATCAGATCCAGTGTCCTGGCTTCGACCGTTTCCGTATGTAACATAACATTTCCTCTTTCTCTATTCGGAAGTAGACACTCACTTTTTCGATAGCATAATCGGGCAGAAATACGATTTCACTTTTAAGCGCCTTTAAGACCTTCTCTCTACCATAGAAACGGATCAGCTCTTCCCAATGCTCCGGCCCTCCCCGCTCTATAATCCTGGCTATGATCGATTTGTAAGATGCCTGCCAGTCTATTCGCTCATAATCCATATCCCAGAACCATTTGGGGGCAAGAGTGGGCCTATCGGATATTTTAAAAGCTTCCATAGTATTAAAGATATGACATTATGTTTTAAAGAAAATGTCTTTTAGCAGCTAAATTTTATATTTATAACATAAAACGAAGAAATTATATTCATAATTGATTATTTTTAATTCATATTCTTTTAAAGGAGGGGGTTTATCTTCTTTTAAAGGAGGGGGTTTATCCCTGGTCCAGGTGTGAAACGAAACGAAGAAAAAGATGAACCTGCATTCAAATTTACAATATCCCTTGCTCAAATACCTGTCAGAGGAGTTGACAGGTAGCTTTTATGCCAACGAGCTGACTTTTTTAAACCGATTACTGATCCTATATCACAACCGGTATATTTTTTCAATAGGTGATGATCATTGCCGGTTTCTTGAAGAGCTCACAGAAGATTTAAAGCAGCCGGTTAAGCTCTGGACTATTCCTACTTATAAGCGCGAGCAGATCAACCTGATGCGGGCCCGGTTCAGCTACCTTCTCTCTGACAACCACTTCATTATCGAAAAACTTATCTCCCGGCCCGACTATAGTTCTTTTGAAGCCAAGAAGCAAACGATCGTGGAAATCTACCAATGGCTGGATAGCCTACCGCATGGACAAAACTATCCCGTTAACGTAGTCCTCTGGAAAAAGGACATGGAGGCAAACCTGGGGCATTTGTTGGAAAGCCCGGCTCGATCCAGTAAAAATATAACTCCAAAAAAGCTACCCTTCCCCCATTTCTACCATATCCTAGAGGGGAAAGATGAAGAGGCAAAGAAAGCAAAATTCCAAAAACTGATCAGGATTCTTTCGGAGCAGCAATGGCTCTCTGAATCCGAAAGAGCAGGAGTTTATCAGTTCCGAAAGAGCGGAAGCGGTTCCAGGTTACTGCTGGGGGCGCTCTATTTCTGCTTAAACCGGCAAGGCCATATTGCCAAAGAGCTTAACGCCCCACCGGTAGCAGCGCTCTTTAACACTTGGCTCAAACATGACATCTCCCCGGAATCTTTTGAGAAAATTTTCCAAACCGAACAACAGGATACATTCCTATGTTCTCCCGGTCACACACGTTACAAATACGTTCAGGATTGCAATCTACTGATCCGGGATCTTTAGCGCCGGAAAAGAGCGGAAATTTCCAATAATATTCTTTTTATTCCCGTCGGAAGAGCAGGAACGCTAAAGCTTAAACGACCGGCGAGCTTTGGGCTATGTTTCACCTTAAAAGCTCGTTTTACAATGAACCAACGGCCCAATCAATCGACTACAGGATTAAGTCCAGCCAGAGCGCTACTTCTTACGCTCTATGAGCGCAAGGACGCCAAAAGAAGAAGGTTTCTCTATCACTACTACCGGAACTTTTTTGAAGAACCCTATTCCGTAGGGTACCTGGTGGAGATCATCAACCGGGATTTAGGAAAAGCTTTGGTGACTGCTCGCGATATTAAGTATATCAGGGCCAACGTCTACAAATGGAAGCAGGAAGGAGAAATCCTATCGACAAAATCTCAAACAGATCAGCGTGATGGACAATCAAATCCTAGTTGACCTGTTTGAACGCCGTGATAAGAAACGCAGGCGTATCCTCTACCGGCTCTACCAGCAGTTGATCGAATCGGAAATGTCGGCCGTTTACATCGCGGATATGATCTCAAAACAGCTGGGGCGTCAGGGAATGATCAAGGCAGAAGATATCAAATTTTGTCGCTACCATTTTAAAAAGCGCCCGCTAAAGACCCTGGCCCAAAGGCCCGGAACGCTACCGGTTTCTATTTCCAAGGAGACCCAGCTTGAAAGCCCTTCCGGGATAAAAGTGGGAGCAGGCTGGACCGATCCTGACAAAATCGACCTACAGGAAAACCTGATTGTTAAATCCAAATTCTCTAAATAATCATGATACGAAAATTTCATTTTATTCTACAGGCTAAAGGTGGAGTTGGCAAGAGTCTGTACACCTACCTGCGCGCCCTTACCGAATCAGGCCGCTCTTCTTTGTTTGTCGATGTGGATAGCTCGACTAAAACCTCTTCCAGGCAACTCACTTTCCTGGGGGAGGACAGGCTGGAAAGTATTTCCTTGATCGATAAACGGGAAGTGCTGGTAAGGGACCTTTTCGTGGGGTACGTTGAAAGCGTGATCGAGAGTTCCTTCCCGGAAATCTTCATGGACTTCGGCGCTCCCGAAAGCGAGCAGTTTCCAGCGCTTATTGCCCGTGATCTTGATTTTAAAACCTGGTGCGATGAAGTAGGCTTTCAGGCTGTCTTTCATATCATCATGGCGGCAGGTGGCGCCTACAGGCCCTGCGGTGAATACCTGGAAAAAATGGTAGCGGTACTAGGTGGCCAGTTTGAAGTTACCGCCTGGGAGAACCTGAATACATTCAAGCAATACCCGGACCTATCCAATGAGCTCGCTAGCAAGTGTCAAGCTATGGAGATACAACACGAAAGATTCGGGGATTTTGATGCCAACAGCCTATTGGGGATCCAGATACTGGACGGTATCAGAAAGGGATACGGTTTGGAGCAATACAAACCAGGTGCAAGGATCAGTTTAAGAAAGGAACTAAGAGAGCATTTTGGCTATGCATGACGATATCAAGGAAAGGCTTAACCGACTGAAAGGAAAGTACACCCAAAAGTACGGGCACCTGATGGATGAATGGACCTCGATGCTGCTGGAAGAAATTCACGAAAACTTCGCTGTCCTGACTAGTCAAGTCAGCCAAACTACGGAAGCTATCAAAGAAGCACAGTTCAGAATCCGCAAGAGTCAACGGGTGTTACAATTCAGCTCAGCCAAACAGGCATGGTTGTACGGGTTAGGCGAAATGGCCCCACTTGCAGTAGCGATAGGCATAATCGCTGCCCTTATTTTTTGGTATGCGTATACAGAAAAGCGGTTTAAGGAAATCAAAAGTACTGTCGATGCCTATGAAAACATCACAGACTATACGGTCTTAGCACAGAACGGTAAAATCATAGAAAAAGACAAGGTTCAATATCTGGTGCTAAAGCTGCCGCATGATGGAGAAGCAATAGCAGGCCTTCACTGTATATTCGACCCAAAAAAGCAGCAGGTTCTGGTACCACTGAACCAGAAACCAACACATAAAACGGACAAGTGAACTTTATTAAACTTTAGCGGCCAAACGCTGCCAAGAGTGAACATTCATAGGGTGTAGGGGTGGCTTAGCCCACAGCCAGCTATCGCCGGTACGTCGCAAAAAAGCTCCGACCGGCGAAACTGGCCAAGGGAAAACCCCTGGACCCCCGCTATTCGCCTTAACAGGCTCATAGCTAAATTATGACAGACAAATGGAAAAGAAAAAAAGACCGGCAGACCTCCTAAAGCTAAAGGAGCTGCCAAAAGGGCCCACTTTTCAGTGTGGTTGACCCAGGAGCAGAAAAGCAAGATCAATGAACAGGTTCAAAAAAGCGGCCTGTCGGCCAGCGAATATTTTTTGACGTTAGCCTTAGATGTACCTTTTAAAAGACCGCAGAAACGAGCACTGCCGTCCCAAACGGCAGAAACAGTACAGATATTGGAACAGCTTGCCGGAATCCTCTCATTGGCGGTGCTGAAAACTAAAGACCGGCAGATGCTTTCCAGACAGTGGCAGGAAAGCAGCCAGCAGGTAAGGCTATTGGCTAATCTGATTACCCGGTGGGTGTTTGAAAATTTTGAAATCCGAAGTTTTCAAAAAACGCTCAATGAAGCACAGACCTGGATAAGCCAGACAAATAGCTACCTGAAGGAAATGCTGGAACCGGGTCAAAGCAAGGAGATGATCCTGGATAGCGGAAACCGGATGGCAAAGCAATTACAAGTACTTCATGAAAAATACGAGGCCTACTACTCCGAACCGTTGAAGGAGATTAAAAAGGTAAAGAGCGCAAATCCCAAAACTCCGGATATGGTTCACGAGGTAATAACCGATACTTTTAAAGGAATAATACAACGAAACCAGAATCCAAAACACCAATACGATGATCGGTAAAGCAAGCCTGGGCAGTTACATCAAGGGGATATTGGAATACTGCTACTATGACAAGGAACTTACCGCCAGGATGAAAAGGCAGCTTAGGCCTGAAGACATCCGGGGCGAGCTTGTCTATATTCAGAACCTGGCCCTCAAAATGCATAGTGACGGTAGGATTAACCTGGACTACTTGGCAAGACAATACATCGACAACCACCAAAACAATAAAAGGCTTAATAAATACGTCTGGCACCAATCCTTTAGTTTTGCTCCGGGTGAGCGGCTTGACGACGAAAAGATTATTGAGATTTCGACAGAGTTCGCAAGGGAGTTTGGTTTTGAGCAGAATCAGATGGTAGTCTTTAAACATCAGGATACTGAGCACTTTCATTTTCACATTATCGCCAACCGGATCAACCACAACGGAAAGAATACGGCGGACCATTTTAATAATTATGCTCGAACTGGAAGATTCTGCCGGAGGATGGAGCAGGAGCTCAGCTTAATCGCAACCCCGGATATGAAGATCAACCAGAAACGACAAAGCGAGCTGGAAGTAAAAGACAAGGTGCACTTAAAACTGAAAATAGTAATAGACAAGTTACTGCCGGAAGTGTCTTCTATACAGCAGTTGAAAGAGAGATTAGCAGGCGAAGGTTACAAGACTTATCTAGGCCGGGGAATCTCTTTCTTTCATAGCTCAACTAAGGTTAAGATGAAAGGGTCCGATTTGGGTCGGAATTATTCGCTAGCTGCACTGGAAAAAGCATTAGGCCAGCAAGTTGCAATGGAATCAAACCAGAATCAGGAAAGGGTCAGAAGAAGGAAACAGGGGCTTAGGGTTTGATAGATAGAAACACTTTTGAACTGTCTTCCAGACTTTACGATATGCTCAATAAGAAATGTCTGCGACCAGGGCAAACGAAAGTTACAAAAGAAAAAATGACGGCTGCAAGCCTTCACTTCGTCATCCGGCTATTTAGCCAACCGCACAGCCCACGCACCGTAAACCGCCGGATGGTCTTGCACCCAAGGGGACAGGCCCCGTCATTTTTTCTTCGAGCGGAATCCGGCGATTGCCCTGGAGCGCAGGAGCCGGAACGACAGGGTTAACAGCAGAAGCACCTTCAATCAGAACGGATCTCGAAACAAGCAGTACAAAGTCAGGGAAAAAATATATCAAAAGTTGATGAACTCATTCACCTGCCTTCCAGCACCTTTTGCAATATCTCAACCTTCTCCCGCTCGGACTGTAACAATCTTTCGTACAAGGCCTTGTTCTCCTCTATAACCTGGAAGAGCTTATCGACCGGATTGAACTGGTAATTGACATTCTGATTTGCGTTGTCGTAGTTATTCTGGATATTAAAAATCGCCCTTTCCTCGTCAAAATTCTTAATCGCCTCCACAGGCACTTTCAGCACCGCTGCCACCTGCTCTAAAATATCCTCCTGGATCTGCTCCTTTTGCTCCATGGTAGAGACGCGCTTCTGGTTCCATTCTTCGCCCAATTCATAGGCTAAAGCCTCCTGCTTTAATCCTAGCATTTCTCTGAACCGTCGGACGTTCCTGCCTTGATGTATTGCTTTTTTTTCCATAATAATCTAAAACCTTTAATAACCTCTTCCCGGATACAAAAGACCCTCTGCTAAAATACCTGTCTTAGTACTTGATTATCTGATTCCGACGCTAATTTACCACTATCGATTTTAGGATTGTCATCAGCATAAGAAGAATTTTGCAAATGTACAAATAAAGTAAAAAATGAACAAGATCGCATTTACAGCCCGACAGGCTAGGGGCTTATCCAAAGGAGAGGTCGCGAGAGAACTAGGAATATCTGAGGCCGATTATAATGAACTGGAACTAGAACTTACCCCAATGTCGTCAGAAATGGCGGAAAAGCTGGCAGCCGTATATAATATACCGGCAGAATACTTCATGATAGGCAGCTTTTACAATATCCAAATGGGGATAGATGCATTGAAGCAGCAAAAGGAAATTATCAATAATTCTGCCTTGTCCGAAAACTTACCCATTTCTATTCCAGCACAGTTTCACATGCGACTTGCCAAATTGGGGCTTGAAGCAGTGATAGCCAATCAAGAAAAACTACTGTTGCTAAGGCAAAACAGAGAGTTGGAATTTGAAAACAACGCTCTGAGAACATTATACAAAAGTACAAAGAATGTCGGATAAGTATGGAAGTGTTTAAGGAAGTATGGGAAGCTTTGATCGATTTTAAGAGTCAAACTATACTATAATGTATGAAATTAGCAAAAACGAAGATAATAGGCGATAATATCAGACAGATAAGAGAAGTTGTAAAAAATTATAAACATAGTTATGTAGCGGAACAACTAAAAATCACTACGAGAGCCTATACAAATATAGAAAATAATGTAGGGGATATAGCGCTTAAAAAATTGGAAGAAATAGCTAATATATTTGTATGCAGGCCAGCGGATATATTGATAACGAAAAAATCCCGATCCGACCTAACGGCCAACACCTCAACCGGTCATTCATATACGCCCGAGATCATTAACCCCAAAAAAAGATAACACTATATTTTTTTCTTTTTCCTACACCCATCCCACAGGAATCCGGGTAAAGAAGCTCACAAGGTTTACCGGAGAAAAAATACACTCCTGAGCGATAGCGAATATGAGGAAGATTTTTTCTCCTGGTAATCCGTAAGGGCCCGACCTTTTGAGGTTCTTCTGGATTTCTAATTTTGTCGTCGGCTAAAGACAAAAGGAACCAAATCAGGTCATCTTTAATTTGTCTTTTATTAAGAATACATATATCTATACGTTTATCGCTTACCGTTTACTAAATTTTTGATGGATTTAGTGCCGATTTCTTTGGTCGGATTTTTAATTTATTTGAACCTTTGATGTTTATTTCTTAATTTATCTTAATATACACAGTATGAAGAATCTACTAAATGTTTCGCTTGCAATCGCTCTACTTTTCTCAGCAACGCTGATGTCCTGTAAAAATGACGGTCTACAACCAACAGAACAACCCTCTGATAAATTTATATCCTTCAAAGGGGAGACCATTAAAATTCCTGCAAATTTCCCTGAGGAGCTTTTCGGGCAAACACAGGAAGAATTTGATAGTTATATGAATGGCAAAACCGCCAGGAAAGCCAGGGAGATAAATAGTGCGAATCTCACCTACGATGAAATCCTTGAAATTTTCAATAAACATCTTGTCAAATACCCGAGGGTAAACTATGATAGCATATCAAATGAGGATTTAAAACGCATTTTGGTCGATATCCCATCTATTAAAAGTTTGGAGGATGCACTCTCCAAAGTGGACTTCATTTTTGATTATTACAATACAATTGTTAAAAATGATATTATTCCGGATGTTTTAGCATTGGAAAAGTCGAAGTTAAGTGCTAAGATTTCGGGCGGATCTCCTGGTAGCTTAACTGACCCTGAAAGGAATGTATTGCTTGGCAATCCAACTTATGGGGCCATCTATGCACAGGCTGCCAATGATGCCAATTACGTAACGATGGTTGAATGGGGTGTAGATATTGATAATCAAAAAAACAATGCCTTTAAACATAGTCTTTGGAACTGTCTTATTATACGAGGTATTTTAGGCGGCGCCCCGGCCAGCAAGACCCAGGCCATAAACTTTGCGCAAAATGGTACGTCTGCGCACGAAAAGAATAATGACGGATCGCAAAACCATACTCCTGAGGCGGCAATGGACCTGCATAATAATATGTCAGCCAGGAACTGGATGGACGATGAGGTTAAGTGGGGCATAGGGCCGTTTAGAAAAATGCCTAACTTTGAGAAAATAAAGAATACCTGGTACGCTAGGGCAAACAGCAGTACTTTCTATGATAAAAGTACTAATTGGACCGGGATACTCGTTCTACATGGAGGAAACAACTCAACTACATGGAATAATCTATATAATAATTTATATGGTGGCCATCAACATTGCGTTCACATGGAATAACAAATTTTAACATTAAAAACATGAACAGACTATTTTTCCCTACTTTTTTACTGATTGCTTTTTTATTTTCTTCCTGCTTTAATAAGGTGGAACCCGAAGTGAGTACTGTATATGTAAAAAGCGGTGATAAAGAAACTGAGCGGTCAGAAGCGGTATCTACTTTATTCGAACATTATAGTAAAAGCTCGAAGGACAAACAGTATTATGAGGTTCTTTCAAAAAAAGATGGTCGGTTCATACTCAATTATAATCGGATCGATCAAAGATTAACCATTTGTACAGACCCTGGTAGCGGCTGGAGCCGTCAATACGTAGGAATAACAGATGCTGATTTGGAAGATCTTTTAGTAAAGGGACTATCATTCAATGATCTTGATTTTCCTAAAGATCCTGTTATTGTCGATGAAGTAACCTTGATAGTTAAAGAGAAAGAGCTAAAGTATACGAAAGGTTCTGAAATGATAATCCCTAAAACAAACGGGAAACCTAGCGGGTATTAACGCTTCGAAATAATTTTAGCTTCATAAAACAGGGGGCCACTTAAATGGGCTTCCTGTTTTTTTATAATTGTATATTACTAAAAATCATATTTTATCCAACCGGGTGCCTGCTAGAAAGCGTTATTAGGAAGTATTAAATGGATATTTTGTAGAAATTGTTATTATTCGGTACGCTGGATATGGGGAGTGCTAAAGTTCTACTTATTTCTTAGGTCATTGTTTAGCTCTCTACTATTGAGAGTTTAATGGCAATTCTAAGCTTGGAAAGTACAATAAGCTATTAGGCTGATAGTTTTACCTTCTGCTTGAAATGTATTATTTTAGTATAAACGTATCCGCCCTATAAACTACAGGTGGGTAACTACCAATCGAGACACTTTCTCCAAATCTTCTAAAAACCGGTTCGATATTAGTTCGGGAAGGGGTACTAACCCCTGAAACGGAAAGGTTTTGGGGGTTTTTGCTTTTTGGGGGTGGTGGGAGATTGGGTAGGATAGTATATTAAAACTTAAGACAAGCTTCTACTTTTAAAATGTACTATTTCCGGGGGAGCTTACAGCAAGGAAAGTAACCGCTTTGAACAAATCCTTTTAGAGCAGCGTTAATAGAAAAACAATTTGATTCTCGTAAAGCAGCTTCACTGATGAATATGTCAGAAATAAATTTTAAGAAAAAGTATCCATCTTTAATTATTTAATATTAACACACTACCCTATCTAAAAAAATGGCTTTTTACAGAAATAGTGGTGAAAACGTACCTTTTTTTTAAAACCATTCCCATTCCTAAAACCCTCCAATGCCCTTAAACTTATCCACTAGGGCACTGATCTTCTGAAAAACACTTTGTTTTTTCGTCAAAAACTGAGGATTTAACGGACTCATTTTTGGCAAGATAGCATTCAGTTCCGTACCATTATCTGTTGCAAACTCACGCTTTAAGGAATTTGATATATAACGCTTAGCAGCTTCTTCATTCAAAGTCTCATTAGCAATCAATTCCATTACTTCCTCTTTCTGCTTACGCTGGGCATATTCATAAAAAGAATCTAATATCGATGGTTTATCCTCAATAGTATCTAAGTTGGTTTCGTTGATATAATCCACCACTAAACTTTCTTTCGCTCTATTGCCTATACTCGCACGAATCACCCTACGCACCTCCTCAACAAGATCCGCTTTGCTCTTCGTTTTCTTATTCTGTTCAAAAATCAACTCCAGGATATAATCTAAATTAATTTCCTGTGATTTCAACAAATCGATTTCAAATACAACATCATCCCAATCGATACCCGATTCCTCACTTTCTTTGCCACTTTTTTCTCTTCGAATCCAATCACGGATATCGTTATAAGTTGAGCGATAATCTTGAACTGTTCTGTTCGGTATTACCTCCATCTGTTCCATGAAAACAATATCTTCATCCGTCAAGAAATTCTCCTCTTTGAAGGCTTCTACGGCTTCTGGGTTAGATTTATCGATAGCTTGAAACGCTTTCAAATGATTGAACTCATCGTAATTCTGTAAAATATTTTCTACGCGTAAATATTCACCGAATAGCTTGGTAAACTCATTCTTATCTTTCTCCGTAACGATTTCCGATGGATCAGGGTACTTGGTATTTAATTCATGTACGATATCATTGTATCCTCTTCTTGCTTTACCGGAAACAATGTCCGTAAAACCTTCCAAGTATTCTTTATAACTCTTTTCTAATACAACATTCTTCGTATTCTTATCCCCAAACAACGTAATAGCATCAATAGTCGCTTGTTCTAGGTTTCTAAACGTAACGATATTTCCAAACGTCTTGGTCGCATCATAGATACGGTTCGTTCTAGAAAACGCCTGCATCAATCCATGATAACGCAAGTTCTTGTCTACAAACAAGGTATTCAATGTGGGTGCATCAAATCCTGTCAAGAACATACCCACTACAATAATTAAGTCTATTTCTTTCTTCTTAACGCGATTCGCCAAGTCGCGGTAGTAGTTCTGGAACTCGTTACTTTCTACCCCAAAATTCGTTTTGAACATAGCGTTATAATCTCCAATGGCTTGCGACAAAAATTCCTTAGCCGTGCTATCCATAGCCGATGGCTCGAATGTTTCATCTACAATTTCACCAATTGCGCTTTGTTCTTCATTGGCTGCATATGAAAATATCGTAGCTATTTTTAATGGACGTTCACTGTCTTTTTGTAGCGCGTTCAACGCTTCGTAATACATCTTAGCGGCATCCACACTACTTACCGCAAACATGGCATTGAAGCCTCTGTTACCTGCTTGATTGCGATGTGTTTTTAAACGATAGTTCTTTATAATATAATGAGAGATTTCCTTAATACGTGCAGGATGCAAAAATGCTTTTTTATTCTCAGCAGCACTTAATTTTTTCTCATCTTGTTCCTGCTCTATGCTTTTGAATTGTGGACGTACATCATTATAATCCACCTTGAATTTCAATACTTTTTCATCACGAATCGCATCCGTGATGACATAAGAATGCAATTCTCTGCCAAACACACTCGCTGTGGTATCTGCCCCCAAAGCATTTTGTGGAAAGATGGGCGTTCCTGTAAAGCCAAATTGATAGTATTTCTTAAACTTCTTCTTTAGATTCTTTTGCGCTTCGCCAAATTGAGAACGATGCGCTTCATCGAAGATAAACACCACCTGCTTGTCATAAATGTCCAAGTTAGGCTCGCTCTTCATCAGGTTATTTAATTTCTGAATCGTCGTTACAATGATCTTATTATCTTTCTTCTCAATATTTCGTTTTAGCCCTACCGTATTATCGGAACCATTCACGCTATCGGGAGAAAAACGTTGGTATTCCTTCATGGTTTGATAGTCCAAATCTTTTCTATCGACCACAAAGAACACCCTATCTATAAATTCTAATTCAGTCGCTAAGCGAGCTGCTTTAAAACTGGTTAAGGTTTTACCCGATCCCGTTGTATGCCAAATATAGCCTCCACCTTCCAGAGTGGACCATTTTTTAGCATTATACGCACTTCTTATCTTCCATAGGATTCGCTCGGCTGCCGCTATCTGATAGGGTCGCATAATCAATAGCGTATTGCTTACATCAAATACAGAATACGTCAGTATAACATTCAAAATCGTTTGCTTCTGAAAGAATGTAGCCGTAAAATCCTTTAAATCTTTGATCAGATTATTATCCGCCTTCGCCCAGTTCATCGTAAAATCGAAACTGTTTTTGTTGCGCTCTACGGTATTGGCAAAGTAACGCGTATCTGTTCCGTTGGAAATCACAAATAGCTGTACATACTTAAACAATGAACTTTCCGCATTCAGACTTTCTTTACTGTATCGGTGCACTTGGTTGAAAGCCTCACGAATAGCTACCCCACGTTTCTTCAATTCAACTTGCACCAAAGGAAGTCCATTCACCAAGATCGTTACATCATACCGATTGGCGTGTGTTCCTTTCTGCTCAAACTGCGAGATAACCTGCACCTTATTTCGTGCAATGTCCTTTTTATCAACGATGTAAATATTCTGAATATGCCCATCATCAAACACAAAATCATAGATATGATTATTCTGTATTTTATGTGTTTTCGCTACTAAATCATCACTGGCTTTATTTAAGTATTCCTCACAGAAGCGCACCCATTCGCTATCTGTGAAGCTCATATCGTTCAATGCTTGTATCTGTATACGCGCGTTCGCAAGCATCTGATCCAATGACTTAATATGGAAAGCGTTTTCATATCCCAGATTGACTAAATCCTGAATAAATTCACGCTCTAAAGCTGCTTCCGTTTGGTAACCAGCTGCAGGCTCATAAGTGTACGAATGCTTGTCGTATTTATCTAGTACGATGAAATTGTTAGATTCGGCAATGGCGTTGTACATAATGGGGAATGATTAATGGTTAATGGTTAATGATTAATGGTAAATGATTAATTAAGATTATTTTTGGTTGTTTTGAGGATGGAAGTTATTAGTTTTATGAGTTCTTCGGCATCTTTATGTATACTTTTGAATTGCTCATCGTTTAGATAATTGGTTGCTTGTAAAAGTTCTAGCCAATAAAGTGCTTCGTTTATTTCTTTTTGTGCGATGGCTATTTTATGCTTAAAATCTGTTTTAGATTCTGCATGTTCTGCCTCGCGAACCATTGCGCCAACAGATGTTCCTGATCGTAACAATTGCTTCGATAGAACAAATTCTTTTTTCTGTTCACACAAATATTGATACAACTTAACAATCCTTACCGCAAATACAAAACTCTTGTTTTTTACGACATTATCTCTCATCTCATTAACCATTAACCATTATCCATTAACAATTAACCATTAACAATTAACCATTAACAATTAACCATTATCCATTAACCATTAAACCCTAACAACTCATTACGATAATACTCGTATTGCTTATTTCTCAGTTCTATTTCTCTTTCTAATTGCGCAACAATGTTTTTAGTCGCTTCATCATATTGATCTAATAAATGGACAATGCGTTCTTGTTCAGTTATAACTGGTTTTGGTATAGTTATTTTTTCTAAGTCATTTACATTTACTCTGCGAACTTTTGTACCAGTTATATATTTTCTTTTTTGCTTCTGAAACTGCTCTGTTTGAAAATAATATGCGACAAATTTGGGATTTAATGAATGTGAATAAAAACATGCGTCACTACTTACAGCAATATCTTCTTCTCCTAACCAAGCTACAGCTTTACATACGTCATCGTCATTTTCACTTGTAGTAGCTATAACTAAATCACCCGTTTTGGCTTTTCTAGCGTTCTTAGCAAAATCTACCGAAACAAAAGATTTGGTTTCGTAAGTGTAAGTATTATAATATGTATAAACTTGTCCGTAATGTATACAGCCAATTCCAAATTCAGTAAAGTCTTTTTTCTGCAATCCACTACCTCGAGTAAATTTCCCAACATTTTCATCCCCCAAAGTTTTCCACTCCACTTCCTTACCCTCAAAGCGGAACAACTCTTCACGATAATATTCGTATTGTTTTTTACGTTGGTCTATTTCTTGGGCTAAAGCAGCGGTTAAGGCTTTATTTTGTTCACTCAAACCATCCAAAACCCTTACAATTTCTTGTTGAACGGCTAATGATTTTTCAGGATCATTAGGGTATGGGATAGGGATTAAAGTTTCTTTAGCTTTTGTCCAATGGCGTTGATAACTTCCCT
This sequence comes from Leadbetterella byssophila DSM 17132, assembly GCF_000166395.1. GTDB lineage: Bacteria > Bacteroidota > Bacteroidia > Cytophagales > Spirosomataceae > Leadbetterella > Leadbetterella byssophila. Next base: position 1,404,588 of record NC_014655.1, read on the forward strand.
CTTTTTCATAAAAACTTAAAAAGCAATAATAGAGATATTTTACATTATTGTTTTTCGAATTTAAAATTTTTAGACCATCAGCACCTTGAATGAATGAAAAATCAACATATTTGATATGTTCTGAATGATCGCCAAAAATGATATATTCATTTTTTTCAACCATAGGAAAATTCACATCAGTATAACCTGCTATAAATTGCGCCCCTTGATCAATTATAGGATTTGATCCAGAAAGACAATAGTGTTCACGCTTTATTTTTGAAGGTGCTGTTTTCGTTTTCACTATTCCTCCCAAAGCCTTCCACTCCACCGGCACATCTTTCAATAATGCTTTTAATGTACTCATGCTTTTCCTCCTTTTTTGGCTTTGCTTAGTTTATCAGCTTGCTTGGCTTGTTTTTCCAATGCTGTGATGGTTTTGAGGTATTCTTTTTCCACGCTGCTGAGGGTTTTGGCTTTGTACTTTTTGTATTCGGCTACTGCTTTTTCTTTGGCTTTTTCCGTAGAAATGCTGCCTGCGTTATCCAAGACTTTACGCCCTGTGCTGTTGAGAATGTTGTCCAACTCGCGAATGTAGTCGTCCATGCGCATGGGGCGTTCTTCTATGGCGTTCAGCTCTGCTAAGTCGAAGTATGCCGCTACCAGATTATTGAGTACTTTGAGTTCTTTTTCTTCCAAGAAGTTTTTGGCTATCATGGCTTCAGCTTGGGTAGGTGCTTCGCCTTTGAAGTTGGTTAATCCTGCAAAAGGTTTGTCGCTGTCTACCCGCATATAAATCACCTCAGAGGCTGTATGCCCATGTGCGGCATAGTGCAATTTGTTTTGTACGATTTTGAAAAAGGTCAAACTGGCTTCGCTTTTTGGGTCGTAATCCACCGCCGTGGCATACAAATCCAATATCTGACGGTACATCACCTTTTCACTCGAACGAATGTCGCGAATGCGGTCGAGTAATTCTTTCCAATAGTTGCCACCGCCCAAGCCTTTTAGACGGTCATCGTCCATGGTAAACCCTTTGACGATGTATTCTTTGAGGCGTTGGGTAGCCCATTGGCGGAAGCGTGTACCTTGAATAGATTTTACACGATAACCCACTGATATAATGACATCTAAATTATAGTGATTGGTCGGTTTGGTAGAAAAATCGGAAATTCCGATTTTTCTCATGGTATCCGCTTCTAATAATTCACCTTCCTGATAAATATTTAAGATATGCTCATTAATAGTAGAGCGGCTTTTATTGAATAATTCCGCCATTTGGTCTATGGTTAGCCAAACGGTTTCGTCCTCTAATTTGACGTTTATTTTGGTTAAACCGTCTTCGGTGGTATATAATATCAGTTCACTCATGCTTCAATCTCTTTGATGATGTTCGCAATAGAAGCACGAAGCTCGTTGATGGATTGTACCGTACTTTCCAATTCTTGATTAAGCGTTTCGATGTTAATCACCTCGCGTGTATCTTTCGCCTCTACGTACGAGCTTACCGATAGGTTATAATCGTTCTCGGCAATCTGTTTATTATCTACAGTTACCGCTACGTGATCTACCGTTTCTTTCCTATCAAACAGGTGAAGAATCTCAGCGATGTGCTTTTCTTCAAGGATATTGTTGTTGGTTACTTTCTTGAAGAACGCTTCACCACTAGCATCAATAAACTGCGTTTTGGTATCAGCTTTATGCTTTGATAATACCAAGATATTTACGGCGATACTCGTTCCGTAGAATAAATTAGGTGCTAAGGATATCACCGTTTCTACAAAGTTGTTATCTACTAAATATTTACGGATTTTTTGTTCTGCACCCCCACGATAGAAAATACCAGGGAAACAAACAATAGCTGCACGCCCAGTACCCGATAAATAACTTAATGCGTGCATTACAAAAGCAAAATCCGCTTTAGACTTAGGTGCTAACACACCTGCTGGAGCAAAACGCTCATCATTGATCAAAGTTGGATCATCTGAACCTATCCAATTCACCGAATACGGAGGATTAGAAACAATGGCATCAAACGGCTTATCATCTAAGAAATGAGGATCCGTCAAGGTATTCCCTAAAGCGATATTGAACTTATCGTAATTGACATTATGCAAGAACATATTCATACGCGCTAAGTTGTAGGTCGTATGATTAATTTCTTGGCCGAAGAAGCCTTCTTCCACAAAATGCTCATCATAAAGCTTTTTGGCTTGTAGAAGTAAGGCGCCAGACCCAACTGCAGGGTCATACATCTTATTCACCTTGGTTTGCTTATGCAACGCAATACGTGTTAATAATCTCGATACTTCCTGAGGTGTAAAGAACTCTCCACCTGACTTACCTGCATTAGCCGCATAGTTATGTATCAAGAATTCATAAGCGTCTCCAAACAAGTCAATCTTTGTTTCTTCAAAAGAACCAAAATTCAATTCAGCTATACCATGAAGTACAGCCGAAAGACGTTTGTTTTTTTCTTCTACAGTATTCCCAAGGCGTGTACTTGTGGTATCAAAATCATCAAACAAACCTTTGATATCGTGCTCCGAAGGATAACCATTCGCAGAGTTTTGAATATCCGTGAAGATTTGTTTCAAATCAGTATTAAGATTCTTATTGTCATCAGCTTTAGCCTCCACATTTACAAACAACTGAGAAGGATAAATAAAATACCCCTTCGTCTTTATGGCATCTACTTTTACTTCTTCTGGAATATCGCTATCCTTGAATTTAGCATAATTTATAGAAGTATCACCTGCCTCTATATAATCCGTAAAATTCTCACTTATAAAACGATAGAATAATGTACCTAACACAAAGTGTTTAAAGTCCCATCCATCCACTGAGCCGCGAACTTCGTTGGCTATTTTCCATATTTTACTTTGTAATTCTTGTCTTTGTAAAATACTAGTCATAATCTCTCTTTTAATAATTCTTGTGGTTTCACGTCTAATATCTTTGCAATTTCAAAAAGCACCTCTAGTCTGGGCTGCTGCCTGTTTTGCACATAACCGTTTACCATATTATAACTTTTACCCAGTTGCTCAGCTAGCCAAGTCTGTTTTATACCTTTTATTTCCAACACCTCTTTAATCCTGTTCATGTTAATGTGAAATGTTTCTGCAATTATAGATGTAATATCTCATTTTTCAATATAAAAAATACTTGATTTTTCGTGAAATTAATTTACGAACTTAGGCTCGAGTAATGCTAAAAGCTTATGAGATATTTGTGGAATAAAAACAAATAAATAAAAAATGTAGGATGCAAAATATTTGGAATCTTTCAGAGAGTTAAAATAAATACAACAGGGCAAAAATAGATTCATGGAAGGATGTTCACTGAAATACTTTCTTGAAATCCCAAAAAGCCACTACTAGAAACATTAAGTTAAGGAATACCCTACATTGGAAAGAGGAAATGTTAAAGAGAAATGAAGAAAAGGCAATACTAGTTTAAGTAGCCCTACATATGACAACACTTAAATTCAGAACAAATCCAGGTACAATATAATCCTAATGTGAATAGCTCTCCTTATCAATGCATTTCTTTAAATAGACATAAGCGTTTCTATGTTGAAGATCATCTTTACTACTTGTTTTTCCAAAGCCCTCCTGAGTAATCCCTTTTGTTCTAAAATATAAATTGATTTACTATCCCGGAAATGGACATTATTCCCTGTTTGAACTCCGGTCCTGGGTTCTAACCCCTGAAACTGAAAGGTTTTAGTTTTTTTGCTTCTGGGTGAACCCACATTTTAGAGGGCTAGTGTACATTTAAGTGAGACGAATTAAAAAAAGCCCCATAACGGGGCTTGGGCTAGTAATTTACCTCTATATATTTCTACGAAAATCAGGCATTCCCGTAAATGTTAGATTCTCCACCGTCGATAGCTATGGTTTGTCCGTTTATATAGGAATTATCTTCACTTAACAGGAAGGCCACCACCTTTGCCACTTCATGCGGTTCACCTAAGCGTTTGGTAGGATTATGCTGAGCATATTCTATCTCTGCCGCTTTGGGATCTGCTGGATTGATCTGCCTGAATGCCTCCGCAACCATAGGGGTAAGGATGGCTCCTGGGGCAATGGCGTTCGTTAAGATACCATCTCTACCGTATTCTAAAGCCGCATTCTTAGTCATACCGGACACTGCGTGCTTGCTTGCCACATAGGGCGATTGGTTCATCACCCCACGTATGCCGCCTACTGAAGCTGCATTTACAATTCTGCCGTACCTCTGTTTTTGCATCACCGGAATGACATAGCGCAAGCCAAAGTACACTCCCATCAAATTAATGTCAATGACCTTTTTAAAGATATCAAGATCATATTCAGTCATACGGGCCTGTCGCCCTTCTATGCCGGCATTATTGTAAAAACCATCGATTCTACCAAAGGTATCTACAGCCACTTTAACATAGTTTTTTGTCGCCTCCTCATCCGATACATCCGCAAAAACGGTTACCACTTTAACCTCAGGAAACTCCCTAGATATTTCCGTTTTTGCTTCAGCTAATGCGGGTTCATTGTAATCTACCAAAACCAGATGCGCACCTTTTGATGCCAATTCCTTCGCTGTTGCTAATCCAAGTCCCATTCCGGCACCCGTGATGATCATTACTTTATTCTTCATACTATCCGTTTAATTGTTCCTACTCAAAGCACTGGAAAACCTTTCCTTCCTTATTTCCAGAGAATCAAAATGGAAATTAAACATTATGTAGGAGAAAAAATATGACCTGGGTCACATGGAATGGAAATACATATAAAGTACATCTAGTAAAAAGCCATATTACAAATAAGATCCATTTATTATAAGTTGAATAGCAACTACATAGCGCTATTCCCTACTTAAAGTTTGAAAAATTACTATCACTTACGGCCAATATCAAAACTTTCACAAATCTTATCTAATCGCCCTATTAATTCCACCATCATATATCTTTTTGCATGTTTGTGGCCCAATTAAAACCAAATTAGTTTTCATTAAAATAGATTTACTTATTATGGGTTACAAAAAATCCTCCAGATATTTTTCATTTTTAATTTATGGATTATTCTTGCAGCCGACCCATTATATACAGGCTACAGTTCCCAACTTGATTTCTAAAGATCATTGACCTGGTACATCATGAAAATAATGATACAAAAAATAAATATTATGTTTATCGGAATACTCCATTATTCTATATAATATTTAAAAAAACATAGATATACAAAATAATGTACATTTTTATTGCAGCAAAAATAAATAATATTTAATATATACTTAATTTTATAACTCCAAACACCCCCTTTTAACCTTTATTAATTTTTTATATTTAAATTATAACTTAAATATTAAATTATTATGCCAGAACTTCACCCCTTTGTGACCCGAAGATGGAAAAACCACAATCACGGACAGTTTGAAGAAAATGAGTGGTTTATCTCAGAGAATCAGAACTCCTTTGTTTTTGCTCCAAATCGAGATATTAAAAGTATCTTTTTGGGCTCATTTCCAACCACACATGTTTCGATCGACGAACCCATTGGATTATATCCTGAATTCTTTTATGGTAGCCCCCAAAATAATTTTTGGACAATACTAGGCCACCTATCGAACTTACCGTCAGCAACTTTTCAAAATCGAATAGATATACTTAGAAGGTTGAAAATAGGAATAGCTGATATCCTACTAGAAGTAGAACGAAATGGAATTTACAATAATGACAACAATTTGCATCAAATACGGTATAATAATATCTTAGATCTACTATTAACCTTTCCTAATTTAGAAAATATCTTTATGACCTCAGGAGGGAGAGCCCCAATATATAATTTAAATAACAACAACCCTTCAGTAGCGACATGGCTACGTCACTCACTAGTAAATCATAATTTCACAGGATTTAATCAGAATGGTTATTTAAAGGCAATTACTAATAATGATGTTACTTTTAATTTGATATCCTTGGCATCTCCAAGTAAAAATGCTGATAGAAGCTTTACTAGAAGTATTAATAATATCAATCGGGAGACCCAACTAAATCTTACTGTAAATGATTATCGAAAACTTTCTTGGTCTTTATGGCTAAAGAAACTCCATTTTACAGATAATGATACCCCCCAACCCATTCAACATTGGTCTGGCATTGCAGCTGGCAACAATTACATTCAAAATCACTTTGAAAATTAGTGGAATTGGGGGAATTCCCCAATTCTATTATTCCAAATCATTCAATTGTAAAAATTTTATTCTATTTGCTAAAATTTAAACAAACGAAGAAACTCAAAATATTTTTTTCAGCAATTGAAGATTTCCTTACTCCACCCCATACCTCTTCTTTAGATAGGCAATGGTCTCCTTGCAAAGCTCTTCTAAGACCTGTTTGTTAATATCCTTTAGAGATTTTACATAGATACACGATTTGCCCATCTTGTATTTTCCTAGTTGCGCAAGAAGCTCTTTACTCCGTTCTGTGTCTGAATACACATAAAGGGAGGTAGCAGATTTTCTCGGAGAAAATCCTAATACAGGTGCGTCACCTTCATGCCCGGATGCGTACTTGTAATGATAATTGCCAAAGCCAATGATGGATGTTCCCCACATTCTGGGTTCCCAGCCTGACCAACTTTTGAACAAGTGTATCAATTCCAAGCTATCTGCACGCTGGGCTTCATTCTCAACCTTGGTTTGAATGAAAGAAAGTGGATTCTCAGAGGTGTAGGAGGTTGACATGAGCTGTTGCTTTAAGAACTGCAATATAAATGGCTACTCTCAGAAGAAGCTAGAGAAAGAATCTAAACTTTATTTTTATACATCGCCTCGTTTTCAGCTACCCTATATTTTACAATCTTCTCAATCAGATCATAAGGCACATCGTTATAAGGAAACTGAATAGATCCTTTTCCTTGCTTGTATTTCGACAATTCTTCTACAAAGGCCTCATTACCCTGCGGGGTAGCATAAAAACCCAAGTGCTTAGACTGTGCAGCAAAGTAGACCAAAGGCTTTTTAAAGGTTTTATAAGCCGGCATGCAATAGGCCATGCTTTCCACCGCTTCCGGTGCATGCTTTTGTATAATAGATCTAACCTTCTTTAAAATTCCTTGGATTTCTTCCGGACTGGTTGCGATGTATTGATCCACATCCTTGATGTCCTTGTTCATCTTTAACATAAGGCTGAAATTTTCAACAAACGTACTATCCATAAATGAATAGACAAAATTAATCCTCTTCACTCCATTACAGCCTTACAACATGATATATCCGTCCTCTAAGTAATACAGGGACAAATGCGGCATTTAGCCTCATGTATATTAAGATCTAATTTTTCTTTCATCTCCAGAAAAATCTTTTTCATATCCTGAAAAAATTTACCTAAAAAAAAGTATAAAATTGAAAATCTGGCAGTTTTTAAGCAAAAATGGATTAAAAACCATTCTATATTTTTTTGACAATCAAGAAATTATTCTATTCTTTAGCACCCACACTTTTTAACTTTAGAAGACCATGAACCAGCCTTACAAACTACATTTCACTCAAACCGTTCAGCGCGTCCTCGTTAAACCTACAATAAGCCCACAGAGTACCTTTTCGCCCATTCAACATCCTCGGAAAGCATTCTTTGAAAAGGCTGAACTGTTACAACAGCAAGTTGCCAGCTCTCCGTTCTATATTGAACTGGTGGAATTGTCTACCAAAAAGCTATTCTCAATGATCTTTGAGATGCTTTCTCCCCAATACTTCCTATTGTTTTTATTGGAGGGATCTTTTACGATCAAGACAGTAGAAGAACTATTCACCTGTCAAGCTAAATCCGGCCATTTTGCTCTAATTCATAATGAAACGGGAAGATATAGACTGGATTTACCGAAAGGTAAATACACTATACTGTGCATTTACCATTTGAAAGAGTATTTGCAAAAGGAATCTAAAGATCTTGATAGCATCAAGTCCTTTAGTGAACGACAGGAAAAATTCCCCTTCTCCCATCTACCGTTTTGTAGAATAGATCGGATGGTTTCTCGCCATCTAAAAAACATCTACATCAATCTACCATCTACTAAGGTCAAGTTTGAAGCCCAGCTGAAGTATCATATCTCTATGATCCTTGACAGATATAATTCAATGGCCACTAAAAAAATGCAAAAGATATCTTGGAGAGTTAAGGAATATTTAGATCAGAATTATACTAACCCGGATATAAGTTTACAAGTTCTGGCAGATCTTCTACAGTCCAATACGAATCAAATACGCACGAAGTTTAAGACAGAATTTGGCATCACTCCCCACCAGTACTATACAAGTAAAAGGCTGGCAAAAGCATTAGAATTAAAAGTAAAGCATAACCTGCCATTGAGCAAGATCTTTTATCAAGTAGGGTATAACGATGAGAGTGCCCTAAGATACGAGATGAAAAAACATGGATACGTCTGAAAATATGACAATTAATTCACTGACAATAAACATTTTACTGTCATTATTTTCTAGTTTATGACTTCAGGCATCAGGAACTTTGTAGAGAAAAGTTTACAAAGTCATGAAGTTAAAATTAATCACTCTCGCCCTACTAACGCTGTGGATACCGGTTAGCATAGACAAATGGATCAACTTTGAGATCTTCCAAAATGGGCTTATCCGCCAACCGTTCTCAGATCAACTAGGACAAGTTTTATCCTACCTTTTGCCTGTGGTGGAGACGGCTACTATCATCTTATTGGTAGTTGAGAAGTGGCGAAAGGCAGGCCTGCTCCTCTCCACTGCCTTAATGGCTGTATTCACCTCCTATATAGGACTTGCCTTATTAGGTGCCTGGGATAAACTCCCATGTGGCTGTGGTAGTGTCATCAGTCAACTGACTTGGAAACAGCATTTCTTTTTCAACCTGGCCTTTCTCCTTCTAAGTGCCTACGGATTATTGAACCTACATCGAAGCGGAGCTGCGGGAGGCAAAACCGCTTAGGGCTGGCCGGCCAAAAGGCATACATATTTTTTTTCAACTTTAAATTTTTTACAACAATGAAAACCTTTTTAGTAAAAAACCTTATCGTGGTATTCGCGCTTTTGTTGGGCATCGGAACGATGTCTTTTAAAGTAATTCAGAAGCAAAATGTTTCTGAGCACTGGTATAAAGTAGTGGGGGGCATCGTTCTGGATGAAAGTCCTGATGGCAACTGCCAAGACGATGAGGGAACAGTTTGTGCCGTGGCGTTTTCGGAAGATATAACGCCACCCCCAGGCATGACTGTCAATGATGCATATAATCATGGATCATATGCCGGGGAAGCTAAAAGGAATAATTAAAGAGAGGATAAGCAGTATGTTGTGCTTTTTGCAAGCATACTGCTTATACCTTTTATCTCTCATTTTGCTGCATTCCTGATAATCTCACCACATTGGGAGGAATTGGAAGTGTCCACTTTTTATCATCCGGAGGAAGCCTAAAAGTTTCACTACCTACAGTTCTAACTAAAGTTATTAAGTACTCCCTCTTCAATCTCTTCAAATCGTGCCATCGTACACCTCTAAAAAGGAGTTCTTTATTACGCTCCTTGAGAATCAAAGCTAGGGCTTGTTCCTTCCCTTCAACTCTAACAGGAACATAAGATGAGCTTTTATATCTCTTTATTAAAAGAGAGTTAATATATTCCAGTGCCTTATCGACATTCCCTAAACGGGCACTACACTCTGCCACTATTAAAACCATTTCATTTACAGAAATGCCATTAAAAAGAGTATTACTTTCATGATAAGAACCTCGAAAACCAATCAAGCCGGAAGATCGCCTTACAAAAAAGAGAGTTTTCCGCAGGTCGCCCTGGTCATATGACTGAAAAAGGTCAGGTGATACATCCAAATTACTGGTTGAGAATATACCAGTGGTTCGCATAGCGCTATGAAAGATAACTTCTTCATTAAATCTTGCGAATGGGTAAGGTTTCAAACTATCCAGGGTTTGAAAGTCTAGTATTTTGTTATTGAAACTCATACATTTCTCCGCAGCTTGGAGAGCATGATCATATTGGCCTATTTGCAAAAAAACCTTAGCCAACAGACCATATGCGGCGGCTTTTGTAGGCCGCGTTTTTACTATCGAAATCTCTTCCAGAAGTTCTGTTGCCTGCCAGAGATCTGAAATGATCAAATCGTAAGTTTCTTTTACAGTATTGCGTTTTGAAGGGATTTCCATGTCAGATTCAACCCTAAGTGGAAGTCCGAGATCGTCAACGGCGTTTTCTGAATACTGATTGCAAAAAATCTGGGCAATATGAAAGTAGCTCCACGCCCGAAAAAACAATGCAGCACCCTTTACGCTTTTCCCTTCTACACTATTTTTATCCTTGTCTTGCGATTCCTCAATTTTCTCAAGTACGAGGTTTGAATAAAATATTTTTTGAAAGGCATTTTCCCAGCAGAGATTTCCCCTACCCTCAAAAATATCATACGCCCATATGGCCGCATTCTTTAATTCAACACTCGAAAGAGCAGCCCAGGAGGGTTGCGAGAGAACGAAGTGGTCAGAACTGGCTTCTCCTAAATGAGAATCTCCCGAATTTAATATATCGGTATTATCTAAAAGAGCTCGCATATCTGATAGTGAAGTAATAACGACCAATTTTTGGTTTGGTGATACTCCCAACCAATCGGTCATACAAGAAGACATTGTGAGGATCACCAAAAGTATGAATATTTTATTTTTCATTGTCATCGTTTGTTAACATTTGAGATTTTGTTTGCGACCCATTTAATTTAGGTCGACTTTCACACCAAGTGAAACTGATTTAGTTGGTGGAAATAGGGCTATCGGATAGTCCGGGTCTCTGTCTGATTTAGTTTTTTTCCAGATAATGCCAAGGTTATCAGCATAGAGAAAGACCTTCATTTGCCGGGCTTTGTGCTTCAAATCACAAGCAATGTTGATATCCCGGATTCGTATATGGTCCCCACTTTCCACTAATGCCTCGGAGTATAAATAAACATAATCGCGGTGGAGGTTTAATGCAGCAGGCATGGATGGAACATCTGTACTATATTCATCTCCAGGTTTGACCCACCGCTTGGCAAAATCGCTATGTCCGCTACCTGAGGAAAATAAATCATAGTAGTTTACACTATTTTTTCTGAAAACATACCCTGCCTTCCAAGTTAGGTTTATGCTGAGTGAAAGTGCTTTGTAAGAAACAGTATTCCTCACGCTTCCGAATGTAGGTGGAATGGTTACCCCTGAATAGGTAAGGTCATCTAATTTGAGGGAGTTAAAATAGGCTGTGAAATTATCTGACGGTTTCCCTTCTACATTGACAATGGGGTCACCGTTCTGAGGGTTTAAACCATTCCAAGGAATACTGAATATAGCATCCAGCGATCGATTTAAAATAGGATTCTGCGATATATTATATGTATAAGACAGTACAGAGCTCACCCCTACCTGCTCATAGCGGGTTACCTTACTTCTGACAAAGCCTGTTAACAAGGTAGTTTGCCATCGCACAGTTCCTCGCGCATTTAGGGTATTGATTTCAAGGTCAGCACCCTGAGCTCTTAGACCGGCGTAGTTTATCAGGAAGAGCATAAAACTGTCATCCGTTTTATATCCTACCGTAGGATCAATCAAAGGGCTCCCTAAAAGATCCGAACTGCTTTTTATATAGTATTCAAATGTACCACTTACTCTTCGGTTAAATAGAGAAAAGTCTAATGCTAAATTCGTTGTCATTACTTTCTCCCAGCGAAGTTGTGGGTTACCTGGATTTCGAACAACTGCTTTCGGAAGTCCGGTAAGAGCATCTGTTAGATACCGGATGCTAGGTAAGGCTGTGGCTAACTTGTTCAGGTTTCCGCTTTGACCTACAGTAACCCTTAAATCCAGTTCGTCTACCTTCTCTGACTTCATAAAGGGTTCATTCTTCAGTTTCCAAAGCATCCCGGCAGACCATAGTGGAACCCCTCTCTGATTGGTCTTTACACCTAAAAGGTTGGAAGCATCCCATCGAAGGCTTCCGGATAAAATGTATTTTCCCTTAAAATCATAAGAAGAATTCATGTAAGAAGAGTAAAAACGGTCAATCAATTTCCCTGTTGCAAAATTTGGTTGTGGAATCCGCGCTGTTCCGAGAGGCCGAGTAGGATACAGGGTTGTATAGTCAATTAAATTATTATAAGTAAGTAGCTGACTATTGTAGCCATATAGCTCAAAGCCTGAAGTGGTAGTAATATGCTCTCTTAACTCTATACCGGATATAAAGTTTAATTTGCTCCTATTAAAAATTGGATTATATGAAATCTGGGTTCTGAGATTGTTTGAGGAGCCTTCACTATTTACTACGTTTAAGATATCGTTATAGGGGAAAGCCCTTGTCATATTGCTATTTGTATACCGGTTTACCAAATCTCTTACCTTATAGGAGTCTTTAAGGTTAAGGTTTTTCTCACCGGTTACAGTTTGCTGTGAATAGTATTTCAGATCTACAGCCAAAGCATTTGAAAGGTCAATCCTTGCTCCTAAATTTATTCTGAACTCTGATGCGTTGTTGGTATTACTCATCAGCCCTCTATCTTCGAGCGGCTTATACTCCCAGTTTAATAAGCCTTCGTTTACTGCATTTTCAGCAAAAGACAAAGAATGATTGTAAGGAATAGCCAGTGCATTTCCTAAATCGTCCTGTAAAGCTGCATAAGGGTACTTCTTCCCCTTGATATCACCTAATCCTATTCCATTTTGTTGGCGTTTAGATCGTGTGTATGCTAAACCGGCTGTGACCTCTACAAACTTGAGAGGGGTGAAATGATTGGAAAAATTAAGGGAATATCGCTCAAAATTATTTCCTATAATATTATCCATATTCTTGTCATAACCTCCTGAGACAAAGTATTTGTATTTTTTCCCTCCTCCCGTACTTCGTAGGGAATACTGGGCATTCAAACTACGTCGATACAGGTACTTTTCGGCTTCACGTCGGAGATCTGTATTTTTGTAGGTCGCAAGCTGATTATCTAATTCCTCTCTACTGATGATGCCTTTATCGTATTGGTTCCACAGTTCTACAGCGGGGGTTAATGCTCCCCGGTTGGGATCATTAATACTATTTTGAAAGAATTTTGTATCGTACAAATACTTTTCAACTTCTATAAAGGCCGCAGACTCCAGAAATGCATCACTATAGTAGAGGTCGGGTATAGGTTGAAAAGTTAAGTTGGTGGAAAAACTCAAAGTGGAAGGGGAATTATACTTTCCGCTTTTGGTAGTAATTACTATTACTCCGTTCCCGGCTTTTGCGCCCCAGATACTTGCCGCGGCTGCATCCTTCAATATTGAAACAGCTTCTATATCATTTGGATTAACTGAGTTTACATCGCCTTCAAAGGGAAAGTTATCCAGAATAATAAGTGGGCCAGTTGAGGCGTTAAGAGTACCTATTCCACGAATTCTAAGGCCTCGATAGTCATTGCCGTTACCGGCGTTATTAATTCCCCTTCTATCAAATTGCAAACTTCCAACGATCCCTTCCAGCCTGCCTATAATGTCTGTACTGACACTGCGATTTAGAAGTTCATTATCAATGTAGGTAAATGAGCCAGTTGCCCTTTCTTTGGAGAGGTGTTGATATCCAGTAGATACAGTCACTTCCTGTAATTCTGTGGTCAACTCCTCCATCTCAATATCAACTGCGGTGGAGTTACCAGACAGTATCAGTTCCTTACGCAATAACCCAACCTTAGACATAATTACAGCTATACTTTTTTCCGCATTTGTAAACCGAAAGGTCCCAAGGCTATCAGTAACAGCAAGAACCTGATTTGTCTTTAATGAAATGTAAACGTCTGGCAAAGGGGTGCCTTCTGTCGAAGATATCACCCGCCCTGCAAAATGGTATTGACCCGAGCAAGGGTAAGCAAATAAATGCATTATGCACCAAATAAATATTCTTTTCATTGTTGTTTATCTTTAATGATCATCATTTCTATATCTCTGTATTCTTTAGTCAGGTCAATGCCGAGCGAAGAAAAGAAGACCTTAAGGTTCTCATAGTCCACAGGTATATTTTCATAATTTAAGGGTGTACGTGATGGGGGATTCCCCGTTTCGTCAATCACCGGAATTGCGGATTGCAAATCAACAAATTCCCTTATTCTGAAAGTATTGACCGCCTTATAGGCCTGTGGGCGGTTTGCACTTGGTTTTAGAATAAGACACAAGGTTTTTCTTTTCTCAATAACGGCTGTCAGATTTTCGATTTGCCCAAAGTAGTTTTGCAGATCAGATTGAGCCATTTTTAAGATCGTCTCTCTCGTTTGAGGCTTTGCAAAGCGCAGGTAGTAAGTGTACATATTTTCCTGCTTCCACTTTTCATATCGTTTAGCCTCTTCTGTAGTGGTAGGTTTTGGAGGAAAATTAACCTTCCAGGGGTCAGAGGCTTCAACAATAATACGGTTGGGGGCATTAATAAACGGAAACTGATTTCGATAAGCAGCTATGAAGAGGTGTCTAATAGAAGTATTGTAATAATAGAACCCATGGGAGGAGATTCCCATACGCGTTCCTGAAAAACGTGTCTTTCTGAGTAGCCCAGACTCAATAAATGAAGTTTCTGAGGGGATAATGATGTCTTTGGGGTTAAAATGTGGATCCTCCTCTTCTTTCATAACTATCTTAACCTCTTTATTTTTCAGAACGTTTTCGATATTCTCTCGAAATGTGTAGGCTGGACCTGTAATGGCCATCACACTGCTATCTTTTATCCATACCTGGTGTGGAATACTCTCATGCGGGAAAAATTGTTTGAGTATGCTATCGTTTACCACGCTTGGTAACAGTAAGCCTCTTTTCAAAATCAAGGGTATAGCCTTTATCGCGCTTTCATACGTAATAGGAACCACAACTAGCTTTCCTGCAAACTCTTTTTGCAAGCTGTCCATCTTATCGAGAGATTTTATGCAGGAGCCACACCAAGTCGCCCAGAAATCCAGGATAATAAGTTTGTCCTTATACTCCTTCAGGGTAATGGTCTCTTTCCCCTCCGGGTGATTTACCACCTGAAGTGGCATGTTCCACAGCTCCTCAGGTAGGGTGTCCCCCACTTTAAACGCCTGAGCGTGGACATTACATATTGGCAGAAGAATAGTAAGATAAAGGCATAGTAATGCCCTTACGTAGTTTTTTACGTTCACAGTTCTTAAAGTTTAGGTTTGGAGATGAGAAAAAACCGACCTAACTCACTGACGACACGTTTGCATTATGAAAAAAAGCGGCTAAATTTATGGTGCGAATACAAATTAAAGACCTGCTCATTCATTATAGCAGTTGTGGCGTTTTTTTGATAGCAAGAAAGGCCGGGTGTAGTCATGGCGTGCCCGTACCTGCTAGCAAACCAGCGGGCATTGAAGCTCCCACAGACTGCATAACGTAGGGCGGTTTAGTCTGGCCAACAGATGATGTTCTTGTAGAGTGTCTTTTTGCTGTAAGCTGTTGGGGTTGATGGCATCGTACTCATAGTTATTCAATTTATGAAACGATATCACGAGGGAAGTTCTTGGGGAGCTAAAAAAAATCCAGTAAAGCGCCCCCTTCACTTTCGTTCGTGGTTCCGCCAGAAACCTCCCCAAACCGTAAGGCCGGGGATTGCCCCAAAAGCTAACGGGGAACGCCTTACTGGATTAGTTATACAAAAGTACAACAATAATTCCAGTATTAAGGCGAACACTCCGATCAACTCGTGGCGGCAATCTGGCGGATTTCGAACGAGTGATATCTGTCGCTTTAGATAATCACATCTAAAGGTTTGTGTCCATATCTAATAACAAATATAGAAAAGTTGATTTTAAAAGTCAACTTTTTATAACATTTTTTTTTTATTCAATGAGCAAAATTAATCGGCTGTCAGAAGTATTTGACCAAAAAGGCGTACGCAACAATGACATTGTAAAGCTATTAAGAGTTAGGAAGGAAACTGTATCTCGATGGGTTCACAATAAACAACAGCCTGACCTCCACAAACTTTACCTCATAGCGGAATATCTTAGGGTAGACATCAGAGAGCTACTTCATCCTTCTGATTGGTCTAAAAGCAAGGTAGAACCGTTTAGCTGAATGCCTGAAAAGTATGGAGAATTTTAAAAGTATATCTTCCCTGGAACCATTTTCATTTCCTCTAAAGTCTCAATATCAGAGGAGGCTATCAGGAGTTTTAATGATGTATTGGTATCACAAATATTGATGCAGAATTTTGAGATACCCTGTACCCGGCAGAAACATGACTCTCTGGGGACTATTCTTAGATTGCATGAAGTGAAAATAGCTCTGTATGAACGTATGCTACATGAAAAAGAAGGAATGATTGTTTGGATGAAGGAAACTACTGCGTTATAGTTATATTTTGCCCTAAAGGACAATAATTTTTTCAAGTCTACCAAATTTACTATTAAAAGGCTCTCTTGCACTGTCCGTTGTTCATTCCCATTTAATAAACGTTGTTCGTTTGATATTGTAACTTTTAAAGATTTTTTTGTAGAATTGTGTCTTAATTTCCCTAATAGTTAAACCATGCCTACACATCGATATACGGATAATTTTTTTGTATATTTTATTAGTCAGAAGGCTACAAGGAAACCTGTCATTTGTTAACAAGATGAATGATAATGGGGTGTAAGTTATTTATTATAAACCTATTAATAAAACTGATAATTTATGGCGTTCGATATTAACCTGGAGGTATATACCTTTCAAATTAGAAATAAACGAGAAAAAGATTCATTCCTACCTTTGAATGACTTCATTTCTGGTGAAGACTCTTTATCGTTTTTTAAAGAGTTTTTACAGCATTATTCTAACAACATTACTATTAGTGAAAGGCAACAGAAATCACTTCAGTTTACTGATAAACAAAGAATTACATCAGAAGCTAGAATAATTAGTGGAATTTTAGAAAGTGGTGATTATGGAGTAGAAAGTGAGATTAAAGATATGGATGGCAATCCAAAATATACAAAAAGAGTTGATGAGCTTGATATAAAACCGTTCTATTATTTGGTATGGATGCCTAGTGATTCAAATATAGGAATTTTTATAACTCAAAGATTAGGTGTTTTTGGAATATATGGTGTTTTTACCAGCCATTTTTCTGGTTTTTTTAAAGAAAAGTATCCGGACTTGATGGTTGAATACAATGCGTATGTTTCTAAAGTTCTAGCTCGGAAATTTATTGAAGAGGGAGGAATCAGAGAGATTATTTTGAGGAGATATTCTTTGCCTCCAGATATATCGGATAAATTTGATTTGAACTTCGACACAGATAGAATAAAAAGTATAGAATTGAGGATACTCGCGGAGAATAAAACTTTTTTTGGGATAAATGATAGGGCCAAGAGATTCTTAGATGATCCAAATGCAAGACTTTTTACTATAAGTGAACTAGAGAATATTGGTTTTAATGGGTCTCACAAAGAATTAATAAAGGTTAAATTGGGGAAAAATACACGGACTATTGATTTATCACAATCTGCCCAATTAAAACCATATTTTGATATTGATAATGAGGTCGAAAGGCAAGAGAACGGTCATCCTGTTTTTGAAAGTATAGATAAGATTGCGAGAGAGATAATCGTTGATATTAATGAAGAAATAAATGCACGGAGATGACTTTTCTTAATAAAATAGATATTAGCAAAATTCTTACTACTCATTTTTCAACAATAAAAAATACGAATACTGGTAAGCCTGATAAGGATGATGTATTAACTTTTATTGTAATGCCTTTATTAATATCCATAAGTCTTATCTATTATGAAATAGAATTAAATCCAGAGGCTACTAATATTATTATTACTTCCCTATCAATTTTTGTAGGGTTAATGTTTAACATAATAGTTTTAATATTTGACATAGTAAAAAGAGATGCTTCTAGAAAAGTGAAAAACACCGTCCTTAAAGAATTATTAGCAAACATCTCTTTCGCTATCATCCTTTCCGTTTTTTCAATAATAATTACCTTGTTTACATATATCAGCAAACCATGTGTAAAAGTATTTTTTACTTGGTTGGTTTATTTTCTATTGTGTCATTTTTGCATTACTCTTCTAATGATTTTGAAGAGGATGTATAATATTTTTGATAAAGAACTAGAAGAGATTGAAAAAAGCTAAAATAATAAAAGAGATTTACATTTAATATTTATCAATTAGACTCACGATTTATTTGAGACACTACCCAAAAAGTAGGACAAAATTAAATTAGAGATTTCGGGGTAAAAAGGATATCTATTTCTTATTTTTCAAATCGTCATTGATGATAATCCTGTCATTTTGCTTTACCCCATTTTGCAAACGGCCAAAATTATAATAAAAATTTACGCTAAAAGTTCTGTTAAAGCTGTCAGAGAAATTTGTTTGTCTGAAATCTCCACCGTTTATAGTCGTTTTATTTCTGTAATAGCGAGTCCATGGGTTATTAACTGTCAGACTTATTTTTGCCTTTTTATCAAATAAACTCTTCGATATTGAAGCGCTGGTTATGTATCTTTCATTATTATATCCTTGCAAAGATAGATCCCTTGTTGAATAACCAAGATTAAGAGAAAGCCGATACCCCTTATTCAAACTATAGCCAATATAAACGTAAATATTGCCTGTGAATCCACTATTCGAAATGTCTTCGCCAAGCTGCTCACCTGAGAAATAAAGATAAGAGATTTGTCCATTTAAATTAATATTGGTTCGACCCTTAGAAAAATTGTAATTAAAATTATCACCAATTCTTCTGACCTTCCCGGAATTTGTAGGATGTGAAATTGTTATGGAATCTTGATGGATGTAAGTAACATATTGAATGGAATAATTTGTAAAATTGAAAAATAAACTTGAAGAAAGGGTACTCGACTTTCCATATTTAGAATAAGTAAAATCGACATTATGATATTTCGCTGGTTTTAGGTTTACATTGCCTGTAGAAACAAATAGGCTGTTAGAAATATCGACATAAGGATTTAACTGGAAAATACCGGGACGCTGTATCCTTTGGTTATATGACAAATTAAGCGTTCCAAGTTTTTTGTAGTTCTTCTGCAAAATAAAAGATGGTAAAAAATTGGTGTAATCAAAATCGAGCTTTTTATCCTCTGACATAAATATCGCCTTTTCATTTGTCTTCTCCAAACGTCCCCCTGCTTTCCAGTCAAGGCTGAATAACTTGAAGGAATAGCTGTTGTATATGCTTAGAATATTTTGTTGATGAATATAAGAATTAGTATTTACAGGTGTAATAGTAGAATTTGTCAATCCATTCTGATTAGACTCACTAAAGTTTGACCGGAAGATACCCTTGGTACCACCTTCCACATGCCATTTCTTGAATGGATAACTTAGGTCAATTTGGCCCGTATGCTCATTCATTCCAAAAGTATTTTCCTGTGAATAATTTTGCTGATTAGTATTTTGTTCTCCGCTATAGGTAATTACGTTAGATTGGTAATTATTAAGCCGTAAATAATTATAGGAAGCAGTTAAGGTGGCATCCTTATTTTTCTTGAATCTATTTTGATAATTTAATGATAAATTTTTATTTCCAAGCTTTAAAGTTCTATCAATTAATTCGTTATATAATGGCCATAAGTTTCCCGGACTGGCTAAAATATTATTAAAAATACTGGTAGTACGGTCGGGAAAGTTATAGTAAGTGAAAGATGCTGTCAATAAATTCAAGGTGTCTATGTCGATACTTATGTCAGTTGTACTGAACATATAGTATCCCCTTGATTTTTTTGTGCCATATTGATTAATTAATTGAAAGCCCTGTACGTTATCTTGAATGGTTCCCTGACTCAGATCAGGTTGATGTTGTCGGTTATAACCGGCGCTTTCAGATATAGCAATCTTCCCGCGTCGTATGGATAGTGCCCCATTTAAACCAGGTCCTATAGGATAATCGTAAGATGCACCAATTGTACCGCTGTACCCATTGTTCAAATTTTTCTTCGTAATAATATTGACTATGCCATTTACCCCTTCAGCATCATATCTTGAAGAAGGATGTGAGATGATTTCAACCTTTTTTATACTACTTGCAGGCATTGATTTTAATACGCTTTCGGGATTCCCCTGTAAAGATTGAGCTGGCCTTCCATTTATGTAGAATTTGAAATCGGTACTGCCTTTCATTAGCACTTTTTCATTATTATTTACGGATAGTAATGGTACTTTCTTTAATATATCTAATAGATTTTTTGTGGTATTCTCAGGATCATCACTGACACTATATTCGAGACCTTCTATTGTTGGCTTTACCAATGGTCTGCTGCCCTTTATTACCACTTCATTAAGGATTTTGGAATCTCTAACCAAGTATATGTTTCCTAAATTAAGTATGACATCTGAAAATGGGATAGTAAAAGTCTTGACATATGTTTGATATCCCACCGCAGTAATTACAAAGCGATAGTTTCTTTCTGAAATTAATTGAGTGGTAATCAGTCCCTTCGAATCTACAAAAATAGAATCTACAGCCTTTATGTCGCCTTCATATAATTTAATTACCGCGGTAGATATTTCCGTATGATCAATTGAATCGAGAATACTTAGACGGACTGTAGTTATTGATTGCCCTTTTACACCTAGACCTCTAAAAATGAAAAGCGAAGTAAAAATTAAACACCATAGAAAAGATTTCATGGGATTGTTAATTTTATTAATTTTCTTAATTAAATTTAAATTAAACAAAAAAAATTACATTGCTTAAAATTACCAACGTAAATTTTCTTACTAATTTAGAATTACTCTTAAATCATGCTTAAACTTCTCTTAAATGACGATGGAACATTAGAAAACGCAGGTATTCAACTTACACGTCTTCTAAAAGTTAAAGTAACAAAAAGCTTCATCAGGCAATACCTACATCGACATAGCAATTACCCGAGCTTGACAGCGCTGAGTGATTGTTTATCTGACTTAAATATTGAAAATGGCGCATTCAGAATAAATTATGATGAACTGAAAGTGTATCCTGTACCGTTATTAGCTGTCGTGGAAACTGATAATCAAGAACTAATGGTTGTCTCAAGTGTTGAAGATAACACAATCAGCTATGTTGATAAACGTGGTCATAATATTGAAATATATAAGGAAGATTTCTTATCACAGTGGTCGGGAGTAGTGTTGGCAGTTAACTCTTCTGAAAATAGCGGGGAAAAAAATTATATTAAGCAACATAGAGCCGATTTAGTATATAAAGCAAAAACGATTGCCGCCTTAGGCTCCATACTGTTTTTTTGCATATTCTGTACAATTCATTACGCTATGTCTAGTAATGATTGGAAAAGCACGATAGCATACGCAGTTTTACAACTACTATCCATTTTTGGTTTGGGGGTTTGCTTTCTGTTACTTCTTTATGAAGTTGACAGTGAAAATAAGGCACTAAAAAAAATCTGCTCTGTTAAGAAAAATGTAAATTGTAAAGCAGTATTAAATTCTAAATATGCAAAATTGCTGCCTGGTCTTACATTCAGCGAAATTGGATTTGCATTTTTTTTTGGAAATTTAAGCCTTTTAACACTTGCTTCGTTTGATTCTAGTATCGCAAGTTCACTTATATCGCTAGTTAAAATAATGTATGTCTTTAGTATCATTGGTGTGTTCATCTCCATATATGCACAATGGAAATTAATAAAAGAATGGTGTACGTTGTGTTTAGTGGTTCAGTCAGTGCTATTTATAGGAAGTATTATAAGTTTCTATTTATATATAGTTGATGGATTTGGAGGATTAAGTGGAGATATTGGTACGATACTAACTTGTACTCTATTCTTCTTTACAATTCCGTTGTTGTTGTGGAAATCGATGAAAGGAGATTTCAAGGATTTTTTTACTTATAAAAGCCTAGCAATGGAACTAAATAGATTGAAGTTTAATCATCCAATTTTTGAATCCATTTTAACTACTCAAAAGAAAATTGAAAAGGTTCCTGACACCTTGGGTATAACACTAGGTAACCCTGATGCATCAACTGTTGTTCTTAAAGTGTGTAGCCCATACTGTGATCCTTGCGCAAAGGCGCATCCGGAATACAAAAAATTACTCGAAACTTATCATGACAATATTAAATTGCATATCATTTTTAGTGCATCAAGTAGTTGGGAGGACCCACGTTCATTCCCTGTAAAAATATTTATGGCAATAAATCTTACTAAAGATAAAAAGCTTATAGAAAAAGCGCTAGATGATTGGTACAATGCTAAAGAGAAGAATTTTGAAGTTTTTGCGACTAAATATCAAATAAACGTAGATTCACATGAGGTTATTGACCAGATAGACAAAATGTATAAGTGGACAAAGGATAATGATATAACTTTTACTCCAACGTTTTTTATAAACGGATACCAGATGCCAGAAATGTACTCAGTGCAAGATATTCCCAATTTTGTTAGAGTATAATAATATGGATATCAGGAAAACTATTAAGGTTATCAGTCCCTATTTTGGAGAATGGCCGTGGTATTTTAAATATTTTTTACATTCATGCAGCTTTAATCCCGGAGTTGAGTTCCTCGTCGTAAGTGATATTCCTTTTGAAGACGATTTACCTCCTAACGTTAAATTATTGGAACTCTCTTTACATAACTTCAAAGAATTGGCTTCTGAAAAACTCGGATTTGAGGTAGTCATAAATGACCCCTATAAACTATGCGATTTTAAGCCTGCTTATGGTCATATCTTTGAGGACTATCTTCTCGGATATGATTATTGGGGGCATGGGGATATAGATATTATCTTTGGAAATTTAGCAAATTTTATAAGCGAGCCTGTCAATAATAATTATGATGTAATATATCTTCGGCACGATTTTATAACTGGTTATTTTACTTTATTTAAAAATACGGGCAAGATTAATGCCCTTTACAGACAAAGTAAAGATTATGAAAAGATATTTATGAATGCACGCCATTTCTGTTTTGATGAAACAAATTTTTCGTTCACATCATTCGCTGACGGAATACACTATTCGAAAATCAGCTCTGAAATAGAAAGTATGATGCACGTAATAAAAAGATTGCAAGAAAATCAGGTAATTCAAGCTTATTTCGATTTTCACGTAATAGAAGGCACTCCTGGAAGGCTAACATGGATTAACGGTAGCCTTTTTTACAAAAATAAGTTTGAAGTTGCCCTTTATCATATGATAAAATTTAAATACAACACAAACATACAAAAGCATAAACATGTATTGGGCAATAATTTCAAAATAACACCAACAAGAATTATTCAGATAAATTAGGGGAGCATGACATTTGGATTCAAATTTACTAAACAACATGATAGTATGGATTGTGGCCCTGCTTGCCTCAGGATGATATTTCATTTCCATGGTCTGAAAATAAGTCGACAACAGATATACGATAAGACAGATTTAGGATCCACTGGTGTATCATTATTGAGTCTTGCAGATTCCGCAGAGAAATTTGGGTTTGAAAGTACTTCAATTCGCTGCAAAATTGAAAAATTCAAGGAATTTCAACTACCTGTAATCCTTTTATGGAATCAATTTCATTATGTAGTTTTATATAAGTCTTCAAGAGATAAATATTTTATCGCAGATCCAGCGGTCGGGAAGATCAAATTAACTAAAAAAGATTTTCTCACTCAGTGGGTTGCTGATAAACAATCGGGTGAAGGGATTGTTATGCTTCTGCAACCAAAAAACGAGGATTACAAAAATAAAAAATATGATTATTCGGCAGATCATGAACGCGTTGGTCTAAAAAAATTGTACGGGCACATTTGGACTTATAAAAAATATTTTGGCCAAATTATAATTGGACTGTTTATCAGTAGTTCGATTCAGCTACTTTTACCATTTATGACACAGAGTATTGTAGATACTGGCATTCGCCAAAAAAATATTTCCTTTATCAACCTAATTATTATTGGCCAGGCAATTTTAATTATAGGCAGGCTACTAGTAGAAATTGTTCGGAACAGACTTCTCTTATATGTTAGTACACATATTAATTTGAAAATTCTTTCAGAATTTTGGGTGAAGCTAATGCGTTTGCCCCTAAGCTTTTTTCAAATACGTAGTTCAGGGGATATTTTTCAACGAATAGCAGATCAAAATCGCATTGAACAATTTCTAACCGGCGGTACAATTAACACATTGTTCTCTCTCATAAACTTAATTGTATTCTCAGTTGTCCTGTACATTTACAACTCTACATTTTTTTTTATATTCTTTTCAAGTAATGTGCTTTACTTTTTATGGATATTTTTGTTTGTTCCAATTAGACGCAATCTTGACTACAAACGCTTTGCTTTAAGCAGTAATGAAAACTCGACTACTATGCAAATTATTTTGGGCATGCAGGACATAAAGCTCAGCAACAGCGAAATTCTGAAGCGAAAAGAATGGGAACGCATACAAGCCTCGATATTTAATATAAACTTCAAAGGGCTAACTTTAAATCAATTACAGCAATCCGGGGCATTTATTATAAATGAAGGAAAAAATATTCTTATTACTCTTCTAGTTTCGAGAGATGTCGTCAACGGCGGCATTACTTTAGGGGTTATGTTAGCAATACAGTTCATTATCGGACAGCTCAACAGTCCGATAGAGCAATTATTGGGGTTCTTTCAACAAGCGCAGGATGCTAAAATCAGTTTGAGTAGACTAAATGAAATTCACGAACTAAAAGAAGAGGAGCCATCTGATAAAAAATTTTCTAATTTCTTGCCTAAACAATCTGATATCAGATTTGAAAACATTTCCTTTTCATACCCGGGGAATTCGCATATAACAGTCTTAGACGATGTAACATTCACCATTCCACACGGAAAAATAACTGCAATAGTGGGAATGAGTGGTAGCGGTAAGTCTACAATTTTAAAACTGCTTATGCAATTTTACTCAAACTATTCCGGAAAAATAAAAATTGGAGAAAATAGCATAACAGATATTAGACCCTCAAGATGGAGAGATAATTGCGGATGCGTAATGCAAGATGGATTTATCTTCAATACCAATATTGCAAATAATATTGCAATTGATTATACTGCTATTGATCACGACCGGTTGAGGCGGTCTTGTCAAGTTGCAAATATCCTTGAGTTTATTGAAAGTTTGCCATTGGGGTTTAATACTTCCATCGGAGGCGACGCTCAAGGTCTAAGTCAAGGTCAAAAGCAACGCATATTGATTGCTCGTGCAGTTTATAAAGATCCAGCTTTCCTTTTTTTTGATGAAGCTACGAATGCACTGGACGCCAATAATGAGCATTCAATTGTTAAAAATTTGTATACTTTTTTCGAGAAAAGAACTGTGCTAATTATAGCACATCGTCTTAGCACTATACAATATGCAAACAATATCATTGTCATGCATGAGGGGAAGGTTGTAGAACAAGGGAGTCACCACAACCTTATCGAGCGAAAAGGCAAGTATTTTGAGCTATTCAAAAATCAATTTCAAACAACTGGGTCATGAACAAAATTTTGCTTGGAAGTGATGATAAAAAGCCTGTAAGTGATGTCGGGTCGGTTATCAATGATGTTTTGTCAGATAAACCCGATTTTCTTACAAGAAATGGCACATTTCTTCTTTTATTCTTAACAATCTTACTTGGGATATTAGCAGCACAAGTAAAGTATCCTACGTTTCATTCTTGTACAGGAGTAATGATAAAGAATGATATGAATGGCCAATATTTGCTATATTTTGATGACAATTGCAAAAATCTAAATTCCACTTTAACCGATAAACAAGTTAACATTTTCAAGGATGCTGCCCAAACTATTCGAATCAATGCGGAAATTCAAAAAATCAATATCGTTAATAACAGATTAGTCGCCACGTTATACTCGGCTAACAACAAATTATCTGACAAGCACAAAACCCTGAAAGTTTACCTAACAGTAAGGACGAATACGCAAAGTCTATTAACTGCATTTTTAGCCACCCTAAAATATAACCTCCAACAAAAAAAATAAATTTGCTTATTAAAAATATTATTATAAATTTGATATAAGTTTTTGATTATCATCATATCAGTAGCACTATTCAATTCTTTATATTTTAAATTTAAGCACTTAAATTATGAGCAAACCAAAAATGAACTTTGCCAATCTACAAGGTAAACTTGGCAGGGATGAAATGTCAAAAATCATGGCAGGCAGCGGTAATTGTCAGGCCAATAATCAGTCATGTAGTACCGCAAACCAACTTAATTGCTGTAGTGGCCTACAATGTACGAATTATAAATGCGGTTACCCTACTATTACATAAAGTAAAGCCTCTGACATCACTTGTTGTTAGAGGTTTTTCTAGGGATATTCCGGGAAAGCCCAACTTGTTCATTAGAACTTGTTGGGCTTTTGATTATCTTTGTATATCATCCTGATTCTTACACAACACGTAGAGGTCAAGTACTCTTTTGGCATCGTTTTTCTTTTTCGCTCTCAGGTAGCTTACAGAAATGTTCTTGTTAGTATAGTAGCGCACCAGGCTGTGGTACTCCTTTACCTCTTTGTACACACGATCAATAATGTCCATACGCTCTTTGTCATTCAACGAAAGGCATGTAGAGGTTACAATCTGCTTCATTTCTTTCAGCAGTTCGGTACTTTCATGGAGCAGCGCCGAATAACCGTTGCCGATAGCGACCAATTACTGTGGGGTAAAATTTGGGTCGTTCATCATCTTACCAAAATTCTGAACGTACATTTCGGATACATCGCCTACCAATAAAACCGTTTGCTGCACCTTACGGGCATCTTTCACAAGGTTGTTGATAGCTTTCAGCTTGTCGTAATACTCCTTGCCCTGGTCGTACACTTTCTTCACTTCGTTGAAGTTCTTTATCACATTACTCACGGTGGAAGAAGTCTGTATGATTTCATTCGCACTGTGTATCCGCCCTACGAACTACAGGTTAGCGTTCTGTTGCATTTTCTTGTAGTTCTGAGGGAATAGATCTCTGAGATTTTTATGATTGATGGTCATGATATTCGGGAGGGTATATTTCAGCCACGGGAAGGGGTTTACCTCATGTTTTTTGCAGATGGCGAAGAATGAATAGATCATAGCTGCTCTTTGAGCGGCTTCATGGCTACCGGCGAAGAGATAGTTTTTACGGCCGATTGCTACCGGACTTATGGCATTTTCCACCAGGTTGTTGTCTATGTGAAGGCTACCATCGTAAAGATAAGCCGACAGCGCATCCCATCGGCTGTACGCATAGGCCATGGCTTTGCCAATCTGGCTCTTGGGAAGCGTACCCTTTATTTCCTGGAAGATCCATTTGCCCAGCTCATTAATCACGGGAAGGGACTTTTCAAGGCGAAGTTCTTTTACCTGATCCGGGGATAGGTTTGCTTCTCTTGCCTGGCGTTCGACCGAGTACAGCGCCTGAATCATCAATAAGGCCTTTTGTGCTCTTGACCTGTCATTATCCAGCGCCCGCTCAAATTCCCGGCGGGCATGTGCCCAGCAGGCCAGGTGGGTTACCTCTTTCTTACGGCCATATTTTTCATACACCGCATAGCCATCCGTCTGCAGATAGCCCTGGAAATTCTCCAACATAGAGAAGGCCGCTTTATCTCCACGGGTGGGACTATAGTCAAAAAGTACCGTTCCATCCAAAGGAGCATGATATACCCAATAGTAGCCCTGATGGGCAGCACCTTTCTTATCGCTGTCCAATACCCTGATCGGGTCGAGTAGGTAAGGGGAATTTCACCCCGAACCTCTCACAGCACCGTGCGTGACAGTCTCCCGTCACACGGCGCTTCCAGATCAGCCTTTACTTTATTTAGTACGGTCTGGCAAGCGTCCAGTGGATGAATAGTTTTGGGTTCTGGTTATAGATTTTCCTCAACCACTGATGTGCTCTCCTTCTTCCCATCTTTTTACGTCTCATAACCCATCGTACCAACTTGAGGTTAATCCAATACCAAAGTCCGTACACCGTCCATCTTGAATACACACAGTAGTAATTAATCCAACCTCTGGCCATTGCGTTCAGGCGTTGGGCGATGTCTTGCAGCTTTCCCATGAAACGCCTGTTCACTACACTCTTCACTTTCTCTCGAACGGATTTCTTCGCATCCTGACTCATACACGGAAAATACGTAAGTTTCCAGCCGTTTTTGGTTGGCCTGCCCAAGGGTCGAAATGTATGACCAAGGAAGGTGAACGAAACCGGTACTGGATTTGACTCTCTGTGGATCGAGTTTTTGCAGTATACGATTTTTGTTTTCTCGCTGTTGAGTTCAAGTTTGCACTCCTTCATACGCTTGGTTACCGCATTCTTGATAAATACAGCCTGATTCCAAGTGGTACAGTGGATGATGGCGTCATCGCAATACCTTTCAAAAGGCATATTGCCGTGATGCTTTTCCATCCATTTGTCGAAAACGAAGTGCAGGAAGATGTTGGCCAGCAGGGGACTTATCACTCCACCCTGAGGTGTCCCTTTTTCTCGTTTGTGCACTTTACCCTCACGCACTACGCCCACTTCAAGCCAGCGTTCGATGTACATGATTATCCATTTCTCATCGGTATATACACGCACGGCTTTCATGAGTAGTTCGTGATCGATGTTATCGAAGAAGCCACGGATGTCCAGGTCCACAACCCAGCTGTAGTACCCACAGTTCCGCACCGTTTTAGCCAGCGCATCATGCGCACTCTTGTTCGGACGATAACCGTAGCTGTCCTGATGGAAGCTCGGCTCCACCTTGGGTTCAAGATAGCTTTTGACAACCTGTTGGGCTACCCGGTCTGACACCGTAGGTATTCCGAGTCCTCGATAACCTCCACTTTTCTTGGGAATTTGCACCTCCCTTACTGCTTTGGGATGGTAACTGCCCGAGGTCATACGGTTCCAGATCTTATATAGATTATCCGCTAACCGTTCCTCAAACTGTTCCAGACTCTGCGTATCAATCCCGGCACTCCCCTTATTTGCCCGTACTTTTCGGTAAGCATCCAACACCATTTTCTTGGTGATTGGATGTTGCTTTGTTTCATAGTAATCAATCATCCGTTTTACTGTTGTTGTTTATTATGAAACTGATCCGGTCACTCCCTTTCCTCCATTTCCATTACAGAAATTTCATCGGTACTACGGAGTGATCCGTCCCTATGGAAGGCTTTGGCAATTTTGACCTTGTACATGTGTTGCACTTGTGTCCTTGCCTTGGCATCCTCCCATAAGTTCCCTTGTTCCATACGATCGCCTGATCCAAGTTCCTGCGACCTCTGCACCGCCTGCCATCCAGCCGACACCAGTTTACTGCTGCTGGACTCTGATCTCGGCCACGAAACTTTTTGTCCGATTTTGGCAGGGTATCAGTCGATAACGATACTTTAATACAGCCGTTCACTTTCGTTCAGCTCCTTGGATCACACTTGATAGTTACATTACTACCTTTTCTCTCGTCGCTCAATACCACCCCCTTTCGGAAAGGCAGCACCACGGAGTAGTTTGTTGGGTATGTCTGTCATCCCCAACGGCAGGCCAAACTGCCATCAATCGTACAGCATGCAGCCTAGCCTTAGGCTGTTTCAAGGCACACCGTTTCATCTACCTGTAAATACCCGCTGGATCTGGTCTCGAAGATCAGCTGGTCATAAAGCGGTTGAAGTTTGAGCAGAGCCTCCTTTGTCCATCCTTCTATCGTAGAGGAGGGGATCTGGATGTTTTCCCGAGCGAAGATCTGCTTCTGGCGGTAAAGGGGCAGGTGATCCTGGTACTTTCCCGTCAGAATCATCGCCAGCAGGCCTGCTCCCGGGATCCCTTTATCAATCACCCGCTCCGGAAGTGCTGCCATCTTTACGCCTTCCCCGTTTTTAGCCGCATATTTATAGCGGTTGATGTAGAACTTTGCCGGTTCACATTCCAGTTCTTCGGTAATCTGATACAAACCATCTCTGATAGGTCACCCTCAGGATGAATCTCGATCTCTACGACAGGTAAGTACTCAGGCAATTTTGCACGGCCTTTGTGGTTAGGGCGTTTGCGAATGTATTCTATCTTTTCCCGGATTTCTTCCTGTTGTTCTTGCCGGACTTGCTCTGGTGCTTCAAAGGGGAGGCTGAGTTGATTGGTGTCTGCCTCGAAGCGCTCTCTTTTCTGGCCAAACTGCATGCGACGAAGCATCTCTACCTGCGCTTTTAAATAATCACGCTCATATGTAAGGGTGTCACGCTCATGAGCGAGAGTAGCGATCCTTTTGGGTAGAGTCCTTGGTTAGGGAATCAACTATCCGTTGCTGTTCGACAAGAGCCTGGTCACGGCTGGAAATAACCTTGATAAGGTCTTCTTTTGAGAGGTTTTTCAATGCCGTTTCCATACCATAAAGATACGGATTTTACTCCGGTCTACCTATAAAAACACGCACAATTATGGCAGTGAATAGCGCTTTTTTTGAATGCTGCTCACCACCTGAATCCCTTCGATCATCAGCACCAAATCGCTCCATGACAGCTCTCCCTTTTTCAGTGTAGACCTGCCAAAAGTGCCTTGTTCGAGCCGCTTGTAATACAGTACAAAACCGCCACGTTCCCAGTGCAAAAGCTTAATGTGGGTACGGCTACGGTTCAGGAACACAAACACTTCCCCACTGGTAGGCTGACGCTGCATTCTGCAAGTAACCAGTCCGCATAGACCATCGAATGATTTGCGCATATCACAATGACCATCGTAGAGGTAGAACCGGTGGCTCGAACCCAATGAAAACATCAGTACAAACGGATCAACTGTGACAACAGACGTACATCCGGCTCTATTCTCAACTTTACTCCATTGGGGTAAATAATCTCTACCGCTCCGCTCTCAGGCTTAGCCCGATCAATCTCCACAAACCCTTCAGTGTATCCTAAGATGCTTTGGCTGCGGGAAAACCAATAATAAAATGTGGAACTGCTAACTCCTTTTTCCAGGCAGTATTGCTTCTTACTCTTCCCACTTGCCCGCCAATCCGATATCAGCCACAGCATATGTTCCCGTTTATCTTCTTTACTCATGCCACAAAATTATCCACTATGAGCATCCTTTAAAATATGTAATTCGTAGGGCGGATACCTGCAAAAGAGCACGTCTTGCCATTCAAGACACCCTGGATATTGTAGGAGGAAAATGGAAACTTGTGCTCATAAGCATACTTCGTAACCAAAAAATGAAGTTCAATGAGCTGTCTAGAGAAGCCAACATCAGCCCTCGTATACTCTCCAAAGAATTACAGGAACTGGAAACCAATGGGTTCGTCACTCGAAAAGTCTGTAACACAAAACCCATCACAGTAGAATATGAGCTAACACCATATAGTGACAGCCTTTCTGAAGTGGTAGATGCCATGCATAGATGGGGAGTACTGCACCGCAAGAAAATCATGCAGTCGTCTAATTAATTTCTTTTACACCGACAGAAAAGTAGATTTCATCTAAAGAAGTGTCTATACGTAAGTGATTTGCGTTTTGTTTAGTAAATTGCGACCTGAGAATCATTTAGTTCATCGTGAAGTTGTTCTTTTATAAAAGAGGCTCATATCTCTTACTAACATTACTATTACTAGCCGTTACCATTTTTGGAACGTATATCACTTTGACAAGTAATTTTGAAATTTCTACTTTAAGGTCTGATTGGGAGGATTTGCTAAGGTTTGCAGTCTATTTATCTGTACTTTGTCTGGTAGCAGTGATTGGCTATTTCCACTGGAGACAGTTGGTTAAAGAGGAGATCAGCACCAAAATCCCTGTCACTCGCCACCGTATGGATCACCTGCTAGCAGACATTAGAGACCTTCGTAAATTAGTAGATTTAAAAGATCAAATTGGGGATGACTATTTCAGAAAGCACTGTAAAGCATTCTTGAATCTCTATAATCTCGAAAGAGAATACCTGGACAAATTGTTGTACAATATCTGCGAAGACAAAGTAGATGACCTTTTGATACAAATCGACTACGAACTGGTTCAGATCTTTAAAGAACTTCATTATATCAAGGGGAGCAGTGTGCACTTAACCATTGAAGAAAATCTCCCCATCCGTTTAAAAGACTGCCTGGAATCCTGGTTAAAATATTACCATCAGCATGATTTCTCCAACTAAGTGCCCTTGTTGCTCAGGAAAAGATTTTACAGATTGTTGTGAACCCTTTCTAAACAAAACAGTCCCGCCTAGCAGTCCGGAAGCCTTGATGCGCTCCAGATATTCCGCATATGTACTTAAGAATCCTCAATATATTTTAGATACTATTCATCCTTCAAAACGAAAGTATCATCGGCTGGAAGATATCATCAAATGGAGTACAGAGAGTCATTGGATTAGACTTGAGGTTATTTCTGCCCTGAAAGATAGAGTAAAATTCAAAGCATATTACAGGGATAAATGGGGAAATGCCCATATCCATGTTGAACATTCTCAATTCAAAAGAGAGAAGGGAATCTGGTACTTTTATGATGCAGAATATTAGTCCAAAAATCTACCTTTTTCCTCTGCGGTAGGAAGGTAACAATATTCTCCCATCCATTTCTTTCTATTTCTGGCCACTACATCGTACCACTTATCTCTTATAAATAAGGGTAAGATCTTTCCCAAATTTGCTAGGGAATATATTCCCCCTAAAACCTGACAAATTCGAATTATAGCAGAAGATTTCCTCCAAAACTTATTATCATCTCCAAGCAAATACAAGGTATCCCAATCCTCCTCAGGAAGGCCATTCTTTCTAAGAAAGTTCCTGCCAAATTCCCCTTGCAAAGAAGCAAAATCAAAACTACCGGCTTTATCCCTTTGAAGAATCCACTTCACCCAAAAATTGCAAAACCCACAAGAGCCATCATATAAAACCGTATACTTCATTTCCGCTCAATTAAACCTTCTACAAAATCCTGCCATTGCAACTGGCTTAAACCCATAAATCCACCCCATGCTGCCACTACATTTCTAAGGGAATTTATCAAACCACTACTGTAATTTATGGTTTCATTCCGACCATGAATGGAGGCCCAAACCTCTTTGTCTTTGCGGATCAATAAAAAGGTATTACTGGACTTATGATGTAGAAAATGGGCAATCTTCCGCTTACCGGGCGATGGGCAAGGCTGAACCCTTAGAATGATCAATTGATAATCGTCTTCCTCTCTTTCCTGCAGAAATCGGATCTTCACCCAATCATATCCTCCCCCATACCTATTCTTTAATTTCGGCAATCCTATCCTTATACAATCACCCACCTCAGGTGCCCTGTGTATCAAATGGCCAAACCGATCCGTAAGAGTGAATGTTGCTTTCTCCTTTCCTGCCACCACTTCCCACCTGTTTATATCCTTCAAACGCTTCTTTGCCCTACGAAATAGCATAGCAGCCTCAGTGGAAGTGGGACACCTATTCCTACTTACATTATCACATTTACGGCCCACCCGCTGCAAGGGTAAGAGAGTAGTATAATACGGATCCTTCATGGCTAACTTGGTGAGATTTAAGTAAATAAAATTAGTTAAAAATCACCAAAACCCAAGACATTAATTATCTTTCCGAAAGCCAGGATTTAACTTTTACCTTTGCCTCCTCAGCATATTCTTTTGTCCTTTCTTTGGGACAAAGTGGAGAAATTCTAAAGGAATGGTTTGATTGAGCTACCACATGATATTGAATTACAGGAGGAGTTCCTTGAGGAAAAATCTTGCTTAACTGCTCTACACAAGTTTGAGGATTGACCAATGCATCATTCTCTCCAAACATTAGCAAAAGCGGTCGATTAATCTTCTTTAAATAAGGAGAAGGTTCAAATTTTCGTATGATTCTCAACTGCTGAAAATTACCTTTCCACCCCATTAATCGGGACATACACAGTATTTTCCTCACCTTTTTTTCTGCCTTCCCACGGGGATCTTCAAGGCCAGCACAGAAGTACTTTGAGGTATAATCATTAATTATTTGCTCTTTAACACTAAAAGTGGGACCCGCTAGACTAATTCCACGCTCAAAAACTTCAGGGTACTCTGCTAAAGCCACTTGAGTGATCCATCCCCCCTGACTATGCCCTACTACTATTGCCTTTTGTACTCCTAACTCTTTCTTTAGATATGCGCCTACTGCACCTGCATCAGCAGCCCTATCCCTAAAATTGGCCTTTGTCCAATTTCTCTCTGACTTTCCAATTCCTCTTTTATCAAATACTGCCACCGCATAACCTTCTTCTAGTAGATCTTCGAAGAAATACTTACTAAATGTAGCGTAGCTAGCTCTAGTAGATCCCACATTAGAACCCACTAGAAAAACGATCAAACTATGTACAGGTTTCTTTACTTTGTATACCTCCGTTTCCAATCTTCCGGCTGGTCCTGGAATTTGAAAGGTTAGCGTATCTGTCTGAGCAAATAGAATAAAGGGGAAAAAGAGGGTAATTAGGTATTTCATGGTTTTAGGTAAATGGTCATCTGCTCCTCTTTGGCCTTCTTCCATCCCTCTGCCACTAACATCCGTTCTAATGCCTGCATCACAAAATAATGCGACACCACTAGAACCTTCCCCTGAGTCAATAAAGGAAGCACTTCCCGTATTTTTTGCGCAAATTTAGACTTTTGCTTCTTTAGTCCAAATCTGCAGTACATGGCCCAAACAAAAAAAGGTAATTTTAAATTGCGAGATAACCTCGGTTTAAACTCTTCCAATTCCTTCAAGGTAATAATCTCCCCTTCAAACACATTCTCAGCTGTCCTAAGAGCCCTGTAAAGTGGACTTGAATAGCATTTATCCCAGTCGCCTACTTGAAGATCCACAACTTCTAAATCCTCACATTCATCATATCTGTCCAGCCATTCTTCCACCTCATCTCCTCTCATCCAAAATTTCTCCGGATAGGCTGCCTTAACTTTAAAGTGTCTAAGTAATCCGATTTTCATAAAAGAATAGACTTCCAATTCATGGCATAGGTTGGAATTAATTTTTCAAATAATCCAATGCTTTCTGTAATGCTACATCTTTTCCTTCCAGTAAATCCTGAAGTGTAGGTTTCACTATCAAATCTGTTTTGGAGATTCGTTCTTGCTCAAAACCGGGAATCCTATAATTGATCGTGGGAAACACCAATTCTAATCCGGATTCGGGTAGTACGGTTCCTTTGAGCTGCCGTCCTATTCTCAAGCCCTCTGATGGGTCTTCTCCAATCACAATTCCCAACTTATGATGTTCAAATATTTGTCGGAAAATATGCGCTTCAGAATAAGTACAAACATCAGCTAGAAGCACGAGATTCAAATCTCTCTTTGCCTTTCCTTCCTGAAATTCCAATATGGGCATATAGCTCTTTACACCCTCAGAAAAGTAATCTATACCCTCTGCCAAATTGAACTTCTCCCTAGTTAAAACCTCCAACAATCCTTTAACGATCAGATCACTTCCTCCCAGATTCCCCCTTATATCTATTATCAACTTCCCTGAAGGCACCTTCTCCACCATGTCTGCCCACTGATATACCATTTCCTCAAACTGCAAATCTGCAAGTCTTAAAATACCGATATCCTCAACTACCTTAAAATTGACACTTTCTTCCCAGGCCTGAGCTTTACCTGTTGCGGTCCAATTAAGGTTGGGAGTAACCATTTCAAATTGATCCTTCCAATCAAAATAATCATGTAAAAAACGTCCAATGGCTTTTGCCGTCCGCCTCTCCAAAAATGGCAGCATAGCAGGGAGGCAACCTTTCCATATCACCACCAACAAAGAATCAGAACTAACCCCATTTACCGCCAGTAATTCCCTACCCTTCTGCCCTTCAATCTCCTCGAGAATAAAGATTTTATTATTTTCTATCCAAAGTTCATAAGGAAAGAGTAAAGTCGAACTCAATTTCCTCCTAACTCCGAAATGTGCATCTCCTGTCGACAGAACTAGAGGTCGTAGTATTCTGTACCAATCCGCCTCAGACTCCGCCATTGGAACCACTCCCATGAGGCTATCTATAGTTCTTTCGAAATGCTTCTCATTTCCAGAAAACGGATAAGGAGTGCTGTTCCTGATCTCTGCAATAGCACGGTCAAGATCTGTTTCCTGAGCCTGTGCTGAGATGGAGATCAAGAGCCAAAGGACGATAAGAATCTTCATATCATTTTACCGTCACGTTTCAATTGATCCATGATAATCTTCACCCCTTCTACCTGGATCTGCTCTTTAGCATATTCTTCTGTTGAAAAGAATTTCAGGTCGCCTATCTCTGCACTCGCTTCAAAGCCATCCACTTCAGGGTAAAGAAAACAATCTTGCTCCATAACCCTTGGCGGTTCTTCTCCATAGGCCATTGCTTGTACATGAGAATAGAAAGTACACCATTCCGGATTCAGCGTCAAATTCAGTTCCTCTTTAATTTCTCTGCATAAACCTTCAAGTGTAGTCTCACCCGGATCAACCTTGCCCCCGGGCAAATAATAAGCTTTTTTGTTATTGCTATAGGCCAGAAGCAACTTCTGGTCTTTGATAAGTAAGAGTCCTGCTGTAGTGATCATGGCACAAAAATACGTGCATAAATAATTTAAACAAATCCAGTAAAATTTTGGCCTACTACCTACCAGATACTAAATTTTTCCATTTAAATAATTAAAAATCAGAGCACAATTTGAATCATATCAATAATAATAATTAGGTTTATGTCTTAAAGTGAATTATGGTCATGAGCAAGCAACTCGCGTGGCCATTACTCATTCTGGTACTGGGTTGTTCAAAACCTACAGCGGATGAGTCCTCCCAAATCACCGCTTGCACAACTCCCCAGTTAAACGATGAGGAATGGTACACCTCAGGAAAGAAAGCTCCACTTTTTCAGGGGCTAGAAGGCATCACATTTCCAGTAAGTACGAAAAGTGATGAGGCAAGAAAGTATTTTAGGCAAGGCATGATGCTGTCCTATGGATATAATCATGGGGAAGCGGCACGCTCCTTCTTTCAAGCATCTAAAATAGATACCAATTTTGCCATGGCATATTGGGGTTTCGCCTATGTTCTAGGACCCAATTACAATTCGCCCATGCGCGAAGAAAATTTGGAACATGCACAAACTGCCATCAAGAAAGCAAAAGAGAAGTTGGCTTTCGCCAGTGAGATAGAAAGAGCCCTTATTGAGGCTTTGCAAGTAAGATACCAAAAAGACATTTCTAAAGGAAATGAAGACTATGCCAAAGCCATGAAGAATGTCTTCCAAGCTTTTCCCTCTGATCCGGATGTGGGTGCACTCTATGTAGAATCCTTACTTAATCTTCATCCCTGGAATCTGTACAAGAACAAAGAGCCGCTTCCCTGGACCCATGAGATCATTAGTACCTTAGAAGGTTTAATAAAAATCCATCCATTACACGCCGGAATACATCATTTTTATATTCATACCCTTGAATCTTCTCCTTTTCCGGAGAGAGCCCTTAGCAGTGCCCGACTCTTAGAGAGTCTTGTGTCAGGTTCCGGTCATCTCATACACATGCCCTCTCATATTTATATCAATACAGGTGATTATCATCTGGGAACTTTGACGAATTTGAAGGCACTGGAAGTAGACAGCTTGTATACTACTGCTTGTCATGCACAGGGCGTTTACCCTCTTACCTACTATCCGCACAACTTACATTTCCTAACAGCCACGGCAACTTTGGAAGGAAATTCAGCCCTAGCTTGGAATGCCGCTAAAAAACTCCAATCAAAAATCCATAAACCCTTTATGAAGTTGAGAGAATGGAGTACTTTACAGCATTATTTTTGTATCCCCTTCTTCGTAGGAGTTAAGTTTTCCTTGTGGGAAGATCTACTTAATCAGCCTTCCCCGGACTTAGATTACCCCAAAGCCATTTGGCATTATGCCAGAGGAATGGCCTATTTAGGAAGAAATGACATTTCACATGCGGAAATAGAAGCGCAGGCTCTAAAAAACTACCTAAATAATGAGGAAATCAAAAAACTCAGCATTTGGGAGATCAATACCTGCAATGATATAGTAAACATTGCCCATCATGTTCTTCAGGGCCAAATGGCTTTGGCTAAAAATGACTATAAAAAAGGAATACAGCTCCTCAAGAAAGCCGTACAATTAGAAGATAATTTGAATTATAATGAGCCTCCAGATTGGTTCTTCTCTGTCCGTCATCTCTTAGGAGCTGCCCTTCTTCAGAACGGCCAATACGCTTCTGCCGCTCAAGTCTACAAAGAAGATCTAGACCAATGGAAAAAGAACGGATGGGCGCTATCAGGCTTAAGACAGGCCCTGCTAGCCCAAGGTAAAACAAAAGAAGCTCGAGAAGTGGAAGTACAATTAGAAGAAGCATGGCAATATGCCGATCGAAAAATCTCTAGTAGTTTTAGTAGGTTTCCGATAAAGTAAGCCTATATACATGCTCCCCTAATTCTACACCTTGATATTCAAATCCGGCCTTCTCCAAAACTCTACAAGAGGCCGGATTATCTAAGAAAACCTTTGCAATTAATCGCTCAAACCGTCCCCTGGCTTGATGAATTACCTTTTCTACAGCTCTAGTAGCTATACCCTGCCCCCAATACGGAACGCCTATCCAGTATCCCACTTCTGCCTCCTCCGGTTGGTGATGAACCTGCAGACTGACCACTCCCACAAAGTCCTTCTCTTCGAAAATTCCAAAAACGGAATCGTCCTGACAAAGGCTTAAGAATTTTTTGGCATCATCAAGGGTATAGGGATAAGGAAAAGTAGCCCTCAAATGCTTACCCACTCGGGGATCATTAGCCAAAAGTTGAATCTGCTCCGGGAGAACAGAGGAAATGGGGCGTAAAGTTGTGGTCATATAATAGAAATTTACAAAAATTAATTGATAATTCCAAGTAAAATCATTGAAAATGAAATACCTACTATTCCTAACACCATTCTTTCTCTTCAACTCAAGTAAGAATGACCCTATGGATAGATTCGCGGAAATTGAAATTCTACCCGGACATTTAGAGACTTATCTAGCATTTCTCAATGAAGAAGCAAAGGCCTCTTTAGAAAAAGAAGATGGAGTATTATGCATTCATCCTACCGTCAAAGGAAACCATGTCAGAATGCTAGAAGTGGAAGCTGCATACCAGGCTCACTTCCTGCATTACAAAAACGCAAAGACTGATAGGATAAAATCCTTGGTATGAATAGATGTTGAGGTAACAGATCAAGAAATATTGGAAATGGTATTAAAAAAATAAAGGGAGGAAAAACCCTCCCTTATCTTATCTCTTTTCAGCGGCCGGTCTCTTCGGAAATTGAAAAGGTTTCTCTTTTAATAAACGTTTCACTTCTTCAATGGCCCTTTCTAATTGGACGTCAACTCCTTTTGCAAATGCCCCCAAGTCCTCATCCACATGAATGTCCGGATCTACCCCATGACCTTCTTTAAACCAGGTTCCATCCATATTATACATACGGAAAGTAGGAGAAGTCACAGATGCTCCGTCAATGAGATCAGGCGTTCCACTTATACCTATTAAACCGCCCCAAGTACGTGTTCCTATCAAGGGGCCTAATCCTTTTTTCTTAAAATAATCCGGGAAGGCATCTCCTCCTGAACCACTCCAACCGTTAATAAGCATCACTTTTGGGCCAAAATGACCTGAAGGTGGCCATTTCCAATTTTCCCCATCTCGAGTAGCCCAGCCTGCTAAAGGTTGCCTCTCTAACATCTCTATAAAACGGTCAGGGATCTGCCCTCCGTTATTAAAGCGTTCGTCTATAATGAGCGCCTTCTTATCGATCTGCGCATTAAACATACGCATCAATTCATTCTGCCCATCAATACCCGTACTTGGTACATAAATGTAGCCCACCTCTCCATTAGTAGCCTCCTCCACGCGCTTCCTCATTCCTTCAATCCAAGCCAAATTACGTAGTCTACTCTCGTCATTCATGGTCTTCACTATAGCACGCTTGGCTCCTTCTAAACTTGGCTTATCATTATATGTTAACTCTACCGCAACATTATTCAGCCCCGCGAAATAATAATACGGATCTTTATTTGTACTTATCGGCAACCCGTTTACTTCTAAGATGTAAGAGCCTTCTTTGATACCTGATTTTTCAAGAGGAGAACGCACTTCTGCGTCCCAACTGGCCCCTCTAATGATCTTTCCTACCTTATAATGATTCCCATCAGCTTGCCAATCTATCCCCAAATAACCTACTTGCTTGGATTTCGAAACTTCTAAATCTCCTCCGCTGTAATATGTATGGGAAGCATTCAATTCTCCAATTAACTCACCTAAAATGAGTGCAACATCATTTCGATTTGCAGCACCTTCTAAGACCTTCAGGTATTTCTTCTTCATACCTTCCCAGTCCACTCCATGCATATTTTTATCATAGAAGAAGTCTCTCTGAATTCTCCAAGCATCCATGAAGATTTGCTTCCACTCCGCTTTAGGGTCAATGGTAGCTATCATGGTCTTCAGGTTCATGGTTTTGTCTAACTTAGCCCCTTCATTTGGATCAATAACGCCAAATTGACCGCCCTTATTGATTAAAAGTTTATTCCGATCTCCCGAAGCCGTATATCCACCAATTCCATCTATAATGGTCTTTTCTTCTTTCTTATCAAAATCATATACTTTCAGAGAAGCCTGACCTTCCGCTCCGGTGTTAGGATACCTCATAAATATAATCTTGTTCTTATAGGCCAATAGACTTCCCAAATTTCCGGCAGGGATAGGCAGTAATTCCATTCTACTTTCCATACCTTCTAAATCAATATCTACTGTTTTTTTTGCAGGTTTTGCTGCCGCATCTCCAGACTTTCCTTCCGCCCCTTTTGTCTCTGCAGGTTTGGGTTCATCCTCCTTTATAGTAACCACATCATCTTTCAGCGCTAGGAAGGAGGTACTATCCTTACTTAATGTAATCACACCGATCTGCGAAGAGTTAGCGTAAACAAAAGTATTGTCAAAGTCGGAATAATAAGGACGAAAAGCTTGTTGTGTTACTACAAACAAATACCTACCAGAGGGATCAAAGCTTGGATTGCTGCAGGAGTAGAAACCAT
The DNA here is from genome assembly GCF_000166395.1 of Leadbetterella byssophila DSM 17132. Lineage (GTDB taxonomy): Bacteria > Bacteroidota > Bacteroidia > Cytophagales > Spirosomataceae > Leadbetterella > Leadbetterella byssophila. Next base: position 1,445,554 of record NC_014655.1, read on the forward strand.
CAGTAATCTTAGTACTCTTACCGCTTTCCACATTATACAAGAATACTGCTCTGTGGCTGTTGGGAAGGTCTCTGGAATAAGCTATCCACCTACTATCAGAAGACCATTCGCAGGAAAACCCTGCAGTATTTCCATGACTGAATATCAAAAGCTTATCCACCTTCTTCGTGGTTTGAGTGCTCAGATCAAATACTTTAATCTCACCGGCCTGATCTATAAAACAGATCTTCTTTGAGTCAGGAGACCAATAAGGGGTATATTTAAATCCCGGACCATAGGAGGTCAATTTCTTTTTTGTCGATGGCTGTTCAATGGATTGGAGGTATAATTCATATTCTCCTGACTCATCTGACCAAAAGGCGATATTTTTACCGTTCGGAGAGTATTCAGGTGTTCTTTCTGCAATGCCCGAAGTGTTCGTCAGATTCCTAGCCACACCTTCTTTTGTAGGAAGAGAAAATACATCTCCTCTGGCTGAGAATAGGGCTCTTTTCCCATCGTAGCTCAAGGAGACACTTTGAATATATCTATCTACACTCTCCTGCCTTGGCATATAGTCGCTCATATCTGACAGGATTTGAACTTGGACAGTCTTGACTGTTTTATCCTTAATGGAATACAAATGCAACTTTCCCCCTTGCTCAAAAATAATCTCTCCATTGCCCAAGGAAGGGTAATGAATATCAAGATCCTTATAATGGGTCAACTGTTCTGTTTTACCTGTTTTGGTGTCGTAGGACCAAAGATTCATCCTTTCTTCCTTTCCTCTATCAGATAGAAAATAAAGCACATCACCGGACCACATTGGGAATTCATCTCCTCCTCCATCTTGAGGTGAAATCCTTTTGGAGGTATTATCCTTAAAATCATAGATCTGTATAGTCCCTTTGGTTCCACCTTTATATCTTTTCCAATATCTGCCTACTTGTGACATATAGACCACAGCCATTTTCGAGCCATCTGGCGAGAATGATCCAAACTCCGCATATTCTAATGGAAGTTTACTTTCAGGTCCACCTTCCTTCTTCACCTTGTAGAATTGATTGTAGCGTTGTTTACCGCTAAACCTGGCAGAGGCGAAAATAACTTCCTTCCCATCTACTGTCCAATCCACTACACGATCTTGGTAACCATGAGAAGTTAGCCTTCTGGGAGTTCCTCCCGTCACAGGAACCACATACACATCAGTATTCCCGTCATAATTTCCTGAAAAGGCTATCTCTTTTCCATCCGGAGAAAATTTAGGGTAAGTTTCTACACCCGGAGGTGAACTTAATTTCTGTGCTTGCCCTCCAGTTTTGGGCACTAGCCATAAATCATTGGCATAAGAAAATACAATGTGTGTGGAAGAAACATCCGGATACTTCATCAATGAAGCATCAACCTGGGAAAAGGCAGGAACCGCCAAGCAAGTTGCAATGGCATAATTTAGTAGATTTTTCATAAAATAAAATTTGTGTACTATGGGTCAAACTGTGGAACAAAAGTAAATCAATTTCTTATACAAAAAGAAATGACCATGGTTTTTCTGAGCATAAGTAACTAATTTCAAGAAACTTGATTTCTCTCATTCAATGTCCTACTAAGACCTCTTCATAAGTTTTTCAAAAAGATAATTAATATAAGGTCTATAATTATGTAGGAAATGTTGCAAGTACCAAAAAAAATATTGTAGGAGCAGACACCCCTTTGACCTTACTTTAAACACTAGAATTTCAAACGGGCAGGCACAAAAAAAAGGCTCCGTATCCGGAGCCTCCTGTCAAATTTAGCGATAATTATTATTTCACCGGGAAACTTACACCTACGTTTAAGCCCCAAGCGTTATTGTGGATTTTAGATTCGAGTTTTGAAATATCTACTAAACCTAGACCGTAGTGTAAGTCAGCGTTTAACCAGATCTGATTCGACAGACGAACATTAAGTCCTGCAGCAGCTTTCAGACCTGCATCCACTTTGTTATAATCGTCTTTATTTAAATTAATCTTTGTTCCTCCAAAATTGGTCAAGAACCCAACATACGGACCGGCCATTAATTTTGGTCGTACGGCTGAACCTTGTTTACCGAAATAGGCCACACCATAAACAGGAATTTGAATATAACCTGTTTTTAACACCTCAGATGAATTCGTATATTCTGTTCCCAAAGAAGTGTATAAGGCTTCAATTCTAAGACCAAATTTATCATTCTTCGAGTGATTCAAGAATGCGCCTACGTTTAAATCAGCAGCTTTCCATTTCTCAAAAGAGATATCTCCTTTTTGAACAGATGAGTTAATTCCGATCAATGGACCTATGCTTGTGGTTTGTGCGAATGTGCTGTTAATTCCTAATAGAAAAGCAAATCCTAAAATGTACTTTTTCATGATTCAAAGAGTTTAAGTGTAATTGTGTCAAAGCGTTTACTTGACATCACAAATTTAGATGTACATTCTTTGATATTGCAAATCCACATTTTCCTGAGTGGAGATTTCGCCCTATTTTTCGGTTTAAGTTTTAAGCTGAAATTAATATAGAAAGGAGCCATTTCCCCTCTTTATTCACAGATTCATAAGGTCTTTTACATTTTGTATTTTTTTGAGAATACTAGTTTTTAGATTGGCCTTAAATTTTCATTAAATTTTATTTTGCTATCCAAAAGGCATAAAAAAACCCGGCCTATAGCCGGGTTCGAGATCATTTGATTTTCGTTGTCTTTACGGGTAAACAGTTGCCCCCTTGCTTACATATGGTAATTTGGACAGAATCCTTATCATCTTCCTCCTCAGGATCATTAAACGGATCCTCATCAAAGGTTGAATCCTTGTCCACACCTCCATTTGCTGAAGCTATTTCTGCCCCATTTCTAAGCGTAGGTTTGGCATCTGATTTAACTTTGAATATAATTTCAATTATCTTTTGCTCACCAGCAGCTAGGTGGTCTATGGTTTGATTTAATTTTGCCTTTCCATCTTGGAGTGTCCAATCCGCGCTTAATAATTCTAATCCATCCGGCGCGTAGTCCACTACTTGAATATCATGCGCATCTAAGGTACCTTCGTTTTTGATGACAATTTCGAAAATCACCTCATCATTCTCCTTAAACACTGCTTTTTGACCAGATTTAACTCTCTTTTCTAAGGCTAAGTCAAATTCTCCTACTCTAATAGTGATCACTGCATCGTCGCAGTTGGTAGGGTTAGCCTTTTCACATATGGTGTAAGGCAAGGTGTAAGTACCAGGAACTGCGCCTTCCTCCACATGAACGGTTCCGTCCGGATAAAGCTTAACTTTATCATTATCTACTCCATCAAACTGTAAAGAAACGGGTTGATCAACTATAACTCCATTTACTTTTAAATCCACTAATTCAGGAAGTACCGGAGCGGAATCTAAAGAATCATTGGCAAAGATGACCGTTGGGGTGACGTATGGAACATGGGAAGATACCGTCCCAAAGTCGTCATCATTCGCTACAATAGGCAAGAATGCCTTAACTCTAATGATGATTTTAGCGTCATCACAATTGCCGGGATCTGCTACTTCACACAAGGTATAGTTCAAACTATAGGTACCTTCGGGAGTGCCTTGTTCTACACTTACCGTACCATCTTCTAGTAATTTCACACGAGAATCCTCTGTACCTGTTCCTTCATTTACTAAGGCCACTTCTCCATGTACTCCATTCACTTTCCATTCAACCTCTGAAGGTACGACCGGTGAATGATTCAAGGAATCATTCTGAAGGATAGTAAAGGAAGAAGTAAAAGGAGAAGTAGAATAAATGCTTCCAAAATCATCATCTTCTGCTACAATAGAGCTAGTTTCCTTTACGCGTATGGTAATGATAGCGTCATCGCACTTATCAGGTTGATTTCTATCACAAAGTGTATATGTTAAAGTATACGTACCTGCGGGAGCTCCTGCCTCAATGGTCACTTTCCCGTCTGGCTGGAGATAAACGCCTGGCCCGTCTAACGGCACATTGGCGTTTACTTCGGTCCCATTAACTTTCAAAATGACTTGAGAAGGATCCACAGGTTGAGCATTGAGAATATCATTCTCGAAGATGGTACCCGGAGTAGTATATGCCACAGTGGAAGTATGTGTACCAAAGTCATCATCATTCGCCTCTATTGTAGAATTTACTCCGAAATTATTACTTATTAGGTTTCCTGATGGAATAGAGAAATGTATAATTCCATCAGCACTTCCGTCTTTCGTGGCAGAGGGGCCTTCGCCTGTGGAGTACCAACCGGTAGGCAAGGAAGGCATATTTGAACCTTCAGGCGTCTGATGTAAAACTAAAGTGTAATTACCATTTGCTACATCATAGAAGGTAAATGCTCCATTTTCCACGGCTACTGTAGATAGAATATTTCCACCTCCGTCTAATAAGGAAACATACAAAGGATGGGCATATATCAAAGAACCATCCATCCCACCTGTGTGCCCGGATATTTGAGTAGGATCCGGTGCCGCATCGTGGAAAACCTTTCCTCCTACATTATTTTCTACGGTAAAGAAGCCACCTCCGGCTACGAAGTCTAAACCACCGTCATCCGTTCCGTCTGTATCTAAAGGAAATCCGGAACTAAGATCTACTAAGGCCTGGCCAGAGGCAGTGACATCATTCGCAAACAAGGAGATGCCATAAAACACTTCATCAGGACCTACTCCTAAATCTTGAAGGGTGATAAAAGTACCATAGATCTCTTGTGGGTTTATCAGTTGAGAAGGTCTAAGATTACCTCCATCACCCCCATCTCTCTGTACCACAAGGGTTTTTAAAGTGATACCTGTGCCTCCCCATGCTGAAGACCTTTCTGCGGTTTTCAGTTCACCTAATTGGCTCACTTCTCCCCCACTTAGTCCCTTGATCACAGCAAATTTGAAATTATCATTTCCTCCCCTTTCCATGACTAACATACCTGATCTATTCAGCATCAAAGAGTTAGAAGGTGCTTTAATTCCATTTTCAAAGATGAGATCAATGCGCTCCACATTATTATGTGTAGCCATATTATTGGAAAGTACATTATCTGAGCCCCTATTAAATACGTAGGAATTAATCAAGCCCTCCATATCATTCACATACTCAGGAGCCAAATAGAATTGACCATCCTCCTGGTCTCCCTCTACTTCAAAGAATGCCGTAGCCTTATTTCCGGTAACTGAGTTATCAATACGCTTCAAGGTTACTTTTGAAAATGGAGTATTTCCCTGCTCCCCTCTAACATAGGTTCTGCCGTCCACCTGAAAACTTCTAATCACCCTATTATATCCCGCTTCAGCTGCACTAAACTTACCAAAGTTCATGGTATAGCTATTAGATGGAGGATAGGGAGTTTGATATCCGGGAACAGTATAGGTATGAGGAGAAACTGATTCCTTTTCAGTAACAAACTGTGAGGGAGCTTTTTGAGCCAAAGCTACCCCAAAGAGGAGAAATAAAAATGAGAAACTGGTAAAAACCTTCTTCATAGATGTCTGATTTGAATGGGTTGTTAAACACCTTACATCAGAATCTTAGCAAAAAGCAAGCCGTTTTTACATAATGATCAAAAAAAAAGAAAAAAGCCCCTCAAAAAGGGGCTTAAGCGCAAAAAAATTATTTCCAACCGGGTGCTTTGATCTCTGTTTTCTCTCCGGAGTTGAGCACTAACCAGTTCATTTTTTCATTATTCACAAATCCTATAGGAGTCAAATCAAGGATACCTTTTATGTTTTCGTAGTCTTCCTGTTTGATGGTCATTAATAATTCATAATCCTCTCCACCATTTACTACTGCCACTACGGGATTAATATTAAATTCTGTACTGGTTTCTAAAGTAAGGTTCTCTATAGGTATGTTATCAAAGAAAACCGTAAATCCATTTCCTGAGGCTTTTGACAAATGCAGAATTTCAGAAGCGAGACCATCAGATATATCCATCATACTGGTAGGAACCACCCCCTTCTCAGCCAGTTCATGAATGATATCCATACGGGCATCCGGCTTTAACTGTTTTCCTACGAGGTAAGATTTATTCTCTAATTGAGGTTGCATATTAGGATTAGCCAGAAATTCTTGCTTTTCCCTTTCCAAAACCTGAACCCCCATATAGGCAGCACCAAGATCTCCGGTCACACAAAGGATATCGTTTTCCCTCGAGCCGCTTCTAAGAACCAGTTTATCTTTGGTTACTTCACCTAAAACAGATACTGAAATCACAATTCCGGCCCTCGATGCAGTGGTATCACCACCTACAAGATCTACATTATAAGCTTCACACCCCAGATGGATGCCTTCATATAATTCATCTACTGCTGCTAATCCAAACCTATTACTTATAGCTATAGATACCGTAATCTGTTTAGGAATACCATTCATGGCCGCAATATCAGAAACATTTACAGCCACCGCTTTGTATCCTAAATGCTTCAAAGGATGGTAGGCTAAATCAAAGTGAACACCTTCCACCATTAGATCTGTACTTAATAAGGAATAGTGCGAGCCTTGATCTATCACCGCAGCATCGTCTCCTATACCTACAAAAGAAGTAGTATTTTTCAAAGATGTTTGACTCTTAATTCTGTCTATGAGTCCAAATTCACCTAGTTCTTCAAGTTTCTTCATGATGCAAAGTTAACAAAAATATTGGTATGCTTTAGGAAGCATATTACTTCCAAAATGCCCATAATCTTATTATTAAAAAATTTTATTAATCACTTGATAACAAACTCATTCCTTTCGCTTTTCCCTCAAATGTCTATACATATGTAATTCATACACAATTCATTATTATCATTTTGACACAATTCCCCGAAACGTTACTGAACGATGGGAAGATTTTTTTTAAAAAAAATAGGATTTATACTTTTTTTTAATTCCAAAAAACCTATTACATTTGCAATGTCAAAAATGATTGTGCAATCGATAACCTATGGGGTTAAAGATTTAGAGATAAAAGTTGTGTGGATTTAGTAGCGGGAAAGGCTGGGGCGATTGCTCCAGTCCTTTTTTTTATTAGCGAAAATGATTTTCGTATGTGAGCATCGTGTACTATTTTTGTAGCATTATAGCAGGTAGAATAAATTCAATATGAGAGAAATTCAATTCAGAGATGCCGTTAAGGAAGCTATGTCCGAAGAGATGCGGAGAGACGAGACGGTTTTTTTAATGGGTGAAGAAGTTGCAGAATACAACGGTGCCTATAAAGCCAGCCAGGGCATGCTAGATGAGTTTGGCCCTAAAAGAGTTATCGACACTCCCATCGCCGAGTTAGGTTTCGCCGGTATTGGAGTAGGAGCAGCCATGAACGGTTGTAGACCTATCGTTGAATTCATGACCTTTAACTTTTCATTAGTAGCCATTGATCAAGTGATCAACAGTGCTGCTAAGATTATGGCCATGTCTGCTGGACAATATTCTTGTCCAATCGTTTTCCGTGGACCTACCGGTAACGCCGGACAGCTAGGTGCACAGCACTCCCAAAACTTTGAAAACTGGTATGCTAATACTCCAGGCCTTAAAGTAGTAGTTCCTTCTAACCCTTATGATGCAAAAGGACTATTAAAATCATCTATCCGTGATAATGACCCTGTCATCTTTATGGAGTCAGAGCAAATGTACGGTGATAAAGGCATGGTACCTGAAGGAGAATACATCATTCCTCTAGGACAAGCAAATGTAGTACAAGAAGGTACAGATGTAACCATCGTCTCTTTCGGTAAAATGATCCCAAGAGTAGTACTACCTGCCATAGAAGAGTTGAAAAAAGACGGCATCAGCGTAGAGCTGATTGACCTACGTACCGTTCGACCAATTGATTACGCTACTGTAGTTCAATCTGTGAAAAAGACGAATCGCTGCGTAGTAGTAGAAGAAGCTTGGCCTCTAGCTGCTATTTCCAGTGAAATATCTTATCACTTACAAAGAAATGCATTTGATTACTTAGACGCTCCGGTGATCAGAGTAAACAGTATGGATATTCCGCTTCACTACGCACCTACTTTGATTGAGGCCACTCTTCCAAATGTAGAACGCACAGTGAAAGCAGTAAAAGAAGTACTTTACAAGAAGTAAGAAGAACTTATTCAAAAAAATAAGCGGGTTAGCCCGCTTATTTTTTTACATATGTCTTTGAATATGTCCCAGCTTTAAAACTATCAAACTTCTCTGAAAGGTGATGATTCCCTCCTATATAGGTTATCACCTGATGAAAATCCTTCGCTTCCATATAACCCGGCACAGGTTGGATCATCCCAAACTTCTCATCTAAATACACTATACTAGGATAACTCATCTTTCCTTGTAACAAAGCTATAGCTGCTTCATGAGCTCTGTTAGCCGCATTAAACTTATATGTAGTCCCTCCTAATACCACATCTTTCTTACTTTCCGCATTAAACTTCACAGCATAATAGTTCTGATTCACGTATTTCACTACATCCGGGTCCGTAAAGGTCTTTTGATCCATTACCTTACACCAACCACACCAATCCGTGTACACATCAATCATGACCTTCTTAGGCGTGGTCTGAATCTTACTAAAAGCTTCTTCTAAGCTTATCCAATTAATCTTGGCGTTCTGTGCACTCGCTGAACCAGCAGCCAGTAGCAATAGAACCATCATTTTTTTCATATTGAACGGTATAAATACATTCATTACAACGCAAATTATGTACCAAAATATGTATTACTTTTGCATAAAAAAAATCGGCAATGCTCTCCTCCTTTCAAAATCTAGCAAAAGAATTTTTTCAGGATACCGTGAAACTTAGACGACACCTTCACGCCCATCCCGAACTGTCCTTCTTAGAAAAAGAAACCTCTGCCTTTGTAGCCAAAGAGCTACGAAACATAGGTTTAAACCCTCAGGAAGGTGTGGCGGATACCGGCGTCACGGCCCTTATTCAAGGAGAAAGAGGAGATGGACCATGCATAGCTTTACGTGCCGATATGGATGCCTTACCTATTACAGAACAAAATCAAGTTCCCTACGTATCTCAGAATCCTGGTGTAATGCACGCTTGTGGCCACGATGTACATACTTCCAGCCTCCTTACAGCAGCACGGATCCTTAATACTCTAAAAGGGAATTTTGCCGGTTCCGTAAAGTTGATTTTCCAGCCCGGAGAGGAAAAAGCTCCTGGTGGCGCTTCATTAATGATAAAAGAAGGAGTACTAAATGGAGTAAATGAGATAGTAGGACAACACGTAGCGCCAAACATACCCGTAGGTAAGATAGGTTTCAGAGAAGGCATGTATATGGCCAGCACAGACGAAATCTACATGCGTGTTCACGGAAAAGGAGGCCACGGTGCATCACCTCATACTTGCGTCGATCCTGTAGTAGTTTCCAGTCATATCATCGTGGCTTTACAACAGATCATTTCACGGAATAAAAATCCTTCTTACCCCTCCGTTCTTACCTTTGGAAAGGTGGTAGCAGAGGGAGCTACTAACATCATCCCTAACGAAGTTTACATAGAAGGCACCTTCAGATGTATGAACGAGGAATGGAGAGCAGAAGGTTTGCAAAAAATGCAAAAAATGGCAGAGAACATGGCTGAAGCCATGGGTGCCCGTTGTGAGTTTTGGGTAGTAAAAGGATATCCTTTCTTGAATAACCATCCAGAATTAACCCGAAGAATCCGTCAACATGCCACAGAGTATATGGGGGAAGAAAACATTGTAGATCTAGATTTGTGGATGGGAGGAGAAGATTTCGCTTTCTATTCTCAGGTGGTAGACGCCAGTTTCTACAGATTAGGTACCAGAAACGAAGAAAAAGGAATTATTTCAGGAGTTCATACTCCTACCTTTGACATAGACGAAAAAGCTTTGGAAATAGGCCCTGGTCTCATGGCGTACATGGCTTATAAAGAGCTTGCCTAAGCTATCTTAGGCAAGCCTTCTTCTGCTTTCGTTAAGCCGTATTTTTGGATCTTTGGATACAAATTACAAAACTCCGTGATCCCACATTCCCCACATTTAGGATTCCTTGCTATACAAGTATACCTACCGTGCAATATCAACCAATGATGGGCTTTGGGTATAATATCTCTAGATAAGTATTTTACTAATTCCTTTTCCACAGCCAGTGGGGTCTTAGACTTGGGGGAAACTAAGCCAAGTCGGTGAGAAACCCTAAAAACATGCGTATCTACTGCCATGGTAGGCTTTTGATGAATAACAGAAGCGATAACATTGGCCGTCTTTCTACCCACTCCAGGCATTTTGACCAAGTCCTCTATTGCAGAAGGAACCTCATTGTTATATTGATCCACAAGGATCTTAGCCATACCTACCAAATGTTTAGCTTTATTGTTAGGATAGGATATGCTCCGGATATATTCAAATACTTCTTCAGGCTCCGCATGTTTTAACACCCTTGCGTCCGGATACCTTGCAAATAACTCGGGAGTGACCATATTTACTCTCTTATCTGTGCATTGAGCAGATAGGATTACAGCCACCAGCAATTCATAAGGATTAGAATACATCAATTCCGTTTCCGGGTTAGGCATATGTTCTCCAAAGTAAGAGATTATACCTGCGTATCTATCTTTCTTTAACACGGCTTATAGTCGGTCTTTAAAGGTTTCGTATCCAAAGGATTTTAAGAGTTCAAATGAACCATCTTCTCTCAAAACCCCTATTGAAGGTAATCCTACCCCATTAAATGTAGTGGTCTTTACCATAGTGTAATGAATCATGTCATTGAAGACGATGGTATCTCCTTCTTTCAATTCCTGATCAAATGAGTATTCGCTCATGTAATCCCCAGCCAAGCAAGTCATCCCACCCAGTCTATACACAAATTTACCTTCTACCGCTTCAGATTCTGCTCCCCAAACCTTGGGCTTATATGGCATCTCTAAGGTGTCAGGCATATGGGCCGCAAATGAGACATCTAAGATGGCAATCTTTACCCCTAATGAGTCTACTATATCCAAGACTTTGGACCTAAGAAATCCCGTTTCCCACCCTATCGCGGAGCCGGGCTCCAGAATGACCTCAATATTATATTTTGCTTTTAGGTTTTGAATCAAACCTATCAAATGCTCGTGATCATATCCCTTTCTGGTCATCAAATGGCCTCCACCTAAATTTAACCATTTGGCTTGATGTAATAAATGACCGAATTTCCCTTCTATATGAACTAAGGTCCTCTCTAAAACGTAAGAGTCATTTTCGCAAAGCGTATGTGAATGCAAGCCTTCAATCCCTTCCGGCAAGGTATCTCCCAATAGATTCCTAGTGATTCCTAGTCTGGAACCTTTTATCGCGGGATTATACATATCTACCTCCACCTCTGCATATTCAGGATTAATCCTCAAGCCCATGGATATCTTTCTAGGGAAGGCTTTTACTTTGTCTTTGTATTTCTCGTATTGATTTAAGGAGTTAAAAGTGATATGTGAACTGTATTCCATCATTTGGTCAAACTCCTCTTCCTTATATGCCGGACAATACGTATGAGCTAAAACTCCCATTTCCTCCACAATCAGTCGGGCTTCATTTAAGGAACTGGCTGTAGCTCCAGATAAATATTGCTTTACCAATGGAAACTTAGAGTAAAAAGAAAAACCTTTCAATGCTACGATAATCTCAGCACCGGAGCGATCCTGCACGCTTTTTAATAGTTCAAGATTATTTTTAAGTAATTTTTCTTCCAATACAAATGCAGGAGATGGTATGCTTGAGAAATCGATTGCCATGTATATTTTGTTTCCTTTAAACCACAAAATTACAAAGCCTTGCAGCATTTTCCTTTCTGATTTTGAAAAATAAGTAGACCTTGGTGCTTTTGGAGTTCTGATATTTTTTTATAAACTTTCCAAAACAAACACAAAAGTTCCCTATGTCTACCGGCATAATTATAGCCCTTTGTATTCTCGTTTTAATAGCCTACTTATTTGATATTACTGCCTCCAAGACAAGGATTCCGGCAGTCATATTGCTATTGCTATTAGGTTATGCCGTTAAGGTAGTGGCTTTGACCTTAGATCTTCCTCTGCCTCCTTTGGATCCTATCTTACCCGTTTTAGGAACTATAGGTTTGATATTGATCGTATTAGAAGGGGCATTAGAGTTACAGTTGGACCGTACAAAGTTCCCCTTCATTCGGAAGAGCATGCTTTTAGCGCTTTTGCCCATATTAGGCTTAAGTTTTACCATAGCAGGGGCTTTCTACTATTTTGATGAATGTTCTTTTAAAGATGCTTTGAGCTCTGCCATTCCCTTTGCTGTCATCAGTTCGGCTATTGCTATACCTAGTGCCCGAACTCTGGATAAGGAAAACAGATCATTCGTCACCTATGAAAGTAGTTTTTCAGATATTTTCGGAGTGATATTGTTCAATTTTGTTACTGAAAATGACCATATAGGTACAGGAACCTGGGGGCAATTTATCTGGCAAATTCTGCTGATCTTAGTTATCTCTTTTGTCGCCACTTTGCTTTTGGCCCTTTTTATGAACAATATCAGGCACCATATCAAGTTCGCCCCTATCATTGTTATCATCATTCTTATATACTTCGTATCCAAAGTTTACCATCTTCCGGCTCTGATCTTTATCCTTCTTTTCGGCCTGTTCCTAGAGAACATAGATGAATTACAGGATTACAAGTTCTTTAAGAAGTTCCATCCGGAAAGGTTCAGTACAGAGGTCCATAAATTTAAGGAACTAACTGGGGAATTCGCCTTCCTGGTGCGTGCTTCCTTTTTTATTTTATTCGGATTCCTATTGGAAAGATCAGAGATACTAAACCATGCTACCATAGCCTGGGCTATTGGTATCACGGCTACCATCTTCTTATTCCGAGGCATTTTCCTTAAACTTTTCCGCTTGCCCTTAAAACCCTTGGTGTTTATGGCACCTCGGGGACTGATCACCATTTTACTTTTCTTATCCATTCCGGCCTCGAAACAGATTGCTATTGCTAACAAATCACTAGTGATTCAAGTCATTATACTTTGTGCCTTAGTGATGATGATAGGCTTAATGAAAAATTCTAACAATGAAACTGAACATCAAACACCTTAATGGAGGTGCTTCCGCAACCTTAGAAATTGAAAACGGCATTATAAAAAACATACTTCCCTTAGAAAGTACAACTTATGACTATATCCATCTGGCACCTGCACTCGTAGATGCACACATCAATGGAGGTGAACAGTTGCACTTTACCGCAAATCCCACAGAAGAAACACTCTGGGATATGCATTATGCGGCAGCAAAAAATGGAGTTGGCTACCAAATCCCGGCATTGATTACCTCAGACTTGGAAACCCTGTTTAAAGGCATAGAAACTGTACAAGAATTCAGGCAGAAGAACCCGGAACAGAGCATCATAGGTTTACATCTAGAAGGTCCTTTCATTTCGATTGAGAAAAGAGGTGCTCATTTAACGGAGTACATCCGCAAACCTGAACTAAGCCTGATTAATGAGATCCTTTCTGCAGCTAAAGGAATGCCCTTGATGATGACCATCGCTCCAGAACATTTTGATAATGACACCATATCTTATCTATTGGAAAAAGGCGTAATAGTATCCGTAGGTCATTCAAATTGTACCTATGAAAGGGCTATGGAAGCATTTGGATTGGGAGTCAAATGGATCACCCATTTGTTTAACGCCATGTCTCCCTTTACCCATAGGGCACCGGGATTAGCCGGAGCAGCGCTGAGTCATCCAGAAGTGTACTGTCCCATCATACCAGATGGAGTACATGTGCATCATGCTACTGTTAAATTGGCTCTAAAACTAAAGAAAGATAAGATATTCTTCATTTCAGATGCGCTATTCCAAAATGGGCTAAAAACCCATTTCCAATGGAGAGCCTTTGATGCAAAACTTTTAGACGGAAAATATATAAATTCAGACGGAAACCTAGCAGGGGCCAATATTTCAATGGCAGATGCCCTATTTACAGGGGTTCATGAATATGGCTTAAGTCTAAGTGACAGTCTAAGAAAATGTACTTCCTTACCGGCAGAAGCCCTGGGCTTACCTATAGGAAGAATAGAAGTGGGCCATCCGGCAAAATTCATTACTTTTGACGAAAATTTCGAGGACATTCAATTGCTATGCGTGAAGAACTGATTAAGGCGTTAGAGCTTGTGTTGGAGGGAAACTGGGATGAGGCCCATGAAATTGCGCAGTCAAAAGAAGGACAAGCAGAGTATGACCGCGTACATGCCCTACTGCATAGAATAGAAGGAGATGAATGGAATGCCCGTTACTGGTATAATCGATGTGGAATTCCATTCCCTAAAATAAGTACCGAAGAAGAAGCAAAAATGCTTCTTCAACAGTATCATTTTTTATAAATCTTCTCCCCTACAGGTACTTCTATAGGTAAGTTATTCTCTCTGGGTGGCACAGGACAAACAAATGATTCCTCATAGGCACAGTAGAAATTATGACTATGGTTAAAATCTACTGTCAATCTTTTGCCCACTAGTTTCCCCTTTTCAATATTAATATATCTGCCTCCTCCGTAGGTACCAGAACCGTTAGTCCTGTCTTTAAATGGTAGAAGATAGTTTGCCCCTTCATCAAAAACCAATAGCCTGAAAGACTGACCCTCAACCTCAATGGTAGCATAACCCGCTAAATGTGCAGTTTCTAAACTATCATTAGTCATTTGAAGCTTGAACTCCCTGTCATTTTCTGCTTTTTCGAACTTCGCCTCAAGAACCCATTTTTCATCAGGAGCGTAGAAATCAAAGCCAGCTTTAGTTTTTACCGGACTATCCTTCATAGTGACCATCGAATTTTTATACGCTTCCCTGTCCTTCTCAGCTAATTCTGCATAAGTAGGTGCTCCGCTAAACATATAATAGGCTATTAATCCTACTCCTAACACGATTATTCCCAAAACAAATTTATTCCTAAACATTATCCTGTAATTTTGTACACTTTTATACAAAGATACCATGTTTACAGGAATTGTAGAAACCTTAGCTCAGGTGAAGCATATTGAACCTATGGGTTCCGGATTAACCTTTGAATTAGAAAGCTCCATAACAAGTGAATTAAAAGTAGATCAAAGTGTGAGTCACAATGGGGTTTGTTTGACGGTAGAAAAAATAAATGGACACTCATATCAGGTCACAGCTATTGCGGAAACCTTAAATAAGACTACTCTAGGGAAATTGAAAGTTGGAGATAAAGTGAATCTGGAAAGATGTCTTCGCTCTGACGGGAGATTTGACGGGCATATCGTTCAGGGTCATGTGGATCAAACGGGTACATGTGATAAAATCACAGACTTAGGAGGAAGCTGGCAATTAGACTTCAGTTATGATGCTTCACTAGGGAATGTCACTGTAGAGAAAGGCTCCATTTGTTTAAATGGCATCAGCTTGACCGTATTTAATTCCGAGCACGGCAAGTTCACAGTAGCTATCATTCCTTATACTTGGGAGCACACGAACTTAAAAGGCTTAGAAGAGGGCTCTGAAGTGAATTTGGAGTTTGATATAGTGGGTAAATACATTGCCCGATTAGCACGTCCCTTCCAATAAAAAAATTGGTTTTTCGTTAATATCCCATTAATTTGCAATCGCATAAGGCTCTAGCATGGCAAAATTTAGTACCAATACTAAAACAGATGTTTTAATCCACTTGGGAATCATAATAGCTTCCCTACTAATCTTATTTTTCGGCTTCTTTTTTATCTATCTACCGTGGAGTACGAACCATGGAGAAGCCGTTCAAGTACCCAAAATAGAAGGTTTAACACTAGATGAGGCTAAAAAAGAGTTAGATAGAGCGGGTTTAGATTACGAAGTGAGTGACTCCGTATTTAAAGCTGGAGCAAAACCTTTGAGTATAATAAGCTTATACCCCAAAGCTGGCTCTACGGTGAAATCTAACAGAAAGGTATTTTTAACCGTAGCTGCAGTTTCCGCACCTTTAGTAAAACTTCCCAATATCATAGGAAGATCCACTATTAGTGGGAAAAACCAATTACTCAGTGCTGGTTTAGAATTCGACCAAGAAGAGAAGATTCCAGCGCTTGAAGAGAACACTATTCTGAAAGTTAAAATCGGCAATAGAGAACTTCAACCAGGAGACGAAGTACCAAAAGGGTCTAAGATCATTTTTGTAGTGGGTGACGGTTATGCCGACCAAAAAATAGATATGCCTGATGTAGTAGGAATGGAACAAGAAGAAGCTGATTTACTACTAACAGGATTAGGTTTGAGTGTAGGTCAGATCATATCTGAGCCTTCTTCTGCTCCGGCCGGAACGGTTATCAGACAGCGTCCGGCAGCAGGACCGGAAAATAAGATCAGACTTGGAGCACCCGTAGATCTTTGGGTATCCGCAGGAGGAGAATAAACATTTATATATATGGAAGAGAATTTTGATATCACTGCCGCCCAACTAAAAGAACTATTAGAAGGGAACGAACCTATCCAACTTTTGGATGTACGAAATCCGGACGAGTTTGAGGCAGACAATCTAGGTGGAACATTGATTCCTTTAGGGGACTTACCTTTTGAGTTAGATCAATTGGAAAGCTGGAAAGGCAAAGATATTTATATCCACTGCAGAAGCGGTGCAAGATCAGCCCGAGCCAAAGAGATGCTTTTGGCAGAAGGCTTTGAAAAAGTACATAACGTTTTAGGAGGAATCCTAGCCTACAGGGAGCTTTAAGAGCTCCCTTTTTTTTAAGGTGCTTTTAATCCTAATTAAATCCCGCTTTAAGCCCGCTGGCTTTACTTTGTATCAAAAGAAAGTGTGAATGAAAAAAGTAAAGTTAGCGATTCTCTTTTTACTCTTTGGTGCTAGTGCCTTTGCCCAAACTCCGTACAAGACAGCTCTGGGTTTAGGTATTGACGTAGGAGACGGGTCATCCTTCTTTGGCCCCCAAATCAAACATGTGTTCGGAAAAAATGCCGCTATCCAAGGGCAAGTGATGTTCTCCGACTACAACTTTATGTATATCGGTGCAGATTACCAATACGTAAAGAATTTCCCTGATACTCGAGGCTTCGCATGGTATGTGGGTGTGGGACCTCAACTGGGCTTTAATACTAACCACGGTGATTATACCGAATTTGCGCTACGTCCACAAGCTGGTCTAGAATTTAAACTACCTGAAGTACCTCTAGGCCTACACTTCGATTGGAAACCTTGGTGGCGCTTGAATCACGGGAGTCATTTCACTCCGGGAAGATTCTCCATCGGAATAAAATTCATCATGAAGTAAACCACCACTTCCTGCATAAATCCAGACAATGAGAAAGGGGCTTATATGCCCCTTTTATTTTATCCAATCTTTGGTATTCAGTACAAATAAAGAAGCAGGCCTATCTCCATAAAAGCTTATCAGAAATACCTTCCCATAGTCACTTTCATCCAACTCTTCCATCTTTGCTTCAGGCACAAAGTAATTTATCAAGTGATGTATAGTGTTACTATGACCTGCTACAATGACGCTTTTCTGTCCTGACTCCTGAATTTTAGCCAATAAGCCTTTGCCGTCCACAGGAGGATAGTCTCTTATGGCCAGTTGATTCTTTACTGCCACCTTTTCAATGGTCTGATGGGTGCGTTTAAATGGAGTAGCATATGCTCCATCAAATGACTCATTCTCCAAAAATCTCCCCAAAGCTTCGGCATAATTCTTACCCTCCGCACTTAGATCAGGATCCCTACTTGTATTATCTGATTTAACAGAATGTCTAACCAGCACCACCTTGATTTGTGCTTGAGATCCCATCGCCGCGAACAGTAGTAAAAAAGTGAAGAAAATACGCATAAGTAAAAGTTTTTTATTGAAGTTAAAACATAATTTTTCACCTGATGCTAGATACGAATCAGTTTTTTAGTAATTTCCATCCAACTCCCACGAAAATACAATGAGATATTTATTCATTTGTCTACTTTTCCTAACGGCATGTACCAGAGAAAATAAGAACATTGCAGAAGCCCCTCCAATGTCTGATTCCCTTACAGCTCATTATCACAAGCTATTTTTCGAAATAGATTACCCCACTCAGGATCTTGAAGAATGGCTGAATAGAAAATTTGACCAAGTTATTGTAGATAAGTATATTCCTAGAGACGATAAAGACTCTGTAAGATTAGTGGTTACTAAGCCCAAAAAAATTCAACTTAAAATCGTAGGAGATTCCGTGAATGTACTTTTTCCTCTTGACATTACTGTAGTGGCAGACAAGGAGAAAAAATCAGGGAAAGTTAAGGAACGACAAGTGACAGGGGAATTAAATCTTCATTTGAACATCAAACCAGATGTGAATGAGCATTGGGATATAGTAGCCAAGTCCGTACTCAAAAAGCACGAATGGGTACGAAAGCCTAAATTGAAAGTTGGAAATGTAGAACTAGGTATAAAATTCATTGTAGATCACCTTCTGAGAAAAGAAGTTAATACCCTTACAGAAAACCTAGATAAAGCCTTAGAAGAGAAGGTAAACCTAAAAAAAGGGATTAATAAGACCTGGATTAATATCCAAAAGCCCATGCCCATCATCAAGAAAGACAGTTCTATACTGTACTTTAAGATTGATCCGAAGTCAATAGCCGGTAGAATTTTGGTGACACCTAAGGGATTCCTGTTCAAATTAGCAGTAGATACCCGTGCCCTAATACATGTAGATTCCATGTCAGTAAGTAAGGCATTACCCCTACCTCCTTTTAAGAATTTAGATAGATTTACGCCTGACTCGAACCGACTGGAGGTCTTGGCCAGAATACCACTACAATTCATAAATAAAGAGCTTGTACAATCCTTGCTTCCCTACGAATTTGACAATAAAGTAATGAAGTTAGTAATCAATTCCGTTACCATGAGGGGGGCTGACAGGAAGATTGTACTGCATCTAGGAGTATCAGGAAGTGCAGAAGGAAATATTACCATTGTAGGCCAGCCTAATTACGATCCGAATAACAGGCAACTCACCATTAAGGAGCTCGACTATGATTTAGAAAGCGATAACGTAGTGGTAAAACTTTTGGACACTAAACTAAAAGAAAATCTACTAGCATATGTTACAGAGAAAGTGGTTCTAAATGTAGGGAATCAAGTAAATAATCTACCTGAATATCTCAATAACACCATCAATCAAGGTAGATCAGCCGATAAATTCAACATGAATTTCGAAGAAATAATCATCGAAGACCTGGAGTACCTCATCAACGAAAATGAATTACAAATCAAGATACATAGTAAAACCAAGTTCGATTTGTCACTGAAACGACTTCCGGTAAAGAAGAAATTGAGAATAAGGTAAGTCCGGAACCTTTCCGGACTATAACAAAATGGCTTCTAACTCCAAAGGAAAACTAAAAGCTACACTCACGGGGCAGGTATCTTTAGCTTTCTTGGCTATTTGTTGGAAATCTCCATCCCCTATTCCCGGTACCTTCGCTTTCAAGGAAAGGTGGGACAACGCTATCTTCCCGTCCTCAAAAGTTATTGTAGCCTGAGTTTCTAAGACTTCCGGCTTAAATCCTGCTTCTGTTAAGTCCGCGGATAACTTCATGGTAAAACAACCCGCATGGGCCGCTGCCAATAATTCCTCCGGATTAGTCCCTATCCCTTCGGCAAACCGACTGTTAAAGGAATACTGGGTTTGATTCAAAACTGTGCTGGCTGTGGTTAAATGACCACTACCCTCTTTCAATGTGCCGTTCCATACGGCCGTTGCCTTTCTTTTCATGTCCTTTTTAATTTAAGGTAATGTGTGATATCTCTGTAAGTATACGTAAATTTGAATAAAGAAACAGTAAGTTTCGAGAATTAATCCGAATCCAGTTGTATATATGGAAATAAGTTCGGATATTTGCAGCCCGAAATGGATTGAAAAAGAACTTAATTAATAGCGTTATGTCTAAGGTATGTCAAATAAGCGGAAAGAGAACAAGAACTGGTAACCATGTTTCTCACGCTAACAATAAAGTTAAGCGTAAATTTTATCCAAACCTGAAAACGAAGAAATTCTTCCTAGAGTCTGAAGGTGTATGGGTAGAACTAAAAGTGGCTACAAGTGTAATTCGTACCATTAATAAAAATGGTTTAGAAAAAACTATCTTGAAAGCAGCTCGTAAAGGAACACTTTCTTTGTAAGACTTTAGTGAAATGTTTTTTAGGGTTGGGTGGCAGAGACATCCGACCTTTTTTATTATCTTTTATTTGCGGTATCAATCACTAAAGTCACCGGTCCGTCATTTTGGATTTCCACTTTCATGTCTGCACCGAAAATGCCGCATTCCACTTTCTTCCCAAGCATTTCTGAAAGTACTTCCTTCATCTTTTCGTACATTGGAATTGCTTTTTCTGGTCGGGCAGCTTCTATAAACGAAGGCCTATTTCCCTTTTTGGTACTTCCTAAAAGAGTAAATTGAGAGATCAAAAGAATATTTCCGTCTACATCCTTCAGGTCTTTGTTCATTTTGCCTTCTTCGTCTGAAAAAACCCTTAGACCTACCATCTTCTTCGCCAGCCACTGTAAATCCTCTTCCGTGTCATTTTCTGACACTCCCAAGAGAACATTGAACCCAACTCCTATTTGACCTACGATCTCCCCCTCCACTTTTACGGAAGATGAACTAACTCTTTGAACTACGGCAATCATTGAAGATTTAAAAGACTTGAAGCAATTAAAAAATAGGTACCAATACCGATGAGGTCATTGGCAGTAGTAATAAAGGGACCTGAAGCTATAGCAGGATTAACCCCAAATTTTTCTAATACTAGAGGGGTGATAGTCCCCATAAATGAGGCTAAGATCACCACAGAGATCAGAGAAAGGAACACCACCCAAAATAAATCAGGCTCTCCAATTATGTATACATAAACTCCGGCAACAATACCTACAATAATACCATTAATCAAAGCTACCTGGACAACCTTCACCAAACGTTGACCTAAACTCATTTCCAAAGGTGTCTTTTCTGATAAGGATTGCACTATCAAAGAACTGGTTTGAATCCCCACATTCCCTCCTGTAGATCCCATTATAGGAATAAACATGGCCAATGCAGAAATCCGGGCGAGAATATTCTCAAACTGATGAATGACAGAGGCTGCCATCAAACTCCCAAATACACCAATCACAAGCCAGGGAATACGGGATTTGGCCAACTTCCACACGGAATCATCTTCTTCTACGTCATCAGTGATACCGGCCATTTTTTGGATATCATCCTCTGCTTTCTCCGTGATAAAGTCAATCACGTCATCAATCATAATGACCCCTAAAAGCCGCCCTAAAGCATTCACCACAGGAATGGCTTCTAAGTCATACTTCTGCATGATTTGGGCCACCTCATCCCCGCTTTTAGTGGTATCCACGTAAACTATGTCTTCTTCGAAGATATTTTCTACTCGGGTATTTCTTCTAGCTAATACCAATTGTTTTAGAGAAACTATGCCTTTCAATATCTGATGATCATCCACCACATATACGGCATACACCTTATCGACGTTTTCAGCCTGGTCCCGAATCTCTTCTACGCATTCGCTCACCGTCTGACCCATCTTCACCTTCACTAACTCTTTCTGCATCAAACCTCCGGCTACATCTTCCGGATAATGCATCAAATCAATGATAAAACGGGCTTGCTCACGGTCTTCCAGGGAAGCTATGATCTTTTCTCTGAACTCTATGGGCAATTGATTCAGAAGGTCCACCGCATCATCTGAATCAAATAAGTTTACGTAGGTGGAGATCTCTTCTACCGTAAACTGTTCTTTGATGAATTTTTTGAGGTCTTCTTTCTCAATGTTAGAAAGCACTTCTGCCCCTTTTTCGGTGTCAAGAAGTTGTAATAAATAATGGGCTTGCTCCCCATTGACCTCATATAAAATGGCAGCAATATCTGCAGGAAAATGCTCCTCCAGCTCTGCAGTTAAATATTCAGTATTACGATTCTCAATAGCCTCCTCTATGGCTAAGAGATATTCCTTGGTTAACTCGAAAGCTGCCATTCTCTCGGTATTTTTAGCAAAGTTACACCGAAATTTCCATAAGCGAAGCAGGCCAAAGGCCCACTTCTACTATTTTTTCGAAAAAGAATAAGGGAAGTCTCCTTCTTTTGTTCCTCTATTCAAGTTAGGCTTGCTGCCCATCTCGTAATGAATGGTTCCTCCTTTTTGTAAGACACCATGTGTGAAGTAGTTAGCTCCATGAACCTTACCATTCACCTTGATGGATTGAATATAGCGATTATCAGGCCCATTCCCCGGTGCACTTAATTTTAATTTCTTTCCATTTTCGAAGTTCAAAGTTACGTCTTTAAATAAAGGAGAACCTAGAACATATTCATCTGTTCCCGGACATACAGGATAAAATCCTAATGCTGAAAAAACATACCATGCAGAAGTTTGTCCGTTATCCTCATCTCCACAATATCCGTCCGGAGCTGGGGTATACAATTTATCCATTACCTCCCTAGTCCAGAATTGCGTTTTCCAGGGTTGACCGGAGTAATTATAAAGATAAATCATATGCTGAATAGGCTGATTTCCATGGGCATAATTTCCCATATTCATGATTTGCATCTCCCGGATCTCATGAATTACAAAGCCATAATAGCTTTCATCAAACAAAGGAGGAACATTAAATACAGAATCTAACATCTTATTAAATCCTTGTGGTCCACCCATCAGTCCAATCAAACCCGCAGGATCATGGAATACTGACCAGGTGTAATGCCAGGAATTGCCCTCTGTAAATGCATCGCCCCATTTCAAAGGATTAAAGGGTGCTTGGAAGCTGCCATTCTTATTCTTCCCCCTCATCAAACCCGTTTCAATATCAAAGAGATTCCTATAATTATACGCGCGTTTGGCAAATATTCCAATTTCAGACTCCGGTTTCCCTAGTGCCTTACCTAATTGGTAAATACTCCAGTCGTTATAGGCATATTCTAGCGTCCTAGCCGCGTTCTCATTGATCCTAGCATCATACGGCACGTATCCTAACTCATTGTAATAGGAAACTCCCTTTCTGCCCGTAGAGCTGATTTTTGGATGTTCATTATTTGCTCCATGGACCACCGCCTCCCAAAGGGTTTCAATATCATATCCTCGAAGACCTTTTAAATAGGCATCAGCCACCACAGCAGCCGAATTATTTCCTACCATGCAGTCTCTGTGTCCGGGACTTGCCCATTCCGGAAGCCAACCACTTTCCTTATATGCATTCACTAAACCCTCCTGCATTTTCACATTCTCCGAAGGATAAATGAAGTTTAAAAAGGGGAATAATGATCTAAAAGTATCCCAAAATCCCGTGTCCGTATACATGTACCCTGGTAAAACCTGACCATTATAAGGACTATAATGCATCACTTCTCCTTTGACATTGTACTCATAGAAGCTTCTTGGAAAAAGAACAGATCTGTAGAGACAGGAATAAAATGTTCTCAATTTATCAATGTCTGAATCCTTAACTTCTATTTTCCCTAATACCGCATTCCACCTTAACCTGCCCTTCTCTTTAACTTGATCAAAACTATCTGTTCCCAGCTCCTTAAGATTTAGCTCTGCTTGTTCTAAACTTATAAAAGACGAAGCTACCTTAGCATGCACTTTTTCACCTTTTTTGGTAGAAAATCCTATAATTCCATAGGCATGATGGGCTTGCACCTCCCATTTTCCTT
Source organism: Leadbetterella byssophila DSM 17132 (assembly GCF_000166395.1). Taxonomy (GTDB): domain Bacteria; phylum Bacteroidota; class Bacteroidia; order Cytophagales; family Spirosomataceae; genus Leadbetterella; species Leadbetterella byssophila. The sequence goes on from NC_014655.1 coordinate 1,469,173, forward strand.
CTTGCAAAACTGTATCAGCTACTGTAGCTTTAAAATCAAAGTCTTTATCGAAAATGATGACAAAATAATTCTTGAAATTTTCAGGAACTCCTCCACTATTTCTAGTAGTATAGCCAATGATCTTTCTCTCCTGCGGAATAACTTTAATGTAAGATCCCTTGTCAAACGCATCCACTACCACATATGAATTCTTGTTTTCCGGGAATGTAAATCGAAACATCGCGGCTCGCTCCGTAGGGGTAATTTCAGTGACCACGTCATGGTCAGCCAAATAAACGGAATAATAATGCGGTTGGGCTTTTTCTGCTTTATGGGAAAACCAACTAGCCCTTTTGTCTTGATTAAATTCCAATTTCCCAGTAACGGGCATAAGACTAAATTGCCCATAATCATTAATCCAAGGACTAGGTTGATGGGTTTGCTTAAAACCCCTTATCTTATCCGCATCGTAGGTGTAAGCCCAGCCGTCACCCATCTTACCTGTTTGAGGAGTCCAGAAATTCATACCCCAGGGCATGGCAATGACCGGATAAGTATTTCCATTAGATAAGGAATGTTTAGATTGAGTTCCTACCAAAGGGTTCACGTATTGCACCCAATCCTGGCCGAATACTGTAATACTTGTGAATAGTAGCGATACTAAGATTTTTCTCATAACCATTTGTGTAATTTTAACCAAGCTTCTAATGCTTCGGGCCATTTCTCTACCGGGCCTCTGTTGTCTTTTGTAAGTGCATAACCATGTCCTCCTTTTTCATAGATGTGCATTTCTGCAGGAACTTTATGTCTTTTAGCGGCCAAATAGTAGGCAATGGAATTCTCTGGAACCACCCAATCATCTGTAGTAGAAACTAGGAAAACAGGAGGAGTTTTTTCTGTTATGTTCTTTTCAGGTGAATATCTTTTCAGCTCTTGCTCGTTGAAGTTAGGTCCTAACAAGTTCTTTTTTGAACCTTCATGCGTAATATTATCATCTAATGAAATTACCGGATAGATCAATAGAGAGAAATCAGGACGCACCTCTTCTGAACTTCTTTTTATTTCTCCCACCGGATTATCAAATAAGGTAGATGTTGTTGCCGCCAAATGCCCTCCTGCGGAGAATCCCATTATACCTACATCCTTAATTCCCCACTCCTTCGCATGAGACTTGACGAAGGCAATGGCACTTTGAGCATCTTGTAAAGGACGAATCCCCGCATCTGTAAAATATTCTCTTTGAGGTAATCTATATTTTAACACCACAGCTATCATTCCTCTCTCACTAAACCACCTGGCTAAATTCTCCCCCTCTTTTTTATAAGCTAAAACAGCATAACCTCCGCCGGGACAAATGACCACAGCTGCATTAGAAGTCTGCTTTTGCGGTTTGTAAATGGCTAAAGTGGGAACCGTCACATTAGTAATGTTTGCGCCCGTCATTTTTTCCGGAACATCCTTGACTTTTAGTCCCGGCACCCCATCCGGATATAAGGGAATAATTTCTTGGGCCATACTCATGTAAGAAATCAAAAGGAAGAAAAAAACTCTCATAATAGGTTGATTAGTGCGGTGAAGATAATAACCAAAACCCTTTAAAGCCTATAATTTCATACTTTTCTTGCCTATTTATACACATATTTTAACTGAACTGAGCTTAAAGCTATAACTTTTATTATTTTTCCCAAAAACCCAGATCATGAAAATAAAAACTATACTGTTCAGCCTTCTGAGCTTGCAGCTTGCTGCCCAAGGCACTGCCGCAGATTATAAGCGGGCAGACTACATCAAAGAGAGCACCAAATACAAAGTGTACCACGAACCCCTACACGTGCAGTGGCAAGGAAGCCAAGTCTGGTACAAAGTCCAAACAGCCGAGGGAGAAGCATTCTATAAAGTAGACCCCGCAAGTAAAAAGAAAGAAACTCTATTTTCTACAAGCTCTTTAATCACTCAATTAGAAAACGCCGTACATCAAAAAGTCAATAAGCATGAAATCCCCTTAGAAAATCTTAAAATGGAAGGAGAAGGGGTTTCGTTTGAGGCTTTTGGCAAAACGTGGAGTTTTACGGATAATCAACTGACCGACAAAGGAAATATCAATGCTCCACAAAGACCCGAAAGGTATTGGGGAAGCCTGAGAGACGAACGTGAGGGTAATCCAATTCTTTCGCCCGACAAAAAATGGAAAGCATATATAAAGAATTCAAATGTTTACATCAGTAAAGTTGATGACCCAAAATCAGAAAAAGCCTTGAGTTTTGACGGCTCACCGGGAGAATATTATTCAGCTTTCCTGTCTTGGTCTCCGGATTCCAAGTATATCTACTCCACCCGAATTCGGCCAGGGGGAAAAAGGGTATTGACTTTGATCGAATCTTCTCCAAGTGATCAGCTACAACCTAAACTTCATACCAGAGACTACCTTAAACCAGGGGATGCTTTGAATCAGAAATACCCAGTGGTTTTTGATATTGAAAAAAACAAAACATACGAAGTTTCTCCTGAACTTATTGCTAACCAATACAGCCTTTCTTTCCCGCAATGGAGAGCTGACAGCAAAGCATTGCTCTTTGAATATAATCAAAGGGGCCATCAAAACTATCATGTCTTAAGACTTGATACGGAAAATGGAAAGGTTACTGAAGTCATTAAAGAATCTAGCCCCACCTTCTTCCATTACAGTGGCAAAAAGTTCTTGCATTATGCACAGAAAACAGAAGAATTGATTTGGATGTCAGAAAGGGATGGATGGAATCACCTTTATTTATACGATGCAAAGTCCGGTAAAGTAAAGAATCAGATCACCAAGGGCAAATGGGTAGTTAGAAAAGTAATCAAAGTAGACGAAGCAAGTCGTAGGATTATTTTCGAAGGTAGCGGAAGAGAGAAAGGTCAAGACCCCTATTTTATTCAATATTACTCCGTATCTTTTGATGGCTCGGATTTCAGGGTGTTAACCAATGAGAATGGCAACCATAGAGCCACTTTTTCTCCAGATTTTAACTATTTCGTAGACATTTGGGGTAGATTGGATCAAGCTCCTGAAACTGTATTAAGAAGTACCGCTGACGGAAAGATCCTTATGCATTTAGAAAAGGCAGACATCAAAGATCTACTGAAGACCGGATGGGTAATGCCAGAAGTATTCGTTACCACAGGTAGAGACGATAGCACAGACATTTGGGGAATGATTATACGTCCTTCCAACTTTGATCCTAAAAAGAAATATCCTGTGATAGAATACATCTATGCAGGCCCACATGACTCCTTCGTTCCTAAGAACTTTGTAACAGATTCCAGAGGAGACCTGCATCAATTAGCAGAGTTAGGATTTATTGTGGTACAAATTGACGGTATGGGCACCTCTAATCGATCCAAAGCATTCCACGATGTGTGCTGGAAAAACTTAAAGGATAGTGGATTCCCAGACAGAATGAAGTGGATCAAAACTGCAGCGAAGAAATATCCTTACATGGATATTAGCAGGGTAGGAATTTTCGGTAATTCCGCCGGAGGACAAAGTTCAGCAGGAGCCTTATTACACCATCCTGATTTTTATAAAGTGGCCGTTTCCTCCTCAGGATGCCATGATAACAGAATGGATAAAATATGGTGGAATGAACAATGGATGGGCTACCCTATCGGTCCGCATTACGAAGAATCATCTAATGTAACCCATGCCCACAAACTTCAGGGCAAATTACTTCTAATCCTAGGAGAAATGGATGATAATGTAGACCCTTCATCTACCTTCCAATTGATCAACGGTATCATTAAAGCCAATAAATGGGTAGATTTCTTGTTTGTTCCCGGAATGGGACACTCCCTTGGAGGAGATTACGGAGAGCACCGCAGGAGAGATTTCTTTGTTAAACATCTGATTGGTGTTGACCCTCCTCTTTGGGAAGGACATATAAAAACTGCCCCTTAAGGGAGGCAGTTTTCTTTTCTCCTAGTGTCAATAACGTGAGCTATTTTCCACTTCCCTTCTTGTAGTACAAGTGAGAAATGATTCACCCCACAGTGAGATAAGTTTCCATTCAGATAAAAGGTATAAGGGGTCCATGCCATAGCCATGGGCCCATCTACCAAGATCTTTTCATAGGTTACTCTTTCATCAAATGAACCCTTCTGTGCCCTTCCTACTGCAGTGATGAAAGATTCAGGGCCAGTAGATTTCACAGCATTTTCAACACCAATGGTTTGAAATATAGCACCTTTTGCTACATATGATTTTAATGCAGTAGAATCTGAATCCCTCATGGCCTTGAAGAATCCGTCAATGGTAGATTTAATACCATCCTCTTGGGCTGAAGCAGAAAAGCTTAGGCAAATAAACAGTGCTAGAGTTGTTTTAAAAGTCTTCATCTGGTAAAATTTCTTTTACTCTGCCTATCTGACCGTCATCTAGTCTGACCTTAATGCCTCTATGATGATAAGGCGCAGAAGTGAGTATGTTTTTAACAATTCCTTGGGTTAATTCTCCGGTTCTTTGATCTTTTTTAAGTACTATGTTCACTAACATCCCCGGTCGGACATCAGCTCTGGTCTTACCATCTTTATTCATGTGCACAAAGCTAAGTATTTTCATGTAAATTCCACCTTGAACAAAAGGATGTCCATTTCACCCATTGAGTGAACGGCAAAAAATTTAAGCACCTGTATGCTAGGCGACTAGGGATTTATTTATTGAAATATCAAGCGATAATTTGCCCATCCCGCATTTCAATGATCCTGTCACTCTTCTTAGCGAAATCATCGTCATGCGTTACTGCAATAATGGTTTGCCCAAATTCCTGAGCTAATTCCCTAAATATATTGAAGACGATATCTGTGTTTTTACTATCCAAATTACCTGTAGGCTCATCCCCCATGATCAGCAAAGGATCATTAATCAAGGACCTGGCAATGGCTACTCTTTGTTGCTGACCTCCGGAAAGCTTCGAAGCCGGCTTTAACGCTTGATCTTTTATGCCTAGAATGTCTAATTTCTGCATGGCTCTGTCTTCGATTTCCTCTTCAGAATACTTTCCTAGTCGCAAAGCAGGAATCATCACGTTTTTCAAACAAGTAAACTCCGGCAATAAGTAGTGAAACTGAAACACAAATCCAATTTTTTCATTTCTTACGGCAGCCAGTTCATCTAAACTTAATCCGGTCATCTTTTGTCCATCTATAAACAGCTCCCCTTTATAATCTGTATCCATAGTGGACAGGATATAAAGCAAGGTGGATTTACCCGAGCCAGATTTACCAATCATAGTCAAAAGTTCACCTTTGTAAACATCAAAGCTCACTTGTTTCAGAACCTGAAACTCAACAGGATCATAGAAGAACTTATCTATCTTCTCTGTATGTAAGATTATCTCTCTCATTTTCTAAAGATGCTTACCGGATCTACTTTTGCAGCCTTTCTGGCTGGGATATAACCAGCAAAGAAGGTTATGACCAATCCCAACGCTGCTCCTTGAAGGAATTTACTAAACTCATAATCTATAGGGAAATACCCTATATCTCCTCCTATGTAAACCTTCTTCACTAAACTGATCATGATTACAGCAAAGAACATACCTCCAATTACGCCCATAACACCAATCCCCAAGGCTTGGGTAACAAATATGGTGATCACATCCTTTCCTTTAAAACCCATGGCCTTTAAGATAGCTATGTCATTGATCTTTTGGCTAACTGTCATATTAAGTATGTTATAGATACCGAAACCTGCTACGATGAGTAAGGTAGTCGAAATCGCCACCATTACTATCTTTCGCATACGGTTACCGGTCATCAAGGTTTCATTACTCTGCTCAAAACCCTCAGCTTTATATCCCGTAGTGGCGGAAAGTTCATTGGCTACCGGCACTGCCTTATTATAGTCATGAAGATTTATGTTGACATCCGTAACATAATCACCATTCTCTTTCAATAGCTGCTGGGCACTGGATAGATTCACGTATGCTGTGCTCTTATCAATCTTCGAATTTGAGGTCTTAAAAATGCCCATCACCTGAAGATTCTTATTCACACTCTTAGAAGAAGTTAAATTAAGATTATCTCCCACTTTCAAACTCATTTTCTCTGCTACTCCGGAGCCAATAAGTATCCCATTGGGATTACTCTGAAGGCCTTTCCAGTCGCCCTCCACCATCATACTCTCCAAACTGAACATTTGGTTAGCTTCATCAGGAATAATGCCAATAGCCGTACCTGAAAGTTGAGATTTCCCACTATTGAAGAAGACACCACTTGTAACCTGTAATGTCACAATATTCACTTCAGGGTGTGCCAATGCCAGTTCCTTCACCGAATTAGGATTCAAAATCCTGTTATTAGTGGGCACTATTTTAGGATTGATGATGACAAATTCCTCTCCTTCCACTAAGGGTTTACTGATTTGATCATCCTGATAAAGACGGATATGTGGTGTACTTTTAAAGACAGAACTATAAGAGACCTCATCAAATCCCACCGCTAAGCAGTTCATGAAAATATAGATGGACATACCAATCAACACACCCAAAACCGCAACGGCCGTCAGCCTCTTATTAGCAAAAACATAGGTCCTGGCTATTTGGAGATTTACATTCATGGTTTCTGCGGTAAGAGTACATCTTCAGTAGTCAATCCTTGTAACACCTCTACATACTCCGTAGAGACAATTCCTGTCTTAATTTTCACCATTTCCTTATTGCCCTTTACCCTTACCGTATTTCCATACCCTACAGTGCTTCTTGGAATCAGGAGAACGTTCTTCTTTTCCCCAACTAATATATTTCCTTCCAGTTGTGTCCCGTAAAGCGGCACTATTTCAGGGTCTAAGAAAGTAGCTTTACAAATGAAAGACTGAACGTCCTCATCAAAAGCACTGAGGATATCCGTTACTCTGGCTTTGTAAACCGTGTCCTTTTGTGTATTAAGTCTCACAAATACTTCTTGTCCTACTTTAACCTTTCCTACACTGCTTTCATCCACATTGAGCACTATCTCAATTTGTTGATTATTGGCCACTCTGGCTATAACATCTCCTCTTTTTACAAAGTCTCCTGCCTGCTTTTCCTTCTTAATCACTTTACCGGAATGAGTTATCCTGACCTGATTATAAGTGGTCTGAATCTGAGAAGTGGCCTTCTGATTCTTTGCAGAGCTGATATTTTGTTCATTCTGTAGTTTTGCAGCACTCAATTGTTCCCGCAAAGCCTCTAGCTGAGATAAAGAATTTTCTTCAGCTAATTTCATGTTTTCATACTCTTGCCGAGACACACTTTGTTTTGCTAAAAGGCGCTCATAACGCTCCCTTTGTAACTTGTCCTGTTCGTATTTTTGTTCAGCAAAACCAATATTTTGACGGATCTGATCCAAGACCGGTTCTGTATTCTTAAGGGCCAGATTCACTTGCTCCTGAGCCGTTTTCAAATTTTCAAGATTAGCCGGATTATCTATATGTCCAACAACCGCCCCTGCTTTCACTTCATCTCCCACTTCCAGATTCAGTTCTTTTAGAATCCCGTCTGTCTCTGCTACAACTGCATAGGCGTTTTTCCACTCTATTTGCCCGGAAGCAAATACGAGCTCCTGAATATCTTTTACTACCGGTTTCGTTTCCGGCTCTTTAGAACATGACAGGAAGAAGCATCCTGCCAGAATCCAAAACCATTTCTTCTCAATATTCATTGTATATCTTAATTGTATAGGATGCATACTTAGCATTAACTTCCTCTTTCAAACGGTTAATCCGACTATTTATCCAATCATTTTGAGATTGCAAGAGTTCGTCTAATGTCAATACATTCTCTTCAAATCTTGCATAATTCTTATCAAAGGTATCCTTCTTTAATTCCTCAATCTTACGAAGGTTCTGCACGCGATTCTTAGCTTTCTGTAGATCTGCTTGCCTTTGCATATGATCATAAAACCCTTGCTCTTCGGCGCTTTTTATCTCATTTTGAGCTATTTTATACTGGATCTCTTTGCTTTTATAGTTGCTTATTTTTTGAGGTGTACTAGGTAAATCCCAACTCAATTTTAATCCTAAGTAGGCATAATATATAGGACTGTTTCCTGAACCATAAAAGAAGCTATTGCTTAAATTCTGCCAATTAAAGGAACTTATGGCTGAAAGCACAGGCCACTGATCCCTTTTTGCCACTTCCTTATCCGCTGCCGCAAGTTCAGCTTTCGCTTCCGCTACTCGCTTATCTAGCTCAGAGAGCTGTGCACTTCCCTGGTACTCGGAATCCGTCACTTCTATAGTATCAGTAGATCTGCTTAGTAGCCTCAACATTTCACGCTGTAGGTTCCATTGAATTTCCAACTGCTCTATGTTATCTCGAATATTAAGGACATTTATTTCTGCTTCATTCTTTTCCTGGGGCCTAACTAAACCTTCTTCTAATCTATCTGAAATAATCTGTAAAATCTTATCTGCTGTTTGCAAATTCTCTCTTAAAAGTTGCAACTGACCTTGGTAAGACAGAACATTATGATAAGCAGAGTTCAACTGTAGATAAATATCTCTTTCCTTTTGTAGGCTCTGTCCAAGAACTAATTTTTCATTCTGAACGGCAGATTTCTTCTGTGCACTGAGGCCAAAGTTCAGAATATCAAATTGTGGTGCTACGCTTAAAGTGGAAGAATATTTCTGTCCCATGATCATCTCTTTATAAGTACCTTCAGGTAGACCAAAGATGACACCGGGCACTAAGACCTTTTGCAAAGCAATATTATCCAAGGCTTGATAACTTAGAGGAATTCTGGGATTATAGCGATTTAAATCAGCTACTTTTCTAGTCAATGAAGCTAATTCCTTCTGATATTGCGTGTTTTGTAGCGCCTCATTTTTTGACTTTGCTTGGAGAAACAAGTCCTCTAAACTTTGAGCTGAGACCTGTGCACTAAGCAGAAGAAACAATAGACTGTTCTTAAGCATTTTATTTGTCAAGTTCTACACAAATATATTGGAAATAATCCACATATTTATTCTAAATCAAATAGGCGTGCTAAAACAAAAAAGAGAGCTCATGCTCCCTTCTTTGGTACTTTTATTTTAAATCTTTCTCCAAGTTCTTGAAGAGATTCTACCACTTTTTCATTCAGTGGCAGACCATGGATTAATCGTTCTGCTTTAAACCTTCTCTCCTGATCTCCCGGGATTTGAACCTGCTCGCCGTCCACTGCAGGTGCAGACCTGAAGCGTTCAATCCATTTATCCATATGGGCTTTAAACTCTAGTTTATCTCTAAATCCATCAATCCTCATAGCCCCCAGGAAATGCCCGGTTCCTTTTCCTACCTGCTCTTCTGCCACTCCATGAAATCCTGCTGTAGCAAATGGAGGAACCCAAGGTCCAAAATTAGCTCCGGAAAGAACTCCAGAAAGTATATCAACTGCTGCTCCTAGGCCATATCCCTTGTGGCTACCATGCTCTCTGTCCCCACCTAATGGAAGTAATCCACCTCCTTCTTTCACGGCGTTTGCATTATCAGTTGGCGCCCCTTCAGCATCCTGCACCCATCCTATCGGGGCCTTTAACCCTTTCCTTTGCAAGATCTCCATCTTGCCGTAAGCCACCGCTGTTGTTGCAAAATCTGCAAGAAATGCGGGTTGCTCCCCCGCCGGAATTCCAATGGCGATAGGGTTTGTTCCTAATAGCTTTTCCCTAGAAAATGTTGGTACCACCAAAGGAGCCGCATTAGTCATAGCCCAGCCTATCATATCCTCAGCCAATGCCAAAGAGGCATGATAACCTGCAATACCAAAATGATTTGAATTTTGGACAGAAACCCATCCGCTTCCTACCTTCTTTGCCTTCTTCATGGCCACTTTCATAGCATAGGGAGCCACCACTAAACCTAAGCCGCGATCTCCATCAATGGTAGCTGTAGAGGGAGTTTCATGTATAATCTTTATCTGAGGTACAGGATTCAGTCTCCCATGGTCGTAAAGCCTAACATACCCCGCTAACCGAGCCACTCCATGGGAATCAACCCCATTCAAATCTGCATTAATGAGTACATCTGCTGCTAATCTGGCGTCTTTTAAAGTACAACCGATAGCCACAAAAACCTTTTCCGTAAATTTTCTTACTTTTTCTGCAGAGTACATAAATCTTGTATAAATGAGGTGACATCAGCTTTGCTCGTAGCCCAAGAAGTTACAACCCTGATGGCACACCTATCATCATCTATAGGTTGCCAATCAAAGAAGTCGTACTTCTTATGAAGTTCTGAACGAACATTTGCAGGCAATATAGGAAATATCTGATTGGATTGAGGAAGAGTCAGAAACTTAAATCCTAAAGATTCGCAGCAATCCGCAATTTCCTCTGCTAATGAATTAGCGTGCTTTGCTAGTTCTAGCCAAAGTTCATTTTGAAATAAAGTTTCGAACTGTATTCCTAACAATCTTCCTTTTGCCATTAGAGCACCTCTTTGCTTGATATGGTAAGGAAATTCCTCCTTAAAAATGGGATTCAATAATACTACTGCTTCACCTAATAAAGCACCATTTTTAGTACCTCCTATGTAAAAGACATCGCAGTAAGAAGCAATATCTTCTAAAGTAAGATCATTGAACTTAGAAGCAAGTGCCATGGCTAGTCGGGCACCATCCATGAAAAGCAATAGGTCATTCGCTTTACAATATTCCGATAAAGCTTGAAGTTCCGCCTTGCTATACACCGTTCCAAGTTCGGTAGTATTTGATATATATACCATCCTTGGTTTAACGGTATGGTATTTTGGAGACTTCACTAGTACCGGCGCAATGAGCTCCGGAGTAAGTTTCCCCTCTTTTCCAAGTACATACTCAATTTTATGACCTGTGGCCTCTATAGCCCCCGTTTCATGTGTATTGATATGCCCGGACTCAACAGCAATTACGGACTCAAAAGGCTTGAGAAGGGCAGCAATTACCAACAGGTTTGCCTGAGTTCCTCCGGAAACGAAATAAACGTCAGCATCCGGCCTCTTCATTGCAGACCGTATATATTGCCTTGCTGCTTCACTATAGCTATCAGTGCCATAGCCCGACTGCTGATCTAAGTTAGTTTCAGCCAGTCTTTGCAGGATTAGGGGATGTGCCCCTTCGCTGTAATCGTTCAGAAATTTTATCATAAAAAAAACTCCCATTTCTGAGAGTTTTAAAGTGAGCCCCCTATCGGGATCGAACCAATGACCTACTGATTACAAATCAGTTGCTCTACCAGCTGAGCTAAGGAGGCGAATTGTGGTGCAAAAATATATCGGCTATTCTAATCCTGCAAGGGTTTAAGCATCTTTTTTTAGGAAAAATTTTACCATAAGAGGTAATAAGCTTTAAATGTGCAGCTTAATGTTTACCTACGATCACGAAAGAGAAAAAACTGGACTTCGGTGGGAATTTTTCATCTAAAATTCACCCATAAATTAGGCATACAATCCCGTAAACCTTTAAAAATGCCCCTATCGGGTTCGAACGAATGACCTAGTGAGTACCAAGTCAAAAGCGCTCAATAATTTCTCCTAAATAAAAAGAACCAAAACGCCTAGTTTACATCATTATACCACTTTTGATAATAATTTCTCAACCCAAATCATAGGATTTTGTGTCATGAAAGTGTCATGATGCCAATAAAAAAGGAGCTACATTTTACTGTAACTCCTTGATTATCAAGTGAGCCCCCTATCGGGATCGAACCAATGACCTACTGATTACAAATCAGTTGCTCTACCAGCTGAGCTAAGGAGGCGATTTTGATAGCACAAAAGTAGAGGTTTTTATGTTATCAAACAAACATTTTTTTCAAAATATTCCCTCAAAAAACGCCTCAGTTGGCCGTTAAAATGAGTTTTAGCTTGGCATTCAAGTCTTTAAGCTCAGCTTCAGCCTTATCAATTTTTTTCTGATATTCTGCTTTCAGTTTATCCGCATTTTTGGAGAAACCAAAGAACTCCAGATTGTTCTTTGTTAAAGTGATCTCATCTTCCAATGCTTTGATCTTTCTACGAATATCATTCTCAGCTTTTCCTAGATTTCCACCGGCTTTTAAAACCACCTCTGCCTCGTTTTGAAGCATAAGTTTATCTTTTTCAGTTTTATCTAGACCACTAGCTGCCTTAACGTAGGAGTTGATAGCTTTAATAAACCTATCTTGGATAGATTTCATGTCCTTCCTAGGCACAAATCCTATAGCATTAAAGCTTTTCTTGAATTCAGGCAACCTACTTAGATCAGTATCACCGGCTTCTACCAGCTTCTCAATTTCTACACAGATAGCGGTCTTAGCTTCCAGATTCTTATCGTACTCAGAATCTTGAGACTTACTTTCTTCCCTTTTATTATTGAAGTAGGTATCACAAATCCCTTTGAACTCCTCAAATAAGCTATCCTTATATTTTTCAGGTACGTGACCTATGGTTTTCCATTTCTTCTGCAGCTCAATGATACGATTTGTATTAGGAGCAGAGTAATCTCCTTTCTCAAGGATTTCACGTGCTTGTTTTACTAATTCACTCTTAGCTACAAAATTGGCTTCACGTTTGGCCTCAAGTTTAGCAAAGAACTCGCTCTTATTCTTGAAGAACTGCTTTAATGAGCTCCAGAAGCTCTTGCTCACTTCTTTACCTTTCTCTCTTGGCATACCACCCTTGATGGCATTCCACTGGTCTTGTAAAGCTTGAACCTCTTTCGTCTTAGCATTCCACTCATTTATGCTATCACTATTGAATTTCAAGTATTCAAGGAGTTGATTCAGCAATTGCTGTTTAGCTTTTAGAATCTCCTCTGAAAGAGCAGCACTTTCACTTTGAAGTTCTCTTTTCTTATCGTAAATAACATCAAATGCTTTCTTCAACCTTTCCCAGAGGGCGTCTTGCTCTTCTCTAGGACCAGGACCAATGTGCTTGTATTCTTGAAGAAGCTCATTGGCTTTCTTCAAGGTCACATTATTGATCGGCATCTCCTGCAAAGAGGTAGCGATCTCCTCAATCTTAACTACTACCGCTTCTTTGGCTTCAATATTTTTCTTTCTATCCAGCTCTTTCAGCTCATTTTGAATGCTTCTGATATCGAAATAACGATCCACTAAAGCATTGTATGCAGACCAAAGAGAGCCATTATGCGGAGAGTTAATATTCCCTGCATTTTTCCACTCGGTTTGCAATGCTTTGAAAGATTCCCAATTGTTCTTTGATTCACCTTTCTCTTCGATCTCCACTATTTCTCTCAATCTTTGAAGAAGGCGAGTTTTTACTTCGAAGTAGTCCTCTTTCTCTCTTTCTAACTTTTGGAAGAAGGCTTGACGCTTTTCACGGATTTGAATATTGATCCCTTCAAAACGAATGGCATAATTATCATTACGGAATTCAAAACCTTCGTCTGATCCGTTTTCAGCAACATATGCTTTTAAGGCCTCCGATTTTTCTGCCTGTTGGATATCTTCAAAAGCACTCCTTACTACTTTGAGGGCATTGTCAATGTTCTTCACGTCCGCTACTGAAAGAGTGCGTGAATTCATGGATTCAAGGAGACGATCAGCAAGGTCTACAAAATCCTTCTTGGAATAATTGGTAAAATCTTCATCAAACTCCAATAGAGACTCGCCTTCCTCCTCTATCTCCTCAATGGCATCCAAGTCAGCATGTTTTACTGTCTCCTCTGAGGCAGAATTCTGCTCCGCTGCATTGCCATTATTTTCTCCTAAGTTCTCCGGTTCTAAACTTGACTCGCTCATTTAATAGAAATAGATAGTTACTTTTGTGAAAAAGCAAAATTAATAATAATATTCAAACTGTTCCATGAACAACAAAGATATTTCAAATCTTCGGATACATTACGATAAATCAGCACTTTCCGAAGAGCAAGCCACCCTTTCCCCCTTCACTCTTTTTGAACTTTGGTTCAATGAGGCCAAAGAAGGAGGAATACGTGAGCCAAATGCCATGGTTCTCTCCACTGTCTCAGATAACAAACCACATGCCAGAGTAGTACTCCTCAAAGGTGCATCTGAAGCAGGTTTCGAATTCTTTACCAATTACAACAGCAATAAGGGCAAACAATTATCCCAAAACCCATTTGCCTCCCTCACCTTCTTCTATGACCTGCTAGAAAAACAAGTCAGAATAGAAGGACAAGTACAAAAACTTAACCATGAAGCATCTGATGCTTATTTCCATTCCAGACCACGTGGAAGTCAGATAGGTGCTTGGGTAAGCGACCAAAGTCAGACCATCCCTTCTGCTGCGTTTCTGAATGAAAAATTAGAAGCCTACGAAAAGAAATTTGAATCTCAGGAAATCATCCCGCGCCCACCCCACTGGGGAGGATTCTTACTTGTACCTGATAGCATAGAATTTTGGCAAGGCAGGCCTAATCGTCTGCATGACCGACTACTCTACACTCGCTCGGGTCAAAACTGGATCCTCGAGAGACTCAGTCCTTAAGTACTTCAGCAGTTGTTCTTGTAATAGCTGTCCTAATTTCAAGCTCAGTATCTTTTCTTTACTGGGCTTTTCTTCTATTCTATACTTAAAATCTTCAAATCTAGATTCCGTCAGTGTAATTTCTCCTGGAGGCACTAATCTTGAGTCAACATCCCCATAAAAGTGGATATCCTCTAATTCATCTCTGAGAAAAATAAACTTCATGGAAGCACATTGTGTCAAATCAAGCCCCACAATCTTTTGGGTATCATCTAATATGAAATACTTTGACTCAGCATTTCCGGAAATATGAATCTGCTCTATCCGAGAACTGTCATCAAAGCGAGCGGTCATCATCCTACCTTTAATCTGATTAAAGTTTAACAAGGTATCCTGCTCAATGATGAAGCAATTCTTTATTAATTCCATCCTTTCCAACTTCTGATTTTTCAGAAATACCTCTATAGAGTCTGCTTTAATCTGATTCCTTTTATGCCATAAAACCGGATCTTGGTAGTAACCTATGGTTGAATCTAATGCATTATATATCAAAGAATCTGCAATTCCTTGAACATCTTCCCTGTATAGCTTCACTCCTCCTTGCGCTATGATCCATTGAATATCCTCTTTCTCCGGAGCTTTAGATGTGGTATCCTGTTTTGGCTTCTCAATGATACGTAAAGAGTCGCTCGCTAACAAAGAAGGTTTTCCACCGGAATAGTACTGAGATATGGTGGATCCTATTACTCTAGTCCACCCGGCTTTACCATCTCTATACATGGCATCTCCTACACTGATTAATGAATCCGTTTTGGAAACAAACACCGCATTACCTTTAGCCCATCCAAAATCATTAGCATTATCATATTGCAAGGTATCTCCGATCAATATATACTTCTCATGCTCTACTTGTGATCTACCATTGAAATAAGATTCCTTAGTCTGTATATTATACCAACCTTTTTCAGCTGTTAATACTCCTGTTTCTCCCGTAATAGTAGTAAATGCCTTAAAAATAGCCCTTTTCGTATGGGTATCATAATCCATAGTATCAGTACACAAAACGAACTTTGGATTCAAAACCTCTACATCACCTATATAATTGAAATACTTGGTATTCGTATTATAATATCCGGTATTACTGGTAAGGGTGCTGGAATCTTGTTGAATACGTCCATGCACAGGATAATATGCCATACCGTTAGCCATATTATAAATCACTTTTTGAGTACGTAGCGTCACCTTCTTATCCCTTAAGATAACACTCTTACCCCATATAGTGGCAATTCTGCTGTTACCCTCATAGAACAGGGTATCTCCCACTATGGTTAAGGTATCTCCTTGATTAATCTTGATGTTCCCAAATGCCTCAACAGTATTTAAAGTCCTGTTTTGAATAGCCAGGTCTGTACTCATCATAACCCCCTGATGCCTGAAGATCACATTTCCTCTAAAGGTTACGTTTTGCATATCCTTCAGATTTACTCCATCCTGAATATCAGAGTTCAAGATTTCCACTATGCTCTGAGGACCCGTAGGTGCAGGAGGATTCAGAGGCTTCTGCGCCAATAGCCCAAAAGGCAAAAACAAGAGAATATAGAAATGACGAAAGTTCATTAGGCAAAATTAACGTATTTTTGTCATCAGTACATTAGATAATTTCATGCTCCGAAAAATCTTCCTGAAATACCTCCCGAATCCCTCAAAGGAAAAATTCCTGGTAGGTGTTAGCGGTGGAAAGGATTCCATGGCATTGCTGGATCTCTTTTATTCAGAAGGATTTCAAGTGGAAGTGGCACATGCCAATTTTCAATTAAGGGGCGAAGAAGCTAACCTCGATGAACAACTGGTACACACCTACTGCCGGGTAAAAAACATTCCTTTTCATGTAAAACGCTTTGATACCAAAAAACATGCAAAGGAAAGCAAGACCTCTACACAAATGGCAGCCAGAGAGCTCCGTTACCAATGGTTTTACCAACTCCTTGCTCAGAGAAATCTAACTGCAGTAGCTTTAGCCCACCACAGAAGAGACAATATTGAAACCCTATTCTTGAATATTACCAAAGGTACCGGTCCAAAAGGGCTTCAAGGCATACCTCCTCGAGGTGAAAACATCATTCGCCCCATCCTAGAGGCTACACCGGAGCAAATCCTACAGTATTTGGAAGAAAATAAAATTCCATGGAGAGAAGATCAGTCTAATTCGGAAACCTATTATCAAAGGAATAAAATCCGTCATTTAGTCCTTCCCTTACTAAAAGAAATCAATCCGGGCCTCGAAGACACTTTCCTTCAAAACTTAGAAAGATTTCGTAACCTGAACTTAATTTTTCAGGAAGCGCACAGAGAATTCGAGAGCCAAATACATAACTACACTATCCCTGATTCTTTGATTCAGAGTACAAAAGGGATAGCATTACACTTGGAAGTATACCTCAAACCTTTTGGATTCACGTATTCTGACATCACACAAATGCTGGAAATCTCAGAATCCGGGAAAAAACTAATCAGCAGTACCCATTGGTTGATCAAAAATCAAAAAGGATGGACACTTCTACCTGTTCCGGAAAAAACGGAGATAGATGTAGAAATTCCGGAACCCGGTAATTACCAGGTGGGCGAGTTGAAATTATGCATTCAACAGATTGATAATAAAGACCTAAACTTTAAAGATAAGCATACCGCCTATTTTGATCCGGAACTTATTCATTGGCCCTTACGTATTCGAAATAAAAAGGAAGGAGATAGATTCACCCCCTTTGGAATGAAAGGCAGTAAATTAGTCTCTGATTTCCTCAAAGATGAAAAAATAGCCTGGGAAGAAAGAGTCCGACAGTTAGTACTGGAGGACCAGAAAAAGATACTTTGGGTAGTAGGTCTTAGAACCTCTGACCTCTGCAAAGTAAACCCAAGTCTTACTCATGCTATAGAAATTCGCATAATCAGTGATTGATTTAGCCATATAAACTATTTTTGTATAAAGTATAGACGAATGCTAAAGAATCTAACCATTAAAAACTACGCCTTGATTCAGGAACTAGAGATCCAGCCGGACTCGGGTCTGAATATCATCACAGGTGAAACCGGTGCAGGTAAATCCATTATGCTGGGAGCCTTGGGCCTTTTAATGGGCAATAGAGCTGATGTCAAAGCCCTCTTTAACGAAGAAGAAAAGTGCATAGTTGAAGGTACCTTCGACCTTAGTAAGCACTCTCTTCAAAACTTTTTCGAAGAGAATGATCTAGATTACGAAGATCTCACCCATATCCGTAGAGAAATCTCTCCGAACGGAAAATCCAGAGCATTTGTCAATGATTCACCCGTTACTTTGGATATCCTAAAAGAACTGGGAGAGTTGTTAATGGATATACATTCCCAGCACGATACCCTTTTGCTGGGTAATGCAGGATTCCAACTTAAAACTTTAGACGCCTACGGTCAGCATTTGGAACTTATCCAAAATTATCAAATAGCTTACCAAAAATTCAAAAAAGCGCTTCACCAATACCAAAGCCTAAGTGAAAAGGCAGAGAGTTTAAAGAAGGAGTTCGATTATAATTCTCATCTCCTGGACGAACTCAAAGCCTTACAGCCAGAGAAAATCGAACAATACGAACTGGAATCCGAATTACAGGTACTGGAAAATGCAGAAGAGATCAAGAGAAAACTGGCGGTAGCTTACCAAGCCCTGAATCACTCTGACCTGCCCGCCCTACAGTTGATGAAAGAAGGACAACAAGCCCTTCAGACCATAGCCCATCTATCGCCCAGATACGAAGCACTCAAAGAAAGATGGAACTCCAGCCTTATAGAACTTCTGGATATCAGCCAGGAGTTAGAAATTGAAGAAACGAAGGTAGAGGCAGACCCTACCCGACTGGAAATGGTTCAAGACAGTTTGAACCAACTATACAAATTGCAAAAGAAACACGTAGTTGACTCCACCGAAGCTTTGATTCAGATAAAAGAGGATCTTCAAAAAAAGGTGGATACGGTACTCAATCTCGATGAGGAACTATCAACTCTGAATGCAGAAAAAGAGGAAGCTTTACAAATAGCATCAGAAATAGCCCTACAATTAAGTCAATTGAGACAAAAAGAGGCTTCCCATCTACAAGAAGAGATTAGACAGCTCTTAGGTGATTTAGGTATGCCAAATGGAAACTTTGAAATTCATTTCAGCACCAAAGAACTAGGGCCAGACGGTTTAGATGCAGTACAATTCCGTTTCTCCGCTAACAAAGGATCTATTCCAAAAGCCTTGAAGGAAGTTGCCTCAGGAGGCGAATTTTCAAGAGTGATGTTGGCACTTAAAAGTGTCTTAGCACGAAGAGCTCAGCTTCCTACTATCATCTTTGACGAGATTGACACGGGTATATCCGGAGAAGTGGCTGTAAAAGTAGGTCAACTCCTACAAACCATGTCAAAGGATCTGCAAGTAATAGTCATTACCCATTTACCGCAAATAGCTGGGAAAGGACAGACTCATTTCTTCGTTTATAAAGAAGATAGCGGAGCGAAAACCATTAGTAAGATGAAAAAACTAAGCACAGAAGAAAGAATCAATGAGATTGCTAAGATGATTGGGGGGCAAAATCCTTCGGAAAGTGCAATGAATAGCGCGAAAGAATTGTTACACTTATAAAAAAACACCTAGATATGAAATTTTTAGTATGGGCTTTGTCCGCATTTTTATTCCTCTCTTGTGCAAGCAGTAATTCAGAAACAGAAGAACTTTACAATGCTTTAGTTAAAGGTCATGACGAAGTAATGCCAAAATCTATGGCTATATCTTCCATCAGAGAAAGCATGATGAAGGCGGTGGAGAATGCTCCGGAAGAGAAGAAAAATCAAGCACTAGACATCTCTACACGTTTATTGAAGGCCGAAGATAAGATGAATACCTGGATGGTTGAATTTGGTGACGCAATTAACGGCAAAGAGGAAGATAAACTAGCTTCCTACAAAAAGCTTCACGAAGAAATCACTCAATTAAAAGAAGATACAGAAACTGCCATTGCAGACGCTAAAGCCCTAACTGCTGAGTTCCAATGAAAAAGATTCTGATTGCATTAACCAGTATTTCTATTTGGGCTTGTAGTAGAACAGCAGATGACCTTCCGGTCTTAGGCCCTGAAATAGATGGAGTGGCCCACCAAATACCTGATTTTACCTTTGTCAATCAAGATGGTGATACCTTAACTCAGGAAATTACTAAGGATAAAATCTATGTGGCGGATTTCTTCTTCTCCACTTGTCCAACCATTTGCCCTGTCATGAAGACGCAAATGTTGAGAATTTATGAAAAGTACAAAGACCAGCCTGATTTTTTAATCCTATCTCATTCCATCAATCCCAGATATGATACTCCTGAAGTATTGAAAGAGTATAAAGAGAAACTGGGAATTCATGGTCATCAGTGGCAGTTCCTTACTGGTAACCTGAGCAATGTTTATGAACTAGCACAGAAAAGTTACTTAACCTCTGCATTAGAAGACTCTACTGCCGTAGACGAAGGGGGATTTATTCATAGCGGTGCATTTGTATTAGTAGACAAAGACAGACACATTAGAGCCATATATGATGGAACGAAAGACAAAGAGGTGGATAAACTTATGGCAGATATTGATCTGTTACTTAAGCCTTAGTGCTTGCACATCCAAAGATCAAATCAGGTACGAACAATTTGTGATTACCGGAGGGCAGTTATATCAACAACATTGCGCCAATTGCCACGGTGAATCCGGGCAGGGATTAAGGGAGCTATACCCTGCTTTAACAGAAAGTAAAAAGCTGGAAGATTTGAATTATCTCACCTGCATCATACGGAAGGGAGGGGATAAAATGCCAGCAAACAAGGAGTTATATGACCTGGATATTGCTCAAATCAGCACTTTTTTAAAGTATAGATGGGCAAAGGATAAAACAATCACTGAAACGGAGGATGTTTCAAAGATACAATGCGCTAATTAGAGGTGGTGTCAACTATGGTGCGAATAGAATCTACAACCACCGTACCTCTAGATCTTCTTAAAGTGTATTTGGAAAAATCTTGCTCTGCTTCCATACCGCCTAGAGCAGTAAAATTCTCTCTAGGCGTTTTTATATCCACCTTCTTCTCAGAATAAATTTTCCGGGTAGTTGGATTCCAAAAAAGCTCATCAGTAGCTAGAGATTGATTCTCTTTCGTATTATTTATCAGGACATTTCCACGCATTACATAGAGGTTTTCGCCTTTGATGTATCTTGCTGAATCTCCCCTAAGTCTGGAATACTCCACGCCGTTCTTATCTAGAAATGTGACGTACACCGGTTTGGGATAAACCTCTTCCCCACTGGCGTAGCGAAGCTGTTTCGCTGTACTCATTCTAATCTTGACATACCCAGAGTCACTATGAATAACATTGATATTATCAGCCTCCAAAACCGGACCATTATAGTCCATATTTCCCTTTTGTGCATCCTTCTCTTCCGTACAAGAAAAGGCTATACAAACCAGAAATACCAGCTTTCTCATTGAATTCTAGGTCTATGGAACCAATCTCTCATTAGAGAGAAATTCACCGTCATTTTGATATAATTTTCTTTTACCAGCTCTTTATCTAAAGTACCTCTGGTACCTACAGACAATGCCCAGTCAAAATAAGATCCACCTTTTCCTAATGGCATAGACATACCAAAAGAAAAGCTGTTATCCTTTATATGTATACCGTTAATATAATATGGTGTTTGCAGAGATTTAAAACCTGCTCTATAGAAGACTTGATTAAAATAGGCAGTAGAGTTGACATCCGGAATCCATTCCACGCCAAAGCTCATTTGTTTACTATTTCGTATGTTTGCAGCTGCCCTTGCATCAAATGGCTTTGAAATCCCTTCCCAATCCGTGAATGCATATTCAGCAGCAATTAAAAATTGGTATGTCTTTTCTAAACTTATACCTACACGATAACTGCTGGGCAAAGAAGTGGCAAAATCAGATACGGCCAAAGTATCCGGAGTGGCTAAAGGAGTAATTCCATTACTTGTATTGGCTAAGTTTTGGAAAATATGCAATCTCTCTCCACTCAAATCTGTACCTAGTTGATAGGTACCTCCCACGTTCGCCTTCCATCTTTTACTTAATTTCTGCGCATATGCCAAGCCACCTTTCAAGGCAAAACCTGACATACTGCTTCTACCCGTGAATCTGCTGTAAGTAGCAGAACTGATAAATAAAGATGTAGTGTCTCTAACTATATTACCAAAATAGTATTGACCTTCAACCCCTAGATATAAACCTCTGGCTATTTGCACGGAATTCGTCAATCCAACTTTAGACAAGCCGCCATAATCAGAAAAATGATATGAACTGATCGAAGATGAACCGGTAAAATGTCTTCTCACGACATTTTCATAATCAACAATACTATGAGGTTTAAAAGAAACTCCAATTCCCCAAGCTCTAGTCACAGGGAAAGCCATGGTTAGATTACTCAGGTTCATTCCGAAGTCCTGTCCCAAAAGAGTTCCTTGCTCCTGATTCCTAAAATAACCGTTCCCACCCACACTCAGCGCTACATACTTCATACCGTTCACCACTCTGTCTTTACCCATAAGGGCAGGATTCAAAGTATTGATATAGAATGTATTACCAAATGACACACCTGTTCCTCCCATCATTTCCTGGGCGGCTGTGGTTTCTTCCGTCAGCTCTCCTATGCCTATGGCAGAATAGGGGCTCCGGCCTTGACCCTGAGCAAATGTATAGTGCGAACCAAATAATAAAATGGACAAATAGGCGAGTCTAAGCTTCAGCGACATTGTAAAGTAGTATTCGTATTAAACCTTCCAAAACCAAATTTGGAGCTGCAAAGGTCGGATATTTTATTTGAGTTTCAAAGTAGCGGGCATCACCTCCACACAATAAAACTCTCGGATTATAAGATTCTTGGTAACTTTTTATTACTCCGTTTATCTCCTGGATTATCCCATTCATAACCCCACTCTGTATACAAGTTTCTGTAGAGGTACCCAAAAGATCCGGAATATCCGTTGCATCTACTAACGGAAGTTTGCCTGTAAAAGTATGCAAAGCTTGAAATCGAATACGCCTTCCTGGTGAAATTATTCCCCCCAAGAAATTATTATGCGCATCCACCAGATCATATTTGATCGCTGTACCTATATCAACAATGAGTACATCCTGGTTCGGAAATCTAGCGTTCGCTCCCACAGCGGCGGCCAATCGATCTACACCTAGCGTTCCCGGAGTTCCGTAACAGTTTCCTATTGGAATAGGCGAATGGGCTCTAAAAAAGAAAACTTTCTTGTATTCTGAAAAAAGGTATTGAAGCCTATCCTCTGGTTCTACCACGGAACTTACAATTACACTTTCTTCACCCTTATATTTTTCAATCGCCTCTAAAGAACTTGAGTATCTTTCTACAGACAAAAGATTTGTGTCTTCAAAATGCCCCACTTTAGTGGAAGTGTTTCCAATATCAAAAGCTAAATGATACAATACTTTACCAGAATTTGAAGCAAAAATATGTAAATACCGCTCCGGATTTTCTGAGAGACTAAGTTTTTTCTTCCGATAAAATTCCTAAATTGGGGCAGCAAATCATACGAATTAAACCTGTTAAAATATGTCTAAAGTAAAAGTAGGCGTGGTAGGTACCGGCTTTATCGGACCTGCACACATAGAAGCATTGAGACGACTTCCGAATGTAGAAGTACTGGCACTTTGTGAAGTAACCAAAGAGTTAGCCGAGGCAAAAGCGCAACAATTGGGAATAGAAAGGGCTTGTACATTTGATGAGCTTTTAGCTATGAAAGACATACAGTCCGTGCATATCTGTACGCCTAACTTCCTACATTTCAAACAGGCCAAAGCGGTATTAGAAGCCGGAAAGCATGTAATCTGTGAAAAACCTTTGGCTACGGATGTTAATGAAGCGAAAGAATTAGTTGAACTTGCTGCTCAAAAAGGATTAGTCAATGCCGTCCACTTTAATTTACGCTATTATCCTTTGGTACGCCAAATCAAAACCATGCGTGAGAAAGGTGAGATAGGTGAAATATATAGCATTTTAGGCTCTTACTTACAAGACTGGTTGTTCTACAATACTGATTACAGTTGGCGCTTAGAACCGGACAAATCCGGAGACACCAGAGCCGTAGCTGATATTGGCTCCCACCTAATTGATATGATTGAGTATACCTCAGGACTAAAGATTACAGAAGTCTTCGCAGACTTTAATATCATCCATAAGATCCGCAAAAAGCCTTTGAAACCGGTAGAAACATATTCCGGAAAAATGCTTACGGCAGAAGATTATGCAGATGTAAACATCAATACGGAAGATCATGCTACCATCTTATTGAGATTTGACAATGGAAATAAAGGTTCTGTCACCGTATCTCAAGTTTCTGCAGGTAGAAAGAACCAGTTGAAATTAGAGATCTCAGGATCTAACTGCACCATTGCTTTCAATTCTGAAGCGCCAAATGAGATGTGGATAGGTAGAAGAGACGGAGCTAACCAGCTTCTAATGCGCGATCCTGCATTAGTACACGGAGAGGTTAGACCTCTAATCACGTATCCCGGAGGTCACAACGAAGGTTTCGGAGATACCTCTAAGCAGATGTTCAAAGAAGTTTACGCTGCCATTGAAGGTGGTAAACAACCCGATACTCCCCTATTTCCAACCTTTGCCGACGGATATAGAGAATTGCTTATTGCTGAAAGCATCTTAGAAAGTACTAAAACTGAAAAATGGACTAAAGTATTATGAGCATGAAAACTATTAAAGGGCCAGGTATCTTTTTAGCCCAATTCTTAGGAGACACTCCTCCCTTTAACACCTTAGACAGCATAGCTGACTATATGGCCTCATTAGGCTATAAAGGTTTGCAGATTCCCACGAATGATCCTGCTATCTTTGATGTAAAAAAAGCTGCAGAATCTAAGACGTATGCTGATGAGATCAAGGGCAAATTAAAAGAAAAGGGATTAGAGATCACCGAATTGTCTACACACTTACAAGGACAATTAGTGGCCTCCCACCCTATCTATAACCCTCTATTTGACGCCTTCTCCCCTAAGGAAGTGCATGGAAACGAACCGGCACGTAGAGAGTGGGCCATTGAACAAGTTAAACTAGCGGCTAAAGCATCTAAGAACCTAGGACTAACTTCTCATGTGGGCTTTTCTGGAGCCTTAGCATGGCCTTTCTTATATCCATGGCCTCAGAGACCTGCAGGGCTTATTGACACTGCATTTAAAGAACTAGGAAAACGCTGGAAACCTATATTGGACGTATACGATGAAAACGGCGTAGATTACTGTTTTGAATTACATCCGGGAGAAGATCTTTTTGATGGTACCTCCTTCGAGTTATTCTTAAAACATGTAGATAATCATCCTAGAGCTAATATCAATTACGACCCAAGCCATTTTGTTTTACAAGCCTTGGATTACGTACAGTTCATAGATTTCTACCACGAAAGAATCAAAGCTTTCCACGTGAAAGATGCAGAGTTCAATCCTACGGGCAAACAGGGGGTGTACAGCGGCTTTGCAGGATGGGCAGATAGAGCAGGAAGATTTAGGTCTTTAGGAGATGGACAAGTGGATTTCAGCACCATTTTCTCTAAACTTAGCCAATACGGCTATGACGGATGGGCCGTTCTAGAATGGGAATGCTGTATCAAATCATCTGAACAAGGTGCCAGAGAAGGTGCTCCATTCATCGAAAGCCATATCATTGAAGTGGTGACACGAGCCTTTGATGACTTCGCGGCCACTGGAACAGATGAAAATGTTAACCGACAAGTATTAGGTCTATAAGCTCCGAGAATTCGGAGCTTTTTTAATATGATGTATCTTTCTACCATTCCCCTCCATGTATCTGTGGATGCAAGGGTCGAAAGTAAAAAGATCTCAAAAAGCCATGCGAGCAAAAAGTAAAAAAAGGGGTTCTTCAAAATAGGCCTCTTCCACTTGATCCTCTCTACCAAAAGGATAACAGAAGTAATTATCATAGGCATAAAGACCGTTGCCGGCAAACCCAGATCCGGCTGAATGGCTCTTGCTACACGGAACAGACCCGGATTTAGTATCACAATACTACATCCCACTATAAATGCCACATGCCACCTCAGCCTATGCTTATTCTTCATAGCGATACTGAAGTACACCAAGATGGATACGGCATCAAGCAGGCTTATGAAAGCCCCTACCGCTGCATGCTCCGGATCTTTGGGCCAAACTCTGCGCGCTTCCATCTGAAGTAAAATCAGTATGGTACTGACCAAAAGGATGATTAAACCATAAGTAAACTTTCCTAAGTTAGCATGCCATCTTATTTGCTTGTATCTAATCAGCAAGGGCTGAGTAATGAGAATCAAAAACCACAGAGAAAACGCAGCGAAATGTACATGAATGACTAAAGGAAGAGAAGATTCACCTTGAAGATTTTTAAGATAAGTAAAAGAAAAACCACATAGAGTGATAAGAAACAATAGGCCAAAAAAAACAGACCAAAAAGTATACTTATTCTCCATGTGGTTTGATTACTATATAATACTAAATTACATAATAATCAGGACTTTACCAAATTTTTTAAGCTTTTTCTGAAGCCAGGGCTTTATCCGCCATTTTGCCCACCGTTAAACCTTGTACTAAAATGGAAAATACTACCACAAAATAGGTGATGGCAATCAATAAAGGCCTGTATTCATTATCCTGTGCTGACAGAGCCAATGCTATAGAAACTCCGCCTCTTAAGCCTCCCCAAACCAGGATTTTGATGGTCCCTTTGCTAAACTTCTGCTTAAAACGAATAAATAAAGTAGGCACCCAAATGGACAAGAATCTAGCGAATAGCACTACAATTATGGCTATTAAACCACCTTTCCAATATTCCAGTATATTTGGAATGAGTAATAGTTCGAATCCAATGAACAGGAAAAGTACGGCGTTCATGATCTCATCTATTAATTCCCAAAACTTGTTCAGATAGTCCTTAGTCTCATCAGACATGGCTGTTCTTTTCCCATAATTACCTATGATCAAACCTGCGGTAACCATGGTCAAAGGCCCGGAAATATGCATAGCATGAGCAATCAAATACCCTCCCATCACCACTGATAAAGTGATCAATACCGAAACGATATAATCGTTTACGTTTTTAATAGCGTTTGAAGCCGTAAAACCTAAAATGGTTCCCAGCAAGAAGCCTCCTCCCGCTTCTTTGATCAAAAGCCATGATACATTGCCCAAATTAATATCCGCTGAATGTCCGCTAGTTAACTTAAGAATTACAGCAAAGACCACAACCGCTACACCGTCATTGAAGAGCGATTCCCCAGCCACTTTGGTTTCTAATGATTTCGGCACTTTAGCATTCTTAAGTATACTCAAAACCGCCACGGGGTCTGTAGGTGAGATCAGAGCTCCAAATAGCAAACAATATATGAGTGGTAGCTCCATTCCAATTAGAGGAAGAGCCCAGTATAGTACCATTCCCACTATGAAGGTTGAGATGATCACACTAACGGAAGAAAAAAGCATGACGGGTAGCTTTTGCTCCCTAAGGTCTGCAATATTAATATGTATGGCACCTGCAAAGAGAAGAAAGTTCAGCATGGCTCCCATCAGGACCTCCGTAAAATCCACCCCGATCAACAGTTGTGAAAAGTCCATCAAAAATTCAGGGAAGATCTTACCAAAACTCACCAATAGGATAGAACTGATCATAGCAATGGCCATGATACCTATAGCAGGCGGAAAACGTAAAAATCTAAGGTTTAAATAGGCAAAGAAAGAAGCTAATACTATTAAAATTGAAAACGAATAATATAATTCCATTAAATAGGTGTTTTTACAAAATTATATATTTCCTTTAAAAGCTTCCCTAAAAAATGTGTGAGTTAGCTACTTTTTGTATATTTGAAAAGTATGATAAACACCTAACTCACATGAAAAGATTCTTATACATTTTCTTTCTCATCCTGCCTATTGGATTAATAGCACAAGATCTCCCCACTTTCATTAAGGAGAACTACACGAAGCACATCCACCGCATTCCAATGACGGATGGCACCAAACTATACACACATGTGTATATTCCCAAAGATGCTTCTCCAAATAAGAAATACCCTATGGTAATGATGCGTACTTGCTATAGCATCGCTCCCTATGACGAGACCAGTTTCCCCGCAAGATTGGGTCCTTCAGAAACTATGGTACGTGAAAAATACATTTTCGTACATCAAGATGTAAGAGGGAGATGGATGTCTGAGGGTACTTGGACAAACATGACTCCCAATAACCCGGGAAATGGGAAAAATATCCCACCTGACGAAAGCTCTGACACCTATGACACGGTGGATTGGTTAGTAAAAAACATACCTCATAATAATGGTCGTGTAGGTCAATGGGGTGGTTCTTATCCTGGTTTCTACACTACAGCGGGAACCATAGATGCTCACCCAGCATTAAAAGCTTCCTCTCCTCAAGCGCCTATTGCAGATTTCTTCTTTGACGATTTCCATCATAATGGTGCCTTTACCCAAGCCTATTTGTTCACTTTCCCTGTATTTGGAAAACAGCATAACGGTCCTACTCCTACAGCTTGGTATACAGAACAGAACATTGACAAAAAAACCAGAGACGGCTATCAATTTCATTACGAACTAGGTTCTCTGAAACACGTTGCTGAAAAGTATTATAAAGATAACTTCTACTGGAAAGAGACAGTTGAACACCCTAACTACGATGAGTTCTGGCAGAAGAGAAACATCCTTCCTCATTTGAAGAACATCAAACCGGCTACCATGGTAGTTGGAGGATGGTTTGACGCTGAAGATTTATATGGCCCATTGAATACCTACAAGGCTATCCGGAAACAAAACCCTAACAAAAAGAATAACAGCATTGTTATGGGGCCATTTGATCACGGCGGTTGGGGTAGAGAGAGAGGTCAAACCATGCATACCAGTGTCTATTTCGGAGATAGTATTGCTACTTTCTACCAAAGAAACATTGAGGCTAAATTCTTCCGTCATTACTTAAAGGAAAGCGGAGATGGCAAGACCGGACTGCCAGAAGCTTATATGTTTGATACAGGAGCAAAAAAATGGGGAGAGTTTGACCAATGGCCTCCAAAAGAAGCTACGAAGTTGAAATTCTATCTTTCAGAAGATGGAAAACTTAAGAAAAATGCTCCTTCTAAAGAAGCACATTCCGAGTTCATCTCTGACCCTTTGAAACCAGTACCTTATACAGAAGACATAACTACTACCATGGGTTTTACGGCCAGAAATTATATGTCGGAAGACCAAAGATTTGCTGCTAGAAGACCGGATGTACTGGTATTTGAAACGGATGTTTTAACAGAAGATATCACGCTTGCAGGTGAAATCATCAATAAACTAATGGTTAGCACTTCTCAGTCAGATGCAGACTGGATCGTAAAACTAATTGATGTTTACCCCCCTGATGAGCCGGATCATGCCTATATGCCGCATAAAAACATCACCTTGAGCAACTACCACCAAATGGTGAGAAGTGAGATCATGAGAGGTAGATTCCGCAATAGTTTTGAGAAGCCTGAGCCTTTTGTATCCAACAAAAAAACGGAGGTGAAATTCGCCTTACAAGATGTTTATCATACCTTCAAAAAAGGCCATAAGATCCAAATCCAGGTGCAAAGCACATGGTTCCCTCTGTTTGACAGGAACCCTCAAAAATACGTAGACAATATCTACAAAGCTGAGGATTCAGATTTCGTAAAGGCACTTCATAAAGTGTTTAACGACTCTTACATAGAAGTAGATATCTTGAAATAAACCTAAAGCCGGGGGTAATACCCCGGCCTTATATCATGTTATGGTATATACTTTCCTCTCTATTCCTCCAGATAGGTACTCTGGAAAAATTTGACCCTGAATTAGACGTGGTCATAAGCAGCAAGGATTTACCTGTCATCATTTCTGAAGGTTACAAATGGGCAGAAGGCCCTCTTTGGTATAAAAACTCACTCTTGTTTTCTGACGTACCGAATAATGTGGTTTACCAATGGAAACCTGGACAAGGAACATCTGTATTTCTTCAACCATCAGGATATTCTGGAGAAGGAACTTACGGTAAAGAACCGGGCAGTAATGGACTAATAGCGGGGCTAGATAGCAGCTTGATTCTCTGCCAGCACGGCAACCGACAAGTGGCACGCTATTCCGGGAAGGGCTTTGTAACCTTAGCTTCAATTTTTAATGGAAAAAGGTTCTCCAGCCCAAACGATGCCACCATTGACAAA
Source organism: Leadbetterella byssophila DSM 17132 (assembly GCF_000166395.1). GTDB lineage: Bacteria > Bacteroidota > Bacteroidia > Cytophagales > Spirosomataceae > Leadbetterella > Leadbetterella byssophila. Next base: position 1,498,859 of record NC_014655.1, read on the forward strand.
TCCGGCAATGTCTTTTTTACTGATCCTCCTTACGGCTTACCTTCTCAAGACGATAAAGACCCTTTGAAAGAACAGCCCTATAACGGTGTTTATAGGATAGATACTAAGGGTAAAGTACATCTGCTAGTAGATACTCTAACCCGCCCGAATGGGATAGCTTTTTTCCCTGATGGGAAAAAGGTACTCATAGCTAACTCAGACCCCAAAAAGCCTCACTGGTATCAATATGAGGTAAAGAATGGAAGATTCATCAATGGGAGAATCTTTGCCACTCTGTACGGACCTTCTCCCGGATTACCAGACGGGTTAAAAATCAATAAGGAAGGCTATGTATTTGCATCAGGACCAGGAGGTATAAATATATTTAACTCTAAGGGTAAACTCCTAGGTAGACTTAGACTGCCTGAACCTGCATCTAACTGTGCCTTCGATCCCGAAGAAAAAACCCTTTATATCACTAATAATAGTAAAGTACTCAAATGGACCATACGTCACTGAAATTATATAGAACCGAAAGAGGGATAGTTGCCCAAGAAAACCAAACTTATTACCTCCTTGAAGAAACAGATTGGGATAAATTCATCAACGACGATGAACTATATGAAAAGACCAGAAATTCAATAAAAAATGCCCTTCCTATAAATGAAACCGGCCAAATCCTTAGTCCAGTCAGTGCACAAGAACTCTGGGCCTGTGGAGTAACCTATTTGAGAAGCAAACAAGGTAGACAAGAGGAGAGTAAAGACGGAGGAGACATCTATGCTCGCGTTTATGATGCCGAGCGACCAGAAGTTTTCTTCAAAGGGAATACGCATAGAATTTCTGCTCCAGGTAGGCCAGTCCGCATAAGAAAAGATTCCGGTTGGGACGTTCCGGAACCTGAGTTAACCCTTTTAGCAAGCAGTTCTGGAAAGATCATTGGATATACCATTGGAAATGACATGAGTAGCAGGAGTATTGAGGGCGAAAATCCACTTTATCTACCACAGGCAAAAACTTTTGATGGCTGCGCCTCAGTAGGTCCATGCATACTTGTAATGAACCAAGCAATCTCGAGAGATGCTGAAATCCAATTGAGCATATTGAGAGACTCAAAAGAAGTTTTCTTTGGATCCGTCCAATTAAATCAAATGAAGAGAGGATTAGAAGAGCTGGTAGGATATGTATATAAGGAATGTAGCTTCCCTCATGGTGCGTTTATCATGACGGGAACCGGTATAGTTCCCGATCATGATTTTACGCTTAACTCCGGCGACTTAATCCGCATTAGCATTAGCGGAATAGGCACTTTAGAAAATCCGGTAGCCTGATCTTATCTTGCGCCCGGAGGACAATGAGTCTTTAAGAAATTCGTGAATAAGGTAGTTAGATGTCTATCTCTTACTCCGTGATTTCTATTGGGATATGGCATGAATTGGAATTGACGGTTGTGCTTGATCAATTCATTGACTAACATTTCGGCATTTTGGTAATGCACATTATCATCACCCGTTCCATGCACATACAGTAGATTACCTTTCAAGTTCTTTGCATGGGTCAAAGGAGATCCCTCTATAAAGTCTTGCAAGTTCTCTTGTGGTAAACCCATGTATCTTTCTTGGTAAATGTTATCATAGGTCAACTGATTTGCCACAGCTGCACCGGCTATACCCGTTTGATATAGATCAGGATATTTGAATAGAAGATTTAAAGTAGAGGAACCTCCCCCACTCCATCCATGAACTGCTATTCTGCTTGCATCTACAAAAGGATAGGTTTCAATGATCTTCATACAAGCCTCCGCTTGATCTTGAATATTGATAATGCCAATATTGCGGTAAATGGCTTTTCTCCACGCGCGTCCCTTTGGAGCAGGAGTACCTCTATTATCAACAGACATATAGATGTAGCCATCTTCTGCCATATTTCCCTCGTACAATCCGTTTCTTCCTATTCCAAATCGGTCTGTAACCGTCTGCGAAGCAGGTTCACCATACACGTTAAATAGAACCGGATATTTTTTAGAAGGGTCAAAGTTTTTAGGCTTCGCCATCCATCCGTCCATTTCTACTCCACTTTTCGTCACCACCTTAAAGAACTCTACATTAGAGGACTTCTTCTTAGAAGGATCAAATTTTGCCACTATGCTTTCTGCCGGATTGATAGCTTGATGATCAGGCAAGGTAATGGCTTGGTTCATAGGAGCCGTATAGTAATTGGAGAAGCTATGTACAGCATATTTTCCATTCGGAGAGATTTGATAATTATGCGTACCTTCTAGAATGGCTGGTGTAACCCTTTCTGCTTTTTCTCCACCACTTAACTTAGATCTGTATAGATATCTTTGAGTAGCATTATCAGGAGAAGCCAAATAATAGACATATCCAAGCTCCTCATCCACCGCTAATGGAGAGATCACATCAAAATCTCCTACAGTGACTAAGGTTTCTGATTTCCCGTCATTAGAGATCTTATAGATATGATTCCAGCCATCCTTTTCTGTAATCCAAAGGAATTCTTTATTGCCATTTAGCCATCTCCAACCGCCCTGACTTCCGGCCCAACTGGTTCTGACATCAACCCATGCTTCATCTTGCTCTTCGTACAGTAGAGTCACCGCCCCAGTTTTGGCATTCGCGTAGAAGAGCTTGCTATGGTTTTGTTTTCTATTTAACTGTTGTAGAATCAATTGATTCCCACTTGGAGCCCAGTCCATTCTAGGAATGTAGTGCTGACGATTGTCCCCCGGAACCTTCATCCAAACCGTTTTACCGTCTGCAATTCCTACCACACCCACTCTACACGCTGACGGACTTTCACCCACTTTTGGGTATTCCACAGGAATAGTGTAGGAGTAGATAGAATCTGTAGTATTGATCATGTAAAAGTCTCTGATGGTATTCGCATCTATCTCCCAAAAGGCTATAGATTTACTGTCAGGACTCCAACGGAAACCATCTCTACAGTCAAATTCCTCTTCGTATACCCAGTCGAACGTACCGGAAATCAGTTTGCCTTTACCAAAGGTTAGTTGCTTGATCTTTCCAGTAGCCAGATTCTCCGTGTAGAGGTTGTTATTGCTCACATAGGCTACGTTTTTAGCGTCAGGAGACAACTTAGCAAACATAAGTGAGGCACTAGGAAGGCCTTTGCCCACTTGTTTAAGAGCCTTAGTCTTCAAGTCAAGGTGCCAATAGTCTCCTTTGGTTTCATATCTCCAAACTCTTTTGGTATTGGTAAAGATTAAAACGGAGGAGAAATCATCACTAAAAGAAAATCCTTTTACCTCCAAAGGCTTCTCCTGGCCTTTTGGAACTAATAATTCTGCTGGAACTAAAACTTCTTTTTGCTTTGTCTTAAAATCTGTCTTTTGGATTCCGCTTTTATCTACGGTATAATTACCGTTTCCGTCCGGAGTCCAAGAACCTCTCTGTGCCTGGGCAAAGAAAACTCCCAAAAACAAAGAAATACTGAGGAACAGTTTCTTCATAGATGTACTTTTTCTTACCAACTTAACAGTTCTTTCGGGAATGCCCAAAAATCTTAGACTACATGGTCAAAATTGGATGCGAAAAGATCAAGTGAAGTTAAAATTTGAGCAGCTTCTTAGAGAAAAAAGGACACAAAAAAGAGGGGTGTTACCCCTCTCCTTATTTACCCTGAATAGTCTTTATGATCTCATCCCCTACGGCGGTTCGGAGGTTCAGAGTAGATATCTTCACATTGTCTCTAGTGGGGTATACCCTGTTTGATAGGAAAACATACACTAAGTTATACTTTGGATCTACCCAAGTAAACGTTCCGGTAAAACCGGAATGCCCATAACTGGACGGAGATGCCAGTTGAGGACCGTTTGTAATCTTCTTGTCAAAATCTAACTTATCAAATGCTATCCCTCTTCGGTTTCCTTCATCAGGAAACTGATAAGAAGTCACTTCATCTATAACTTCAGGCTTGATGTATTGCTGCCCACCGTAATAACCCTTTTGCAAATACATCTGCATTAACTTCATTAAATCATTTGCATTACCAAAAAGACCGGCATGGCCAGAAATACCGTTTAACATTCCGGCTCCTTCATCGTGAACCCTACCGTGTATCAATGTCTTTCTAAACAATGTATCCTTCTCTGTAGGTGCAATTTGATCTAGGGAGTAGAATCTTCTAGGATTATAGGTCAAACTATAAGCACCTAAACCATGATAGGTTTCTTTCAAGTAATCTTCCCACTTCTTACCGGTTAGTTTCTCCATAAAGATGGGGTAGGTATAATAGTGTAAATCAGAATAAACATACCCTTGATTTACGTTTACCGGTGAACTTTCAATCTGTTTAAAGATATACTCTACCCTATTCTTATTCATAAATAAGGTATCTGCGATTTCTACGCTAAACACTTCTGAGCGGGTATTGGAAAAAATCCCCGGATGCCAGGTGATGGTGGAAGCGTCTAAACATTTCTTCCAGATACCAGGAACTTCTGCTAAGGTCCTTTCATAATTTACAGGATTTGCGGGTTTTCTTCCAAAAAGTTTATCCCAAAATGTCTTTTGTCTCACATCATGAATAAACTCTCCTTCCCATTCCGGATGTAGGCTCAAGGCCTTTTTCAATGTAGCCACAGAATCTACGCAGTTCATCCAGAATGGAATCCATGCTTTCAAACCTGCTCTATGTGTAAGCATGTTTCTAAAGGTCATTGACTCCTTATCTGAACCTTTGAATGGTTCATGATAATTACCAAAAGTTTGGTCTAGATCAAATTTATTCTCGCTCATCAATTGCATTACCGCCAAAGCAGAGGTGCTGATTTTCGTTACACTAGCCAGGTCATATAGATCATTCATTTGAACCAATCCAGGGACTTTTCTCCCTGCTTTAGCTCCTTTAATGACGGATGTTCCGGCTACAGAGTTATCCATCACTTCATTCAAGTTAGCTTGTTGGAACTTCATACCATCCGTACTGATCTGTGGAGCTGCGGCTGCCTGTTCGTAGGTATGGAATCCGTATGGCTTTTCATAGATGACACGTCCATCCTTCGCTATCTGTAATACAGCCCCCGGGTATGCTTTTTCCTTGATGCCTAATTGCATCACGGAATCCACTCTTGCTACTAATACTTTGGAATCAATTCCAACCATTTCAGGCACTCCATAAGCTAAGCGTCCCAACTTTTGTACCCAAATGCCATCTCCATATTTGAAGCTATCATTCACTGTCACCGGCAATCTACCGTTCATTTCTATACCACCGAATACACCCATAGCGGCAGCTTCCTCCATGTACGAAGTAACTTGATTAGCCAATACAATATCTTGATAAGGCAAAGACAACTTATCTAATACATAAGGATTACCCAAAACCACTAACACCGCTCGTGAGGGGATCAATGATAAAGCTTCTAACATATAAGGTTCTAAGCCATAGTTAGCACCCGGTCTATTATTGCTTAAATGCAAGGCCACAATTAGATTACCATCTATCTTGACCGCTTCTTTTAATTCATCTAAAGTAGAAGTTTTATGCACGGACACGGACTTAGTTTGAGTATACTTCGCTGCCATGTTTTGGAAAGATGATACCCCTTCAGCCCCTATGGAAATCACAGCAGTAGGCTTTCTTAAGTCTTTAATAGGTAGATTACTAGCTCTTAAAGCGACTAATGATCTCTCAGCCATCCATCTATTTACCACATCAGATTCTATGGTGTTTAGATCTTCCAATAAACCTTCCATCTTAATAGGTTCGTACCTATCCAATCCTACCCAAGCTTTTGCTTTTAAGATCTTTTTCACTCTTTCGTCTAAGAGCTTCATTGGTATTTTACCGGATATCGCCGCGTTTTTCAAGGCTTCAAAAGCAGTAGGAACATCCATGAAGGTTTCAAGAATATCATTTCCCGCTAAGAAAGCCTCCACCATAGCCTCGCCAGGTTTAAAATTCTTTACGGCACCCTGCATATCCATGGCATCAGTAAAGGTCAAACCTTCGAATCCCAGCTCCTTCCTCAGCAGTTCTGAGACGATCTTGGTAGAGAAGGTGGAAGCTAGTCCTGATTTCGGTTCAAGGGCAGGTATATTCAAATGCGCAGTCATAATACCCGTCAGACCATTCTGAATCAAATATTTGAATGGAAAAAGCTCATTTTCGCTTAAATACTCCTTGCTATGTGAAATTACAGGAAGATCATGGTGTGAATCTACTCCGGTATCTCCATGACCTGGAAAATGCTTGGCAGCTGTCAATAGACGCTGAGACTGCATACCTTTCATATAAGCCAGTGCCTTATTCGCAACGGTCCATTTATCTTCACCGAAGGATCGGAAATTGATTACAGGATTTTTAGGATTATTATTAATATCTACTACGGGCGCATAGTTCACATGGATACCCATACGTTTCGACTGCTTACCCACTTCCACTCCCATTCTGTACATGAGATCATCGCCTCCTTGTATTGCTCCAAGTGCCATTTGATAGGGAAATCTCACGGTACTATCTAGGCGCATAGCCATTCCCCATTCCATATCTACCCCTACTAACATAGGGACTTTGGATAAAGCCTGAAGTTCATTTGTGATGGAAGCCTGAACGGTAGGTTGACCTGCGAAGAAGACAATTCCCCCTAACTTATATTGTTTCACCCACTCTTTAAGAACCTCCGGCTTATAGCCTTGCCCTGAGAAATTTCCTCTTGGCATGAGTATTTGCCCCACCTTATCTTCTAAGGTCAAGGTATTGAAAACGGAATCCACCCAAGCCATATTGGTCTTAGTCAGGAATTCCGGTTTGATTTGAGCCTGTGCATATTGGGCACATGCTAAGGCTAATCCGATTAAAATTTTTCGCATAGTATTCGATGAAAGAACTCAAAATTACGCAAAAAGTCCATACCTCTGGGCATGGACTTTTCAAATATGGTATTCTATTCTATTATTAAGATTTCTTGAAACGTGCAGCTAACCATCGTCCCATTTTCTTCTCCTTTTCCCAAAAGAAAGAAAACTGCCCTAGACAAAATCCATAAGCCAAGAGAAGGACCTGATAGGCAGGAAAAACGAATAAGATGTAAGTAATGGTTTTTATCCAAAGGGAAGTTTGCTCATTAAAACCTAGAATGGAAAACAAGCCTTTCCTCAGAAATACCACTGAAGAGCCTGCCAAAGAAAACACTACCAAAACAGCTATAACATGAAATAAGCTTTCTAATCCCCACTTTTCTTGTAAACGTACTAAAACGCCCGACTTTGCTTGATTCTCCATATTCATTTAATTCTCTGCAAAATTACATTGCTTTTGAGATATGTACATAGTTTATTTGCTTATATTCATTACAAATTACAAGGGCTAACATGAAGGTTACTAGAAAATCCGCGATAAAAACATTAGGATTAATAGGATTTAGTGCAAACGTACTCGGAAATAATAAAGAAGAGTTCTCAGCATTCAGAGAAGAGTTTAAGGTGGCTTGGCGAAGTTCCAGAAAATACACCCTAGAACTTTATAATCAAATGCCGGAAAAACTCATGGATTATAAATATACTCCGGAATCATTTTCATGGAGGACTCAATTTGTGCATTGTATCATTTTCAATGCAGCGCAATTAGCCATGCGCTGTGAAATTCATGACCCTTTTGATGAGCGTACTCTTAAAGCGGGACATTGGAAAAGCAGGAAGAAAAAGCAATTAGAGGCTGATCTCCATGAGTTTTACGATTGGGTAGAAAAAACAGTAGATACTTTACCTGATGAAAAACTGAAGGAGATGACCTCCTTCGGGTCTGAAGACATTCCCGTTTGGAGATTATTTTATGCATTAGAAAATCACATTATACATCACAGAGGCCAGGCGGTTTGTTATCTTAGACTTAATGGGATTACGCCTATCGGCTATGTGGGCTGGTAAAAAATATGCAACCTTCCATAGAACTTTTCGGAATACGAATTGATGAGCCGGTAACCACCGCTACCGACTTACTAGTAGGCATTACCTGCCTTATTTGTGCATTCAAACTAAAAAAACTAGTTCGGACTTTATGGATACATAAAGCCATATTTTGGTATTTCCTACTAATGGGGCTTGCCACCATTATGGGAGGTCTGATGGGGCATGGATTTTTATATGTGTTAGGGTTCTATTGGAAGTTACCCGGATGGTTCCTGAGCATGATTGCTGTAAATCTTTTGGAAAGGGTGATGATACATTTTAGTGCTACAGAGCTTAGTCCAAAAATGCTCCGGTTCTTTTCCATATTTAATCTGGTGGAGCTAGGCTTCTTTATGCTGATGGCTTTTGGAACTCTAAATTTTCTATATGTCCAAATCCATTCCACTTATGGTTTCTTAGTAGTAGTATTTAGTTTTTGTGTATATAACTACCGGAGAGGACATCACCCGGAAATCATGAAAAACATGATGTGGGGGGTCTTTTGGATATTTATATGTGCAGTAGTTTTTGTGGGAAAGTTAAGTATCAGCATCTGGTTCAATCATGCTGATCTAGCACATACGTTTATGTTCATTGGAGCCCTATATTTTTACAAGGGCTCAAAAGGTATATTAAAAAGCCCGGAATAACCGGGCTCTTGAGTTTGGTTATTTACTAGATATTAAAAAAAAAGTGCGTCAGATTTTGATTTGTCGCATTTTTTTGTGAGATTTATATCTAGTTACACGACTAGACATGGGATATCCGACGAAAATTCAATTAATTAAGAGAGCCAAGAGTGAGCAGTGGTACGTAAATTTTCCTGCTGCTGTTGCGCAAGCCATAGAGTTCCAGCAAGGAGAAGTGGTGGAATGGGTGATTGACGATCATCAACGTTTGGTTCTACAGCGTAGTGACGACTCTGTAAAAGAGCTTAAAAAAAAACTCCCAAGGAAGGTCTAATTTGTTCTTTTCGGGAATTATTTGAAAAGTGCTTACCAGCGTTTAATCAACTTAGAACCTTTGAGCGAGCTCGGACTCTTGCTTTAGGTGTTTTATCGTGTGTTGGCCGATGTACTATTACGGGAATGGTAACGGCCAGTGGTGCTCAGTTCTTGGACTGGTCGGCTACCTATCGCCTTTTTAAGGGCAGCCGAATGAATATGAGCAAGATATTTGGCTGTATACGCAAAGAAGTAGTACTTACTAACGGTTGGGAGCATCCTTATATTTATGCTCATATGGACGATACATTACTACGTAAACGAGGAAAGAAAATCTTCGGAACGGGTTGGATGCGTGATCCACTTGGTCCGCCATTTAGCAGTAATTTTGTGTGGGGGCAGCGTTTTATTCAAGTGTCTTTATCGCTACTAGAAAAGGGAGTGTTTGGGCCTTCTCGAGCAATTCCTGTTGACTTTACCCATTGTCCACCAGTAAAAAAGCCTACTAAAGGCGCTGACGAGCAAACCACAGCTACTTTTTTGCAACAACACAAGAAAGAGAAGATGAGTGCAGTAGGTCTGCAGCGTATCCTCTCTCTGAGAGAAGATTTAAATGCGGACGGTTTTTCTAATAAGAAAGTGGTGTTAAGTGTTGATGGTAGTTACACCAACGAAACGGTAATAAAAAAGCTGCCAGCCGGAGTGGAATTAATAGGGAGAATAAGAAAAGATGCAAAGCTATTTTCTCCTGCCGAAGTAAAAATAAATCAAAGGGGAAGAAAACCTTATTTTGGAAGAGAGTTACCTACACCAGAACAAATACGGCAAAGTCCAGAAATACCATACCAAAAGATAGAAGCATGGGCAGCAGGTAAAAAACGAGTCTTTGAGGTGAAAACACTAAAAAATGTTAGGTGGAGGAAATCCGGGGAGCGAAACCTGATGCTAGTCATTATTCGTCCAGTTAGTTACCGACTTACAAAAAGCTCCAAATTACTTTACCGAAACCCTGCCTATCTAATTTCTACCTCCCAGCATATAGATATCCAATTACTTGTACAGGCTTATATTAGAAGGTGGGAAATAGAGGTAGGCTTTCGTGATCAAAAAACATTGATCGGCTGCGGACAGGCACAAGTGCGTGAGAAAACAGCTGTCGAGAAAGTGCCCCAATTTATATCAGCATGTTACGCAATGATCTTACTGGCAGCTCACAAATCAAACGAAAAAAAATCGCAGCAACTTCCAGGAACTAAATGGTACAAAAACGCAAAAAGAAAAAGAATTACCACAGGAGATTTACTCAATCGTGTGAGAATGGAAAACTGGCTTGAAAGTGTACAAATTAATTTAACCGACTTCGCAAAACTCCAACAAAAAATGGCAAAGTTGGGTAAAATCAACAATCCAGCAATCGAAGCTATATTTTACAACAGAAATTAGCCAAAGAGGAGAGCCCGGAATAACCGGGCTTTAATTTTTTATACGTATTGCGACCACAAGGAATCTTCCAAATAGTCAACGATAGGCTCAGCATTATTATAATCTGAAAGATCAGTAGAAAGCTTCTTGATATCCATATGCATATGCTTAACACAGTTACCATACAGATCCTTTCTAAATCCTTTCTCTACCATTTGATCCACATACTGTAAGTTTACCAAACGAGCGATTATTTTTCCTAATACTACGGTTTGTCGTTGAACTAGAACTGTAGGCATTTCAAAATCCAAATGCTTTTTAAACATTGGAGCTACTCTGGAAGTTAGATCGAAAGAAGATAAATACTCGGAGAAATTACTCACTTTGCTTTTCTTCATTTGTTTCACAATGATCTCAGAGATTTGAGTGTAAAGCATCTCATTTGAACCTTCGAAGATCTGGAATGGTCTACTGTCTACTATACCTCGACCACCTATGTGATCGATCTTGTAACCGCTAGAACCGGCTAATTGAACGCAAATTTGAGCAGATTCCTGCATCAAATCAGTCACTAGAGCCTTCATGCTATTGGCTTGAACTCCTTCAGCGGCTAAGTCATACTGAATTCCACTCATGTTTGAACTATGCGCGCACATTCCGGATGCAAGGGTATATGCAGCTTGAATTCTCGATAATTGGAAACGAACGGAATCCATCGCGATAAGGGGCTGTCCACCTACTTTTCTTTTTGTAGTATGTGCTAAGGCTTCATCTAACATCCTTTGGATAAAGCCCATCCCCATTCCTGGGAACTGAAGTCTACTTCTGTGAAGTATATCCAGCATCATCTTTATCCCAGTGCTGGTCTGTTGTAATTTCTGATTTCCAGGCACCTGAACATCAACGGTATTAAGTCCGTAAGGGATCATATACAGACCTAGGTTGTTGAAATAATGTTCAACTTTAATCTTTTGTTCAGGCTTAGCATTATCCGTTACAAAGAATTCCACATCTCTGGCAAGATCATTCTCTTGCAAACTTTTACGAGCCGCTATGATCCAAAAATCCGCCATACCCGTCAATCCTTGCCAGTGCTTTACACCTTTGATTTTGTACCCTTCTTCTGTCTCAGTATAAGAAGTACGCATGTTTAATGCATCAGAACCATAATCAGGCTCTGTGATCATAAGACCACCCATAGCCTTTTCTTCAACGAATTTCTGAAAAATTGGAGCTTGAATTTCCGGATTCCCGTACTTAGCTAATGGCTCAAGAAAGAGTGCAATGTTAATACCGAAGGTTAGGGACAATGGTAAAGCTTCATAAGAAGCTGCTGACAATATACCGAGACATTCTTTCACTTCAGCACCTCTACCTCCGAATGCCTTTGGGATAGCAACTGAAAGTGGATTCATTTGCATTATTCCGTTCCAAACATTTTCAGGAAGACCGCGCTGAAGGCTTAATTCATTTATATTGGACTCGTCATGAAACAAAGATTTTAACCGCTGTTTGAAACGGTTTATAAACACATCAAAATTTTCTGTCATTTTTATTTTTAATACTGAAAAATCATACAAAGGTAGGATTTTGAAATGAATATAAATTATGATAGCAGTCATAAATGTAAATAATTGTAAAAATAGATGTTATAAATACTCAAATGAGCTTAAAACACCCTTTTATTCCCCAAAAAATGGGATATTACATCAGGGAAGCCTTACCTGTTTTTGACCATAAAAAAACTGAATAATTCTATATGATAGTTCATGCTTTAGAAGGAGTATTTCAGTTGGACTCTAAAATCTGACTTCACAGTACCTGGCAGCTCATCCCATCCTGATCCAAGATTTCTATCTAATCTACTCTGAGCAAATTTTACCCAAACATCCATGTTTTTGAGCAAAGGTCTTTTCACCAGGACATAATACCTGATTCCCTCTCCATAGTATGCCGGAAAAGAGGTGGCATACAATACATCATTTTCATAGATATATACCCTATTTTCATAGGAAGGAGCATGCAAATAGGCGCATCGGAGTTTCCACTTCCATTTACCTGTACTGCCTTCAAAATCATTTGCCCAGGCCCAGCCATCTCCAGAGACTGCTCTCCAGGCCCATTGACTTTGGACTTTCCAATCCTTAAAAAAAATCCAATCCACTCTTAGTCCCGCTCCTTTGGATAACCCGTATTTCTCCCTCCATTGAGCCTTAAACGTCAAAGTTTTTCTAGGTTTATACCAAAGTTTCAACGAATAATCTCTCCCTTCTGATGGATGAGAAATTCCAAATTTCAACCAAGGAAATTGGTAAAGGTCATAGTGCCCCTGCAATTCCCAATGTCTTCTAAACCTATATTTCCACCCCAAAAATTGGCCTCTTTCATTTATAGGTGTACTATTCTCAGAAAATGCATCCCCAAAAAGAGTGGTAAATCTTGCAGGATAATTCCTATAGACCAAGCTGACATCCAGTTCCCGGCCTATGGTGGCAGACAGACCAACTACACCAGCAAGTGCTTCAGAATACGCTATTTCACTAAAAAGGGTATAGTTTGCCCCTCCATAGTTGCCTTGTAGGGATAGTATTTGGTGGTGTTTACCTTGAAAAGAGAAATAATTGTAAAGTGCATCTCGCTTCCGAAATACCTTATCAAAATGAGTCTCCATATATGCCATACCTAAAGTCGAGTTTTTCAATCTCCTCTTTATTGATGTACCCCAAACTTGCTCCTTAACATTATCCTTTTTACCTATCTCATTCTCTGTCCTATGCAAACCGGAGGTCACCAGTGAAGTAAAGTTTTCTCCATCCAGATTGGCATCCCTGAATTGATGGGAGTAGAAAAAAGACAACTCCATATTCTTAAACTCAGAGTTTAGTGCCATCCCTCTGAAACCAAGATCTTCTGAAAGCGACTGAAAGGGACGAAAACCTAAATCACCCTTCTTGACTCCTAAGACGGGCTCACTTCCTTTACCCAGGGAAAAACCTCCGGAAGAGACCAAACCTTGTCCCCACTGAAAACTGTAATTCCCTAAAATCACCTGTTTAAGGGGTCCTAGGTTTTTCCATTGTAAGGTAATAAGGTAATGGTCAAACATGTCCTTCTCTCCCGGATCCTTTTCCATAAGGAAAGCCAAAGAAAACCTATCCCTATTTACCCATTTGTATCTCAAATGTTGTCTTAATCGATCTCCTCCGAATTCATCTTCAAGAAAACCTTTGGACTTTTCAAGCGTAAAATCTGTACGATACAAAAGGAAATGAGACTCACTTCCTCCTGCTGCTAAGTTTGAAGATACTTTAACTATGGGAGCCAATTTCCTTAATATATCTAGACTCAAAGAAGGGATGACCTGTAATTCGTATATACTTAGAAAGTGACCGTACTTCTCTCTATGTATTAATATATCTTCCACTTGCCTAACATTTAAAAAAGACAAGGACATCAACTCATCTCTGCTCACCTTATTCAAATCCAAGGGCTCCTGGATCAAAGCGTACAGATCTTCCAATTTCCTTTCCAAATTTTCGTCGCCCCAGCCTTCCTTCCATTCTTCCGGAATTTCTTGGGAGTAGCAGGTATAAGACATCCATAGGAAGAGTATACTAATCCACTTTTTCATATCGAACAAATGCTCCGTGTGAAAATGCTGTATAAGGATGATTCTTAACTCCATACCCCCAAGTAATGGGATACGAATTCAAAGAAATGCCTATGGCAATAGCTCCGGGTGACATCATAAGAGACAAGCCTAACATCTCCGTATGACGATATTGAAATAATACCAGACCTGTACCTCTCTCCTTAAATGCTGTTTCTGTATAAATGTTCCATTTCTTCCCAAAACCCATGGATAAAAATGGACTCACCTTCTTATCGTATATGTACCAACCCAATCTCAGCCCTTTTTTCGGTTTAGCTTGCATTCCTACAGCCCAAGGCCACTCCCATTTTGTAAATTCATCTTGCACCATGACCTGTTGAATTTGTATCCTTGCCCCCATATCCACCCAGCTTTCTTCATAGGCCAATCCCAAAGAACTACCCACCTCCCTGTATAAGGCATCTCCAAAATGAAACATGCCCAATTCCCAAGGAATGGACCTCATCATTCCACCCCTATTCACTGCTAAAGATTGAGTACCACTAACGGGCAACCACCAATGCACCTTAAAATCCCAATAGGGCTCCTTTTCCTGCACTAGTAAAACCGGATTTTCTTTTCCATTAAACAAGGCTAACATAGGATCTCTCTGTGCCCCGGCATACCCGGAGCACAGAAGTAATCCCATCCATAGATACTTCATGTTTGTGTGGATTTAGGATACTAAAATAGGAAGGGTGAAGAGATGAAATATTATCTGGAAATCAGCCCGATACTAAGATTATCTGAGAATAAAAAATCCATCAGAATAATTCATCTGATGAAAGGAAAGTATATTTGAAAAAAAGTAGAGATATGGATTTGAGAACCCCAACCCTTATAGTTTTAGCTGCAGTGATTTTAGGATTTTATCTTAATTACAGCAAGGGGATGACTTGGCAAGAAAACGTGGAAAATATGAGTAGCTGGGAGAAGGTACTCACCTATTTGGGTGCTTATGTAGTACTGTTGATATGGAAGAACAGAAAGAAGATTAATCCCTAATCTCCTTCCCTATCATGTTTTCAAAACTCTTTAACTCACCCATCATCACCAGAATATCTCTCTTAGTAAAGATGTGATCATCTGATATGTACATATTTACCGTGGATTTTTGAGAACGCATTCCTAAGAAGTTCTTCTTCTCCTCATAGTATTTGATAGCTAGTAGACGAATATTAAAAATACTCTCAAAATCTACATCTCCCACTTTCTTACCTAAATATCTGTCCGGAACACGAATTTCCAGAATACTACAGTTATCAGCTAGCTCAAAGGACTCCTCTACACCTTTCATTTCTAGTTGCTTCGCAAACATATTGGCCGCGATTTGCTCGGGATTGAAGATGATATCAATCCCCATGGACTCTAATACAGCCAAATGCACAGAATTGATTGACCTGCTTATAATTTGCCTTGCATTATGCTGCTTCATAAGGGCGGTGGTAATAATTGATGCCCCCACATCTTCCCCTATGGCCACTACCACGGCGTCTGTATCTTTTATAGGAAGGTTACCATAAGCAGAAGCTTTAGAGGTATCCACAGCTATAACATGTGAGATCTTGTTTTTTAGCTGTTCCACAATCTCAAATCTGGCATCTACACCAAAAACCTCATGTCCCATTTCCGTTAAACGGATGGCCAATGTAGAACCAAAATTCCCTAAACCTACAATAATGTATTTCATATTTATAACAGCTTACAGTACTTGAACACTTTCTTTGGGATACTTATAATTGACGCTCCTATCTTTTGAGAATAGCCCAAATAATATGGTAAATAATCCTACTCTACCCAAATACATCAAAACAATGATCACCCATTTACTATTATCAGATAATTGTGGAGTCAAATTGAGAGAAAGTCCCACTGTTCCATATGCCGAGAAACACTCAAAAGCTACTCTTTGCAATGAAACATGAGGGTCAAAAATACTTACGAGAAACACCCCAATACCCATGATTAAGAAGGACAGGAAGATAACCACATAGGACCTTTGGATTGAGCTTCTGGTAATCTCTCTATTGAAGATCTCTACCCTTTCCCTGCCTTTCGCCAAGGATACTACATTCAGTAATGCCAAAGAAAATGTGGTTACTTTAATCCCCCCGGCAGTGGAGTTTGGAGCCCCTCCAATCCACATCAATAACAAATAGATGAGTATGGTACCTTGAGTAATAGCGCCCATATTAACCGCATTAAAGCCGGCGGATCGGGGAACTACTGAGCCGAAAAAGGACAAAGTGAATTTCCCTCCCCATGACTTATGCTCAGCTAAAGTATGATTTCCTTCCAAAAAGTAGAATGCTAAGGTACCTAAGACCAAAAGAACCGCTGTAGCGCATAATACCAAAGCGCTATGTACGGTCAATAAACGGGCTTGATATTGAAAACGTTCTCTAAAGAACACGTATCTAACTATCCCCTTCGCAAAGTGCTTGATAGCGTTATAAAGATCATTTACCACGGGGAAGCCCATTCCTCCAAAGATCACTAAGAGGGAAATGATCCATAATAAGGGGTAATTAAAACGATAATTAGCATTATGAAGTCCATCATGTATAATAGAGAATCCGGCCCCACAAAATGCCGCTACACTATGAAAGATAGAGAAGAACCAGGTTTTGGCATTATTTTCACCTCCTATGGCAAGATAAATGCACACTGCCCCTGCCAGTTCCACAAAGAATGCATAAAACAAAATTCTTTTAAGTACGGAGAATAAGGACCCTGGCTCATCTAGTTCTACGATATTACTTAACATCAACTGGTTTCTCAAAGACATCCCACCCCGAAATAATACCGCGAAGAAGTTAGTAAAGGTCATCAATCCCAATCCTCCAATCTGGAAAAGAACAAAGAGGATCTCTGCTCCTAAATCCGTAAATTTTGTAGCTAAGTCTACCGTTGACAAGCCCGTAACACAAACTGCGGAAGTAGCCATAAAGGCAGCATCTACGAATTTGAATTTGCCATAGGTAGCATGAGGCATCAAAAGCATGGCGGTGCCCCAGAAGATCAAGACCAAAAAACTGATGGCAAATAACACAGCCGGATTCATCAAAGAGGTCTTGATCTGGGAAGAGAACTCCATAAACCTCAGGAAGAACAAGCTAGTAATGAGCAGGTATAGAAAATAGTCAGAACTTAATAATTGAGACTCCTTCTTAAAGAAATTAAAGAGTAATAGTAGAATAAAGAGGATGAATTCCAGATTATGCTCTTTATGAAAAATTCCCTTCTTTTCACTCAGGAAAACGGTAATAAACCATTTGAAAAGGTAAATGGACATTAGGATCCTTGGGATCTGCCTGAGGGCATCATTGATCCAGTCCTTGATAATTTCCTCTTTCGGAAAGCTAATTTGGTACAATACCAATAAAAATCCGAGCAACATCACTACAAAGATGCTCTTGTCCATCTTTCTAGCGAGGCTGTCTTTCAGAATAAAGAATTTCTCCTTGATCCTGATCAACTGTGCACCCAAATTAAACTTTCTCAGGATAGTTTCATTTTGAAGTCAAATTTAGGTGGAGCTTGGGAATATTCCAAAAGAGACGCCTGCTGATCGCAGGCGTCCGTATCATTATGCTTTGGTTTCTTCTTCAGCGGAAGTGCCCTCTTCGTTTTTGGGCTTGGAGAAACTGGCGAAAAGATCATTGATAACCTTTTCCGCATCAGGGTATTTCTCTTTAAGATTGCCCACAATCTCATTAAATTTTGCACTGGCTCCGCTTTTCAGTTCCTCAAAGTATTGAGGAGCTTTGTCAACCGCAGATTCAGCCTCTGATTTCAATTGGCTACCTTTTTCCTTAAGGCTTTCCATCATTTTCTCTCCTTCTTCAGAGTTCAAATACTTGTTGATGGCCACACCAGCAGCGGCTCCTAGGATAAAAGTGGCCAGATGTTTTGAGTTAACTCCCATAATTATAATTGGTTTGTTGAACTATAACGAATTACAATTTTAAAAATTCTTATGGACCTCATCTTTTATAGCCTGTAGAGCCTCCCCAATACTCTTCTGAACCTCTTCATCCTGATGTTGCAAGACCTGCACTACTATTTGCTTAGTATCTTGCAGTGCTGCATATGAGGATATATTATGCATTAATGAGGCAGACGTGGTGTTTGCCGCCCACTTTATCTTTTCCCAAACGGGAGTAGACAGATACAATTGTTGGGCCACATTATGATCTAGCTCTTGCTTGATTTCTTGTAAAACTCTTTGCTGCAGCTCCAAATAGTGGATTTCAAACCCAATTCTAGGCAGTAAATTTTCCGGCTTTATTCTTTCCAAAAAAAGAATCATGCGCTCCGCCGCTTGGATTTTCATGCTCATAAGCTTAGGATCTACTTTCATTTTCCTCTTTTCCTGCCAAACCATAAACAAAAATCCTAAAACCACTAATACTAAGCCAATAAGCCCCCAATATTCATTTTGCATTCTGAAAAAAAATTATGCGCAATTTAAAACATTTTCCCATTAATTTTACGATATTTACTATTTGATCCATATACACACAAAAAACCAAAGATTGGCACGATTTATGAACAAAAATTGAGGACCATTTTCCGTTGAAACTAGTGAAAAAAAGAATAGACCTTATCTTACTTTCTTTTGGAATTATATTCCTATTCACTGGATTCATTCAACTCTTCTTTGTTGATCAAAAGTCTGAGAATCGTTTTCAAAGTCTTGTCCAAAATAATGTCACCCAGGCTATTAGTAAAGCCAGAGAAGAGCAAAAAGAGGTATTTGATTTACTTCAAACAAATGCTAGTTTCGGAGATTTTGCTTTGGATAAAAATTTCCCTTATTACATTTATAAAGGTGATAGTCTGATTTTTTGGTCCAATAGTAAGTTTATACCTGACCCATCCCCGCGCTTAAATAAGGAAAGGGAAGAACTGATCGAGTATAATAAAAACCTTGGTTTACTGGTAAGATCTCCCTTTACTACTAGCAATGACAAGTATGAGGTTATCTCAAGCATTTGGCTCTACGAAAATTCCATAGATCCTGCTATTTCCTCTGGTTTTGATTACGGTATATTCAGAAATGTCGCAGCCGGAATTAAATCATTGCCCGTTTCTGGCACTTATCAAATTCTAGATAGAGAGGGTAATCCCCTTTTTTATGTTTTGCCGGTAGATCAACCGTCCACTTTCAAATTTGAAGCTACTCCTTTAACACGAACCATATTCTTCATAGGTTTAATCTTTCTCACCATATTTTCGGGACTGAAGATCTATCAGCTTCATAATGAAAACCGTTTCATTTCATGTGCAGTTTGGCTAATAGGCGCCGCCATAGGACTAAGATTATTCCTGCATTGGTTAGACTTGCCTTGGGCACTTCTACCCGAAACTTGGGCTCCAAGATACCTTCTCGTTCCTCCAGGTTTTGGGGACATGATCATTACGGGTTTCATTCTAACCATAGTTTTGGCCCTTTTCGCCTTATGGCAATTAGAAGTGATCACCTATTCTTCCATAAGAAGAATGAAGAATTGGGCCAGAAGTGTAGCTTCTGTGAGCATGATCTTATTAACTGTGCTTATTTGCTATTTATGTTATGTAGATATCCAAAGAATCTATGACAATGCTACTATAGGACTAAATTACTCTTTAAAACTCACTAGTGTAAAATTAGGGACTTACGTCTTCCTATTTATGCTATATGGAGTTTTCTTCCTAGGTTGTCATTTACTTATAAACTTCTATACCAGACTTCAACCGAAATTTAGATTAGGATTTCTGCACTGGCTCTATGGAACCATACTAAGCGGAATGGTTTTCTTTTATTTTGGGATTAAATTATGGATCTGGATAATACCTTGCCTTTATATTTTATGGGCATATTTTTTAAGATTACCGCGCTATTTCTATATCCTAAGGTTTAAAACTTTTATCTACTTTTTGTCGGGAGCCTTCGCTTTCACCTTTATGCTCTTCAGTCTGGTGAAGTATCAGGATGACACTGCAAATGCTCAAGAAAGAGAGAAGTTTGCTAAAAAGTTATTGCAACAAAAGGATTTAAAAGCAGAGATGCTTCTAAATCAATTCAACAATATGATTCAGAATGACTCGAACCTGGCAAATGCTTTCGAGCAATCCATATTTACTTATGAAACGCTGAATCACCGTATCAAAGATAGTTTACTAAGTCCTTATTTTGATGTTTATAAAGTCCAGCTTCAAGCCTTCACTACTGGAGGAAAACCTATAGGAAATGACACTTCATTGAATTTGTCTAAGACCTATGGCAAATATGCTTCCAGTGCAAATAAAACGGAATTTTCAAACCTGTTCTACCATAAAGGAGATCCCAATAAATACATCTTGTTCTCTGAAATATCAAAGAAGAACATTGTACGCGGAGTATTGATGCTGGAGATCAGCTACTTTACCTCTGACCTTAAGAAAACGGCTGAAAAAATCCCCGAAAATAGCCTTATAACCCCTTCGGGAATGACATCATACAGTTATGCCCTGTTTGATAAAAATCATCAAGTAATATATAAAGAAGGCGACTTTGATTACTCTAAAGACTTAGCACTTCATATTTTAGAATGGGGCGAGGAACATTCCCAAAATATCGGAGATAGAGTGTACCAGCATTATATTTTCAAAGACAAAGAAGGAAATACTGCCGTATTAACTCACCCTACTGATTTTTACCGAGAGGTCCTTTCCGGCTTTTCATACTTGTTCCTGATTGCGCTTTTAGGTACAGTAGTATTACTGACCCTTCTGGGAATTCTGTCCGGATTTAGAATGTACAAGATGAGTTTTTCATCCAAAATTCAGTTCTTCCTTAATTTGGCTTTCCTTGTACCTCTAACCATTATCATTCTCCTAACCCTTGGAGTAGTTATTGCGTCATTTATTTCTCTTCAAAACAGATCCCTGCAAGAAAATTCCCAGAATGTAGCGAACACTGTCAATTTGCACTACCAAAACTACATGCAAGGCAAGAGTTCCAGAGCCTATTTAGAGGAACAATTGAGTAATCTTGCCCTTTCTTCTGATTTTGAAATATGTCTTTTTGATACCAAAGGGAAGATCCAATATACTTCCATGACTTCCATTTATTTGACTTATCAACTTTCAGATCGAATTAATCCTCAGGCCTATATCAAAACCATGCTAGAGAAAAACCGAATGGTTTTAATAGAGGACCATTTGGGCTCCCGCAAGTTTAAGTCGGTTTACATACTAGGCAAAGTCCCTAATGGTAAAGTGTTTGGAATAATAGGTGTAGCCTATCCTGATGCCGACAAAAACCTGCAAAGGCAGATCAAAGAAGTGGTTGCAGCCATACTTATTATCTTTTTAGTCATGTTCTTCATCTTACTGGCCTTATCCTATACGGCAAGTACGAATTTGACTGCCCCTCTAAAATTCATCGCTTCTAAATTGAAGAAGACGAATTTGAATGCCAAAAACGAAGAGATTTATTGGAAATCAAATGATGAAATAGGTTTGTTGACCAATGAGTATAACCGAATGATCAAGAAGCTGGAAGAAAGTAGAGAAGCTTTATCTACCAGTGAGAAGCAAACCGCCTGGAGAGAAATGGCCAAGCAAGTGGCACATGAGATTAAGAACCCGTTGACACCCATGAAGCTTTCCATTCAGCAGTTGCAGAGAACCCTCCCTGCTGATAATGATGATACCAGAAAAAAGATAGATCGTGCTTTAGAATCCATCAATGAGCAGATTGACAACATATCTGACATTGCGAATTCCTTTTCTGAATTTGCAAAAATGCCGGTACCTAGAACTGAGATCTTTGATTTGGTTTCTGCTGTAGAAAAGACGGTGGATCTCTATTCTCAAAGCAATCAAATCTACGTTCAGTTTGAAACCAGTGCTCCTAATATCCTGGTTCAAGGGGATAAGATGATCTTGACACGTGCAGTTACTAATCTTATTATTAACGGAATGCAGTCTGTCCCCCCTACTCGTAAACCCGTGATAAAGGTCTGGGTATCTGAAAAAGAAGAGATGGGTATGGTGGAAGTAAAAGACAACGGTGTAGGGATTGCGGAAGAGGTTAGAAAAAAAGTATTTATTCCAAATTTCAGTACCAAGTTGGGCGGTTCAGGTCTAGGATTATCTATGGCGAAAAGAGGCGTAGAACACGCAGGAGGTAATATTTGGTTCGAGACGGTGGAGGGTGAAGGAACTTCCTTCTTCCTGGAATTACCTAAAGCTAAACCTACGGAGTAGAGATTTTCGTATATTTGTCCCCTGATGATAACTTCCTTTGTATTCTCACCTTTTCAGGAAAACACCTATGTCCTAACTGACCCTAGCGGTGAAACGATAGTGGTAGATCCGGGTTGTTATACCCAAGCTGAAAAAGAACAGCTAAAAGAATTTTTAAAACCTTTAAATGTAAAGGCTATACTCCTTACCCACGCACACTTAGACCATATCTTTGGGGTGGCATATCTAAAAAGACATTATGATGTCCCCGTGTATATGCACAAACTAGATTTACCTATTCTAGCTGATTTTGAAATGCGCTGTAAAATGTGGGGTATTCCGGGGGCGGAGTCTTTCGAAGCTGAGAAGTTCCTTGAAGAAGGAGATGTTTTCACCTTTGGTCAAACACAATTAGAAGTTCTGCATGTTCCTGGTCATGCCCCAGGGCATATTGTCTTTGTTTCGCATGAGAATGAGATGATCATAGGTGGGGATTGTCTATTTAGAAGAAGTATAGGAAGAACAGATCTTCCTATGGGAGATCATGATACGCTTATAAATTCTATCAAAACTAAATTATTCTCGCTACCGGACCATTATACGGTTTATCCCGGTCATATGGAACCCACTACCATAGGTGAAGAAAAACAATTTAATCCCTTTTTACGTCAGTGAGACTCTTTACTGTTTCTAATCTTTTTACTTTAGGTAATCTACTCTGTGGCTGTTTAGGTATACAGGCAGTACTGCTTTACTCTGATTTCCAAAAGGCGGCTTTTCTGCTAGGGATTGCTTTGATTTTAGATTTCTTTGATGGCTTTATTGCCAGACTTTTGAAGGAAAGTTCTGATTTAGGGAAGGAACTTGACTCCCTGGCAGATGTAGTATCATTTGGAGTACTACCTGGATTTATACTTTGGCAAATGATGGACGGAAGTTCCATGGCATACTTGGCTTTTTTGATCCCTCTTTTTTCCGCATTACGTTTGGCTAAATTTAATATTGACACCAGACAGTCCTTGTCGTTTATAGGATTACCCACTCCTGCAAATGCTATGGTTATTGCGTCTCTGCCATTAATTGCAGAACAATTTACCACGGTTCAGGATGCACTATCCCGTCCTTGGGTTTTACCCACTTACATCCTGCTATTTAGCTATTTACTTATATCAGAGATTCCCCTTCCTGCCTTGAAATTTAAGAATTACTCGTGGACAGATAATAAGTTTACATACACTTTACTTATTCTTTCCGTAATTTTGCTGGCGGTTTTACAGTTGGCGGCTATTCCCGTCATAGTTTTTGGTTATATATTATATTCGCTTATACAATACATCAGAAAATCATGAAATTTAGAGCTTCTATTGACATCATGCCCATGAAAGAGATTCTAGACCCGCAAGGTAAGGCGGTGTTACTAGGACTTCAAAACTTGAATATTCATAACATGACTGACTGTCGCATTGGGCGTCACATAGAACTGACTTTGGAAGCAGCTACTGAAGAAGAAGCCAGAGCTAGTGTGGAAGGGGCATGTAAACAGTTGCTCGCTAACCTCATCATGGAAGAATATACTTTTACTTTGACGGAGGCATAATAGAGATGGGCATAGAGCTTAACGGTTTTATGCCCGTATTTCTTTTCTTACTTTTATCTAAGCGGATAAAGTCAGGCATCCATGGTTTTTCGTACGTGGGTGCAGTAGTAGATGAATAAATGGTTTCCGCTTCTTTTAACCAGGGATAGGTATTCACAGGATAAGGATATAAATTTTCATCCAGTTCCAGATACATCAAATGCAAATGGGTATCTGATCTGTTTTTCGCGGCATTAAACCCTGTTCTACCCACCTCGCCTAATTTATCTCCTGGCCTCACCCTTTGACCCGCTTCCACTACACTGATCCGGTTGTGGGCATAATACCAGAATCCCCCTCTGTCCAAGTCGTAAACCCACACATAATTACCTCCTTTGTAGATGGACTCTTCCTGCCAATCATG
The DNA here is from genome assembly GCF_000166395.1 of Leadbetterella byssophila DSM 17132. Classification (GTDB taxonomy): domain Bacteria; phylum Bacteroidota; class Bacteroidia; order Cytophagales; family Spirosomataceae; genus Leadbetterella; species Leadbetterella byssophila. The sequence goes on from NC_014655.1 coordinate 1,523,004, forward strand.
TTCTACAGCTACCACTATTCCATTCCCTACAGAGACCACATCCACATAATCCCCTGTCCTATCATCGATACAATCTCTATCCCTATCATAAATGAAAATATCATGCGCGGGGTGGGATCCGCTAACATTTTGATCAAACAGATCAAACTCTCTAACATAAAATCCATTCCCATTCCTGCCGCCTACAGCGCGGTAATTACTTCCCACAAGCGGAAATACCATGGGACTTACACTTTCACCGGAAAGAGGATATTTTTCTCGTAGCTCCGCTGCAATAGCTTTGAATTCTTCCTCAGCTTCTGCCGGAGAAACGTAATAGTTTCTTATATTGACCAATAATTGTTTGTACTTTTCAAAAAAAGTAGGCTGGAATCTGAAAGGATCAGATTGCAAAAGAAATGTAGAAGCTAGTAGTATTACAGCGTTTTTTAACATAGGGGATTTAAAATTTGGCAAATATAATAGTAAACGATCAACAGCCTTTGAATTTTGTATTCCAAAAGTAAATCTTAACCGAAAGTGGTATTATATTTGATCCTCATTTGGAAAATCGATCACTATTGAGCATTGTTAAATCACTGTACCAAAAGAATAAGAATTTCATAGGGTACTTTATTGCGGCTTTGGGTGGGGTGATTGTTCAGTACCTTATCGGCACCACACTACTTGTAAATCATCTTCGGTGGGACACCGTTAACGCCTTTTGGGTAGGATATATCGTTTCTATTCCTGTGGGATTTCTCCTTACGAAGTTACTAGCATTCAATGCCAGAAGATCAGGTCAAACTACCCGAGAAATTATCAAATACCTTATCACCATTATCATATCCGGATGTATCACAGTCTACGGTGCTGATGCATCCATCAGATTATTGATGAAGTGGATAGGACCGGATGAAATAACTTTGCCTATTGTTAATTACACCTTTAGGCCGGCGGGTACCCTCGGTCACTTCATGGGTATGGGGTTTAGCTTCATTTTTAACTTCATAGTTCACAAAAGATTCACTTTTCATGAGACCGGCCTTTGGCAGAAATTCCTTAAAGCATTAGGTACCAAGAACTAAATAATCCTTATTATTAAGTCTATAAATAATTACATTTGTCATATAAACAAATGTAACTATGAAGACGAAACCACTCATTTTCCTACTGCTTTTTAGTATTTCAAGCGCTTTTGCCCAAAAAATATCCGTCGTTGAGGGAAGTTTCAAGAACTTACAAGGGCTCTCAAAAGTCAATGTAGTGTTTCATTATGACCATCTTAAGTTAATGAAGGAAAACAAATCAGAGGCTGAGTATGTGAAAGAAAGAACCGCAGAACTTAACGGAAAATCACCCGGCTCAGGTGACACTTGGGCAAAACGATGGGAAGGGGCAAAAACATCCATTTGGGAGCCAAACTTCATGGATCTTCTTAACAAAACACTCACTGCTAAAAAAGGAGTAACTTTTACACAAGAAGGATCTGCTCCTATTACTTTGCACGTGGACGCCGACTGGATTTATCCGGGCTGGGATGCGGGTGTAATGAAACAACCGGCCAAGGTTACCACCACCCTAACTTTTAAGGAAGGAAATAAAGTTTTACTCAAGATCAAAAGTGAAAATGCACCCGGAGACCAATGGGGAAGTAATTTCAGCAATGAGTCCCGTATAGGCGAGGGTTTTGAAAAAACAGCCAAAACCCTTGGAAACCGAGTAATTAAAGAGGCATTCTAATATTCCTCCGGACTACCCCCGTTTTGAATAAGATAGGCCATACTCTTGATTACCCTATCATGTTTCATAACGAAGGGGTTGTCCTCATTCCAGACATACCCGGCAAGAACCGAACATATTTTCTTTTTTACATCCGGATTTTCAGGACGATGAAAGAACAAGGTTTGTAAGTTTCCGGTATACCATTCCTTAACGTAGGTTGAGAATACCCTCACCCCTCTTTTCATATAATCCGAATATTCCTTTTCCCAATCAACAGCCTGTCCGCCTTGCTCTTTCAAGAATAACTTGGCAGATAAAAGTCCAGACTCTGTAGCAAAACAAACGCCGGATGAAAAAACCGGATCTAAGAATTCTGCACTATTCCCGGTGAGAACAAAGCCCGGACCATAGTTTTGCTTCACCGCGCAAGAATAATCTTGTATCTTATGCGGTTTAAACAGGAATTCAGTGTGTAAATATCTTTCTCGGTAATAGTCAGACCTATTTATTACTTCTCGAAGAGCCACCTCCGTATCTTCCGGGAGACTATTGATATACTTTGTAGGCCCTACCACTCCTATACTGGTATTACCATTAGAGAATGGAATAACCCAGAGCCATACCTGAGTTTCAAGAATATCAAAGGAAATCAAGGTACCTTCTCCCCCGCTCACTCTCCTTTCGTCTTTAACATGAGTAAAGATGGCTGAGTTTTCCGTAACGTCAGAAGGTTTATCTAGATTTAAGAGACGTGGTAACACGCGCCCGTAACCACTGGAGTCTATTATGAATTTAGCTTCTATTTGATAGGCTTCTCCTTCCTTATTCTTTACAGTAGTCAAGGAATCCGTGCCCTTGAATTCCACATTAGTCACTTCTGTTTCAAAGCAAACTTCTACCCCCTGACGCTGAACCTCTTCTGCCAGGGTCATGTCAAAGTCTGCTCTCGGTGCTTGCCAGGTCCAATCCCAGCCATCACCAAACTTCACACTGAAGTCAAAAAAACAGATGTCTTCCCCTCTAATAAAACGAGCACCCGGCTTAATCTCAAATTTCTTAGCTTTCAAAGCTTCGAGCAAACCGGCTTCTTCATAGTGCTCCATAGAGCGCGGCAGAAAGCTTTCTCCTATCACAAAACGAGGAAATCTGGCTTTCTCAACCACCTTTACTTTCACTCCGTTTTTATTCAGATAGGCGGATGCCACACATCCCGAAGGACCTGCGCCAATGACTAACACATCTACCGCTTCCTTTTTCATAAATAGATTGGTATATAATAAGTAAGAATTATACTATCTTTGCTGCCTCAAAAATAGGAATATAAAATTCAAAGACAAAAAATAAATAGGTTCAAAAAAAGACGCATTTAACCCTCGACAATTGATGACCTCAGAAAAGCATTATTTAAATCTAAACCACTTTAAATCAGTAGTTTACAAAAAGACATTTGTAGAAGTTGATGAATCCGTAATTGCAAAAGTTGAAAAGAGTTTTGCCTTCCTTTCTGACTTCTCCAGTCATAGCGTATTGTATGGCGTCAATACTGGGTTTGGACCTATGGCACAATATAGAGTTCCCGACAAAGACAGAGCCCAATTACAGTACAATTTGATCCGCTCTCATGCCAATGGAACCGGGCAGCCTTTAGCGCCGGAGTTTGTTAGAGCAGCAATCCTAGCCCGATTAAATACTATGTCTTTGGGCAATTCGGGGGTGAACACTTCTGTTTTGTTTTTGATGCGTGAATTATTGAACCGTGATATCATTCCCTTGATCTTTGAACATGGAGGGGTAGGTGCTAGCGGAGATTTAGTACAATTGGCCCATCTGGCACTAGTCCTTATCGGTGAAGGTGAAGTATTTTACAAAGGTGAAAGGAAAAACACTGCAGAGGTCTTTGAAATGGAAGGCTTAAAGCCTATTGATATAAAGATCAGAGAAGGACTGGCTTTGATCAATGGTACTTCTGTGATGTCAGGAATAGGAATAGTAAACCTTTTCCGAGCAGAAAATCTCCTGGATTGGTCTGTTCAATTATCCTGCACCATCAATGAATTGATGAAAGCCTATGATGACCACCTTTCTGCACCTCTGAATGAAGCTAAACTGCATTCAGGTCAAAGGGCAATCGCGGAAAAGATGAGAAATCTTTTGAGTGATAGCCAATTAACCAGAAAGAGACAAGATCATCTTTATACAGGAGAAAATAAAGAGGAAGTATTCAAAGAAAAGGTTCAGGAATATTATTCTATTCGCTGCGTACCTCAAATTTTAGGGCCAGTTGCAGATACCCTAAAGTTTAGTAGCGAAGTACTAGAGAACGAAATAAATTCGGCGAATGATAACCCTATAGTGGATGTTGACACCGAACACGTTTACCATGGCGGTAATTTCCACGGAGATTATGTGGCCTTGGAAATGGATAAATTGAAGATCGTAATAACTAAATTAACCATGCTGGCAGAACGTCAATTGAATTTTCTTTTGAACCCGGCATTGAACGGAATCTTGCCTCCATTTGTAAATTTAGCTACATTAGGATTTAATTTCGGAATGCAAGGTTTACAGTTTACGGCTACTTCCACTACGGCGGAAAGTCAGACACTGTCAAATCCAATGTATATACATAGTATTCCAAACAATAACGATAACCAGGATATAGTAAGCATGGGTACAAATGCAGCCCTATTAGCTGTAAAGGTGATAGAAAACGCCTATCAGGTATTAAGCATTGAAGCTATCACTGTATGTCAAGCCATAGATGCTTTAGGTGTTTTGGAACAAGTGTCCACCAGCACAAGGCAGATGTATCAAAAAATCAGAAGTGTGGTACCTACATACGTAGAAGACAGACCAATGTACACTGCCATTCAAGAAGTTAAGAACCTATTATTAAACGGATTATGATCAAATGGGCCATTGTAACAGGTGGATCTAGAGGGATAGGGAGAGCCATATGCAGGAAATTAGCAGAAGAAACCCCTTATAAGCTACTCATCAACTATCATTCTAACCATGCTGCCGCAGAGGAAACCCTTGCGGAGGTAAAAGCGCTTGGAGGTGATGGAGAAGTGATCAAATTCGATGTTGCGGACAAACATAGCACCCTCAATGCTCTAGAATCCTGGCAAAAGGATCACCCAGATGCCATTATGGAAGTGGTGGTCAATAATGCAGGAATCACAAGAGATGGCCTATTCATGTGGATGAATTCCAATGACTGGAACGAGGTGATCCAAACTAGCTTAAATGGATTTTACCACGTTACAAACTTCTTCATCCAAGGTCTGCTTCGTAACAAATACGGAAGAATTGTGAACATCACCAGCGTATCAGGTTTGAAAGGAACGGCTGGACAAGTCAACTATTCAGCCGCCAAGGGAGCCATAGTAGCTGCCACAAAAGCGCTTGCCCAAGAAGTAGCTAAAAGGAATATTACCGTAAATGCAGTGGCTCCCGGGTTTATTCGTTCAGACATGACCGGTGAACTTAATGAAGCTGAACTTAAAAAGTTGATACCTTTAGGACGCTTTGGCGAAGCTGAAGAAGTAGCTGAACTGGTAAACTTTTTAGTATCTAAAAAATCTTCATACATTACAGGTGAAATCATCAACATAAACGGAGGAATCTATTCATAATATGCGTAGACGAGTAGTCATAACGGGCATGGGAATTTATTCCAGTATTGGAATAAGTCTTGATGAAGTGAAGGAATCGCTATATAGCGGTCGCTCCGGCATTGTGATAGATCCCGAAAGACAAGAGTATGGTTTCAAATCTGCCTTAACCGGAGCAGTGCCGAAACCTAATCTGAAAAATATGCTGACTCGCCGACAAAGAATCAGCATGGGTGAAGAATCAGAATATGCTTACTTAGCTACTGTCCAAGCTTTTGAACAAGCTAGAATCACTGAGGATTTTTTGGAAGCTAACGAAGTAGGTCTATTATACGGTAATGATAGTGTTTCCAAATCCATAATTGAGGCTACAGATATTTTAAGAGAGAAGAGGGACACTGCATTAATAGGATCTGGTGCCATTTTCAAAAGCATGAACTCCACGGTAAATATGAACCTCTCTACTATCTTTAAAATGAGAGGGATCAACCTGACCGTAAGTGCCGCATGTGCCAGTGGGTCACATGCCATAGGATTAGGATTTCACCTTATCCAATCTGGACTTCAGGACACTATAGTTTGCGGTGGAGCACAGGAAATCAATAAATACGCCATGAGTAGCTTTGATGCCTTAGGAGTATTTTCCACTTATCATGAAGATCCTTCTAAAGCTTCACGTCCTTTTGATAGGAAAAGAGATGGACTAATACCAAGTGGAGGTGCCGCAACCGTAGTATTAGAAGAATACGAAAGTGCCGTAAAAAGAGGTGCCCCCATAATAGCTGAAGTTTTAGGGTATGGATTCTCCTCAAACGGAGGTCACATTTCTACCCCTAATGTAGAAGGTCCGGCAACAGCCATGAAAAGAGCCGTGGAACAAGCCGGGATAAAAGCTACTGAGGTAGATTACATCAACGCTCACGCCACTTCCACTCCATTAGGAGATTCAAACGAAGCGGAAGCCATCTTCCAGATCTTTGGAGAAAGGAATCCATATGTTTCTTCCACCAAGTCCATGACAGGTCACGAGTGCTGGATGGCAGGGGCTAGTGAGATTATATACTCCATTTTGATGATGCAAAATAACTTCATCGCTCCTAACATCAATTTTGAGGAACCGGACGAAGTTTCTGCTAAATTAAATATTGCGAAAAATACCATAAACGAAAAAATTGACATATTTTTGTCGAACTCGTTCGGTTTTGGGGGAACGAATTCCGCTTTAGTGGTAAAAAAAATATGACGAAGGAAGAAATAATAGAAATAACGAACGGTTTTCTATCAGAAGAATTTGAAGTAGATATTGACACCCTCCGGCCTGAGGCCATTTTAAAAGATACTTTAGGTCTGGATAGTTTGGACTATGTAGACTTGGTGGTTACCGTACAGTCCCACTTCGGAGTAAAGTTGGGAGAAGCTGACTTTGTTGGCATTTCAACATTTGAAGACTTTTATCGCCTTATTGAAAGAAAAATTGCCCAATGAACACTTGGGACGGGAAATCAAAAGGAACGGTTCTAGGTTATAAGATATTTGTTAGTATTATCAGAAAAGCGGGAGTTAAGCCCGCTTATTTGCTTTTGTTCTTTGTAGCATCCTACTACTTTCTCTTCCTAGACAATCAATCCATATATTATTACTTCAGAAAGCGCTTAGGTTATTCTGCATGGAAGGCTCGTGCTGCAGTCTTTAAGTCCTATTTTACTTTTGGTCAAACCATCATCGATAAAGTGGCTATTTCAGCAGGACTAAGGGATCAATTCACCTATGAATTTGATGGAGTTGAACTTCTAAAAGAAACCCTCGCTGCTAAGAAAGGTGCCGTTCTCATCTCCGCTCATATGGGTAACTTTGAAATAGCAGAATACTTCTTCTCCGAAATAGACCTAGACTTCCAAATCAATTTAGTAACTATAGATCAAGAAGATACCGCTATTAAGGCCTACCTGGAAAGTATAAAAAAACCATCCGTAAAGCTGATATTGATCAAAGAAGACATGTCACATATCTTCGAAATCAATGAAGCTTTGTCGAAGAATGAGGTAGTATGCTTTACCGGAGATAGGTACGTGCAGGGAAGTAAATTTCTAGAAGACGAATTATTAGGAGAGACGGCTCGGTTTCCGGCAGGGCCATTTATGATTGCTTCCCGACTAGGCGTTCCTGTCATTTACGTGTACGTAATGAAAGAAGATAACCTCCACTATCATCTATATGCAAGAGAAGCAAAAGTCAAACATAGAGACGCTAAAGGACTTTTGAGATCTTATACTGACCATTTGCAGCAAATGATAGAAAAATATCCACTACAATGGTTCAATTATTTTGATTTTTGGTCGAAGGATTAATTCGAATTTCTCGAGTCTCGCAGTATCTTTGTAATCTTACGAATTACTAGATTGCGAGAACCCTCTTCATATCGTTGGTGTGTTATTGTACCCACATACAATAACGAACGGACTCTGGCTAATATTCTGGAGCGCATTCTCGTATATACTCATGAGGTTATAGTGATAAATGACGGTTCCACAGACCGCACAAGGGAGATTCTTCAAAATTTCCCGCAGATCACCGTACTCCACCAAGAAAAGAACTCAGGAAAAGGAGCTGCATTAAGAAAAGGATTCACCTATGCCCTAGAAAATGGATATGAATATGCTATAACCATTGATTCTGACGGACAGCATTTCCCTGAAGATATCCCTAACTTCCTACAAAGACTGGAAGAAAAAGGTGAACCTGTCTTGTTGATTGGGGCAAGAAACATGAGTCAAGAAGGTATTCCACGCAGATCCAGTTTTGGAAACAAGTTCTCGAATTTCTGGTTCTGGTTCGAAACAGGCATACGACTAGAAGACACCCAGTCCGGCTTCCGTCTATACCCTCTTTCAGAAATGCCTAAGAAATACTATACGCCCAAGTTTGAATTCGAAATTGAAAGTATAGTACGTTCAGCATGGAAGGGTATCCCTGTAGAAAATATCCCGGTTCAGGTTCATTACCAAGACCGTGTATCTCATTTTAGACCGGTGAGAGACTTTGCTAGAATTAGTGTTCTAAATACCATTTTAGTTACATGTACACTGCTCTACATTAAGCCTAGAGACTTTTTCCGGAACTTAAAAAAAAAAGAACTTAAGCAATTCATAAAAGAGGAGATATTAGAAAGCTCAGCCCCTCCACATGTTAAGGCACTATCCATGGCATTAGGAGTTTTCTGGGGAATAGTTCCATTATGGGGATTCCAAACCCTAGGAGTTATAGGTTCGGCGTACGCACTGAGATTAAACAAGATGATTGCCTTTGGTTTTTCTAATATCAGCTTACCACCCTTTATTCCGATTATTATTTTAGCATCCATAAAGTTGGGAACCTGGCTGATCACAGGGCCTGAAGTAAATGAAGGCACACTAGAAATAGAAAAACATTTAGTTCAATATATAGTAGGGGGATCCGTTTTAGCCCTAGTTATGAGTTCTATAACAGGTATACTGGGATATATCTTCTTCCGCTCCAAAGTTCATGCATAAGCTCTTTTTATATCTGTATTCCAAAATTCAGAAAAGAAAGTCCTTAGTGGTCTTACTGGGCCTACTGTACCTTATCACCGGAGTTATTGTTTTTACCAGAATTAACTTTAATGAAGACATTACCCGACTGATTCCCAAATCAGAAAAAGGAGATCAAACCACTGAAATACTTGAAAACCTTCAGTTTTCCGACAAGATCACCATCCTCATATCCGGAGGAGAGGATAAGCAAGGAGCTGCGGATGCCATAATAGATAGTTTGGTTCAATATCCTTCTTATGTAAAAAATATCCAGGGCCGATTTACAGAAGAAAACTTTGAAGAAACCTACGCAAAGATCCAAAGTCAACTCCCCTTTTTCCTAGATCAAGAGGATTATGAAGATCTAGCTCAAAAGCTTCAACCGGACTCCATAAAAAATCTAGCCCGACAAAACTTTGAAGCCTTAACTACCAGTTTTCTGCCTGCACACTTACTCATGTCTGATCCTTTAGGAATGACTTATAAAGGATTAAACAAACTAAGAAAACTTGCTGCAGGAGAAGAATTCACCTTAACAGATGGCTACCTGAGCACCCAAAACGGGGAAATGCTCATACTATTTGTCGATCCTGTCTTTTCAGGCTCAGAAACCAAAGAAAACACCAAATTTGTTGAGAGCTTAGATCGAATTCAGGAGGAAGTAGCTGCTTCATTTTCCGTAAAAGTTGACATGTATGGAGCAGCTATCATTGCGGTAGCAAATGCAAAACAAATCAAGAGAGACATCTTGACTACTGTACTGATCTCTTTTACAGCTTTAATGCTGATTTTAATCCTGTATTACCGTAAAGTGCAGCTTCCACTTATCCTATTCATACCTTCTCTATTTGGAGTAATAACAGCCATACTTTTGCTTTGGATAATCAAAGACAGCATTTCAGCCATTTCCTTAAGTATCGGAGCTATTCTTTTGGGAGTAACTGTAGATTACGCTTTACATATCTTAACGCATTACAAAGAAAGTGAAAGCATAGAGGAATTATACAGAGATATTACTCGACCCTTGATAATGAGTAGTTCCACCACTGCTTTGGCATTTCTATGTCTCCTTTTTGTAAATTCCGAAGCACTAAAAGATCTGGGTATCTTTGCAGCCATAGCTGTTATCGCCTCTGCCCTATTCTCACTGATTATCATTCCTCATTTATATCACCCTATAAAGCAGGAAAAACCTACACTTTTAGACCAATTAGCACGATTCCCCTTTGAAAAGAGCAAGGCACTTATAAGCATCTGTGTGATATTCATAGTCATTAGTTTCTTCACTTTCCATAAGGTGGGATTTAATCAGGATATATCTCAATTGAACTATATTCCTGAAGACATCAAAAAGACGGAGCAATTACTAGATAGTACCACAAATTTAAACTCCAAATCCTTATATCTGGTCAGCTATGCAGAAAACCTGGACAGCGCTCTGTTTGCAGCTAATCAATTAAAGGAATTGTGGAAAGAACTGCCCATTATTGAAGCTTCTAATCCTACAGATGTGGTATTAAGTGAAAGCCAAAAGAAAATTCGCCTTCAAAGGTGGAAGGAATTTTGGACAGCAGAACGCAAAAATAACTTAAGGACTCACTTAAACTCCGCTGGACAGGAAGTAGGTCTAAGCCCTACCGCTTATGATCAATTCTATGAACTCTTAGACACTGAATTTGACCTTAATCAAGCACACGATTGGGGAATAGATGTGGTAGGAAAAGGGGGAAAATACTACCATATAACTACCCAAATAAAAATTGATGAATCCCATCGGGAAGAAATAATAAAGAAAATTAATGGTATTAATAACACATTGCTTATTGATAGGCAGGAGTTGAATGAATCCTTCCTAGGGCATTTAAAAGATGATTTCAATCGCTTGATCAATCTATCCTTTCTAGCGGTAATTCTCATTCTTTGGATCTTTTTCAAACGCCTGGAACTGGTTTTGATAGCGAGTATACCCATAGGTCTTACGGCATGGGTTACCGGTGGCCTGATGGGAGCATTTGGAATAGAATTAAATATCTTTAGTTCTATTGTTTGCACCCTAATTTTTGGTCATGGCGTGGACTTCAGCATCTTTATGACTGCAGCATTACAAAAGGAATACAGCTATGGAAAACCGGTAATGCCACAGTATAGAATTTCAGTATTATTAGCTGTTCTTACCACCATACTAGCTATAGGGGCTTTGATATTCGCCAAACATCCAGCCTTGATTTCCATTTCCGCAGTTTCACTTGTGGGTGTATTTGCAGCGGTCCTCATAACCTTTGTCTTTTACCCTATACTCTTCAAACTGTTTATAACCCTGAGACCTTCCAAAGGTTTTCCTCCATTCAAGCTAGTTCATCTACTTTTTTCTTCCATCTCCTTCCTCTATTTCGGAATAGGCTCCTTCCTTTTGAGTCTGCTAACTTTTGTATTTCCGGACAAATGGAGAGGAGTTATTTCAAAGTTTCTAGGATCTGTCATCCAGTCCTATCCCTTAATGAAGCATACTAACATCATAGGTAAACCTATGACACCTAGCATCTGGATAGCTAATCACAGTTCATTCCTAGACATTTTAAGTTTGAATGCCGTAGATCCTAAGACTATCTTTTTAGTGAGCGACTGGGTGTATGAGAGTCCCTTGTTCGGTAGAGGTGTACAAAAACTTGGCTTCTACCCTGTCTCAAAAGGCTTGGATAAAGGATTAGAGAGCTTACAACAAAAAGTAGCTGAAGGATATTCCTTAGTCATCTTCCCGGAAGGTACTCGTTCTACTGATAACTCCATCAAAAGATTCCATAAGGGTGCATTTTATTTGTCGGAAAAATTCAATTTACCTATTCAACCCGTTTTGATACATGGAGCCTCTGAAGCTCTACCGAAGGGAGAATTCCAAATCAGAGGTTACGGATTAACTTTAAAGTTCCTCTCTCCTATTTTGCCAAATGATCTATCCTACGGAACTGAAGTTAAGGACAGGACAAAAAACATTTCCATATACTTCAAAAAACAAAATCATGAACTGAGGAAAGAGCTAGAAGGACCGGAATATTTCAAAGAAATGATTCTGGAATGCTTCCTTTATAAAGAACCTGAAATCATAAAAGAAGTAAAGAAAAACCTTTCCCAGAAGATGAAAGCTATTCACTCTCTTGAGATTCAGGACAAAACGAGGATTCTACATATAGGGAATGATTTTGGAGAAACTGACCTGTTATTAAAGCTCCACTTCCCCACTACTAAAGTAGACTCGTATATCCAAGCGGAAAGTAGGCGAGATGTAGCTAAAAATTTGTATCTTAAGAGAAACATAACGTACTTAGAGGAGATGTCAGCAAACCATGATCTGCTCATCATCAGTGATGGTGTGAAGGTGCCTGAAAGTTTTAAGGCTCAATTCCCTACATGTTATGAAGTATTTTGATGTTATCATCATTGGTTCGGGATTAGGAGGCCTTACCTCTGCACTAATCCTAGCGAAAGAAGGTAAAAAGGTACTGGTTCTGGAAAAAAATAACCAATTTGGAGGCTGTCTCCAGACCTTTGCCAGAGATAAAACCATCCTTGATACCGGAGTTCATTATATTGGAGGTTTAGCAAAAGGTCAAAATCTGAATACCCTCTTCCAATACTTAGGAATACTTGAAGACCTGCCCTTAAAACAACTCGATCAAGAGAAATTCGACCTGATATCCTTTGAAAATGATCCTGTGGAATATCCTCATGCACAAGGGAGTAAGCGGTTTATTGAGGAATTATCAAAATACTTCCCTTCCTACACTTCTCAAATTCAAGCCTACATCCAAAAGGTGGAAGAAACCTGTGCAGCTTTCCCTTTATACCATCTGGATTCAAATACAGGATATGATTTAAATGTACTTCAAAAAAGTATCCGTGAAGTAATGGAGGAAACCGTTTCGCACGAAAAACTTAGAGAGGTATTATTAGGATCTAATTTCCTCTATGCCGGCAATTATAATGACACACCCTTTTATGTCCATGCACTTTCTGTAAATTCCTACATTCAAAGCGCCTGGAGAGTAATTAGAGGAGGAAGCCAGATTACGCGACTGCTTATTCGGCAATTAAAAGCTCATGGAGGAGAAGTAAAAAAGCACCAGGAGGTTTCTGAACTTTTGGTACAAGACCAAAAGATCTATGGGGTTAAAACTACGACTGGAGAAGAATTCTTTTCCGAAATAGTGATCTCCAATGTGGATTTAAAGAATACTTTACAACTAAGTCCACACTTCAAGAAGTCCTTTAAACAAAGGGTAGATAAATGGAATCCGGGAATGGGTGCCTTTTCCATGTATTTGATCTTCAAGCCGGGGACATTCCCCTATAAGAATTTTAATTTCTACCATCATCTTCTGCCGGTAACAGAGGGCTTGGAGTACACGGAAGAAAATTGGCCTCCATGTTATATGGCCTCCATGGGCCTATCGAAAGAAACGGAAGAATTTGCGGCGTCTATGAGTTGTATGACCTACATGCGATATTCCGAAGTAGAAAAATGGAAAAACACGTTTCATACCGTACATTCCGGAGGCGAGAGAGGTACTGAGTATGAAGAGTTCAAAAAAGAGAAGGCGGAAAGATTTCTGAGTGTGATAGAAAGGAAATTCCCCGGTATAAGAGAATGTATTCACAGTGTCTATACGTCTACTCCCCTGTCCTATAGAGATTATATAGGAGGACAAAAGGGAAACATGTACGGATATGAAAAGAGCAGTTCTGACCCTATGCTGACTATGGTAAGTCCAAAGTCAAAGATTGAAGGCCTCTATTTTACAGGACAAACGGTCAATATGCACGGCATTTTGGGCGTAAGTCTTGGTGCAATTTCAACATGTGCGGAAATCTTAGATCGGAAAGAACTTTTGCACAAGATCCGAAATGAAGCGTAGTATATATCTTTTGCTATTTATTTTACAAAGCTGCGCTACGGCGAAGCTATCCAGATATCACCGTGACCTACCTCAGATACAGAAATTTCATTCTAACCAAACAGACAAAGCCTACATCCAAAAAAGTGAATATGGAATTTGGGAATTATATGCCGAAGGCAATCCATTGGAAAGAGGCTTGCATCAAGGTGCTATAACGGATAGTATATACCGTTATCAAGAGGAAGTTTTCTTCCAAAAAGTACAGGAGTTAGTACCGAGCAAAACGCGGCAATGGATATTGAGAAAGTTCCTCAGTTGGTACAACAGAAAACTCCCCAAGCACATTATAGACGAATACAAAGAAGAAATATATGGCATCGCTCAATATTCTTCAGCTGAATATAATTATATAGCTCCCCCCTTTCCTCGTGCTATGTATTTACACGCTGCTCATGACATAGGTCATGCTTTACAAGATTTGGCATTAGTAGGCTGTACTTCATTTGCTTCTCGAAATGAGGAAGGCGAATTACTTCTGGGAAGAAACTTCGATTTTTACGCGGGAGATGAATTTGCCAAAAACAAAATATTGTCATTCATCAAGCCAGAGAAAGGATATGCCTATGCTTCTTATGCTTGGCCAGGCATGGTGGGGGTAGTATCAGGGATGAATGAGGAAGGACTAACCATAACCCTAAATGCCGGAAAATCTAACATTCCTCTAAAAGCCAAGACCCCGGTCTCACTTTTGGCAAAGGAAATATTACAATATGCCTCAAACCATCAAGAGGCTCTAGAAATCGCTAGGAAAAGAAAACTCTTTGTGTCAGAAAGTTTGATGATAGGGTCCCTGAAGGATAACGATGTCATTTTGTTAGAAATCTCTCCCAAAAGAATGAGTATTTACAGAGTGGAACAAAGCCAAACTCTACTTTGTACTAATCATTTTCAAAGTAAGACATTCCTTAAAGATAGACGGAATAAAAGACAGATAGAAGAAAGCCATAGTTTGCATAGATATGAGCGACTACAAGAATTAATTACCCCTTCAATGACGGTAGAGAAGGCCGCCCATATCTTAAGAGATAGAGGAGATAAGCTTGGTAACGGAAATGACAAAGCCATTAACCACTTATTGGCACATCATGCAGTCATATTCGAACCTGGCAAGAAACGCATTTGGGTATCTACTCCTCCTTATAACCTGGGAACCTTTTTGGCTTATGATTTAGAAGAAGTTTTTTCAAAGAAAGAAGTAGTGGTGAAAACCCGTATTTCTGCAGACCCCTTCCTTTTCAGTGAAGCATATGCCGAGTATGAGGAGTACAGAAAAACAAGCAAAATCATAGAAAATGCCATTAGAACTTCAGTTCTACTAGAAAAAACCTTTTTTGATGCGTATATTGCATTAAATCCTGAACTTTGGCATGTCTACTATCTGGTTGGACAATATTACGAAGCACGTAATGACAAAGTTACAGCAAGGCATTATTACACCACTGCCTTGGAAAAGGAGTTGCCTTCGCTGAAAATAGAAAAGGAAATCAAGAAGAGATTATGAAAGTTGAGTTTTGGAGCAAAGAAAAGATTGCTGCGTTTCAAGAAATAAAATTAAAAGAGACGTTAAATTATGTAAATGAAAACTCTGCCTTTTACAAAAGACAGTTTAAAGACTTTGACTTAAATAGCATCAATGCACTTACAGACCTCCAAAAATTACCTTTTACAACTAAAGAGGATCTTCAGCAATACAATTCAGATTTTTTGTGCGTACCACTTAACAAGGTGGTAGACTATGCCACTACTTCCGGCACATCTGGTACCCCAGTTAGTTTTGCCTTGACTGATTCAGACCTGGAAAGAATAGGATACAATGAAGCTGAGTCCTTGAAATGCTCTGGCATTGAAAAAGGAGATGTTGTCCAACTGATGACTACCATCGACAGGCAGTTTATGGCGGGTTTAGCCTATTTTCTGGGACTAAGAAAATTAGGGGCAACGGTAATTCGAGTGGGTGCAGGCATTCCGGAATTACAGTGGGATGCGATCTTAAGATATAAACCTGCCTATTTGATCACTGTGCCTTCCTTCCTTATAAAGATGATTGACTATGCAGAGAATGTAGGAATCGACTATAAGAATTGTGGAATAAAAGGAGCAGTGTGTATAGGAGAGCCTTTAAGACAACAAGATTTTTCACCTAATAATATAACTTCCCGTATATTATCTCGATGGGATCTTAAATTATACTCCACCTATGCATCCACAGAAATGAGCACTGCTTTTGCCGAATGCTCCGCCATGCAAGGGGGACATCACCTACCCGAATTGATCATAGTGGAGATAATTGATGAGAATGGAAATCTCATTACTGACGGTTCTCCCGGAGAATTAGTGGTTACTACCCTAGGCGTAGAAGCTATGCCGTTGGTGAGATTCAAGACCGGAGATATCGTACAAGGGCACGAAGAAGAATGTACTTGCGGCAGAACCACCTTAAGATTAGGACCGGTGATTGGAAGAAAACAGCAAATGATAAAATATAAGGGGACTACTTTATACCCTCCTGCCATGAATAACCTATTGAATGGCTTTGACCAGATTCAAAACCATTTGATTGAAATTTCTACCAATGAATTGGGTACGGATGAGATAACATTGTATTTAGCGGTACAATCACCCACTGATGAATTCCTAACACAAATTAGAGACCACTTCAGAGCCAAGTTAAGAGTAAGTCCGCGTATTGAATTCCTACCCCTAGAGGCCTTGAATGAAAAAGTTTTCTTACCAAAAAGTCGGAAACCAAGGCAGTTCATAGACTTGAGGTAATGTTTCTACATTAGTTTATATCCTAATAATTATTCATTCGTCTTAAAAAAGATCAATTCGATCTCAAAAAATAGCTATTTCACTACGAAATAGCTATTTTTTCTAGTAATCTTCCACATTTGCACACCAACTTTTGTTATAACAAACAAACCAATTTACAAGTTTATAGTTTTAAGACGGAATGAGAACAAAGTGCTTTTTAAGTACTGCTTTGATGCTAGTAACCATTTCAGTATACGCTCAAACAAAACCATAAGAATTTATTTTAGGAACCTACCCTTCTACATCTACAAAGCAATATTCCACTACCGGGTTCCAACTCTCTGCAGGCTCTACAAGCTATGGAAGTAATAAAACGTATACCATGGTTTATGGAAAACAAAATGCTAATACCGCAGGATACAACAGAATTGTAAAGACTTTTTACCATTGAAGGCTTCACTTATTCTTTGACAAAGGCTGTTCCTGGAAACAAACCATTTAAACAAGTTATCATTAACAGAATAGGCACTAATCCGATTAATAAGCTAACTGCCTTATTTGAATCTGTAAGTCCTCCTAGTGGATCAAATAACACGACTATCTACCTTGCTCCTGATTATGTAGATACCATGGATGATCTCATCAACAGTTATGTGATCAATAGAGGAGCAGATAACTTATAAACCGATATACAAAAGATGCCACTTGGAATAACACTGTAAGAGTTGCCATGCTTCTAGATGCCCCTGTTCAAGATCCATCCTTAAAATCAGATAGGGGAAAGTCCGGTTTCCTATTAATGGAACGAGGAGGAAACGACACCTTTAAAGCTGCTGCAATTATTGGTTTTGATGGCTCAGGTAAACCAAACAAATTCGGAAATATCATTACGGTTTCAAACGATAAATGGGGGAAAACGGGACATACCATGAAATCAGTGGTGGTGCAAAAGAATCCAACTGACACAGAATTAAAACCTAGCCAAAGCATAGACAATCAAGACATTTCAGGTGTATTCTGAATTTAGAAGACCTTTCACCTGCGGTAGATGGACTAGGGGCTCCCATAACTATCTATGGTGTTAGTATCATTGATTCAGAGGCTACCTCCCCTACTAACTTCCCCACTACTGGGAAACAAAACGCAAACGGCCTCGATTTCATGGCAGGTGGAGGTTTCTTTACCAGAGCTATCCTTATCAAAGGAACGGTATGGAACGACTCTAATAACGATGCCATTAACAACGAGGGACAATCTTCAGGAACCAATAATGGTGGGACCTTATGGGCAAACCTAGTAGGCCCTGATGGAAAAGTAATAAGTTCAATAGATGTAAAATCTGAGGGAACTTATACATTATATATTGGCGAAACTCAAAAAGCTTCAGGAGATTACAAAATTATCCTAAGCAACAGCGAAAAATTTGAAGGAGATGACCTTTCTATTGGGGATCCTTTAGAAAATGCGTATCATTATTCAGGTACAAACTTTAAAGGTAATCCTGATGCTAAAAACCAAAATGGCGTATTAAATATTGGACCTTTAGCTTCACAATCTGACGACATAAATGGTGTTGACTTTGGAATCAGTATGACCATAACTCCGGTCACGTTAGTAGATTTCACTGTTGGACAAGAAGAAAACAAGGTAAATCTTCAGTGGATTACAACTTCTGAAACTAACAATGCAGGATTTGAAGTGGAATACAGCGAAGACGGTAGAAACTGGACTACTCTAGGATATGTAAAAGCCTCTACTATCGACGAAAATTCGGAAGAACGTAATGTTTACAGCTTCATGCACCAAAATCCGGTGTTCGGTCAAAACTATTACAGACTTAAACAAATTGACCACGATGGCACTTTTGCCTACTCACCTATACGTGCTTTAAAAGTCAGCATCAGCCATTTACTGGTTTGGCCAAACCCTTCTTCTGGTCACATCAAGGTAGGTGTTTCAGACGCTCAAGCTTCACAGATCAAATCCATGAAAGTGGTGGACATGAGTGGAAGAATACTTAAAGAAGCCCCAACTTATATAGAAAATTGGGATATTTCTGATCTGAAATCAGATGCTTTCTATATTCTAAGAGTGGATTACAAAAACAATTTCAGCGAGCAGATCCGTATCTATAAAAGATAATATTCTGTGACACATACGTGATCGCTAACTAATAAGAAAGGCAAAGTTCATTTCCAAGAAAAAAAGCGGGAATGGACTTTGTCTTTTTTTTAAAGATCTATTCATTGAGCACAATCAGGGGCTACCGTAATTTCTGCGATAGAAAGAAATCCTCCAATACCTAGCCTGCTGAAGGGGTAACTTTCAACAAAAAATCCAATTGTAAAACTTGGCGGTTTTCAAGGATCCCTTGAAGATTAGCGTTCTTTTGCTTTCCTCCTACTTTTTCACTTCTAAGATCTGTAATTTGACACTGCTAGCTGGACTTTGCTCAATGTTTTGATACTCATCCTTGTTTGGTTACGTCTTACATTTATGCTCTAGCCACTGAATTTATTATAACTTCTTATAAAACTGAAGAAGAAGCTCTTAGATAAAACATCTATGCAAAATTTGGAATATACTCTACCATAAGAAGGGTTCTCATAATACTGAAAAGTGAGAGTATATTCTTTAGTAAAAGCTAAAATCCGCGACTAACTAATTGTAAGCACTAAAAAATATCACCCATTTCTGTGACCTGCCTTAATCACATTCGTCATAATCATGTAGGTATTCCCATTAATTATCTACCAATACTTGACTTTTTTCTATAAATAAGTTATTTTCATCTACTATATCTAGCAAAAAGAACAGATTTAAATCACTCAAATAATTAAAAAACTTGGAATTTCACTAAAACTTAAATATGAGAACGAAATATTACCACTTCTTTCTACTGCTGATATCATTTTGCAGTATGGCGCAGACCAAGCCTCAGAATTTTGTCTTGGGCAGTTATCCCGCTCAAAGTACCACCCAGTATACAGTCCCTGGATTTCTGTCTAGTAACAGCGGACACAACTACGGGTCGGGAGGAAACTATACTTTAAACTATGGTAAAAAGGACGCTTCTGAAAATGGCTTAAACAGGATCGTTAAGACCTTCAACGTGGAAGGTTATACCTATACCTTAACCAAGGCCGTTCCCGGAGCCAAACCGTTCAAAAAAGTGCTTTTAGAAAGATTTGGAAATAATCCACCGAATAAATTAACAGCACTTTTCGAATCAGTTGCACCTCCAAATGCAGCAGCGTCCGCAACCATTTATTTAATGCCCGATTATGTGGATAGTATGGAAGATCTTATCAATAGCTATGTGATCAACAGAGGTACAGATAACCTATTAAATCGCTATACTGCAGATAATACATGGAATAACATAGTAAGGGTAGATATGCTCTTAGAAACCTCTGTGGTTATCCCCTCTAATCAGGGCGACCGAGAAAAATCAGGATTTCTCCTTATGGAGAGAGGAGGAAATGATACCTTTAAAGCCGCGGCCATCACTGGCGTAGATTCAGATGGAAATCCTACTGCATTTGGAAATATAATTACAGTTCAAACAAATAAATGGGGTGAGACTGGCCATAATATGTGGTCTGTAGTTGTACAAAAAGATCCCAGTGACACCCAAATGCGTCCTAGCCAAAGAATTACTTCCCAACCCATAGCTGGAGTATTTATTAATTTAGCGGACCTAGGAGTATCACAAGGAGAACCCATATATGGAATTAGTATAATTGACTCTGAAGCCACTTCTCCTACCACATTCCCTTCAAATCCAGCCCAAAATGCTAATGGCCTCGATTTCATGGCTGGAGGAGGATTCTTCACTAAAGCTATCCTGATCAAAGGAACTGTATGGATAGACAAGGATGAGGATGCTATCAAGAATGACGGCTCAGGATCAGGAACAAATAACGGGAATACGCTATGGGCTAACTTAGTTGGACCAGACGATAAAGTAATTAGTTCCATAGAAGTAGATGCGAATGGGGATTTTACTCTATTTGTTGCCGAAACTCAAAGAGTGGCTGGAACATATAAAGTAATCTTAACTAACAGCGAAAGATATGAAGGAGAGACACTGACTAATTCTGATGTTTTAGAAAATGGATTTTACCATACGGGTACCAATTTCCAAGGAACCGCTAATACAGCCGATAAAAATGGTATAATAGAAATCGGTTCTCTTGAGACCCGGACAGAAGACATGGAGGGTATAGACTTCGGTATCAACCGAGTAATCACTCCTGTAACCTTAGTTGATTTCTATGCAAACCAAGAAGAAAATCACGTAAACCTTCAATGGACCACCACTTCTGAAACCAATAATGCAGGTTTTGAGGTGCAGTTCAGTGAAGACGGTAAAAACTGGAATACCTTAGGTTTTGTAAAAGCTTCTACGATAGACGGAAATTCGGAAGATCGTAATGTATACAGCTTCATGAATCTAAGTCCTGTTTTTGGTCAAAACTATTATAGACTTAAACAAATAGACCATGATGGCACCTTTGCCTACTCGCCTATTCGTGCATTAAAAGTTAGTATCAGCCATTTACTGGTTTGGCCAAACCCTTCATCTGGCCACATCAAAGTAGCCGTTTCAGACGCTCAAGCCTCTCAAATCAAATCCATGAAAGTGGTAGATATGAGCGGAAGAATACTTAAGGAAGCCCCTTCCTATCTAGAAAACTGGGATATTTCTGACCTAAAATCAGATGCGTTCTATATTCTGAGGGTTGACTACAAAAACAATTTCAGTGAGCAGATCCGTATCTACAAAAGATAATCTTCTGTAACACAAACGAGATAGTAATCTTCTATCTTCCATTCCAGAAAGACAAAGTTCTTTTCCCAGCCCTTAAAGCGGGATTGGACTTTGTCTTTTTCTATTGATATGTCGGTTAGAAAATTCAAAGGCTTGCTATCACTCAATTTAAAAACCGCCTCCTTAATACACCATTCTTTCGTCAACTTTTCAGGATCCCTTTCTTCAGAAAACAGTTGGGCAGCCTTTGTAATCTTATCTGGCAAGACTTGTTGAACATCAATTCCCGCTTCCGGTCCACCTATGTACAAAGCGGCCAACTCCCCATTGTGAGAAATGGACACGGGCCTGCCATCCTTCAAAAAAGGCTTTCCCTTTGCATCATAATATAAATCTTGATCAGCGTAAGAGGCAAATTCTAATAAGTGGCGTATAGCAAGAAAACACGCCTTGTGAGCTTCATTCTTCATTCCCCCAAGCCTTTCTAAAGACTTAGGACTTAGACTAGGAGAAAGTGGCTCTTTAACCTCCCAAAGGAACAATGTCCCATCTTTCCCTATTGATTCTTGAAGAATTAAAGGCATGAAATCATTTTAGTAAATAGAAGGCTCAATTGAGGCTCTGCCTTAGCCGCTGCGGCCAGAATATGGGATAGTTCTGCTTTCACCAAGGTCTCCGGTATACAAAGATCAGTTATTACTGAAACGGCAAAAACGGGTATGCCTAATTGAACAGCAAGAATCACCTCAGGAACCGTACTCATTCCTACAGCATCAGCACCTAAGTTCCTTAATAATCTGTATTCTGCTTTAGTCTCTAACTGTGGACCAGGAACCGCTACATACACACCTTCTTTAAGCGTGGAAATCTTATTGTCCTCCGCCACCCTTTTAGCTAGCTGTATCAGATCATGATTATAGGGCTCAATCATGTCCGGAAACCTATCACCTGAAGTATGCTTGCCACGTAATGGATTATCCGGCAAGAAAAGGGAAATATGATCATTCAAGATCATCAAATCCGAAACCTTAAAGTCCGGATTCAGACCTCCTGCAGCATTGGAAATGAAAAGCTTTTGTATCCCAAGCTCCTTCATAAAGCGGATAGGGTAGGTAATCTCTTTCATACTATACCCTTCATAGTAATGAAAGCGCCCCTGCATACAAACTACCTTTTTACCCCCTAACATACCAAATATTAATTGACCGGAATGGGATTCTACAGTAGACTGCACGAAACCTGGAATTTCTTTATAAGGAATAGTATATTCTACTTCAACATCCTTAATCAGGCCGGATAAACCTGTGCCTAAAACTATGCCGATTTCCGGCTTGAAATCGTACATTTTCATTTCTGATTTAAATAACCTTCCACAAAGGTTTTTAATGGCCCATTGGGCAAATGAGCCACTTCTATACTAACAAATTCTCTATCCTCTTCTACCTTTTCCTTATACTTCAGCACCTTTGGAGATTGCTCCTGAATACTCAAACGAATGGTTCTGATCTCAATGTTCTTAGCATCCTTCTTCACCGCCTCTTCTAACAAACTAATCCCCTGCTTAGCCCATTTCTTTTTTTCCTCCACACCTTTTGCAAACTTGGCATGTATCACCATGGCTGCCCCTTTATAGGCTTGGTGCAGAGCTTTGTCACTTAATTTAGCAGTACTTTCCAAAAAGGCTACAGAAGCTTTAGAGGACTGATTTGCAGCTATAAACTCCTTTCTCAATTGAGCTATATCCTGCCCAAAAGCAGTTATACTAATAAAAATAAGCAGCAAAATCTTTTTCATACTTGCGCAAAGGTATTGTTCATCTTTAAAGCAACAGTCTCATCAAATTTTGTGGTATTCTTTACCTTAACGTTTCCATTACTGTCCCTACTTACATCAAATTCTAGCTCTAGTTGAGGATGAGTCAGAGGATTTATCAATGCCATAAATTTCACATTACTAGCATGAATCATTCTTAATTTTGAACCTGTAATATCTTCACTTAACTCTTTAACGATCTGCATCATACACGCCCCAGGAGTAACAGGATTACCAGGGAAATGACCATTGAAGATATCGTGCTCCTTGTTTAAGGCTATGGTTATTAAATATTTTCCTTCTGAGGTCTCTACTTTTGATACCAATCGATAGAAACCTTTCTCTTGTAACATGCTCATTTTGCAAAATAATAAAACATTCCGGCTTGAAATGCTAAAAAGGAGTTTTCTCCCCATAAAAATAACTCTGATGAACGGGGAAGAGTATGTGAACCGTTATATAAATCTCTCGTTCCTCTTCGCACACGAGCCTCGAAGCCTAATTTTGGACTCAGCTTGACTTCGATACCCAAATTAACAGCCAAATCCCATTGTTTCCTTAAAGCCGGATGATTTGAAACTTCCTGCTCCCATCCTGGACCTACCAAAATCCCAAATGCAGGATGAAAAGAAAACTTATTCATGATATTTAAGTAAACGTAATCTGCAACAATTCCCTTTTCATTCACAACTCCCACACGGGGAACTTCGTAAGAAATATCACCCTTTGCTCCTACTCTTAGAAACCCCATTTCCGGTTGCAAGGTATATATACCACCCGACTTAAAATTCCCTACCACACCGGCATAAAATCCGGTATGTGCCGAAAAGTCTGTCTGGGTTAGATTACTTACAGCGACTCCCCCTCTTAAACCTGCCATTTGGGCTTGTGCCTGTATAGCTACGAATAACAAGATTAAAATTCTCATAAGGTATAGTTTAATCCCAGTTGGAAGACCAAATGCGTATTCATATTAAAAATTACTCCTGTGCTTTTGAAGGTTTCGTACTCTGTAATCTGATCTCTTAAGCCCTTTTTGAATCGAAGTTCCAGACCTAGACCTACAGGCGATTTGTACTCTGCTCCAATGGTAAATACAGGATCAAAACCTCCTCTATAAGGCTTTTTCACCACAATAGCTTGATCCAAAACATGTCCCAGTATTAATCGAAATGAAGGTGTAAAACCGAATTTTCCTAAAATACCATAACCTAAATACTGAATTTCAGGATTCTCGCCTACTTTATCAGAAGATCCAACGGAATAAATCTCTCCCTTAGAAACTTGTTTTGAATAGGTAAATTCAGGCTGTAAGTAGAAGCGACTTCCTAAGGGAATTTCAGCATAAACTCCACCATAATATCCTGAACCAAAACTATAGTATGTCCTACTAATAGTCGTAGCATTATAGCCTCCTCTAAATCCAAGACCTAGAGAACTTTGGCCCCAAGCATAGGTTGAGCTAAGTAACAAAATCCAAAAGAGCAATCTTACCACAGCTATAAAGAGTTAATTTTCAACAGAATACAAACCTACAGATTAAATACTTGTGCATCAAGTTTTTTGTTGATTTGCTTGTTCTTCATTTGGATCAAAGTATAGTCACCTTTGGGTTCCACCATCTTAATTTCAGACAGTGCATATTCATCAAATTGCAGATCAATTTGAGAGATATATCTTTTCAGTTGAGGATCCACTGTAGTTAGAATAACCTTTCCTCCCTTTAGAAACTTGTATTTAAATTCTTTGGACTCAAACAGCTCTCCGGTAGAAGATTGAGTGATTAAATTCTGAAGTTTTTCCCATCTTTTTCCCGCCTCTTTGGACTTTCCGTTCTCCTTAACAGACATTTTCTTATCCTTAAACAAGACATCTACCACTTGTGGACTTTGATACTTCCATAGTACTGTATTGGGTTTGCTAAAATAGAGCTTCCCTCTACTCTCTGCCGGTTTTGCTAAGTACGTACTGTGCCTATATTGAATAAAATCAGCCGATAATGTCTCTGTTTGAGCGGTGAACTTCTTGATTCCGGCTTTGAACTCCCTTATTTCTGCGTCGCTCATCTCTTGACTGAAGAAGAGAAAAAAACTAACGATAAGCCATTTCATTGTGTAATTCTTCTAATGTTACTGATTGTAGCCCCCTTTCCTTCAAAACTTCTAACAAACCAGGTAGCATTTCTAAGGTTTGTGGTAAGGTGTCATGCAGAAGTACTCCGTCTCCTGCTTTTAACTTCTTCAATATTCTATTTTTAATTAACTCCGGATTTTGAATTTTAGTATCCAAAGAACGAATACTCCAGCCCATAACTATATGTCCTGTCTCTTTAATCACTTTAGATAAAGTGGGATTAGTAACTCCAAATGGAGGTCTATAAAAACGAGGCCTTTTCCCTATGATCTCCTTTAACTTGAAATCAGTCTTAAGAATCTCTTCTTTCAAGTCAGTTTTATTCAAAAATCCCGTATTCTTACCATGAGTGAAAGTATGGTTCCCCACAGCATGCCCATCCATAAGCATTCTTCGTACTAGCTCAGGGTAACCATCTACTTTATTTCCAATCAAGAAAAAAGTGACCTTATGTGGAGTTTCACTCAAAAGATCCAGCACCTTTTCAGTAAATTCCGAAGGTCCGTCATCAAAGGTGATAGCTATATGTTCAGACGTTTTATTGGAATGTTTAGCCACCACATGGTAATTCCATCTCATGTGAAATGATCCTATGGTAGTAATCAATATCCAGATCACCAGCACTAATCCTGCTGCCCATACATTATGGAGATACCAGCATAAAAAAAGTAGAACAGGAAAAACAAATATAGATACTCTATGTTTTAACATGAGCGTAATAGAATCAGACTATGATCTAGGCCCCTATATTGATTATAAAGCAATATAAACCTATACCCTTGCCTCTCTTCACCTCTGATTTTACACACCTCTGGAATAGCCTGGTTCTTCGCTACCCAATGTCCTAGCCACACTGCAAAACCTGAAGATGTATTATACTCGCCAGTCAGATGTTTATATTGCAAAACAGGAACTTCCGGAGAAATCATTTCCAAAAACACAGAATTAAACTCTTGATCATTTGGATCGTCATTCTTTCCCAGAATAAAAACATCGATGTCTTTAAGGGAAATATTTTGACGCTGCAAAAAATCCGAAATGAAGGTGGGAAATTGCTCAGCATCTACCCTATTTTGAACCTTAACTGATAGTATTTCAGCAGCACAGCTATCTCTTTTCTCTTTCCCTAATGCAAAAAAATGGGCACCCTCACTATAGGTAGCCCCCCCATCCTCCTTTTTAATCAATCCGGCTTGCATAAAAAGACCGTAGGTAATATCCGCCTTTTCGTCTACACCGCCAACTAAAACATTATTGACTTCGCCCAACTTAAATTGCAGATGTGCGTCATACAAAGCCGCCTCAAAAGAAGATGCCGCGTTCACATAAGATAAATTATAGGCTTTACATCCTAGTCCTAGGGCTATTTGAGCACCCACAGTATTATGGGTAGATTGTACGAAGGCTGTGGGGGTTAAATATTGCTCGTCATTTTCAAGGAGATTGCTCAAAAATTGCTCGGAATCCCGTATACAGCCTACACCGGTTCCTGTTAGGATAGCATCCAATGCAGGATTACCTGCCTGCTCTAATGCCATTTTCGAAGCCACCACACCATATTTTACGGCTGCTCCCATTCGTCTTATTTGCGCTGCAGGGATGTATTCCTTGTAGGGAGGAGCTTGAATTGGAAAGATGGGACCTTCATGATGAATGATCTCTTCAGGAAAGGATTCATCATAAGTCTTTTGAGCACTTATAGATGCTAAACCATTGATATACATCAGCGTGAAAAGATTAAAGTAGAACAATTTCCTCCGAAACCAAAGGAATTTGACAAGACATGTTTTAGTTCTTTTGACCTACCGTCTAGTAAGGGCCTAAGAGGAATCTCCTCCATTCCTTGCTTAAAATTCAAATTAGGATACATCCACCCGTTCTGAAGCGCAAGTAGACTAAAAACCGCCTCTATAGCTCCCGCAGCAGCTAAAGTATGGCCCGTGTAAGGTTTGGTAGAGCTGAAATCAGGAGTATTCTCTCCAAAAATGCGGAATAATGCGCGGCCTTCCGACAAGTCATTGTTCGCCGTAGCAGTGCCATGCACATTGATATAATCAATTTCTGTTGGATTTAATCCTGCTGTTTCCAAAGCTTTCTTCATGGCCATGGTAGCCCCTTCTCCATTTTCAGAAGAAGCTGTCTGATGATAGGCATCATTAGCATTACCATATCCACTAACATAACCTAAGACCTTTTTACCGTGCCTTTGAATCATCTCCTGTGATTCTAAAACCAAGTAGGCTGCAGCTTCACCTAAATTAAGCCCCTTCCTATTCTGATCAAATGGGGTATTATGCTCATCTGAAAGTATCATCAAGGTTTTGAAACCATTGATCGTAAACTTTGAAAGAGCGTCTGTTCCTCCTACCACCACTCTGTCTAATTCACCAGCGGCAATTAATTTAGCACCAAGAAGTATGGCGTTAGCTGCTGAAGAACAGGCCGTACTTATAGTAGTAACATAGCCCTTGATGCCTAAATCTTCCGCTATAACATGTGAGCTATGTCCCGGATCATGCGTTAGAATATACGGTGTCAGCTCAGGCCTATTCGGATAATCTAAAAAGTACTTTTCGGTAGTATCCATTCCACCCACACTCGTGGCGGAAATAAGCCCTACTCTCCCTTCTTCCACTCCGCCGGCTTGCGCCACCGCCTCCCTTGCTGCCCATATCCCTAATAAAGCCGTTCTGGTCCAAGGTTCTGATGTGGAAAGATTTAGATGATTAACTAATTGTATATTTGCCTTATCAATCTCTCCAACAAATATCTCGTTCGCATGCTGAGTAGGTAAATGTTTTATTCTTTTAATACCGGTTTTTCCTGCTTTCAGAGATAACCAGTTCTCCTGCACATTATCTCCAATAGCAGATATGATCCCCATACCCGTGATACCTACTCTAGCCATTTACTTCGTTCTATGATTTGTGATATATTCTGCCATGGTTTGAACAGAACGGAAGATGTTTCTACCCTCTTTTGGATCAGATAATTTAATGCCATAATCTTTGTCAAGCATTACAATCAACTCTAAAGCATCAATTGAATCTAGACCAAGACCATCACCGAATAGGGCGTCATCGTCTTGAATATCATCAGGGCTCATATCCTCCAGATTAAGGGCGGAAATGATTTTCTCTTTAATTTCTAATTTTAACTGGACCATTTATATGATTTGATTTATAAATTCTTCAGAGTGCGGAAATTCTCCTTTTTCACTCACTCCATACATTACAATCTTATAATCCTCCTCCAAAACCTCAATCCAAGCGCATAAAACCCTCTTAGCCTTCCCACTATTGATTAGAAGTTCAGCATAGGACCGGAAAAAGGAGGTTGGATACTTTCCTACTACAAAGAAACTATTTTCTGAATAAAGTTTATACTTAATGCTAATTTCTCCTAAACAAATATTTGGCAAAGTATACACAAAAACAGCCGGGCTAGGAAAAAAAGCATTTTCTTCAGAAATGCTCTTTTGATGCAGCAAATCCATATCTAAAGACGAAGAGGCATTAGCAAACAATAAGCTCACGTCTTCCCCCTCTTCCAAAAAAAATGAGGATGCTAACAAGGACAATTTACTCATCTTGTCCATTTTGAAGAACTTAGGATACTGCCAATTCAGTTCCTGATACAAAGATTTGGCAAAGGTTTGAACATCCACCCCCTCCTTTTCAAATCGAAGATCCCCGTTAATGGAACATTTCCCGGCTTTTATTTCGCAATATTTCTCAATGTACATGTCTAAAGACCACCGCCGTGTTACTGCCGCCGAATCCGGAAGCTGTTTTCATAAAATAGGTTATGGCTTTCGCCTGAATCTGTTTCGGTATGTTCATAGCATGGGAGGTACCTTGCTCACTAAATCCCAAACTAGGATATATCACTCCCCTTTTTGCGGATTCAAAAGACAAAATAGCTTCCAATAAGCCCGCAGTGCCTAAGGTATGGCCAAAGTATCCTTTCCAACTATTAACGGGCACATCCAGTAATCCTGATCTCCCCAATGCTATGGATTCCATTTCATCATTATAGATCGTGGCAGTTCCATGGGCTGAGATATAATCTAATGCGCTGGAATCGATTTTGGATTCCTCTATAGCTAATTGAATGCTCCTGTACAACCCTTCCCCCGTTCTGGATGGACCAGAAATATGGTTCGCGTCATTGATGGAAGCTTCTCCTAGTATTTCAATCTCAGAAGGACTCATACCTACTAAGACTGCTGCCGCAGCTTCTCCTAAATTCACACCTGTCCTTTCTTTATCATACGGCCTGCAAGGAGCAGATGCCATAGCTTGAAAGGATGCAAATCCACTCAATACGAAATCTGTCACCAAATCCCCTGCCAATACGTAAACTCGCTCATACATTCCACCATCAACTAGTCGTTTAGCCGTAGCCAGCGCTTGAATTCCGGAAACGCAAGCATTCGAAATAACCAGTGGAGAATTTTGAAAACCAAAATACGAAGCCAACTGATCCGCTAATTTGTAAAGGTAAACTTGCTCTACTCCTTGATCCAAATGTTGTATCTCTCCTTTCGTAGTAGACAAAAGGAGCAAATCCCTATCACTTGGTGCAAACCTATCCATAATTGGCTTACCGGCCTCTATTAGTAGGGACAGCAAATCTGAAGTGGAATCAAACCTTGCCGCATAATACGTACCTAAATGCATGTGATCATGCTCTTTTACAGCCGTTTTTCCTTGCTCCACGGCCTGCATGGTTGAGTTCAGATCCTTTCCTAAAGGTGTTATGCAGTTATAATCTATGACGAAACTCATAGCACAAAAATAGAAGAATAAGTCCTAGTTTTTCTTATTCCTACTTTTTATTTAGATTTTCAACCTACACCATGAAGTTTCTTTACCTTCTACCTCTACTCCTCTTGTTTTCATGCAAGAATTCTCCTGTTTATTCGGACAGGTCTAAATCCATTCTGGAGAGTCATTTACAAGAGTTCCAGGCCTACAAAAATCGTCCCGATTCAGACGGACCATTTAATACCAAAGAATTCCTAGTAGAAAACATTCCCTATCTATATTCAGAAGATGAAAATCTCACCAAAGTATACAATTACCGTTGGTGGATGATCTCCAAGCATATAAGACCGTATGAAGATCCTGCAGATGGAAAGAAATATACCGTATTTACAGAATTTTTTGGAGTGAAACCTTGGGCTTCAAGAAGCGGAGCTATCCCTTGTCCGGCCGGACATCAGTTTCATGACTTAAGGTGGTTAAAAGACAACACCTTTCTCAAGTCTTATATAGAATACTTCATTTCGGGATCAGCTTCTTATTTACCTCAAAGAGAGAATGCTAATTTCCTCACTTACTTAAGTAGACCTGAAGCCTTGCACTATTCCAGTTGGATGATCCACGGCGCGGAAAACTTCGTAAAAGTACATCCTGATGCCTCTTGGCTTAATCAAATATACCCTGACCTGGAAAGGCATCAGTCGCTTTGGGACAGTTTATTCCTCATCCGCAGTGGAAAAACGGCCGGACTTTATAAGATCATGGATCTTTATGATGGCATGGAATTTAGCTTATCCGCAGTTCTCGCATTGAACGCCAGCGAGGGACCTTATAAACCTTACAATGATACTACCTGGAAAGGTCTTTACTTAGGATGGGGGACTACCTCTCAGGCCGCTAAACTACCCGAAACGTCACAATTTCCAAAAGCCTTTAGAGGAGGATACCCTGAACTCTACCTGGCCAGACCTTCCATCAATTCGTACATGTATGGAAACTTACTTTCACTGTCTACCTTGAGTGAAATACTAAAGAAAATGAATCCATACCGACAAAGAGCCTCCTCTTTACAACAAAAGATCCTTTCTGAGCTGTGGTCAGAAAAAGATCAATTCTTCCATACTGTAACTGCGGGAGACAATACCTTTGGAACAAAGGACTATATGGCCCGAGTGAGGGAGTCGGTGGGTTATACCCCTTGGTACTTTAATCTCATTCCTAAGGAACAAGCATCAAAATATGCAAATGCTTGGAAAGAGCTAGATTCTGAAGATGGATTCGCACATCAATTTGGAATGACAACGGCTGAACGGAGACATCCCTACTACAATGAGGAAGCTTATGCTTGGAACGGTAGAGGCTGGCCCTTCCAAAACGCCATGGTCCTAAAAGCATTGGCTAACCACCTCCGCCATTATAATGGAGAAGGCAGAAAAACCTTTCTAAAATTAGTCAAGCAGTTAGTCCAACTGCACGGAGAGCAGGAATTGAATATTGGAGAGTGGTATATTCCCAGTAGAGGACTATCATTTGGTGGGGAAAAGGACTATTTTCATTCCAGCTTTCCGGATATGGTGATTGAAGATTTGATTGGTTTCCAAAGCAGTCATTGGCACGAATTTACCGTACAACCATTTATTGAAGGAGATTTCTATCTAGGAAACTTGAAATATCATGGACATATGCTTCAAATAGAAAGGGTGGGTCAAACGTTAAAGGTATGGAAGAATGGAAAAGCTATTTTTCAAGCCAAAGACCTTGGACAAATCCATAAAATCAAATTATAACACTCAATTAACAAACAAATTTCATGAAGAAATTATTCTTTTGTCTCCTGATTTCAACAGGACTCATGGCTCAATCCAACGCCATAAGATTCTCTCCCATTGGTGTAAATGAAATTGGAGCTACAGTAGGTCTTACTTACGAGCGATTTTTGTCCCAAAAGCTGAGTCTTGTATTTCCCCTTGATGTGGTTTTCCGTCAGCACGACAACTATTGGAATGGAGACCAGCTTAGCAGTCCTGCTTACTTCTACTTTACTCCCGGATTTAAATTCTATCCGGCCTCAGTAGACAGGCCTGTCAAGTATGCCATAGGTGCAAATGCAGTGATTGGAGCAGGACAAAGATATTATTCCGTAGACAACCATTACAATAGCCCATACCTCAAGGCAAACAATACCAGATTAGGAATAATGGTTACTAACTATGTCAACTTTGACATCACCTCCCGTTTTACTATGGGTATCAATTTTGGGCTAGGATTACTGTATGTTGACCAAAGCAAATACAAAAACAATGATCTAAACGGAACAGTACAGTTAGGGACGAATTTCGGATTTAAATTCTGACGCTGTCGAGCCATTTCTGATAGAAAGGAGGGTAAGTGAGGCACAATTCTCCTCCCTCCTCTACAAAAACCTGAACGGTTTCTCCTGTACAGACTACTTCTCCCTTTTCGTTATAAATGGTAAAAAGAAAGATCATTTTAGCTGCAATACTATCCACTAGAGCAGTTTCCACTCTGGCCGTTTCTCCATATCTTAAAGGCAACTTATGTTCAGTCAAAGTCTTTACTATGGGCGTAGTATATCCGGCAGCTTGCACATCAAGATAGGATATTCCATATTTCCTTCCAAAGGCTTCTCGCCCATCCTCAAAATACTTGATGTAATTCCCATGCCAAACTATCCCTAGTGGATCCGTCTCATTAAAACGCACCCTGAATTCGTAGGAAGTAGTTAGATGGTCTAAAACCTTATACTGCTCTTTTCTTCGCATCATAGATGAGGGAGATAGCTATCATTATTAAATAGAAACCCAACAATAATACTAGTTTGGGCAACAATTGGATCAAATGTACATGTCTTAATAAGACATCATAAAAGGCATTGAGTCCCCAGTTCATTGGAGAAAGACCAGAAACCATTTGCATAAATTCCGGCATAGCAAAAACCGGAACCCACACACCGCCTATGGCAGCAAGTATCACCACAGAAGTAGCACCGAAAGGAGCAGACTGCTCCTGGGTCTCACATACTGTACCTAATAATATTCCGAAACCAATGGCCGCAAATCCCGAACAGAAAGCAACTATGCTCATCAAACCTATATTCCCCTCTACCTGTAAAGGCTCAAGTCCTAACATAGGGAAGAGATATACTCCCACTGCCACCATCAGATAGAATTGGATCATGCAGATCACTAGGAAGGTGATGGTTTTTCCTAATATGACAATATGATAAGGCATAGGTAGCGTCCTCAATCGGACCAATGTACCTTGTCCTTTCTCCTTCACCAGGTTTATTGAAAGAGGAATAACGATAAAGAAGATAGCAAATAATGTCCATGCCGGAACATTATGCTGGGTGGCATTTGGAATAATCTCTTTTTTACCACTGTGAGGCAAGATTTCCTTGAATTCCAGAAAAGATTTTTGAGAAAATACAGCTACTGAATCACTTAACTGTTCCTGAAAAAGTGTATAAACGGTCTGCACTTCCAAATCAGACACCATCTTGTCAATATTGTTTTTTACGGCAGACTTAAAGGCTAGCTGGGTAGCAGGGTCAAAATATAGACGAATCTCCTTCTTTCCTGTGATTGTATCCTGTACTACTTCTTCTTCACCTAAACCTACATCACTTAAGATCTTATCTACATTGATCTGCACCTTTTTTACCAAATCTGAAGAAAGATTCTCCGGTACCACAACTGCCATAGGGTAGTTACCTGAAAACACCTCGGACCTTGCTTTTTCTTCTGTCAGACCTTGTCCTTCCAAGGTGCTTATTACATCAAAGCTTCCGCTCTCATCCAAGTTCCTCTTGATACTTTTCGCTACAG
Organism: Leadbetterella byssophila DSM 17132; assembly: GCF_000166395.1. GTDB lineage: Bacteria > Bacteroidota > Bacteroidia > Cytophagales > Spirosomataceae > Leadbetterella > Leadbetterella byssophila. Next base: position 1,556,915 of record NC_014655.1, read on the forward strand.
TCCCACCGTCCAGATCAATTAGTAAAACTTGTATCCTGGAATCACTTAAAGCTTTAAAAGAGTCCTGCTGAATCAGAGTTATAGTTACGATCAGAGCCAAAGGCATTACAAAAAGGATGATTAATGCTCCTAAATCCCTGACCAATAACAGTGTTTCCTTCTTTATAGATGCCCAAACCTTATGCATAATCACGTAATTCATTTCCAACCAGCGCTAGAAACACGTCTTCGAGGTTTTGCGCATTCGGAACCATTTCCATCAATTCTTTAGGGGTACCTTCGGCCAAAATCCTGCCATGATCCATGATGGCCACTCGAGTACAAAATTCTTGAGCTTCAGATAGATGATGTGAGGTATAAATTAAAGTAGTGCCTTGTTGATTATAAGTTCTCAAGAAATCCAAAATAACGTTTTTACTTTGAATATCCACCCCAACAGTGGGCTCATCCAGGAACAGCACATGAGGGTGATGCAGTAGGCCTGCAATCAGATTCACTCTCCTTTTCATCCCACCTGAATACGTTTCTACCCGCTTATCTGCGTGCTTACCCAGGCCTAAATGCTCTAGATTATCATTAACACTTTTCTCTAGCACATCTCCCTTCAATCCATACATGGATCCAAAATACATTAAATTCTCACGGGCAGATAAGGAAGGGTACAAAGCATATTCCTGAGGAACAACGCCTATAATTTGCTTGATTTTTTCTGCTTCAGATCTATAAGAAAAACCTTCAATGGTAAAATCTCCACTTGTGGGTGCAATTAAGCCGCAAAGCATACTGATCAGGGTAGTTTTTCCTGCCCCATTTGGACCCAATAGACCAAAAATTTCTCCGCTGCTAATCTTTAAATCCAAAGGATTCACAGAAAACTCCCCTGCTCCTTTGTATCTCTTAGTTAAAGCTTTTATGTCTACTATGGGCTTCATATCAAATGGCCTTCTTTAGACGCTTAAAAAACGCTTCTTCACGATCTGCAATAGCTTCCAGCTGCTTTCCTAACTTCACATACATTTCATCTTCCGACTTTCTGTTCTTTAAGATGCGCGAAGCATTCAAGGCAAAATCTCTCCATTCATCCCCAATCTCCGTCATTACAGAACTAAGTTCTTTCAATTCCGGCAGTCCTAGAATAGCAGATGCCTCTTGTAAAAAGGCGGCATAAATGTACCTAAAGCCTCCCCCACCTGTACCGATTTCCTCTTGCATACGCACTATTTGAGCCAGATAATGATTCGTCTTCTTCGCTCCCACCTTTTGGGGCCATTTCTGGATTTGCTTAGCTATATATCTTTCACCTTTGACACCAACAATAGGAAAGGGGGCTAACATATCTGAACATGTACTATTGATAGCCTTCCTGATAGCCTTTGAAAGATCTATGTCTTTTGGAATGTAAATCGGATAATACATTTGGCCTTTAGGGGCAAACGCTCCTTTAGCGAAACGCACTTTGTCTAGCTCCGGTCCACTTAATGAGGTAGTAAACTCCATTACAGGATCAGATATTAAATACCTGTCGCCCTCCTTTCCATACACCACCATATTGTGGGCATTGAAATGGAATCTGTATTGATCAGGGAAATACGGCAAATGATATACCCCAACCTGTAGGCCCGTAGGAATACCTTTTTCCAAATTCTCATCCAAAGCTTTTCTAGCACTTTCGGGATTTGAAAATCTCATTCTCTTTATTTTCAGGCCTAATCTTTTTGCCGCCTTACTAAAGATACTACCCGGCATTGGGCGGTAGCTGATAGCAGGTGCCTGATTCACCATCAAAAAAGGAATATAAACGTAAAATATACCGGATCCCAAACCAAAGACCATAGGTTCACTTAGTTGCAATCCATTGAATTTCATTAGGTTTGATGCTACACCATTTTCACAGTGTGCCGCCTGATGATGTTTAAAATCTATTTTCATTCTTAGGGCTTAAAATGTACCAGCTCTTCGACACTGATCTCAAAGGCATCTGCGTACTTCTGTAAAATTTTTGGAGATAGATTCCTAAAGTGCTTCATTTTTAGATGCCGCTTGACTCTCCAAATCCAATAACCTGTATAACCAGACAAAACCGGAACATCCATCTTATTCAGATACATGAAATATAAGATAGGACTAGCTTCTCCTGCCTTTATCTTTTCTTTGGCATCTTCTATCCATTCCTCAAGCGCATCCATGGATTTATCCAAGGCTATCTTCTTCGCCTCCCAACCTGTACTTAGGGCCGTAGTGTAGTTTCCGTCCTCATCCACAGCGTAATATACTTCCCGAATATTCGCGGATGCCAGGTTACTTTCATCCTGTGGTACTTCGTCCTTTTTCATGCTCTTGTATGAATAGATTTATTTCGCCTTCCAAAAGTAATAAGTCGCCTCGAAAAGTTTTGCATTCAACGCGACAAGTACTGTAATTTTCCGCGTCGTATCTAGAGATCAATCTAGCTTCAGTTCTTAGGAGATCTCCCACCTTAGGGAGTTCATAGATGTGGACGCTTCGGATGGAACTTATAAATCCTATAACGCTTTTCCCTTCCAAAGAGTAGCTTTGAGCTACAATACATGAAGCTGACTGTGCTGCATTCTCTACCAGACCGGCTTCGAGGAATGAGGAATTTTCTACAAACACAGAGTCCTTTGGCACTTCATATACACAAATAACCTCCGCATCATCAATCTGGGTTATAGCATCAATGGCTAACATAGGTGCTGTATGCGGCAGAAATTGGTGTATATCTATCATGTAGCTATTACAGTTTTCATTTTTGCCCTTGCCAGATACTTCCCACTGACATAGGTTTGTATATCTACTAAAGTTATTCCATTAAATTCTTGCAGGATCTCCACTTTGCTCTCTAGCTTATCTCCTACTCTTGGAAGAAATGCTATTTCCACTTCATTGATAGCACCTATATAACCGGTTGGAGGATCTTCATTTCTAAGGAAATAAGCGTAACCCGTATGCAAGGCTACAGATTGGGCCATATGTTCTATGATCCCACCTTCCAGAAAATATCCCTCATAACTAAATACGGCAGATTCAGGAACTATAAAAGAGGCCTCCAGGGTAGTTTCAGTATAATTCACCAAAGTATCTACCATTACGAAAGGCTCCTTTTGTGGAATCAAGTTCATGCGCCTACCACGGTTAAAAGTGCATACGTATAAGAGAAGCGGGCACTTTCCGGAACAGAAAGCAGGATTTTATCTCCCTCCTTTAGTTTTCCTGAGGCAAATAGCTCTTCTACCATTAAGTAAATAGAACCGGCTCCTACATTACCTACTTGGGCTAAATTCATGAACCATTTTTCCGGAGCCATGGGTGCACCGTGTGCTTCTAAGGATTTACCCAAACCTTCCACAAAGTAGTGAGAAGAGACATGGGGCAAGAAATAATCTATTTCCTCCGAACTAATGTCGTGTTTATCTATAGCCATCTTTAAACTCTCGGCTCCTTTTTCCAAAATGTATTGGTCCAAAAGTTTAGTATCTTGTTTGATGGCAAAAATGGATTCATTTAACCACTCTTGGGGAGTATATAAGCTCCAAGGTTTTACCTCTCCATTCTCCTCCTTTTCACAGCCGGCATACATGCAGGTTTCAATTTCATGGGCATAGGAATATCCCTCCATCCAGTCAATTCTCAGAGACAATGTTCCTCTAGGTTTATCTTCCAGGAGGAATGCCCCGGCACCATCAGATAACATGAAGCGGAGAAAGTCCTTTTTGAATGCCAAAATAGGAGTAGCTTCCATTTTCTCAAGATGCTCCACCTCTACATTAAACTTATCTGCCAGCATCCAGGAAGAGGTACGCTCAGACCCCGTACAAACGGCATTTTTGGTTTGTTCGGATTTAACAGACAAGTATCCAAACTTTAATGCATTCATCCCCGCACAGCAGTTGCCCGAAGCACAATTCACCTCTACATTCCTGTTTTTTAGGAAACCGTGAACCAATACGGCATGCGATGGCATTAAGGTATCCGGAGAGGATGTTCCACAAGAAAGTAACTCCATATCTTGAGGCCCAAAATGTTCATCGTACAATCCCTCTATAGCCTCAGCAGTTAATTGTGCATTTGTGTGGGTGCTGTTGCCTTCCTTGTCAAAGGCATAATATCTCTGTTTGATACCGTTATTTCTTAGAACAATACGCTTTGCACGCGAGGCGGAGTTATGCACTAAACCCAAATATTCTTCCATTTCATCATTCGAGATAGGAGAATTGGGTAAAAACTTCGAAACACGCGTAATAAAAACTTCTGCCATACAACTAAACGCTCTGATAATAAGCTTTTTCTTTTAAAAATAAACTCCTCCAAAATGGATAAGTAAGGTAGTGGAATAAGAATACTATGGGAGAAACCACATAAAGTGCCAACACCACATAAACATTAAATAGTTTCAATAAGAACTTTCTCTTTTTCGGATTCTTTTCAATGATGGACAACCATTTGCTAAAAATCTTGTTCCCCTTTTGATCTACAGAGAGCAAAAAGGAGCTAATATGAACTGCTCCCTCTTTGACTAAATCACTTTGTAAAGAAGATAGAGTCCCTCCTTCTAAATGTTTGCCAATGACATCTCCAAATCTTTCCGCTCCTTTGATATCCTCTTCAGAGACTCCGGGCATGGGTAATACCCCCAAATACTTTCTCTTTACTCCAGAAAATAGCCAATCTACAATCGTTACTACACTGACTAGGTTTCCTGCTTTATCTACTAGGGCAATATTCCCCACTAAAGTGGCTCCGGCGGCTTTTAATAATACTTTAAGCTTTTCTTGAGCTTTGATCCACATATTTCTGGTCGCAGAAATCGTGACCACAGGCGCAGAGCTTAATAGCTTTTTCCCACCTTCAGATTTCACAAAAGAAGTTATAGGGATACTTGGGCTTAAGAACCAAACCTGATAATGAAATAAAATCAAATCAAACTTCTGATTTAATATCTCTTCAGGAATTGGCTTAAGAGGTATGGTTTTTTGTCCAAACGCCTCTGGAAAAGCTCCAAAAAACTCCTCTCCATTCCATGGAAACGGATAGTCTTTCTCCGGCTCTATTTTATACCAAACTATATTGTGCTTTTCCAATGGACGCACCAAATTGTCCGCAATCTCTTTTAATTGTCCGGATTGGGTATAGTAAACTACTAATACATTCATTCTTGGTGCTTTACTTAGGGAACCTTATAGTTCACAAAATTAACAATGATTTTTTAAATGATTCAATGTTTTTTACTTAGCCAAACAATTCCTGGAATACCTCTTCCAACTTCCCTACGCCGCGTATTTCTATGGAAAAATTTTCTGTCCTAATACTTTTAAGATGATTTTTGGAAATAAAGATCTTCTCAAAGCCTAACTTTGCTGCTTCAGAAATTCTTGCTTCCACTCTATTTACCGGTCTAATTTCTCCTCCTAAACCTACTTCCGCTCCGAAGCAAACCGAGTGAGGTATCACCAAATCTTCGTAAGAGGACACGATGCTACTACATACCGCAAGGTCTATAGCCGGGTCATCTACTCTTAATCCTCCAGCCACGTTGAGGAATACGTCCTGGGTGCCCAGTCGGAATCCTCCCCTCTTTTCAAGTACAGCCAAAAGCATCTGAAGTCTTCTAGGATCAAAACCATTACTGCTGCGTTGAGGTGTACCATAATTAGCAGTGCTAACTAATGACTGAATCTCTATCTGCAGTGGTCTGTTCCCTTCAATCATGGCTGCTATGGCCACTCCGCTTAATTGCTCTGTCTTTTCAGAAATAAGGATCTCTGATGGGTTACTTACTTGTCTTAAACCCTCAGAAAGCATTTCATAGATTCCCAATTCTGAGGCATTACCAAATCTGTTCTTTATGGTGCGAAGGATTCTATAGGTCATGAATCTATCCCCCTCAAACTGTAGAACGGTATCTACCATATGTTCGAGGACCTTCGGACCGGCTAATGAACCCTCCTTTGTGATATGACCAATTAGAATAACCGGCACATCAGATTCCTTAGCGAATCGCATGATTTCAGCGGCACATTCTTTCACCTGCGAGACAGACCCTGCACCACTGTCCACAAGCGGAGAAACCAAAGTCTGAATAGAGTCTATGATGACTACATCAGGCTCAATCATTTCAATGTGCTTAAATATCACATCCGTAGCCGTTTCAGTCAAAACATAACACCTCTCATTCTTTAGAGGAATTCTCTCTGCCCTCATCTTGATCTGCTGCTCACTTTCTTCACCTGAAACATAGAGGATATTATAGTCTTTAAGACCTAATGCCAACTGAAGCATCAAAGTAGATTTCCCTATCCCCGGCTCTCCTCCCACTAGGATCAAAGATCCGGGAACAAGCCCTCCACCGAGTACCCTGTTAAACTCTTCGTCTTCAGTGATTATTCTATATTTTTCTGCATGATCTATCTGGGATAAAAGCCTTGGCTTTGAGGTGATTTTATCCGGTTTTCTCCATAAACTTCTCTCTGTTTCCCCATTGGAAACTACTTCCTCCACAAAAGTACTCCATTCCCCGCAAGAAGGGCACCTACCTAACCATTTGGGAGAATTGTATCCACATTTCTGACAAAAAAAAGAAGTTTTTACTTTAGCCATCCTATACTTATTAGCCCGCAATATACGTTTTTATAATAACTTGCACTTAAAATGAAAAACTAAACAAATCACATCATGAAAAAATTATTTCTAGTTCTATCTACCATTTTCTTCGCCCATGCAGCATCCGCTCAATTTGCACTGGGAATTAAAGGTGGTATTAACTTGAACAAAATCCACACAGAATCTGGCTCGCTAGGAAATGCAATTGAAGAAAGTCTTGATAGCAAGACCGGTTTTTCAGGCGGTCTCTTTGCGCGAATTGGAGATGGCATTTACCTACAACCGGAGATTCTTTACACCGAGAGAAACGGTAAAGTTATGGTTTCCAATGCTGGACACGATATCAAAATTAAGAATATAGATATTCCTGTGCTCGTAGGTATCAAATTATTTGACGTGCTACGTGTAAATGCTGGCCCCGTGGCTACTCTTAAACTAAAAGAAGAACATACCTTCCTTAATAATGTAACTACGACATTGAAAGAAAAGGACGCCTTCAAGAATGCCACTTTTGGATACCAGTTGGGAGCTGGTCTAACCTTCGGCAGATTGGACATTGATGTTAGAAAAGAAGGTAGCTTAGGCAGTATTTCCAGCAAGCACTTCCAGGACGACAAGTTCAATCAAAAGACTGACGGCTGGCAGTTGACCCTAGGATTAAGAATTCTATAATTAATAGGAGCCCCACTAAACAGTGTGGCTTTTTTTTATGATCTACCAAACCTTAATCTGGATAACCATTATCCTTACCTTACTTCCCTTAATCCCTTCACCTCATTGGAGCTTTCGGGTGCCGGATTTTGGAAAGATTCAGCTCTTTTGTACAGATAGTATTATTAGGCCTTAGTTGGCTTGACTTTCATCCCATTAGCTTTTCCCCCTTACTAGCTACCTCCCTGTTGAATGGAAGTTTGCTATTAAAATATACTCCGCTTTATCCCACGTCGAGAAAACCTGTAGGAAATCATGCCTCCAAACCCTTTACCATCCTGAATGTATATCAAGATAATACGAATTACCAAAAGTTCTTGGATCTGGTAACTCAAATTAATCCCGACCTCATACTCACCAGTGACACCGGCTGGGATCAGGCACTAGAATCTTTGCACAAAGACTACCCTTACCATCTAAAAGCTCCCCTTGATAACACCTACGGCATGCACCTCTTTTCCCGGCTACCATTTTTAAAGAGTAAGATCCACTTTTTTGTAGCTGATGATTAACCCAGTATGGAAGCGGAAGTTGATGGAGGAGATAACTTTAAATTTAAAGTTTATGCTTTACATCGACCTAATCCTACCGAAGAAGAAACTTCAAGAGAAAGAGATGGAGATCTTTTGTCTGTGGCTAAGTCCATAAGAAATGATAAAGATATACCTACAGTAGCCATAGGAGATTTCAATTGTGTAGCTTGGGCAGAAGCCTCCCGCTTATTTAAACATCTGAACTTACAGATCCATGCGTAGGAAGAGGGTTTATATCTACATTCCATGCCAAATACAAGTTACTAAGATTCCCCATAGACCAAGTCTACCATAGTCCTGACATCTTTGTAAAGGATTTAAAAACTTTAGCTAATGTAGATTCAGACCATCTCCCATTTTTGTTTAGATTTGTGATTGACCCTCAAAATTCTTCCCAAGAGGACTTGGTGGAGTCTGCAGAGCATGCTGATTTAGTTAAAGTGGAAGAAAAAATAGAGGAAGGTAAAGAAGAAACCAGCGAAAGATGAAGAAACTTATTGTAGCACTACTATTAGTATCCTCCGGTGCATACGCACAGATTGCCATAGCCATCCATGGAGGAGCAGGTACCATCACCAGAAAGAACATGAGTCCTGCTATGGAAAAGGCCTATAGAGAAGGCTTAGAAAAGGCACTAAAGAAAGGATACAGTATCTTAGAAAAGGGAGGAAGTAGCCTGGATGCAGTAGAAGCCGCAGTCATGGAGATGGAAAACAATCCGCTTTTTAACGCTGCTAAAGGTGCCGTTTTTACTCATGAAGGGAAAAACGAGTTAGATGCAGCCATCATGTCCGGTAAAGATTTAAAGGCAGGGGCTATAGCAGGAGTTACCACCTTGAAGAACCCTATTCGCACAGCACGCAAAGTTATGGAAAACTCAGCGCATGTCATGTTAGTAGGAAAAGGCGCAGAGGAATTTGCAAAGCTTCAAGGAGAGGAAATCGTAGATCCATCCTATTTCCACACGGAAACCAGATGGAATGGGCTTCAAAGAGCATTGAAAGCAGAAAAGGTGCAATTGGACCATACTGATTCTACAAAGAAGGAGGAGCCCAGAAGAACAGGATCACTCATTTTTGATGAAGGAAAGAAATACGGAACCGTGGGCGCCGTAGCTTTAGATAAAGACGGAAACTTAGCAGCTGCCACTTCTACCGGAGGAATGACAAATAAGAGATGGAACAGAGTAGGTGACGCGCCCATTATAGGTGCGGGTACTTATGCCAACAACGCCACTTGTGCCATATCAGCTACAGGACATGGAGAATATTTCATTCGTTCTGTGGTAGCTTATGACGTATCGGCCCTTATAGAATACAAAGGCCTTAGCTTGAAAGATGCTTCAGAAGAAGTGGTGATGAAAAAACTGGTGGAAAGAGGTGGAGAAGGTGGACTAATTGCCGTAGATAAGAAGGGAAATGTCAGCTTACCCTTTAATTCAGAAGGCATGTACAGAGCCTCTATAGATAAGACAGGCAAGGTTTATATAGGCATTTTCAAAGATGATACTAATTAAGGGAATAAGATTTAGGAGGATTGAAGCTATAGCGCTTTGGCCTTTCGTATTAGTCAAAAGCCAAAATCCTTCTCAAAGAACCCTTAGACACGAAAAAATACATTTGAGGCAGCAATTAGAAATGCTAATTTTGCCCTTCTACCTTTGGTATGTCTTTGAATGGATGTACAAATGGTGGAAACTTGGGGATGCAGATAAAGCGTATTATGATATTTGCTTTGAAAGGGAGGCTTATAAAAACGAGGATGAACCCCATTATTTAAATTTAAGAAAATTTTGGAACTTTACCAAATACTTATGAAAATAATTATTATCAATGGCCCTAACTTGAATCTCCTTGGGAAGAGAGAACCTGAGATCTATGGCAGCCAAAGCTTTGAAGACTATTTCGAGAAATTGAAAGCGGCATTCCCCCAAGTTGAACTGGAATATTTTCAATCCAATCATGAAGGAGCACTCATAGATAAGATACATGAGGTAGGGTTCAGCTATGATGGTATCATCTTAAATGCAGGTGGGCTTACACATACCTCTGTAGCTTTGGCAGATGCCTTAGGTGGAGTAAAAACTCCAACCGTAGAAGTACATATCTCCAATATTCATGCAAGAGAAGAATTCAGGAAGCATTCCTATATAAGTCCAAAAGCCCGAGGCGCCATCTTTGGCCTAGGGCTTTCGGGATATAAATTAGCTATTTCCTATTTCTTAGAGAACTTATAGTCCATTCTTTTCGTAATGGGCTATAAAATTCAATACTTCCTCAATGGGAATTCTTCTACCTATGATTCTTTTCTTCTCATCTAGTATATAGACGGTAGGAGTAGAATACACATCATATTTTGTAAAGAAATCATATTTCTTATCAGGGTCATATACATTGATTAATCTAGAGGTATCATATTCCTTTATAAATTTCTTCATCTCCTCCAGATCTCTCTCATGATCTGTAGCCACATTCCATACTACAATACCTTTCGACTTATTTTCGTCTTGGAACTTCACTAATGCCGGTGCAGCATCCTTACAGTGACCACAAGTAGGGCTATAGAAGTTCACTATTGTATACTTTGCCTTTTGTTGTGAAAGCTGGTAAATTTTCCCCTCGGCATCCTTCAAAACAAGCTCAGGCAGCACTTTCCCTGTCTCCAGAGGCTTCATTATATTCAATCTCTCCCTGAACCTGTCCAATGTACTTTGCTCTAGCCAGTCGGCATCTTTCAAGTAAAAATTCTCATACAAATGAATGATGACACCGTCTAGGCCCACCACATCAGTGGTTTCATATTTGTTCGTTATATACCAAAGTGTATATCTATAGATGTCCTTATTCTTCTTGGACATTTCTAGCACTTTTGTGGTTTCCTTTTTAAGGGAATCCGTCTTTTGGTAAACCAAATTTGAGAAATATCTCTCTAATTTACTCTCCAAGAAGGGGGTTCTAATCATCCTTTCGTCTGAAAAGTCTAAGCCATCAAAGAATTGAGCTTTATAGACTCTGTAAGCATAGGTAGAATCCTTTTTACCGTTTGGTAAGGTTGGAATCTCCGTTGGTATCTCCGGTTCTATATTCGCTCTTAATAATTTAGATGCAAAAAGGTCCGGATTCGCGTCTATAACACGCTTAATTTCTCCATTTACTTCTTTGCCTAAGGCATCTAGCTGACGCTGAAGGGTGCTTACTTTACTTGGATTTGTTTCTGTCCCTAACTGCTTTTGAAGGGACTCTCCCACCTTCATCTTTTGGGTTAGGAATTTTCGGTAATTGAACATGACCTCATTTTCCTTTGACCCTTTGAATTTTACAGAATTAACATAATCCGTTGTGTCAAATTCCATATATATGTCGTCTTCCTTACCGGAGACCACTAAATCATAGAATTTTGACGGAGAAAGCAAAACCATGTATAGTCCCCCTTTCCACCCTCCTTCTGGAGATTGAAAGCGAAGCAGGCCATCAGAACCTACTTTTACAGAATCCACTTTAGACAGCTGTTTACTACCGTAATAGTGGGCCAGGTGCACATATTGGTTCGGATTTGCCAAAGGCATCTTCACCGTAATCTTCTGTTGACCCACTGCAGCAAAACTCCAAAGGGTGCAAAAGAGGAACCATTTTTTCATAGGTACTTAAATACTTAATATATGAACCATACGTAGAAGATCATCATGTATAGGTTTTGTCTTCTTGATGGTATCAATAAACGGAGTATAAACGATTTCATTGTTTACAACCCCCGCCATAACGTTCTTTTGACCGCTCATTAGTCCTTCCACTGCTGCAAGTCCCATTCTGGAAGCCAATATCCTGTCATACGCGGTAGGAGCTCCTCCCCTCTGCACGTGGCCAAGCGTAGTAACACGGATATCTAATTTATCACCTACCTGCGATTTTATCTTTTCAGCAATTTCTGTAGCATGTCCTTCTTCATCACCCTCAGCTACCACTACTACTATAGAGGAGGATTTTGAACGTCTCAATCCATCTTTCAAAGAAGAAACTACCTTTTTCAATGGAGTATGAGTTTCAGGTACCATCACGATTTCAGCACCTCCACCTATACCTGATTGTACCGCAATATAGCCTGAATCACGACCCATCACTTCTATAAAGAATACACGATCATGTGAATCAGCAGTGTCTCTAATTTTATCTATAGCTTCAAGTGAAGTGTTTACTGCCGAATCAAATCCTATAGTATAGTCCGTTCCATATAAATCATTATCAATAGTACCCGGACAGCCCACCGTAGGGATCTGGTATTCATTATAGAATACCTCAGCACCTGTAAAAGTACCGTTTCCTCCTATAGCTACTAATCCATCTATGCCTAGTTTCATCAAGTTCTCATAAGCCTTCTTCCTTCCCTCCGGCGTCATAAACTCCTTACTACGTGCAGACTTCAAAATGGTACCTCCCCTTTGAACTATATTACTTACAGAAGTTGAAGTCATCTCAAATATATCTCCAGAAATCATCCCGTTATACCCCCTGCGGATACCGTAAACTTGAAGGCCATGATAAATGGCTCCTCTAACTACGGCACGTATACAGGCATTCATACCCGGAGCGTCTCCACCAGAAGTGTAAACCGCTATCTTTTTCATTATATTTCAATTTTTTGGACGCAAAAATAAGGAGATTTATCGAAAACATAAATCTATTTTGCTTACACCGTAGTTTTTATTCGGCTTATCCAACGTTCTACAGAAAAAATTCAAAAAAATCTTTGGTATAACAAAATAAACACAACCAAAGCATTTTATCTACCAAATTTCCATTTCGTGAAAAAAATAGCTTAAATCAGTAGGAATCTTTATTTCTTGATTTGAATTGTGCCAACACATGCCAGGACACTGCAAGAAAAGAGATTTCAAATGACTCCCGTACACTCATTATCCAATGTATCTTCTCCAAAATAATCTCATTAATTAACTTAAGTGAACGACTTCGACCTTACTCTACATCTACTTTTGTGCCATCACTTAACGTAAAAAGCTATGAATAAGAAATCTATCCTTATTGCTCTAAGCATGTTAATTGCAAGTACTCTTAAAGCTAAAGCACAGTATTCTGAGCAAGACAGCAGTAAATGGTTTGTAGGAAGCACACTGATGTTACTGGGAAACTTCATTCCTAACGACCCCAACCCTCCCGGCTTCATCCAGATAAATGTAGGATATCGGTTTACACCTCAGGATGCAGGCTTCATCGAATTAAAAACCTCTAAGTTCAATTGGCCCCTAGGAATGCCCTGGAAAGAAATCGTGGATAAAGACAGAGCTCAGCACAATTTCCCTGGCTACGTTAGACAGTACGTTTTAGGCTTGGCCTACAATAGATACTGGTACAAAGGCCTCTTTAGCGGTATTCATGCCATGAATGCGTTTCAAACCTATAAAAATGAAGATCGGTCCAAAATCAATAGGGGATATACCCTCTTCATGACGTATCGCATTGGCTATCATTTTAAAATGTTTAATCAAAAAGTTTTTATAGAACCTTCTATAGGTTTGACACATTGGCCCATCAAAACGAACACTCCTATGTCCTTCAAAGAAAAAGAGAATCAATGGCCTAATTACTTTGGTTGGGAACCCGGACTTCATTTTGGTTTTAATCTTTGAACCATGCACAAAAGTAAAGCTATCTGCACTATGGACCAGCCTAATATTTATCCATATCTATGTGGATTATTTCCACGTCTATATGCCGGGCCAGACCCCACAGATCATGTATGGCAAGGTTTATATTTTCGAAATCACTTAAGGATTCCTTCTGCTAGCCCTTGTCCTCATGAGCCTACCAACTGTCATGATCTTTCTATCCATTGTACTGAGGGATAAGACTAACCAACATCAGCCTGGCGCCATTTTAATTCCAGTGACCTTGTTTAATCTGAGGGGAGAAACCTGGATCCACATGATTTTCGGAGGCTTAGTAGCAGTCATTTTGCTGTGCATGGTTATACCTGGAATTGGCCTCAAAGTGAAAACTAAGATAGTTTAAGACAAGTAGCCGTACAGAGTAGCAAACCTGAACTTTGATACCTTAAGATTCAGTGTTTTATGAATATAAGTTGATGAATAAAACACCCTCTTTATAATTATTTATAGTCGTCTATTTTCAAGAAATTACAAATTATTTGCAACCAAACCAATTCCTTCCTGTCTCATAAGCTAAATGGAAAATCCCTCGTATTCTGATAAATGGATAGTGGACAAAGTTCTGAGTGGAAACACTCAGGCTTTCGCTACTATCGTAAGAAATACGGAGAGATTAGTGATTCAAATCATTAGAAAAATGTCCCCCACTGAGGACGAACAAAAAGATTTAGTGCAAGACGTTTATCTAAAAGCCTTTCAGAGTTTAAATACTTTCAAGTACCAATCCAAACTGTCGACATGGATAGGGACCATAGCTTATAACACTTGCTTAAATCACCTTCAAAAAAAGAGAATTCCCATCAGCGAAGGCCTAGAAGACCAAGTGCAGGTTTCTTCAGAAAGCCTGGAAAATACGCTATTAAATCAGGAGGCTCATGTCATCTTAAACCAATTCATAGACCAGTTGCCTCCACTATATAGAACCTTAATCTCCCTTTATCATATAGAGGAACTCTCCTTGAAAGAGATCTCTCAAATCACTCATTTGCCGGAAGGTACGATTAAGAATTATCTATTCAGAGCCAGGAAAATTCTAAAAGATCAATTGGAAAAATATTATAAAGTCAATAGACATGAGCAATAATCATTTATCAGACGAAGCCATACAGTCTTTCCTCTTAGAAGATTCTTGCGAGGAAGTGATAACTTCCCATTTGGCAGTTTGTGCGGATTGCAAAGCTAAAATGTATGCCTATAAGGAATTGACATTTTATATCAAGAAGCTAGAGCCAGAAACTGTACCCTTTAATGTCAGCGAAATAGCCATGCAAAAAATATGGGCATCCGAACCTAAAAGATCAGAAGAGTTTGGACTAATAGCTCTCCTTGCCTTTCTGATTATGGGATCATTTGTCCTTTGTTACCCTTGGATAAAACCAGCATTTAGAAATTGGAATACATCTATTACTCCATTTGCTTTTGTAACTGCCGTCTCTATCTCCATTTATATCTTGGCAGACCTCTACCGTCAATACAAGAAAAAAATTACCATGATTTTTGATTAAAATTTGCAACCGACTTGACACTCTGCTGTCTACTAGGATATAAAAATACAATTATGAAAAAGCTATTTATTTGTTTATTCCCCCTACTTGCTCAAGGCGCAACTGCAGAACAGATCTCCAATGAACAAAACTTTCAGGTAGAAACTTTATTACCGGTGCTACTTATTGGAATCCTTTTCTATTTCTTAATCTCCTTAATCAAATTCGCATTAGAATATCGTCTTAAGAACAAGATGATTGAAAAGGGGCTTACTGAGCATCTTTCACACAACCTATTTGCCAGTAACAATAAGAAAGATGACGCTATTAAAGCCGCAATATTACTCTCTGGAATTGGGCTGGGCCTTCTTTTGAGCTATTTCACAGCACCACTCCATATTCACTCCTTAGCCATTATGGCCTTTAGCATTGCAGGTAGCTACTGGGCTTACTTCCTGTATCTCAAAAGATCAAATTAGTACTACACCATTTCTACTTTCCTAAGAACCCTTCTATAGAAGAGGGAAAGGTATCTCTTTGTCTTATCAAAACTTTACAAAATGAATTTCAGAATCATATATCTAATCCTTTTTTCTGCTCAAGCGGTCTGCGGGCAAGGTAAAATAGACAGTTTACTCAGCTCTATATATGCCAAAGGCAGAATAAATGGGAATGTCTTAATCGCCCAAAAAGGCAACATCATTTACCAAAAAAGCTTTGGACTCAAAAAGGAAAACTCCGGAGAGAAACTGGATGAAGACTCCATTTTTGATCTGGCTTCTATCACAAAACAGTTTACAGCAGCGGGAATAGTGCTACTTAAGCAACAAGGAAAACTGAGATTTGATGATCCCGTATCCAAGTATATTCCGGAACTACACGAATATCCTTCTGTAACTATCAGGCATTTGCTTCAGCACACCTCAGGTTTGCCTGATTATATGGAACACTTCGAAAGCAGTACCAATAGAGCCATCAGCAATAAAGATATCATCGATTTTCTATCTAGAAATAAACAAGAAGTCAGGTTCGAGCCCAATTCCCGCTGGGAGTATAGCAATACGGGTTATGCGGTTTTGGCAGTACTGATAGAAAGGGTTTCAGATATGACCTATGCCCGCTTCTTAGACCAGAACATTTTCAAGCCATTGGGAATGAGAAACACCATTTTTCCCGGTGCAAGTACTTCTGAATTCAAAGAAAATTTCGCCATTGGACATGTATATTCAGACAGTTTGGATCTATGGGTTGATCCTCATGAATTAGATGAGTTTGCTTATCTAAAATGCTTTCAAGAGGTTGTGGGAGATGGGGGGCTAAGATCAACAGCGGGTGATCTGCTAAAATGGGATAGAGCTTTGTATCAACTATTCTCTGAGGAAAGCAAAAAAGAAGTATTTAGCCCTGTAACCTTGAATGACGGCTCCACTTTCCCTTATGGTTTTGGTTGGGACCTACAAAATAGCAAGGAGTTTGGGAATATGGTATCTCATGGTGGAAGCTGGGCAGGCTACATTACTTACATAGAAAGGCATATCGATAATGACATCACCATCATTGTTTTGCAGAACCATGAGGATGCAGAAATGGTGCATAAACCGCTTAGGTATCTAATCTACGGTCTCCCTATTCCTAATAACAAGAAGGAGATTCAGTTGACGGAAGAGCAGATCCATAGAATTCTTGGGGTCTACGAAATTCAAAAAGGGATTGAATTCAAGATTACGTACAAAGGTGGAGATATCTATGCCAGAATGACTAACCAGCCTTCCATTAGAATTTACCCTGAAAGCGAAACCACTTTCTTCATCAAAGAATTTGAAGCCATCCTCCAATTTGAAGCGGACGCTGATGGCATCATCCATAAACTTGTTGTGCTGCAGGGTGCACATCAGTCAGTTGCCCACAAAATCAGACCATAATTAACCAATTTAAATACATCCATCTGGAGGCTATCAAGTAGATAGCCTCTTTTGTTTATCTACCTACTAAACTATTTCGTGCAGCTAACCAGCCTTAAAAAAAATAAAATACTTAACTTTATATGAACACATAAACCATATCACATTTCCGTCTCTGAGAGTAAGGGATGTAAATGGACATAAAATACTTTCATTACATGAAAAACCTTTTATTCGTCATGCTGGGTGGTGGAGCTGGAAGTGCCCTTAGGTATCTGATCAGCCAATGGTTAGGAAAAGTAGGTCATTTTCCACTGAGTACTTTCTTGGTGAATGTATTGGGGAGTTTCGCGATAGGATGGCTATTGACGCACTTCGGAAATTCGCAACAAGCATTAAAATTATTACTCATTACGGGATTTTGCGGAGGCTTTACCACCTTCTCTACTTTTTCAGCAGAGAACATGCAGTTAGTGGAAGATGGGCAATACAGCACTTTCGTACTTTATGCCTTAGGTTCCTTAGTGCTAGGTCTGGCAGCGGCTTACTTAGGTGCATCTATCCCCACTAGAGAATAAGAAAAATTGTGGGTCTCTTGTGTAAGTTCGGAAGTTCTTTTTTCTTCCATGAACTTATACTCTTGGTTTGTATAAACTCTGATTCAGAGGTAATATCAGCTGCAATGCACAGACGCGTGTTTGGATTTAGGGTTTTAAGCAAGGTCTCAAGCATTTGATTATTTCTATACGGAGTCTCCATAAAGATCTGCGTTTGAGACTTCTGCGCTCCTTCTCTTTCCAACTGTTTCAGTTTAGTTGCCCTTTCTTCTGCCTTTATAGGTAAATATCCATGAAAGGCAAAGGATTGTCCATTCAGACCTGAACCCATTAATGCTAGAAGGATGGAGTTCGGGCCTACTAAGGGCTGTACCGTCCAACCCATCTGTTGCCCTGCCTCCACCACCAATGCACCCGGATCTGCTACACCCGCGCACCCTGCCTCGGAAATGATCCCTGCATCTTCACCTAAATTAGCCAGGATTTCCAAATAGCGTTCAAAAGGCTGATCCATCTCAATAAACCTCAATTCATCAATGACTACGCCCTGCTTAAGAGATGATAGAAACCTTCTGGTAGTTTTTACATTCTCCACGAAAAATACTTTTAGAGATTTCAGGATTTGAATGCTATATGGGGTTAAGGACCTATCGTGTGCATTCTCAGCCAAAAGCATGGGGAGAAGGTAGAGTTTCATGAGGCTAGGAGATTTAAAATATCAGCAGCTTTAATATTCAAATAATTCTCAATATACATGGCACATGGAGGCAATTCCTCTTTGGTGTGAGAAGATAGGACTCCTACCACCCTCATACCTGCCCGGGTTGCTGCTGTTATACCTGAAAAAGAATCTTCAAATACTATACAGCGCTCAGGTTCAATTCCAAGATTTGCCGCAGATTTAAGATATACCTCCGGATCAGGTTTATGCTTTGTTACGTTCTCTGAGGCTAAAATGGATTCCATGTATGGACCAAAACCTAACTTACCCATGATCAGATCCAAATTAGCCCGTGGTGCAGAAGTGGCTACTCCAGTCAGAAAACCGTTTTGCTTCAAATCAGCTAAAAATGTTAGATATCCATCGATATCCTTTACGTGATCTGCATAAATGGCTCTGAATAATCCTTCTTTTTCCTCTTCCATGGAACGAAACTCCTCGCCTTCTATTTTTCTACCTAGGAAATGTGCAAGGATATAACTATTACTCTTTCCAAACATATGTTGAGCAAACTCCTCATCTGTAGGATAAAGGTCTCTCTTTTTAAAGAATTCACGGAAAGCTAAAGAATGGTACGGGTTAGTATGTGCAATAACCCCGTCCATATCAAAGATGACGGCATTTTTCATACTGCAAAGGTACTTCCAATTCTAGATTGCTTTGACAAAAAATTCAAAAAACCTTTAGGACATTTGCTATAGAAATTCCCTATATTTCTTTTTAGTTGCAGGCAGTGCAACGTATTTTTGTACAATGAAGAACACAATTTCTGAGGCGGACCTCGACCGTTTAGATCCCAAAGAATATATTATCATCAAAAGGGCTCGGGTGAACAACCTGAAAAACGTAAGTGTTGCGATCAAAAGGAATACGCTTACGGTAGTTACAGGGTTATCCGGAAGTGGAAAGTCTTCCCTGGCTTTTGATACCCTTTACGCGGAAGGTCAGCGTATGTACGTAGAAAGCTTAAGTTCATATGCACGTCAGTTCCTGGGAAGAATGGAGAAGCCGGAGGTAGATTATATAAGAGGTATTTCTCCGGCCATAGCTATTGATCAGAAAGTCAGTACCAGAAACAGTAGATCTACGGTGGGTACTTCCACTGAGATCTATGATTATATGAAATTACTCTTTGCTAGGATTGGAGAAACATTCTCTCCTATTTCCGGCGAAAAAGTAAGCAAAGACACCGTCACAGATGTAGTAAATCATATCTTTTCTTATCCTGAAGGTACCCGAGTAATGGTCTTGAGCCCCCTTATCCCTAAGGATGACCGGAGCATGAAGCAAGAACTTGAGTTACTCCTTAAGAAAGGCTTTAACCGGGTCGTGGTAGGAGCAGATACCGTACAGATAGAAGATTTATTGAGTTCCGGCACAGAAGTAGAGGAAGTAAAGATACTCGTGGATAGAGCCGTAGTAAACTTGGACGAGGAAGGCTCTCCTAGAGAAGATACACAGTTCCGTTTGTCCGATTCCGTACAAACGGCCTTTTTTGAAGGAAATGGAACTTGTGAGATTGAGATTAGAACAGAAGAAGGCAGGAAGATAGTAGCGTTTTCAGATCGTTTTGAAAGAGACGGAATACAATTTGAAGAACCAAGCATCAACCTCTTCACCTTTAATAACCCCTATGGTGCATGTAGAAGGTGTGAAGGTTTTGGAAGTGTTCTAGGCCTAGATCCGGAATTGGTATTTCCTGATAAGAAACTAAGTGTATTTGAAGGAGCCATAGCTCCCTGGAGAAGTGAGAAAATGGGAGAATTTCTCCAACCCTTGATACGCAATGGAATCCGATTTGATTTCCCTATACATAGAGCCATAAAGGACTTGGATCCGGAGCAATACCAGTTACTATGGGACGGAAACGAATACTTCACAGGACTGACTGACTTCTTCAAGCATCTTGAAGAGCAATCCTATAAAATTCAATACCGTGTGATGCTTTCCCGATACAGAGGAAGAACGGTTTGTCCGGACTGTAGAGGTTCCAGATTAAGGAAAGATGCCTCCTACGTGAAGGTCAATGGGAAGTCTATCGTGGATTTGGTACTTCTGCCAATAGATGAGTTGGCCGAGTTTTTTAAGGATATACAACTCAACCCTTACCAGGAAAAGGTAGCCAAGCGTATCCTAATAGAAATCAACAATCGTTTGGATTTCATGCAAAGAGTTGGTCTAGGTTACTTAACCTTAAACAGATTATCCAAGACCCTCAGTGGTGGTGAAAGCCAAAGAATCCGATTAGCTACTTCACTAGGATCTGCACTGGTAGGATCCATGTATATTCTGGATGAGCCTAGCATAGGTCTTCACCCTAGGGATACTGAGCGATTAGTCTCTGTACTTAAATCACTTCGAGATTTAGGTAATACAGTCATCGTGGTGGAGCATGAGGAAGAAGTCATGAAGGCTTCAGACGATATCATTGACATAGGACCGGATGCGGGAGTAAATGGAGGGAATCTGGTATTCCAAGGACCGTGGACCACCCAGGCAGCACCCGGCACTTCCCATACTTTGGACTTCTTACATGGGCATGAGACTATACCTACTCCCCTACACAGAAGGAAGTTTTTAGATTTCTTAAGCATCAACGGTGCCAGAGAAAATAACTTGAAGAACCTGGATGTAAAGATTCCTTTAGGCATATTTACCGTAGTGACAGGAGTGAGTGGCTCTGGTAAATCTACCTTGATTAGAAAGATACTATATCCTGTTTTGGATAGATTAGTAGGAGAGTCTCGTTCAGGAGAAGATCCGGGTAAATACGATGAGTTAACCGGGAGTGTAAGCAGGATTTCTCAAGTAGAAATGGTAGATCAAGATCCCATAGGAAAGTCCAGCAGATCTAATCCCATTACCTATATCAAAGCATATGATACATTAAGGGCATTAATGGCTGATCAACCCCTCGCTAAACAAAGGGACTATAAACCCGCCCACTTTTCCTTTAACGTAGACGGTGGTAGATGTGAGGCTTGCCAAGGGGAAGGTTATCAAACCATAGAAATGCAATTTATGGCAGATGTCAAATTGCTTTGTGAAAGTTGTGGAGGCAAAAGATTCAAAAAAGAGATTCTAGACGTCACATACCTGGACAAGAACATTTCAGACATACTTGGAATGAGTGTAGATGAAGCCCTGAACTTCTTCAGAGAGACTCAACCAAAACTGGCTGAAAAGATTCAACCTTTGCAAGATGTAGGTCTAGGGTATATTGGTCTTGGTCAGGCTTCCAATACCCTATCAGGTGGTGAAGCACAGAGGGTAAAATTAGCGTACTTTTTAGGAAAAGGAAACGCGGAAAAAGGTAAAACCCTATTTATATTTGACGAACCTACTACCGGTTTACATTTCAGTGATATTCATAAGCTCCTTAAAGCCATGAATGCATTGGTAGACCAAGGAGACACTGTAGTAGTGATCGAACATAACATGGAGGTGATTAAATGTGCCGACTGGATCATTGACATGGGCCCGGAAGGCGGGGAGAAAGGTGGATTCCTCTGTTTTGAAGGTACACCGGAAGAGATGATACAATTGGAAAACAATCACACTGCCCGATTCCTGAAAGAAAAAATGAGCTAATATGAGAATTGATGCACATCAACACTTCTGGACCTATAATACAAAAGATTATGGGTGGATTGAGGACGAGAGAATCCAAAGGGACTTCGGTCCCCAAGATTTAAAACCTCTACTTGAGCAACATCACATAGATGGTTGTGTATTAGTACAGGTTAACCAAACGGAAGAGGAGACGCAACATTTTCATCAAATCGCTTTGGAAAATGAAATTGTAAAGGCAGTAGTTGGCTGGACGGATCTTTTTTCTCCAGCATTGGAGGAGCGACTACAAGAATACAAAAAACTTCCAAAAGTCAAAGGTTTCAGACATATTGTACAAGGGGAGCCAGTAGGCTTCATGAAGAATCCGGAATTCGTAAAGGGGGTAAAATTACTAGGCAAGTATGGCTTCACCTATGACATCCTAATTTACCCCACACAGATGAAAGATGCCGTTCATCTGGTCAGAGAATGTCCGGATGTTACCTTTATCTTAGACCATTTGGCCAAGCCTTATATTCGGGAACAAAAGGTGCAGCCCTGGGCTAATTACATGAAGGAACTAGGATCTTTCCCTAATCTATATTGTAAAGTTTCGGGTATGGTGACAGAAGCTGCTAAACTATGGAGAAGAGAAGATTTTCAAATCTATATGGACTTTGCTTTAGCTTCTTTTGGTATGGAAAGATTAATGTACGGATCCGACTGGCCCGTATGTTTATCCGCTGCAGATTATAGCACCCAATTGGCCCTTGTGGAGGGCAATTTTAATAGGCACGAGGGGATCTTCGGGTTAAATGCAATAAAGGCTTACGGGATATACTAGATTAATATTCCCAAAAACTTAAGGTAGGTTAATAAAAAAATAAGCAGGAATTAATCCTGCTTACTGTTGATCTCTATTACCTTGAATTCTGTTCTACGGTTTTGCTGGTGCTCCGCCTCTGTCTTCGCATTTGGAATGATGAGTTCAGATTCTCCATACCCTCTAGCTTCTAACCTCTCTCTGGAGATCCCTTTGTTAACTATATAGTTTATAGCAGATTCCGCCCTTCTTTGAGACAACCGAAGGTTATAGATCTCTGAAGCTCTGGCATCTGTATGCGAACCTAATTCTATCTTTAGGCCCGGATTATCTTTAAGGATCTGTACCAATTTGTCCAATTCTATGGCAGCATCCGGACGAATGTCCGCCTTATCTAGATCATAGTAGATGTTTTCTAAACGGAAGGTTTTACCCACAAAAATACTTTCCAATGGGATACTTACGTGGAAGGTAGTATCTGTCACAGGTTTGGTAAGTAGTACCTCCGGTATTGACCTACCGTACATGGTGAAATTCTCTCTCTTGGTCAAATAATTAGGTTTTTCCGCCAATAGGATGTAGTCCTCGTCCTCTTCTAATTTAATAGGCCCAAACTGTCCTTGTTTAACGGTAATCGGCTCAACATATTCTGTCTCCATGCCTCCGTCTAACTTGAAAACGTACAAGGTAGCAGAGTCGAGTAATTTTCCTTCGGAAACGATTTCCCCTGCCAGGAAGTAGTTGACTACCTTCTTCTCTTTCTCTGGAACATTCACCACCACTTCTTCCTTAGGTTCTTCAGGTGCCAGGTAATAATAGATATCATCATCTCCCTTGCCTCCGGAACGATTGGACGTAAAGTATTCATTTCCATATTCATCTTCCAGGTATCCGAAATCATCCATAGAACTATTGTAAGGCAGTCCCATGTTTTCTACGGTTATTTTTCCGCCCGTTCTTACTGCACGGAAGAGATCTAATTTACCCAAGCCGGGGTGGCCATCTGAAGCAAAGTACAATTTACCATCAGTTGACACAAAAGGAAACATTTCATCTCCTGCTGTATTGATGGCTTTTCCCATATTTACCGGATTCCCGAAACGACCTGAAGCATCAAGATTTACTCTATAGATGTCCAAACCTCCACTTCCCCCAGCTCTATTGGAGCTAAAATAGAGGGTTTTACCGTCAGAAGAAAACGCCGGGCAACCGTCATATGCCAGAGAATCAGAGGCAGTAATGCGTGTAGGTTCTGTCCAACCTGTACCGGAGACATATCTACTCATATATAGGTCTACATCGGGCGAAAGGTCTTTTCTTTTACCCGAGTTTCCTCTAGCAAAAACCATCATTTTCCCATCCGGAGAAAAGGCCGGAGAGCCTTCATTTCTGTCGTCAGCAAAAATGCTAGAACTAAAAAGTTCTGTTTGGCCCACCTTACCATCAGTAATCTTTGCTTTATAAATGCCTAAAAAAGGAAGATCATTGGAATAAATCTTTGTCTTTCTGGAAGCAGTAAAGACCAAATGTCCATTAAAAATAGCACCTGTAAACTCTGAACCTGAAGTGTTAACGCCTTCCAAATTCTTGAAGTCCTTCTCGCTATTTTTTTGGAATAACGACTCGGTCAATAAAAGAGCATTTAGCTCTCTTTGCACCTTTTCTGCCAATACCCTATCAGATGGATTCGTCCTTGCGAATGCAGAAAAATATTCTTTGGCCTTTTGATACTCACCTTTGGATTTATGCGCATATCCCAGGTAGTAATAGATCTCGGAAGCGGGATTAGGCAGAGCCAAAACCTTTTCGTAATAGGGTATACTTTCAGCCCAACGATTGGTTAAGCGAAAAGCATCTCCCGTTTTCTTCAGTAGATCTGCCTGATAAAGTGGGTCTAATTCTGTGACTTTAGAGAATTCCCGGATAGCAAGATTGTAGTGCCCATTCTCAAAACTGGCCAATCCTCTTTTATAGCTTTTCAACTGTCCATATGTACTAAAACATATCAGCCCGCAACAAATAAAAAGCGTAATCGCTGTCCTCATTCCTTTCTGTTTGGTTAACAAATATATAACGATAGTCCTTTTTTTATGTTGTCAGGGGGTAAAAAATGGATTATAAGGTAAAATAATTAAAATTTAAGCTAAATTTAATCTGGGCCAAACAAATACTCAATTTACTTATTTTCAATACTTTAAATATAAATATTCAAAGAAATACAGGGATTAATAGGCTTATGTTCTATGTCCAATAAATAAATAAAAAGGGCTTAAACTTGGAATATGATTTAAAACCAATACCTTTATGATGTTTTCGAGTTTTTACTTCGTTTGCAGGTCAATATTTGGATATGCTACGGCGTTTCAGCTCTATTTTTTTAATTTTTTATTTTTTTTCCAATGAACATTTTCGTAGCAAAGTTGAATTACGACACTACAGACGACACGCTTTTAGGAGCATTTCAAGAGTACGGAGCAGTAGATTCGGCTAAAGTCATTTTTGACAAGTTTACTGGCCGCTCAAAAGGCTTCGGTTTTGTAGAGATGCCAAACGATGCGGAAGCTCAGGCGGCAATCAACGGATTGAACGAGACTGAGCTAGATGGTCGTACCATCGTAGTAAAAGTTGCCGAACCAAAAGGAGAGAGACCACAGAGAAGAGAGAGATATTAAGAACTTTTGACTTCGAGAAAGCCTTCCCCTACGGGAGGGCTTTTTTTTTGCCTTATCTTTAACCATGAATCATACTTGTCCCTAATATTTGTGCATACACTTTCAGGCATAGTTTTTTCCTAGTACCCGAATGACCACTTCCTGTCATGGCTCACTCCTTCACCGCGCGAAGCAATTCATCACAACGAATACCCCCCCCAATATCTCAGTGGCTTACAGATGGATCAAGAGAATGAGCAATTAATGTTCATCTATTGGGAAATAAGTACATCTCATGGAAATGGTAGCTTACATGCTTTAATGGTTATAGCCTTACATTAATTGAAAAAGCATTTAACAATTATCAGTAGCTGAGCAGATAACACTCATCTATTGAGAATTACTTTCATAATTCTCAATTAGAAGGTTAGGCTTTTCATTCGTATTGGCCTTCCATTATTTGGAATGCATTTAACGATTATCAAGTAGCTAGACAGCTAACACTTATCTGTTAAGAATTACTTTCATAATTCTCAATTAGAAGGTTAGGCTTTTCATTCGTATTGGCCTTCCATTATTTGGAATGCATTTAACGATTATCAAGTAGCTAGACAGCTAACACTTATCTGTTAAGAATTACTTTCATAACTCTGAATTAGCAGGTTACGCTTTTCATTCGCATTGGCCTTTCATTATTTGGAATAGCATTTAAGGATTATCAAGTAGCTCGGCAGCTAACACTTATCTGTTAAGAATTACTTTCATAACTCTGAATTAGCAGGTTACGCTTTTCATTCGCATTGGCCTTTCATTATTTGGAATAGCATTTAAAGTTTATCAAGTAGCTAGGCAGGTAACACTTATCTGCTAAGAATAACTTTCATAACTCTGAATTAGCAGGTTACGCTTTTCATTCGCATTGGCCTTTCATTATTTGGAATGCATTTAACGATTATCAAGTAGCTGAGCAGGTAACACTTATCTGTTAAGAATAACTTTCATAACTCTGAATTAGCAGGTTACGCTTTTCATTCGCATTGGCCTTTCATTATTTGGAATAGCATTTAAAGTTTATCAAGTAGCTCGGCAGCTAACACTTATCTGTTAAGAATTACTTTCATAACAATGATAGAGTAGGTTACATTTTTCATTCACAATGGCCCTCCATTATTTGGAATGTATTTAACGATTATCAAGGAGCTAAATGATCAACACACATCTATTGAGAATTGATGTCACCATAGGAAAATGGCAGTTTAGGTCCTTTAAATGGCAATGGTTTACATAAATTGGAATTCATGTAACCGAATTAATGTCAAAAGGCTTAGCTGTTAATCTTCAAGGTAGTTTACTCTCGCGGAATCCAAATGGCAGTTGCACTTCAACAAATGCAAAATACCTTAACATCCATGACTTCGTATTGTAGATAACTATCATCGAAGGGCAGTTCATCAAATGCGAAATTTATGTTCACCACCTGTGATCGTGTAAAAAGCGCCGAGGAGTAGCGTAACAAACCAACTATTGTAAATATATAGGGGAGGGATTACCTCCCCTACATTAGGACAGAAGTTCTCTAATATCGACACTTAAACATTTTGCAATTCTATGCAAATGATCCGTATTGATGTATTTCACTTTATTGTTTTCTAGTCGGAACAAAGTGGCTGCGGATATCTTGGCATCAATATATAGTTCCTTCCTACTTATATTTTTGACTTCTCTAATTCTTTTTATGTTGTGTCCTATGTTTACAGTTAAGTTGATTTGATACATGACAGTAGCTACATTAGTTTCCTTAATAATTCAAAGTATTCTAATACCTCTTTATCATCATCTACGGGATTTTCCAACAGTCGCACCTTAATGGTTCTTTCCGGAATCTGGACCTTAATCTCTTCCGAAAATAGGCTAGCATATTTATATGTTATACCTATGATTCGTCGGCCCCTCTCCTTCTCTGCTGTTGCGCCGAAAGAGAATAATCTGGATGGGGTATGCTGATCAAAATCAACAAAGACGGTATCAGCATAGGATTCATCTACCTTATTTTTATATACATATGTTTCTCTATGCCTCTTTCCATCTATCTGCGATCTGATTAATTGAACTTCATCCAGGATGAAAGTATCCTGAAACTGAGCAATTCCAATCCCTTGCTCAATTTCTTTGCGCGAAACTCGTTTTGCTTCTGTGGAACTCGCCTCCTTTACCAGTCCTGTGTTCTGTCCCTCTAGATAGAAGTACCACTTCCACTTCCTGTTTTTTGTATCAGGTTGTAAAAAATCAAGAACATTATCTGCTGATAAAAAATAATGCGGAGTCTTACCCAAACGCATTTCATTTTTACCATAGAGATGAAATGTATCCACACTATGCTGAATCATCACTTTACCCTTCTCATCTGCAGTAGGCAAGGGAGAAGTTAATTCCAGATGAACCTCCTCATAGGTTCGATTTTTACAAGAGCAGTACCCAATTAGGACGATGACAAAGATTAGTTTAACCCACATTTAAATTAACATTTGGTGAAAAATCTCTAGAAGTGCTTAAAGGAAAACCTTTACAGACGTATTGTATTGTTAGATTTACATTTAAGGCCATATTTGACCAATACTGCCCTATAGTCGGATTAGAGCTTATGGTATGATAATTTAAAGAATATCCCACCGTTAATCCGGAGTGTGATAGGCCTTGGTGCTGCAAGCTATGCCACTTCCAAGGTTCGGAAGAAGAATTCCGCTTATGTACTCCCACCTCGTACGACCGAATAACATAGAGCAATCCTACTATTGCTTTCCAACTATACGTCCTGGTTCTCTCTAACTGCCCGGTAGTTAAGGGCTGATCATTTTCTAATTCCGAAGTAGCAAAAAAGTTCTCTGTTTCATCTACACATTCAGCTGTAGGGGAACTCTCTCCAGAACCTCCACCCCAGTCCTCAGTGGAAGCTTCTTGGTCATCTTCATCAATACAGAAATAATACAGATGTTCTTCTGAAGTGGTCCCATCCGTGTAATAGGTAATGGAGTAAACCTCCCAGCATTCCCGCTCTAAATTCCTACCCCTTTTGACCTTCCTTTGATTTCCAAAAACCTTACCCACCATCTTACCATCCTGAAAAACAAATCCGCTACTCACCTCAGAGTTAACGTCCCTTTTCAGCACTTTTCCAGTAAACCCCGGCAATGAATACTTGTCGAAATCACTCAACACATCCTTGATGGGTACACCTTTATCATTTTGAACTTGAAGTACAAATTCTTCTTTCCCGGCTTCAGATACAATCAAGTATTCATCTAAGCTTCTTGAAGATTCGACGGTTCTGGAAAATGGTACACCTACCTGAACCTTTCCCCAGCGATTGACAAGGGCTGTAGCCCTGTCCCATTGTAGATTCTGAACATATTTGGAGCTTCTGTGTAAAGAACGAGCCCTAGAAATGGTCTCCGCTCCATCTTCCATCACCTCTACCGAGGTACATGCATGACATCCTATAAATAGGATGATGGTATAAAGGGTGTTTTTCATAATGGTTGAAAGTTGAATGGGGAATTGTAATGCAAACGTAATAAAGGACTTATCTTACATCCAACAAAAATCTGATTGGGTAAATGTTAAAATCTGAAAAAGAAATTTCTTTAGATGAAAAAAATCTTGTCGATATGGTCCTTTGCTACAAGGTTTAGCAATTTCCCCCTTCCCCAAAAAGGCATTTTTTCGTATATTTGCATACTGGAGAAACCATAAAAATGAGCGAAGAAAACTACGACCCTGCGCCACAGAAGGAGTTATTAGACGATATGTTCGAGAAGTATTTTCTCGAATATGCCTCTTATGTAATTCTGGAGAGGGCGGTACCTGCCATAGAAGACGGACTTAAACCCGTGCAAAGAAGGTTCTTGCACGCCTTGAAAGAAATGGATGACGGTCGCTTTAACAAAGTTGCGAACGTCATTGGATCTACCATGCAGTATCACCCTCATGGAGATGCCTCCATTGGTGATGCCATCGTTAATATTGGCCAAAAAGAATTATTATTAGATATACAGGGCAACTGGGGTGATGTAAGAACGGGTGACTCTGCCGCCGCCCCTCGTTACATAGAAGTAAGACTTTCGAAATTCGGGCACGAAGTCCTTTTCAATGAGGATACCACTGAGTGGCAAATGTCCTATGACGGCAGAAAGCGTGAACCGGTAACCCTTCCGGCAAAATTTCCACTGGTATTGGAAATGGGTGCAGAAGGTATTGCCGTAGGTCTCTCCACCAAAATCCTTCCTCATAACTTCATAGAACTTTGCGAAGCTTCTATTAAATACCTCAAGAACGAACCTTTTGTACTATATCCGGACTTCTTGACGGGAGGATTGATTGACGTTAGTAACTATAACGACGGAGCTAGAGGAGGAAAGGTTAAGATGAGAGCAAAGATCTCAGAGGTAGATAAAAAGACCCTGAAGATCACAGAAATACCTTTCTCTACTACCACCGGCTCACTGATTGAATCTATCATTAAAGCCAATGACAGTGGAAAGATCAAGATCAAAAAAGTAGAAGACAACACGGCCAAAAATGTAGAAATCATCATACATCTTGCGCCAAATACTTCTACAGATATCACCATAGATGCACTATATGCATTCACCAACTGTGAAGTGTCTGTTTCTCCCAATGCCGTAGTTATTGTAGATCAGAAACCTCATTTTCTTGGAGTAAGTGATATCCTAAAAAACTCCACAGACCAAACCCTGCATCTCTTACGTAGAGAACTGGAGATCAGGAAGGGAGAATTACTCGAAAAGATCTTATATAGCTCTCTAGAAAAGATCTTCATTGAAAACAGAATCTATAGGGACATTGAAGAATGTGAAACCTTTGAGTCTGTCATTGAAACCATAGATAAAGGCTTAGAACCTTACAAGAAGGACTTCTATAGAGAAATAGGCAGAGAAGACATTATCAGACTTACTGAAATCCGTATCAAGCGTATTTCTAAGTACGATAGCTTTAAAGCGGATGAACTTATGCGTAAGCAACAAGAAGAATTAGTGGAGGTAAATGACCATTTGAACAATATGGTTCGATACACCATCAACTTCTTCAAAGAATTGATCCGCAAATATGGAAAAGGCCGAGAAAGAAGAACGGAAATCGTACAATTTGGTGAAGTTCAAGCTGCCGTTGTAGCCGCTAACAACCAAAAACTTTATGTAGATAAGGAAAATGGTTTTATAGGCTATGGCTTAAAGAAAGACGAGTACGTTATGGATTGTTCAGATATCGATGATATCATTGTCTTCCGTGCCGATGGGAAGTTTTCTGTAGTCAAGATCCAGGACAAGGTATTTGTTGGTAAAAACATCATCTACTGTGCAGTTTTCCGGAAGAATGACGAAAGAAAGATCTATAACGTCATTTATCTGGACGGAAAGAGCGGTAGAACCTTCGCCAAAAGATTTGCCGTCACAGGAGTAACCAGAGATAAAGAATATGATGTAACCAAAGGAAGTCCCCGCTCTAAAGTGCTTTACTTCTCCGCAAATGAAAACGGAGAAGCAGAGGTGGTAACGGTCAATCTCACCGCCTCAAGTAATGCCAAGAAGAAGGTATTCGACTTCAACTTTGCCGATCTTTTGATTAAAAACAGATCAGCATTAGGAAATCTAGTATCGAAATACGCAGTACGAAAAATCAATTTTAAAACTGCAGGAAAGTCCACCTTGGGCGGAGTAGACATTTGGTACACTCCTACACTAGGACGTCTAAACAAAGATGGCCACGGTAATTTCTTAGGTAATTTTGGTCCAAGTGACAAGATCATCGTCCTATATAATACAGGGGAATATGAACTTACCAATTTTGAACTGACAAATCATTATGACCCACGTCAGGTAGTGGCTATCTCCAAATTCTCAGAAAAGCGACCGGTATCTTGTATCTACTTGGACGGAGAAAACAAGAATCATCATATCAAGCGATTCCTCGTGGAAACCTCCACCATGGATAAACGATTCAGTTTTATAACCGAACATCCTAAATCAGAACTGGTATTTGCTTCGTACGATTGGAAACCAAGGGTTGAGATCAAACATCGTAAAGACAGAAAGACGGAAGTCACTACAGATCTATACAAAATAGATGAGATGATTGATATCAAAGGCTGGAAGGCACTTGGCAATAAATTACCGTTTGACAAAGTGGTTGATCTAAAAATACTTCCGCCCGAACCTTTTGAAGAACCTCAGGATATTGAAGAAGATATAGAATTAGAGGAGGAGGAAGAAGATGAGATAGAAGCTCCGGAATTTGATCCTAACAAACCGAGTGGTGAAGGGGAACAATTGCCTTTGTTCTAAAAAAATAGGTCTCCAAAATTTGGAGACCTATTTTTTTAGAGTTGTTTAATTGAGTTAGGACAAGATAGCCCTAAATACTAAGAACAATATAGCTGAGAGCAGAATAGAAACCGGTAGGGTTAATATCCACGCCAAACCTATGTTCTTAATGGTCTTCGATTGAAGGTTTTTGATTCCTTTTGATGCCACCATAGAACCTGCGATACCGGAAGATAAGGTATGAGTAGTACTTACAGGCAATTTAAATCCTGAAGCTAAACCGATGGTGATAGCTGCCACCAACTCTGCAGACGCACCTTGTGCGTAAGTTAAGTGCGACTTACCGATCTTTTCACCTACCGTCACTACAATTCTCTTCCAACCTATCATGGTTCCCATGCCAAGCGACAATGAAATCATTAATATTACCCAGAAAGGTGCAAAATCTATGGCCTTTCTAATTCCTTTTTCTTCTTTGGTTGCTGCCATAGTAAGTGTATCTCTGTCTTTAGCACTCAGTTTTACACTTTCATCGTTCAAAAGCTTCTTAGTATTCGTAGATATCTGCAAAATGGCAGCTCTTAGGTGCAATTTTTCAGTGGTGTCTGCTGACACACCATCAGCAATAGGCATTAATCTATTCAGATTCTCGTGAATTCCTTTGATATGACTCTTCTCATCAACGCCTAGATGAGTAGTATCTATTTTGCTTACTATGGTTTGAATCTGTACCAAATCAGGCTTGATTTCCTTCAAGTCATCAATTTTTGTCAAAGCGAAGTACGAAGGCAAGATCCCGATCAGAATTAGCATCACTAAACCTATACCCTTCTGTCCATCATTTTTTCCATGGAAAAAGCTCACCAAGGTACAAGTTGAGATCAAGGTTCCGCGGATCCAACTTGGAGGCGGCTGGTTCTTTTTTGGCTCAGAAAAAATTTGATTTCTTACGTCTTTACTTACTGATATCCTAAGAATAAACATCAGTATTACAGCAAGGGTAAAACCTATTAAAGGCGCAATGAATAATCCGGTAAAGATCTCCTTCACCTTTTCCCAGTTGATTGCAGCTGCACCGGAAGCATTTTCAGGTAACATAGCATATCCTAAACCTACCCCCATGATAGCACCTATTAAGGTATGTGAACTGGATGAAGGCAATCCAAAGTACCATGTACCAAAGTTCCAGATGATGGCACTACATAACATGGCCAAAACCATGGCTATGGAATGATACACGTTTTGGTCAATCAGCAAGTCTACGGGGAGTAAGTTAACGATAGACATCCCTACACCAATACCTCCTGTGATTACGCCCAAGAAGTTCATCAAACCGGACCAAATCACGGCTTGAGCAGGTTTAAGGGAATTAGTATAGATAACAGTGGCTACCGCATTTGCCGTATCATGAAATCCATTAATAAACTCGAATACACAGGCGCAAAAGATACATGCGGCCAAAAGGAAAAAAATGTCAGTTTCTAGTCCGAACATATTAGAATGGTATTATTCTCCGTGCAAAATTCCCTCTTTATCTACAGAGGGTATGTAAAATGTATATTATGAAATTGTTAATTTTCCTTTATGGCCAATTGCCCACAAGCGGCATCAATATCCTTCCCTCTACTCCTTCTGATATTGACTGTCACACGATTGTCTTCTAAATATTTGGCAAATTTATCTATGGCTTCCGGATCTGCATTTACAAAGTTTGCTTCTGAAATAGGGTTATATTCAATAATATTCACTTTGGAAGGAACGCGCTTCACGAATTCCAACAACTCTTTTGCATCAGCAATTTTATCATTAAATCCATGAAATACAATATATTCCAAAGTTATTTTATTCCCTGTCTTCTTATAAAAGTACTGTAATGCTTCGCTAAGGTTTTTCAAGGAATTAGATTCATTGATGGGCATGATGGTATTCCTCTTTTCATCATTAGCGGCATGTAAAGACAGTGCCAAATTGAACTTCACTCCATCATCACCTAATTTCTTGATCATCTTTGCGATTCCCGCAGTGGAAACGGTAATTCTTTTTGGAGACCAATTCAACCCTTCAGGAGAGGTAATCCTTTCTACAGATTCTAGAACAGCCGCATAATTGAGCAAGGGTTCACCCATACCCATATAAACGATATTGGTCAAAGGCTGACTATATCTTTCCTCTGCCTGATTCTTTATGAGAATCACTTGATCATATATTTCTGCTGCATCTAAGTTTCTTTCTCTGTTCATATAACCGGTAGCACAAAACTTACATGTCAATGAACAACCTACCTGAGAAGAAATACATGCAGTCATTCTAGTATCTGTAGGAATCAATACCCCTTCCACCAAATGGCCATCGTACAGTTTAAATCCTGACTTTATAGTCCCATCAGCAGAATACTGAGCCGTATGTACCGTTACCGGACGAATTTCAAACTCAGCTTCTAACTTTTCTCTTAATGATTTGGACAGGTTAGTCATATCCTGAATGCTCCAAGCACTCTTTTGCCACAACCATTCGCGAATCTGTTTAGCACGGAAAGCGGGTTCTCCCACCTGCTTTAACCAAGCCTGGAGGTCTTCCCATTTTACCTTGCGTAGATCCTTCTTCTTTTGTTCCATACTACAAAATTCTGAATAAATTCCTGCATATCCATCAGATACATAAGAATTAAGTACTAACATATCTGATAATTTGTATTTTTACTATAATTTCTTTTTCCATACCTATATACGTCCCATGAAAGCATTTGGCAAAATTCTGCTTTGCAGCCTTTTCTGCCTCCTCCTCTCAAATGAAAAGGGGATGGCACAAAAGGAAAAACCCCTGGGATTCCACCCTATTAGAAAAAAAGTCACGTATACCACCTGTCCTTTTGAACTAAGAGCAAACTTGATTGTAGTTAAAACTCTGGTTGACCAATCTGATACGCTTAATTTCATCTTAGACTCCGGAGTGCAAAGCATCATTATCCTAGATTCTGCATTAAGAACTAGACTACATACTAAGATAGGCAGAGAAATCATCATCAGCGGAATAGGAGAATCACCTCCCTTCACCGCATTCGTCTCACTAGGGCACACCATTAAGATCAGTGGACTTATAGCTTATAGCCAAAACATCGTACTACTACAGGAAAACTTCCTTAATCTTTCAGAATATTTAGGAATACCCGTTCATGGGATCATTGGATCTGATTTGTTTTCACGCTTCCATGTAGAGATTGACTATTCTACATCTATGCTCACCTTTATTGAACCATCAAAATACAAGTATAAAAAGCACAAAGGTACAGCTATACCCCTACTTTTGGATAGGACAAAACCTTATATCCAGCTCACCAAATTGAAAAACAATGGAAAAGAAATTGAAAATATCAATCTGGTGGTAGACACCGGAGGTGCTCATTCCCTACTTCTTAACGGAGAAGTCATTCCAGAGGATCTGGTGCCGGAAAAACTTACAGATGGACACTTAGGAAGGGGTTTAAACGGCAATATCGAAGGAAAATTAGGAAGAATGGATCTTCTTCAAATAGGGAATTACCATTTTAAAGATGTAATAGCCACTTTCCCGGACAGCGTGGTTTTTGATTCCAAAATCACCCATGCCACAGCCACAAGACATGGAAGTATTGGAGGCGAGATTCTTAAGAGGTTCATAGTGGGACTAAATTACCAGCAAGGTCTGTTGGTATTAAAGCCTATAAAAAAAGAAATCAAAAAGCCCTTTGAGGCAGACATGAGCGGATTAGAACTCAGAGCTACGGGGAAAGATTACAGAACCTTTGAGATCTTTAGTGTGATTCAGAATTCACCGGCAGGAGAAGCGGGCCTACTACCAGGTGATAAAATTATGGTGATCAATAACAAACTAGCTAACCTCATGACCATCAATGAGCTTTATGGACTGTTCTCCAAAAAAGAAGGTAAGAAGATAGAAATAGTAGTTTTGAGAAATCATGCTCTCCTTTCTTTTGAATTTGTCTTAAGAAAGATCATTTAAAATCTATAGGACAGGTTAAATCCTAGGCCTCTAAGTCCCACAAAAGGTACGGAACGTACAGACTTGATTTCTGCTCTATCGTTTTCCATTTCCAAAGAAAAATACTTATCCCTAAGTCCAAATCTCTGCTTGATGGCACCTTTCACATACTCTCTTTCCTCCTCATTCAAACCTACAAGATTAGGGTTATTTCCTTCTGCATAGAACTCCTGTGCTTTCCCGATATGTGGTCCCACAAATACTATATCTAAACCAAATCTGTTCCATTGAAAGCTTCTTCCTATTAAGAGGCCTCCAGAAAGGGTATTAAATGTGAAATCAACCGGCAACTTTACCTCTAAAAATTGGCCGTTTTTTAAGATACGGACCATAGCCGGCACCTTCATGTCAAATTCTTCATAGATCCCAAAAGCCCCCAAGAAGACCTTCTTATTTTTCCCCATGTAATATCTCAATTCAGGTGAATACCCTTTTAAACCCACCTGGGCTTCAT
This sequence comes from Leadbetterella byssophila DSM 17132, assembly GCF_000166395.1. Classification (GTDB taxonomy): domain Bacteria; phylum Bacteroidota; class Bacteroidia; order Cytophagales; family Spirosomataceae; genus Leadbetterella; species Leadbetterella byssophila. The sequence continues at coordinate 1,592,976 of NC_014655.1, forward strand.
TCATAAAGATGTAGTCAAATTTGATCCCCGTAAGACCTACTCCATGTTTCTTTGATATTTCATCAATAAATCCGCCAAAAGGAATATCTGATTTTGGTCTATAAAAAATGGTATTATTAAATCCCCACCTCGGACTTAAAGTTCTTTCATACTGTAGTGAATAGATTTGAATGGCGGCACCCGCTACGTTTGTGCGGATTGAATTTTTATATTGGCCTGCAACTGCCAGGGGTAAAAGCAGAAGTAAAGCAAAGATTTTTTTAGTCATTTTAAAGTAAAATTGCACAAAAGTACACAAACCATAATATCGTAGGGATTTCCGTTCGAAAATAAATTCTAGAATGTGTACCTTTGCAAGTTATGTGGGTATAAGTTTACTTAAAGTAGTATACTCAATAAACAAACGAAATATTTATTTTTGCATTTCATTTAAACTAAAAACAATGTCAAAAGTACTGATTATTGGTGCAGGAGGAGTAGGAACCGTGGTAGCACATAAGTGCGCCATCAATTCCTCAGTTTTTACGGAAATCATGCTGGCCTCCCGTACAAAATCAAAATGTGATAAAATTGCTGCGGATATCGAAGAGATGCATGGTGTAAAAATCGCTACTGCACAAGTCGATGCGGATAATGTTCCGGAATTGGTAAACTTGATCCGTTCCTTTGGACCAAAATTAGTTATAAACGTAGCCCTTCCTTATCAGGATCTAACCATTATGGATGCTTGTCTTGAAACCGGTGTTCATTATCTTGATACTGCGAACTACGAGCCAAAAGATGTAGCAAAATTCGAATACAGTTGGCAATGGGCCTATCAAGACCGTTTCAAAGAAGCCGGTTTGATGGCACTTCTAGGATGTGGTTTCGATCCGGGTGTTACACAAGTGTACACCGCTTATGCAGCTAAACATCATTTTGATGAAATGCATTATCTGGATATCGTGGACTGTAATGCTGGAGATCACGGTAAAGCATTTGCCACTAATTTTAACCCGGAGATCAATATTCGTGAGATTACTCAGCCGGGTAGATATTGGGAAAATGGAGAATGGGTTGAAATCCCACCTATGTCTATTCACAAACCCATAGAATATCCAAATATAGGACCAAGGGAATCTTACGTTCTTTACCATGAAGAGTTAGAATCCTTAGTTAAGAACTTCCCTACATTGAAGAGAGCCAGATTCTGGATGACTTTCGGTCAACAATACATCACTCACCTTCAAGTGCTTCAAAATGTAGGAATGACTTCTATAGTTCCTATCCAGTTCCAAGGACAAGATATCGTTCCATTAGAATTCTTAAAGGCAGTTCTACCTGCTCCGGATTCATTGGGTGAAAATTATACCGGAGAAACCTCCATTGGTTGCCAAATCAAAGGTATCAAAGACGGAAAAGAAAAAACTTACTATGTATGGAACAACTGCTCTCATGCAGAAGCCTATAAAGAAGTAAAATCTCAAGCCGTTTCCTATACTACAGGGGTACCTGCAATGATCGGAGCCATGTTAATGTTAACTAACGAAGAATGGTTAAAACCGGGCGTATTTAACGTAGAAGAGTTAAATCCGGATCCATTTATGGACCTTTTAAACAAGCATGGTTTACCATGGAATGAAAAGGTCAATGTGGAACTCCCGCATGAATATTAAAATTTTATAGCCGCCTAGTGCGGCTTTTTTTATACCTTTGTCCTCAGCTTTAGGGTGCCGCGCAATAATCCAGAATTGCCGGATAATAGGGAATCGTGTGAAATCCACGGGCTGTCCCCGCAACTGTAAGCTCCTTTACGTTCTTCCTCCTACAGTACCACTGTTCCTTAGGAATGGGAAGGTTTGAAGAATTTGGGAGCAAGCCAGGAAACCTGCCTTAATGCACAAATGCCGAGGTCTACGGCGGATAGACCTACCATAAGTATACATTTTCATGTCAAAAACACATTGGCTCGGACTATTAATGATCCTATCTGGGACTATTTTTGCCCAGGAAAAAACACTAGAACCCGTTTCCATTCAGGGAATTCGGCCGGAAAGATTCATGTCTGGGCAAAAGAATCATTACATAGATTCTGTAACCTTCCACCAGAACTCTCATCAAAATTTAGGCGAGTTCCTACTTTCTCAAACGCCTATAATCGTTAAGAATTATGGTGCTGGCCAACTGGCCTCGGTATCCTTCAGGGGTACTTCCGCATCACACACGGCCGTGCTTTGGAATGGAATAAATATCAATTATCCCTCCTTAGGACAAGCTGACTTTTCTACTATTCCCATGGTAGGGTTTGATGATCTAAGTGTGCAGTTCGGTTCCGGCTCCAGTACGGTAGGCACAGATGCCGTAGGTGGCAGTATTATGTTGAGATCTTTGCCGGATTTTCAAGGTTCGGGCACCCGAGTAAAATTAGGTTTAAGAGGAGAATCAACCAATAACCTACAAGCCCATCTCACCCTAAAACATCATCTCCACACTAAGAAGGGTTTGCAATTTTATTCAAAAACTACTCCCTACTGGAACAAATGGAATCATGACCTTGGTGAAGGTCCTATAGTGAGGGAAAATCAAAGTCTGAACGTGGAGCCCATAAGAACATTGCAGGGAGGGGTGATTCAGGATCTATTCCTGCTGATGCCTAATAAAGACTCCTGGAGCCTTAACTTTTGGTACAATGATCATGATCTTACTATCCAGCCCCAAGTGGCCCAATTGCGCGAAACTACAGCAGCTAAGGCTTTGAGAACGGTATTATCCTATCATAGAAAACAAACGCTGGCCAGAATGGCTTACATATCAGATCGCACTCAATACGGAAAAGGCCCAAGTCCTATCCCCAGTGAATCTAAAGTTAAACGACTCATCACTAGACTGGAGCAAGATCTGAATTTTAACAAGACCAGCCTTAAAATTGGAGCGGAAGCTACGTATATCGATGCCGTTCTAGACGGAAGTATACATAAAAATGAATGGAGATCTGATTTCTATGCTCTATTCCGACAGGATTGGACCACCTTTTGGAACTCCACAGTGAATTTCAGACAAGCTTTGGTCAGCGGATACAACCCTCCCTTTACTCCTTCGATAGGGAATGAACTGTATATCTTTAAAACTAAAGATCATAGTCTATTATGGAATACCTCAATAGCCAGATCCTATAGAGTTCCTACCTTGAATGAAAGATATTGGGACGTACTGGGAAATCCCGACATCAAACCTGAGAATGGTTGGAATAAAGAAACCGGTCTTAAGTGGAAAACTCCTTTTAGTATAGAAGTAGGAGCAACGTACTTCCATAATAGGATCAAGGACTGGACCTATTGGAACCCTACCAAAAATTATAGAGTAGAAAATCTGCAGGAAGTCCTTGCCAAGGGCTGGGAAATAGAAATGGCCTATATATATAATAACAAGGAATTTCAATCCAAAGTTCGTATGCACTACTCTTGGCTCCATACTTCTCAGCAAAAAGAATATGGCCCATATACAAAGGATTTGATAGGCAAACAATTGGTTTACATCCCCAGACATTCCCTAGGAGGAAACTTCTGGGCAAAGTATAAATCCTGGAGTCTGGATGTCCAACCGCAGTATCAATCGAGAAGGTATATCACGTTTGATCATTCAGGAAAATTCTTTGATCCATACTTTTTACTCAATGCCAGGCTTGGCTATTCTGGTCAAATTCGTAAATGTTATTATCAAATGGCCCTGCAATCGAATAACCTTACGGATACGCTTTACCCCAATGTAAAACAAAATGCAATGCCTTTAAGGACTTGGGCTTTGCAACTTACCATAGGAAATATTTAAAAAAACGAATTACAATGAAGAAAACCTGGATTTGGGCACTATTTTGCCTCACAGCTTGTGAATCAAAAGATTCACCTGACAACAGCCACCTACCTTATGAAAATGGGTTCATTGTTTTAAATGAAGGAAACTTCATGGACAATAACGGGACCATTACCTTCATCAGCGGAAACGATGCTAAATATGACATCTTCCAGAAAGAAAACCAAAGATCTCTGAACGGGTCCGTGACGGGATACACAGAAGCCGGTAATAAGGGAATAATTTTGGTAGATAATTCAACCGGCGGACAAGACCTTATCGAATTTGTAGACGCAAAAACCTTCAAATCAACTGGCACCATAGCTGCAGGTCAGATTGAAAATCCACGAAAGGCACTGAAAATTACTGAAGACAAAGTGTATATCAGTGCTTGGGATGCTACAGGTTCCTGGCCTAATACCTACATTAATCCGGGATATGTGGCAGTCGTAGATGTAAATTCAGGAAGAATCACAAAGAAAATTCCTGTTCAAAAAGGAGCTGAAAGCATGGTGAAGATAGGCAATGAAGTATTTGTAGGCAATGTCTATTCTGATGATTCCCAAATCACTATCATCAATGCGGTTACAGATGAGGTTATCAGTACCCTAAAGACTGCACCAAATCCTGAGCTTATAGGGGTGGATGCAAATGGGAAACTTTGGTACTTCGATGGAGATTTAAGAAGACTAAACCCAACTTCCAAAGAGATAGAAAGCACCATTCAAGTGGAAACGGGAGCTGCTACCCCAAGCAAATTCAATTTATCATCTGACAAGACCACTTTGATTTATAGCTTATCTTATTATGATGAGCAATATATAGAAAGAGGAAACGTGTATCAAATGAGTATCCAAGATACAAAATTCAACCAAGAACGAGCTTTGATCTCTAGAGTTTTCTATGGTTTAGATGTCAATGAAGGCACCATCTTCGGTACTATAGTCCCTTCTTTTAAGCAGGCAGGCTATGTATTAAGATATAAAGAGAACGGTACCCTAATAGATTCTATCAAAGTAGAAGTAGGGCCATCCAAGTTCTACTTTAAATAGTAAGAGCCCCTTGCGGGGCTCTTCTTTTATGCTTTGAATTCAGCGTGAATCATACCTATTTCTTTAGCTTCGAGTAAGGTTTGTCCACTCAAGTAAAGATCTATGGCTCTTGCCGCTTCTCTCCCTTCATGTATAGCCCACACTACGAGAGATTGTCCACGTTTACAGTCTCCTGCCGCAAATACTCCTTTTTGGGATGTTTTGTACTCCTCAGTTATGATATTGCCCCTAGGATCTAATTTAAGATTAAGATCATCTACCAGTCCCTCAGCCTGCGGTTGAGAAAATCCTATGGCTAATAAAGCTAATTCTGCCTCCACTATCCTTTCTGTTTCGGGATGTTCAATCAAGGTTCTCTTACCCTTTTCAAACTTCCAGGAAACATTTACAAGCTGAATTGCTTTGAGTTTCCCTTCTTCATCTCCAATAAAAGCTTTGGTATTTACACCCCACAAACGCTCACATCCTTCTTCGTGAGAAGTGGAGGTCCTCAATTTATGCTCATAAAGCGGCCAGGGGGTACTGGCGTCTCTATCTAATGGAGGTTGAACACCGTATGCTATTTGGGTAACATGAACCGCTCCTTGTCGGTTTGCAGTGCCCACACAGTCAGAACCTGTATCTCCACCACCTATTACTACCACTCTCTTTCCTGTAGCCCGAATATCATCTTTCATGTATTTTTCTCCTGCGTGATTCTTACCTAAATCCAAACCCTCATAACCTTCCTCTAAAGCCACTCTTTTATTCTGCTGTGTAAGATAATCCATAGCAAAATGAACCCCGTCCAAATCTTTTCCTTTCACATCAAGAGTCCTAGGAATAGTAGACCCTATAGTTAGGAGTACGGCATCAAAGTCTTCCTGTAATTTACGTGTGGAAATATCTTGCCCTACATTCACTCCTGTTCGAAAGATTACGCCTTCCTTTTCCAAAAGAGTTACTCTACGGTCAATCACATATTTTTCTAATTTGAAATCAGGAATACCGTAACGCAGCAATCCTCCGATTTGATCAGCCCTCTCAAAGACGGTTACTTGATAACCGGCTTTGTTCAGTTGGGCAGCAGCTGCAAGCCCCGCGGGGCCTGATCCTACTACGGCCACTTTTTGCTCTTTTCTCTTCTTCGGAGTTTTGGTATTTACCCAACCTTCTTCAAAGGCCTTTTCAGCAATGGACTTTTCTATATACTCTATAGCTACCGGATCCTTATTAATGCCTAATACACAGGCTGACTCACAGGGTGCTGGACAAATCCTGCCTGTAAACTCCGGAAAATTGTTCGTGGAATCCAGTATTTCAAAGGCGAGCTTCCAGTTCTTTTCGTATACGGCATCATTAAATTCAGGAATGTTATTTCCTAAAGGACAACCATTATGGCAAAAAGGCACCCCGCAGTCCATACACCTTGTTGCTTGCTCCTGTGTTTGGACCGGATTATAAGGTTCTTCTACCTCTTTGTAATCATTTTTTCTAGCAGCCACACTCCTCTTTGCAGCTGCTTTTCTTTCTATTTCTAAAAATCCACTAGCCTTTCCCATCATGCTGCTAAGGTTTTACTTAAAATCTTCTTGTAATCTCTTGGAAACACTTTCACAAAATTCCCCAGAGCTTCTGACCAATTCTCCAGAATCTCTTTCGCAAGTTCACTTTGCGTCTTCTCAAAGTGCTTAGTGATCATCTCTTTTAAAGTAGCAATATCCTCAGATGTCAATTCATCCAGATCTACCATCTCCTTATTGCATTTCCCATTGAAATTAGAATGGGGATCATATACAAAGGCCAAACCTCCACTCATCCCTGCAGCGAAATTCCTTCCCGTTTCTCCAAGGATGACTACAGTTCCACCTGTCATATATTCGCAACCGTGGTCTCCAATTCCTTCTACCACTACACGGGCACCGGAATTTCTTACGCAGAATCTCTCTCCGGCCATACCTCTGATATATGCCTCTCCCGAAGTAGCACCATAGAAGGAAACATTTCCTACGGCCATGTTTTCATGAGCCTTGAAAGTAGCCTTAGGTGAAGGATAAACAATAAGTTCTGCTCCACATAAGCCCTTGCCAAAGTAATCGTTCGCATCTCCTTCTAACTCAAACCTTAATCCTTTTGTAGAGAAGGCTCCGAAGGACTGCCCTGCCGTGCCTTTGAATTTATAATGAACAGTACCCTCAGGCAAACCTGCCCCTTTGTACTTCTTCGAAATTTCATTTGAAATCATGGCTCCTATGGATCGATTCAAGTTGTTGATCACATATTCACCATATACAGGTTTCCCTTCCGTCAAAGCAACCTTTGCGTCAGCTATCAACTGTTTATCTAAAACATTTTCTATGCCATGATCCTGCTCCTCCTGTTTGTAGAGTGCTACATCAGCCTCTTCTTTGTAGAGGATCTTAGATAGATCTATCTGTTTCAATTTCCAATGATCAATCTTCGTCCTAGGTACCAAATATTGACTTTGACCTACCATTTCATTCAGTGTCCTGAAGCCTAGTTCTGCCATGATTTCTCTCACTTCCATAGCCATATAAGTGAACATGTTCACTACATGCTCCGGTTGACCTGAAAACAGAGCTCTCAATTCCTTGTTTTGAGTGGCTATTCCCACCGGACAAGTATTAAGGTGGCATTTTCTCATCATGATACAGCCTACGGATACCAGGGCCGCGGTAGCTACTCCAAATTCCTCTGCTCCAAGAAGTGCTGCTATGACGATATCTCTTCCGGTTCTCAATTGCCCGTCCACTTGGATGGCTATCCTACCTCTTAATTTATTCCTGACCAACGTTTGATGCGTCTCAGCCAAACCTAGTTCCCAAGGTAAACCCGCATGTCTGATAGAAGACAGCGGACTGGCTCCCGTACCTCCATCATAACCGGAGATCAGAACAGCGTCTGCGTGGGCCTTCGCCACACCGGATGCTACGGTTCCAACTCCCGTTTCCGAAACCAACTTTACTGATATCCGGGCCTTAGAGTTAGCGTTCTTCAAATCAAAGATCAACTGAGCCAAGTCCTCTATAGAATAAATATCATGGTGAGGAGGAGGAGAGATTAAACCTACTCCCGGTGTACTATGACGTACCCTACCTATCCATTCATCTACTTTGTGCCCAGGCAACTGACCACCTTCTCCCGGTTTTGCACCTTGAGCAAGTTTGATTTGTAACTCATCTGCATTACTCAGGTAATAGGAAGTAACCCCAAATCTACCGGAAGCCACCTGCTTTACCTTAGAATTCATGCTGTCACCGTTAGGCAACAGTTCATATCTCACTTCATCTTCTCCGCCTTCTCCTGAATTACTCATGCCACCTATTCTATTCATGGCTATAGCCAAAGTGGTATGAGCTTCCCAAGATATGGAGCCAAAAGACATAGCACCTGTAGCAAATCTCTTCAAAATATTCTCCACAGGCTCAACTTCATCTATGGAAATCGGTGTGCTTTTAGTGAACTTTAACAAGCTTCTAAGACTCATGGTCTTGTCCGCCTGCTCGTTCATGATCTTGCTGTATTTCTTGAAGATCTCATAACCCCTTTGCGGGTCAGTGGCTCTAGCCGACTGCTGTAACAAGTGAATGGTATCCGGATTAAACAAATGCTTTTCTCCTCTGTGCTTCCATTGATACACCCCTCCTACCTCTAGCTTTTTCACGCTATCAATAGGGATTTTCGGGAAGGCAACGCTATGCCTAATCAAGATCTCTTTGGCTATTTCATCAATCCCTAATCCTCCGATCCTGGATACCGTACCGGTAAAGAACTTATCTACCAAGTCTTTCTTCAGTCCTATACATTCAAAGATCTGAGCTCCTCTGTAAGAAGCCAAAGTAGAAATTCCCATTTTGGAGAAGATCTTCAGAAGTTCTTTATTAACAGCTTTGATATAGTTCTTGTACAAATCTTCATCTGTGTGTTCCCCTGGAATCATACCTTTGGCATTCATGCTGGCAATGGTCTCAAAGGCGATATATGGACAAATTCCGGATGCACCATAACCTATCAAAGTAGCAAAATGGTGCGTTTCCCATATATCTGAAGACTCTACCAAAAGGCCAATCTTCCCTCTTAATCCTTTCCTAATTAAATGATGGTGTACTGCTGATACGGCCAGCAAGGAAGGAATGGGGGCATGGTCTGAATCTATGGCTCTATCAGATAGTATAATGATTTCGAAACCATCATAGATGGCATCAACGGCATATCTACAAATCCTTTCCAGTGCAAACTCTAAGGCTTGTGCCGGGTTAGGAGCATCTGCATTAAAATAGGAATTAATGGTCTTTGCCTGGAAACCTTCATAATCCACAAAACGCAGTTTATCAAATTCCTTAATGGTTAATACGGGCTGATTCAACTGTACCTGCCTGCAATGCCTTGGAGATTCAGAGAGAATGTTTTCCGAGGCACCCACGAAGGAAATCAAAGACATAATAGACCGCTCACGAATGGAATCAATAGGCGGGTTAGTCACCTGAGCAAACAGTTGCTTGAAATAAGAACTGATATGCTGACTTTGTTGAGATAGTACAGCTAGAGGAATGTCTATACCCATAGATCCCATGGCTTCAGCACCAGTGGTAGACATGGGGGTTAAGATCATTCTCAGATCTTCTGAAGTCATACCTGCGGAAATTTGACGCTTAAGCAGCCCCTCGTCGCTGTACTTGGTATAAGGTCGAATAGACTCAGGTAGATCCTGAATCATGATCTTGTTTTCATCCAGCCATTTCTGGTAAGGCTGTCTGCTACAGATCTCTGCTTTTAGTTCCTCATCCGGTATGATTCTGCCTTTCTCCATGTCCACTACAAACATTTTACCAGGCTGAAGTCTACCCTTATAGGCTACTTGTTCCGGATCTATATCCAGAACTCCTGCTTCTGAGGCCATCACCACGGTATCATCTTTTAGTACCCAGTACCGAGATGGTCTTAGACCGTTGCGGTCTAAAGTGGCCCCTACGATGTTCCCATCTGTAAAGGAGATGGAAGCAGGTCCATCCCACGGTTCTATAATAGAAGAATGAAATTCATAGAAAGCCCTACGAGTAGGATCCATATCCGGATTCTCTTCCCATGCCTCAGGAATCAACATCATCATTACATGAGGTAATGACCTACCTGATAAATGAAGCAGTTCTATCGCATTATCTAAGTGAGCGGAGTCTGAATTTCCTCTATGGCAAATGGGTAGGATCATTTGCATCTCTTTCTCGGTAAAAAACTCGGAATAAAAAGATGCTTCTCCCGCCTTAATCCAGTTCACATTACCTTTAACTGTATTGATCTCCCCGTTATGCGCTATGTAACGGAAAGGTTGAGCCAGTTTCCATGAAGGAAAAGTATTAGTAGAAAATCTGGAATGGACTATGGCAAAAGCAGAAATGACGTCCGGACGAGTGATATCCGGGAAATAATATTTCAATTGGTCAGTAGTCAGCTGACCTTTATAAGATATAGTACGAGTAGAAAGAGAACTGTAGTAAAAAAGGTCTTCTCCACTAGCTACAGATTCCCGGATTAGTTTTGTGGTTATTTGACGAAAAACATACAGTTTCCTTTCAAAGGTCAAATGGTCCGCACCGTCTAACTTTAAGAACAACTGCTCTACCCAGGGTTCCACAGAAAGAGACCCCTCACCCAAGGTTTCATTCCGGGTTGGTACCTTTCTATAGCCTAAAAGCTCAAAACCTAACTTGTTAGCCTTCCTTTCTATAATTTCTTTGCATTCTCTCCTCTTCTTTTCATCTTGAGGGAAAAAGATCATCCCTACGGCGTATTCACCATAGCGAGGCAGTCGGAAACCTAACTCCAGACATTCATCATATAAAAACTCATGAGGAATTTGCAAAAGAATCCCTGCCCCATCGCCCGTATTGGGATCACAGCCACAGGCACCTCTATGATCCATGCGTTCTAACATGGTGATGGCGTCTGCAACGATTTGGTGAGACTTGCTCCCTTTCAAATGAGCCCTAAACCCGATACCACAAGCATCATGCTCAAAATCAGGCAGATACATTCCATAATTTGTGTCCTTTTTCATCTGAAACTGCCGCTAAAATCTAACAATAGTACTTTATACTAAAAAAATAGGATTCTTAGATACAAAATACACCAACAGTGCAATTTATCGGACTTTTATTCTGAATGTATTTAATAGAACAATATTTTATACTGAAAATCAATAATTTATTTTTTTAATTATAATTTCTATTAAAATTATACAAAAAGGGATAAAGACTCTGAAGAAAATTCACCATAAAACCAAATATTTATACTCCCAAAAAGGTTTTTTCTGAATTTTTCTTTCAATATTTTAACTTTTACTAAATATTATTTAGCGCGATTTTTCTCTGAAATGCCTTGATTAAAGAAGCTCTTAGATTCAAGGCATTCCTTTTGTATCTTTGCAGCAAATTTTATTGGGTACAGAATGAAGAAGGTAAATATAGGTTTAGTGCAAATGAGCTGCTCTGCAGATGTTGAAGCCAACAAGCAAAAAGCCATTGCAGGTATTAAGGAAGCAGCTGCTAAAGGGGCGCAGATCATCTGCCTTCAAGAGTTGTTTACCTCACTGTATTTTTGTGATGTTGAGGACCATTCAAATTTTAACCTGGGTGAGAGTATTCCTGGTCCTACAACAGATCTACTTCAGCCATTGGCTAAAGAGTTAGGAGTAGTGATCATAGCCTCACTGTTTGAGAAAAGAGCTCAAGGATTATACCATAATACTACTGCAGTACTTGATGCTGATGGTACATACTTAGGCAAATACCGTAAGATGCACATTCCGGATGATCCCGGATACTATGAAAAGTTCTATTTCACTCCGGGTGATTTGGGATACAAGATCTTTGAGACAAAATTTGCCAGGATTGGTGTGTTAATCTGCTGGGATCAATGGTACCCTGAAGCAGCCAGAATCACATCCCTGATGGGAGCTGAAATCCTCTTCTACCCTACAGCCATAGGTTGGGACATGGAAGAACCGGATCCTGTAATTAATCAGGAACAACACGATGCCTGGGAAACCATTCAGCGCTCTCATGCCGTAGCTAATGGCCTTTATGTAGTTTCTGTAAACCGTGTTGGTATAGAAGCGAAGCAGAAATTCTGGGGAGGTTCATTTATCGCGAATCCTCATGGCCGACTGCTCTTCAAGGCATCTCACGATAAAGAAGAGGTACACGTACAGGAAATAGACCTGGATAAAACGGAATATTATCGTACCACCTGGCCCTACCTGCGTGACCGGCGGATTGATTCCTACGGGCCGATTACGAAGCGCTTTATTGACAGCGATTAGAAGCTTTTTGCATTTTTTAAGGGATTATAGCTACCTAAAAAGCTGGTTGTTGTGGTTCCATCTATTGCCAGTCGTGAAGGTGTTTTGAAAACCCTGCAAATCACGCACGACCACTTTCAATCCTTTTATGATAAAACCTCAATTAGTTTTAGCGTTTATGACAGTAAAAAAGTGTCGTATCTGCGAGGCAGGTACCGTTAAATAAAAATGCGATGAAATAAATCACTCAAGACTTGCATTTCTCCGGTTTTCTTTTGAATTTTAATCTACATGCATGTAGTGGGAGTTGTTCACACAGCCACTTAAAAAATTCTGTAGTGATATTTATCAGAATTAAACTTTTGTTAAAATGAAGAAACTTATTCTAACACTTTTAGTTCTGCCATTTGGAGTATTTGCAAATGAATGAGATGATTCGTTAACTTCGCAAGCACCATTTAATAAAACATGTTATTCCGCTTCAGGAGTAATAAACTGTGGAAACGGAACGGGGTCTTACTACAGCACAGGATGTTTCGACACCGCCCAAGAACTTTCCGACTACATAGCTGCACTAACATTACTAATATGTCCGCCGCCGCCTTCAGAACCCTGAATTAGTAAACAGGAGGTGCATAAGTCAGGCGCGCCTCTTTTATAACCCATTCAAAATGTTGCCATTATGAATAAATTCATAAACACCTTACTCTTTCTGATTTTATTTTCTCCGCTTACATTCAGCCAAAGTTTTAACTATGAATTTGTATATAAGTATGAAACACAAACCCATATAGATAAAAAAAACACCAAGACTGGATGGGCCGTTTTAAGAGCAAATGACAGCCTGACTTATTTTGCAGATCAATGGTTAATCAAAAGGAATGAAATTACAGGAAATAAACAATTCAGTTCCCAGGAAAAAATCAAAGAAATATCCGTTTTGCCGATGCCTGTTTTCAATTATGAAATTCTTAAAAATGACAGCGTCCTCACATTCACTCATAAATTAGATAATACATATGTCGGATTTGAAGAACAGGTACTGGGCGCTTCGCAGTGGATTATTCTGCCCCAAAAAGAAAAATTCCTGAATCTTTCCATTCAAAAAGCGGAAATAGCCTTTGGAGGCAGACAATGGGAAGCCTGGTTTACCCAGGACATTCCCCTGAACGCGGGCCCTTATAAATTTAATGGTTTACCCGGGTTAATTGTAAAAATTAAATCATTGGATAACGAGCATATATTTGAGTTGAGTGAAATAAAAAAAACGGATAAGCTCATTCCCGAAATCACCTTTACCAAAGTTTCTAAAAATAAATACCAGTCGCTTAGAGATTTAGCGCCCGTAAGAAATATGGAAAGGCTGAACCAGATGGGCGCTTTATCCGGACTTTCAGTAGACGGCAGGCCAATTAGCGCGTCAGATTTTATAAGTCAACTTAAATTAGAATTAGCCAATGCAAATCATATTGAAAAAGAATAATACTTCAGGACAACGTTAAAAACGGGTGTAAACTATGCGTTTTAGTAGCAGATACGCTATCTTCTTACTTGTTCTTGCATCATTTAATTCCCTGGCTCAGGTAAAAATAACAGGTAAAATTTCAGAGCAAAATACTTTAATTCCACTAAAAGCGAACGTAAGTATAGTAAGCAAAAAAACAGAACTCGTCTTAAAGTTTACTACTTCTGATATTTCCGGAAATTACATCATAGAGCTGCCCGTCTCAAGAGACACCTTAATTTTGAAGGTAAGCAAAATGGGGTTTGAATCTGAAGAAAAAATTCTTAAAAACACATCACAAACTATTGATTTCTTACTATTTCCCAAAAATGTGGAGTTACAGGAAGTAACCGTTAAGCCCCCACCCGTAAGAAAATACGGCGACACGCTGTCTTTTCAGGTTTCAGAGTTTAGCTCCTTGTCTGACAGAAGTATCGGAGATGTAATCAGCAAGCTGCCCGGTATGGAAACAGATGCCTCCGGAAAAATCTTATATCAGGGCAAAGCTATTAACCGGTATTATATCAATAATCTGAATATGCTTGACGGAAAATATGGGGTAGTAAATAACAATCTGTCCTATAAGGATGTTCTAAGCGTAGAAGTGTTTGAAAATCATCAACCCATAAGAATTTTAGACAGCCTCCGGCTTTCTGAAACGGCAGCCATAAATATTAAGCTTAAAAAAAAGGTTACACAAAGTACAGCAATGCACCTGGGAATAGGCGCTAAGCCTTTTTTAAGAGATATTAACATCACCCCGATGCTGTTCACTCCTAATCTGCAATTTTTAGGCAGCTTACAATCTAACAATATCGGCAAAGAAATAACCCAGCAGGTAAAGAGTCATTTTCAAAGATTTGATAAACCGGAATTAAGAAACTGGATAGGTATACCCGCCTTACTTACACCACCTCTAAGTTTACAGCGGTGGCTTGATAATGACTCCCATGTGGGTACTTTAAATATGCTGAAGAAATCTAAGAATGACTTAGAACTTAAGCTGAATACCCATCTTGCTCTTGACAAGGTAAATCAGGAGGGTTCTTCGCTCATAAATTATACTTTAACAAACGAAGAAATAAACTACTCTGAAAAAATAAGCAACAGGTACACCAACAACCAGTTTTTAGCAAATCTTGAAATACTGAAAAACACTTCCAGGAGATATTTCAGTAATATCATTAATATAGAAAGGAATTGGACAAATGATTTTGGCGCCAACCTCAGACCTTTGAGTGAATACCATCACCATAGTAATTCTCAAAATCTGGCCCTCTCTAATAGTCTTCATCAGATCATAAAAAAACAAAGAAATACGTACAATTTCTATTCATTAACCAATTACCAGGAATCCCGGCAAAAATTATCTGTTGACTATACAGGAATAGACAGTAGCAAGGCCCCCTTGCAAAACCTTGCAATACATACTTTTTATACCAATAATTATGTAGAGTTTATAAAAAAAATATCATCACGACTGAATTTAAACATTAAACCAAGCCTGTTTTTCAACTACAATCGTGCTGAATCTGAATTAAGTAATCACTTTCTTAAAGCAGACACTTTAAGTCAAACAGATTGGTTACATTTTAAAGCAAGTACCGTATTCAGCTTAAATTTTTCACCTAAAAAATGGCTCATATCTATCAGTTCACCGGTATCCTATAACTATATAAACTACAAAGAAAAAGGAAGGTTCAGTCGTTGGAACCTGGAACCTTCTGTGTATGTACGACTGAAAAGGAGCGATAAACTTACCTGGTATGCCAGCGCCGGTTACACGAATACCCTGAGTAAGTTTGGAGACATGTACACTGGATTTATGATGACAAATTACTTAACGGTGATAAAGAAAGACGGGGGTTTCAGAAACAATGACTTATACATGACAAGGGTAGGCTTAGACTACGCAGATATGATCTCCGGAATTAATATACACACCAGCTATACCTATAGCCGGGATATTCAAAACCTGATTTCACAAAATCTGATCAGTCCTGACGGATACCAGTTAATTACATACTTGGAAAAAGAAAACAGAAGAAATAACCACAGTATTGACAGCCGGTTCACCAAATATTTCTTCCCCATTAAAACAAAGCTCACACTGGGTGCTACGCTTTTTAAAGGTAACGCGGATCAGTATTTAAATGGCACCTTTCTGAACTATACGCAACAAGCCTTTGCGCCTAATCTTTCTGTCAACAATAACACCTTTAAGTATTTAGATATTTCTTATAAAGGTACTCTGACTATTTCAAAAAACCGGAATTCAACTATTAACATCATCTCTCAAAAACTTTCTATGGGGATCTCACCCTACCCCAGAAGCTTGATACGCCTGTCAGCCGAGCATTATAACATACAAAATACAGACCCGAAATATCTCCTTGCAGATGTTTCCCTCAGGTACACTTTACCCAGATTAAAACAAGATGTAGAACTAACTTTGAGCAACCTTACTAATCAAAGTACATTCAGGAACATCAACCTTCTTTATTTCCAAAGAGAGGAAACCACCTTTCAACTTCGTCCGCGCCAAATTATACTCAGAAGTAGTATAAACTTTTAAGATAAAAATTCTTTCAGATTCTAATTTGATTCAATGGCAGTTATTCAATAGCTCCCTTCGCCCTGAGAAGTGTAAAAGTCATCGGAGAAATCACTGTACATGGTGATAATATAGTTGTACTTCCTGGCCCCGGTTTTAGTTAAGGTTCCTGACAAAGAATAATAATTTTTTGCACCGTGCTTTATACCAATTTTAAGAGCACAGGTGCCATCTGACCTGGAACCCACCCGGAATGATCCTGACGCAGCCTCCGGCATGTTGAAAACAAAAAGATAAATGTCTTTCTCTTCCAGCGCCACGCTGACAATATTCCCCGCAGCGCAATCTTCGTTTTCTATCTTTACACCCGGCCCGCTATACTCCCAGCCTGCAACATAGAACTTTCCTGTACCCAAACCTATTTCTTCTTCTTCACAGGAAGAAAACAGGAAACCAACCAATAGCAATGATATCATTTTTTTCATACCCTTTCAGTTTTCAGTAATTCCCTTTCGCTGTTACGGGCCAGGCTTGTCCGTCTTCTGTGAGTATCCCCTCAAACGTAAAGCGGGTAGCTCCGGTTTTGGTCACCGTACCTGATATTAACTCTATATACCCTCTATTAATACCTGAGCCGTACCCCCAGACAGGTTTACCGGAGTCGGGCGGCCCTACTTCAAAACTTCCGGAATCGTCATCCGGGAGGAAGGCAAAAATTAGATAAGGAGCCCATGTAGGCGGCTCACCGGGATCCTGGTAGCCCTCGATAATGACATAATGCTCCTGCGGAGAGTCTGTAAAGATTTTTTTATGACAGGTGCCTAAAACGGGGATCGTACTATAATAGGTAAACTCCCCCGTGTTTTTCCTATCGGCTTCTTCCGGATCAACACCCTCTTTTCCGCATGAGGTAAGCAGCATCATTAAGCCCAGCGCTAAAACAGGCAATACTCTATTTTTCATCATTTTCAAAATGTAATTTCGGGAAGATAGGCTCCCCATTATTCCAGCTCCCTAAGGATTTCCAGTAACCATATACAGGATAATTAGTAACATATCCCCTCACGCCCTCTCCCTCTACCCATAATTTATACGATGAATTTATTTGGGGCGTAGGCCAGTCACTTGCACTAAACGCCGATATTCCATTTCCCCTAATGCCGGAAGAAGGGAAATAATAATTTTCAATGTATACCTGGCTTGTAGAATTATGGGGTATTACCCCCGCAACAGGGCCATTACCGGAGCGGGGGTCTCCCTTAATTTCTCCTATATTATAACAGCCACGAATTTCGTAAGTACCTTCTCCCGCTATCCCGCCCGACTGTGACACGGCCTGTATAACTCCTTTATTATAGCATGACTGTATAAGGCTAAGTCTTCCGCTTATTCCTCCCACCAAAACACTCCCCGATATCTTGCCTGCATTATAACAGCCATATATTCCTCCTCCACTGCCTACAATCCCGCCTACATTCTTCCCTCCGGATATCTCCCCCGTATTAAAACTTGAAACAATGTAAGCATCTTTATTCGCTTCCCCCGCTATCCCCCCGGTATGAGATTCTTCTAAGCTCCCGCCCACTATCTTTCCCCGGTTAGTGCCGGATAGAATGTAGCCTTTTTGCAAATAAGATGTAATTCCGCCCACTTTTCCGTTTCCATAAATGTCTCCTGTGTTGGAGCATCCTGATATTACCCCGTAATAAGTGTCTGAATATCCGATATATCCGATAACTCCCCCAGTAAACTCCCCAAGTCCCCTGATTTCCCCTTCATTTGAGCTTTTATAAACTGCCGTCTCCGCCAGACTATTTCGACTCACGGAACCCACTACCCCTCCTACAATCCCTGATCCTTTAACCGTACCTGTATTCCTATTTTCACCCTTGGTACCGTTACCATAATTACTATTTACCCCATCCAACAAACCTACAACCCCTCCTGTATTCCCTTTGGCCCCCTGAATTTCCCCTTCATTTACACATTTTTCAGCAGCTCCATTGCCTACTATACCGCCCACAGAGGCTTCCGTATCTCCCAGCACAGTAATCTTGCCTTTGTTGACACAATTAATAGCTATACCCCGGTCTAATATACCTCCTATTTGCTCCCCTTGTCCAGAGATGTCACCTTCATTTATACAATCTTCAGCGTAAGAGCCAGAAACATTATAGTTTCCTGCAGTACTTATACCTGCAACACCCTTCACCCCGGTAACATTACCTTTATTGATACATTTTTTTGCAGTCGGTTTGCCAATGACAATACCCGCAGCATAATCGGTTTTACCATTAATATCTCCCTCGTTTATACAATTTACTATTAAGGCTTGATGACTGCTGCTTGCACTTATTATACCTGCTGCGGATATACCTCCGGTTACATTACCTTTGTTGGCACAGTCTGTAATATGCCCTCTACCTATACCACAAGCATATCCTGTTTCGCTATAAATATCTCCCTCGTTAACACAATTTTCTAGGTTATAAGCCGTCTCAGCTATTCCCGAAGCACCTGCTCCACCTATAATTTTTCCTTTATTGGTGCAGTTTTTAATATTTCCCTCTCCGATACCGCTGCTCGTGTATACTCCAACAATTTCTCCTTCATTTATACAATCTACTATTGTGCCGCTACCTATACCTGCGGCTGTAAGGCTTCCGGTAATATTGCCTTTATTGATGCAGTTTTTGACGTTCTGTCCGCCGCCGATACCATATGCATACTCCGCTGATATCTCTCCCTCATTTACACTATCGAAAATTGTAGTGCCTCCTATTCCCTCAGCAACAATCCCGGTAATTGTCCCAAAATTCCTGCAATTCACCACCCTGCCGCTGGATGCGATACCATACGCACCTGCTAGTCCTCCTGTAACCGGGATATGATTGATACAGTTTTCTATGGTATGAGCAGTGGCTCTTAATCCTCCCGCAATAGTAGCTGCGTAACGGGCTTTTATTTCTCCCGATTTTACGATAATATTTTTAATAAAGTTCGTCTCTGTTCCTCCCAAAGTCCCAAAAATGGAGGCGGTGACACCGTCATCAGCAGATACGGATATTTTAAGATTATCGAGCTGGTGATGATCGCCGTCAAAATTCCCTTTGAACGGAGCATTGGTTTTGCCCAGGGGAACCCACTCTACGCTCATCAGGTCCAGGTCGTCTTCCAGTTGATAGCTGTTGGCCAGTGTAAAGGCGTCTTTGCCAATCAGCTGAAACTCTGCATAGGAGCCTATGGGCACAAACCCGTCTATTGCCATTCGGTGGCTCAGGGTGCCGTTAGAGTAATTTAGCCGTATTTCCGATTTTTCTTTTCGGCCTATCAGGATCAGGGCTTCATTTTCCGGCTGTAGGCTGGCGATGGTTTTATCGGCCCGGAGGCTTAGGGGTACGGTACCCTTACCGTTTTCAAACCTTACCTCCTCTTTGGTATTATCAGTAAAAGTGACCAGCACAGAGCCTGAAAATGTGCTGTTTTCAAAGATGATAGGCGTGTTTTTATTGGTATTGACGGGCGGTTTGGGGCCGCCGTCGTCCGGCAGGTCTATATTGCTGAAGGGGCTCTCCCCCTTACTGCAGGCAGCCAATAAGAATACCACCAGCCACTTCTTTATAAAACTAACGGTAGCGTGATGTTTATACCTGTTCATTCGTCACAAGGGTTTACAATATAATCATCCGTTCAGCGCTTTTCCCAAAGTTCTAAACAGCCTGGCACGCCTGGTGTTGCACTCTCCGTAGGTTGAACTATGATAGCATTGCTGCCTTTTCTTTCTACAAAACGGTAGGTGGTGGTACTCATGCTGCCAAAGTTTTTTTCAATAAGCCTGAAATGAGAATCATCTACCTTTTCCCAGGTTCCAAACGCTATAAACTCACTGCCACTATCCGGAAAACCGTATGCTAATGTGCAGTCTTTTTTCAATTGATATATCAGTCGAAATGCGCTGAAATCCTGCCACTCATCATCATCCATAAAAGAACAATGGGATAATGTATGCTCCCACTTGCCTGCTAAATCTACCCCCTGCATGTTCACTTCTTCAAAACAGGAGGACAAAACCGGGGCCAACGCCACTACTGCGAAAAGCCTCCTAAATAGTTTTCCGGATTTCATTAGGGTATAAATTATTTGTATCTTTTTCTTATCTCACTTTTTACTATAGCCTTGGATAATCCCACCTGAAATGATGGATCACCTTGACCGATATGCAACTCACCAAATAATCCCCATGTCTTACTGAACCTATAACTGCCGCCGGTTCTGAAGGCAAAACCAAAATTAGTTTTACTACTCTGAGACTCTCCGTCTATAAAGACAAAAGAGTTCTGTATTGAAAGATAAGGAGTGGCATAAACCGTAGCTATTCGCTTGTCTAATTTGATGAGCTGGTTGAAATAATATGAGGCTCCCACATTTATAGCATTCGGAAGTGCCCACATTTTATACCCCATGATTTCCTCCTGGTGGTAACTGAGATATATCCCGTAGTAATATGCCACATTGGGAGCAAAGAATGTTTCGCTGTTCATCCCGATGGTAGGAACGGTGGTCTTGCCTATGGTATTTAAGAAAACCCCAAAACCTGTAATTTGGTCAGCCTGATTATAGTCCTTCCCGGGCTTTTTGTTCCTGGCACGGTCTTTATCCTGTGGGGTAAATGCATATCGGTCTGGGTCACCTGCCGGTTTTGGCCTACCTAACGTTTCTTCTACCGGTGCAGGAGAAGACACAGCAGGAGTAGCCAACGGTCTGTATGTGGTATCGGTGAACCGTGTCGGAACGGAAGCCAACCAGCAATTCTGGGGCGGTTCATTTATCGCCAACCCCCACGGTCGCCTGCTGTATAAGGCCTCGCACGAACAGGAAGAAGTGCACGTGCAGGAAATAGACCTCGACAAAACCGAATACTATCGCATCACCTGGCCCTACCTGCGCGACCGGCGGATCGACTCCTGCGAGCCGGTTACCCGGCAATTTATTGTCGGCGATTAGACTTTAATACTACGAATCTATGGACACAAGAGCCGTACTTTAAACGTATTATACAGATAATATTCTTGTGGAGTTACGTCTTCTTCGTCCCGAACTTACTATTTACAATATCAGAAAATGTCGTTTATCTTGTCAGTAACCAGTTTCAATTTACTGAAAGCCCCTTTATCAAAGTCAATTCGGTTGGCTTTTACAGCAATGGGGAAGAAATTATTACTCTTTGAAACCATTTTCAATTTCCGATTACTGTCAATATCGAAAACCACTTTCCCATCCACCATTGTGTTTAGTTCTGCCTGTAAGCTAATATCCAGGTCAAAATCAGTTTCTATTTCAACATTTAAGTCTTGTGCCAGTACAACACCCGTAATAACCAAAATTTTATTTCGATTTGCATTTTTTAGTAAAGTATTGTTGGGGTGCCTAAAATCAGCTTTAAAAAAGTAGTCCTCAACATTTCCTATAGGGAGTATTTTTGTTATGAATGATCATAACTTATCGTAACTTTCTTTCCTGATTTTACTTTTGATGAAAGTTCAAATGCTCCCAAACCGAGAGATTTAAGTATCTCCTCTAAAACTGTGATTCCGACATTAAATCCATACTCATCTTTTTTTTGTTGAGTCTACGGTTAATGCAGGATCAAACTCTTCAACGAGCGTAACAGGACTATCAAATGCATGATTTAAATCGGAATAGTATAACTCCGCTTGTTTGAACAGTGGTTTCAACCACAACTGTAATGGCTTATGATTCCTTACGGGACCATCTATTAAATCATACCCCGCTTTTCTTAATTGTTTTCTTAGTGATGTCATTTGTCTTTTTGTTAAAATTTATTTTATTAAAAATCAGAACAATCGATACTTCTCCAAAGATCCAGTGCGTCTCTATAATATTGATCATTGGTAAATCCCGGACATTTTTTAATATCTTCTAAAAGTTGTAATGAAGATCTTTTGAGCGAGGTACAACCGCTGCTCGAAGGATTAGATAAAAAGGCATTCATTTGCTTTATGAGATCATCACCTTTCTTTTGTATATCTTGGCAATTACCCGGCCTTATGTTGACATTCATATAGAGAGTTTTTGGCTGTGACCAGAATTTTTTATCATGCATTTGACTCATATCCGGTTTGCCATTTTTCTTTGGTGGCTTACAAACGGCGACCTTGGCAGATACTTTAACTTTAATAGGCTTAGGTTTACTAAAATGGCCACACCAACAACAGACAATTATACGTTTGATAGGCGTTTTTGAGAAAGGTGGACCTTGACTTACCTCAGCAAAGCGTTCTCTTAGTCCAGGTATCTTACCAATGGCGCGATTTTGATCATCGTAAGCGATTTCAAAGTAATCATCCATACCATCTAATTGAATAAATACTACCACCCCTGGTTCTTCTGTAGCAATATCGATTTGAAATTCTTTATCCGGTTCTATCTCTAAACTTGGAGTTGTTATTTCCATCGCAGCCCCAAAGCTACCCTCTTGCGGTACAGGTATATTTCCTTTCTTTTTTACAGCTCCTACAATCTCCAGTTGGTCATTGAATTCTCGAATGAACTCAGGATCAATATCATCTTTCTTTTCACAGGCTCCAGAGAGAAAAATCAGCCCAATACACAGAGTTACCGTTTTTATATTTTTCATATAGTGAATCGATTAATTTAATGTTACTTAAGATTTCTTATTTCACTTTTTTACCCAAGCCCGGCATAGCCCCACCTGGAATCCGGGATCCCCTTTACCTATATGCACCTCACCGAATACCCCCCAGGTTTTGCTGAACCGGTAACTGCCGCCGGTTCTGAAGGCAAAACCAAAATTAGTTTTACTACTCTGAGACTCTCCGTCTATAAAGACAAAAGAGTTCTGTATTGAAAGATAAGGAGTGGCATAAACCGTAGCTATTCGCTTGTCTAATTTGATGAGCTGGTTGAAATAATAAGAGGCTCCTACATTTAAGGCCACGGGAAGTGCCCACATTTTGTATCCCATCAGTTCCTCCTGGTGGTAACTGAGATATATCCCGTAGTAATATGCCACATTGGGAGCAATCCAGAATGATTCGCTATTCATCCCGATGGTAGGAACGGTGGTCTTGCCTATGGTATTTAAGAAAACCCCAAAACCTGTAATCTGGTCAGCCTGATTATAGTCTTTCCCGGGCTTCTTGTTTCTTTCCCGGGCTTTATCCTTTGGGGTAAATGCATATCGGTCGCGGTCACCGGCCGGTTTTGGCGTACCTAACGTTTCTTCTACCGGTGCAGGAGAAGACACAGCAGGAGTAGCCACCGGTGCAGGAGAAGACGTTGTTTGGGCAGCAGGCGTAACTACCGGTGCAGGAGCAGTCACCGGTGCAGTGGGTTTTACATCAAATGTTTCCCGGCTTCCGTTTTTATAGATAATCATAAAAACTTCGCTTTTCAGTATGGTATAGGTAGGGCCGTCCAGATGCTCCCACTTTTTATATTTTATCTCTCCGGCAAGTATTTCCAACACCTGGGCTTTAAGTTCCGTTTTGTCATTTTTTATGACTATATCCTGAGCGTAAGTACTTAGTCCTAACAGAAGAAGAATAATTAATGTAAACAGTGATTTCATAGCGTTCTATAGAAGTTCTTCCCCTACTCTCCGTATTCAGCCGCTTTTTCGGGATATTCCGGCTTTTAGTTCTCTCCTGCAAAACTACTACCGGTATACAGAGACCGCAATTACACAAAAATGTGATTTTTTAAAACGGAGACTTATCCCCCCGCACAAGTGAGAATAAAACTGGAAATCCGGAAGAAAACCGGAAGATGCTAAATTACAGCCCTCAGCAAAATTTCCGTTCCCTTTTCTGAAGACTGTATGGAAAACGTACCGCCAATAAGCTCCATGCGGTTTTTCATATTATTTATACCGCAGGAGTCCGTCCGGTCTGAACCGGAGAAGCCCACGCCGTTGTCTTTCAGGGTGATCACTAAAGAAGTTTCATCCTGTAATACCGTAAGGCTCACCTCCCCGGCCCGGCTGTGCTTATAAATATTGTTCAGAGCCTCTTTGATACATAAAGACAAATGCCGGGTAACCGCAGGCGGAAGAACCCGTAATTCATCTGTTAACGTTTGTCTTAAGACATAGCGGATTTGCGCTTTCCTCAAAAACTGCTCACAATACTCCGAAATATAGCTTACAAAAGTACCGGTCATCATGGAGGAGGTATCCAGGTTCTGAATCATCCGGCGCATCGCCTGATTGACCCCATCAGATACGGACAATAGCTCCTGTAAATCAGACTCCACTTCCTTTTGATCCCGCTGCTTACGACTCAAAAGTTCCAGGTGAAGCTTTATGGCTGATACGCCCGCCCCGATCTCGTCGTGAATATCGCGGGCTATCCTGTCGCGCTCGTCAAGGATATCTTTTTGTCTTTGGATCTCCGCAAGGGCCAGCTCCTGAGTTATCTTCTGATAATCTTCTTTCTCTTTGGCTAAAATCATCAGGAAGAAAAGAACATTTCCTGTCAATATTTCGGCCTGCCGAAGATGGTACCTGGATACATCCCACCCGAAAAACCGGTTTCCATGAATACAAAGACCAAGAGCAATAATGACAAGAATGCCAAGAAGTAAATAAAAACTGTGGCGTTTCCGATTCCTTGCCACATAGAAAAACAATGAGAATAATACGAGGGCATCCACCACCACAAAATAATTCACGAAAAAATTAACAGAAACATCGGATGCCCAGGAATAACTGAGCTTCAGCATTTTGCAGAATATACCGGCTACCATGTATATGCACCCAAAACGCAGGATAGTCTTCGTAAATTTTTCACTTTCTAAATCTAGAAAATTCAACATGAATAAGTAAAAAAATAAAACCACAGCACTAAGGCTTACAGAACTGGTTTGTAGCAGCGCGGGATGCCATTCCTTACTAAAGAGATTTAAGAAAAGCCGGTTACAAAAAATCATGTACGCGGAATGCATGATACCTATACCCGAAAAGTAAATATAGTATAGTGCCCCTTTTGCGAAATACCTCAGGATAAAGTATAAGGAACAGCTGACGTTGAATCCAAAGGCAAAGAACGTAAATACATGATTTTCCATAAAAAATCACATTATTCCTCTTATTTTATTGATGGCTTCTACCTTATTATTCACTCCCAGTTTACGGTATATATTGACCAGGTGCTTTCTGACCGTATCCAGAGACACACATTGCTTATCTGAAATCTCCTGGTAAGTCAAACCCTGCGACACCAGGAGAATCACCTCTTGCTCTGTTTTGGTAAGTTCATGAAAAGTTTCTTTGGGACTGAACTGCTTTAACACCTTTCGTGCCACTTTAGACGAAAAAGGTACTCCGCCCTGGTACACTTCCCTGATTGAGGCCACAATCTTCTCCATACTTTCTCCTTTAACCAGGTAACCCGAAGCTCCTATGCGTAAGGCAGATACTATATTCCGGTCATCATCAGACACAGAGCAGATAATGTATTGTGTCTGCAGACCGAACCCGGCTACCGCTTCCATCACCTCTATTCCGCTCTTGTTTTCCAACCGGATGTCAACCAATGCCACATGCGGATTTAAGGCTTTCAATTGATCTACGGCATCCTCGTATGAATAGCACTGCGCCACACAGGTCATTCCGTCTTCATGATCTATAATCTTCCGGAGCGTTTGATTGTATAGCGGATCATCTTCAATTATAATGATGCTTATAGGCATAGCTCTAGTGGTCATTAAGCTCTACCTGACAAATATAGTATTAATTCACAGGAAATACAAACAAGGGACTTTAGATGGAGATCCCTCTATTTCACCGTAAACCTCACCCCTAAAAATCCCCGGATTCCCTGATTGGAGGCATAAACATAAGAAGGATCAAAGGTCAGGCCGTAGGGGTTATTTTCCGAGGGTACCGGGCTTCCGGTCCCGTCAAATACCACCTCTTTATCAAAAGGATCATGCGCTCTTGCAATCAGGAAAGGGGTGTTTTTGGCCGGGGTCCAGTTGAGCAGGTTTTTAATCCCTCCGTAAATTTCCCATTGATCCCTGAAGCTTTTGGTTACCTGGATATTCTGAATGCTCCACACGGGCGAATATTCCGGGCGCGGGTCTGAGTCTCCTAAGAGCGGCAGACGCATGGGGCCGTACAGGTTACCGGTATAATCCACATTGATTTTCTGCTTCGCAAAAGTATATCCCACACTCCAGGTTCCGGTAAAACGTTCGGCAAACATCTGCCTTTCCTTCTGCCCTTCCCCGGTAGTATGCACATCCATCAGCGTACCGCCCAGGAGAATTTTCAGGCCACTGGCAAAAGCAGCATCCACACTCAGCGATACCCCCTTGGAAACGGCATGGCCGTCGAGGTTGGCATAGATGATCTTATTCGCATCCGTATCATAATCCGGAATGATCTTATTGGTAAAATAGGTATAGAAGACGGTGGCATCTACGTTCAGAAAAGTACCGTTATCCAGATAAAACTTCTTCACCAGGTTGGCGTTCCCGTTCCACGAGGTTTCCGGTTTCAGATCTTCCAGGAATACTACTTCCCGGGCACCGGTGAGGGCCGCATGGTCTTCGGTAAATACGTTGGCCACCCGGAAGCCGTTTCCTCCGCCCAGCCTGAATACAGTAGAACGGTCATCCGAGCTCCATTTATAGTTCACTCTCGGTGAAAAAATGCTTCCGTGTACCGAATTGTAGTCGTAGCGGGCACCCAGCATAACGGTATGGTTCGTATTCAGCCGGATCTCGTCCTGCAGAAAAATACCGGGCAGGTGGGTGTGGGTAGGCTGGTTTCTTCCGCTGATGAAAGTGGCCGGAGTATTGTCATCATAGTACGTATAACGGTAGGCCAGGCCGGCCAGCAGATCATGCGCCTTCACTCTCTGACCCCAGGTAAGTTGGCCGAAATAAATATTCTGGTTAGCCAGGTAAGGCGTATCTCCGTATACGCTGTTCTGATCATGCCAGTTGCCGCTGAACATAAAATTGAATTTAGACGACAGCTTATAGTTTCCGAACGCCTCCCAGCGTTGGGTATAAATACTTTCTCCATACACTTCGTCACCGCCCCGGAAGGAACGGTTCCAGGTCATCTCCCCGCCCCAGCGGTCTTCGTACATATAACGACCTGCCAAAGACAAAGCGCGCCCCCCTTTTTGCTGAATGTCCCATTTATTAAACACCGATATTCTGTGCTGTAAAGTAAGGTCCGTAAAATTATCGTTGTTCTTATCTACCGGATTCTGAAAATTGAAGTAGTTTACCCCCAGTAAGGACTGTACCCTGTCTCCCGCTTTAAATTTCCCAGCCACATCGGCATTCACCTCCCCCCAGGTGGTGGCAAAGGCATCTACTGAAAATACCGGAGCCTTATTAGGTGTTTTTGTAATGATATTTATCAGTCCGCCTACCGCTTCGCTTCCGTACAGCGTGGAAGCAGGACCTTTCACTACTTCCATGCGCTCTATCAATGCCTGCGGAATACCGCTCAGGCCGTATACGGTGGATAAGCCGCTCACTATCGGCATCCCGTCAATCAGCACCATGGTATAGGGTCCCTCCAGGCCGTTAATGTGAATATCGCCGGTACTGCATACATTACAGTTCACCTGTGGTCTTACCCCGTTAACAATCTGCAGCGCATCAAATACCGAAGGATTAGGATTAGACTTAAAGAACCTGGCCGTAAAAACTTCCACAGGTACAGGACTATCTAAGCGGGAGACTTCCTTCATGGTACCACTAATGACCACTTCATCTAATGCTGCTGCAGATTCGCGCAACTCAATAACTCCAAGGTCTCTTGTTATACCATCCCAGTCCCTTACCTCTGCAGTATAACCCACAGCAGATACCTTAATCTTCCCCGACAATACCCCTCTCAATTCGAATTTACCCTCCTCGTCAGTAAAAACCCCTTGCGAACCAAGTGTAACGGAAGCAGCCACTACCGGCTTGCCTCCCGACTGAACTCTACCTGAAACTACCCCTTGAGCATAGGAACTCAAGGACAAAACCATTAACAATATTTGTATCATCTGCTTCATAATGAAACAAAACTACAATTGTTAGACGAATCTAACAATATTTTTCTATAATTCTTATCAAATTTTAATCCGCAAAAAAAAAGCGCCTCAATGAGGCGCTTAAGCGGGTTCAACAATCAGTTTAATTCCATCGATCTTCCGAATCTTTACCCGGGCATCTTTATCAATGCTGTGTTCTGCATCTGAGTACGCAATCCAGTCCGCTCCTCTGTAGTACACTTTTCCTTCCCCATGTGGAGGAATTGGAGAAGATACCTTCGCAAAATCATCAACGATCTCTTTAAAATCCTTAGCATTCTTATCGAACAATTCCACAAGTTTTTTACGGAATATAAACAAACTGGCCATAGAAGCTATCCCAAACACTAACAACTGTGCAGAGATTTCATCCGCTAAACCAATGTATACAAAAAGTGCAGTTACCAAACCGCCGATCCCAAAGAATATGGAATAAAATGAGACCGACAGTATCTCTACGATAAGTAGGGCAATTCCTATGACTACCCAGAAGCTAATTGGTTCCATTGTTATTTTTCTTTTTTAATGACATTCATTGCTGTTGCGATCACACCCGACAAATCAGCAAGATTTGAAGGAATAATCATGGTATTGTTTGTCTTAGCCAGGTTACCAAACTGCTCTATATAATCTCCGGCCACTTTTAATTGTAACGCTTCCATACCTCCTTTCGTCTGCAGAGCCTCTGCCACTAAACGAATAGATTCAGCCGTTGCCTCCGCTACAGAACGTATGGCTGCCGCTTCACCCTCAGCTTGGTTAATTTGCTGCAATTTCTGAGCCTCAGATTCCAATACGAGTCTTGCCTTCTCCCCTTCTGCCACGTTGATAGCAAACTGCTTCTTACCTTCAGACTCAAGAATCACAGAACGTCTCTCCCTCTCTGCCTGCATCTGCTTTTCCATAGCTTGAAGTACAGTAGCAGGAGGAGTAATGTTTTTAATCTCGTAACGAAGGACTTTCACACCCCAACCTATAGCCGCCTCATCAATGGCCGCTACCACCGCATGGTTTATCACCATCCTTTCTACGAAAGTCTTATCTAAGTCTATCTTACCAATCTCACTACGCATGGTAGTTTGAGCCAACTGAGTAACGGCAAATGCAAAATCATTGATACCGTATGAAGCTTGTTTAGGATCAATCACCTGCAAGAAGATCACACCGTCTACTCTTACTTGCACGTTATCTTTCGTGATACAGATCTGCTCATGTATATCATAGGCCTTCTCCTTGAGACTATGCTTATAGGCTACTCTGTCGAAAAATGGGATTATGAAGTTGATACCCGGTTGGAGAACTCCGTTAAATTTACCCAGTCTTTCCACGATGAAAGCAGTCTGCTGAGGCACCACCTTGACTCCCATCATGATGATGACTACTACTAAAAAAACAATCGCTACTACAGGATACATATTATATAAATTTAAGTGTTAGAATTATAACAAAATTAACCCAATTACAGATTTTCGCAACTTATTTCGGATAAACGAACCAATTTGCCATAAGATTGGCAAGGAAATAGGACAAACGGCAGCATATTCTTCTTGCAACTACCCTATCCCAATTTTTCAATTTATCTTTGCACAAAAATCATTAAGCTTTGACCTCATATTTTTTACACAAATCATCGGGATTATTCAATGAACGCATAGCTCTGGCTTCCTCCAAAAGTGAGAGCAACAGAGCACTTATTTTAAACGCCTTGACCGGATTCAAATCGGAATTGAAAAATCTGTCCTCCGCTAGAGATACGCAAACCATGATACGTCTTCTTCAAAGTACTGAAGAAACAGCGGATGTACTAGATGCAGGAACTACCATGCGTTTCCTAACCGCCTTCTTTACGGCTACGAATACGCCTAAGATCATGACCGGAACTCCCAGAATGTGCGAAAGACCTATAGGCATTTTGATTGACGCTCTTAAAACCCTGGGTGCGGAGATAGAATATCTAGAAAAACCGGGATATCCCCCACATAAAATCCATGGATTCACAGATCAAAAAACCAATCAGCTGGAGATTCGTGGTGATGTGAGCAGTCAGTATATCTCAGCTCTGCTTATGATAGCTCCAACCCTTCCACAGGGATTAGAAATACAACTCACCGGTGAAATAGGATCCATTCCATATATTACCATGACTATCCGACAAATGGAGGCATTTGGGGTGAAGGTGGAAGCTGATTGGAAAGCAAAGACACTAAAGGTTAAGCCTCAAACATATACTCCGGTAACTTATCAAATCGAGTCGGATTGGTCTGGAGCCTCCTACTGGTACTCCATGGTGGCTTTGGCGTCACATCCTGAGACTAAAATCGAGCTTTTAGGCTTAAAATTAAATTCTTTACAAGGAGACAGCGCCATTGCTGATATCATGGTTCATCTTGGAGTAAAGAGTACTTTTACTAAAGATGGAGTACTTTTAGAAAAGATACCTGCTGCAAAAGACTTCCGCTGGAATTTCTCTGACTGCCCTGATCTAACTCAGACCGTAGCCGTCATTTTAGCCGCCCTTAGAATAGAAGGTGAGTTAACGGGTATTGAAAGTTTGAAGATCAAAGAGACGGATAGAGTACTAGCTCTTCAAAACGAATTAAAGAAAATAGGAGCTGAACTTGTTGAAGTAGAGAAAAACCTCAAATACAAGGTAACTAACTTCAAAGCATATACAGAGATACCTCAAATAGCCACTTATGATGACCATAGAATGGCCATGGCCTTTGCTCCACTGTGTCAATTAGGAGATGTGATCATAGAGGAACCGGGTGTAGTAGCCAAATCTTACCCATCTTTTTGGGATGACGTAAAAAAAATAACCGAAATAAAATGAAGTTCCTTTGCCTCTTTCTTTTTCCAGTCTTCGCCATAGCGCAAACAGTTGACACTTTAAATAAGTTTGACTACATCCTGCCTATACCTCAAGGCTGGACCATAAAAGAAGGATGCCAAGCGCAAGACTGTAGCCTTTTGGCCCCACAAGACCATCCAAAAGATACCTTTCTGGAAAACCTGAACGTCACTGTGGCAGAGGCTCCGGCTAAGAATTATCCGGTAGAGAAATACGTTGATTTTTCCGCCCAATATCTACCTTCAGTAATAGAAGGTTTTAAGATTTTGGAAAGAAAAAAACTACCCGATAATAAAGCCTACTTGATCTATACCGGAACTAAAAATGATTTTATTCAGACCTGGAAACAGGTGTATTGGATCAAAGGAGAAAAACTTTATATACTAACATTAAGCACAGAAAGCTCCCAATTCGAAAACTACATTCAAAACATAGGGAGCTTTCTGGATGCTTTTACGCTAAAAGATTAGGCATGATAAAAAACGCGTTTCACACGAGACGAAATGCCCGTTAAGATCTCGTAAGGAATAGTATTTATCTTCTCTGCCAGCTCCGTTAAAGATGGGTTTTCACCAAATACTATGACTTCATCCCCTTCTTTGCAATCCACATCTGTCACATCTATCATGCACATATCCATACATATGCTACCCATAGTAGGACAAGCTTTCCCATGGACTAGAACAAATGCATTGCCCCTACCAAAACCTCTGTCATATCCATCCGCATAACCAATAGCAATGGTAGCTATTTTTGATTCTCTATTTAATACTCCATATCTACCATAACCCACGGTTTCTTTTGGATCTAAAACCTTAATTTGAGAAATAGTAGTTTTCAGAGTGGCTACGGTCTGCAAATCTTTTTGCTCTAATCCTGAAGATGCTACGCCATAGAGTCCTATACCTAAGCGTGACATATCATACCTGGCCTCCGGAAACCGAATAATGCCTGCCGTATTACAGATATGACGGATCGGAGAGTAGCCTAAACCATTAATGATAGCAGATGAAGCCCGTTCATAGCATGCAATCTGCTCTTTGGA
This sequence comes from Leadbetterella byssophila DSM 17132, assembly GCF_000166395.1. Classification (GTDB taxonomy): domain Bacteria; phylum Bacteroidota; class Bacteroidia; order Cytophagales; family Spirosomataceae; genus Leadbetterella; species Leadbetterella byssophila. Next base: position 1,625,193 of record NC_014655.1, read on the forward strand.
GAAAGCATCATGTTTAGCTTCATCAGCTCCTACTAGATGTGAAAAAATACTTGCTACTTGTACCTTAGGATGATCCTCTAGGGCTTTTAGTAATGGAGGAACTTCTTTTTCCAAAAATCCCAAGCGGTGCATGCCGGTGTCAATCTTCAGGTGAATCTTTGTTAACTCATCCGGCTTCCAATTCTCCTTTGCCTTCAAATAGGCCTCAAGAACCCTAAAGCTATAGATCTCAGGTTCCAATCCGTATTCAAAAATGGTGCTATAACTATCCGGATCTGAGTTCATCACCATTATAGGAAGAGAAATGCCATTCTCACGCAAAGCCACTCCTTCATCCGGGAATGCCACCGTGAGATAATCTACCCGGTGATATTGTAACCAAGCGGCCACCTCATTTCCGCTACCATATGCAAAAGCCTTCACCATCACCATGATCTTAGTAGATGAGCCCAATTGCCTCCTATAATAGTTTAAATTATGTGTTATAGCATCTAAATTGATTTCCAGGACGGTGCCGTGATTACGTTTGATTAGTTTTTCTACTATCTTTTCAAAGGCAAAGATCCTAGCCCCTTTAACCAAAATAAGTGAACTTTTTATCCTCTCAAGTGCACCGCTAGTCAAGAGAGCTTTAGTGTCATCATAATACTGAGTTTCTACTCCGGACAAGTGGATAGGATATTTTTTCCAATGTTCTCCTACTCCAATAAAGGTATTCAAGCCCTGAGGCGCTATCAAATCCTGCATGACCCTAGAAAGGCTTTCTCCTTCCAATCCCGTCTGAAACATATCAGAAAGTATCAAGACCTTTCCCCTCAAGGTGTGCGCCTGACTCATGAATTGTAAGGCCATTTTAAGCCCACCTAAGTCATTATTGTAAGTATCGTCAATGATATAATTATCCTCCCTTCCCTCTTTCAGTTCTAAACGCATCTCCACCGGATTCAGAAAGCGCAACCTTCGCACATCCCAATCTTCCTTGACACTCAAAGCCGCTAAAATACAATGCACTAGATTTTCAACGGAAGCGGCGTCAATAAAGGGAAGTTCATACTTCTCACCTTTCCACAAAAAATAAGCCTTACCATCCTTCACCTCTACATCAGCTTTCGACCAGGAGACTATTTTTAAGTTTGGATTTTGTTCCAAAAGGAAAGCATTCACCTCCTCTTCAATTTCAGAATAATCTCTACAATAGATTAAAGTTTCTGATTTCACAAAAAGCTGCAGCTTTTCTCTGATCTTTTGCCTGTCACTTTCAAAACCCTCACTATGCGAAGAACCAATATTCGTAAAAACCCCTATAGTAGGCTGAATGATCTTCTGCAAGGCTTTCATCTCTCCTGGAAGAGATATCCCGGCTTCAAAAATGCCCAATTGGTACCGAGAAGACATTTCCCATACGGATAGGGCCACTCCTATCTGAGAATTATAGGATCTAGGACTCTTTACTATATCAAAATCTTTATCCAGCAAGGCATTTAACCATTCCTTTACTATGGTCTTTCCATTACTACCTGTAATCCCTATTACTGGATGATCATACTTCTGGCGATTTTTTCCCGCCATTTCCTGAAGAGTAAGAATACTGCTATCCACAAGCAGTGCCTTAACTTCCTCTTTTTCCAGAATACCTTTTAATTTTTCGTTAAATGCTCTCTTTTCAACTACAAACTCCCGAATACCCTTATCGTATAATTCCGGAATAAATTGATGTCCATCATGCCTTTCCCCTTTAATGGCGAAAAATATGCTGGAATCCGGTTTCGAAAGAAACCTACTATCCGTCAAGGCCACTTTGGCCTCCGGATCTAGCTCACTCACCCACATCTCTAAACTTTTTTAACAATGCTTTATAGTCATTAACTTCTTGCTGAAGTTTTTCTTCTGACCAATTAAACTCCTCCGCCATGATTTGACCCACTTTCTCTACTGATTCGTAACAGGAGTCCCAATCCAGAATCTCCCATCTAACCCTTCGAGCCATGAAATCCCTAATATTCATGGCCATCTCTTCTCTGCAGGCATATCTAACCTCTGCTTCTAAATACGGTCTGGCAGAATGAATCTTCTTCTCCTTCCCACCGTCAATTTCTAAGACCTTAAACACATTTGAGCCATAATAGCTCAATAGTCTGAACCAAAAACTCTCCTCCATATGGGGTGGAGGTAATACTTGCTCCTCATTCCCGTCTAAAGGAAACTCATGAGTCTTGCAAATTCTTTTTTGTCCAAATATCTCATCAACCACGTTCACGGTGTCTTCAGCCATTAGCCGGTAAGTAGTCCATTTTCCCCCTAACAAACTCACCAGTCCACTCACCTCATCCACCTCCACTTCATGATCTCTCAGCAGTGATTTGGTATTATCAGCATTCCGTCTTTTGGCCAGGAGCAAGGGTCTAACCCCACCAAATCCGGCTTTGACATCTTTTTCCTCCGGAGCATCTTTTAGATACGGCTTGGCGGTCTCTAAAAGATATTTGATCTCATCTTTTTCCAGATAAGGCTCTTCCTCTCCTTTCCTGTAGGGACTATCCGTAGTACCCACCATCACTTTCCAGCGGAAAGGAATGACGAAGATGAGTCGGCCATCAGCCGTCTTAGGGATCAATAAGGCCTTGTCTCCTTCAAAATATTTCTTTGGTAAGATGAGATGCACGCCTTTCGAAGGAGCTATGCGCTTTTCTTCGTCAGGATTGGCCATTTGGCGTATGGGATCTGAAAATGGCCCTGTACAGTTGACAAAGATTTTTGCTTTAATTTCCAAATTCTGACCCTTTATCCTATCGTACAAATCAGCCCCTATTAACTTCCCTTCTGTATCTTTTTGGAATCCTTTCAGCTCCAAATGATTAGCCACAGAGGCACCGTTTTTCGCTGCCGTTTTTACTAGTGCCATCACAAAACGGGCATCGTCTAATTGACCATCATAATACAAAATTCCACTATGAGCCTTTGGAGTAATGTTCGGACTTTCAGTCAGCATCTCCTTTCTGGTGAGCCAGCGCGCGGATGGGAAATGATCTTTGAGGGCAAAAAAGCCATAGATCTTCAGACCAATAAAATAATAGAGCCCTTCAAAAGCACTGAATACGGGCGTAACTATACCCAACTTTTTGGTAATATATCTGGCATTAGCATGCAAGAATTTCCTTTCTCTTAGTCCGTGCTTTACTTGTCGCAATTGTCCAAAATCAAACTTCTTGAAAGCCTGCTCCAAATAGCGGACTCCGCCATGAATTAATTTGGTGGATTTTGAAGAGGTTTCTCCACAGAAATCACCTTTGTCTATCAAAGCAACTTTATATCCTCTTAATACAGCATCTAAAGCAACTCCTGCGCCGCTTGCACCGGCACCAATCACGCAAATATCAAACTGCTCATGAACTATTTTATCCAGGTTGACTTGTCTATTCATAATAAAAAAAGGGCATTAAGCCCCTTATAATGTTTCTGCTGTGTCTACGGGAGTAGGTAATATCCTTTGGGGCTGGATCCTTTCAGGTTTTGGTAGAAACTGAACATCTACTACTATGAACTTCGTATCTCCATTCCAAGGGAACTTAATAAACTTCTCCTGGTACAAAAGGGTCACTCTTTCTCCTGATGCCAAAGCTTCTCTGACTTTCTTCACCACTGCATCGTCTTTCGCGGAGAAATTCCAAGGTCTAGGGGATAAGGTACCCGTTTCACCGGAATATCCTCCCTCCATTAATACTCCTTCCCAAGTCTTGAAGACATAGCCTTTCTCACTAAAATTAGAAATGGTTCCGGCTCTGTCTCCTGAGGCGTAATATCCGGTACTTATGAACCAAACTATTCCTAATACCACCAGCAAGAGAATGAAAAGAAAGATCTTAAACTTTCGCATGTTTTATAGTTGTTATTAATGATACAAACCAACAAAAAAAAAGATGAATCCTAAAATTTTTTAAGCAGGAAGTCCTTCCATTACAGTGCTTCCCGTTTCAAAACCGTATTTCGCCCACAAAAAAGGTAAAGGAATCTCTACTTCGAAATCCGGGCCTTTTATTTGGGTACAACTCAAAAATATAGATCCATCAGGAGTGCTTCGCTTATAACCATATTTTAAGTCGCCTACCAAAGGAAATCCAACTTTACTAAACTGCGCACGGATCTGATGGAATCTACCCGTCTCAATCTTTACGGCATACAAGGCGTAACGTTGAGAATTACCCCTTAGTTGATACCTCAAGATAGCCTGCTTTGCGCCTTCCACAGCATGATCAAAAACCTTTGCCTTCAATCCCTGCTTCTTAATCCAATGTTTCAATACCCCCTCTTTACCCGGTCCCGGCAAGTTTACGATGCAGTGATAGGTTTTACTGTATTTCTCCGGTGACCACCTGGCGGCTACTTCAGCACTTTTAGCAAGCACCATAAGACCACTTACCCGCTTGTCTAGTCGGGTCAAGACATGACAACCCGGAAATGCACTTAAGATGGAGTCATTTTTACCAGGCTCATCTTGAGAGGCTATGCCACTAGGTTTATCTAGAATGATATAGTTATCGTTCTCAAAAATCTTCATTTACAAAGGCAAAGACAATAGCGGCACTTCGCTGTTTAAAGCCATTATTCGGGTTTTACTTCTATGGATCAAAGAGGACCAAAATCCATATTTATTTGGCACCATGATTAACATATCAGCTTGTATTTCCTTTAATTCCAATTGGATTTCACGAATGACGGCATTGGAACTGACATTCTTGTAGAAGTACTGTATATCACTTCCATCTTCTCCGTACGCTTTTTCGGTTTCTTCTTTCAAGCCTTGAAGCTCTTTCACCTTTTCACTGACATGGAAGATCTCCACCTGTTTAGCTCCAAAATCAGCAGCTACCTCCTTCACTTTTTCCAGTACATGCAGATGCACCCCGCGTAATACATCTGCAGCAAAAAGTATGGTCTTAATTCCTTCAAACTGTACCTCTAGAGGAATGGCAAGTACCGGAACCTTTAACCTGTTTATTACAGCTGTGGTAGTATTCCCCAGCATATCTAGCTCCAAGGATTTCTCCGGCATACCTAAAACTAGGATGTCTGCTTGAAAATGAGCTAAGCTCAATTTTAATTCGGTATAGAAATCATCTTTGTGCCAATCCGCCACAGTTTTGATCTCATACTTTTCAGCCAATGCCTTCGCTCTGTCCTCTAATTTCTTCTGACTCGCATTATATAAATCATCAAAAGTAGATGGACCTAGGCGCGAATTCAGGGCATGAACAGACAATTTATATAAGTGAAACAAAACCACTTTTGCCCCAACCACCTTTGCTGCGGCACCCGCATATTCTACTGCGTTTTCAGCTTCTTTAGAAAAGTCAGTAGCAACCAATATCACTTTCATACGCCTAAACTTTTTAGAAAGATAACTAAAAATTAGTAGAACAAAGTATGATTATCCTCAGCTTTTAACTAGATACTTCCTATCCTACCTCCATCTGCCTGAATACTAACTCCTGTTATGTAAGAAGCGGCAGGAGTACACAAAAAGGCTGCCAAAGAAGCTATTTCTTCCGGTCTCCCGAACCTTCCCATGGGAATTTCTGCTTGCATTTCTGCCACGACCCTTGTCGTGTCCATTCCCCTAGCTTCTGCCTGAGAGGATATGAGGCTCGCCAATCTTCCGGTTTCTGTAGAGCCCGGTAGCACATTGTTTACGGTAATCCCATACGGAGCCACTTCATTTGCTAAGGTCTTAGCCCATGAAGCCATGGCTCCACGAATGGTATTACTTACCCCCAATCCTCTTAATGGTACACGTACGGAGGTAGAAATAATATTCACAAACCTTCCAAATTGGGCTTCTTTCATACCTGGCAGAACCCTTTGGGCAATATTCTGACTGTTGACGATGTGCATTTTAAATGCTTCTTGGAAAGCATCGGGATCTGCATCCACTATGGGGCCGCCCTTTGGACCGCCCGTATTATTAATTACAATATGAATAGTCTCTTGTATCCCATTTATCACTGATTTGACATCTTCAGGTTGGGAAAAATCAGCCGTAAGGTAGCGGTGAAATTGTCCTTCACCCTGCTTAAGCTCACCTAAGACCTTTTGTAATTTTTCTGGGTTCCTGGCAAACAAGATACAGTTGGCCCCCAATTCTGCCAATTCAATAGCTACAGCCTGACCTATACCGGCAGATGCACCGCAGATCAAGGCATTTCTTCCTGAAAGGTTTAAGTTCATATGATATGTGATTAGACCAGAAAATTCGGGGAAGAAAAAGTCATTTCCAAGAAAAACCCAGTCCTAATGGAAAGTAAGGTGAAAAATATAATCTAATTTTAAGGGCTCAATGCTATCGTCATGAGAAATCCAATACGTTTCATATTCAATCGCTTTATAGCCTACTTTTTCCGAGGCTTACTCTTCATTGCCCCATTAGGCATCACCGTACTCATCCTTTTCTCTGCCTTTGATTTTGTAGATAGCTTAGGAAGGATACAATTTGAGAGTTGGACAGATCCAAACAAAAAGATCTTTATCCCCGGCTTAGGGTTCCTAATTGTGGTAGGTGGTACCGCATTTATTGGAGTTCTTTTCACTAAGATTCTGCCCATAACTATACAGGGATGGTTAGAAGAGAAGTTGAGTAACCTCCCCTTAGTAAAAATCTTTTATACAGCCACTAAAGATCTAATTTCTGCGTTCTTAGGGGAGAAAAAGAAATTTACCACCGGGGTACTGGTCACCATCAATTATCATCCTGTAGTGAAAAAGATGGGATTCTTAACCCAGGAGAATCTGGACGTCTTTAATTTACCAGATATGGTGAGTGTGTATTGTCCCCATGGATATGCCATTTCAGGACAGACCTTCATAGTGTCAAAAAAGGATGTAGAGATTCTGGATATCCCCAGTACAGAACTCATGAAAATGGCCATTTCCGGTGGAGTGTCCATAACAGAAACCAAATGAAAAGAACCTTATTTTTAGCTTTCTTCCTGTTGTCACTCGCCACACAAGCCCAGGAATTTAAAACCGTAGAAGAGCTTTTAGAAAAAAGTGATCCCAAAGCCTTCAAGGCCATGACCTCCAAAAATCCGTTTATTGTAGTATCTAACTATAGAAACGGGAAAAGATGGAAGTACTTTGAAGGGGATATTTTAAGATTCAAAACTAAAGAAGGCAAGTACTTCGAAGAGGAAATAGCCTATATAGAAGATAGCACATTTACTATATATAAATACAACTCCATCGCTCAAAGGATGGAACAATATGCTTTCAAACCCTCTGATATCAAGTCTGTTTACAAATACAAGAGAGGTGGGGTCTGGAAAACGGCTTTGTTAAGCATGAGTCCTATAGTTCCTATGGCCTTGATAGACTGGGGAGTTTACAATACGCCCCCTTGGGAAAACGAGAACTTCCTTTGGATCACTCCCATTATAGGGGTGGGAAACGTGATCTTATTCAAGCATAAGAACTTTTTTAACCAACAAAGAATGGGTGAGAATAGGACCTTTAGAATCATCAGGCCCTATTAATGGACAGTCGCCTGAGTTTAGAGACATTGTATCAGCAGACCACGGCTACAACCTTGCATCTAAACGCCGATTTGTTGTGACAATTAGGTTAATGATATTTAGGATTCGGTTCAAAATTATCAAAGCAGAACAAATTATTCAATCCTTTCGTTAGTAAATTTAAGTAGGTAAATCTATTTTTACCAGACCATATTCGGATCAGATGTTAAAGAAACTATTACTCCTTCTGATAACCCTTCCTGCTTTTGCCCAACAAGAGGAAGAAGAGATAGATTCGAAGACCTTGGCCTTCGGCGCTACCACCAGTAATTATACCAGTCTCATAGGAGGTCTTGTAGTCAGAAGTTCTGTACCTGTAGATGTTCGGAAAGGGAAATCCGTGTATCGCTATATGGCTTTGGAGATCCTCAACCTCAAAAACCCCAGAGAATACAGCATCTTTACCGGCTTTGGACCCAAGTACACCGTAGGAAAGAGAAACTATTTATTCACCATTCGTCCGCAATACGGTAGAGAATACGCCTTATTCACTAGAAGTAAAGACAGTAACGTAGGATTAAGTATAATAGCTGCGGGTGGTCCCAGCATAGGATTGATGAAGCCCTACTATGTAAGGTATGAGGACAGTAATAACTTCGTTCAATACGATCCTAACATAAAAAGCAGAATCAGTGGAGTGGGTGGAATCCTGAAGAATGGTTTTCAGGGGATCAAATTCAATCCCGGCTTACATGCCAAAATTGCCGCAAACATAGATATCAATACCTTCAGTGATAGTGTTACCGGACTGGAAATAGGTACTTCCGTAGAAACCTTCCTGAAGAAACCCGAAATACTCGCGTCAACTTTCTCTGATAATCCTCAGACCTTTGTTAGCGTTTATCTAACTTTGTATTTCGGTAATAAATCGATCGTAAAGAAGAAAAATGATTGAAAGGAAAAAACGTCCCGATTGGCTTCGCGTGAAGCTTCCCATAGGTGAGAACTACAGAAAAGTACGAGAAATCGTAGATAATAATAAACTACACACCATCTGTCAAAGTGGTAATTGTCCCAATATGGGAGAATGCTGGGGTGAAGGAACGGCTACGTTTATGATCCTTGGAAACGTGTGTACGCGCAGTTGCAACTTCTGTGCCGTAGCTACAGGTAGACCTAATGAATATGACACCCAGGAACCTGAAAGAGTGGCTAAAGCTATAGCTACCATGGGGGTTAAACATGCAGTTATCACTTCCGTAAACAGAGACGAACTGAAAGATAAAGGTGCAGAGATCTGGTATCAAACGGTAGTGGAGACGAAGAAACTATCGCCAAAAACTACTATTGAAACCTTGATTCCGGACACTAAAGCGGACTGGGATGCCCTTTACCGTATGATATCTGCCGGACAGGAAGTGGTTTCTCACAATATGGAAACCGTAAAAAGTTTCTACCGTAAGGTTAGGCCTCAAGCTAAATACGAGAGAAGCTTAGAGCAGATTCGTAGAACCAAAGAATACGGAAAACGCACTAAAACCGGCATCATGCTTGGGTTTGGAGAAAAGAAGGAAGAGGTCTTCGAAGCTATGGATGATCTTGCTAGCGTAGGTTGTGATATTTTGACCCTGGGTCAGTATTTACAACCCACAAAAATGCACCACGAGGTGATAGAATTCATTCATCCGGATCTTTTTGAAGAATATAGAGTGGAAGGATTGAAGAGAGGAATCAAATACGTGGAATCAGGACCTTTGGTAAGATCTTCTTATCACTCGGAAAGACATGTGAATGTATAAATAGTAAATTTATCTATTTTAGGAGGTCTAAATAGTAAAAACCTCTAAGTCATTCATAAAAGTCAGATAATTAAGTTATTTTTTAGAAAAAATTTAGCAAATTTGCCCCACCCACGGAAAGGTAAGCCAAGGGCAAATGTTTAAATAAAAAATATATGGCATATTTATTCACTTCGGAATCGGTTTCTGAAGGGCATCCTGACAAAGTAGCCGATCAAATCTCTGATGCTCTCATTGATCATTTTTTAGCTTTTGACCCGAATTCTAAAGTAGCATGTGAAACTTTAGTGACTACCGGTTTAGTGGTATTGGCGGGTGAAGTAAACACAAGCACCTACCTGGATGTGCAGAATATAGCAAGAGAGGTAATTCGTAAGATAGGTTATACCAAAGCGGAGTACATGTTCGAAGCGAATTCTTGTGGAATCATCTCTTCTATACATGAGCAATCTCCGGATATCAATCAAGGGGTGGAACGTCAGACGGCAACGGATGATTTTGAAACCAAAGCCAATGCTCAGGGCGCTGGAGACCAAGGAATGATGTTTGGTTATGCTACAAGAGAGACGGATAATTATATGCCATTGGCTCTGGATCTCTCGCATAAAATCCTTCAGGAAATTGCAGAAATCCGCAGAGAAAACAAAGAAATTACCTATTTGAGACCGGATACTAAGTCTCAGGTAACCATTGAGTATACTGACGACAATCATCCTCAGCGTATTGATACCATTGTCATCTCTACTCAGCATGATGAGTTTGATGAGGACGAAGCCATGTTAGCTAAAATCAAGTCGGACATGATCAATATCGTGATCCCAAGGGTTAAAGCTCGTTTAAAACCTGAGCTTCAAGCCTTGTTTACGGACAATATCACTTATCACATCAACCCTACAGGGAAATTTGTAATCGGTGGTCCTCATGGAGATACCGGACTTACTGGTCGTAAGATCATTGTAGATACTTACGGTGGCAAAGGAGCTCATGGTGGAGGGGCATTCTCAGGAAAAGATCCTAGTAAAGTGGACCGTTCTGCAGCTTATGCTACGCGTCATATAGCAAAGAACTTAGTGGCTGCAGGAGTATGTGATGAGGTTCTGGTACAGGTATCTTATGCTATCGGTGTGGCACAGCCTTGTGGAATCTTTGTAAACACTTACGGTACAAGTAAAGTGAACTTAAAAGATGGTGAGATAGCAAAAGTAGTGGAAAAAATCTTTGATATGCGTCCTTATGCTATAGAGCAAAGATTAAAATTACGTACTCCTATCTATTCAGAAACTGCCGCTTACGGACATATGGGTAGAGAGCCTAAAGTGGTGACCAAGGTATTCGAAAATGCAGGTCAAAGAGCTGAGGTTCAGGTAGAACTATTCACCTGGGAGAAACTGGACTACGTAGATAAAGTAAAAGAGGCTTTCGGGCTGTAATATAGGGTTCGACTGGTAGTCGAACCTTTCTTTTTATATTTGAATGATACCATGATTTTCGAGAAAAATCAGGCTTAGATTTTGTATTTTTCTAATTTCAGAGGTACATTTGGAGGAATTTATAAACTTTGGGATTTCTTAAACCGACATCTGTCAAATCAAGTCAAAAATGAGTATTCTTGTAAACAAAAATTCGAAGGTAATAGTACAGGGCTTCACTGGCTCAGAAGGAACATTTCATGCAGGCCAAATGATCGAATATGGCACGAATGTAGTGGGCGGTGTGACCCCAGGTAAAGGTGGTCAAACGCATTTGGACAGACCTGTATTCAATACCGTTGAAGAAGCTGTTAAAGAGACTGGCGCAGATGTTTCCATCATATTTGTACCCCCTGGGTTCGCTGCTGACGCCATCATGGAAGCTGCACAAGCCGGCATCAAAGTTATCGTTTGTATCACAGAAGGTATTCCTACTAAAGATATGGTGAAAGCTAAGTCTTTCATCTCTACTTATGATTGTACTTTAATCGGACCAAACTGTCCGGGAATCATCACTGCTGAAGAAGCGAAAGTAGGTATCATGCCTGGTTTTATCTTCAAGAAAGGTACTATCGGTGTAGTTTCAAAATCAGGTACTTTAACATATGAAGCCGTAGACCAATTGACTAAAGTAGGTCTTGGCCAATCTACCGCTATCGGTATCGGAGGTGACCCTATCATCGGTACTACTACTAAACAAGCCGTGGAAATGTTAATGAATGATCCTGAAACAGAAGGTATCGTAATGATCGGGGAAATAGGCGGCGGTATGGAAGCAGAAGCTGCTCGTTACATCAAGGAAACGGGTAACAAGAAGCCTGTTGTAGGTTTCATCGCCGGACAAACAGCTCCTAAAGGTAGAAGAATGGGCCACGCCGGTGCTATCATCGGTGGTGCTGATGATACTGCTGCTGCAAAAATGGCTATCATGAGAGAATGTGGTATCCATGTAGTGGATTCTCCTGCAGAAATTGGAGAAACCATGTTAAAAGCTTTGGGTAAATAATATCCTTACTGTATATTTAAAAACTCTGATTTATCATAAATCAGAGTTTTTTCGTTTTTATATTATAAACGTGTATCTATGAAACCTGTACTTTATACACTTCTTACTTTGCTTTTTGTTACATCTTGTAAAGATAAGGAGGTAGATTTATTACCAATTGATATGCTTACAGGAGGCACATCGAAGACCTGGAATATGGTGGCATTTTCTATTGATGGAGAGCCATTTTTAGCATCGGATTTGGGGATGACTGATTTAATTACATTTGAAAAAAGGTTTTCCGATGAAAATAACTTAAAGGTTTATCAAGGAACATTTTACGTTTGGCGAAGTTTAGATGGTGGATCAAATGACTTCATAAAAGCCATTACTAAGTTTGACAATTACACTCTTCACCTAAATGATGTCAATCCCGACGGAAGTATAGCACCTACACCTGAGGTTTGGAACGTTGAAATCAAAAATAAGACAAACATTATATTAAAAAATGAAACTATAAACTCTGAAGAGTTCATAAAAGATGAAAATGGACAATTCGTACCTAATCCATTTTATGGCCAAAAAACTAGCAGAATATTAGAACTTATTTATCAAGAAGATGCAACTGAGCCCGAATAATCCGGGCTCAGTTTTTTTATTATAAAGCAGCATTCATAGCTCTTACTGCATCAGCAGACTTTTCAAATGCGGCTTTTTCCTCATTAGACAACCTCAAGGTTACAATCTTCTCCCAACCGTTCCTACCTATCACTACAGGCACACCTAAGCAAATGTCCTTTTGACCATACTCTCCGTTTAAATACACGCAAGAAGGAATGATCTTCTTTTCGTCTCTAAGTATGGATTCCACCACTTGACCAATAGCTGCACCTGGAGCATACCAGGCAGATGTCCCCAAAAGTCCGGTTAAAGTAGCTCCTCCTACCATCGTTTTATCAGACACTTCTTTAAGTGCTTCTGCAGATAAGAACCTACTTACCGGAATACTATTCCAGGTAGCTAAACGGGTTAATGGAATCATAGTAGTATCACCATGTCCTCCTATCACCATGCCATGTAAGTCACTTTGGGCCACACCCAAGGCTTCACCTAATCTATAGCGAAAACGTGCTGAATCTAATGCTCCACCCATTCCTATCACTTTACGCTTAGAAATACCCATTTCTGCAGCAATCTTATAAGTCAAATAGGTCATGGTATCCATTGGGTTAGATACAATCACAATCACGGCTTTGGGAGAAACCTCTAAAGCTGATTTCACTACCCCACCCACGATCTTAGCATTAGTCCCGATCAACTCCTCACGCGTCATACCCGGCTTACGAGGAATACCTGAAGTTACCACTATAACATCTGATTTTGCGGTCTTGCTGTAATCATTGGTCACACCCGTGATCTTTGTATCAAAACCTTCTATGGACGCTGTCTGAGCTAAATCCATGGCTTTGCCCTCTGCAAATCCCTCTTTAATATCTAGTATCACTACCTCAGACGCTATCTCCTTACGGGCTATGTTATCTGCTGCGGTAGCCCCTACCGCCCCTGCTCCAATAATGGTAACCTTCATTTTAGCTTGAATATGTTATGTTGAACAAATATTATACAAAAATATCTTTATTATTTTATTTTTTTATCAATATTGAACTTTGATTTTCGTTTTTTATGTTTGAAGAGTTAGACGTGCTAAAATTCACTTAATTATGAAAAAAACCGGCTTTCTTAAAACCATTTTGGGGTCCATCTTTTTCAAAAATTCCTTCCTGAAAGCGAGCAGACTATCAAAGAACTCAAAAGGAATCATCCTTTTGCTAGGTACTGTTATTAGTAAGATGCAATCAGACGGAAAAGGTTCCGCATTTCAAAAGATCAAAGCGAAGGTGAAGTCCTTAGGATTACTCCTCCGTCACTACGCTAACGGAAGTTATCGGAATGTTGAAACAAAGCACATCATCTTCATATTAGCTGGAATGATCTACTTTCTTTCTCCTGTAGATTTGATTCCTGATATATTGCCACTAGTGGGATTCGCTGATGACATCGCGCTGTTTTCATTCATCTATAACAGCTTGTCTAAGGAAGTAGAAAAGTTTGAAATGTGGCTTTTAAATCAAAAAGCGGAAGTGATTCTTGAGTGATGTACTTTTTTAAACTTTTCATTTTAAATCCCATAAAAAAAAATTAATTTTGTTGAACATTAAAAAAATTGTGAGATGGAGCTGACAACATTATTGTTTTTGGGATCTCTGGGAGGTTCTGAAATATTTATCATCCTTTTCGTCATACTGTTGTTCTTCGGAGCCAAAAAACTTCCTGAACTAGCCAGAGGCTTAGGTAAAGGTATCAAAGAATTTAAGGATGCCACTAAAGATGTAAAAGAGAACATCGAAAAGGCGACCAAAATAGAAGATTGATAGAATTCAATAGTTGACATACGAGAACAACAGTTTTGTGCTTAACACAAGTCTGTTGTTTTTTATTTTTTTACCCTACTATGCAGTATTCGGAGTATAGAGAGCGGCTGTTTGCCGGAGAATGGAATTTAAGCGAAGTAGTAGATACCTTCTTAGAGCGCATTAAATCCTATAAACACCTGAATGTTTTTTTAGATGTTTATGAAGAGGAAGCTCGCCAAAAGGCCAAAGAGATCTCTGAGAAGATCAAAAACGGAAATGCCGGGAGACTAGCCGGTATGGTGATAGGCCTTAAAGATATATTAGCGTACAAAGACCACGGTCTGCAATGCGGATCAAAGATTCTAGACGGTTTCCAATCCCAGTTTACCGCCACAGCCGTACAGCGCCTCCTCAATGAAGATGCCATCATTATTGGTAGACAAAACTGTGACGAATTCGGCATGGGGTCTTCTAATGAGAATTCCGCCTTTGGTCCTACCCTTAACTTTTGGAACGAAAACAAAGTGCCTGGCGGGTCATCTGGGGCAAGTGCTGTAGCAGTAGCAGCGGGTTTATGTCATGCCTCCATAGGTTCTGACACCGGAGGTTCAGTTCGTCAACCTTCAGCATTTAACGGAACAGTAGGTTTAAAACCTACCTATGGAAGAATTTCCAGATGGGGCTTAGCCGCCTACGCTTCCTCCTTTGACTGTATAGGACCTATTACTTCATCTGTTGCTGACGCGGCCTTACTTTTAGAGGTGATGGCCGGTAAAGACGAGTACGATAGTACAGCCTCTCCTATAGCACCGGAATTGTACTCTGACTTTACTTCGAATCTGGAAAAGAAAAGGATAGGATACTTTAAAGAAGCTCTACATTCTGAAGGACTTGACGAAGGCGTTAAGCAAGCTACTATATCCAAAATTGAGCAATTAAGATCACAAGGTCACGAGATAGTTGAATTAGATTTCCCTGAACTGAAATACCTCCTTCCCGTTTACTATACACTGACCATGGCGGAAGCTTCTTCTAACCTCAACCGTTATGATGGAGTAAGGTACGGACATAGAGCAAAAGACGCTAAGAACCTGGAAGAACTCTATAAGAAAACCAGAGGGGAAGGATTTGGAAAGGAAGTAAAGAGAAGAATTCTTTTGGGAACCTTTATTTTAAGTGCAGAATATTATGATGCATATTATGCAAAAGCTCAGCGTGTGCGCACTTTGATCATTCAAAAAACGAATGATTATTTTAAAGAGGTAGACTTTATTCTGTCCCCTACTACACCTTCTCCTGCTTTTGATTTAGGAAGAAAAAATGTAAGTGCTACAGAAGCTTACCTGGAAGATATATACACTGTTCATGCGAACGTCTGCGGGATCCCTGCCATATCAATTCCAAATGGCAAAAGCCCGGAAGGACTGCCATATGGACTGCAAATTTTGGCTCCATCTTTTGCTGAAAAAGATTTACTGAATTTCGCAAAGCACATAGAATAAATTAGATAAAAAAAGAGTTTTAATATAGGAATAGTTTTATTCTACATTTTTTTTTATTAGGTTTGGATTAGCTTTCCTATTCCTGTGTATTATTTTCAACTCGTAAATGGCATTATGAAGTTATCTAAGTTATTTTTGGCCTGTTCAGTGGTGACGGTTTTCAGTGGGGGTGTGTGGGGTCAGATTAATGAAGTGGAAGAAGAACCTGTAGTGGTAGAAGAGGTAAAAATCTCCTATCCGTACCAGGTTCAGGTGATTGATGAAAGAGACAATGTCCCTTTTACTATTACCGTTCTTGATCCGGAAATTATTAAGGCTCGCCTTAAATCTATAGAGAAGACCATGCCCATGGTCTACAACGAAAGCGTAGCGTTTTGGTTAAATTATTTCACCCAAAGGAGACCTAATTTCACCAAGACCATGATGGAGGAAATGTCCTACTATTTTCCCATCTTCGAGAAGATCCTAAAACAAAATGACATGCCGGAAGAGCTAAAATATTTAGCTATTCTCGAATCAGGACTAAACCCTAAGGCAGTATCCCGCGCTAAGGCTGTTGGTCTATGGCAATTCATGTCATTCACTGGAAAGGAATATGGTTTGACCATCAATGAGTATGTAGATGAAAGGATGCATCCGGAGAAATCCACAGATGCAGCTTGTAGATATTTGAAGTTTTTAAACCGAATGTTTAATGACTGGGATTTGGCTCTTGCCTCTTACAATACGGGACAAGGTAGAATCAGCAGAGCCATGAAGAAAACCGGTTTAACAAATTACTGGGACCTACATCCTCATATCCCGAAAGACACTCGTCATTATGTACCTATGTTCATTTCCCTGGCTTATTTAATGAACTTTGGTCAAGATCATGGAATAGTGCCGGAAAAGGAAAACGTTCGTCCGCCATTGGAGAATATTTATGTTGACAGTAACGTAGACCTTCAAGTATTAGCTGACTTGACGCAAATTAATCTGGATGAACTTAAAAAGTACAATCCCCATTTAAAAGCCACCGTTTTACCTCAAAGTAAATACGGATATGAGATAGCCTTACCTACAACCTCCATGGCCTATTTTTCTGAGAACAGAGCTATGATTCTAGATTCAATAGGTAAGAGATTCAGAAGTGTAGAAACCATTACGGCTCCTCAATCTGAAGCTGTTTTAGCAAATGTCATTGCCGAACCTACAGAAGAAGGTACCATTATCATAGGGCGACCAGCAGCAAAGCAACAAGTAGCCAGCAATGTTTCTCAAGAATATGTAAGTGTTACTCGCAAAGTAAAGAAAGTACATAAAGTTAAAAGAGGAGAAGTCCTTGGTAAAATTGCTTCTCACTATGGCGTTTCGGTAAATGATATCAAAAAATGGAACAATAAGTCTAACACGAAAGTAGTAGTGGGAGAAAGCTTAGCCATTTATGTAGATAAGAGTGAAAAGGTTAAAGCTAACAGCTTAGTAGCAAACAAGTCTTCAGATAACGTAAAACAACCTATCATTCATACCGTTCGTAGAGGTGATACCCTATGGAATATTTCACAGAGGTATGAAGGAGTTAGCGTGAATGACCTTAAGAAGTGGAACAATCTTAAAGGAAATAATGTGGTTGTGGGTCAAAAGATCCGTATCCGCGCCTAAATTTCCTTTTTGAATATACAGAGAAGAGAAGCCTAAAAGCTTCTCTTTTTTATTTAGATTTGAAGCCAAAATACAGTTGTTATGCTTAAAGTAGGTGCTGCGGCATTGAACCAAACCCCCTTAGACTGGGCGGGAAATAGGAAGAACATCCTAAAGGCTATTCATGAAGCAAAGGCAGAAGGAGTTCAAATACTATGCTTACCAGAACTTTGCATTAGTGGTTACGGATGTGAAGATGCATTCTATGCCCCTGATGTCACCCAAAGAAGTTTAGAAAGCCTTGCCATAGTAGCAGAAGCTTCTGTAGGCATTGTGACTTGCGTAGGCTTGCCCATACGCCTTAGAAACAAGATTTATAATGCAGCTGCCCTCATTACAGATGGTGAGGTACTGGGTTTTGTCTTAAAGCAACACCTACCTAATTACGGAGTATTCTACGAGGATCGTTGGTTCCAAAGGTGGAAACCGGGAAAGACAGGTTCTATAAGCTGGAAAGGAAAAACTTATCCTGTGGGAGATTTATTTTTTGAGATAGGAGGTTACCGCCTTGGGATAGAGATCTGTGAAGATGCGTGGGTCCCACAGCGCCCTGGAAGTAAATTAAATGAAAAAGGAGTGGATTTCATCTTGAATCCCAGTGCCAGTCCCTTCAGCTTTGGAAAATTCCAAACCCGGGAGAAACTGGTAACAGACGCTTCTAGAGCCTTCTCTTGTGTTTACATCTATAGCAATTTATTAGGAAACGAATCCGGCCGCTTGATCTTCGACGGAGATACCATGATCAGTACGGGAGGAGAGCTGGTTGCCTCTTCAGATAGATTTAGTTATGCTGATTATACCTTAACTACGGCTATTGTTGAAGTAGAGACGAACAGAATTGAACAGGCAAAAATCAAATCTGAGTACCTTCAGGACTTTAGTTTTATATCCAAAGAACATCAGTGGGAAGAGACCTTTACTCCTACTTCCACTAAAGCCCTTTTGGAGCCTTTTGAAAGAGGAGGACATCTTAAGGAAGAAGAGTTTGCCCGAGCTGTGAGTTTGGGTCTATTTGATTACCTAAGAAAATCCAGATCCTTTGGTTTTACATTATCCCTTTCTGGAGGCGCGGATTCCTCTGCTTGCCTGGCACTATGCACTCTAATGCTAAGACTTGCAGAAGAAAGTGTAGGCTTAGAAAAGCTGAAAGACAAATTAAGTTATATACCGGGAGTAAAGGAATGTCAGGATCTAGCACAGATCCAATCGCTTCTGATGATAACCTTGTACCAAGGAACAAGGAATAGTTCGGAGGATACATTACAGTCGGCCGCTGCCTTAGCCAAAGATTGCGGTGCACGATTCTTTGTCTTTGACATAGATGATTTAGTTAGTTCTTATACAGAGAAGGTAGCGCAACAGATAGATAGGAAATTAAGTTGGGAGACAGACGATATTCCTTTGCAGAACATCCAAGCCCGGGTACGTGCGCCGGGAGTTTGGCTATTAGCTAATATTCACAATCATCTCCTTTTAACTACCTCTAACCGTTCAGAAGCAGCGGTGGGGTACTGTACTATGGACGGAGACACGGCAGGTAGCATTGCACCTATCTCAGGAATTGATAAGACCTGGTTGAGGACCTGGTTAGTATGGTTAGAAAAAGTAGGTTGTGAAGTCAAAGGCAAACACCTGCGTTTGGAGGGTTTGAAGTATGTAAACGCATTACAGCCCACGGCTGAACTTCGTCCTATAGAACGGACTCAAACAGATGAAAAGGATTTGATGCCTTATCCTGTTTTGAATCAATTGGAAATATTGGGCATTAGGGATCATCATTCTCCATTGGAATGTTTTAAAAGGATGGAGAAACTGTACAACTACTCTAGGGAGGAGCTTTACACCTGGACCAGGAGGTTCTTCCAGCTATGGAGCAGGAACCAATGGAAAAGGGAGAGATATGCACCGGGATTTCATTTGGATACCCATAATCTGGATCCTAGAAGTTGGTGCAGATTCCCTATCCTTAGTGGTGGTTTCTATGAAGAATTACAAGAATTAGAGGAATACTATCTCAATAGATGAGGTATTCTCCTAAGAGAGGATAATGATCTGAGTACTTGTATTCGTGTAAGGTCTTAAATCGAACTATCTTAAACTTCTCCGCCTCGAAGAACTGGTTATCAATTCTGAGAAAGCGGAGAATTTTTCTATAGGTAAAACCAAAGCCTCTACCCTCCTCTTCGAAGGCATTGAGTAATAATCTTCTCAATTTTCCATAGGCGTATCCGTAGGGAAGTTCGTTCAAATCACCTGCTATTATGACGGGATAAGGACTTTTATTTATCCAAGATTCTAGAATATTCACTTCGTTACCTCTTTCAGAGAAGCCGTTCTTAAGTTGGACCAGTATATTCTTAGTTTCTACCTTATTCAAACCATGATCAAAAACTTTGTTGACACGGATACCCATGGACTTTAACTGAAAGTTAATGACTCTAATGGTATCTCCGTTAACTACTATGTCAGTGGAGAGCAATCCGTTATTATTTGTAGGCCAGTACATCTCTTCCTTACGAATGATAGGATATATAGAGAAAGTGGCTAAACCTATGGTCCCTTGGCCTTTATCATTTCCTTGTTGGGAATGCATATAAACATAGTAAGGATTTTTCTCGGCGGTCCTACGTATCAGGTCATAATCAAAGTTTTTGGAATCATTATAGAACTCTTGGAAGCATTTTATATCTGCATTCTGTCCCACTACTGTTTCACCTATCCCTTTTGTGATCTTGTCTCCATTTGTAGATTCATTGCCGTTGAAGTTGGCATACATGATATTATAGCTCAAGAGAGAGAAATCTGCCTTAGCATCAGAAGGCTCTCGAAAATTAAACTTAAAGGTTCTGTCAGTTATGGAGTAGGTCATCAATAGCAAAGCCAAAGACAAGAGGGCCTTAGTGGAGCGTCCGAGAGCCCATATTACAAAGAATACAAAGTTCCCTAGGAGTACCAAAGGAAAAGAGATCATAAGGAATCCACCCAGCCAATGCTGAATGTTTGCTGAAAAGACCAATTGGTACACCAGCAAGCTGTATAAAGCAAACAGGATATTGATTAGGAAGAAGAACTTGCGAATAAAATCTGTTACCGCTCGGATAAACATCTTAAAGTGCCATGGTCAGTCATACAAAGTAAACAATTAATAGGGGCATTTCCTTGTAAAAAAGATCTGTAGTGTAATAATTTTTTAAGAAGACACCCTAAAATATTAAAAAAAAAGCTGTATTTTTGCATGAATTTAAGAAGTGTGGAGGGGGTGGAAACCTCCTTTTTTGATTAATACATGTCACTGAAAGATACAGTCATAAAATTAGTTGAGGATTTGATCCGTGATACGGACTACTATGTAGTGGAAATTGCGGTCTCAGATTCTAAGATCAGAAGGAAGGTAAGTATCTTCCTAGACTCTGACGCGGGCATTACCATTGATCAATGCACGGAGGTATCCAGGAAGCTGGGCTTACAATTGGAAGAGGTCATAGATGAGGCATTTACCTTAGAAGTATCTTCTCCGGGGGCAGATAGTCCTTTAAAGTTTGAGCGTCAATATGTGAAAAACATAGGTCGTTCTTTGAAGATTCTGAAAGTAGATGGATCAGAAATCAAAGGAAAATTAGTTTCCGTGGAAAACGGAAGCATTACTATAGAAACAGAAGCAAAGAAAAAAGTAAAATCAGAAACGGTGGCGCTGAGCTTAGATGAAATCAAGGAGGCCAAGGTCATCATTTCATTCAAATAAAACGAAATACACGTATGTCAAGTGGAGATTTAATTGAATCGTTTGCCGAGTTTGCGCGAGAAAAGAACATCGACCGTCCCACGATGATTGCCATCCTTGAGGATGTGCTCAGAACGATGATCCGTAAAGCTTACGGGGAGGATCATAACTTTGATATTATCCTTAACCCTGAAAGTGGTGATTTGGAGATGTGGAGAAAGAGGGAGATTGTAGACGATAACTCGGAAGACATCTGGGATCATGATAAGATTCCTTTGTCTGAAGCGAAGAAGATCGAGCCTGACTTTGAGATTGGAGAGGAAGTTGCTGAGCCTGTAAAAATTGAAGATTTCGGCCGTAGAATAGTACAGACTGCCCGTCAGACTTTGATCCAAAAGGTGAAGGATTTGGAGAAGGAGATGCTGTATGACCAGTACAAAGATCAGGTAGGTGAACTGGTTACCGTAGAAGTGTATCAGATCTTAAGTAGAGAGGTAATATGTATAGATGAGGAAGGAAATGAGTTATCTTTACCAAAAGGAGAGCAAATTCCGAAAGATAGATTCAAGAAAGGATCTAGCATACGTGCCATCATCCATAAGGTAGAAATCCATAATGGAAATCCGAAATTGACTTTATCCAGAACTTCTCCTGTATTCTTAGAAAGATTATTTGAATTAGAGATTCCGGAAATCCAGGATGGAATTATTTCTATAAGAAAAATTGTTAGAGAACCAGGGGAAAGAGCGAAAGTGGCTGTTGAGTCCTTTGATGATAGAATTGACCCGGTAGGAGCATGTGTGGGGATGAAAGGATCCCGTATCCACTCTATAGTTCGAGAATTGGAGAATGAGAACATTGACGTAATTCAGTGGACTGACAATATTAATCTATTGATATCCAGAGCGCTTAGTCCTGCCAAAATCAGCAATGTTAGATTTGATGAGAATGCTGAACGTGTGTCTGTGTTCTTGAAACCAGACCAAGTCTCTCTAGCCATTGGTAAAGGAGGGTTGAATATCAAATTAGCCAGCAAGCTGATAGGGTTAGAGATAGATGTATTCCGTGATATTGACGGTGTTGTGGAGGAGGAAGATGTAGACTTAATGGAGTTTACAGATGAAATTGAAGAATGGATTCTATTAGAATTCAGAAAAATCGGTCTAGATACAGCAAAATCTGTGTTGAATGTACCGAAAGAAGACCTGGTTAGAAGAACTCCTCTAGAGGAGGAAACCATTGAAGAGGTCTTCGATATACTGAAGAAAGAGTTTGAATAAGAGGTAACTAGTCCACACGCCCGACCTGTAACTTTTTAATATTTTTAAAACAATTATATGGCAGAAGAAAAAATGATGCGACTTAGCCAAGCAGCTAAAAAATTGAACGTTGGTATAGCCAAAGTAATTGAGATTTTAGGCTCAGCTGGGCATCGTATTGACAATAATCCTAACGCCAAATTAGCATATGACCAGTTGGAAATACTGGCCAAGGAACTGGATTCGCCGGACCTACTTGGTGGTGAAACCTCAGCTCCTGCAGCATCCACTGAGTCCCGTGATAAATCAGATTCTGAGATCTTATACTTCCGCGAGGAACCTAAGTCTGAGGAACCTGAAATCGTGAAGATTGAAACCACCATTCCAGGACCAAAGGTGTTAGGTAAGATAGATTTGAATGCTCGTGGAGAAGTTAAGATCCAACCCATTGCAGAGCCAGAACCGGAAGAGGAAAAAGCTCCTGAGCCGGTTGTTGAGAAGGTTCCAGAACCTGTAGTAGAAGAGAAGAAACCGGAGCCAGTTGTAGAAAAGGTTCCTGAACCTGTAGTGGAAGAAAAGAAACCAGAGCCGGAACCCGTTGTAGAAAAGGTTCCAGAACCTGTAGTGGAAGAAAAGAAACCGGAACCGGTAATAGAAAAGGCTCCAGAGCCAGTGGTGGTTAAAAAAGAGGAACCAGTGAAACCTGAAGAGACAGAAGTCATCAAGGCTCAAGGAGATAAACTTCAGGGCTTAGTGGTATTAGGTAAGATAGATCTTCCTGTGGAGAAAAAGCACAGCAAAGAAGACCTCAAACAGAAGAGAAAACGCAAACGTGTAATCGTGGGAGGAGAAAAAGTAGGTGATACTTCTTCGAAATCTAACTTTGACACCTTTAAACCTAGAACTGACGGTCCTAAAACCGACAAGCCGGCTCAAGGAAAAACCTTTGAGAACAAGCCTGCTTCAGGTAACAACAATAACAAGAAGGATAACAACAAGAAAGATAAGCGTGATCGTAGAGAGATCGTATCTGATAGTGATGTAAAAGATAGCATCAAGTCTACTCTATCCCGTATGCACAGCAAAGGCAATGACTTTGGTGCGAAATACAGAAAAGAAAAACGTAGACACAGAGCTGAAGCTCAAGATGCCAGAGATCAAAGAGAACTGGAAGAAAGCGGAATCTTAAAGGTTACCGAATTTATTTCAGCCGCAGAACTAGCGTCTTTGATGAACGTTTCTGTAAATGAAGTTATCGCGGCCTGTATGAGAATGGGGATCTTTGCCTCTATCAACCAGCGTTTGGATGCAGAAACCATACAGATTGTAGCCCTTGAGTTCAACTATGAAGTAGAATTCATTTCAGCAGAGGAGGAAGTAAACTTCGACATGGCTGAGGAAGTAGATGCAGAAGAGGATCTACAGACTCGTGCACCTATTGTAACCATCATGGGTCACGTTGACCACGGTAAAACATCCTTACTTGACTATATACGTAGAGCGAAAGTAGCCAGTGGTGAAGCAGGTGGTATCACTCAGCACATTGGTGCTTACTCTGTGAAAATCAAAGAAGGTCCAAACAAAGGTAAGTCTATCACCTTCTTGGATACACCTGGTCACGAAGCCTTTACCGCCATGCGTGCCCGTGGTGCTAAGATCACTGACGTGGTTATCATCGTTATCTCTGCTGATGATAGCGTGATGCCTCAAACGAGAGAAGCCATCAACCACGCACAGAACGCAGGAGTGCCTATCGTATTTGCATTGAACAAAATAGATAAGCCTAATGCTAATCCGGACAAAATCCGTGAAGACCTTGCTAAAGAAAACATCCTAGTGGAAAGCTGGGGCGGTAAATTCCAAGAGCAGGAAGTTTCTGCAAAATCAGGTATTGGTGTAGATGATCTACTTGACAAAGTATTACTAGAAGCTGAACTTCTTGAACTAAAAGCTAATCCAAATAGAAATGCTGTTGGTACTGTGATAGAAGCTTCTTTGGATAAAGGAAAGGGATATGTATCCACTATCTTAGTTGAAACGGGTACCTTGAAAGTAGGAGATATCGTACTAGCAGGTCAGTATTTTGGTAGAGTAAGAGCCATGATTAATGATCTAGGTACAAGGATCAAAGAAGCCGGACCTTCTATTCCGGTTCAGATCTTAGGTCTACCGGGTGCTCCACAAGCAGGTGATAAATTCAACGTGATGGAATCTGAAAGAGAGGCCAGAGAGATCGCTAACAAGCGTGAACAGTTGAACCGTGAGATGAGTATCCGTGCTAAGAAACATATTACCCTGGATGAGATAGGTAGAAGAAAGGCCATTGGAACCTTCAAGGAATTGAACATTATCATCAAAGGTGACGTGGACGGTTCTGTAGAGGCACTAGCTGACTCCCTATTGAAATTATCTACTGATGAGGTTCAGGTGAATATCATCCATAAAGGAGTAGGACAAATATCAGAATCTGATGTTACCTTAGCTTCTGCTGCAGATGCCATTGTGGTAGGTTTCCAAGTTCGTCCTTCTAATAATGCGAGAAAAATTGCTGAAAACGAGCAGATTGAAATCCGCTTGTACTCCATCATCTATGATGCCATTAATGAGATCAAAGATGCCATGGAAGGTCTATTAGCTCCTAAAGAAGAAGAGGTAGTAACAGGAAATATCGAGGTTCGTGAGATCTTCAAGATTAGTAAGGTGGGTACTATCGCGGGTAGTTATGTAACTGACGGTTATGTAAACAGAAAGAACAAGGTTAGAATTATCCGGGAAGGTATAGTTCTTCATGAAGGTGAGATTGCCCAATTGAAACGCTTCAAGGATGATGTTGCTGAAGTTCGTGCCGGTTACGAATGTGGTATCAGTATTCACAAATTTAATGATATCCAAATCGGTGATATCATTGAAAGCTTTGAAATTAGAGAACTTAAACGTTCCCTTTAATACGATAAATGTCCCCCAGCGGGACATTTATTTTTATTCATTCTTTTCAATTATATTTGAAACTTCTGAATATTTAATAACATATATAAATTATTGGATAGATTACCGTTTCCCACTTATATTTGAATTATGAATGTAGAGAACTACTGTCAAGAGCACAGCAGTGCGGAGCCGGAGATTTTGGCACAAATCAATAGGGATACACATGCTCACATGTTAAAACCCCGAATGCTGAGTGGCCATTATCAGGGAAGATTATTGAGCTTACTTTCTAAGATGCTGCAACCTAAAAATATCCTGGAAATAGGTACGTTTACGGGCTACTCTGCCTTATGTTTGGCGGAAGGTTTAACAGAGGGAGGAAAACTCTATACCATAGAGGCTGAAGAAGAATTTGAGGATAGAATCCGAAAGAATATTGAAGCTGCGGGTAAAACAGATCAAATCGAACTAATTATTGGTCAGGCCTTAGATGTAATTCCCCAATTACCTATTACTTTTGATATGGTTTTCATTGACGCAGATAAACTGAACTATATTAAGTATTATCAGGAAGTCATTGACAAAGTTAGAATCGGTGGAGTGATCCTGACAGATAACGTGCTCTGGTCAGGTAAAGTCATAGATGAATCCAAGAAAGACGCCACTACCGAATTACTCCGGGAATTCAATGCGTATGTTTCCCGGGATCCAAGAACAGAAAAAGTGCTTTTACCTGTAAGGGATGGATTATTCCTTACGCTTAAAATTAAGTAGAATATGAAAAAATGCGTGCTATCTCTAGTACTTACCTTTGCGTTTTGGATTAGCCAGGCGCAGAACCTACCTGAAATCCCATCCACTGTAGAGTTTGCTGATGTACATGTAGTATTAAGCTCTGAGGCCAGGCAAAAAGTTAGCTCAGAGGTACAAAGGCTACTTACGCCTTCTTCGTATCTGAATCAAAAATTAGAAAGAATGCAATTATTCTTTCCTATAATAGAGAGAATCCTTGAAGAAGAAAACGTACCCTCGGATTTAAAATATTTGGCAGTACTGGAAAGTGATCTTTACGCTGATGCCGTTTCACCCACCAAAGCTGTGGGATATTGGCAATTCAAAGATTTCACTGCGAAGGAAATGAATTTGACCATCTCAGATGTACAAGATGACAGAAAGAACTTGCATCTTTCTACACGTGCTGCTGCTCAATATCTAAAAAAGAACAATCAAATCTTCAAAAACTGGATATCCAGTACTTTGTCGTACACGATTGGTGCAGGTGGCGCAGCGAATCTGGTTCCCGTGGACTGGTCCTTCTCCTCCGAGATTAAATTAGATAAGAATCCACATCCATACCTGGTTAAAGCTATTGCGCACAAACTGGCATTTAATCATAAACTGACTCAAATCAGCCCTACCTCTAAGACCATAGTAGAATATCCAGGAAGAGGGAAAAAATGGTCGGAAATAGCTAGAGAACTGAACCAAAATGAGATTCAAATCAAGCAGGCGAATACTTGGTTTACTTCCCATACCTTACCTACTGACAAGGATTACATAGTACTTATTCGTACAGACAAAAGCAGTGCACCTCAGATCACAGAGAAGGCTAATGACCTAGCTAAATCTGAGGGAATCTCTCTGGGCTATCCTAAATTGAAACGCCAAACCACGGTAGTTACCTCCACTGACCAACCTGTTTTCTACGAAATCAATGGCAAAAAAGGTATCATGGCACAAACGGGTGATGAAGTGGCTACTTTAGCTAGAAAAGGCAAAGTAAGTATATATAAATTCTTATCACTGAATGATCTTACAGACAGAGACAGAATAAAAGACGGTACAGTATATTACCTTCAAAAGAAAAACAAAAAAGGTCCTATTCCCTATCACACCGTTACTGAAAAGCAGTCGCTATGGGATGTTTCCCACATGTATAATATCAGGCTCAAGCAACTGAAGAAATTCAACCGTATTGAGAAAGACGAGCCAATAGAATTAGGCAGAGTACTCTGGTTACAAAAGAAAAGACCAAAGAATACACCTATTCAGTACAACAAGACTCTAGTGGCACCACCTGAGGTATATACTACAGAACCTAAAGAGGTAGCGCTCGCCCCCGCAGTAGTTGAAAAACCTGCTGTGGAAGAAAAAACTATGTTTATTACCCATAGAGTGTTGGAAAACGAAACATTATTCTCTTTAGCGAAGAAGTATAGTACCACAGTAGAGCGTCTTAGAGAACTAAACAAACTAGGTCCTTTTGAAAACATCAAGTATAACCAAAGATTAATAGTTCCTTATACAGAAGAACCTCAAGACGACTGGGTGGAAGATGAAGAAACTCAACCTGTATTAATGCCTGCTAAAAAGGAGGTGGCTAAAGCTGAACCTTTAAAAGAAGAGCCAAAGAGAGAAGTTGAAACACCTAAGAAAGAAGAACCAAAAAGAATAGAAATTACTACTCCGGTTCTAGAAGAACCAGTGAATAGAACTGAATCTAAGCCGGCACCAAAAGTAGAGGTACCTGCAGAGGCTCCCGCAACAAGTTCAGTAGGCAGACATAAGGTGGCTAAAGGTGAAACCTTCTTTAGTATAGCAAGAAAATATAATACTACCGTTCAGGAAATTAGATCCCTGAATAACATGTCTGCATCTGAAACCTTAAAATTTGGAACCACCCTAAAAGTACCTGTATCCGGAGGGGAAGAAGAAGTAAGAAGTTCAGTAAGTACTGTAACAAAAACCCATACTGTGGCTAGAGGAGAAACCCTCTTTAGTATTTCGAAAAAATATGGAGTGAGTGTTAACGATATCAAGGAGTTAAACAACCTTGGGAATAGCGGTATTCAAGCAGGACAAAAGTTGAAGATATCAGGATCTGAAGAAAAACCAGCACCGAAGACAAGTACCTCTACTACAACTTACCATGTAGTCAAATCAGGGGAAACTTTATTCAGCATAGCCAATCGTTATGGTGTAACGGTAAACCAACTTAAGACCTGGAATAATATGAAATCCAATACCCTTGTAAAAGGAAAAAAACTGATAGTGAAGAAATGATACTGATAGATGAAACAGTAATCAGTGATGATATTGCACAAAAGTTCTTTGTCTGCAATCTCGAAAAATGCAAAGGGGCATGCTGTGTGGAAGGGGATTTAGGGGCTCCTTTAGAAGAATCTGAATTACCTGTTTTAGAGGAAATTTACGAAAAAGTAAAGCCCTATTTAAGTCCTGAAGGTATACAAGCCATAGAAGAGCAAGGCAAATACATTAAAGACTGGGAAGGCGACTATTCTACCACCACCATTAATGATAAAGAATGTGCTTATGCCATCTATGATGAAAATCAAATACTGAAATGTGGAATTGAGCAGGCTTATCTTGATGGAAAAATTGATTTTAAAAAGCCCATTTCCTGTCACCTCTACCCTATTCGCATCACCAAATATGACAACTTCCATGCCTTGAATTACGACAGGTGGAGTATTTGTTCTGATGCATGTACTTTTGGGGAGCAATTGGGCGTTGAAGTATACAAGTTCTTAAAAGAACCACTGATACGCGCATATGGAGTAGAATGGTACGAGCAACTCTGTAAAGAGATTGAACAGCTTTGATGATATCTATGAAGTAGTAAAACTAATTCCTAAAGGAAGAGTTACTTCTTACGGAGCCATAGCCCGCTATTTAGGCACACATGCCAGAATAGTGGGCTGGGCCATGAACGCAGTTCCTAAAGGGCAAAATATACCTGCCCACAGGGTAGTAAACAGAAATGGAGTTTTGACAGGTAAGGCGCATTTCTCTCCACCTGAAAGCATGCAGGAATATCTAGAATCAGAGGGCCTTATTATTCAGGACAATCAAATCCAAGATTTCGCACAATTTTACTGGGAACCCGGCGAAGAACTACTCTAACTAAGTTTTGGAAAAGAAAATTTTATAAAATTTTTTATATCCTGAGCAAGATAAGAAAAAAATATTGTAAAATAGTTGTATCTTTGCACCAAATAATATTTTGATTTCTCATATACTTAATTCTATAGAATGGCATCAGCAAAACTTGATCAGATTGATCGGAAGTTACTGGAAATTCTGCAGAGCAATGGTAAGATTACTAATGCTCAGCTGTCCAAGGAGATTGGTCTGTCACCTGCTCCTACCTTAGAGCGTGTTAAAAAACTTGAAAACGCTGGAATTATAGAAAGTTATCACGCGCAACTAGACCGCCAGAAAGTGGGTCTGGGAGTAATGACTTTTGTACAAGTTACCCTTTCGGGACATAAAAAATCCATTACTGAAACCTTTGTGAAGGTAATTGAACGTGTACCAGAAATTATCGAGTGTCACCATGTAACAGGATCATGTGACTTTTTGTTGAAAGTTATAGCAAAGGACATTTCATCCTATCAAACGCTAATCATGGAAACCATTAATGAAATTGAAGTGGTGGCAAGTACTCAAACCATGGTCATTCTTTCAACCTTTAAAAGCAGTAAAGTTCTTCCAGTTCCCTGAGCCTCAGGGAACTTACTTTTTTTTCTTCAAACTTTTCGTTAACTTCTCTAATTCAGCTTTTGCCTCCTTATAGGTACTAGAATTCTTATCTGAGTTCTTCAAGGCCTCAGATAAATATCTTACCGCCGCTTGATAGCTCTTTTCCTCTATAGCTATTTTCCCTAGACTAAGGTTAGCGCTGGCATAATAACCCGTCTCCTTTGATCCGTTTTCCAAAGCATATTCAATGCTTTTTTCAAAGTACTGTTTTGCTAGTGTATTATCCCTGTATTTATTTAGATACAAATACCCCAAAATATACGCTCCATACCTCCCATCATTTGCTCCATAACCGTATCTCCTTTCTTCTACATTCCGAAGCAGTTCCCGGGCATAAACTTCCGCATCAGCTAATCTACCGAGAGCGAAGGAGTTTCTAGCTACAAATCTATGGAAAAAGGAATTGTTGGGATATAACTGGTGCATCTGCGCTGCCATCATCAAGGATTTACCGGATTGTTTCTCCATAGCGTAGATTTGGACTAAGAAATACCTTGCTTCCATTCTGGAATAAAAGGCATTATTTGCCACATACTCCAATTGCTTTATGCCTTGTTCTTTGGAGCCCTTTCTAAAGAAGGTCAATAATGGTCTTAGCGACTTATAATTCTCGTGTATCCACTTGGAATAGTAATTATACACACCATCACCAAAAAGCAGCTCAGGATTGATGTTTTCCTCTCCCCTGCTTTCGTCTAAGTACTTGATAGCTTTCTTCCCTGCCCAGGCAGATTTTACCCATTTTTCTCTTTCAGCAAATAGTCTACCTTTTACTGCATAAGCGGCGCAAAGGATAAATAAAACCTCTTTATTAGATTTATTACGCTTATGAATCTTTTCTGCCTTATTAATGGCCTCATCCATGTAGGCATGACAAATCTCATCATACTTTGTTTCCTTAGTATCTGGCACAATCCTCCACCATTCATTTAAGCCCAGAAGAAAGTCACCTATGGGATGTTCAGGGAATTCCACCTTTAACCACTTAAACTCTTTAGCCGCCTCATCAAAGCGGAAATTATACATGAGATTAAAGGCTTCAGTGGTAGAGATCTGGATTCCTCTATCCATTAAGAGCTTATTGGGATCCGGACCTTCATCACCCCTGATATAGGGTACAGACTGTGCTATACTAGAGCCTCCTAGCAGGCATAGAAAAATTAGCTTTTTCAAGTGATTATTCATTCTTTAACAAATTTATAAAGAAGGCTTAAATTAAGGACACTAAGGTTCTTCCTAACGGGAAAATATTGTTTAATTTTGTAGAAATTTTACTTTCCATAATGATTCAGGTTTTAGACCTCAAGTTTAAGGAATACATTACCGCAGAGCAGATCCAAGCCAGGGTGAGGGAGATTGCAGAGGAGCTGAACACCAAGTATTCCGGTAAAAACCCATTATTTCTGGGTATCCTAAACGGTTCTTTTATGTTTATTGCTGACATATTTAAGAACGTAAATATTCCCTGTGAAGTAAGTTTTCTTAAGATTAATTCTTATCAGGACACTTCATCTACTGAAAAGATCAAAGAGCTTATTGGCTTAAATCAATCTATTGAAGGAAGACACGTGATTATCCTGGAAGATATCGTTGACACTGGCCGGACTTTGGATTATATCCTTAGAACAGTACTAGCTCAGAAACCTGCTAGTGTAGAGGTAGCAACCTTATTGTATAAGCCCTCAGCTACAATTATTCCGGTCCCTATCCATTACGTGGGATTTGAAATTGAAAATCAATTTGTATTAGGATATGGACTAGACTATAACGGGTACGGCAGGAATTCCAATTCCATTTTAATCAAAGTAGATGAATGAACTTAAGGAGAAGGAAACTTCTCCTTCTTTTTTATCCCTACTCTTTCCAGCAAATCTCCTACCGTTCTCATCTTCCATCAAAACCTCATAATAACTCCCTTGGAAGACATTATTTAGCACCTTCCCTCTATACACACCCTCCTTATTAAAAATAACATCCTCACTTCTAAAATAGGCCTTATCGTCCATAGTGAAAATTTCACCCATTAACTCTGCAACGTATTTCGTTCTAGGGTGAAAATAGATATCTTCCGAAGTACCTCTTTGAATGATTTTACCTTTCTGGAATATCAACAATTCATCTGCCATTCCAAAGGCATCCAGAATATCATGTGTAACCATAGCACAAGCAATATTCTCCTCTTCCACAACCTTTTTTAGGCTCAGCATCACATCCTTCTTGTGCAGTCTATCCAAATTTGCCATAGGCTCATCTAAGAGTAGAACCAAAGGTTCATCCGCCAAAGCTCGCGCTATCATCACCCTCTGAATTTCCCCACCTGAAAGTTCACGAGGCAATTTATCCAATAGTGCTTTTAGATTAAGTTGTTTCGCTAAGATCCTCACTCGGGAATCTTGATATGCTTTCTCATAGTACCTTAATTCATAGGCGATGTTTTCCTTAATACTGATATTAGGAAACAGGGAATTCTGTTGGGTCACTAACTTAATTTGAGGATGCCCTGGTACGAGCTTCTTCGAGGGGGTGAGAATAGCTTCCCCCTGTAGCAAGATCTTGCCGGCCTCCGGCTCCTTTAACCCCGCTAACAGATGTAATAGAGTGGATTTTCCGGAACCGCTGTGACCTATTATGCCACAAATCTTCCCGGGAGATAATTTTAGATTTAGGGACTTAAGTTGGAATGAAGTCCCGTAAGAATAAGATAGTTTCTCTGCCTTTAACATAAAAAAAAAGAGGTCTGCTGACCTCTTATTTCTTTTTCCTGTGAACCTTAATCATATCTGCGTCAGCTAAGATTCTTCCGCAATGCTCACAGATAATAATCTTCTGCTTCTCCATGATGTCTGCCTGACGCTGAGGTGGCACTACGTTAAAGCAACCTCCACAAGCACCTCTGTCCACTGCTACTACGGCAAGACCGTTTTTCGCACCTGAACGAATTCTGTGATAGGCTTTTAATAAACGTTCATCTACCTTCTTCGCTTGTTTTTCAGACTGACGGATTAATTTATCTTCTTCTTCCTGGCTCTCACTCACCAGTTTTTCAAGTTCCGTTTTCTTTTGTTCCAAAATAGCTACGCGCTTAGCCTTAAGCTCATTTGTATGCTCAATGTCCGCACGCTTTTGCGCAATTTTAAATTCTGCTTCACGGATACGCTTGTCTGAAAGTTGAATTTCAAGCTCCTGAAGCTCAAGCTCTTTCGAAATGGCATCAAACTCACGGTTGTTACGCACGTTCATTTGCTGCTCTTTGTACTTAGCAATCAGCTTATCCGCGTCTTTTTTGTTCTGAATATGGTGCTCAATATCAGCATTGTAGCCCTCTATTTCAGCTTCGTATTTCTTGATGCGGGTTTCAAAGCCTATTACTTCGTCTTCCAAGTCTTTCACTTCTTCAGGAAGATCACCGCGAAGCTTTTTCAGCTGATCCAGACGAGAATCAATCTCCTGGAGTTCTAACAGGCTTACCAGTTTATCTGCTATTGTAATTTCCATATCGTATTACTTTTTAGAAATAATAGTTTATCGGATTAGTATCTACCTCCGATAAACAGGTTGCAAAATTAGTAATTTTTTTTGATATTACTTCGTACAGAAGATCTTTTGTAAACACTTCACTTTCAAAATGTCCAATATCAGCAATCATCACTCTCCCCTCAGCATCAAAAAACTCATGATACTTAAAATCTGCCGTCACAAAAGCATCAGCTCCCTGTGCCATAGCCGTCTTTAATAAGAAGCTTCCGCTTCCTCCACACACCGCAACTCTCTTGACCGACTTATTTACAGGAGTATATCGAACCACCTTCAAGTTCATTTTCTCTTTTAGGTAAGCTAAAAAATCTTCCGGATTCATCTCTGACTCCAGTTCACCAAAGGCACCGGAGCCCATTTCCTGATGAAGATTCTCCAAAGGTTCAAGATAATAGGCCACTTCTTCATAAGGGTGTGCCTCCTTCATAGCCCTCAACACCGCAGACTTCCTGTAAGCAGGTAAGATTACTTCTATCCTGTTTTCTTCTACTTGTTCTAATGCTCCAATATTCCCTATGGTAGGGTTCGCGGAAGTTCCCGGACGAAAACTACCCACTCCTCCAACCTGAAAACTACAATCTTTATATTCACCTATATTTCCGGCTCCTGCTTTATGCAATGCCCTGAGAACATCTGCAGAACTCCCTCCTTGCGGAACAAATACCGTTAAATGCAGCAATTGTCCTGATTTAGGGGCAAGAATTCTAACCTTCCTCAATCCTAACTTCTCCGCAATCTTATAGTTAACTCCCCCTTTTACATTATCCAAGTTAGTATGGATAGCATAGATAGCAACATCATTCTTTATGGCTAATAGCAAGGTACGTTCCACATAATTAGAGCCATTAATTCTTTTCAAGCCCCTAAATATCAATGGATGATGCGCTATTATAAGATTACAACCTTTATCTATGGCCTCTTGAACTACCTCTTCAGTGACATCTAAACTTATTAATACTCCTTTAACTTCTGTAGAAGGATGCCCTACCAGAAGTCCCGAGTTATCATAATCTTCCTGAACCGCTAAAGGGGCTAATTCTTCCAGATATTGGCTTAAGTCCTGTATTCTCATATATTATGAATAATTTCTATGATGGACCAAATTAACATAACCAAACAAAGTACCACTTTTACCACTATACCTGCCATTAATCCCATAAAACTACCAAATGCGGCACGAGCGGAGCGATTAGGATTCTTATCGTGTAAATATTCCCCTACAAATGCTCCCATAAATGGACCTATGATCCAACCTAATGGACCCAGTAAAAAACCACCTAACAGTCCAATACCCGCTCCATACATCCCCCATTTTGAGCCACCAAATCTTTTAGCACCCCAAATGGGAACGTAATAATCCAGAATGGCCACTACTACTGTCAATACACCAATAGAAACTAGTACAGAGGTTCCAAACTGAGCATAGCCCGAATATTCCAGAGCTAGCATGCCCACAAAACTGAGTGGAGGTCCAGGAATAGGAAGTATAGCCCCGGCCAATCCGGCGAATAAGGCTATACTTCCCAATATGAGCAAGATTAGCTCCATTACTTTCTTTTACTGTCTAAATACGCCCCAATTCTATCCGTGGCATCAGCTAAAACTTCAACATCAGGAAGGAATACGATGCGGAAGTGTGCATTATCTATAAAATTAAAACCACTACCGGCTATCACTAGCACTTTTTGCTCTGTCAATAGACCGTATGTAAATTCTACATCATCTTTGAAAGTAAATTGAGAAAGGTCAATTTTCGGGAAACAGTACAGTGAACCCTTAGGAGCCACGCAACTTAAACCTTCAATTTGAGAAACTTTCTCCTGAACCAATTTACTTTGCTCGTATAATCTTCCACCCGGCTGTATCATTCCTTTCACTACGCTGTCATCCTGTAAAGCCGCAGCAATAGTATACTGAGTGGGTACATTAGGACAAAGACGCATAGAGGCCAATAGGTTCATGCCCTCTAAGAAAGATTTTGATCTCTTGCCCGTAGGAATCATCCAGCCTCCCCTAAATCCGCAAGCAAAATAGTTCTTAGACAAACCTCCAAAAGTGATGCAGTGTACCTGGTCAGACAATGTAGCCACAGGAATATGCTGAAGTCCATCGTACAAGATTTTGTCATATATCTCATCAGAGAATAGTACAAGATTATACTTCTCCGCAAGATCTACTATCTTTTGAAGTATGTCCTTCTTATATACAGCTCCAGTGGGGTTATTAGGATTAATGATGACAATAGCTTTCGTCTTGGAGTTAATCTTCTTCTCCATATCTGCCACGTCAGGATTCCATTCATCTGCTTCATCACATACGTAATGTACGGCTTTACCTCCGCCGAAGCCCACCGCCGCAGTCCATAAAGGATAGTCTGGAGAAGGCACTAAAACCTCATCTCCCGGATTAAGCAAAGCTTGCATACACATGATGATCAGCTCGCTTACACCATTTCCTATAAATATTTCTTCTGACTTAATCCCTTGAAAACCTCTCGCCGTATAGTCTTTTGCTATAGCTTCTCTAACCTCCATTATTCCCAAATGATGAGAATAGCCCTCAGCATGATCTAATTGCTGGCGCATGGCTTCTTTCATGACTTGAGGCACCTCAAATCCAAATGGAGCCGGGTTTCCAATATTCAGTTTTAATATAGTGTGTCCCTCCTGTTCCATTTGCAAAGCCTTATCATAAATAGGGCCGCGTATAGCATAAGAAAGGTTATTTAGTCTTTCACTTTTTAAGATCTCCATGTTTGTTAAAGTTTTTTGAGGAATTTTTCTACGTTATCATGCACACGTTTAAGAATATTCTCAGAAGGTTTCTTCTTAAACTTCTCTCCTGTAAACTTCTCGTAAAGCTCTATATAACGGTTAGAGATCTCCTCAATTTTTTCGTCCGTCATTTCAGGAACTTTCTGTCCGTCCTGGCCTTGGAATCCATTTTCTATCAACCATTCTCTGACAAATTCTTTCGATAATTGTTTCTGAGGTAGTCCGGCAGCTTGATTTTCTTCGTACTTATCCAAATAGAAATACCTAGAAGAATCAGGAGTATGAATCTCATCAATCAAATAGATGGTGTCACCTACTTCCCCAAACTCATATTTCGTATCCACCAGAATCAATCCATTTTCGCGAGCCATCTGAGTACCTTTTTCAAATAATGCCAAAGCATATTTCTCAAGCATCAAATATTTTTCTTCTTGCACTAGGCCACTGCTAAGAATTTCTTCTCTAGAGATATCCTGATCGTGTCCTTCGTGTGCTTTAGTAGTAGGTGTGATGATGGGATGAGGAAGCTTATCATTCTCTTTTAAACCTTCTGGTAATGTAACCCCACAAACCTGACGTCTTCCTGCTTTGTATTCTCTCCAGGCATGTCCGGCCAGGTAACCTCTCACTACCATCTCTACAGGGAATGTATCACATTTTATACCAAGTGCAGCATTTGGATCCGGTACGGCAATCAGCCAGTTAGGAACAATGTCTCTGGTAGCTTCCAAATTACGTGCAGCAATTTGATTTAATACCTGACCTTTATAGGGTATGGGTCTTGGAAGTACTACGTCAAAAGCTGAAATACGGTCAGTAGCTATCATCAAAACATACTTCCCTAGTCCGTACACATCTCTAACTTTACCCCTGTAAAATGAAGTTTGGTTCTTAAATTGAAAATCAGTCTCGCTTATGGTATTCATTTGCAATATTATTTGAGGACGACCCCATTAATTTTGGCACAAAATTACCAATCTTTTTCTATATTATTTGCACTATTTTTGCCCGATATCACCCCTTTCCTTTCGGAAATCCTTAAGTTATCTAAAAGTTGCAAAGCCCTCTCCCTAGATATATTTTCAGAGTCATATGGATCCAATTCTTTATCTCTACTATCCCCGGCCTGTGCTCCGCCCTCAGGCTCCGGTGTTTGTTGATCTAAGGATCTCCTGGGCTTGTACAAGCTTGAAATCAGCTCATAATTATATCTGGCAGCTTGTAGATCATTGTCCTTCTCTATAGCCGACTTAAACAGGCGAATGGCTTCCGTAGAATCTCCGCGCATCAGGGCGAGGATACCCAACTGATTCCTGGAAATGGAGGCCTGATGTGGATCACTCAGATCCTTTGAATATTCATAATGCAAACGCGCCGCTGCGGTGTCACCTACTGCAAAATAAGCATGAGCCGCATCTAACCTCAAATAGGTATCAATCACCCGATGTACATCCTCCAATCGTTCAAATACCTTGATGGCCCCTTTGAAATCACTTTCCTCCATCTTCCTGTTAAAATCATCAATGTATTGATTCTTCTGCTCAATATTCGTATAGAACTGAGGATTCAGAAGAAAAAAGATGATATAATAGACAAAGAAATTCACTAGATCTTTAGCACTTTTACGGTGATGAGAAAATCTATTCCTACGAAGAGTAAGGCTAACAACAGAAAGAATACGTATTTATTATAGGTAACGCTCTGCCTGTTCAAATCATCTGGAGAGCTACTAACAAAGCTCACTTTTTCCACTAAAGTCGGCAGATTGTTTTGTTCGTTATTAAGCAAAAAATAGTCGCCTCCGGAGGCCTTTGCCAGTTCATTTATATTTTTCACTTCCAAAGCCGTCACCACATCCCTACCTTCAGCATCTTTTTTGAATCCTCTCCCTTCAGGTATCTTACCTCCCCCCAATGTCCCTACTCCTAGCCAAAACAGATGGATGTTATTTTGTTTCAATCTTTTGGCCAATTGTTCATCAATTTGATAATGGGTTTCTCCATCAGTTACTACTATGGCTACCTTTCCTCTGTTCTGCGTCCCAACACTCAATTTCTCGTTGATCATTTCTAGCATAGGACTAAAGTCAGTAGATCCCTTATCTATCATATGGGTCTTCAGATTTCCTATGGTGTTCCTAATATTCTCTGTGTCAAAAGTCAGAGGGGTTAGTAAATAGGCATTTGAATTAAATAGAATAATACCTATTCTGTCAGCAGAAAAACGATCAATCAGCCCTTGCAACTCATTCTTTGCTCTATCAATCCTGGATGGAACCACGTCTGTGGCGTTCATAGATTCTGAGAGATCTATGGCCAAGAAGATATCTTTTCCGGAGGCTCTGGCTTCCATTTCCGTTACACCAAAGTTCGGCCCCAAGGTCGCTAATGTCATTAAGCCCAAATAAATAGACCTAATGATAAACTTGATCACCGAACTCGTAGCGGAGGTCTTCAACTTTCTAGCAGCAGAAATTACCCTATAGAAATAGAACAAATAGATCAGTACAAAGCTGATCAAGAAAAAGTATTCTAACCTGGTAAATTCCCTACTAAAATTCATCTATTGAAGTGAAATCAAATTCGCAATGAGTCGATAAGCTCCGGGAACACCTGCCGGTAATTGACGGAACAGAGACAAACCCGTAAAAACAAAGTTACCTTTTCCGTACTTTGCATATAATAGAGAGCCCTCTTGCTCTGTTTCTCCCTGATCTTTCATACTTAGAACCGTTTTATACTTGTCTGACCATTCCTGCGCGAAGTATAGACCTCTTTCTTGAACCCATCCTTTGAAATCTTCAGATGTAATCTTGTTCGGATAATTCAAGATAGGATCTTGAGGACGGATAAAACGAACTTCAGCTTGTTCATCTGTAACCCTACCTCTACCTATGCTCATAGGGTAAGGTCCCAGTTCACTTGTCTTAATGGTTCCGTAGAAGGCCTGAGTTTGATATTGAACCAATAGATTACCTCCATTATTCACGTATTCCAATAAGAGTTTCTGGGAATTGGCTAACCAATCCTTCGTATTGTAAGCCCTTACCCCTACTATGATGGCTGAGAATCTGCTCAAATCCCCTTTGATGGCATTTTCATCCAGAAAAGTCACGTCATAACCTATCTGCATAAGAGATGAAGCCACTTCATCCCCGGCTCCCATGATATATCCTATATTCTTATTTCCCGTTTTAACATCCAAGTTGATAGCCTTAGCCTGAGCCAAAGGATATACATTTAGCTCCGGAATATGTTCATAATAGATTTGCTTAAAAGCTCTGTCATATTTACCTCTTTCATTTTCCCCTATAGCTTTTAATACACCTACTCCTTTCCCCGGCGTAACGGTAAAGTAGACAGGTTTCTCTTGATCTTTTTCGGTAAAACTAACTTCTACGGATTTTGGCTCTGCTGTCCAACCCTCAGGTAGTTCCAAAGATACTTTGGCCTTATTTGAATTTAAATTATTCTTCACTATGACTCCCACCGTCTTTTTTGCCCCTTCGGCAAAAACGATCACGTTCTGCTCAAAATTGAGCATGATCTCAGGCCTAACTTCAAAATACTTATAAATCTCACCTCGGGAAGGTTCAGTGTATTTGTACTTTACACCTTGCTTGTACTTCATAGGAGTTCCTAAAACTTCAAGTTCGAATTCTGCCTGAATGGCATCTGGAGCCATTGGTAGGTTACGGTAATTCTCATTTGAAAGCTTATACTTCCCAAGTTCCTTTGCTTCCTGCATCCAGTATGGCTGAGTGACAGGTGCACTTTGGGGCAACTTTACATCTAAAACCCATTCTTGAGCCACATTATATGGTAAGTTTTTTGCTACCAAAGTATCCTTTGTCAGTACCCCACTAATGTGAATCCCCTTCAATTTTACCTCGTGGGAAGAGCGATTTACAGCGAGGGTGAACAACTTTAGATTTTGACCAGGAGAAACCGCCTGTGCAGAAGTATTGACTTCTAGATACAGGCCGGCACAAGCAAATATCAAGGCCCTACATTCTTCTAATTTCTGCTCTTTGTATATAGAATTTGGAAGATTTTGAATAGCTGTATACACCTTTAATAATGCGGGAACGGAGGCTTCAGGAGACTTGAAATTATAGTCTTTAATCACTTCTCCTAGCATTTGCCCAATCTTAGCCCCACCTTCTACCCTATTCCAGGAGATATCAATGCCGTCAAAAACATCTTTCTGAGCGGGCTGACCTTTTACATGTACTAAGTAATCTGATCTTTCTGACCTGGTAGGTGCAGAACCGAAGCCTTGACTTCTATGCTTACTTCTTGCCCTCGCAGCAATCTCAGTGTATGCTTCACCTAGGATAGGATTGTAGTTGCCAAGCGGCACTTCCACAAAACTTTCTCCCTCAGGGGATGTATTCGTAAAACCTCTGCCAAAGGTGTTCCATACTAACCTTTTTGGTTGCCAAACTTTCACCTCTTTTAATTGCTCAGGATAACGCTTCGGATCACCCGCGGCATCAAAGGCCTCTTTTGAAAGTACGGCTGAAGCAGAATGGTGTCCGTGTCCAGCTCTTTCATCAGGTGGAAATCTATTAATAATGACATCAGGCTGGAATTTGCGAATTCTATAGACCAAGTCTTCTAAGATCTTCTCCTTGCCCCAAAACAGCAGAGCTTCGTCTGTAGATTTAGAGAAACCAAAATCCACAGCGCGAGAAAAGTATTGTTCTCCTCCATCTATCTTCCTGGCTTCAAGAAGTTCATGGGTACGTATCAATCCTACATATTCATCTTGCTCTGAGCCTATCAGGTTTTGCCCTCCATCACCGCGTGTCATGGCATAATAGGCAGTTCTCACCTTTTTTTCTCTGGCAAGCCAAGTGATCAACAGGGTATTTTCATCGTCAGGATGGGCCGCTACATACATAACATTGCCCACCGTATTCAATCTTTGTAAGCCTAAATAAATTTCGCTACTATTTTGCCCGAAAACATGCTGACAAATAAAGAAACAAAGTAGTGCAAAGGTTCTTCTCATGATTAAGGTTTAAAATGTAAAAATAGCAATAAAATTGTTAACGAAATCCTAAAAGCCGTTTCCGAGCCCAACCCTTTTTAACTAAATTGCGTCATAAGAACAACTAAATATATTAACAACATGATGAAGTCATTAGCCTTTGTTAGCTTACTTCTTTTATCGCCTATGTTATTTGCGCAAAAAGTAGAAGAAAAAATCCACATTACAGGAGAAGCTGAAATTGAAATTCCTGCTGATCAGGTATTATTAACCGTACATTTACAGTACAAAGATTATGAAAATGTACAAACTGCTTTCAATGCCCATAAAGCCGCCGAGCAAAAACTTGTGAAACTGGTTAAGGACCTAAAAATCTCCGGATCAGATGTACAATATTCTTTGATCAGCTTTAACAGGCAGCAAGAATATACAGCTACAAGTTCTTTGAGAGAGTACTTTGTTACTACTCAAACGGTCAATATCTTATTGAAAGACTTGAAATCCTATCCGGATATATTAATCAAATTAGTCAACTCCGGATTTACGAATGTTAGCACTGGTTTTACTTCATCTAAAGGTAAGGATTTCCCTGAAGAGCTGTTGACCAAAGCCGTAGAACAAGCCCGCAAAAAGGCAGAAGTTATAGCTAAAGCCTCAGGTAGAAAGCTTGGAAAAGTTACGTATGTGGGAGACGCAGCAAAAAGTGATCCTATTTTTAGAGCGGAAATGACCTATGCAAAAGTAGCAGATTCCGGTGGATTCATTTCGGAATATCCGCAAACCATCAAGAAATCATTGAGCTTAGAAGTCATATTTGAATTATATTAAAAATCTTACTGCCTGCTCTATTAAGCGCAGGCTTTTTTATTTAAAAAATTGGGAATTCCAAGTGATTTCCAGGAAAACAGGAAATCATCAACCCAAAACTAGCACAATTACCTCATATTCAAAGGAAATAAACTTTCGAGGTTTTATTTTTTATTCTCAGGCGAAAACATAAATTTGCACGATTTCAATAAAAAATTTAACCTTTTAATTATGAATTCAATTGTGTACTTAGTGCCTCTGTTTGGACTGGTAGGTCTTATTTATACGGCCATCAAGTTCAACTGGGTATCGAAACAGGATGCCGGAGAAGAAAACATGAAAAGGCTTTCTGGCTACATTGCCGATGGAGCTATTGCCTTTCTAAAAGCAGAGTGGCGAATTTTAGCCATGTTTGCCATCCCTACCGCCATTATTCTATTCTTCTTAGGAAATGACAAAGGAACACCGGAACATCCTATCCACTCTTCCCCCTTAATTGCCATTTCTTTCCTTATCGGAGCTATTTTTTCGGCCCTTGCAGGATACATAGGGATGAAAGTAGCTACCAAAGCTAACGTACGTACAGCACAGGCCGCCAAAACCTCTTTAGCAAAAGCCCTGAATGTCTCCTTCACCGGAGGTGCGGTGATGGGTATGGGCGTAGCTGGCTTAGCGGTTTTAGGATTCGGTGGATTGTTCATCGTATTCTATCATCTCTTCGCAGAGGGTTTAGGCCTTACTTCCATAGAAATGAAAAAAGCCATTGAAGTCCTGGCAGGATTTTCATTAGGTGCAGAATCCATAGCCTTATTTGCCCGTGTGGGTGGCGGTATATATACAAAAGCTGCTGACGTAGGAGCTGACCTAGTAGGTAAAGTAGAAGCCGGTATCCCTGAAGATGATGTAAGGAACCCGGCTACTATAGCAGACAACGTAGGTGATAACGTAGGTGACGTGGCCGGTATGGGTGCCGACTTATTCGGTTCTTATGTGGCTACCATTCTTGCAACAATGGTATTGGGACAAGAAATAGACGTTATGGATAATGTAGGAGGATATTCTCCTGTATTACTGCCCATGTTAATTGCAGGCGTAGGTGTACTGGCTTCATGGATAGGTACCTGGTTTGTAAGAGTGAAGAACGAGACAGATTCCGTACAAAATGCGCTGAACATAGGCAACTGGATGTCCATCATCATTACTTTGATTGCATCTTATTTCTTAACCAAAAACATTCTACCTGAAAGTTTAGAATTAAGAGGTCACGCATTCACCTCCAATGGAGTGTTCTTCTCTATCTTAACCGGATTAGTGGTAGGTACTTTGATGTCCATTGTAACAGAGTATTATACTGCAATGGGAAGAAGACCGGTGGATTCAATTGTACAGAAATCAGGAACGGGCCACGCTACCAATATCATAGGTGGATTAGCTGTAGGTATGGAATCAACAGTTATCCCTATCTTAATCTTAGCAGTAGGTATAGTAGTATCTTACGCCTGCGCAGGACTATATGGAGTATCCATTGCCGCAGCCGGTATGATGGCTACTACCGCTATGCAGTTGGCCATAGACGCCTTTGGCCCAATTGCTGATAATGCCGGTGGAATAGCGGAGATGTCCCAGCTTCCTCCGGAGGTCAGAGAAAGAACAGATAATTTGGATGCGGTAGGTAACACTACAGCGGCTACCGGTAAAGGATTCGCCATTGCCTCTGCTGCTTTAACCTCCTTAGCCTTGTTTGCCGCCTTTGTGGGTATTTCAGGTATCTCTGCTATCAACATCTACAAGGCTCCTGTATTAGCCGGTTTGTTTATTGGAGGTATGATTCCGTTTATCTTCTCCGCACTTGCTATTTCTGCAGTGGGTAAAGCAGCTATGGAAATGGTAAATGAGGTGAGAAGACAGTTCAGAGAGATACCGGGAATCATGGAATATAAAGCCACTCCGGAGTATG
Source organism: Leadbetterella byssophila DSM 17132 (assembly GCF_000166395.1). Lineage (GTDB taxonomy): Bacteria > Bacteroidota > Bacteroidia > Cytophagales > Spirosomataceae > Leadbetterella > Leadbetterella byssophila. Next base: position 1,669,082 of record NC_014655.1, read on the forward strand.
AAAAATGCGTGGAAATCTCTACAAATGCCTCTATCCGCCAGATGATTGCCCCAGGTGCTATAGCCATTTTGGCTCCGGTGGTAATTGGATTTGGCTTGAAAGGAGTATTTGAAGATACCAGCTCAGCTGAGATTTTAGGAGGTCTACTGGCCGGTGTAACGGTTTCTGGTGTACTAATGGGAATCTTCCAATCCAACGCAGGTGGTGCTTGGGATAATGCTAAAAAATCCTTTGAAAAGGGAGTAATGATTGATGGCAATACCTACAAAAAAGGATCTGATCCTCATAAAGCTGCAGTTACAGGAGATACAGTGGGTGATCCGTTTAAAGATACCTCAGGACCATCTATGAACATTTTAATCAAGTTGATGTCTATCGTTTCCCTAGTGATTGCTCCTTACATTGCTACACATTCTACAATACCTACAGTAGAAGGGCAACTAGTTATAGAAACCATCACTGTAGAGAAAGTGTTGCCTTCAGGCACTACTTTAAGCTTCATGGACAATGGTATAGAAGATCAATTGATCGAGTTTATTGAAGATGAAAATAGCAAGGCCGGAAATGACAACTGGTTCAATTTTGTGGACTTGAATTTTAAAAGGGGAAGTAATGACATTGACGAATCCAGTATGGAAGAGGTAAAGAACATTGCAGCCATTCTTAAAGAATATCCTCAAGTGAAGATCAAGGTGGGTGGATACACTGATAATACGGGAACACCGGAAGGAAATCTTAAATTATCAGAAGAAAGAGCCACTAATGTTAAGAAAGCTTTGATCGCCCTTGGCATTTCAGAGGATCGTCTCAGCTCTGAAGGATTTGGACAAGAACATCCTGTTGCTGATAATACTACAGAAGAAGGCAGACAGAAAAATAGGCGAATAGCCATCTCAGTCAGAGAGAAATGATTAGATTAGGCCTTTCAGAAATGAAAGGCCTTTTTTATGAACATTCTGAACAAAGAACAACTCCGGGCTACCGACCAACATACTATCCAAGTTCAAGGCATCCGATCCTGGGACCTGATGGAGAGAGCGGCAAGGGAATTATTGAAAGCCATAACTAGAGAATTTCCACATGGGGAATTCTCCATTTTATGTGGTCCTGGAAATAACGGAGGCGACGGATTAGCACTAGGACGCATGTTAAAAGAAAAGGGTATAAACACTCAGGTTTTCTTGTTGGAAAGTCCCAAATATTCCGAAGACAACCTCGAGAACCAGAAACTTTTAGAAGAATTCGAAGTTTTTAATTTAGAGAAACTACCTGAACTTTGGCCTGACTCTATTATCATTGATGCACTTTATGGCTTTGGGTTGAGAACCGGCTTAGGCATAGAATGGAAGGCATTGTTTGAGAAAATAGAAGGAAGAACATGCCTCGCCATAGACCTTCCAAGTGGGTTGCTTGCTGATGAGCTTACAACATCCCCTTACGTAAAGGCAGATATAGTGTACACCTTTCATTGCCCTAAAAAGGCGTTCTTCGCTCCTGAACACGGGATAGAATCCTTTGAAATAATTGACATAGGATTAGAAAAAGTAGGTGATGGTAATTACCAATATCTTGCTGATGTACATTTACTATTAAATCAACCCTCTCGATTTGCTCATAAAGGAACATTAGGCCAAGCCTTGTTAGTGGGTGGAAGCAAAGGCATGACAGGTGCAATAGATTTAGCTACCAAAGCCGCACTTCGGGGAGGATGCGGCATAGTGAAGGTGTATGGTCCGGGATGCACTCCTGATCTTCCTTCTGAAGCTTTGGTACAAAGAGATATAAACTTAGAATATATCAAACAAACTCCTACCATAGACGCTAAGACTACCGCGATAGGTATAGGAATGGGAATGAGCCATAACGGACAGGAAGCACTTCTAGAATTTTTATCCGTCCTCCCACCTATTCCTCTGGTACTAGATGCTGACGCTTTGAACATTCTTGCTAAGCACCCTGAAAAAATACCGACAGGAGCTATTTTAACTCCTCATCCTAAAGAGCTGGACCGCATCGTAGGTACCTCGAAAAGCAGTTTTGAGAGATGGGAAAAGGCAGAAAAACTGGCAAAAAAGAAAGGGATATATCTTATAGTTAAAGGAGCAAACACGCATATCTTTTTCCCTGACGGTAAAATACTGGTGAATTCCAGTGGTAATTATGGTATGGCAAAAGGCGGAAGCGGGGACATACTCACCGGTCTCCTTACAGCTATCTTAGCTCAGGGATACCCTATAGAAAAAGCACTTCCTTTAGGCGTGTATTTACACGGATTGGCCGGAGACATTGCCGCTGAAACCCTGGGCCATGACGCCATGAATGCCGGAGATATCCTTACTTTCCTTCCTGATGCATGGAAGTTGTTGAGAAGAAGGGCTTGTACAACAAGTAAATACCCAAGACGATCAACAGAGCAAAGAGAATTGCTATGAACTTAGATTGCATAAAGAATACCTGGTATTCCATTATATTCCCTTTAAGTATCTTGGACGCCTTTTCTAGGTTTAAAAAGTAGGCCAGACTAGCTAGTATATAGAAGAAATATTTACGGTTATACAAAGCATATGCACCGGCAAATAATATCGCCGAATGAGCATATCTGGCATGCATCTGGGTATTAAAATAGAAGAAGATCACGGGCAATAAAGCCCCCATGATCAATAGACCTGATACAGGGTATCTCCTGGAGAAATCTCTGCTTTTGATTTTAAAGAACAAATAGATGACCAAAGGGAATAATACCACAAAGGACATGGCGAAAAAGGCCAGCAGACCGTAGGTGTTGTAGCTCAATCCATAGACACCATGAATATCCAATTGCTTCAAAGGGTTTTCAAAGACAAAGAACCACATATTATTAGCCCCCATGGAAACTTGCGGATATCTACCAACCATGTTAAAACCTACTTCAAAAACCCTCCATAAATCGCCCGTCAACGCAAATGGCAACAGGATGAGACTTTGCACCACTACTAATCCCACAAGGGCTTTAAAGACGCGTTTGGCTTCAAATCTTTCCATGAGATGTTCCAGCCAAATAAAACCTATCAAAGGTAGATATACTAATGCTTGAATCTTAGCATTAATAGCAATGAAAAAGAAAATCAGGCTTAAGGTCAATCTATGCTTTAATGCATAATAGAAGCTAATAAAGACTAAGGTAGTATAAATCCCATCCCATTGACCATATAAAAGGGAATCATAGAGGTAGGCTGGATTTAATAAAATAAGAAGACAGGCTAATGGAGCCTGTCTTGGATATTTTTCTTTAATCAATAAGTACACATAAAAAACACCTACTAATTCCATTCCGAAGGTAAAGATCTTCAAGGAATTAATATTTGCTATTATAGATTCCGTGGAACCCGTTAACAGCGTATAGCCATACAGAATATAATGTGTAATAGGTAGGTAATCTACTCCTAATTTATACACATTTTCAAGTCCGTTACTGAGCATATAATTTGCCCAAGTAATCCACACTCTTCTGTCATATTTTCCTGGAGTGGTGGTATCCGGTACAAATAAGAGCACTAGTACAAAGGCGACCAAAAAGATTCCAAGGATGGACCTATGGTCTTTCTGCCACTTGTAAAAAGTGCCAAAAAGGCTGTGTTTCTTATTCATGATAGTGGTATGATCTAGTTTTTTTTAAAGCACTGTGGGTGTGGAACTGAAATATCTCAGATCACATCTTTGACCGCTTTGGAGAAATGTGCGTCCAAAATCCAAAGTATGGTATTCGCATCTGTATCTCCTTCTATTACGATATCCGCCCTTTTATAGGTTTCAATCCTGTCTTCATACGTTTTGGTCAAGGTATCTACTAAAAGTTCACTTTCCAAATTGTACAAAGGGCGATTATTTTTCTTGGAATTTCTCATTCTCTCTTCCAATTTCTTAGGCTTCACATCTAAGAACACGCTAATTCCGTTTTCTTTAATGAAATCCATATTGTTGCCGTTACATGGAGTTCCTCCTCCGGTAGCAATCACCAATCTGGAATTTGGCTCTATGCGCTTTAAATGCTCCGTTTCTATCTTCCTAAAATACTCCTCGCCCTCTAGATTGAAAATCTCACTGATCTTTCTACCTTCCGCCAGCTCGATCTTTTTATCTAGATCTATGAACTCATAGTTTAGCTCTTTAGCTAATTGTCTTCCTAACGTACTCTTTCCGGAAGACGGCATCCCAATCATAAAAATATTCGTAGTCATTTATACGCAGTAGTACTATATGTTAATCAACTTTTTAATTTTCGAATCTGATGGCAAACGATTAAAGCTCCATTTCCCCAAGATGGTACCATTATCTAGCAATAACAGGATAGGATTATTGCGAGCCATAGTTTTCATTACTTTCTCATCCACAAAATAACAAGGGTAAGAAAGCTTCTTTTCAGCTAAGAATGCAATAGCGTCCGTTTGAGAGGTCAGAACGATAGGCTTTATCTGACTCTTACTAACTTTGGATACAAGCTCCCTATATTTCTTAAATTCAAGGTCTTCCAGGTCTTCAGTAGTCTTTATTAACAATGCCAAAACCTTCCCTTCTAAAACTTCCCCCATCTGATCAGCTCCGGCCGTATCTACTACTGAGAAATCAGTAATCACCGGTTTGATGTTATCTTCGTTCAGCACCACTGAGCTTTGATAGGTATAACGGACAGTATCCATGAGATATTCTTTAGACTTCAAGGTTTTACCAGAAGTTTTGTCCAAAAACTCATACTCTATATCAGGTGCTACATCCGGTCTTTTCATCTGTTCCGGAATACTTTTACCTACCGCATATGGCAGCATATCTATTACCGGCAAATAACTTAAACTATATATTCCAATGCCCAAAGACAAGATACTTGCTATCAACACTGCAGGTGTTCCTGCTCCCAAGTTTTGATACTTTTTGCGATAAAAGAAGATGATTAAGATAAACACCATAGTCACCACATTCTTCCAGAATGAATGCCAAGGCTTTAATTTCATAAACTCCCCAAAACAACCGCAATCTGTAACCCTATTGAAATATGCCGAATAAAAAGTCAGGAATGTAAAGAACGTCATCATAAGCAGCGCTACCCAAGCAGTATAACGCAACTTAAAACCAAAGAACAATGCTACCCCTACCACTAGTTCCATACAACAGAACAGAACGGAAAGTGTAACTGACATTTCACTCAAACCTATGAACAGACCTTCCAAAACAGGTATATCCATAGCAAATACCTCAAAATATTCTTTAAGCTTTAAGGCAGTACCATAAGGATCCACTACCTTCAAAAAACCTGAGAACATAAGGTACATCCCAACCACAATCCGAGAAAAAATAGCAAGTATCTTCATAGGCTTTTACTGTTGGCCGGATTGAATTTCACTCAGTTTGATCAAACAAAAAACAGAATAATTTATAATATCTTGATAACCGGATCTAATTCCTTCAGAGATGATGGTTTTTCCTCCGTTATCTTCAATCTGCTTAATTCTCATTAGTTTCATCAAGATTATGTCTGTCATGGAACTTACCCTCATGTTCCTCCATGCTTCATTATAATCATGATTTTTATTAAAAAGAAGAGCCTTTACCTTCTCCACTTCTTCTTTATAACCTGCCTCTACGTCTTGAATATTCTCTCCATTTTCCATTAACATCAGAGCCATCACACAATAGTTAATGATTCCAATGAATTCAGGAACTTCCCCTTCATCCACCTTAGAAAATCCGTTCTCCTGCAAAGTGCGAATTCTCTTAGCTTTGATGTATATCTGATCCGTGATAGAAGGAAGACGAAGTATCTTCCATGAGGTTCCATAGTCCATATTCTTCTTTGAAAATATATCAAAGCAGAGGGCTATTATTTTAGAATATTCAGTTTCGGTCTTAGGCATATATAAATTTCAATAGTTTTTGTTTTTTTTGCAAACTATGAAAAATACAATAAATATAGGCGGTAAGGTTCTTGTACTCGATGAACCCGTAGTTATGGGAATCCTTAATAGTACGCCGGATTCATTTTACAAAGATAGTAGATTTAATCCTAAAGAGGAAGGTTTTATAAAAAAAGCTACATCTATGGTAGAGGCTGGAGCGAAGATTATGGACATAGGAGGATACTCTACTCGTCCGGGTGCGGCTTTTGTTAGTGTACAGGAAGAAATAGACCGAATAGTACCGGCAGTAGAAGCCATAAAGAGGCACTTTCCTCAAGTAGGCATCTCGGTTGATACTTTTAGAAGTAAAGTGGCTAAATACGCGATAGAAGCTGGTGCACATATCATCAATGATATTTCTGGGGGGGATTTTGATGAAGATATGTTTTCTATAATTATCAAGTATAAACCTGTATATGTCTTGATGCATCAAGCGGGCAAAAATACAGAAGACATGCATATCCCCTACCCGTATAAAGATATAGTACAGGAAGTAAGTGATAAACTCTTCAAAAAAGCCAATTTTCTACGTGAAAATGGAGTAAAAGACATTCTTTTGGATCCGGGCTTTGGTTTCTCCAAAACCATTCGGGACAACTACGCCCTTTTGCAGAACCTACATTTGCTTAACAACCCACATTTCCCCCTTTTAGTGGGAATGTCCAGGAAATCGATGATCTATAAGAGTTTGGGCATCACTCCTGAAGAAAGTCTTCCCTATTCCTTATACCTACATAATTATGCTGTGGAGCGCGGTGCACGCATTATTAGGGTACATGATGTTCCTGAAACCATGAAAATGCTTCAGCTTTTTCAATTATTAAATCAATAATTAACCGCATAATAACTTTTTCTTGATAAAATAATACGATTACAGGAAGGAGGCTAGCCATTTTTTATATATTTGTGCAAAACATAATATCATTCAATCATGAGAAAATTATTACTATCTCTCTTCTTGATATTGAGCGGCTATTTCGCTTCTGCACAATTGAACGCTCCTCAGTTGGAGTTTAGTGACATCACTAAAACAGGTTTCAAAGCTACAGTTGTCCCAGATGACACTACCGGCGTTAGAGGCATTGAAGTGATTGTCATAGGTAATGGGGTTAATGACACCACACTACATGCATTATCCGGAGGTAGCACTTTTATCACGGCGGTTTTTAGTAACCTATTACCAGGAGCATCCTATGATGTTCATGCAAGAGTCCTGGATTGTGTAACCCCTCCATGCACTACTGAAAGTGCCTACACTAGCAAAGTGGTTACAACTTTAGTAGCTGCAGCTCCTAGAGCAGCACTAGAAACCACTAGCAACTGTCCTCAATATGTAGGACTAACTTGGACGATTCCTAATACAGGAGGTCCTGTTACTAACATCATCGTGATGAAGTCTCACGGGGGACCATGGTATCATTTGAGTGATCTACCTCCATATACTACTGAGTACTATGACTTTGATGCCCAACCAGGAATTTATACTGCATACAAATTATATACTGTAAATGCTTTAGGCGAACTTACAGAATCTAATACAGTAAGTGTAACGGTAAGACCATACGTAGCTCCTGCTGCACCTATGAATCTTCGTGCAGTGAGCAAAACCAATAACAGTATCACTGTTATGTGGGACAATCCTGAGGAAGACTGGGTATGTAGATCAGATATCAGAGCTTCTTACTATATCTCCCTAAAAAGAGCTTGGGAATCAGAATATAAAGTTTACGGAGTAACTTATCCGAATGCTAATACATTTACGATCGAAGGTCTAGAGGAAAATGAATGGGTGGATATAGCCGTATGGTCATTCAGCGATCAACATATTCAAGGAGGCTGGGCCTTCTTGAGAGACAAAACGCATGGCCCTGCCGTTAAACCAACTAACGTTATTGGAGTAGCTTACAAAGATAACTTTGACAACTGGGCCCTAGGCATAAGTTGGAATCATGCAGGTGATGATGCAGATTACTACTATATCGATTATAGCTTAGATGGAGAAAACTGGACAAACTTAGCTTTTGTAAAAACAGGTGTTAACGTTATCCAACACGTAAACTTGAACGAAGGACTTCTTTACACTTATAGAGTTAAAGCTGGAAACTATATCTACGGAGAGTCTGACTACGCTTATATGGATGGATATGTAAGTGTTACTCCTGATAAAGCTCCAACCGCACCTTATGGACTAAAAGCAAGTTGGTCAGGATCAGATGTAGTTCTTACTTGGGTTGACGACACAAATAAAGAAGAGAAATACATCATTGAGCGTTCTACAAAAGAAGATGCTGACTTTGCTAAAGTTGGTGAAGTAGCAAGAAACAAAGAAACGTATACAGATGCCCTTGGAGCAAATCCGGCAGATACTTACTATTACAGAGTTAAAGCTGAAAACGCGGTAGGTTCATCTGATTACTCTAAAGTAGTGAAGGTTACAAAGACTACTGGTGGTGGCGGTGCTACAATGGTAGTTTATCCTAACCCTACTGCAGATAAGATCAATGTAAACGTTCCTTCAGAGCTTAAAACTGCTCCGGTAGAAGTGAATGTTTATAATCAAATCAATCAATTGATCTATTCAAAAACCTTCAAGGCAGACGCTCAAATTGAAGTGAACCTTAAGAAATTCACTCCGGGTGCTTATAACGTAGTTGTATCTTCCGGTAACTTTAAAGAAACTAAGAAGATTGTTAAAAACTGATAGTAATAATACACCAAAAAGAGGCAGCTTTCTTTAGCTGCCTTTTTTTTTGCCAGAGTAACTCATAGTTTATCCTAAAGACATCACTCAACGAATGAATTAGTTAATGTCTAGGCATATCGCCATAAAAATAGGGACTTACTATATAAAAGGGAGATTAGGAAATACATAGCACTTAAAAGCAACCCCTTCTGACCTGAAATTAAAATCCCTCCTCCATAGAATTAATCTTCTTATCCGTGCTTAAGCTCAATCTTATAAATTTGAATCCTACCGAAATTAAAAAATGCAATACAACATTTGCACTTAACTATCCCCTTAATGATCTAAAGCATGGATGAATAAATCAAAAGAATACAATTACTAGTTAAAAGGGATATTTAATACCTGTATTATCCATCCTATTTTGCAATCAGCCCTTCTGAATGATTAAAAGAATCTTATGGAAGATTCAAGATCTATGGAAGAAAAAGATAAGAAATGGGCCAAAGATGTGGTCTTTAAAAGAAGTTGCTCGTTTTTTGCTATAAAAAGGCGAATAGTAGAGCATCCTTCCTAAATACAATGTAATAGCGTACGAAACAAAACAGTAAGCCTAGAGGCATTCTAACTAACAGCGAAACATTATGGTCTAATATTGCGAAAGCCACAGAGAAACCAAACTTTTGTAGCTCAACATTTAAAACACAATGTACCGACTTAAACATCCAACTTCCACTCATTCAAAAAACAAGAACACATTTTATTTTATTAGCTAATAGTCTGCTGTAAAGAGATAAAAAGACGTTCTAAAGCCAATGCTCTAGTATAAGGAATATAAGCGAATAGAAGCCTTCGTATGGGTCCGAAAACGGGCCTTGCAAAATCCTAAACCCAATAGAAATTGAGGAACAAAAAAAGCCTCTCCAAAAGGAGAGGCTTTCGTATAGTCATCAAAACTTTACTGCTTTAAGGCTTCTGCACCACCAACGATCTCAAGGATCTCAGTAGTAATCGCAGCCTGACGAGAGCGGTTATATTCAATCTTCAAGGACTTCAACAATTCGCCACCGTTATCAGTAGCTTTATCCATAGCAGTCATCCTAGCACCGTGTTCAGCGGCGTTAGAATCTAAAACAGCTTTGAACAATTGAAGTTTGATAGCCTTAGGAATAAGATCCAAAAGGATTTCTTCTTCTGAAGGTTCAAATATATAATCTACGTTAGAGGTAGCTGCTTCTTTTTCTTCATTGATCAAAGGAAGCATACGCTCAGCCCTTACGATCTGAGTGGCTACGTTCTTGAACTCGTTGTAGATCAATACCACTTCATCATATACTCCGTTTGCGAAATCTTCCATGATTCCTTCGGCCGCATTCTTTGCTGTTTCAAAAGAAAGACGGTTGAAGATATCGGAATATTCAGCATTTAAACGAGCATTTCTTCTCTGAAACGCTTCATACCCTTTCTTACCCAAAGGGAAAAGAGTCACGTTTCCTTTTTCAGCCTGAGCAGCATAATTCTCGGAAATATATGCTGCCGTAGCTTTGATAATATTGGAGTTAAAGGCTCCACATAAACCTCTGTCTGAAGTAACCAGGACAATCAGCACATTGTTCACCTCTCTCACTTGAGTGTAAGGGCTGTTAGCTCCTACCTCAGTGTTCTCAGAAACTTGAGCGATAAGTTCGTTCAATTTTTGAGAATAAGGTCTTAATTGTGTGATCTTATCCTGTGCTCTCCTCAGTTTCGCAGCAGAAACCATTTTCATGGCTTTTGTGATCTGCATGGTAGAGTTTACGGAAGCGATCCTATTTCTTACTTCTTTTAATGAAGCCATTGTTTACTTAGTTGTTTGCGTACTTCTGAGCTAGTTCCTTACCGAATTTAACGATGTAGTCAGTGTCTTCTTTATCTAATTTTCCTTTTGAAAGATTAGCGATAACCTCAGGACGAGTAGAATTCAATAGAGACAAGAACTCACCTTCAAATTCCTTAACTCTGTGTACAGGAACTTCGTCCAATACACCGTTAATAGAACCATAGATAATAGCTACCTGATCACCTACAGCTACAGGTTGGTACTGACCTTGTTTCAAGATTTCCTGGTTTCTCTTACCTCTTTCAATCACCAATTTAGTTGCAGCATCCAAATCAGAACCAAATTTCGCGAAAGCTTCCAATTCACGGAACTGAGCCTGGTCAAGTTTCAAAGTACCGGCCACTTTCTTCATGGATTTGATCTGAGCGTTACCACCTACACGAGATACAGAGATACCTACGTTAATAGCCGGACGGATACCTGCGTTAAACAAGTTAGATTCCAAGAAAATCTGACCATCTGTAATGGAGATCACGTTAGTAGGAATATACGCAGAAACGTCACCTGCCTGAGTCTCGATAATTGGAAGAGCTGTCAATGAACCACCACCTTTTACTTTATCTTTCAAAGAAGGAGGAAGGTCATTCATTTCTTTAGCGATTGCATCAGATTCGTTGATCTTAGCCGCACGCTCCAACAATCTTGAGTGAAGGTAGAATACGTCTCCAGGATATGCTTCACGTCCTGGTGGACGACGAAGAAGTAGGGAAACTTCACGATAAGCCACCGCTTGTTTCGATAAGTCATCATATACTACAAGAGCAGGTCTACCTGTATCACGGAAATACTCTCCAATAGCTGCCCCTGTAAACGGAGCGAAATATTGCATAGGAGAAGGATCAGAAGCATTCGCAGCTACGATAGTAGTATAAGCCATAGCTCCGTACTTCCTCAAAGTCTGCTCTACAGCTTTAACAGTAGAAGCTTTTTGACCACAAGCTACGTAGATACAGTATACTGGTTCTCCTTTGTCGTAGAATTCTTTTTGGTTGATGATGGTGTCTATACAAACCGCAGTTTTACCGGTTTGACGGTCACCAATCACAAGCTCTCTTTGTCCTCTACCGATTGGAATCATGGCATCTACCGCCTTGATACCTGTTTGTAAAGGTTCAGTTACTGGTTGACGATAGATTACACCAGGAGCTTTTCTCTCCAATGGCATGTCAAACGTTTCACCTGAAATAGGACCATTACCATCGATAGGCTCAGCAAGTGTGTTCACTACTCTACCGATAATTCCGTCTCCTACTTTCACGGTGGCAATAGCACCGGTACGCTTTGCCGTAGCACCTTCTTTGATTTCAGAAGAATCACCCAGCAATACCACCCCTACGTTATCTTCCTCCAAGTTAAGCGCCAGTCCTTTCAGACCGTTTTCAAAAGAGATCAATTCTCCTTGTTGTACTTTTGAAAGGCCATAGATACGAGCTACTCCGTCCCCTATCTGAAGTACGGTACCTACCTCTTCTAATTCTGCTTCGGTTCTTGCCCCGGCCAGCTGCTCACGCAGGATGGCAGAAACCTCATCTGGTCTTATCGATGCAATTGACATATAGTATTTTTTTGTAAAACGATTTGACTGCTAAACCCTACGCTTTTGATTCATAGGGATTTTCGGACGCGAAATAAGCAATAAAATTTGACATTTCCCATAAAACGACAAAAAAATACAGCCTAAGCTTGTATTTTTCTTAGGCTGTAGATTAATCCATGTTCCTCCATTTAGAACATGGATTTGTATTCGCTTGCTCGAAATGTATAATTGATATTGGTCTTACTATCTTTAAGTAACATCTCTGAAATATCACCCTTATCTCCTTTCACTGTATAGCCTAAAACTGCTCTTCCTTCTTTTGCCATCTTCACCAGTTCCGGATGCGCATTATAGGCAAAATAATTAGGTTGCTTCCCTCCTATACCGCCAGAAAAAGATTTCGCCATACTGGTAGCTAATTTTGCAATTGCTTCCACCCTGTTCTTTGAAATCCACATGGTGATATCTGATTTCTCTCCCTCTTTGACGATTTTATATCCTTCACAAGGTTCATTCATTATGGTACGTGTCTCTCCGGATTTCGTGATCTTAAATTTCTCATTTTCCTTTTCAATGCTTTGTACCATTTTGTCATCTTTGAAATTCACACCCATCATGATTTTACTACTCATGAATGTAAAAACCCTCAGATTATTTAAATCCATAATCATGAAATCTATCCCTGCGCCTTTATCGCCCAGATTCATCTTTGCCCCCACAATGCCTTCCTTATTTCCAAAATAATATTCCTGCTCCAAAGTGGTGGTCTTCCCTTTCTTATCCTTACTGATCAGTTCATAAATCATGGCCGAATGAAAAGTATAGGAAGCGTCAGGTTTCTGACCTTTAGAAATCAATGGCAGTACACTTAAAAGGATAAAAAGTACTTTTTTCATTTTTTAATTGAGTTTTATTTTAATAAAATTACAAAATTTTAATTACTATGTATAGACTTAGTGTCATTCTATTGCTTTTGGTAAACGCATGTACTCCACAAAAAGACAACTTACTGACAGAAGAGGAGTTAGCTGAAGGTTGGGAACTTTTATTTGACGGCTCCAGCCTCAAAGGCTGGCATCTTTATAATGATACAACAAATAAACCTTCAGCTTGGACCGTCCAAAACGGAATCTTACGCTACATGGCAGATTCTTTGAAAGTAGAACATGAAGATCTGGTAACTAACAAAGAATACGAGAATTTTGATTTCCGTTTTGATTACCGGCTATCTCCAGAAGGAAATTCAGGTGTATTTATTAATGTGGTAGAAACCAAAGAAAATCCTACTGCATGGGCTACCGGCCCCGAGTATCAATTATTAGATACCCTACATCCGGATTATAAAAACAATGTTAAAAAGAGAGCCGGCTGCCTATATAACTTTTCACCCCAACTAACAGAGGTTACACCTAAAGGCAATGAGCACTGGAACCATGGACGTATAGTTCAAAAAGATGGTCATGTTCAGTTCTTCCTTAACGATATACTTACCGCGGAAGAAGATTTTAAATCAGAAGAGTGGAAAAAGCAAATTGCGGAAAGCAGTTTTAGCTACTTCCCGCAATTTGGCAAGGCTACTAAAGGTAAAATAGCCCTTCAAAAATGGTATAAATCTGTGGAGTTTAAGAATATCAAAATCCGAGTATTGGATTAAATCTCCACTAGTTTCATTTTAGGAACCAAAGTTTTCATTACTATCCAAGCCACTAAATATGCAACAGCACATATGGTAAACATGATAGTATAACCGGTTTCAATATGTCCTAAAGCCTTATAGTGATCAAACAACGCACCGCCAAGTTTGGTCACTACTACCCCTCCTAATCCTCCGGCCATACCACCGATACCTACAACAGAACCTACAGCCTTCTTAGGGAACATATCAGATACCGTAGTAAAGATATTCGCTGACCATGCCTGGTGGGCAGAAGCTCCTATACCTATTAGTATTACAGGTACCCAGAAAGATATATGACCAAAGGGTTGTGCCAATAATACTACTAAAGGAATCACAGCTATGGTCAACATAGCACGCATACGTCCATCATATGGAGCATATCCCTTATTTATAAAATACGTAGGGAAATATCCCCCTCCTATACTACCTATCATAGTCATACTATATAGAACTGCCAAAGGTAACATGATACTTTCTCCCACCATTTGGTACTGATCCTTTAAAAAAGCAGGCAACCAGAAAAGGAAAAACCACCATACTCCATCTGTCATAAACTTACCGAAAGCAAAGGACCAGGTCTGACGGAAGGTCAATAACTTCATCCAACTCACCTTTTCTCCTTCCACTGGCACCGGTTCCTCACTATCCGACTGGATATAGGCTAACTCTTCAGCTGACAAACGCTTCTGATTCTCCGGCTTCTCATACAGAAACAACCAAAATACTAACCAGACAAAGCCTACCAAACCAATGATGATAAAAGCAGCTTCCCAACCCCAATGCGAGGCGATCCAAGGCACAGTTAGTGGAGCCAAAATAGCACCTACGTTAGCACCGGAATTAAATATACCTGTAGAAAAGGCCCTTTCTTTCTTTGGAAAATACTCAGCTGTAGCCTTGATAGCCGCCGGGAAGTTCCCTGCTTCTCCAACAGCCAGAACGGCTCTGGAGACCATAAACCCTACTACCGACAAGGAAAAGGCGCTAAGTCCGGTCCATCCCAAGATGGCCAAAGTCTTCTCTCCCACCGGAATGGAGTACGCATGTAATACTGCTCCCAAAGACCATATAATAATGGCCCAAGCATATCCCCATTTGGTACCTAATTTATCTACAAATCTTCCCGCAAATAGCATGGAAATGGCGTAGGTAAATTGGAAGACCGCCGCAATATTGGCATAATCCGTGTTTGACCACCCAAATAGCTCCTCTAACTGAGGTTTAAGTAAACTTAAAACTTGTCTATCCAGATAATTCACCGTGGTGGCGAAGAACAAGAGCGCACAGATGGTCCAACGGTAATTTGTAATTTTCTTCATGAGGTTAAGGTTAAATATGTGTAAAACATTCTTCCAGTATGGAAGCTATTTGATCAGGTTGATTTTTGAACAATTGAGAACCGAGCCCTACCGCATTTACTCCGGCAGAAAACCATTCTTTTAAACTAGCAGCCGTGGGTTCTACTCCTCCGGTCACCATAATTTTAACATCAGGCATAGGCCCTCTCAATGCCTTAACATAGGATGGCCCCACCACATTCCCCGGAAAGATCTTCACACAAGATGCTCCCATTTGTAATGCAGAGTGTATTTCAGTGGGAGTCAAGGTCCCGGGAATCCAGGGAATTCCAGCTTCTATACAAACCTTACCTACAGATGCAGTAGTAAATGGCTGAACTACAAAACGGGCCCCGGCTTCAATAAATTTTTCAGCTGTTTGCGGATCTCCTATAGTTCCTATGCCCAAAAGTAGGTCAGAATAGGTGTTCTTTGCCACTAATTCAGAAAAAACCTCAAGCGCCTGCTCTCCTCTATTCGTAAATTCAAATACCCTCACTCCGCCTCTATAGCAGGCATCTACTACAGCCTTAGCCGTATCAAAATCAGAGTGGTAATAAACGGGCACCAATGGGCGCTCAAATAAGGTTGACATCATATCTATTATAATCGGTTAAGGATCTGTTCTATACTTTGAGATGTAGCATCTCCGTATTCCTGTAGTTTACCAAATGCCGCTGACGCTGCAAAATTTATGGTCTCTTGTGGAGTTGACTGATTAACCAATCCGTAAAGTAAGCCGGCCATAAAACAATCCCCACTTCCTACTTTGTCTACCACATGATCTACTCTAAACTCAGGCGAATCTACAAAATCATTACCTGAAAGCAAAGTTGCATAGTATTCAATGCCCTCTGGAAGGGTATCAAACCGGAAGGTATAAGCTACTTTTTGAACATTTGGATACCTATTCATAAGTTCATTGGCGCTTTCCTTGCCGGCTTGCAAATACTCTTCTTTGCCTACTTTATTCTGTGCTACTTCACCATCAATAGGAATATCCAATAAGGTATTTGCTGCCCAAATGTTGCCCATCACCAGATAACAATATGGTATAATTTGAGGGACAATTTCCACCGGATCTTTACCATATTTCCAGAGCTTTGCCCTATAGTTCAGATCAAATGTAACCTTTATTCCTCTGCTATGTGC
This sequence comes from Leadbetterella byssophila DSM 17132, assembly GCF_000166395.1. Classification (GTDB taxonomy): domain Bacteria; phylum Bacteroidota; class Bacteroidia; order Cytophagales; family Spirosomataceae; genus Leadbetterella; species Leadbetterella byssophila. The sequence goes on from NC_014655.1 coordinate 1,685,275, forward strand.
TTCTTTAGCTGCAGCAATACATAGGTCTGCCACACCCTGATTTAAAGCAGGACTAATGGCACTCAGGTGAAAATACTCAACTCTATCAAAAAGTTGATCCCAGTCCATATCGTCAGCCCTTAAGGCTGAAAATGAAGAGTGGGCTCTGTCATAAATTACTCCTGCATTCTTAAGATCCGCCCCTTGAGGCAGCATATAAACACCTATTCTTTCTCCTCCCCAATGGATCTTGTCCGTTCCAATATTTTTGGACTGCAAATACTGTACTATATCTTGAGACAAACCATTTTCAGGCAATGCCGAGAAATAAGAAACCGGAACATCCCAAGCCGCTAAAGCCTGGGCTGCATTTAATTCAGCCCCTCCAACAAATACGGGAAAGCTAGATTCTTCTATCCATACTCCGCCTAAACGGGGAGAAAATCTCAATAAGATTTCACCAAACGTTAATACCATCAGAATTTGAAGAATTGTGCTGCGTTATTGTAACATATGTTTTGAATCACTTGCCCCGTCCAGCTGATATCATTAGGTAATTCTCCATTTTCTATGTCTTCCCCAAACATATTACATAGTATCCTTCTGAAATATTCGTGTCTAGGAAATGACAAGAAGCTTCTGGAGTCTGTCAACATACCTATAAAGCGCGACAATAGGCCCATATTAGACAAAGCATTCATCTGACGAATCATACCGTCTTTCTGGTCCAAAAACCACCATCCCGAACCAAATTGAATTTTACCGGCAATGGATCCGTCATTGAAGTTTCCAATCATGGTCGCAATAACCTCATTATCTGCAGGATTAAGGTTGTAAATGACTGTTTTCGCCAATTGGTCAAACTCATCTAACTTACCTAAAAATTTAGACAAAGCCACCGCTTGAGGGAAATCACCTATACTGTCCCAGCCTGTATCAGGACCTAGCGTTCTCAATGCCCTTCTATTATTATTTCTCAACGCGCCCAAGTGAAATTGTTGCGTCCACCCTAAACCACTATACATCACTCCTAGCGCATGTAGAATAGCCGACTTATACACTTTGCTGTCCTCAAGACTTGGGTTCCCCCCCGCTAATACGGCCTTGAATACCTTATCTGCAGCTTCAGGGGTAAAATCTTCTGCATAGATTTGTTCCAGGCCATGATCTGCTAACTTACACCCTAAGGCATTGAAAGCCTGCGCTCTGCTGTTCAACGCTTTTACTAAGTCATCGTAGCTTGCAATGGTAAATCCTACAATCTCTTCCAACTTCCTTACATAACTCACAAACGAAGGAGCATCAATAAGTATGAATTTATCCGGACGGAAGGTTGGCAGCATTTTCAATTCCGTATTTTCTGCTGCAAAGGTTTGGTGATGTTCCAAAGTATCCAATGGATCATCTGTAGTACATACTACCTTAACATTCATCTGCGTTAGCAGATTTCTACAGGAATGTGAGGTCTCTTGAAGCATCTCCGAGGATCTATTGTAGATTTCTTCGGCAGTATTTCCATTCAAAATATCCTTTATACCAAAATACCTTTGAAGTTCCAAATGAGTCCAGTGATACAAAGGGTTTCTCAGGGTATAGGGCACGGTTTCAGCCCATTTCTGAAATTTCTCTCTATCTGACCTCTCTCCGGTACAATAGGATTCATCCACCCCATTGGCGCGCATGGCCCTCCATTTATAATGATCTCCATATAACCAGGCATGCGCAATATTCTTGAATTGAAGATCCTGAGCAATCTGATCAGGAGGCAAGTGATTATGGTAATCTATGATAGGCATATCTCGCGCATATTCGTGATACAGCCTTTCTGCAGTCTTGCTTTGCAGTAAAAAATTCTCGTCTAAAAATGCTTTCATCTTTTATCTTGTTAGAGAGAAACTCCTCTTTTCCACGGAATAAAGTCTTCTTGATTATGCTTTACGGAGAGTGCCTCGCGCCTTCCACTTGCCACTTCTATCACATATTCTAATATTCTTTCACCCGCTTGTTCTATAGTTTCCTTTCCTTCTATAATGGTACCTGTATTTATATCTATAATGTCTGGCATCTTTTCGTAAAGAGGCGTATTTGTAGACAATTTGATCACCGGTGCAATGGGATTCCCTGTAGGCGTACCCAACCCCGTAGTAAAGAGCACAATATTGGCTCCTGAACCCACTTCTGCTGTAGTGGATTCCACATCGTTTCCAGGCGTACAAAGAAGGTTTAAGCCTGGTTTGCTTACCTTTTCCGGATAATCCAGCACATCTGTAACCGGTGAAGTGCCTCCCTTCTTAGCCGCTCCGGCTGATTTTATTGCATCTGTGATAAGACCGTCCTTGATATTACCAGGTGAAGGATTCATGTAAAAACCGGACCCCACTTCTTCAGCACGCTGGTTATAGGTACGCATCAAGTGATTAAACTTTCCGGCTAATTCTTCTGTTACGCAACGATTACTTAACTCCTGCTCTACTCCACATAATTCAGGGAATTCAGCAAGAATAACTGTTCCACCTAAGGCCACTAAAAGGTCTGAAGTGTATCCTATAGCAGGATTTGCGGAAATACCGGAAAATCCATCAGAACCTCCACATTCTAACCCTATCACTAACTTAGACAGGGGAGCAGGCTGACGCTGTACCTTATTAGCCTCTACTAATCCCGCGAAGGTTTGTTTTATAGCTTCAGAGATCAATCTTTCTTCTGTACCTAAAGCCTGCTGTTCAAAGAAGTATACTGGCTTATTCGCTCCACCTCTTTTATTGATTTCCTCCTGAAGCATGCTGTATTGGGCGTTTTGGCACCCTAAACTTAGAATGGTAGCACCTGCTACATTTGGATGTGTTATATATCCTGCCAATAGTCCACAGAGGGCCTGTGCGTCCTGCCGCGTTCCTCCGCAGCCCATATCATGCGTCAAGAATCTCACTCCGTCTACATTCGGAAAAAGCCTCTCTTGAGCAGGAACAGTATTTGACACCTGAATATCTGCATTGAGGATCTCCTCTATGCTTTTCCCCGACTTATAAAGGTCTACTAATTGTTCTGTTTGTCTATGGTACTTATCGTGTGAGGCATATCCTAGTTGGTCCACTAGGGCATTCTTCATCACATCCAGATTTCTGTTTTCGCAAAAGACCAGAGGAAGAACTATCCAGTAATTTGCAGTACCCACAGAACCGTCAGCACGGTGATATCCCAGAAATTGCCTGTTTTTGAATCTACTCACATCCGGCTGAGTCCAATCGGTTTTTCTCTGTCCGATAGTGAAATCTGCAGAAGCATGTTGGACATTAAAAATACTTATCCACTCTCCTTGTTTAATGGGCTGCTTAGCTTTACCTACAAGAACTCCGTACATGATAATTTCATCTCCTACTTGGAAATCATATTCGGCGTACTTGTGTTTCGCATTGACGTCTGTGACCAGGGTTATGTTTTTGTCGCCATAAGCAACTGTAGTACCTGCTTTTAAATCCTGAAGCGCGACGATAACATTGTCTGAAGGGTGAACTTTTAGAACTTTCATTTTGAGTTAATTTCTGTCCAAACGGCTTTTGCTCCTTCCGTTTGAAGCAAATTCAAGTAATGTGATACCTTTTTAGTTAATCCTGGGACTTGGTTTAAATCCTTACCCCAAAAATCAGTTCTTCCTAAGACAGTTTTGGTCCATTCCTCTACGTCTGCCGTATTCATATCCTTAAAAGCTGCAGCCTGTTGATCCTGAATCCAGTAGGATTGGCCATTAAATTCACCAAACCATTTGCCGTCTTCCTGACGAACAGGTCGCATAAAATGCAAATAAGCCGCCAAACCTGCTGATATTCTGTCCGGTGCGAACTGATCCAACAAAGCTACGATTCGCATTTCAATTTTTTGGGTATAATTCAAAGTAATATTGATCCAAAAATGTTCTATAGAAGGATTTCTAAAACGATCTATTACCTGAGCTCCAAAAGCTTCTGCTTCACCTTCTTTCAATGCATAGGGAATAGCAGGACCAATCTCTTTCTGCATCAAGTCCGTTAAGAACTTTGAAAAACCAGGATCCTGCATAGCATCTTTCACAGTAGGAAATCCGGCAAAGAAGGCCAAACCGCAAGTCAAGGTATGTGTTCCATTAAGTAACCTCAGCTTAAGCTCTTTATATTTGGTTATATCTTCTTCCACAAATGCTCCATTCCCCGTAAAACTTAGCTTTTCCTTCACCTTCTCATCGCCTGAAATGGCCCAAAGTGCATAGGGTTCCGCCATGATAGCCAGGGAGTCTTCATAAGCTAATTCCTTTTTGATCTGTTCAGCCACTTCCCCTTTAGGAGTTCCGGGAACTATACGGTCCACCAGGGAATTACAGAAAGTCACTTCCTGTTCCAGCCATTGATAAAAATCCTCCCCTAATGAATTGAATTTAGCCAAATCTTCCACAATCTTCCTCAGCTTTGTTCCATTGTCAGAGATCAATTCAGTAGGTATAACTACGATACCTCCATCTTTTCCTAAGGCTTGGAATCGCTTATGAAGTACTCCTAAAAGTTTACCCGGGAAGGAATTTGGAGCATCTGTTCCCAGAGTTTCTTCTTCATAGATAATCCCCACTTCCGTGGTATTAGAGATGATTACCTCTAAATCTTTACTGGTAGCCACTTTCAGTACTTCGTCCCACTCTTCTTTCGCCGAAAGAATTCTGGAAATAGCAGTATTTACCTCATTCTTTTCTACCCAATTTCCATTTTCATAACCCCGAATGCATACGGTATAGAGATAGTCTTGATCTTTAAATTGATCTGTGCCACCTTGAGAGGTGCTCTTCACCATCACAATTTTCCCAAGAAATCTACCTTCCTTATTCGCTTGATCAATGATATAATCGGGAAGTGCCCGAAGCAGAACACCTGTTCCAAATTGCAATACTTTTTCCGGTAAAACCGGCACGTTGTAGGTTTCCTTTGATAATCTCATTTCTTATTGGGGTAGTTTAACAGCTTGTCTGGCAACTAGAATCCATGCACCTTTTTCCTTTGTCCAAACAGTTAAAATATGAAGTTTAATAGATCCCGGAACACCACCATCAAAGGTGTCTGCATCTAAGATATGACGAACCACTGCGGTGTTTCCCACTACATTGATCTTTTGTTCCTTCAGGTCTATTCTTCTAAAATCTGATTTTTTTGTGACCAAAGTTTCTACAAACTCTGCTCTGGATTCCACTTTTGAACTGGAATGTCCATAGCTCAGGTCAGGATGTGTGATCTTCTCTAACTGGGCCTTATTAGGATTGAGCATGAGCTGACGTAGCTCTTCCACTCTATTTTCTACTTCCTTAACGGGATCTCCTGCCATAAAAAGGGCACTTAACATGATGATTAATGTTTTCATTTCAATATCCAATGGGTTAGATCTCTTAAAGCTTGCATGTTTTCAAATTCCGGACCTATGATACGTCCGTCAACGTATTCGTTATATAACCATGGGTCTCCTATAACAAAAACCCTTCCTTTGCCATAATTTGCCGTAGCTATAACCACATCATCTCCCTTTTTTACCAGGGCTTTTGCTCCCTTTTCAACCTTCAATGTAACGATCTCCTTTGCATAGATCTTCCTTGTATTTCGGAACACATCATTACCTGTAGGAATGTTCACCGCCGCCAATTCATAGTCTTTCCCACCGGGGATGAAATTGATATTCTTCCCTGTAAATGATATCCCAAAGGCCTTAGCTAATTCATTAAACTTAGGAATCTCACAATTCGTGGTATCATTCGCCATAAGTACGAGAGTCCCTCCATTTTTCACCCAGTCGCTTATCACTTTTACGTGTGTAGCATTAATATAATTAGGTGAAGCTGTTTCCTTTGGAGTATCCGGATCTACAATTATATATGCTTGAGCATTTTTTAAGTTTTGGGCGGTTGGGGCCTCTTTTAATGCAGTTGTTTTAGCACCAAGGTGCGTAAATACTTGCCCCCAGATCCAAAATCCGGAGTGCATTCTGTCTTCCCAGGTGTAGTGAAACTGCTCCGTATCCCCGTTTATATCTTTCCTGAATTCCCTGTTGAAGTAATAATCAAGAGCCACAGTTTTGGGCTTAAGTGGGGCTCTTTCTTTCAGGGCTTCTATCTCAATGCTGGCAAAGATGAATGGCCCTACACCTTTTAAATCATTCACTCTTTGAGGCTCACTTAAATAATACTCATAACTACCATCTCTGTAAGGATTTCCGCCTAATCCTCCTACACTCACCGTATGGTGATACGAAAGGGATCCATCCGCTTCCTCTTTTACAAATTCTTTAAGTATGCCATTGTATCCTTTTAGCGCTACTTGTGCATATTTTGGATCAATATACCCTAATCTTGCACCTTTAGCTAAAGCATATACAAACATGGCTGAAACAGAAGCTTCCTTATAATTTCCCTCTCTTTTAGGCATATCCAGAATTTGGTACCAAAGTCCTGATTGCGGGTCTTGATGTTTTTGGATGGCTGGTGCTAATCTTTTCAGATAGGAAACTAATTTAACTCTACCTTCATGTCCCTGGGGAAGATAATCCAGAACCTCTACCAATGCCATGGCATACCAGCCCAGAGCTCTTCCCCAAAAATGTTTAGAAAGTCCAGTTTGTGGGTCTGCCCATTTTTCCTGTCTCTTTTCATCATATGCGTGGTAAATCAGTCCTGACTTCTTATCCACCGCATATTTCTCAATGAGATCAAACTGCTGAATGACATGGTCTATTTGTTCCGGTTTTTTGAATAGAGTTGCATATTCTACAGCAAAGGGTTCTGCCATAAAAAGGCCATCAAGCCACATTTGATAGGGGTAACGCTGCTTGTGCCAATACCCTCCCTCTGAGGTTGTGGGTTGATTTTCTAATTGCTTCCAAAGCAAATCGGCCGCCTTTTTATATTTTTCTTTTTGTGGAAGGGACTGAACATATAAGGTCAATAGCATTCGCCCTGTAGAAATATTATCCAGGTTGAAATCATCGTATTTATAAGATTTGATGCTGCCATCCTCCTGAACATAGAGATCCAGCTCCTTCTTTATAAAATTGAAATAGCGGGCATCACCCGTCTGCACCCAAACCTTTTCAAGTGCCTTCAACACCAAACCTTGCTCGTAATCCCATCTTGCAGGCTTATTGGGTGCCACTTTTATACTATCCGGATTCCATTTCATAAAGGAATCTGCCATGCGTACAGAATAATTTTTCTGAGCATGAGCTCCCCAACAAATCAACATCAACAACAAGGCTTTTTTCATGCCATTCCAAAAGTTATATTGTACAAAATCAAGATTGAATACACATTATACCAATGTTACAAACGGCATAATGCAGCTAAGTATAGAAAGAAATAATGGCACCAGCACAGCCTGCCTGAGAAAAAAATTATGGCAACGTTCCCGAAAATGGGTATTCTAGTAAATTACTAAGTTTATCCCCTCAGGTAATAGAAATAATCATCATTAAGTCACCTTTGTAAGAACTTTAAAACAGTATAGCATTATTTCAAGGCAATACTTTTTTTAAAAAGGAATGAGTATAGCTCACTGCATCCGAAAGCCAAGGTCTTTTTAGGCAAAAATCATGAGGGGCATCTTCAAATTTATGTGCTTCAGAATAGATATTCCATTGTGCTAATCGCGCTTGAAACTCCCTTCTACCCGCCTGCATTCTGTTTACACTGCTATTCAGAAATAAATGAGGGGGAGTCTTTTCTGAAACGTGGTTTAATGCCGAGGCTTCCTCCCAATGCTTCGTACTAAAATCTTTGGGATACCCAAACCATCTAGTGGCAGCAGAAGGCTTTTTACTATCATCTCCTTCCCCACTCTCCGGATGTATGAATGCTAGAATACCATCCATATTGATGACCGCATGAATCCTCGTCTTATCCTTTCCATACAAATCAGAATCCCAGGTGGTTCCTAGTAATGAAGCCAGTTGACCCCCTGCTGAGAAACCCAATAAGGCCAGTTTATTCTTATCTCCTCCTACCATTGCTGCATTCTTATGCATAAAAGCAATGGCGGCTTTTAGATCCTTGACAGCTGCGGGATATAGTCCTTCTCCCGAGAGTGTATATTGGACTGACAGACATACATAGCCCAATTTTGAGAGGGTATCTGCCCAAGCTCGCATCTGCGCGGGTTCTCCGCTTGACCACCCTCCTCCATGAATAAGCATTATCATTGGAGCTTTTGATATTCCGGATGCACGGTGTACCTCAATCTTTCTACCTGGAGCATAAGACATCAACAAATCCGGCTCTCTACCTTTGACAAGATCTTGCGCAAAAAGACTGTGACAGATCACAATCAGAATCCATACCCTAAACATAAATTATTAGATTTTCACTCAAAAATAAGGTATTATTTCTATTTTATTGTACTTTTCAAAGAGCACTTTCCTGTGTTGTCTCCCTAAATTTACTCTCCAAAACAGGCCCGATTTCCCATAATTTGCCGGATTCAATGCCCTAACCTTCTTGTGAAAGGAAATCGGCAACGTTACCGATAACGTTCCCGTAAAAAAAACAATTAAATCTTTGCTTATTTCAAGTACCCCAAGCATTCTTGTCATAAGGATAGTCCTACAAAACTGATGATAAAGTTGCCAATACTATATGCTTTAATTGTACTTTTCTGGGCTTGCCAAAAACAAGTACCCAGCTCTCAGATCACAGATCCGGTGGCAGAAAGGATGTTAGTATATCAAAGAGACAATGGTGGCTGGCCTCAACCGAACGGAGACCCGATTGATTACGAAAAAGAACTCAGCCCAGCCGAGAAGGAGAAGATTGAAAGCGAAAAGCACTTTGAAGATACCACAATAGATGATGATGCCACCACAAGAGAGATCAGGTATCTAGTAGAAGCTTACTCCAACACGAAAAATCATCATTACCTCCATGCAGCCAAGAAAGGCATTCTTTATTTAATCAATGCCCAAAATAGTGCTGGAGGCTGGGGACAGTTCTTCCCTGACACAAGTTCATATCGTAAACATATTACTTTCAATGATAACTCCATGATTCATGTATTGGAAGTATTAAAAAAGGTATCAGAAGGCAAGGAATCCTACGAAGTTCTACAAAAGGAATTTTCCTATCCTGCACGTCTAGCTGTAGAAAAAGGAATTCAGTGCATACTAAAATGTCAATACAAACAAGGCAATACCTTGACGGTTTGGTGTGCTCAGCACGATAGAAATACCCTGCAGCCTGCATCCGCCAGAACCTTTGAACTGGCATCCCTAAGTGGTTCTGAAAGTGTGCAAATTCTTAAATTCCTCATGGAATTAGAAACACCTAGTGAAGATATAAAGAAGTCTATCCAATCAGGAGTAGCATGGTTTGAAAAAGTAAAGATATTAGACCGAGAAGTAGAAACCTTATATGATGAAAATGGTAAGGCTATTGATAGGCGACTTAAGTTTTCTCCCGGAAAGATTCTGTGGGGCAGATTCTACGATTTACAAACGAACCAGCCTTTTGTGGTGGGTAGAGACGGGATTAAAAAGGAGAAACTGGAGGAAATTGAACTAGAACGTAGGTTAGGTTATTCCTACTTTGGAACCTATGCAGAGAAACTACTTAAAACAGATTACCCGGCATGGAGACAAAAATGGCTATAAAACTACTTCTTTTGGTCCTTTTGGCCATCCCCACCTTAGGTCAGGATGCTGATTTTGTAGTAGCAAAAGATGGATCCGGAGATTTCCTTACGGTACAGGAAGCTATCAATGCCGTTCCTGATTTCAGGAAGAAGAGAACTATAATCTTGATAAAGCCGGGAGTTTATAAGGAAAAAATAGTGCTTGCAGAATCTAAGTCTCAGGTCACTCTGCTAGGCGCGGATCCTACAGTCACTATTTTAACATATGACGACTATGCTACCAAGCCGAACCGTTTTGGAGAAGAGATGGGCACCACAGGATCATCCTCCTTTTATGCCTTTGGGGAAGGGTTCGCAGCAAAAAACATTACATTTCAAAATACCGCGGGACCTGTAGGCCAAGCTGTGGCCATATGGGTTAAAGGAGATAAGTCGTATTTTGAAAATTGCCGATTCCTTGGATTTCAAGACACCTTGTATACCTATGGCAAGGAAAGTAGACAATACTACAAAAACTGCTACATAGAAGGAACGGTAGATTTCATCTTTGGCTCTTCTATAGCCTTATTTGAGAACTGTGAGATCTTTTGCAAAGGAAAAGGATACATAACTGCAGCTTCTACCCCACAGTGGAGACCCTACGGATATGTGTTTAAAAACTGTATAATCAAAGGGGAAGAAAAAGAAAGCCATTATCTAGGCAGACCTTGGCGCCCCTATGCCAGAGTGGTTTTTCTGGATTCCGAACTATCTGAGGTTATAAAGCCGGAAGGCTGGGACAACTGGAGAAATCCTGAAAACGAGAAGACAGCATTTTTTGCTGAACTTGGAAACAGAGGCTCTGGAGCTAAAACAGATAAAAGGGTGGCTTGGGCCCAGAAAAAATTGGAAAAAGGAGACTTTGAATGGAACAAAATATTTGGGGATTGGACCCTAGAAAATCAATAATTTAACCTTAAATGTGTATGCGTAAATTTACCAAAAACGTACTACTGCTATTGGCCATCCTATTGTCCTTTGGTAGTATTGCTCAAACTCGAATTACGGGTACAGTCAGCAGTTCTGATGGCGAAACCTTACCCGGCGTCACGGTAAGGGTGAAGAACGGAACTGCAGCTACCGTCACAAATGTCGAGGGCCAGTATGAAATTTCAGCTCCCAGAGATGCAACTCTAATTTTCAGCTTCCTGGGAATGAAAACCCAAGAAATAGCTTTAAATGGAAGAAATATCCTCCACGTAATCCTTGAAAATGATGAAAACACACTGGAGGAAGTCGTAGTTTCCATAGGATATGGATCTGTAAGAAAGAAAGACCTGACTGGAGCGGTTTCCTCCATAGGAAGTGATAAACTCAGTGCCATTCCTGTGGCCTCTCCTATGGAAGCCATTGCCGGTAGACTAGCGGGTGTGCAAATCTCAACCACAGAAGGTTCTCCAGACGCTGAAATGAGAATTAGAGTTCGGGGTGGAGGGTCCATCACGGGCGACAATACTCCTTTGTTTATAGTGGATGGCTTCCCTGTATCTTCCATCTCTGACATCGCTCCTACAGATATTGAATCCATAGACGTGCTTAAAGATGCCTCTTCCACCGCCATCTATGGTGCCAGAGGAGCGAATGGTGTAATTATTATCACCACCAAAAGCGGTAAAGCTGGGAAAATGAGTGTAAGCTTTAATAGCTATGGAGGATTCAAAAACCTGGCGAATAAACTGAATGTGCTCACTCCCTATGACTATGCCCTTTGGCAGTACGAAAGAGCCTTGCTAGCTAATAGTCTAACTGATTATACCAATTACTTTGGAAACTTTCAGGACATTGACCTGTACAAAGAGGTTACACCCAATGATTGGCAAGATATTACCTTTGGAAGGACAGGATACATGTTTAATAATAATGTAAACGTGAACGGCGGTAGCGAAAAGACGAAGTATACTTTGTCCTACACTAATATTCAGGATAAAGCCATTATGCAGTTATCTGCATTCCAAAGGGATAACCTGACCTTCCGTCTGAACAATAAACCTTATAAAAATGTGGCACTAGACCTCTCTGTGAGGTATTCTGACACAAGGATAGAAGGCGGTGGTACGAATGAGCAAAATGCTTACTCCTCTGCGGATTCGCGTTTGAAATTTGCCATGATCTATCCTCCTTTCCCGGTAGCCGGTTTAACCTCATCTGATGATACAGATGAAGGATTCAACCTCTTTAGCCCTATCCGATCTCTTCAGGACAATGACAGGTATCAAAGAAGAAAGAACTACACCTTTAACGGTAGTGTATCTTGGAACATCCTTTCTGATTTGATGTTGAAGGTAGAAGGAGGTCTAGATGACTATAGAGCCATGGATAATAGATTCTATGGTACCAGTACCTATTATGTGAACAATGTACCTTCAGCAGAAAATCAAGGCTTACCGGCCATATCTTTCGAAAAGCAAGGTAGACAATCCCTAAGAAACACCAATACCCTCAATTATGATTTTAACAAGATCATGGCGCAGGGACATAAGTTAAACTTGCTTGTTGGTGAAGAGTTTATCCATACCACCAGAGATATCTTTACCTCTATAGTTCATGGATTTCCCAAAACCTTCAACTTTGATGATGCCACCAAATTATCATCTCAAGGTTCAGCTAACTCCGTAGAAAATTACCTCTATCCGGATGAGAAACTACTGTCCTTCTTTGGTAGAGCGAATTATGATTACAAAGGCAGATATCTTCTTTCTGCTACATTTAGAGCAGATGGCTCTTCCAAGTTTTCGGAAGGAAATAGATGGGGCTACTTCCCTTCTGTAGCAGCCGCTTGGAGAATTTCTGACGAAGACTTTATGAATTCCACTTGGATCAATGATCTGAAATTAAGAGCTAGTTACGGTACAGCCGGTAATAACAATATTCCTGCCGGACAAATGGCTCAAACCTTTAACGTGAGTACTACCACATGGGTAAACGGCTTCAATAGCTTCTGGGCTGCTTCAAAAACCATGGCCAATCCTGACCTTAAGTGGGAAACAACGATCACCCGAAACGTAGGGATTGATTTTGCCACGTGGAAAGACCGACTTACAGGTACCATCGATGCTTACGTCAACTCTACTAAAGATCTCCTTATCCTTTTCCCTACTCCAGGAACAGGATATGACAATCAGTACAGAAACATGGGTGAAACCCGTAACCGTGGTATTGAATTTACGCTAAATGCCTTGGCAGTAAAATCGAAGAAGTTCGAATTAAATGTAGGAGCTAATATCAGCTTCAACCGTAATAAGATTATCTCCTTAGGACAAATGGAGAACTTCTACGGAGAATCCGGTTGGGCCTCTACAGAAATCGGTGCAGATTATTGGATTGCAACAGGTGGTTCCGTGGGTGAAATGTACGGTTATATCAGTGATGGACGCTACGAGCTATCTGACTTTTCCGGATACAATGCCTCCACAGGAAGATGGATCTTAAAGGATGGAGTTCCTGATGCCTCCTCTGTGATAGGTACAATTCGTCCGGGAAGTATGAAGTTGAAAAACCTAACGGAAGGAGATAATGTGGTTAACGTGTCAGATCGTACAGTGATTGGAAATGCTAATCCCAAACACACCGGAGGCTTCAATTTGAGTGCCAGATATGGTGATTTCGACCTGGCCGCTATCTTTAACTGGAGCTATGGCAATGACATATATAATGCCAATAAAGTAGAGTATACCTCAACTTCTAAGTACCATTCTAGAAACATGATAGACCTGATGGCCAGTGGCAACAGATGGACAAACCTCACACCGGATGGAAGAATCAGCAATGATCCTGCGGAGCTTGAAGCCATGAACAAAAATACTACCCTTTGGTCACCTTACATGAGTAGATATGTATTTAGCGACTGGGCCGTAGAAGATGGTTCATTCTTAAGATTAAACACGGCTACGGTAGGCTATACGTTACCACAAGCCCTTACATCAAAGGCTAAGATTCAGAAATTACGTTTCTACGCTACCGGCTATAATCTTTGGTTACTTACCAAGTATTCCGGATTTGACCCAGAGGTTTCTACGCGCAGAAGAACCCAACTCACCCCGGGAGTGGATTATTCCGCTTATCCTAAGAGTAAAATGTTTGTATTTGGTTTAAACTTGAATTTCTAAGGACATGAAAAGAATAATAAGCATACTTGCCCTTACTACTATATTAAGTTCATGTAAGGACGTTCTTGAGGCGCCTACAAAATCTTCCTTAGATGAATCTGTCATCTTCTCTACCCCTAGTTTAGCGGAAGGTGCTATTGCAGGTGTTATCCAATCCTTCGCGGAAACCAACTCATACCGAGGAAGATATTTGGTTTTCTATGGGATTAATACTGATACCGAGGTATATAACTCTGTAAAGAATACTACATCTGAGCAGGCAAGGCTTTCTAATTACAACACGAATGTCAATAACTCTCAAATGAACACAGACAATAATGCCTGGGCGAAGTTCTATGAGGGAATTGAAAGGGCTAACCTAGCCATACGAGGCTTGAGAACCTACGGAAACGTGCAACAAAATAGAGAACTGGCTCAACTACTAGGTGAAATGCTCACCTTGAGAGCAGTGGTGTACAGTGACCTACTTAAAGGTTGGGGTGATGTTCCAGCAAGGTTTGAACCTTTAACTTCTGAAACGGTTTATTTAGAAAGATCAGACAGAGATGTCATATATAAACAATTGCTTGCTGATCTTGAAGAAGCCGCTGAGCTTTTAGCATGGCCAAACGAAACTCCGGCAACTCAATCTGTGGAAAGAGTGAATAAAGCCTTTGCTAAAGGACTGAGGGCTCGTCTAGCCCTAGCAGCGGGAGGGTACGGACAAAGGCCAGATGGCACCGTTAGAAGAAGTACAGATCCTGAATTGGCACCGGACAAAATGTACGCCATAGCTAAAAAGGAATGCTTAGACGTAATCAACAGCGGTACAGCCAGACTTTTAGGATTTGAAGAAGTTTGGAAAACCTTTGCTGCAGAAACAAATAGAGCGGGACTGGAGTCCTTATGGGAAATTCCATTCAGTGAAGGTAGAGGAAGAGTAATCTTTGACCTGGGTGTTAAACATGATGTAGTTAGTGATTACACCGGCCAAAACCGTGGAGGAACTAACGGCCCAAATCCCATCATGTATTACGAATATGAAAGAGAGGACGTTAGAAGAGACGTAACCTGTGTTCCATATAAATGGGTAGCAAACGCCTCCTCACCTAAAGGAGTAAAACAAGACCCTGTAGGATTAGGTACTTGGTATTTTGGAAAGTACAGATACGAATGGCTTAACCGTAGAGTCACTTCCACAAACGATGATGGCCTTAACTGGATGTATATGCGCTATGCTGACATCTTGTTGATGGCAGCTGAAGCTATCAATGAACTGGATGGTCCTGGAGCTGCGGCTCCGTATCTAAAAATGATTCGCGACAGAGCTTATCCTAACCATCCTCAAAAGGTTACGGAATACATGTCAAAGGTAACTGCCAGCAAGCAAGCTTTCTTTGAAGCCATAGTACATGAGAGAGCATTGGAATTTACAGGAGAGATGCTTAGAAAGGCCGATCTCATTCGTTGGAACTTACTGAGCAGCAAACTGGCTGAAGCGAAGACAAAATTGCAGCAATTAGAAAACAGAGAAGGAAAATATGCACAGCTTCCTAGCAAAATCTATTATACCCTAGCCCCTGATAATGAAAAGGTCATTATCTATGGCTTAAACTTTGGTGATACAGATGCTGCTGGCGCTGCTTTAGGATATGAATCCAATAAGACTTGGACCTTAAGTGCATCTAGTGATGCTGTAAAATATTGGGATGCCCTGTATTTAAGGAATCCAGACCAACAGCAATTCTGGCCAATCTGGCAAGTCTTCTTAGATACAAGCAATGGTAAACTATCCAATGACGGATATAACTTTTAATGGGACATGAAAAGAACATTTAATTATATACTTAGCGCGGCAATCCTCTTAGGGAGTGTAGCCTGCGAGGATAATCTACCGGAAGAGATAAGCACCCTAAACGTAAGTAGGGTCTTCTCTCCTACCGGTTTGGAGGCGAGGATTGTTAACCAAACTTCCATAAGGGTTAGTTGGGCCGCGGTCAAAAATGCCAAATCCTATAGTATTCAAGTATTTGAAGGACAAAATACTAGTGGAACTCCAGTATGGTCAAAGGACGGCATAGCCTGGGAAGAAATGCCTTACACCATTCCTGCACTCAATGGAGAAACCCTATATACCGTTCAAGTAAGGGCTAATGGGGACGGAATAGCAGATTCAAAATGGTCCGGCGTAAGTATCACTACAAATGCGGAACAGCTTTTCTTACCTGTGGATCCGGAAGAAATAAAAGCTACTCAAGTAACTTTAAAATGGACTGCTGGGTCTGAAGCTGACCGCATACTCCTTATGCCGGGTGAGAAAACGCACACCCTCACTCCATCTGAAAAAGCGGAAGGAAAAGCTACAATAACTGGGCTAGCAGGTGAAACTACCTATACCGCTAGATTAATGAGGGGTACGGCTACCAGAGGCACCATCACTTTCACTACACCAATAGACCTTGGTGATGCAATAGTTATTAATCCGGGGGATGATATCACTACCATCTTCCAAAATGCCAAAGAGGGAGATGTGTTTGGTCTTCTTCCTGGTACTTATACCTCAGGAGATATTACTATCAGTAAATCTATCTCCATTAAAGGTGCCAGACCGAACGATAAACCAGTTCTTAAAGGAACCATCTTTAGAGTTAGCGAAGGTGCTGGTCTAGACTTAAAAGACCTACATTTAGATGGAACGGGTTCTCTGGATGGAAATCAAACCATCATCTACGCAGCAGGAAACTTTAAGCCCCTGAGCATTGACGGTTGTATCATCAGAAACTACACCAAAGGTACTCTTTATGTAAACAATGCCACATTAATTGAATCTGTGAGTATTTCAAATACTATATATTCAGAAATTGAATGTAATGGCGGGGATTTTATTGATTTCAGGAACGGTCTGACTCCTAAGTTTGATTTCTTTAATAATACTGCCTATAATTCAGCCCTGGCCAGAGATTTCTTCCGCATGGATGCAGGCGGGTCTACGAATTTCCCTGATGTGCAAAGCATCATTAGCATTAGAAATAATACTTTCAACAATGTTTCAAATGGAAATAACAGAAGAATGTTATATATCCGTTTGGCCAATCATGAGATTAGCTTTGAAAAAAATATGGTAACTAATACTCAGGGGTATCATACGAATCAAGCCTCTACGAACATTGTGAAGTTTGATAAGAACAATTATTTCAATGCTCCAAACTTTAAGGGAAGTACTCAGTCGGGAGCTAAGAATGACCCATCCGGTACCACTCTGGATCCAGGTTATACGAATGCTGCAGGAGGTAATTTTAAAGTAAGCAATGAAGAGTTACGCTTCCAAGGTATTGGAGACCCGCGGTGGTTACAATAACGAGTTAATTTATGGCTATAAATCGCTAAAAATTGCCGGCTTTTGTCCGGCTTTTTTTATGAAATTTGGGGCTAATTTGATACGACTATGCTTATCATTTCTGACGATAAAATTAAAGAGCATCTAGGCTATGCCGGACTGATAGAGTCCTTAAGAAATATTTTCTTATCTGACTATACCATGCCTTTACGCCACCATCACTTCTACACTACTCCCGAAGGATTAGAAAATACCTTAATCTTGATGCCCGTGTGGAATCAAGATTACATAGGAATGAAGCAAGTGACCGTAGCTCCGGGAAATGCCCAACTAGGCATACCCTCGATCTTTGCCAGATATATTCTGAGTGATGCACGTACAGGACAGCCACTAGCTATGATGAATGCGGCTGAATTAACTTCCAGAAGAACTGCATGTACTTCTGCCTTAGCAGCGAATTATCTATCCAGAAAAGATGCTAAAAACCTATTAATAGTAGGAAGTGGAAAAGTAGCTCAACACCTGGGTCAGGCTTACGCCGCCATCAGAGATTTAGAAAGTATAGAAGTTTGGGCCAGAAATAAAGAAAAGATGGCTGAGTTAGTTCAGGATCTACAATCCAAAGGACTTCCGGCAAAAGAATCAAATAACCTGGAAGAATCCGTACGAAATGCTGACATTGTTTCCTGTGCCACCCTTTCAGAAACGCCTGTCATATTAGGGGACTGGGTGAAACCGGGAACTCACTTAGACATGATTGGTTCCCATAAGCCGAACACCAGGGAGACAGATAATGTAGCCATACGCAAGAGTACCATTTTTGTAGACTCTAGAATGGGGGCATTACACGAAACCGGTGAATTAGCCATCCCTATAGCTGAGGGAATCATCTCAGAGGAAGATGTGAAAGCAGATATTACTGAACTCATCAGAGGTATACACGGAGGCAGAAGCTCCGAAGAAGAAATTACACTATTTAAATCTGCAGGATTAGCTGTTGAAGACTTAGCAGCCGCCCTGATGGTTTTTAAACGGTGTATATAAATGGTTGAATAATAAAAAAGCGGCTGCTTAGCCGCTTTTTTTATTGTAATGCTCTTTTTGCTGCTGCTTTCTTTTTCCAATTGAACCATTTATCACCTAAGACCTTATTAAAGATCTCATCCAAATGAGTCATAATACCTACTTGCCAGAATCCAAGTAGTCTATCAGAAATATGCGGACTAAGGGAACGTACGGCAAAACCTAAGCCGGCGGTATTGTATTCAATATGATGCCAATACCCCGCAGGCATAAATATGGTATCCCCGGGTCCAATCACACAATCATAGCCTTGTACCCTAGCTAGTTCAGGATACTTTTCAAAATCAGGGTTATTTACGTCTATAGATGTATGAGTAGAGAACGGATATTGGTACAACTTTTTAGAATACTCCGGAGCAAACATCACCACTCTTTTATACCCTACTAACTCTGTTAAGAAAACACAACTATTATCCATATCTCTATGAATACGAGTGATGGCCCCTTGTCCCCCAAAGAACGCTAAAGGTAAAAATTCAACGACCTTATCTGCTATCTTAGGAAACTTGAAATGCTGGTGTAATTCCTTCTTATGTTTGAATACATTAAACAGAAACAAACGTTTAGTGGTAGGTTTTTCTTGAATCAGTTCCAAATATTCACGGAACTTCATCTTTTTCCCCGCGGACTTATAAGATCTGTCATCTTTCCTCTCCTCTGACTCATCATCAAAAACCCCCACTTCAATATGACCTAACTCTTTGGCAAAGTAATCAAAGGACCACTGATAGACCTGAGCGTCTTTGCCATACATGTGCTTAATAATAACCGGTTTCTGAGGAATCATGTATTTTTCCTGAAATTCCTCTCTCGTAATGTTTTCAACCCTGTCTACGGTTAAACTGAGATCGATGGATAAATCTGTTGGCATATTGCTTTAATAATGGATACGAATATAACGAAGGTTCAGGGTACTATTGTTCCTAAAAGAAAAAATTCCTGCATCGAAAATCGTTGCAGGAATCTGATAGAACCCTATAAACCATTATGATATGCTATCTTTATTTGATCTGGAAATTTCCAGTTCCAATTTTAAATCCTTCCGAGTATAACTCTACCGCGTATACGCCTGAGTTAAACTCTTGACTTTTTTGGTAGTACATAGCTACCTTTTGATCATTGTTTGTGTAAGGTACTGATTGACGTACAGAATATCCAATTTCTTTTCCTGCAAAATCAATCACTCCTCCTCTACCCATGTCATTTAATACCGCTCCATTTGGATCTAGTATTCTGAGGTACACGTCTTTATTTGTTTGTTCTGTCAGTGGATTAGAAGGAAGGCTGTAAGTCACTTTTAATTGATCAATCTTTTTACTCTTAATCTTTCCATCTTTTTCCTTTCCCTTAGACGTCAAACCTACCACTTCCACATTAACAGCTTTCAAAGCCGCAGCTGTGTTCACTTTATGTTGTAGATCCTTATTCTTAGTAGACACTTCATCTACTACATTTGTCAAGGAGTCTTTAGCAGCAGAAAGATATGTATTTTGAGTAATTACCTCTTCTTTTTCCGTCTTTAAGGTCAGATTTTCCGAAGCCAAAAGCCCGTTTTCTTCCCTCAATTTCATGATTTCTTCGTCTTTAGCAGCTAAGAACTTCTCATACTCTGCTATCTTGTCGTTATATTTCTTTGCTGAGAAGCTTGATGAAGATCTCAAGTTTTTGATATCTTTCTCTAATTCAGCTTTGATTTTCTCCAACTCTTCGACGCTTCCTCCTAATGACTCAACCTCTAAAATTTTTGCTTCCAGAGCTCTAGAAATAGAATCTAATTTTACTCTTGTATCAGATAATTCTCCTACTTTGGTATCTAATAAACCTTGAAGGTCTTTATTTTTTGTTTGTGTATTGAAATAAAGGTACCCAACTAATGCTAACGCCGCCAATAAAACTATAACTCCTATACGAAGTGCTCCTGAGTTATTGTTTTGATTTGAAGTTTCCATATGCTTTCCTAACGCTTTGTGTTTTTTGATGCTACAAAGTTGTGTCACTGACCTTAAACCCGAATTAATCTAGAATTAAATTTGGCTTAAAATATTAGGCTTTAGGAAATGAGAGTATAAAGGAGTTACCATTAGATCCTGGTACTATACTCAATTTGATCTTCAATAGAAGCAAGATCTGCATAACAATGGCCAATCCTACTCCATGTCCCCGTTTCCCTTTTGCCGTAGCATCTGACCTGAAAAAAGGTTCCAGGATCTTAGAAACCTCCGTTTCCGGGATAGGCTTACCTTCATTGTAAATCTCTATAGCTAGACCACCATCCCCTTCTCTTAAAGTAACCTCTGCTTTCTGTTCTAAGGAGAACTTACAAGCATTATCCAGTAGATTCTTAAAAACGATTTTCAAAGCCTCCTCATTTACGGGGAAGATCAATAATTCTTCATCATCCGGAATCTCATCCAGATTTAAAAGTACTTTACAGTCCGGATTCCACCTTTTAAACTCCGCCACTCCCGCTAATAGAATCTCATCTATTCTCAGTTTTTTTAAGGGCAACTCCTTATCTGAAGAACTGATACTAGCTAACTCTAACAATGCATTAGTCAACTGATTCAGCATTAATGTATCAGAGCGCAATGACATGATCTGCTGATAGAACTCAGGCTGATGCTTATATTTCATCTCCATGATTTCTATCTGCGTAAAGATCTTTGTTAATGGATTTTTCAATTCATGAGATACATTTGCGATAAACATCCTCTGCGTATTCACCGAACTTTCTACCCTTTGTAACAACTGATTGATGGTCTTCGCAATAAAGCCTATCTCATCCTGCTTATTTGGATAATCTAGACGTTTGGAAAGATTACCTGGAAAAATGGCGTCCAGTTGCCTGGCCATACTGGCAATAGGAGACAGTGCCCTATCTGCCATAAACCAGGAGATATAAGCTATAAATAATAAGGCCACAAGGCAAAGGATGATTAGAATATCCCTTAGATTATTCAAAGCCTCCCTTTCATAAACATCTTTGGCACTAATAACAACCCAATAGTTCTTGATCTTTATAACTGAGATCTTATACTTATCACGGGAAATATTATTTACCGCTTTACTGGTATCTTGAGGATTGATAAAACTTCTATGAAAACTTTCCTTTAAGATATCTGTAGTGAAGACAAAGAGGTCTCGCTGTGGATCATAAATAGAGGTCATTTCTTCCGTAAGCATACGCTCATCAGAATTACGCACCAAATCTTGTAAAGCCTTTTGATCTGCGCTATATGCAATGCGCAAGGAAGCCGTAACTATAGCCCTTTCCTGCAATCCATTATAGAATCTACTGTTCAGGTATAGCCTACTGAAAAGATATATACTGGTACAGAATAAGAGGAAAAGCACACTAACCATAAGCAAAATCTGCAAGGTTAGTCGCTGACGAATGTTTAAGCTATTCAGAAATTTCCTCAACATTTCATTACATATCCCATGCCTATCTGGGTGTGAATCAGTTTGACATCAAAGTCCTTGTCTATTTTTTTGCGAAGGAAATTCACATATACTTCGATGACATTTGTGCCTGTATCAAAAGTAATATCCCAGATCTTTTCAGCTAATTCCACCTTAGAAATCACACGACCCACATTACTCATAAAGAATTCCAATAGGCTGAACTCCTTTGCCGTTAATGTAATCTCTTTATCTCCTCTCTTTACGGCCTTGGTATCTACGTTCAGTTCTAGGTCCGCCACCCTAAGTATATTCGATTTTTGAATCACCGCATTTCCTCTACGGGTTAAGGCACGAATCCTAGCCCTCAATTCTGAAAATTCAAATGGTTTACTAAGATAATCATCTGCACCGGAATCTAATCCTGTAATGATGTCTTCTGTAGTGCCCAAAGCCGTCAATAACAGGATTGGGGTATGATTTCCATTGTCTCTTAAGGTTTTACAGAGGGTTAAACCGTTGATTTCCGGTAAAATAATATCACTAATAATAAGAGAATACTCATTCCTTTCTGCCAGAGTTAAGCCCATTTGTCCATCATAGGCTATATCCACTTGCGCATTATTCTCCTCTAATCCCTCCTTAATTAGATTCAAGGTTTTTACCTCATCTTCAATGAGTAATATCTTTAAGCCCTGCATAGAATAAGCATTTATCTGTGTTTACACTCCAAAGAAACATAATATTATGATATTCACTATGCACTAAGTAAGATTTATTGAGGAAAGTTTGTATTTTGACAACCACAAATAAACACTATGATAAGATTTATCCTTTTTCTCATCATTGGTGGCCCCATTTACGCCCAAACCAATCCATTAGCTGACAGCCTCCGTATCATGCAAGTATATGGAGAAGAATTTGATTTACGTGCTAATGAGAAAGATCCAACGGCTCGCCTGTTAGCCAAAGCTAATCAATTGATACTGGAAGAAAAGGACAAAGAAGCCTCCGCTATATTAGATAAGATAATAAGTTCCAAAGAAAAATTTTGGTACCAGGTCACAAAATCTCGCTTACTTACTTTAAGAGGGGAATATGACCAAGCTGTGGAAATACTTCAAAAATTAAATCCCAAGAAAGGAAGTGCTGAAGCCGCCATTAAAGAACTCGAGATGGCCAAAAACATGGAGCACAAGCAGGAGTATGTAGAACTAGTGAAGCACTACGAGAAATCCCTGGAGCATCTCAAAAAAACCTCCTACACCTACCTTTTAGGTACTGTCCTAAACGATTTAGCATTTGCTTATGACGAAGCAGGATTTCGGCATAAAACCATACAATTCTCTGATCAGGCATTAAAAATCTTTATGGAGCACTATCCGAAAGATTATAGCATCGTGAGTGTCTGCTTTAATAACTTACTTTTCTACGTGATAGAATACGGAGATAAAAAGAAAAGTTCAGAGGTTCACGAGAAGTACGTTCAATATATGGAGCACTTCTTAGCCAATAAGAAAAGCTTTTCAGCTCCTAAAAAATTTGAAGATTTACATGCTGAAGGCCTTTACCGCTTAAGTGATTTACGCTACACATGTTTCAAGAATGGAGACATACTAGGGGCACTTAACCGACTAGAAACCTTCCACAAAAGAGCCCCAAAGGCATGGTCTCAAGAAAACGTAGGTATTGTAAACTCTGGAATAGAAGCGGCACAATACCAGTTCCGGCAGCAAAAAAGATTCGATCTCGCACTTAAATACACTCATCAGATAGGAAAATACAAAAAAACTTCCTACACCGAGATGAAGAAGAATGCAGCCTTCGCCCTAACTTATTATGACGCCAAGGATTACAAAAAGAGCTTACCATATACATTAAAATGTCTGGAGGAATTTGATTTCCCCAAGGGTTCAAAAAGCTGGCAAACCTTAATGGCCTTAAAAGCACACCTGGAATCCAAACTTAAAATGGATCCTTTATCTACCTTAAAAACCCTTTTTGACGCTACTTTAAAGGAAGATATCAAAGAATTTAATCCTGATAAATATCCTCAACATATCAACAAAATATTCATCCAGGTATTGATTCGTGCAGCTTGGGTCTCTAACGAACTAGACAAGCCCCAAGATGCTACTTTCTATTTCCGATTAGCCGCAAAAATCTTTGAGAAATACTATCAAAATGGATATTACAACGATAGCTTAGGAGAAATTTTGGATGATCTGGAAGATGGACTATACCAGGATAAGGGTTCTGAAAAAGAAATCATTGAAAACTTAAATCAATTAGAAAGAATCACAAACGCCCACCTTTGGGGTAGATTCTCCTCCAAATATCTTCAGAATTTAAATCTCCCAAAAGAGGAGTTACAAAGGAAGAACCAACTGGAACTACGAAGAAACCAGTTGAGCCGCACGTATGAATTAGAGCTGGCTAACCATCGAGAAATAAAGGAAATAGATTTACAACTAGACGGAATCCAAAATAGATTATCTGCCGTTTCCAAAGAGTTTGCCATCTTAAGCGCTACTAAATTTGACGTAAGAGAGGTTCAAAAGCTGTTAAAGCCTAAAGAAGTACTGGTCAAGTATACCACAGGTTCAAAAAATATATATGCCCATATCATCACCCAGAATTCTATCCAATTAAAACCTTTAGGAGAAATTGAAACTGTTAAGAAGCATACTCAAACCTTCATTGATGAGGTAAAGAAGATCAAGCACCTCTCATCTCAAATTTACCAACCCTTACGCGAGTCTCTGATCCACCCTTTGGATCTGGAAAAATATGAATCCATAGTTTTTATATCAGAGGACTTCCTGAGTTATGTTCCTTTCGAACTCTTGTTTAAAAGTATGAAACCGGTATCTCATGCCTTCAGCTTTAAAAACCTTTTGCTGACACGCATGAACAGTACTCCTCTTAGTATATCAGGTAATTTAGCAGGTTTTGTCCCTACCTATCCAAATAGTCAAAGGGATCTAAAATTCACCAGACAAGAGCTAAGTAATATCGAAGATTATATTGGCTCCACCTCTCTTTTTGAAGGGCCACAAGCATCTAAACAGAGTTTCTTAGGCAGTGTAGGTAAATACAGGATCCATCATTTGGCCATGCACTCAGAAATGGATGATGAAGATTTCGAGATGTCCAGCTTATCCTTCTATGCAGAAGAGAAACTTCATTTCCACGAGATATATTCCTTAAATTTCCCTTCTGAAATGGTAGTATTGAGCGCTTGTAATACCGGATCCGGGCAATACTTAAATGGAGAAGGAGTCATGAGCTTGGCCAGAGCTTTATCCTATGCCGGAGTCAGATCATCTTTAACCAGCTTATGGCAAGTACCAGATAAGGAAAGTGCAGAACTGATGGTCTTGTTTTATAAATATCTATCCAAAGGGCTGGAAAAAGACCTTGCCTTAATCAAAGCGAAAGAAGAATTTATAGAAAATCATCCCATGCACTCTCACCCTTATTTTTGGGCCGGATTTATACTGACGGGTGATACCCGCCCCTTGAAGGAAAAGAAAAATTATACCTATCTTTTACTCGGACTAGGACTCATCGCAGCCGTACTAGCGTACAGGAAATTAAGGTAGTTCTTCAAGTACTTTCTTAGCCATTTCCTGCACAGGATTTTCGTATTGAGTTAGCTTCATAAACAGGGTTTTCGCCTCCTGGGTCTTTTGGGTTCTTTGAAGACTCAACGCCAAATACCATTTTGCATAAGCAGAGATATCCGCATCCTCAGCGTTTACTTGCTTTAAAACTGACACAGCTTCTTCATTTTTATCCAACACCAAAAAACACACCCCTTTATACAAAAGCACTTCCGGAGTTTGTTCTAATTTATCAAACTCCTTCAAAGCCTCCTCGTAATTGCCAGCTTCATACGCTGAAAATGCCGTAGAGACCGGATATTTCGTATCACGAACGGAGGGTTGGATCAAATTTGGCAAAGGTCTAAAATAGGCCTGATCTGAAAACTCCCTTTTGGGAAAGAAAACAATGCTTAATATGATGATTGCAGCGGCTGCACCTACCCACCAATAATTCCTTTTTGGCTTTTCATCCAGTCCTTGCAAATAGGTCTTTAATTCTTTCCTCGCAATTCCCTGCTTAACGGCACTTAAAAATTCAAATTCCTTCTTCCATTCGGGATCGGAATCAATCTTGTTCTTTACCTCCTGAGCTTCCTCAGCATTAAGTTCACCCAGAATATATTTTTCAATCCTTTCCATAATAATCTTTTAGTTGTTTGAGGCAGCGAGATTTTTGACTCTTTAGGACATCCTTTTTATCGTAGCCCATAATTTCTTGTATTTGCTCCAATTTTTTACCCTCGTAATAGAATAGCTTTAAAATTTCATAACATCTTTTCCCTAATCGGGACAAGGCCGGCTCTAGATTCGGTATTTCTTCTTTTTCTTCCTGGTACCAATGGCTCTCCAGTTCATGTGGGTCAATCTCCCTCTGATTGCGCATACGTTTAAAGGCCATGTATTTCCCTATTGAGAACAGATAGGTTTTTAATTCCACACTGAGATCATCACATTTACCTTTTTGCACATTTTCTACAAAAGCTATTATAGCATCCTGATATATATCCGCGATCTCCTCTTTCGAAAGGGAGTAGCGAGACAAAAACAGAATAAACCCTGCACGGTATTCTTTATAGATCTGGCCTATGGTCTCACGGTTCCCCGATTTGACTTCTTCGATTCGTTTATCCATTCTTTTGTGCTATTCTAAAAAAAAAGTAAACATTTCATGCTTACCTCCGGACCACGCTGACACTAAGAACAAAAAAAGACAAAAATAATGAGAAGTAAAATACTGATCCTTTTATTGTTAAGCTGGTCTTTAGGATTTGGACAAATTATTGACCCAAAAGAAACAGCAAAAAGAAAAGCAGAAGACCGCACTAATCGCGGTATTGACAGAACTCTTGATAAAGGTCTGGATAAAGTAGAAGAAGGTATAGGCAGTATATTCAAAAAGAAGAACAAAGAAGAAAAGCCTAAAGAGGATAAAAAATCATCTACTAAGAAGGACAAAAATTCTCCCAAAGAGACTGAAACTATTGAAGAAGATGCTGAAAATTCAGCAGATACTAAAAAATCTGCACCTGCTAAGGCATCCCTTCAGTCTTATACTAAGTTTGA
Source organism: Leadbetterella byssophila DSM 17132 (assembly GCF_000166395.1). Lineage (GTDB taxonomy): Bacteria > Bacteroidota > Bacteroidia > Cytophagales > Spirosomataceae > Leadbetterella > Leadbetterella byssophila. The sequence goes on from NC_014655.1 coordinate 1,711,991, forward strand.
CTTCATTCCGGGAGAAAAGGTCATAGGTTCAGAAGATTTCATGCAAGATGCAGTGGGAGATTTCCCTGCTAAATGGAATTCTAATGGTTCCGGAGAAATCTCCACCATTCATGGAGTACAAGGACACTGGCTTGCATTGAGTAGCAAAGGCGTATTCTACCCGGAATTTATAGAGGATCTGCCTGAAAACACCACCATAGAATTTGACATGGCCGTGTCTGATGATTTCTCTGAAATGCAATCCGGCCTAAAAGTTTTTATGGTAAAAAAAGACGCTAGGAATACTTTATTTGACCAATTTTTCTCAACAGATGCACAGGCTACCGTAATCATTCATCCATATGGGGCTTCTAATGGTGGTTACAGCAAATTCATAGCCTTTGATAAAAATGGGCAACCTCTAGTTGATAATCAGGCTGCACTCACGAATTGGAAAGCCAGTGAAATAAATCGCATTTCCATCTGGAAACAAAAAACCAGATACAGAATGTATATCAACGAAACCAAAATTTGGGATATCCCTAGAGCTATAGACCCTACCGTCCAGTATCAACTGCTATTTGCCACGTATCCTTGGACAGGGTCCATCTATATCTCTAATCTAAGAGTAGCTGCAGGTGCTCCGGACACCAGAAATAAATTAATTACGGAAGGAAAATTCGTAACACGCGGAATCACCTTTGATGTCAATTCGGATAAGATTAAGCCGGAATCTTATGGAGTGATCAAAGAGATTGCCACAGTCTTACAAGAGAATTCCGGAATCAGGGTAAAGATCGTTGGACATACAGACAGTGACGGAGATGACAAGTCTAACCTCACCCTTTCACAAAAGCGAGCAGCCTCAGTGAAGAACTTTTTGACTTCCGAGTTTAAGATTGATGCCGAGAGGCTTGAAACCGAAGGTAAAGGAGAATCTGAGCCTTCTGAACCAAATACCACTCCTCAAGGAAAGGCGAATAACCGAAGAGTAGAATTTATCAAACTCTAAAATAAACCTCTGGGTCGGGGCTACGCCTCCGGCCTAAATACCACTATGAAACAAGGAAAAACACCAGCCATCTTAGCCTATATCACCATCTTGGGATGGATTGCAGGGCTACTCATGAATCAGCAAGAGAAATCCCCCTTTGCCAGTTATCACTTGCGACAAGGCCTAGGCCTCTTTTTGACGGGATTTGCCTTCTCCTTCATAAACATCATTCCACTTCTAGGACAATTTGTCTTCCTTATTGGATTTGTAGTTCTATTTATCATGTGGATTAACGGCCTCCTCAATGCTCTTAATGAAAAAGAGAAACCTGTACTATTTCTAGGCGAGTATTACAACAAATGGTTCCATTCCTTATGAAAAAGCTCTTAATATTCTTACTCCCATTAGTATGGGCTTGTGGTTCAAAGAAATCCGCAGATTTAGAAGACACGCTAGAAAAGTATATTAAAAAGTCGGACGAGTCAAACCCTAATTCCTGCTTGATGAAGTATCAAGACAAGTTAGACGATCTACTTACGCTAGCCATGGTCTGCAAAGCCACCGGCTTCAAGGCAGAAAATGCAGATACCTCCTATTCTAAGATCATGAGAAACCCGGAATATCATAAGGTAAATTATTCGTTTAAAAACAAACGTATGGGTAAAGTACCGGCCTTAGATGGCATTTATGAGTTGAATGACCAAATAAGCGTAGGAGCCATTAAACCTATGACATTAGAGGAATTCAATAGAGATTACAAACCCGCCACTGAGGAGCAGGTGGTGGCTGCTAAAGAAGCTCTAGATGATGCATTAGAAAATAATGAAGAGGTAAAGGAAATTCGAAAAAAGGCTGAAACAGTCAGTGACGAGCAAATCAAAAAGACAGGAGGGGTATTAGTAGATATGTTCAAAAAGATATCCGAAGGCTACAGAAATGTAGAGGGAATAGGAGGAGCCGCGAGATGGAACATCATCACCACAACCTTGAACGTTTGGCATGACGGTACTCATTTTGAGTTGGTGGTTAATATAGATAATGATGTCGACAAAAATAAGCAAGTTGCCTTGAGCCTTGCCAAAGAAATTCTGGCTAAATGCCGTTAAAATCGTTCTAAATCCTAACATTTGGGGGCTCAGTTCTACTGGGCTCCTCTAAAATCATGAAAAAACTCCTACTCCTCTTTGCCTTATTTAGTTTCCAAAGTACAGCTCAGAAGCCTATCGTTTTCAAAGAGGTTTGGGTTTGGGAATATACGGATGAAGACGGTCAAAAACAGGAAATGGCCATCTATCACCTTCCGTCCAAAAACTATTGGCTTTTCACACCCGAATCCTACGGTTCAAGTGGAGAAATGATTTCCTATATCTTAGCAAAGCCAAACGGAGAATACACCTTTGCCTTTCAAAATGAACATAGGAAAAAACTAGACCTTCAAACCGTTAAGTTAAACTTCCTCGCTCCAAAACCACTGCCGCCAATAGGTCAGAAGACAAAAACCTTTGGAGATACCTTTCTAGGATTTCCACTGATAACCGGGAAAGAACATAAAGGACCTGGTGGCAGTACTATCTATTTGGCACCAACTAAAAGTTCACTACTACCCATTCTTTATTTTAATTCTTTAGAAGGAGATGCAAAAATACCCGTCCATTTTCCTGTTACTCTACCGGGAAATATAATCCCATTAGAAGAGGTAGAAAATGGACAGGTAAAGTATACATTTAAATTTAAATCCAATACCGAGTATTGGGTATACCAGTATTAACGAAAAGCCGAGGACTTCGATTTGCTTAAAAACTTAATTCCGTCCTTTGGATAAGAAGTATTGAGCAAACGAATCTTCTGACTCCTTTCCCCATGAATTTCTAAAAATGTACCGGGGCGATTTGCATGTTTCATCTGATCAAAAAGTACATTCTTGCTGTTTTGTACTTGAATCAAAGCCCCATCCTCTTTCGTCTGCACTCCCACATTCTTTAATTGGATATCCTCTGCTTCTATGATCAGAATACCTTTGTCTGATTTAAAATGAGAATCTTCAATTTTGATTCCCCTAATGGGCATTTCAGGCAAACCTCTCAGTACAATAGCGGAAACTGCCCCATGACTTACTACATTTTTGATATAGAAGTTTTTGAACTGTGGGGTACCTTCATTCACCGGTTGAGGTGCGATAACCGGTAGAGCATGGCTATCCCCATCTAATGGAACGGGATCCTTTGCCTCGTAGTACATATCAAATAAGATAGCCTCCCCAGGGATATTGTTCATAGCTATATTGCTGATATAGATATTCTCTACCACACCACCTCTATCTCTTTTGGTCTTAAACCTCAACCCTATATCTGTCCCTAAGAAGCTACAATTATCCACAAACACATTCTTAACTCCTCCAGACATCTCTGATCCTATCACAAATCCGCCATGTCCGTGGAAGACGGTAGTATTCTTGATAATGACATTCTCCGTGGGAACGCCTCTTTTTCTACCCTGTTCGTCTCTGCCAGATTTTAAGGTGATGGCATCATCTCCCGTATCAAAGGTACATCCATCCACTATGGCATAAGAACAAGATTCTAGATCTAAGGCATCATTATTCTGACCAAACCAAGGATTTCTAACATTCACGTTTCTAAGGGTAATGTGCTTGCTCAAAAGCGGATGCAAGGTCCAGGCAGGAGAGTTTTGAAAAGTAACCCCTTCAATCAGTACATTCTCGCATTCTGTTATACTGATCATATTGGGTCGCAAGAAATCTTTTACCGTCATATAATCTTCTAGGGTTTTTCCTTCTACCCAAAGATTCGCCCAATCTCTCACATCTTCGTTTCCATATCTGGACTGTTCACTAGGGTACCAGGCATCTCCTTTCTTACCCACTACTCCACCGGACTCTACTAATTTCCTCCATTGGGTACTGGTCAATTTATTCTTCTTCACCTGCTTCCATACTTCACCAGACCCGTCCATGATTCCCTGTCCAGTGATTGCGATATTCACTTGGCCTACCGCCCAAATGGGTGCATGGCAGCGAAGAGCCTTTTGACCTTCCCAGGTAGTCTCTACTATAGGATAATCGTCTCTATTATTACTAAATTGTAGCAATGCTCCCTTTTGCAGATGCAGGTTAACATTACTTTTCAACTTCAAAGGTCCAGTAACCCACACTCCTGCAGGAATCAGTACCGTTCCTCCTCCTGCCTCATGTGCCAAATCTATGGCCTGAGCTATGGCTGTAGTGTTCACCGTAAATCCATCTGCCTTAGCTCCATATCGTACAATATTGAAAGTATCTTTCCGGAAATAAGGCTCGTAAACTAGAGGCAGTTCAAACTCATATTTATCAGCAAAGACTGACTTCTTCAAAAAGTTTCTTAGGGGATGAGAGGTCTCAACCAAAGCCTCCGCCACAGCCTTTGCCATCAATCGAGCACCATAGGGGGAAAAATGGGTATTGTCAGTGATACCCTGTGGAAACTTTGGAAAGAAGCCACCAGTAAAATGCATGAAGATTTTCTTCGAAGATTCCACTCCATGCGCCTCGATGATGGCTTGGCTTTTGGCATGTAAATCAATTAGTGCCAATTTATGCTTCGCAGCCACTTCCTTTACAACTTCAGGATAGGCTCCATGCTGATCCACAAACTTACCGTTTTCATCAAATTTCCGGCGCATGACAGGGGTCATTAGAACAGGAGTAGCTCCTTTTGCCTGAATCTCCTGAATATACCTTTCCAGATTCCTACGATAATCTGTGTTTGCCTCAGCGTACCTGAGGGTATCGTCTTGTTTTTGATCATTGTGACCAAACTGTATAAAGACAAAATCTCCCTTTTGCAACTGGTCATGTACGGCTTTCCAATGTCCCAAGCTGCGGAAACTTTTGGTGCTCCTCCCATTAACTGCATGGTTCTGTATCTCTACGGCATCCGTGAAGAGCTCAGGAAATACCTGACCCCAACCGGTCTCAGGCGCATCTATAGGCTTTTTGTTCGCCATGGTGGAATCACCAATCAAGAATATTCGTTGACGAGGCACCTGTAGGGACATCAATACCCACAGGCTGCACAGTAGCAAGAAGTTTTTCATTTATTTAAGGTGAATAAACTCAGCGGCCGACTGCCGCTGAGTAAGTATGATTAACGTAGTAGATTAAGATCTACAAAGTCCATATCCGTGTAGTCTTTATTTTCTCCACCCATTCCCCAAATGAAGGAATAACTGGCAGAACCTGCTCCAGAGTGGATGGACCAAGGCGGAGAGATTATGGCCTGATGGTTTCTCACCCACATGTGACGAGTTTCATCCGGTTTACCCATAAAATGCATCACCCCGTGCGCAGGATCCACATCAAAATAAAGATAGATTTCTGCTCTTCTGTCATGTACGTGAGGAGGCATAGTGTTCCAGATGCTACCATTGTGCAAAATAGTCAAGCCCATCACTAATTGACAGGAATCTATTCCGTCTGCATGAATGTACTTATATACCGTTCTGTGATTTGAAGTCTCAGGTGCTCCAATGGTCATAGGAAACGCCTGCTCCTTAGTATACAGAGTGGTGGGGTAACTCGCGTGTGCAGGAGCAGAAAGGATATAAAACAGAGCCGGATTTCCTGCATCTTCTGAATGAAATACTACCTCCTTCACTCCTTTTCCAATGTATAAGCAGGACAATTTATCCAAATCAAATCTTTGCCCATCTGCTAGGATATAACCTTTGCCTCCAACATTAATGGCACCCAGCTCTCTGCGTTCCAAAAAGTACTCACTTTTCAGCGCATCATAAGTTCCTAATGTAAGGCTGTTGTTTACAGGTTTTGCCCCTCCCACAATCAAACGTTCATAGTGAGAATACACTACCTGAATTTTGTCTTCCACAAATACCTGTTCCACCAGGAAGTTCTCCCTTAGTTCAGAGGTATTCATTCTCTCCACTTCCCGTGGACTACTTTCATATCTTATTTCCATTATAACAAAATTTTATCTTCCCATCCAGCCACCATCTACGGTTAAAATGGTGCCTTGTACATAATCTGAAGCTTTTGAACACAAGAACACAGCAGGGCCTACAAAGTCAGCCGGCTCTCCCCATCTCCCCGCAGGAATACGATCCAAAATAGACTTGCTTCTAACCGGATCATTTCTCAAAGCTTCTGTATTGTCTGTTGCTATGTATCCCGGTGCTATACCGTTTACATTCACGCCCCTAGTGGCCCACTCATTAGCAAAACCCTTGATCAAAGAACCTATGGCTCCTTTACTCGCTGCATAGCCAGGTACATTGATCCCTCCTTGGAAGGTAAGTAATGAGGCCGTAAATACAATCTTTCCACTTCCTCTTTCTACCATTCCTTTGCCTATCTCACGCGTTAAGATAAACTGAGCGTTTAGGTTGATATTAATGACTTTATCCCAATATTCATCGGAATGCTCCACCGCAGGGGCTCTCAGTATGGTGCCGGCATTATTGATCAATATATCAATGACCGGATGGTCTGCTTTCACTTTCTCTATAAAAGCATACAAAGCGGCCCTGTCATTGAAATCAGCACGATATGGATAAAACTTCCTGCCTAATGCCTCTATGGCTTGCTGAACTTCTGAACCACTTTCAGGCATATTGCCAGAGACACCTATCACATCTGCCCCTGCAGCAGCCAATCCTTCCGCCATAGCTTTGCCAATACCTCTATTACATCCGGTCACTAAAGCTAACTTACCACTTAGATCAAAAATCTCCATTTTGCATTATTTTAATATATAAAAATTCCCAGTTGGATGAAATCTACACCTCAAATGTATGTAAGGATATAGCTTAATGTAGAAGGAAGCAAACTAAGGCAACTAAAATTTTATGCAAACGTTCCCGAAAGATTTTAATTCCCAAGTGCCTATAAAGAATTCCCATCGTACTGTTGTAAATCTAGCTCAAAAAAACGATATTTACCCTTTGCATCCACACCCCCTTAACCAGAAGGAAAATTGTACTTAAACTAGAAAATCGTGGGATCTATTACCATAAAAGATATTGCTAAGGCCTTGAATATTTCCATCTCTACCGTGTCACGGGCATTGAGAGATAGTTATGATATCAATGCCCAAACCAAACAGATGGTGGTAGAATATGCGGAGAAAATGAATTATCGTCCGAACCCCATAGCCCTTAGTCTAAAGGAGAATAAGAGCAGATCTTTGGGGGTGATCGTACCGGAAATAGCTAATACCTTCTTCTCCCAAGCCATTAACGGCATTGAAGAAGTAGCCTATGAAAGAGGATACCATGTGGTCATCTTCCAAAGCCACGAATCACAAGAAAGAGAGATTTCTAATATTCAACACCTTTTCGCCAGAAAAGTAGACGGATTACTTATTTCCCTTTCAGGTTCGAATAAAGATATTTCCCACCTGGACGAATACAGAAAGAATAATTTCCCTATTGTGTATTTCGACCGCGTACCTGAGACTCCTGATGCGCATAAGGTAGTGGTAGATAACTTTGAAGGCGCATTCAAAGCCACAGAATACCTGATTCAAAAAGGTAAAAAGGACATTGCTCTCATTATCAGTCCACCTACCCTTTCCATAACACAAGAAAGAACAGCGGGTTATAAGAGCGCTTTAGAGAAATACAATATACCGGTGAGGGAAGAGTTGATCAGGCATTGTTCTTTCCAAAAGGATGAAGCCGAACAGGCCATCAAAGCCCTTCTAGAAGAGCAAGAACCGGATGCTTTTTTTATGGGAAGTGACAGACTAGCACTCAATTGTTATGAAGCCTTCAAAAAGTGGAGCAACAGAAGAGATATCCCTCTGGTAGGATTCACGAATTTAGGCATTGCCCACCTTTTGGAACCTCATTTGAACACCATAGTCCAACCTGCCCTTGACATAGGGAGAAAATCTGCAGAGATCCTTTTGGATGTCATTGAAAATAAAAGACGAGGCAAAGGCTTCGAAAAAGTAACCTTAGGAACAGAATTAAACTTCAGATCATGAGTTACGAGATGTGGTTATTGTTCATCAAGATCAAGGACAAAGGAGGAAGAAAGTAAGCCACTTTCAACACCTTTTTGTTTCACTTAATCACTAGTTTATTTTATGGCAACGATCATAGAGCCCTTCCGCATTAAGTCGGTAGAGCCACTGCATTTTACTACCCCTTCAGAAAGAAAAGAAATTCTTCAAAAAGCGAAGAATAACCTGTTTTTAGTTGAGTCTGATCATGTACTCATCGATCTCCTAACGGATAGCGGCACCTCTGCTATGAGTGCCCGCCAATGGGCCGGAATGATGGTAGGTGATGAATCTTATGCCGGTTCTCCCAGCTTTTATCGCTTTAGAAATACGGTCCAAAAGATCACAGGCTTCACCCATATCATTCCTACTCACCAAGGTAGAGCCGCTGAAAAGATTCTCTTTACGCTGTATGGAGGTAAAGGTAAACACTTCGTATCAAACACCTTCTTTGATACTACCAGAGGAAATATTGAATACTCAGGAGCGGAAGCATGGGACTTCTTAACAGAAGAGGGTAAACAACCTCACCTCAAAGCAGATTTTAAAGGTAACCTGGACATTCCGGCATTAGAAAAGTTCATAGCTGAAAAAGGCGCAGAAAACATCCCCATGTGCGTCATGACCATTACTAATAACTCAGGAGGTGGTCAGCCCGTGTCCTTACAAAACATGAAGGAAACTGCAGCTTTGTGTAAAAAGCATGGCATACTGTTCTTCATTGACGCATGCAGATTTGCTGAAAATGCCTATTTCATCAAATTAAGGGAGAAAGGACAAGAAAACCGTAGCGTAGCGGAAATAGCCCGTGAGATCTTCTCTTTAGCAGATGGATGCACCATGAGCGCTAAGAAAGATGCTCTGGTAAACATAGGAGGATTCTTAGCTATGAACGATGACGAAATAGCCAGAGAAGCAAAAAACCTACTCATCATTACCGAAGGATTTCCCACTTACGGAGGCTTAGCCGGAAGAGATTTAGAAGCTATGGCTCAAGGTTTAGAAGAGGTTCTGGATGAAGAATACCTGAAATACCGTCTGAGAAGTATAGAATACATGGGAGAGAAACTAGAAAAAGTGGGTGTTCCTATGATCCAACCTACGGGTGGCCACGCCTTGTATCTGGATGCCAAAGCCTTCCTACCGCATATTCCTCCACATGAGTTTCCTGGAGTAGCTCTAGCTAACGCCTTGTACCTGGAGGGAGGAATTCGAGGTGTAGAGATAGGTAGTTTGATGTTCGGAAAATACAATGAACAGGGCCAACCTATTGCCCCTCCTATGGAATTGGTGAGATTAGCTATCCCGCGCAGAGTTTATACCCAAAGCCATATAGACTACGTTTGTGAGATCATTTTGGAGGTATTTGCTAAGAGAAATACCTATAAAGGATATAAAATCGGCTACGAAGCCCCCTTGCTTCGTCACTTCACCGCTGAATTGGAAGCATTGTAATCAGGGAGGAGTCTAACTCCTCCCCAAAGAAAATTTGTATATTTGAGGCAGTTCAACTTGTTCTCATTGAAAAAACTTCTATTTTTCCTATTCGCCTTTTCATCTTTACAGGCCCAAGTACGGCTGGAAGTATCTATAGATACCATACTCCTGCCGGATCAACCCCTTTATATTGCCAGTTCTGCAAACGAATGGAATCCCAAAGACCCTCAATGGAAACTCAGAAAGATAGGCAGCAGGACGTATACTATTGATGTAGAGAACATAGACTTTGAATATAAAATCACTCAAGGCAACTGGAACATCGTAGAAGGCACAGCTGATGGAAAGAAAATTCCAAACCGCCTTTTTTCAGAAACTCCCACTATAGATGGGGTGAAGAAGATAGAGGTCAAAGGATGGGAACACCGACCTGAATTTGAAATCACCATCACCAAAATACCTGATAATACTCCCCCGGATGCAGCCATATACATCTCAGGTAATTTCAATAACTGGGAAGTGAAAGATGAACTTTTTAGGATGAAGAAACAGTATGACGGTAGTTATAAGATCAACATCTTCTCCCGTCAAAATGAGTTGCAATTTAAGTTTCATCGTGGCAACTGGAATTCTGCAGAGGGCTGGAAAAGTGGGAAAGCCCGCCCAAATAGAATTGTTAAATCAGACGGACAAAACGTTCAGAATGTTTCTGTGGAGATTGAAAGTTGGGAAGATTTAGCTTCTACCTTTAATTTCTTTTCTCTCATTGACCTGATTCTACTTTTTGCCGCTTTCCAGGGATTCCTACTGATGATAGTCATCCCTACTATGCAGGACTTTAATAAAGAAGCTAATCGCCTCCTCGTAATCCTACTGGGACTAGCGTCTTTCTTCATCTTCTGTAAAGTAGTAGCCTATTATAGAGATGTGGCTAACTGGTTCCCGAAATTGATCCTCTTACCTAACTTCGCCTTATTCACCTACGCACCTTTATTTTTCTTCTATATCCAAAAACTGTTATTTAAGAAGACCTTTACCAGAGATCAAGCATGGCCTCACTTCTTGCTCCCCATTATGCAATTTTTGGTCTATACGCCCTATCTTTTTATGGAAGGAAAACGCTTCCAACATAAGATAGTGAACAATGAGGAAGACCTGAAATGGGTGTTTGCTAGTACTTTCTTCATAGCCATTTTCAGCAATCTCTACTATTATTTCAAAAGTAAAAAAAGCATTAGGAAGTATTCCGAATCCTATATACATGAAACGGCTTACCATCAAAATATCAACTATCTATCTACGGTACTTGTACTGTTTTTGATATGCATTCTGGCAGGCATCTTCATTGGATTATTGTTCATTTATGACCTATTCTTTGTCGATATCACTTCCCTATTGGAGAATAGCATCAATCTGGTGTGGATAGCCTTCTCTTTGATAGGTTTTGTACTGGGATACTATGCCATACACCAACCGGAAATCTTCAAGATCATTGAAACTGAACAAGAAAAACCGGAAGTTTCCAAAGCAAAACCCGCCATTTCCGAAAATGACCTGAGCACGTTTAAACAAAAAATGGAAGAAGTGATGTTGAAGGAAAAGCCTTTCTTGAATCCAAATCTCACCCTAAATGACCTGGCTACATTGATCAAAACTCCATCCCATAATGTCTCAAAGGTGATCAGAGAAGGGTACCAAAAGAACTTCTTTGACTTTATCAACTGGTACAGAATTGAGGAGTTTAAGAACTATGTAAACCTACCTAAGTACCAAAACTATACACTTCTTGGAATTGCCTTCGAGGTGGGATTTAATTCTAAGACTGCCTTTAACCGAGCTTTCAAAAAAATGACCGGACAAACCCCAAGTGAATACTATCAATCCCGAAAATAGAATTTTCACCTAATTATCTGCAATTCAATTTTTTATATTAAGTTTAGGAAATTAAATACCAACACCTTATGAAAAAAGCTCTCTTTACTATCTTCCTATCTCTAGGAATGATGATTTCCTATGCGCAAAAAGCCCCTGAGTATGTAGGCAGCGTAGAAGGAATCAAGGAATACAAATTAGACAACGGATTAAAGATTTTGCTCATTCAAGATCCATCACAAAGTAATGTAGTAGTGAACATTACTTACCACGTGGGCTCGCGTCATGAAGGGTACGGAGAAAAAGGCATGGCACATTTACTTGAACACATGCTATTTAAGAGTACCAAAAACCTGGGTGATATCAAGAAAATGCTCTCCGATAAAGGCGGTAGAGCAAACGGCACCACCTGGTATGACCGAACCAATTATTATGAAATCTTCCCTTCTTCAGATGAAAACCTGAAATGGAGCATTGAAATGGAGGCAGATAGAATGATCAACGCCACCATTCTGCAAGAAGACCTAGACAAAGAATTCTCCGTAGTGCGAAACGAATTCGAAATAGGGGAAAATAATCCTGACGGTGTGCTTATGGAAAGAGTACTTTCCTCGGCTTATTTATGGCATAATTACGGGAATAGCACTATCGGCTCCAAGGAAGACATTGAAAGAGTCAAAGCAGATCGTCTGAGATTATTTTACGAAAAGTACTATCAACCAGATAATGCCACATTGATTATTGGAGGGAAATTTGACGAGAAGAAGGCACTAGAATACATTAGCACCTACTTTGGAAGCATTCCTCGTCCAACACGTAAACTAGATAAAACCTATACCGTTGAACCGGCACAGGATGGAGAAAGATTCGTAGAACTAAGAAGAGCCGGTGATGTACAGATCTTAGCGGCGGCGTATCATACCGCGGCATTTGCAGATAAAGATTTTGCGGCCATTGATGCCTTAAATGAAATACTTACAGCTGACCCTTCAGGAACCTTATATAAAGCACTAGTTGATGGAGGAAAAGCCACAAGCGTTTACGGTTGGAATCCAAATCTACGAGATCCTGGCTTTTTATTCCTTTCTGTAACGGTTCCAAAAGACAAGAATCTAGAAGAAGCAAGATCCATTTTCATTTCAGAATTGAATAAGATTCCGTCCTTAAAATTTACCCAACAAGATTTAGATCGAGCAAAAACGAAAATCATTAAAAACTTTGAAAACCTCAAAAACAATACCCTTGGTCTAAGCATTAACTTAACAGAAATAATAGGTGCAGGTGACTATCGTCTACTTTTTCTTTATAGGGATGCTGTGGAAAACCTTACTTTAGATGATATAAAAAGGGTAGCTACCAAATATTTCCTACCATCAAATAGAACCGTGGGAACATTTATACCCGAAAAAGAAGCAGTAAGAGTTAAACCTACAGAGATCTCTGACGAGAAAATTGTAGAGCTTACTCAGAATTATAAAGGCAAAGCAGAAGAAGAGGAAATCGCAGAATTTGAAACCAGCATTTCCAATATCAAGAAAAACCTCTATACCAAAAATCTACCTTTTGGCATGAAACTAGGGGTTTTGAATAAGCCTGTCAAAGGTAAAAAGGTGATAGCCAACTTCCGATTCCCCGCTGGAAATCTGGAATCCTTACAAGGAAAAAATGAAATTTCCACTGTATTGAGCCAACTTTTACTTGCAGGTACCGCTTCCAAATCCAAAGAGCAAATCAAGGATCAGTTAGACCAGTTAAGGGCCTCTGTAAGTATGTACACCTCGGGCCAATTTTTAGTAGTATCTGTTAATACCTATGAAAACACCTTTGAGGCTACTATGCAACTGGTCAATGAACTCCTAACCCAATCTACATTCCCTGAAGCGGAATTCAAAAAGGCAGTTCAAGAGATTAAAACAGGGATAGAAGCGAGTAGAAATGATCCTCAAAGCATAGCCATGGGGCAAATAGGTAGATATACCAACAAATACCCAAAAGGTCATCCCTTCTATACCTCTACACCTGACGAACAAATCGAGGCTTTGAATAAAGTTACTTTGGCACAAGTAAAAGAGCTATTTAAAATATGGGGTTCCAACTATGGTTTTGGCTCAGTGGTTAGCGCAATTCCAGCAGATAAGGTAGAGGCCATAGTGAATAAAACCTTCGGTAAATGGACCACAAATGTCAAATATTCTAAAATCTATCCAGAATATTTCCCCACTAAAGCCAAGGTACAAGAAGTCATCACTCCGGACAAAGAAAATGGTGTATTGGTTGGCCAGTTGAATTATCAAATGGACAGAAAATCATCTGAGTATCCCGCATTTGTAATGGCGGATGCAATGTTAGGAAGTGGAGGGTTTATGGGCGATAGAATTTCTCAACGCTTGCGTGAAAAGGAAGGAATCAGCTACGGGGCTGGATCCTTTAATTCAGTCCCTTATGATCATAAAGTTGCGTCCTGGGGTAGTTATGCTTTCTTTAACCCGAAATTCAAGGACAAAGTAATAGCAGCACTTACAGAAGAAATCACTAAAGCTCAGTCTTCAGGCTTTACGCAAGAAGAATTAGACGCGAATAAAACCAGCTGGCTTTCCGCCAGAAAAACAAATTTAGGCCAAGATGGCTATCTGTCTTCCACCCTAATTAATAATCTCCTGTACCTCGGTATTCCTTTAGAAGATTATGACGAATTAGAAGGAAAGGTCAAGGCTTTAACGCTAGACGAAGTTAACGCGGTAGCTAAGAAGTATTTTTCCATGGACAAATTAGTTTTTCTGATTGCCGGGGACTTCAATAAAAAAGATTAAAGACTAAGCCACCTACGGGTGGTTTTTTCTTTATTTTCGTATATAACAAACTAATAACCACATGAAACTCACCTCCAACGAGCCTTTTTGGCTGGTAAAAAATGGTATCATAAATTCCTATCCCTCCTTAAATGATAACTTAGAAACGGATATCCTCATTGTAGGATCCGGCATAACCGGCAGTCTTATAGCCCATCAAAGCATCAAAGACGGATATAAAACCGTGCTGGTAGACAAAAGAGAAATAGCGAACGGAAGCTCATCAGCTACCACTTCCATGCTTCAATATGAAGTGGACACTCCTCTCTGGGAATTGATTGAAATGATTGGAGAAGAAGGCGCAGTAGGAAGTTACCAGGCCTGTTATGATTCCATAGACATTCTAGAAAAACTAGTAAAAAACATCAAATCAGATTGTGGGTTCAAAAAGAAGGATTCCCTACTCTTTGCTAAATACAAAAAAAATGTAGCTGATCTGAAAAAAGAGCACCATACCCGACTAAAACACGGCTTCAAAGGGGATTGGCTAGAAGCAGAAGAGATAGAAAAACGCTTTGACTTGAAAGGTAGCCATGGAGGTATACTCACTTTTCAGGGAGGAAGCATTGATGCTTTTAAGTTGGCCCATGACCTCTTGGAATACAATGCGAAAAAAGGTCTAAAGGTGTATGATAAAACGGAAATTACAGAGGTCACGTATGGCAAAAAGCAAGTAAGGGCCACTACGGAATATGGAAACACCATCCAAGCTAAAAAAATTATTTACTGCAATGGCTTTGAAAGTACCTCCATTATCCCTGAAAAGTTTGTAAATCTACTAAGTAGCTACGCCATAGTTAGTGAGCCTTTTATTGATAAACCCTCCAAAATAAAGGATACCCTGATTTGGGATACGGGAGATCCTTATATCTACATGAGAACCACAGATGATAATAGGATATTGATTGGAGGAGAAGATGATGAGTTCCAAAGTGCTAAGAGAAGAGACGCTTCTATCCGGAAGAAAAAAGCCCGTCTGGAAAAGATCTTTGAAAAGATGTATCCGGATGTAGAGTTCCGAACGGATTTTGCTTGGGCCGGAACCTTTGGAGAAACCAAAGATGGTCTACCTTATATAGGAGAACATCCCAATTTTCCCGGAGCTTACTTCGTCCTAGGTATGGGTGGGAACGGGATTACCTTCTCCGTTATAGGAATGGAGATGTTTTCCTTATTTATGCAAGGTGAAAAACATCCATTGAGCCAATACTGGAAGTTCAGGAGATAAAAAAAAGAGGGCTAATAGGCCCTCTTTCTATTTTTAAGCAGGTTTCCAACTGTCTTTTAAGCCTACCGTCTTATTAAATATCAATTTTTCACCACTGTCCGGATCTAAAACAAAATATCCGTTACGGATAAACTGATATTTGTCCTCTAATGTGGCCTTCTTCAGACTTGGCTCTACTAGAGCTTTCACCACTTGAAGTGAGTTTTCATTGATAAAATCTTTGAAATCCCCTTCTTCAGCGGCAGGGTTCTCTACCTTGAAGAGACGGTCATACAAACGAACCTCCGCTTCTGCAGCTTCTTGAGCATTCACCCAGTGGATCACTCCCTTCACTTTTAGTCCACTTACATCTTCCCCACTCTTAGAGTTTTCAATGTATGAACATCTCAGCTCTGTAATCTTTCCTTCAGCATCTTTCACTACCTCATCACACTGAATGATAAAGGCACCTTTTAACCTCACCATACCACCTGGCTTAAGACGGAAATATTTTGCTGGTGGCTCCTCCATAAAATCTGAAGCTTCTATAAAGATCTCTTTACCAAAATTGACTTCACGGTGTCCCGATTCAGGATCTTCAGGATTATTTTCCAGTTTACAAACTTCCACTTTTCCTTCAGGCCAGTTGGTTATTACCACTTTCAGTGGCTCAAACACGGCCATTACCCTAGTCGAAATCCGGTTTAGGTCTTCTCTTACAAAGAACTCCAATAGACTTACATCTATCAGGTTATCTCGTTTTTGGATTCCTATACGTTCAGCGAAATCACGAATGGCCTTTGGCGTATATCCTCTTCTACGCATACCGGAGATGGTAGGCATACGAGGATCATCCCAGGAACTTACAAATTTCTCATTGACTAACTGCAATAATTTACGTTTACTCATCACCGTATAGGTCATGTTTAAACGCGCGAATTCGTATTGTTTAGAAGGGAAGATTCCTAACTTTTCTATGAACCAATCATAAAGTTCACGGTGAGCTACAAATTCCAAAGTACAGATGGAATGGGTGATCTCCTCTATAGAATCACTTTGGCCGTGGGCAAAGTCATACATGGGATAAACCTTCCATTTATCACCTGTTCTATGATGGTGCGCAAATTTAATCCTATACATAATAGGGTCACGCATCAACATATTTGAGGAATTCAAATCGATTTTAGCCCTTAACACTCTGCTACCCTCAGGATATTTCCCTGCAGCCATACCTTCGAAGAGCTCTAGGTTTTCTTCTACAGATCTATCTCTGTAAGGACTAGGTTTCCCAGGAACCGTTGGGGTTCCTTTTAGAGCAGCCATCTCTTCAGAGGTACTATCATCTACGTAAGCATAGCCGTCCTTAATCAACTTTATGGCATAAGCATAAAGCTGGTCAAAATAGTCAGAAGCATAGTACTCATTAACCCAGTCAAACCCTAGCCACTTCACGTCATTCTTGATAGAATCTACGTACTCCGTGTCCTCCGTCACAGGATTTGTATCATCAAACCTAAGGTTTGTTCCACCGCCGTAACGTTTGGCTAATCCAAAGTTTAAACATATGGATTTGGCATGCCCTATATGCAAATAACCATTGGGTTCAGGAGGGAAACGTGTTAAAATGCGTCCTCCATGACGGTTATTTTTTAAATCATTTTCAACTATTTCTTCAATAAAATTGAGACTCCTTTCCTTGCCTTCCTCTGACATACTATCGCTTACTTTTTTGCAAATTTATGATTTTAGATAGCAAAAATCTTAATAAAAACTTATTTTCCCTGGAACACCGGAGGTCTTTTCTCCAAAAAGGCCCTCACACCCTCCGCAAAGTCATGAGTATAACCACATATGGTCTGGGCTTCAGCCTCCAGATTGAGTACCTCTTCCAGGTTCTTATTAAAGGAATGATTTAAGACTTGTTTCATCATGCCTATGCTCCGAGTAGCGGAATGGGCATATTGATTAGCCAATTTCTCCACTTTCTCTTTATAATCCTTTCCAAAGTCTAGAATCAATCCCACTTCTTTTGCTTCCCTCATACTCACCTGCCTACCTGTACTGCACCATTCAAAGGTTCTCTGTGTGCCAATAATTCTAGGTAAGAAATACATTGATCCGGCATCCGGCAATAGGCCAATACCCACAAAAAGTTCAGTGAAATAGGCCTCCTCTTCTGCTATGATCACATCACATGCTAATGCCAAAGACATCCCTGCACCTGCCGCCAATCCATTCAGCGAACAGATAATAGGTTTTTGCAATCCGCGCATGGCAAGGATCAATGGAGTATACACTTGTTTAAGTATCTTCCCTAAATCTCTGTCTCCAATGCCCTCTTTTAAGTCCGCACCACTGGAAAAGGACTTCCCCTCCCCTCCGCTGAGTATAACTACACGAACTTCCTCATCTTCTGCGCAGGCATCTATGGCCCTTTTCAATTCTTGCAGAAGTTCTCTACTTAAGGCATTGTAGGTTTCTGGTCTGTTTAAAGTAATATAGGCTTTGGCGCCTTGCTTTTCAAATAAGATGGTATTGTACATTCTTAAGGTGTTGATGAGTAAAAATACTTAAAATCAAGGTATTTCCAAGGAAAAACTTATTACCCTTTAAAGAGAACTGTATTACCTGAAGATTTACTTACCCGAAGGAGAAGATCTTTACGAAATTTTAAGGATCTCTTGGCATCAAGAAAAGATTCAATGGATAGAAAAAACTAAACCTAAAAAGGGAAGGTTACTTAGTTTAGAATGGAAACCTACGCCTACTAGGCCGTAAAATACCACCTAAACTACTGAATACCCCACTATTGCAGATCCAGGTAAGAACAAGTTCTCCATCTACCTTATATCTCCTGCCTTTTGACCAAAACGTCTCTCAAGAATTATAGTTTCCCTTCCGATAAAAAGCCTGTAGTGGCTCTAAGGATTAGTTCCAAAAGTCTAATTAGAATTCAACAACAGTAGAAAAAAATGGAAATCATCTTAGAATTCGAAGGCTTGTAAGGAATGACGAAAAAACCGTAAGAATACACAGTTTACTAGACGCACATTCTCAACTAATATCCCTTTCCTTTAAATAAAAAAAAGGAGACCAATAGGCCTCCTTAACAATGCTGTGGTGATGGATTAATACTTATAAACGGCTTTCCCCGGATAAAAACCTGGTTTTACTTTTTTAGCACCTATGGTATAAACTACTACTCCAACTGCCAAAGCAGCTATTCCAAACAATACTCCCTTTTTCATAATAGTAAGCCTTTAATGTTCTTCTGCTAATTTAAATTCTTCGTCCTGATTTACAAGCACTTTGCGCCTTAAAATTACCTTAAAATTTAGTGTTCGGTTGTAAATATAAATATTTTCATCAAAATAGGATTATTAAAGGAATATTTTTTGTCTTTTTACTATAATACCTCTACATTAATTAACACATCCAAGCTTTAAGAAAATTTTAAGTTTTTAAGTACTTGGCAAGACAAATAATTAATACGCAAAAAATAGACTAGCTTTGTACTGTGAAAATGTTAGAAGGTATAGTTTTCCGTTCCACGGGCAGTTGGTACGAAGTAAAAGACTTGGTACAGGGAAGAATGCATTCCTGTAGATTAAAGGGTAAATTCAAAATCAAGAACCTGAAAGTTACCAATCCCATCGCTGTAGGAGATAAGGTTCTTTTTGACCCTGAAGAAGCCAGAATTGAAGATATTCTACCGCGTGAAAACTACGTTATCAGGCAGAGTGTGCATAAATCTGCACATGCTCACCTCTTGGCAGCTAATGTGGATCAATTGGTCTTAATAGCCACTCTAAAGAGCCCCAGAACTTCTTTAGGTTTCATTGACAGATTTCTGGTAACGGCAGAAACCTTCAGAATCCCTGCCATTCTGGTCTTTAACAAGATAGACCTCTATAATACTGAAGAGCTGGAATACCTCGAACAGGTGGGGGAAATGTATACCGACTTAGGATATGGTTTTGCCACAACTTCAGCACTAGAAGGAAAAGGTATAGAGGAACTAAGAGAGACACTAAAAGGCAAGACCACTCTCATTTCAGGACATTCAGGAGTGGGAAAATCTACCCTTATGAATACCCTGCTTCCGGAGTTAGAACTGGCTACCTCTGAAATCTCAGATTTTTCTGACAAAGGCGTGCATACTACTACATTCGCTGAAATGTTTGAACCGGAAGAAGGGACCAGAATCATTGACAGTCCAGGAATTAAAGAACTTGGATTGATTGATATAGAAAAGGAGGAATTAGCCCACTACTTCCCGGAATTCAGACGCTTGATGGGACAATGTAAATTTCACAACTGCCTCCACATCAACGAACCTAAATGTGCCGTCAAACAAGGAGTAGAAGATGGGGAACTTTATATCAGCAGATATAATTCCTATCTTAGCATGTTTGAAAACGACGACAATAGAAGATAATAGCTTTAGCTGAAAAATATTTTCAAGTACTGCATTATAAAAATGAAATTATTTTACTCAACCGATGAAGTTTGCACCCATTTGGGTATTCCCAGGACCACTTTGGAGTACTACCTTTTGGAGTTCAAAATAAACATCAAAAAGGCAGGAAGAAGCAGAAAATTCAGCCATAAGGACATAGAAAAGCTTCAAAAAATAGTAGACCTTATCCAGAAACAAGGTCACACCATAGAAGGTACAAAAGAAAAATTAAAACAAAAAGCCAAGTCCCAGGCAGACATCGAAGAGATCGTAGACCGCCTTCAAGAGATCAGAAAATCCCTTGTAATTTTAAGGGATGGAATCGAAACCAACTGATATACTGTACAAAATTGCCCTTAGTAGGCTGGAGGGCATAGGAGGTGTATTGTTCAAAATTCTGATAACTCGCCTGGGTTCTGCTCAGGAGGTCTTTCAAACCCCTTTATCGAAACTCTCAAAAATACCGGGAATAGGACCGCAGTTATCCCAAAGTCTAAGACAAAAGACAGATGCCCTGCTAGAAGCAGAAAAGATCTTGAAATACTGCAACAAAAACAGGATCACGGTATTGGAACCTTCGGAGTACCCCTTATTGCTAAAACAAATCTATGATGCTCCTCCACTTCTGTATACCAAAGGACTAGGTTCTCTACAGGAGCATAAAACCCTAGCGGTGGTGGGTACTAGGAAAGCTTCCGCATATGGGAAAAGCATCTTAAATGAACTTATCGAAAATTTGACAGATGTGCAGATCATCAGTGGGCTTGCCTATGGAATAGATATTGCAGCTCATAAGGCCGCATTACAACATCAAAAAAGTACCGTGGCCGTGCTAGCGAATGGCCTCCATACCGTCTACCCTTCCGTCCATAAAAAAGTAGCTGATCAAATACAAGAAAATGGCCTTTTGGTTTCTGAACAGCCCCCATTTCTACCTTTACATCCTAATCAATTCATAGCCAGAAATAGAATAATTGCAGGATTAGCACAGGCAGTTTTGATCGTTGAGTCCAAACATAAAGGTGGATCCATGGTCACCGCTGAAATGGCCAATCACTACAATAGAGAAGTATTTGCTGTCCCGGGGGACCTGCATAAACCCTTGTCTGAAGGTCCTTTGCAACTGATCCATGATCACAAAGCACAGATCTACCTCCATCCTAAGCAACTGAGTGAAATCATGCTTTGGACTCAAGAAGTAGCCCCTCGCCCTAAATGGGAGAACGAAAGTGAAAGATCTTTGATAGAAATTATAGCAAATTACCGGGAAATAGGGATAGATGAACTATCTTGGAGAACAGAAATACCTTTGAATCAATTAGCTTCGCATCTTTTAGAGCTGGAATTCAAAGGGGTGGTCAAACAACTACCTGGAAAGAAGTTTAGTCTAGCATAGGATCTTGAACTTCAAGTACTCCATTATTTGTTATATTATATAGGCCAATACTAATCGAATGAGCTATAAACTTACGTCCGCATTTCAACCTACAGGTGACCAGCCCCAAGCCATAGAACAACTCGTAGCCTCCGTCCAATCCGGTGAAAAAGCTACCGTACTTTTAGGTGTTACAGGTAGTGGAAAGACGTTCACTATAGCTAATGTCATTCAACGCTTGGATATGCCTGTGCTGATCCTCAGCCATAACAAGACACTCGCGGCTCAGCTTTATGGAGAATTCAAACAATTTTTTCCCGAAAATGCCGTAGAGTACTTTATTTCTTATTACGATTATTACCAACCTGAAGCCTATATAGCCACCACAAACACCTACATAGAGAAAGATCTGATGATCAATCAGGAGATTGACAAACTTCGACTCTCTACCGTATCCTCCCTCATGTCTGGAAGAAAGGATGTAATAGTAGTGGCCTCCGTGTCTTGCATCTATGGTGCAGGTAACCCAAATGAATTCAAACAAAGTATAGTTAAAGTAGGCGTGGGAGATACCATCAGTAGAAACCGCCTCCTATATGATTTAGTGGCCATACTATATTCCAGAACAGAAGCTGAATTCAATAGAGGAACCTTCCGCGTCAAAGGAGACACCGTAGACATCTACCCCGGATATGCTGACTTCGCCATTAGAATCATCTTCTGGGGAGACGAGGTGGAAGAGATACAAACCATAGACCCCCATTCTGGAAAGAAAATCAAGTCGGAAACGAAGATTTCTATTTTCCCTGCTAACCTTTTCGTGACGGGGAAAGATGCACTGCAAACTTCCATCCGTCAGATTCAGGATGACCTGGTTACCCAAATCAAATATTTTGAATCTGAAGGCCGACAAATAGAAGCCGAACGCATTCAAGAAAGGACAGAATTTGATCTGGAAATGATGAGGGAATTAGGATACTGTAATGGTATTGAAAACTATTCCCGTTACTTTGACCGAAGAATGCCGGGAGAAAGACCCTTCTGTCTTTTGGATTACTTTCAAGATGATTTTCTATTGGTAGTAGACGAAAGCCATGTGAG
The DNA here is from genome assembly GCF_000166395.1 of Leadbetterella byssophila DSM 17132. Taxonomy (GTDB): domain Bacteria; phylum Bacteroidota; class Bacteroidia; order Cytophagales; family Spirosomataceae; genus Leadbetterella; species Leadbetterella byssophila. The sequence goes on from NC_014655.1 coordinate 1,734,283, forward strand.
TATACCTCAAATAGGTGCCATGTACGGTGGCGATAGATCCCGTAAAACCTCTCTGGTAGAGTACGGTTTCCGTTTGCCATCTGCTTTGGATAACCGACCACTGACCTTCCAGGAGTTTGAACAACTCACCCCTCAAACCATCTACGTGAGTGCTACACCTGCAAATTATGAGCTGAACAAGGCCGGTGGGGTTGTAGTAGAACAAATCATTCGTCCTACGGGGCTCTTAGACCCTGAAATAGAGGTACGTCCGAGTCTAAATCAGATAGATGACCTATTAGAGGAAATCAACGATAGAATCAAGAAAGAGGAAAGAACCCTGGTCACTACCTTAACCAAAAGAATGGCGGAGGAGCTAAGCAGATACTTGGAGAGAATTGGTATAAAGGTAGCTTACATACATTCAGAGATCAAAACCATGGACCGAGTAGAGATCTTAAGAGAGCTTCGTCTAGGCACCATAGACGTTCTCGTAGGGGTTAACCTTCTCAGAGAGGGATTAGACCTTCCAGAGGTCTCTTTAGTGGCCATAATGGACGCTGATAAGGAAGGATTCCTTAGAGATAACAGGTCTTTGATTCAGACCATTGGTAGGGCGGCCAGAAATTCAAACGGGAAAGTAATCATGTATGCCGATAAGATCACAGGATCCATGCAGCAGGCCATAGATGAAACCCAAAGGCGTAGAGCCATTCAGATGGAGTACAACAAAGCTCACGGTATCACGCCTAAGACCATTTTGAAAAGCAAAGAAGCCATTATGGAACAAACTTCCATTGCTGACTTTAAAGCTGTACCAAAAAGTTACTATGTTGAACCGGATAAAGCGAATATAGCTGCTGACCCTGTAGTAGCCTATATGAATAAGGAGCAATTAGAGAAATTAATGCAGGAGGCCAAATCAAACATGGAAAAGGCCGCCAGCGAATTGAATTTCTTGCAGGCGGCCCGTTACAGAGACGAAATGCTCCAGTTGCAGGAGCGGCTTTCAAATCTGGCTTAGTTCTTTTGTACAAGTACACCTTCAGCTAAGAAGGTAACATCTACTTTGTCTTCTGTGATCTTTTCGATCTCTTCCTTTGATTTCTTAGCGTCTTCAGCATAATGGCGTTGTTCAGCTACGCTTAGGGTTTTCAATGTAGGAACTCCTTCAAAGATCACCTTTTTACCAGCGATATCCTTTGGAACAAAGAAATCATAGTCTTTAAATTTCACCATCATGGTTGATCCGTCTGTCTTCTTGATGGTCATCCAACATCCCTTCATCTGACAAACAGACTCCACCTCTCCTTCTATTTTCACTTTCCCACCAGAGAACTCTTTCTTGTTCTCTAATACAGAAATGGGTTGAGCACCTTTAGCACTTATCTTCTTCCCAAAGGAATCATACTTCTGTCCAAAACTTAGTACAGAAACTAACATAAATGCTACAGCAAAAAGTAATTTCTTCATCGGTATTTAAAGTTATATTTTTACAAAAATACTAGTTATTAGGGGATTTAAAAGTGACAATCGTCATACTTATACGAAAAACATAATTGCCCTCGTATATTAATTAACTCTAACCTTATAAAAATGGACAGAAATGAATTTTTACAAATCTTGGGATGGATGCCTCTCTTATCCACTTGCCGCAAAAGTGATGATCCGGTAGCTAACGGGAGGGAAACCGGAACATTAAACGGTAGCTAACCGGAAAACTGTAGAATTACACCTTCTGAAACCATAGGCCCATACCCCAATAAAAATCCTGAAGGGGTGGTTTTTACTGATATCAGGGGCGACAGAGAAGGGGTACTGATGTATATTGAACTAAGCATCAAGAATTTTAAAAACTAGTGTAGTCCGCTAGAAGGAGCTTGGGTTGATGTATGGCAATGTGATGCACTGGGCAATTATTCCCAATACGGATCATTTACTAGTGTACACTGGCTCAGAGGTAGACAAAAAACAAATGCAGAAGGAAAGGTGCGTTTCACCAGCATCTTCCCAGGCTGGTAGAGCTCCACACATTCACGTACACGTGTATTCAGGAGCGGGAAAGTCAATCCTAGTCACTCAAATTGCATTCCCCAAATCCTTATGTGACGAGATCTATACCACTAAATCCCCTTATTCCCAAAAAGGCAAACAGGATACCACTAACGAAGGAGACAATGTTTTTGCAGATGGCTTTGCAGATGAGATGGGCACATTTGCGGGGAATGTCAACGAGGGTATTACATTAAATCATAACACAGTAGTTTCAGTATAGTGAAAATTTATACCCGAGAAATGAGAATGGAGGGAATAACCCCTCCATTTGATATGGAGATTCTAGAAAGAAGAATAGAGGACAACTTTAAACCTGCCCCAGGTTGCTTTGTTCTCCCGCTTTCAGGCATGTGGAAATCTCCAAAATTAGGATATTTCAGTATTGGAGAATCGCTATTGGAAGGCGAAGAAAAATGGGGTCTGGTATTGAATTTAACTTCTTCCTCCCTTCCCCAAGGAATATACTCCATAGAAAACCCATGTCCTGGCATTCACTTTGAAAAGTATAAAGGTAGAGAAACACGTTCCAATTTATTTCAAACAGCCATCTGCCTGTATGTACTTGCAGGAGATTTCGATATTTCAGACCGAAATGTTTGTTGGGGAGACTTCCTATTCGTTCGAAAAAAGCAGGAGTTACAAGTGGAATGCTTGTCGGAAATAGGCCTAATACTATACCTTAAAATCTAGAATACTCAGAGTATCTTGACAAAAAGTATACTCTTTGGGTTCATTAGAGGAGATCAAAACGATCTTATGGGGAAGTAATTTTTGAACCTCTTCCATATACCATTCATATCCCTTATGATCGATATTTGCGGTAGGTTCATCAAGAATGAGCACTTCATTCTCAGAAAAAAAAGCAAAGCCCAATTTCAGCTTCTGCTTCATTCCGGAGGAGAAATCCCGAATAAACTTATTGGAATGCTTTTCAAGGTTTAATTTCTCTAGAAAATCAAGAGTAGACATTCCGGAGATCAGTGGACGGAATTTTTGATGAAAATCTACACTTTCTTTCAAGGTAAATTCTTCAATCAGTTCTAAATAAGGTGCTGAAATACCTAAGTATTTGTGCCAAACATCTTCCGGAAGATCATCGTATTCAATTTTCCCCTCATTTAGGGGAATTACACCGGAAATGGCTTTTACGAGAGTACTTTTTCCTGCACCGTTAGGGCCGGTAATGGCCACCGGTTTCCCAACGGTGAAGGTATAACTAAGGTCACGAAAGATCCATTCTTTCGAATACTTCTTTCCTGCCTTATGCAAAGTCAATTGCTTCAAGAGATTTCCACGTTTTTAGACACACCGCTTCGGATAATTCCTCTTTCAGAATTACGTATGAAGTTGATGATTTCATCTCTTTCAGGAGTAGCCGGCATTTCCAGCTCCACTTTATCTAATGCTTCGGAATTATTTAATTTCGAAAGGTAGATGATCCGATATATTTCCTGAATAGAGGCGATAGTATCTGTAGTATAACCTCTTCTTCTAAGACCGATAGAGTTTATACCAGCGTAAGATAAAGGTTCTCTGGCAGCCTTTACAAAAGAAGGAACATCCTTACGGATCAATGAGCCTCCTGACACCATCACATGTGATCCAATGTTCACAAACTGATGTATAGCAGAAGTTCCACCTATGATGGAATAATCTCCAATCTTAACGTGACCAGCTATCTGCACAGAGTTTGCTATAACTACATTATTCCCGATCACACAGTCATGAGCTACGTGCACGTAAGCCATGATGAGGCAGTTAGAACCCACTACCGTCTTTAAGCGATCAGAAGTACCTCTGTTTATGGTGGCACACTCTCTAATCACTGTATTGTCACCGATTTCCACCGTAGTGTACTCTCCGGCAAATTTTAAATCTTGAGGCTCAGCAGCAATCACTGCGCCCGGATATATTTTACAATTCTTCCCAATTCTGGCACCAGGAAAAATAGTGACGTTAGAACCAATCCAGGTTCCCTCACCTATTTCTACATCAGAATGAATAGTAGTGAAAGGTTCAATTACTACATTCTTTGCAATCTTTGCATTCGCATGAACAAACGCCAATGGCTGATTCATATGGTAAACTTTTTCATTTCTTGACTAAACGTGCGGTCATGGCTACAGAGCACACCAAATTCTTTCCTACCCATGCTTCTCCTGTCATCTTGGCTACGCCCATACGAATAGGCGAAGAAAGGGTACAACGTATTACTAACGTATCTCCAGGAACTACATTCTTGTAGAACCTGCAATTTTCTATTCCGACCAAATAAGGCCAGTAGCTTTCCGGCTCACCTGTGGTAGTTAAAACTAACACACCACCCGTCTGAGCTATAGCTTCCACTTGTAGAACACCCGGCATCACCGGATTTTCAGGAAAATGCCCCGTAAACTGAGGTTCGTTCATGGTCACATTTTTCACCCCCACAACAGTAGTTCCATCCAAAGATACGATTTTGTCTACTAATTGAAACGGATATCTATGTGGTAATAAGCGAGCTATGTCTTGAACCGTAAACACCGGTGCTACATTTGGGTCAAAATTTGGTGCAGAATTCTCACTGGCATCAATCTGCTTTTTAATCAATTTTGCCAACTCTACATTCGAATGATGACCAGGTCTAGCCGCTAAAATATGAGCTTTTAAAGGCCTCCCCACTAAAGCTAAATCTCCCATCATGTCCAGCAACTTATGCCTTGCCGGTTCATTAGGAAACTTCAAAGTCTCAGCATTCAGTATACCAGCTTTCGTCTGTGCAGGCTCTAAAGGACGACCTAATACCTCAGAAAGATTTGTAATGGTGTCAGCAGATAAATCCTCCTCTGCAATCACTATCGCATTATCTAGATCTCCCCCTTTGATCAAACCATTTTTATAAAGCATTTCAATATCGTGCACAAACACAAATGTGCGACAACGACTGATCTGCTCTTTATATAATTTTAATTCGTGCAACTGCGCATGCTGACTGTGAACTACCTTAGAATTAAAGTCCACCATAACAGTGAGGCGATAATCATTCAATGGTAAGGCCGCCAGTTCAATGTTTTTATCTAAATTCTTATAATGAATTGCTTCTGAAACCTCGTAGAAATTACGAATGGCATTCTGTTCCGCAGGAACTGCTTCCAAAATAGCATCCACAAATGGAGCCGAACTTCCATCTAAAATGGGAATCTCCGGACCTTCTACTTCAATAAGAATATTGTCAATTTCACACCCTACTAAAGCAGAAAGAACATGTTCAACCGTTCCAACTCTTCCTCCGTCTTTTTCCAAAACCGTACTTCTACTGGTATCTACTACGTAATCCACCAGAGCCGGAATAAGTGGCTTGTTCTCTAAATCCACTCTTTGGAACACGATTCCCGCATTTATGGCAGCAGGCTTAAGTGTGATTTTTGTAAACTCACCCGTGTGTAAACCCTTACCCGATAAAGTTACAGACTGGGTTATGGTATGTTGTTTTTGATTCATGCTGTGCATTATTTCATTTTGCTTAGGTTAATCATCAACCTAAGGTATTGTTTCAATGGCAATAAAGGATGGCCGGAATATGCTCCTGGTTCTTCAATACTCTTGGCTACTCCACTCTTCGCACCTATTTTAGTGCCATCTGCTATCTTAATATGACCTACGAATCCTACCTGACCCGCAATCATACAGTTCCTTCCTATTTTAGTGGACCCCGAAACCCCGGTCTGAGAAGCGATTACGGTATTTTCACCAATCTCTACGTTATGACCAATCTGCACCAAATTGTCCAACTTTACACCTTTTCCTATCCTGGTGGAACCCATAGTAGCGCGGTCAATGGTAGTGTTAGCCCCAATGCTCACATTATCACCCAAAACTACATTTCCTAACTGAGGAATATCCTGAAAAACCCCATTCTCATCTGGGGCAAATCCAAATCCTTCAGAACCTATTACCACCCCGGGATGTAGAACACAATTTTCACCTATTACACAGTCATCCATAACTTTGGCTCCAGGATGAATAATAGTGCCGGCACCAATCTTAACTCTTAGTCCAATATATGCACCTGCACCTATATTCACTTCAGAACCAATAACCGAGTGATCCCCGATATATGCTAAGGCATCTACGAATACTTCTTCCCCTAATTCAGCAGAATCCGAAATGATAGATTTAGGATGTATACCTACTTTCTTTACCTTCAGCATTTGCTGATAAGCAGCCATAAGCTTACTCACAGACAAATAAGGATCCTTAACACGTATAAGACTGGATTTTATAGCGCTTTTAGGAATAAACTCCTTCGATACGATCACGGCACTGGACTCCGTAGTATATATGTAAGGTTCGTATTTTATATTAGCCAAAAAAGAAATACTTCCTGGCTTCCCCTCCTCAATCTTGGCAAAATTATCGATCAAAACTTCACCATCACCTTCTACTTCACCTTCGAGAATTTTAGCAATCTGCTCAACAGAAAACTTCATTTAATATTAGTATAAGTTGTTTTCAGCGCGGTCCGAAATCTCCCGTAAATATACATCATTGGCATAACATAAGTAATTTTTTTCCACAATATTGCTCAAAGCGCGGATGGTCGGTAATTCTGAAGCCTCGGAGATTTCCATAGTATTACCGTCCTTCCAGAGGATTTTTATGCTTGAATGATGAAGATCATAACCGCTACTCTTGATCTTGCCCTCACGGTAGAAATACGTTTGATGTTCCTTTGATATCCCGGCCTTATTCAGCTTTTGAATTAGACCCTCTTTGTAGTCCCCCAAATCGTAATTCTTGTCAAATTTAATCTTGAAGAGATTCCTATCTAGTAAACTTTTACTCAAAACGGACAAAATCTGGTCTGAATGGTCAGCCCAAATCTTTAATGCAAACCAGATGTCATTATCATCTAGCTTTACAAAATCCTCCAGTATAGTAGGATCTTCTTGAATAGTATCCAATGTTATCTCATTTCCTAAAAAACGAAGCAATGACGCCCCCATAGGCACACTCTCCGTCTTTAGAAGATCTTTGACTCTTTGAAAAACTTTCAGTAGAACTGTCTCTGCACAAATAGCAGTCTTGTGCAAATACACTTGCCAATACATATGTTGACGGGCCACGAGAAAGTTTTCCACACTCATCAGCCCTTTTTCTTCTACGACTAACTCATCATTGGCTACATGAAGCATCTTTATGATGCGTTCTGCCCCAATCTTTCCTTCCGCCACAGCAGTAAAGAAGCTGTCGCGATTCAGGTAATCCATACGGTCCATATCCAACTGGCCCGAAACCAGTTGGTGAAAAAACTTCCGGGGATATGATCCGTTAAACATGGCTATTGCCGTGTCTAGTCTTCCTTCAAAGGTTACGTTTAACCGAGCAATCAATAATTCTGAAATGCACTCATGGGAAACATTATGAAATAGAGAATGCTCCAGTACATGGGAAAAAGGCCCATGGCCTATGTCATGGAGAAGAATGGCCAAAAGAGCTCCTTCCTTCTCCTGATCACTCATCTTGACTCCCTTCGCTTCTAAGGATAATAAAGCTTCATGCATCAAATGCATGGCACCCAAGGCATGCTGGAATCTACTGTGCACCGCCCCAGGGTAAACCAGCTCAGCTAGGCCCAACTGCTTTATTCTTCTTAACCTTTGAAAATAGGGATGTTCAACTACCCTAAATATGAAATCTCCAGGTATGGTAATAAAACCATACACCGGATCATTAAATATCTTTCTCTGTTCAGTATTCGATCTTATATGCCCATGCATATTGGCAAGGATTTGTTTTTGGAGTTAAGTGTGGTGCTATCACGCGCAATTTCCCTCCTTTGTACTCAAATTTAACCGGACTATCAACACCTAACATGCTTACTTTCTTAGGTTTCTTCGCCCAACTGGTCTCTATTACATCTCTCCAATCTGTCGCTATTAGATAATGATCAGATCCTTTTTCTGTAAAAAAGACATTATCCACTTTTGGAGCATCTGCTAATGCCCTGGTCCCATAGATGGCTTCTCCATTTACTTTTAACCAAGCACCTATCTCTGCTAAACGCTGCTGCATGATCACCGGAATTCCTCCATCCGCTCGAGGTCCTATGTTTAATAAGAGGTTTCCTCCTTTTGAGACTATCTCTACTAACATGTGAACTAACTTTTCAGCAGAGCTATACATCTCCAGATTTTCATTTCTACTGTAACCAAAGGACTCCCCAATGCCTCTACATTCCTCCCATGGTCTGGTGAATTTCACCTTACTCACATCTGCATATTCAGTGGTATAGAAACTACCGTACTTACTGCGGGTATCAGACCCCCAGCGGTCATTGATCACAATATGATTCTTAACCTTTGATTCATTGAATAACCAAGCCATAAAAGGCTCAATCTTCCAGTCCTTTGTAGGCTTATCCCATTCCCCGTCTCCCCATAAGATATCCGGCTCATATTGATCAACTAATTCACGCATCTGCAGCAACATACGCTCTTCTATGTACTTATCAGGATCTGTTTTATATAAAGGATTAAACCATTCATATAAGGAATAATAATAGCCCATTTTCAGTCCTTTACTCTTCACCGCTTTGGTCAAGTCACCAAGGAGATCTCGTCTGGGTCCTATATCGCCGGCATTCCAGTTCCAAGAATATTTACTAGGCCACATGGTAAAACCTTCATGATGCTTAGACGTAAGTACTACATACTTCGCACCTGAATTTTCAAGAATATCTGCCCATTTTGAAGGTTCAAATAACTCCGCCTTAAAATCATGAGCAAACTCTTGGTAGGGTTTTCCACTATAAACCCTTTGATGAAAATCCACAAATTCTTTATGGATCTTCAATTTGGAATTATTGAGCCTTTCCCAATACCATTCGGAATAGTAACTACCAAAACCATCAGCATTAGAAAGTGTAGCCCATGCAGGTACTGAATAAAGCCCCCAGTGAATAAAGATTCCAAATTTTGCATCTTCAAACCATGCCGGAGTGGGCCTCTGATCCAAACTTGACCATTGAGGGGCATATTGGGCTTTAGTGGTAAAAGCAAAAAAGAGTAAAAGGAAGAATAGACTTTTTTTCATTATTTAAAGTAGGATTTAGATGGATATACTTTGCCATTGCCCGGACTCGTGGTAACAGAATAAACAAAGCCTGGATTCACGGCATAAGATCCATATTCTCCTGCTTTATTTAGGGCTATAAAGCCCACCTGGAAGTCCCTAGCTTTCTTAGGATTTATTTTCACCAATCTTTCTACGGCTAATCTACATGCCGTTTCAGGTGATTTGCCTTGTCGCATAAATTCAGTCACCAAGAAGGAACCCGCTATACGGATCACTTCTTCTCCCTGCCCAGAAGACGTTACCGCTCCTACCTCATTATCCACGTAAAGTCCCGCCCCAATGATGGGTGAATCCCCTACTCTTCCTCTTAATTTGAATCCCATACCAGAAGTAGTACATGCTCCGGAAAGATTACCCGCATTATCCAGGGCTACTAATCCCATGGTGTCATGATTAAAACTACCGTCTTCAAAGCGTTGAGGCGCAAAAGGACCATTGCCTTTCTGCAAAGCCTTATTCTGCTCTAATTCAATATTCTTTATCGGCTTATATTCTGATTTCTTCAACCATTCCTCGTAAGCCCTTTTTGCATCATCTGATAGTACTTTAGGTTCCGGAGTAAATCCGTTTTTCAAAGCAAAGTCCCGTGCGCCCTCTCCTACCAAAAACACATGAGGGGTGGTTTCCATTACCTTTCTTGCAACAGAAATAGGGTGTTTAATATCTTCCAAAAATGCCACTCCACCGCAGTTCATCTGATGATCCATGATGGAGGCATCTAAGGTTACGAATCCGTCTCTATCCGGATTTCCACCTAGGCCTACGCAACAATTAACCTGATCTTCAATAAACCTTGCACCCTGTTCCACCGCGTCTATAGCCTTCCCCTCCGGATGTTTTAGCACTTCAAAAGCAGCTTCATTCACAGGAATTCCGCTGTCCCAGGTGCTGATTACAATTGGCTTGCGGACAGACTTGCCCAAAGCCGGAAATGCTACTAATCCCAAAAGGGTTTGAGCTAAGAAACTTCGGCGATTACTCATTGGAATCAATTGGATAAGGTAAATAGATAAATCCGGCAAATTCACCGTCAATAACAAATAGACAGCAATACTCATCGGCGTCTTTGTAGTTCTCTATAAATAGCTCACGAGACTCTTCCCCTATCATACCTGCCTCCAAAAAATGCTCGAAATAGCTCGCTCTATAATAATATACAGTCTTAAAATCAGAAGGTTGAAATAACATGGCTCCTAATTCCACTTCCTTCTCGGATACCACAAAAACAGGATATTTGGAGAATTCTCTTTTCCTGATTTGATAAGAAGACTCTTTTAGATGATCAGCCACTTTCAAGAAATCAGAAGATACCTTACCCATCAGTTTGGTATTAATTTCCGGAGAGTTAGCATCGTCCATTAATGTGTTTTCGTTGCTGTGATTGATCATGATTGCTATAAATTATAATCCTGCTGATAAAATTAGTCCTAAATCCTTGTAACGCATATTAAAACGCTGCGCCAAATTCAAATGAGTAACACTTCCCTTATGGGTTATCACTCCTTTCATAAACCATTTGTTGTGCGAAATCATTTCATGTATTCCTCCCAGATTCACAGCTTTCATCAACAATGGTGCAAAGATATTACTCAATGCCTCACTTGCCGTATGAGAAAAACGAGAAGCTATGTTCGGAACACAATAATGAATAACTCCATGCTTTTTAAATACAGGTCTATTATGGGAAGTTACTTCTGAAGTTTCACAACATCCTCCAGTGTCTATGGCTACGTCAACAATGACCGCATTAGGTTTCATCTTAGAAACCATCTCTTCCGTGATGACCATGGGAGCAAAACCAAATTCACTTCTCAAAGCACCTACTACCAAATCTGCTTCTTTCAATGCATTCGGGAAATTAACTGAATCGATAACGGAGGTATAAATCCGCGTACCTACGGCATATTGTAACCTTCTCAGTCGGTAGATTTGTCGGTCAAAAACCTTAATGTTTGCCCCCAATCCCAGAGCTGATCTTACGGCAAACTCTCCTACTGTACCCGCACCTACTACCACCACATTTCTTGGAGGAACTCCTGTCACTCCACCTAAGATCACTCCTTGTCCACCGTTAGCAGAACTTAAATACTCAGAGCCAATTAATATGGCTGAAGCACCCGCAATTTCAGAAATGGTTCGAATGACAGGAAACTCTCCCGCTTTGTCTTCAATCAACTCAAAGGCTACAGTAGTAATCTGCTTCTCGTTTAATTTTTTAAAGTAATCTGCACTCAATTTGGGCAGATTTATAGTTGAAATCAAAGTAGAACCTGGCTTCAAGTATTCGAATTCTTCCGCCTGTAGGGGCTCAATTTTTAGTATAACATCACTATCAAATACCTCTTTATGGGAGGACAAAATCTCTGCACCTGCTTCTGCGTAACTTTGATCACTAAACTGAGCGCCTGCACCTGCACCTGTTTCTACTGCCACTTCAACACCGTTATTGACAAGTACTTCTACTGCATCAGGCGTAAGTACTATCCTATTCTCATCAGCAGATAATTCTTTAGGCAATCCTATTCTTATCCTTTGTCCTTTCTTCTTTAAGGCCAAAGGTGATTCCTTAGGTGTTAATGCGGTTTGCCTAGCCAAGTCCTTCAGTGTGTCCATTTTAGTGTATTGATAGGTGATAGGTGCGTGTATCTGCCGACTCATGCCCTACATGAATGTGCAGACTAGGTGTAGGTAAAAGAGAGGATATCACTTCCGGCCATTCTACCCAACAACGCTGTCCAGAATCTATATATTCTTCCAAACCCAGATTAAGTGCCTGCTCAACTGAGTCTAATCTATAACAATCAAAATGATATAGCCCCCCTGAATATTCATTCACATAATTATAGGTGGGTGAAGAGATTTCATCCTGTATTCCAATGGCCTTTCCCAAGGCTTGGATCAAGGTAGTTTTACCCGCACCTAAGTCGCCGGTAAAAGTCCACACGGGATAAGGTTTACCCATCTCCAGAATTTCCTTCATCACTTTTCCTAATCCTTCTATACCAATATCATGAAAAGTCTTATCCATATTCTTACAAATTTAGTACGAAATAAAAAAGGTTCCCCCTTTTGAGGAGAACCTTTTTCATAGGAATGAACTTTCGTCTATTAGTTGAAAGTAATTCTTGCTCCGAATTGCATATAGTAAGTAGAAGAAATACTCACGTTCTTTCTATATGTTTTTCCGTTGATGATATCACCGTTATTAGAGTTAAGACGGAACGTAGGTTTAACGTTTCCACCCATATTATTAACGTTTGTTGGAGTCAACAAGTTACCGATAGAAGTATTATAAGTTCCCCATGAAGAGTTCAATAGGTTACCTACATTAAAGATATCGATAAAGATTTGAAGACCATTTCTTGTTCCAGCTACGTTACGAATTAGATCTTGAGTAAATCTTAAGTCGAACTGATTTCTCCAAGGTAATTTCGCTCCGTTTCTTTCAGCATACTGTCCTTTTCTTGATTTCAAATATTTATCGTTTTCGATCAATTCAAAGAAGATTTTAGATTGCTCAGCTGCAGTGTACGCTTTACCACCGTAAGCAGAGTTTCCGGCAGCAATATCTATGAAGGTAATTTCTGAAGCATCTTTAGGAACGTAGATCAAATCATTAACTTGTCCGTCTCTGTTAAAGTCAGAAGAATAAGAATAAGAATATCTACCTTGGTTATCACCACTATAGAATACAGTAATACCGGTCTTCAATTTACCGATCAACTCCTTGTTGTAAGATACAGATCCTACTACTCTGTGAGGTAGTACGTTTGTAGTATAACCCAAAGAAGCATTATTTGAGTTAGTGTAAGTATAAGGAATAGACCAAAGGTTGATGATCTGGTCACCGCTACCATCACCAAAGTTCTTCGCACCAGCAGCTACATAAGAGATACTTCCGGAGAATCCGTTATCGAAGCTCTTAGTCAACTGCAACATTCCTGACCAGTAATGACCACCTTTATCATTGTACATTACTGTGGTATTAAATCCTGTAGTACCGTTAGACACTGGTAAACCAGCAGAGTTTAATTTATTGATGTACTTGTCGGCGTTTGCACTAGGGAAGATAGGACGGTTATCCGGATATCCTGCTACATTAAGAGCTGTAGGCTCTACTAGGTTCACGTTACGAGCAGCAACTGCATTAAGGTCTTTGTTGTAAATACCTTCTACAGTAGCCACAATTCCCCAAGGAAGTTTGATATCCACTGCTAAGCTTGATTTCCAAGTGTTAGGGAATTTCAAATCTTTAGCCATCGCGGAGATACCTGAGCTAGGAATAAATGTTCCAGCAGGAGGCAAAACAGCAGGATAGTTAGCTTTAATATCAGGACTGAAGGCAGGAGTGTTCTCTTTTCCTTGCCATACTTGGGTAGCTTGTAAAAGACCGGCATCACCAGATTGAGCTACGATCCATACGAAAGGAATTCTACCCGTGAAAATACCTGTACCACCTCTAACCTGTAGGCTTCTGTCACCTAATACATCATAGTTAAATCCAAATCTAGGAGATACCATTAATGAGTTCTTAGGAAGTTCACCTGTATCTACTTTCTCTCCGTTCAAGAAGGTTAAACCAGCTACTAGAGGATGAGTTTTGATCTCTTCTACGTTAGGATAAGTAGGTAATTCAAAACGGATACCTCCAGTTAATTTCAAACGATTATTAACGGCGAACTCATCTTGTAAGTAAAGTGAAGTCTGACCGAATTTGAAGCTTGGGAAGGCTTGAGAACCATCAGCTGTCATAGGGAAAGTCAAAGCATAGTTAGAAGCTTTTCCTCCGTTTACAAACTCATCCCATGAGTCATAAACATAATATCCAGTACCGAAACGTTGGAAACCGTTTTTAGTCAAGCTACTTTCATATTGAATACCTCCTAATAAAGTATGTCTTCCTACTGTATAGTTTGCATCGTAGTTGAAAGTATAAGTAGTTACATCACGAAGGTTTCCATAAGTAAATGGTTCATAACCAAAAGTAGTGATTACCGCATCACCATCTTTGATATCTACTAACGGGAATTCGCCACCACCTGAGGTTCTAGGCTCATATTGGTGTACCCATGATGCACGTAAAGAGTGGTTAAATGCACCTAAAACTCCGGTATATTCTGCAGTAGCTGAGTATAAGTTTGCTTCCTGGAAATAGTTAGAGTTCATGAAGTGTAGAGCATTATTGCTCAAACGGTTATTCGCAGAAGAGAAAGATACGTTAGATCCTGAAGTAGAAGAAGAAACCGTTCTTGGTTCAGAGCTTTGTACTTGGTTATAACGTACGTTCAATTTATGTTTGTTAGAAATGTTCCAGTCTACACGAGCAAATAATTTGTCGTTATAGCTGTCATTAGAATACCCCTGATAAGGACCTGTTTCGTAATTGTATTTGTCCTTAAGGAATTTACTTACATTATCAAGGAAATCCGCTGTAGGGCGAGCAATGTTATTCGCAGAACCAAAAGGATTAGAAGCTGTAGCTGCTACCTTGGTAGGACCAGGCTCTGTAGTTTTGTTTTGTTCAACGTTTACAAAGAAGAATAATTTATCTTTTACAATAGGACCACCTAAGCTAAGTCCGTATTGTTTGATATCTAATTTACTTTTAACTACTTCTTGATCTCCAACTTTGCTACCTTGCATACCATCATTTCTGTATGTAGCAAAAGCAGAACCGAAGAATTCATTTCTACCAGAACGAGTTACTGCGTTTACAGCAGCACCTGTAAATCCAGATTGACGAACGTCATAAGGAGTAACGTTTACTGAAATCTGCTCTATCGCATCCAAAGAGACAGGAGATCCGCCAGCAGGAATGTTTTGACCAATACCAAACTGGTTGTTAAAGTTAGCACCATCTAAAGTAAAGTTGTTTGACCTGTAGTTACCACCACCGATAGCCGTTCCGTTTGCTTGAGGAGTCAAACGAGTTAGGTCATTAACGCTTCTTGTGATGGATGGTAAATTTTCAATCTGAGTACGAGTAACGTTTGTAACTGCTCCCGCGCGATCTGAATTCAACACGCTGTTACGGTTACTTTTTACGACCAACTCATCTAAAGATGTTCCTTCTTCTGCAAATGTGTGGTTGATTACATATGGCTGACCCAACTGAAGATATACTTCATCAAATTCTGCCTTCTTGTAACCTACGAAGGAAATCTCCACGTGATAAGGACCACCTACGCGCATGTTAGCCAGGTTATATCTACCGCTGGAGTTAGTCAAACCCGAATAAACGGATCCACTAGGAAGGTGCTTGGCAACTACAGTAGCGCCAACGCTTGGTTCGCCAGACGGCTCAACAACCAAACCGCTTAAGCTGGAGGTTGTCACCTGAGCAAATCCGCTTAAGGATAAGAACATTCCCAGCAGGAATACACTCATCACTTTAAGAAAAGTAAACTTTTTGATCATAAAACAAATTGATTTGTTTGAAATAGATAAACTCGTTATTTAGCTTGATGCTAATTATTCTTACTGCAAAAATAAATGGATTTTTTTAAATCCAATAATTAGCACATTTCCTAGGGAAGCATTTAATAATTAGTTAACATTGAAAGTTAGACATTTGTCTATATACTTGAATACTAGTTTTTTAACTTTCAAATCCAATATATACAAATGTAACTTATTATTTATCAATTAATTACTAATCACCACCTGAACCTTCCTTCCACACTAACTTCGTTATCATCAGAGAGTACTATTGGGGATCATTCGACCGTTAACTCAATTTCCTTTGCAAAATATTTTACAAGCAAATTTGTATTTTTTTAATATTTTCAAATCCATTTAAGGAAATTTTCCTGTTTTTATTCAAGATTGTGTGGACTTCGCTAAAAAATTAAGTGCTATGACAACTTTTTTTTATTTAGATATTTATACAAATAAAAAAACAGGCATAAAATGCCTGTTTTAAGCGTAATTTAGAATGATTATAATAAAACAGAGCCCGTCATCTCCGCAGGTATATCTACACCTAGTATGCTTAATATAGTAGGAGCAATATCACCTAATTTGCCATTTTTAGGCTGAGCACTGTATTCCGGATCTACCACAATAAACGGTACAAGGTTAGTAGAGTGTGCCGTGTTCGGACTTCCATCATCATTGATCATATAATCTGCATTACCGTGGTCAGCTATCACTAAGGAGGTATATCCGTTCTCAAGTCCCGTTTCCACCACCTCTTTTAAACAACGGTCTACCGTTTCAACGGCTTTAACCACAGCATTAAAATCTCCTGTATGACCCACCATGTCAGGATTTGCAAAGTTCAGACATACAAAATCCACCTCTCCCTTTCTAAGATAAGGAATCAAATTCTCAGCAATGTTCTCAGCAGCCATCTCAGGCTTCAAATCATAGGTAGCCACTTCTTTTGGAGATGGAGATAGCAAACGAATTTCACCTTCAAAAGGCTCCTCTCTACCACCGGAAAAGAAGAACGTCACATGAGGATATTTCTCTGTTTCGGCTGTCCTTATCTGCGTTTTACCCGCCTTTTCCAAAACCTCTCCTAAAGTATTGGTCAAATTATCCTTTTCATATATCACTTTCACCCCCTTGAAAGCCTCATCGTACTGGGTCATGGTAATATAATACAGAGACAAAGTCTTCATATTATACTCCGGGAAGTCTTGCTGTGTTAAAACCTCCGTAATCTCTCTTCCCCTGTCTGTCCTAAAATTGAAGCACAATACCACATCCCCATCCTGAATCTTGGCAGTGGGCTCACCTTCCTCATCCACCACCACAATAGGCTTCAAAAACTCATCCGTAACATCTGCAGCATAAGACGCCTCCAAAGTGGAAAGTATTTCATCAGATTTCACATAAGCCTCTCCTTCACCTTTCACCATGGCATCATAAGCCAAACGCACTCTATCCCAACGTTTATCTCTGTCCATGGCATAATATCTACCCACTAAAGAGGCAATCTTGGCATTCTTACCTACCAAATGTTTCTGAAGATCTTCTATGTATCCTTTTCCGGATCTAGGGTCTGTATCCCTACCATCCATAAAAGCATGTATAAACGTATTTGCAACTCCCGCATTATGGAAAATATCAACTAGACCTTTCAAATGATACAAATGTGCATGCACACCACCATCTGAACATAAACCCATCAAGTGTACAGCTTTCCCTTCTTTGAGTGCATAGTCAATGGCTCCCAATACTACAGGTTCCTTAGCTAATTTTCCTTCCTCTACTGCTACATTGATCTTCTCCAGCTCCTGAAAAACCACACGTCCGGCTCCTAAATTCGTATGCCCTACCTCAGAATTACCCATCTGACCAGGTGGTAAACCTACAGCCCTACCACTAGCCTCTAAAGTGCTGTGGGAATAAGTACTCATCAAATGTTTAAAATAAGGAACGTTTGCCTTCTCTATAGCTGAACGCCATTCTTCACCCGGCTGAGGCAACCCCCAACCGTCCAGGATAACCAATATAGCTTTCTTATTCACTTTAATCATATTTTAATAAGGCAAATCTACGAAAAATTATGGGCTCAATAGCCCATAAAGCACCTATTTCCCATCCTTCCAACTTTTTTTCCCTTCCCTAACCGAACGCAATATTTTCCATAATCAAAATTCTATCCGTATTTTGCAGGCTTAAACGGACTATTCCTGAGTAAATATGGTATTCAGCTCTTTTGAATTCTTCCTATTCTTTCCTATTGTAACATTTTTATATTTTACAATTCCACACAAATACCGCTGGCTACTACTCTTGATATCTAGTTGTGTATTCTATGCCTTCTTTAAATGGGAGTATATACTCATCTTGTTCTTTACTATAGTAGTGGACTATTTCGCTGCCATTTGGATTGATAAATCTCAGGGAAAACAGCGAAAATGGGCTTTGGCCATAAGCTTAATAGCCAATATTGGAGTTTTGGCACTCTTCAAGTACTACTACTTCTTAATAGACAACCTAAACAGTGTCACCTTTAGGATCAATGGTACAACCTACCAGCCTCTTTGGCATTTTATCTTACCTATAGGCCTCTCCTTCCATACCTTCCAGGCCATGAGTTACACCATTGAAGTGTACAGAGGTCACCAAAAAGTAGAAAGGAACTTTGGTATATATGCACTATATGTGATGTTTTATCCGCAATTAGTTGCTGGGCCCATTGAAAGACCACAAAATATCTTACACCAATTCTACGAAAAGTTTGAGTTTGACCAAGCCAGAGTAGTTTCCGGGCTACGGCTCATGCTATGGGGATTCTTCAAAAAAATGGTAGTGGCAGATAACTTTGCTACTTATTCAGACACCGTTTTTAATAATGTCCACCAGTATCAAGGTTTACCCTTAATCGTGGCCATCCTTTTTTATAGTGTACAAATCTATTGTGATTTTTCCGGCTATTCTGACATCGCCATTGGTTCTGCCCGAGTGATGGGCTTTAAGTTGATGACCAATTTTAAACGGCCCTATTTCTCCAAAAGTATAGCCGAATTCTGGAAAAGATGGCACATCTCTCTATCCACTTGGTTCAGAGATTACTTGTATATTCCACTCGGCGGAAGTAGAGTTGCCATTCCCCGTTATTACCTTAATATCTTCATTGTCTTTATGGTAAGCGGACTATGGCACGGGGCCAGTTGGAACTTCGTGATATGGGGAGCTCTACACGGCATCTACCAGATCGTGGGACATTTCACTAAAGATATCCAACAAAAAATCTTCCAACCTCTCGGAAAACTAGGTGGGATCTTGGAAAACTGGATTACCGTAGCATTAGCTGTCTTTGCTTGGATATTCTTTAGAGCTGCTACCTTTCAGGATGCTAAATATTTTGCAACTCACCTATTCTCTAAAAGTACGCATTCTTTGAATGAGATTATACAAATCATAACACCAAATAACCTGGTCACTCTGGCTATAGGATTTTCTATCCTCTATTTAGTAGACAGAAAACAAGAACAAACCAATGTAGGTGCCTGGGTGGATACACTACCTAAATGGCAAAGATGGGGCATTTATTATTTCTTCACTTTCGCCATCCTAACATTTGGTTATTTCGGAGCCGTTCAATTCATTTATTTTCAATTCTAATCCATGGACAGGAAGTTTCTGCAATTCATACCTAAAGTATTACTATTTGGCTTACCATTCATTCTGTTAGCCTTGAGTTACTTTATATTTGACCCCTTCCATGTGTTGAAGAATTATCAACATTATGGAAGCAACTACCTCAAGACTTTTAATAGAAACCGCCTAAGTACTCAAACTTACCTCAACTACAAAGACAGAGAGGGCTTTGATTCTTTCATCTTTGGAAGTTCTAGATCGAGTGCTTTCCAAACACAAGACTGGGCGCCCTATTTAAAAGGGGGAAAACCTTTCCATTTTGACGCATTTAATGATAATATTTCTGGAATAAGGGGTAAGTTAGAGTTTATAGATAAAAACGGCTCCTCCATCAAAAACGCCTTGATCATCATAGATCCTGATACCTTCAGCGAACAATATGATGAGTCTGAATCCATAGTACACCACAAAGATTACAGATGGACGGATGAGAGCGCCCTATCTTATCATACCCGCTTCTTTAAGGCTTACTTCAAAAAGAAATATTTCATATCATACCTAGATTTGAAGATATTCAATAACTATCGTCCGGCATATATGGATGAGTTTTTCAAATTCAAGTACTACTATACCACACCTGAAAATAACTTTCTATTCCCTGAAAACATAGAAAAAATAAAAGCCGACTCATTAACTTATTACCAGGACCCTGAATTCTACGGGAGAAAACAAAACCCACCTATGATGGACAGACAAATCATGAAACACCATTTGCCTGACCTTAGAAAAATAGACTCTCTATTCAAAAAACATGGGACCCACTATAAAATCGTCTTAGGGCCAACTTTTGACCAAAGAGACTACCATCCCATTGATATACAAATACTAAATATTTATTTTGGTAAGAATAATGTATATAACTTTACTGGTAAGAATTATATAACTGATGATATCCGAAACTACTACGAGATATCGCACTATAAACCCATTGCAGGAAAGATGATCCTAAGGGACATCTATACTGAATAACTATAGAATGAACCAAAAGATTTTATTTGCCCTTTTTGTTACATACGCCATCATAGGCTCCATTTTTCATGACCTTTGGAGAGATGAAACTCATTCCATGGCCATTGCTGCATTCAGTGAAAACCCCATTGAACTGTGGAAAAATATCCGCTATGAAGGACATCCTATAGGATGGTACATTATTCTGTTTGCTATTTTCAAATTGGGTATAGGAATTAACGGAGTCTATATATTCCATACTGCTTTGGGTATATTAGCCGGCTACCTCATCGTATTTAAAATAGAAATTCCATTCATTCAAAAGGTTTTCTTATTGTTCGGTCTTTTACTGGGCCACGAATACCTCTTCTATTTGAGGAACTATATTGTACCAATAGTCATCTTTCTGTATCTGATTTCTAGAGAGCAAAAAGGACTTAGAAATATCCCTATATATAGTCTGCTACTTTCTGTGGCCGCGCAATTTAATATTTACGCTACCATCTTTTCTATCTGCCTGGGCATCTACTTCCTTTTTAGCACCGAAAACAGATGGAGATATTGGCCGTATTACTTGATATTTACTGCATCTCTTGTCTTTTGTGCCATTACCGTTATTCCTCCGAATGACTCCGGCCTAGAATCTTCCATTGATGTAAAAATCCTGCTTATTCTCCTCAGAGAATATTTCCAGGGATGGGTGCTGGCTGGTGATGTGACTACTTATGTGACCTGGCGCTCTGCATACCCCTCTGTGTTCTGGTATATTCTACCAGCAATCACCTACCTGCTTTTTATTTGGGAAACCTATAAGAATAATAGAAATTTGGCTATGGTACCTATATTCTTTTTTATTGGAATAGCCATCTTGTTCATATTAACACACTACCTTGTATATGCCAATAGACATACGGGAATTATGCTGATTATGATGTTATTCATTTTGGCTATCTCTCGTAAAAACAAGTATACCAGCTACTATTTCACCTTTATTTTAATCATAGAATCTTTTGTAGGCCTTAAAACATATATCCGTGGCATAATACTTCCAGAATCTCACACTTTGGCCGTGCATGAATATTTAACCGAGAATCACCCGGATGCCTTTTTAACGGGCTATGAAGATTTTATAGTTGAAGGTATAGGATTCCTTCAGGGCAAAGAGATTTACACCTATTCAAAGAAAATAACCCAGCCGTATGCAGTTTGGGATAAGGATTCCGACTGGTTTAACCAGGAAACCACTCCACAGGTGATTCGAAAACAATTTGATTCCTTAAAAACCCAGCATCCTAATGCCTTACTGATTTATAATTTACAAAGAGATACCTCAGGAATTGGACTTACCCCCATCAAGATATTTCACACCGAAATTCTTGACCCCGCAAGAGCTGAATATTTCGCCATCTATCAGTGATTCGCCAGATAACGCTGATAAAAACTATCTTCCTTGCTGGAGTATTGAATCAATTCCTGATGATGAGCGTATTTTTTAAAATACTCATAAATGGTAGCATTGTCATCATGCTTGAAGATCTCCTTCTTAGGTTCTAATTGAATCAGCTCGTTCTGCGTCAACTTCTCTCCTACTATAAACAAGGAGAAGAAAAGATCAACACATAATAGTATGATCAACAAATATTTCCCTTTCAGACTTTTCCACTCTTGAACAATGCACCATAAGATAATGAGGAAGAAAACGATAGCATTCCTAGAGTATAAGTCATTATAAACCCCAACTCTAAACATAGACAGGATAAACATGGCACTTAATGCCATCCACGCCCATCTTTTGTTAACCTCATCCTTCACTACCCAATAAATGAACAGCCCAAATACAATCACTTGAGGAAAAATCTGGCCTGCCCACACCGGAATCCGGGTAGCCCTGCCCTTACTCAGGAGCAAAAACTCACTTACTCCTCCCCCATTTGAACTCTGATAAAATAAGGCAATGGGTATTACCAGCATCAAATAAGGAAGAGCGTACAGGACAATACCTGGAAATTCTTTCAAACGATCACTAGACCATATTCCCCCTAATATGACTAAAGCCATTCCAATAGCAGGAAAAACTCCCCATGTAAGACTTAATACAAATGGGAATACCACCCATTTCAAAGGCAGTCCGTTTCTAAATAGATAAATAAAAATACTTAATACTAAAGCAGTAGGGAGAAACTGATTAGGGACCCAAGCACTTTGCTCAAACAAACTACCCATAAAAACGGGCCATTCATGCTGTGGAAACGAACCTAATTTATGAAATACTTGAGAATTAAAGAACACCCCTGATTCTCCCATCAACAGGAACAAGGCCACTTTTTTCCAGGAGCGACTCAATAAAAGGTAGGCCCAGGTTAAAACCAAAACATAACCTATGCTTCCCCAAACTAGGATCACCCAGTTCTGGTACCCCCCTAAACTTTTCATTACAAAGGCAGGAACTAAATAGAAGGAGAAATAATAGATAACCTCTTTGTTATTATATTCATATAACAAGGGCCAAGGCGCCTCCACCAAGTTGAAAAACTTAGCATTGTGACCCTGAAAATCTATGGCCTGAGCCACATAGTTTCCAATCCCTGCCAGTAATGTCCATAAGATTCCTATAAGAATTAAGCTTAACCATTCCTTCTGACCTAAGCCTGCGGAAGTCCCAGAAAGCTCATATTTCTGTCGGTAAGTGAAAAAGCCCAAGGCCAAAACCAATATCGGTCCTATAGGAAACCTAAACCAGTAAAAGAAGAACAGTAGATTGGGTAAAAGCAAATAGCATACTGAGGCCAGTATCAGGTTACGATAGAGTTTCGGCATGTCATTTTTTGATTTCAAGATCCACCACTACAGGAAGGTGGTCAGAAGGGAATTTTTGTTGGTAGCTATCCGTCAGAGTAGCGTACTTCTTGACTTTAAAATGTTCTGAAACAAAGATATAATCAATCCTATCTTTCAACGCAGCATCATATTTGAAGGCATTAAACGTACCTATAGGTCCATAAGGAGGCATCTCGCTAGCATTGAATGTATCATTATAGTGCTGAGAAATATACACTACTTGTTCTGTATCAGGAGTTGAATTCAAGTCTCCCATGGCTATAACAGGTAACTTTCCCGCTATCTCTTTCATCTTAGCTACCAAGAGTTTACCTGAATTCCTTCTGGCTTCTACCCCTTCGTGATCAAAATGAGAGTTAAAAACATAAAACTCCTTTTTAGTAACTAGATCCTTGAACCTAGCCCAGGAACAAATTCTGTTGCAACATCTGGCATCCCAGCCTTTCCCCGGTACATCAGGCGTTTCACTATACCAAAAATCTCCGGACTTTAACAGTTTGAACCTAGAGGTCTTATAAAGTATAGCCGAATGTTCTCCCGCAGATTTCCCGTCCTCTCTTCCTGAACCCGTATAGGCGTATTCTTTCATTCTCAGCATGTCATCCAACTGATCCTTAAAAGCCTCTTGCACTCCTACTATGTCAAAATCATGATATCGAATAAGTTCATTTACCTTATCCTTTCTCAGATTCCAATTATTCACCCCGTCATTCGCCCTATTCATACGGATATTATAAGACGAAATCCTAAGATTCTGCGCAGATGCCTGAACAGATAAAAGCAAGATTAGAATAAAAAATCCTCTCATAAGATTCTAAGTTTAGCAAAACTCAAAAGTAAGGTTTTTTCTCCTTCCCTTTCAAATAAGATATGTGCTTTTGTACTACCGGAGAATGCTTCCAATTTTTTCACCTCACCAAATCCAAATTTTTGGTGTTCTACTTTATCCCCAACCTTCAACTTTGAGGTATCTGAAGGTTCAAAATCCGCGGATGGCACATGTGCCTGAACAGGTGGCTGGACGGGCTTCAGGGCGTTAGCTGAGGCACGCTTCACCGGCTCACCTATCACCACCGGTCGCGTAGCCTGTTTCTTCGGAGCAAAGGAGGGCTCAAAGGTTTGAGGTATACCTTTGTCGCCAAACCTCAAATACCTGCTATCTATTTCCTCTAAAAATCTACTAGGCTCACAGTACGTTAATTTACCCCAAGTATACCGTTGCTGAGCATAACTCAGGGTCAACTGTTTCTCAGCTCTGGTTATGGCAACGTAGAAAAGTCTCCTTTCTTCTTCTAAATCATCCCGGCTTTTCAGCATCATTTGAGAAGGGAAAAGATTCTCTTCCAATCCCACCACAAACACATGCTTAAATTCAAGACCTTTTGCTCCGTGTATGGTCATCAGAGTTACCTTTTCAGCATCTCCATCATCGTCTTCATCAGCCGTGGTCAAAAGAGAAACAGTTTGTAAGAAGGAGCTTAATGACTTATCTTCATTTTCATCATTATCTACAAAACTGCGAATGGAGTTCAACAACTCTTGCACGTTTTCGTGTCTGGCTACACCTTCCACGGTCTTATCCATGTATAATTCATGAAGAAGTCCACTGGTTTTCGCTACGTGCATAGCTAAGGTATGGGCGTCTTTACCTTCCTCCATCATCACCGTATAGCTCTTGATAAGATCTGCAAATCCTGCCACGGCATTGGCGGTACGCCCTTCCATATAGAATTGTATATTACTAACGATGTTCCAAATGGAGGTCTGGTGTTCAGAAGCTAAAACTATGATCTTAGCTACGGACGTATCCCCTATCCCTCTTTTGGGAGTGTTAATAATACGTTTAAACGCTTCTTCGTCCTGCTGATTAACGGTAAACCTTAAATAAGCCAGGATATCTTTGATCTCCTTTCTTTGGTAGAAAGAAAGACCTCCAATGATCCTGTATGGAATATCTATCTTTCTTAAGGCCTCTTCAAATGCCCTGGATTGAGCATTGGTTCTGTATAGAATGGCAAAATCTGAATTCTTTAGTCCTCTTAATCTCCCCTCGAAGATCTCATGAGCAATCAATCTGCCTTCTTCGTTATCAGACATTGCGCGGATAACTTCTATCTTCTCTCCTTCTTCGTTATCAGAAAATATATTCTTTTCTAATTGGGCCTTGTTCTTAGCGATTACTGAGTTTGCAGCATTCACTATGTTCTTTGTAGAACGATAGTTTTGCTCCAATTTTACCACCTTTAGATCCGGATAATCCTTCTTAAAGTTTAGGATATTTTGAATGTTAGCACCACGGAAGGCATAAATACTTTGAGCATCATCCCCTACCACGCAGATGTTTTGGCTTACGGCAGCAAGTTTTCTGGTTATCAAATATTGGGAAATGTTCGTATCCTGAAACTCATCCACCATTACGTGTCTGAATTTATGCTGATACTTATTTAATACGTCCAAATGATCTCTAAACAATACATTCGTATTAAATAGGAGATCATCAAAATCCATGGCATTTGCAGAAAAACAACGTAAGGCATAAGTCTTGTAAATCCGTCCCAACTCCGGCATTTGTGCAGCAATATCCTCTGCCGCAAAACTAGGATTTTCATTATACATTTGCCAAGAGATCAGATTGTTCTTAGCAGCGGAGATACGGTTCAAAACGTAATTGGGCTTATAAGCTTTATCGTCTAAACCCATTTCTTTGATGATGGAACGCAGTAAGGATTTACTATCGTCCGTATCGTAGATGGTAAAGTTTGATGTGTAACCCAACTTATGCCCGTCAAATCTTAGGATCTTAGAAAAAACCGAGTGAAAGGTACCCATCCACAAGTTCTTAGCTTCCGGACCTATGACCTTTTCTATACGATGCCTCATTTCTTCTGCAGCCTTGTTCGTAAAGGTCAGTGCCAAAATATTAAAAGGATCTACCCCTTTTTCGATTAGATAGGCAATTCTATAAGTTAAAACCCTGGTTTTACCGGATCCTGCTCCGGCTATAATCATTAAAGGGCCATCAATATGTGTTACGGCCTCCCTTTGAGGCTCATTCAATCCAGCTAAATAATCTTTCACCTATCAAAAATCTAAACTTGATACAAAGATAGCTATTCCTATGTAAACCACCTTACCCATATTTTTCAAGTGGCGCATAGGCAGTTCAGGCCCAAAAAATTCCACTTCGGCTCAATTTTCTCCTGTTTTGCATGAAAGACATCAAATATTCAAGTATTTTTGCACAAACCATCAAATTACATGGAGGAAGAAGAAATAGAAGTAAGTAAACCCAAATATACCGATGAAGAAAAGCATCGGATATTCAATCAAGAGTTTATGCCACAGATAGACTCCATGTACAACTTTGCCTATCGTTTAACGAATGATGAAGACGATGCGAATGACTTGTTGCAGGACACCTACATGAAGGCATTTCGTTTTATCAACTCGTTCCAACAAGGCACAAATGCCAAAGCTTGGTTATTTAGAATCCTTAAAAACAGCTTCATAAACGACTACCGAAAGAAGAGCAAAGAGCCTTCAAAAATTGATTATCAAGAGGTAGAAACCGTTTATAATTCCAATGAGGATGCGGAGGTGGAAAGTACTACAGATCTGCGCATTGAGGCCGTCCAGGACCTTATTGGAGATGAAGTAGCCACTGCTCTAAACAGCCTTCCTGTAGACTTCAGAACCGTCATCATACTATGTGACATCGAAGGCTTCACTTATGAGGAAATGGCTAAGATTCTAGACATCCCTATAGGTACCGTTCGTTCAAGATTGCACAGAGCCCGGAACTTATTGAAGGAGAAATTGCGTTCTTATGCAAAGTCCATGGGATATAAAGAATTGAGATGATACTAAACCTTTTTAGCAATGGCTTCTAGCAATCAGGAACACAATAAGTGTGTAGAAAAAATGGTACAGTCCGTTTTAGACGGCTCTAAGACCATTGAAGAATTTAAGGCTCGCATGGAGGAGTGCGAGGAATCTCCTGAAACCACGGATGAACTAGAAAAAATCATTCGGGATTGCCTCAAAAACAAAGTAGAACGTAAATGCTGCCCTGAAAAGATCGTTCAGGAATTAAAATTAAAAATTGGTATTGGAGTTCTTTTAGCTATAGGTTTAGCACTTAACTTGAAAGTAATACAAGATATCTTATAATCATATTTTAGATCGATATAAAGAACCACCTATCAGGTGGTTCTTTAGCATTTATAACAATGAAAGGAAAAGCCATCATATTCTGCGCTCCATCCGGGTCAGGAAAAACTACCCTTGTTAAACATTTATTGTCGCAATATTCTAATTTAGGTTTCTCTATTTCTGCCTGTACACGTGACAAAAGAGGGAGAAATGAGATTCACGGAAAAGACTACTATTTCCTTTCCATTGAAGAATTCCAAGAGAATATCCGCGCCAATGCCTTTGTAGAATGGGAAGAAGTTTATCCAGGTGGATATTATGGCACCTTAAAATCAGAAGTAGAGCGCCTTTGGAATGAAGGAAAAAACGTCATCTTTGACGTAGATGTGAAAGGAGGCCTTAAATTGAAGGAATACTTTGGAGAGGATGCCTTGGCCATCTTTGTAAAGGTTCCATCCATAGAAGAACTTGAAGCTCGCCTCAGAAGCAGAGGCACGGAAACGGAAGAAAGCCTTTCCAAAAGATTATATAAAGTCAAATTCGAAATGTCATTCCAGGATAAATTTGACGTGGTTCTTTTAAACGATAATTTGGAAGAATCTCAAGAGAAAGCAGAAAACCTCTACACCACTTTCCTGGAGGGAAATCTAAATCTAGATGAAAAACCTTTGAGGGTATGAAAATAGGTTTGTTCTTCGGTTCATTTAATCCTATACACGTAGGACATCTGATCATTGCGGATACTATGGCTACGGATACCGACTTAGACAGAGTCTGGTTTATCGTATCGCCTCAAAATCCTTTCAAGAAGAACAACTCTCTCCTCCATGAGTTTGATAGGTATACTATGGTGGAGAGAGCTATTGCAGATAATTACCGTCTAAAAGTTTCAGATATAGAATTCACGCTCCCTAAACCAAGTTATACCATTGATACATTAACTGTCTTATCAGACAAGTATCCGGAGCATGAATTTGTGCTAATCATGGGGGAGGATAATTTGGTACAATTTGAGAATTGGAAGAACTATCAGAAGATTCTGGAATTCTTTACGATCTATGTATATCCAAGGCCAAATACTCCTGCGCATCAATTCCACGATCATCCAAAGGTAAGATTCATCCAGGCACCTCTATTAGATATCTCTGCCACTTACATTAGGAAGCGGATTCAAACACATCAAGAGATCAAATATCTGGTAACAGAGCCTGTGGAAGCTTTGATCCGACTAAAGAAGTACTATCAATGAGTTTGACCGTAGTAATACATACCCTTTAAGGTAAGGTCAGGTTGAATATCTACGAATATGTTTTGAAGTTCTGTAATGGTTCCGGATAATCCGCCTGTAGCTAAAACTTTTAATTCTCTTCCAAATTCCTCACGAATCTTCTGCACCAATCCTCTTACTAAAGATTCGTACCCGAAATAGATCCCACTTTGGATAGAATGAAGGGTATTCTTTCCCACTACCGACTTTGGCTTTTCTATCCTAACCTCGGGAAGTAAAGAAGTAGCTGAAAAGAGCGATTTAAGGGCGGTATTTAATCCCGGCACTATGGAAACACCCTGAATAACACCCTGACCGTCAACTAAAGTAAAGGTTAGAGCCGTTCCAAAATCCACCACCAAACAGTCCGTCTTATGCTCCGTATAAGCGGATAAGGCATTTAAAAACAAGTCAGACCCTAATTCCTCCGGCATGTCTATGTTAATTTTCAGGACATGACTTTTTGAAGGGGCTACCACTAAGGCACGCAGCTTCAGAAATTTTTCACAAAAACTAGTAAAGAACGGAGTAAGAAGGGGGACAACGCTGGAAATCACTGCTTTTTTTATAGAGCTCTTCTCAATATTATGTTCTAGCATAAAATTAAGAATACGGTATTCAAAGAACACAGAATTCTCGCTCTTCAAGGAACGGATCCTGAATTTATGCCTAAGATTCTCACCTTCAAAGAATCCCACTACGGTATCCGTATTTCCAACGTCAAAAACTATCATATTTTACATGAAATCACCGCCAATATAAAAGAGAAAAATATAAGTATTGCTATAAACCAAAATAAACCTTTGTGAGCAGTACTCCCTATGATAAAGAGATACTCTCCTACTGGAATGCATTTTATCCCTCCAAAACTTTTAGAAATGAAAAAAAGGAAGTAAATTTGCGTCCTTTCTGTGAAGAGTGTGAACAAGGAGATCTCTAAATATGATATTCTGATTCATGGGCTGGAAGATAAGACTTACACCTATGAATTCGAGGGAAACGATGATTTCTTTCGCGAATTTGAGCAGGAAATAATTGAAGGTGGAACTTTCAAGGTTAAAGTAACTTTAGACAAGAATGCCACATTTATAAAAGTAACTTTAGATATAAAATCTAAATTACGTTTAGAATGTGATAGAAGTTTAGAGACTTTTGAAGAGGAATTTAATTCTGAAGCCGTACATATCTACAAATACGGTAGTGTGGCGGAAGAGATGACAGAGGAGATGGAGGTAATACCTTTTGGTACCCCAAAACTAAATCTGGCTCAGCTCATCTTTGAATATATTCTACTTCAAGTACCGGTAAAGAAGCTTCATCCACGCTTTAGAACAGAGGATGGAGACGAAGAGGGAACTATGGTTTATATAGACCCTAGCTTCCAAAAAGAAGAACAAGAGGAAATACAAGACCCACGGTGGGCAGCATTAATAAATTTAAAACAAATATCAGAAAGCAATGGCACATCCTAAGCGAAAGATATCGAAAACGAGAAGAGACAAGCGTAGAACGCACGATACACTTACCTTGAAGCAGTTGTCAGTTGACGCTACAACAGGTGAAATTCACCGTCGTCATACCGCTCACGTTAGCGAAGGTAACCTTTACTACAGAGGTAAATTGGTAGTAGAGAACTATCAATAAAAAAATTAAATACATGTCGATGAAAAGAATTGCAGTCGATGCAATGGGAGGAGACTATGCCCCCAAGGCGGTAGTTGAAGGTGCTGTAATGGCAGCTTCTGAACTTCCTGAGGATTATCAGATTGTTTTAGTCGGCAGAAAGGATGCAATGTTAGAGGTGCTACGTCCTTTGACGTACAGAGCGGGTTCTATTGAGATGGTAGAGGCTGCTGACGTCATTGAGATGGGAGAACATCCTACTCGGGCATTTGGACAAAAACCCAATTCCTCCATAGGGGTTGGGTTTAAACTTTTAAAGGAGGGGACTGTATCAGCATTTTGCTCAGCCGGAAACACGGGAGCTATGATGGTAGGGTCTCTGTTTACTTTAAAGACCGTTGGTAATATCCAACGTCCACCTATTGCAGGATACTTACCCTTAAAAGGGGGATCATACGGGATCATGCTTGACATAGGAGCTAATGCAGACTGTAAGCCGGAGGTCCTAAATCAATTTGCTGAATTAGGAAGTACTTACGCAAAATATACCCTGAACCTGGAAAATCCTCGCGTAGGCCTTTTGAACATAGGCGAAGAGGAAGAGAAAGGTAATACAGTGGCTCAAGCCACCTACCAGTTGTTAAAGAACAACAAAAAGATTCAATTCATAGGAAACGTGGAAGGCCGTGATATTTTCAATGGCAAAGCAGACGTAATCGTAACGGACGGTTTTACCGGAAACATCATCTTTAAGATGGGTGAGTCCATGTATGAACATGCTTCCTCTGTAGGAATAGAGGACGAATTGATTGATAGGATGAACTACGAGGTGGTAGGAGGCTCTCCTATTATCGGTATTAACGGTAATGTAATTGTGGGACATGGAATCTCCAGCCCTACAGCCGTAAAGAATATGATCCGTTTGGCTCAACGTCAAATTGAATCTCAAGTTGTAGAAAAAATCAAAGAGGCTTTTGCCTAAATCGAAAAGTTAATCCCATGGGTTTAAGAGCGGCGATAACAGGTGTTCACGGATATGTACCTGATTATGTACTAACTAATGCCGAGTTAGAACAAATGGTGGACACCAATGATGAGTGGATCACTACCCGTACCGGCATCAAAGAAAGAAGAATTCTAAAAGGAGAAAAACAAGGAACCTCCGTGCTTGCTACTGAAGCAGTAAGAGGTCTATTGGAAAAAACCGGCACATCCCCAAAAGACATTGACCTGGTGATCTGCGCTACGGTAACTCCTGATTATATGTTCCCTTCCACTGCAAATCTTGTTTGTACTAATTTAGGTATTCCTAGCATTTGTAGTTTTGACCTGTTAGCAGCTTGCTCAGGTTTTATTTATGCCCTAACTACCGGAGCACAGTTTATTGAATCCGGACGTTATAAGAAGGTCATAGTGATAGGTGCAGACAAAATGTCTTCTATCATTGATTACCAAGACCGTACCACCTGTGTCTTATTCGGTGACGGAGCTGGAGCTGTATTATTGGAACCAACTACCGAAGACTTAGGAATCGTAGATTTCTTATTACATTCTGATGGTAGCGGTGGTGAGTATTTGATGATGAAAGGAGGAGGAAGCGTTTACCCTGCTTCTCACGAGACCGTAGATGCCCGTATGCATTATATCAAACAAGAAGGTCCTCAAGTATTCAAATTTGCCGTTACAAACATGGCTGAAGCGGCAGCAGCCATCATGGAAAGAAACCAGTTGACTAGCGAAGACGTAGACTGGCTCGTTCCACATCAAGCTAATAAACGTATCATAGACGCTACCGCTAAAAGAATGGGCATAGGCGAGGATAAGGTCATGCTTAACATTCAAAAATACGGAAATACTACTGCAGGTACCATTCCTTTATGTCTATTTGATTATCAAGATCAACTGAAAAAAGGAGATGATTTAGTGCTTGCAGCCTTTGGTGGTGGATTCACCTGGGGATCTATGTATATAAAATGGGCAATTTAATATACAACTATGAGAAAAATAATCTTATCAACTTTACTGTGCATGGCCCTTACCCATGTTCAGGGACAAAACATACGAACCTTTAATAACTTAGAATTATCTTCGTCTTTTTCGAAGAATACGAACCAGTTCGCTTTGTATTGGGGTGAATCATTTCAAATGAAGAAACCGGTTCCTTTCCGATTTTCAACGGGATTAAGATTGTCTTTTAACAATAGAACAAAAGGCATATACCCTGTAGATGAAGGAACTAATTTCAGTCAAATAGCTTTTGATAAGCGCCCAAGGTATACTACCTTTGCTTTGCCTGTAGGTGTAGAATTCTTTTACAAAGACATAGCCATAGGAGCATTCCAAGAATTGGTATCCTTAAGTGGAAAGAAAAAATACGATTCCACTTATACCTCATTAGCTGCAAAAGAAACTTTGAGAACCCAAGGGTTTTCTCATGTTTTCGGAGCTAAACAAAATTTAACAGGAGGAGTATACCTGGTTTATACCTTTAATGATTCCTTCTCTATTAAAGCCGGATATAACCGCATCTCCTCTACCTTTACTAGACGTAAAGAGGAAAAAGAGCTGGGTTATGCCCGCCTGAACGAAGACACCTTTACACTAGGAATACGATTAAATATTGAAAAATAAAGATGGCAACAACAGCAGATTTCAGAAACGGACTTGCCCTGGAGTGGAATAACGACCTTTTTACCATAGTAGAATTTCAACATGTAAAACCAGGTAAAGGCGGGGCCTTTGTTAGAACCAAATTAAAAAACATCAAAACCGGTAGAATCTTTGAAAACACTTTTACTGCAGGTGAAAAAGTGACTACTGCTCGTATTGAAAGACGTACCTTCCAATACCTGTACAAAGATGAATTAGGCTATAACTTCATGGATAATGATACCTTCGAACAAATCTCACTTGAAGAATATATGGTTCCTCAGGCAGATTTGATGAAAGAAGGCTCAAATGTAGACATCCTCATCCATGCAGAAACAGAAACTCCTCTATCTGTAGAAATGCCTGCTTATGTGGAATTAAGAGTAACTTACACTGAACCAGGTGTAAAAGGTGATACTGCTACTAACGCCAGCAAACCGGCTACGGTAGAAACAGGTGCTACCATTAAAGTGCCTTTATTCATCGATAACGATGAATTGATTAAAGTGAATACTTCAACGTATGAATATGACTCCCGCGTAAAGGAGAAATAAGTACCTTTGTTACATAAACATTGAAACAATCCCGATATGGATACTAAAGAAATTCAAAAGCTGATCGAGTTTATTTCTAAAACAGACCTCAGCGAAGTAAAAATTGAAACTTCTGACCTGAAAATTCAGGTTCGTCGTGGAGGTGGAGAAGCAATCAAAGTAGTTCCTGCTGCTGCTCCGGTAGTTTATGCTGAACCTGCTGCTCCCGCACCAAAAGCTCCTGAAGTAAGTGCAGCTCCTGCTCCTAGCTCAAGCAAAGTAGTAGAAATCAAAGCTCCGATGATCGGTACTTTCTATCGCTCTGCAGGTCCGGATAAACCACCATTTGTAGAAGTTGGTGACGAGGTGTCCAGCGGTAAAGTAATATGCATTCTAGAAGCCATGAAGCTGTTCAATGAAATTGAATCAGAAGTGTCTGGTAAGATTGTTAAAATACTAGTGGATGACGCCACTCCGGTAGAATACGACCAGCCTCTGTTTTTAGTTGAACTAGCTTAAGTTAAAATCTTATGTTTAAAAAAATTCTTATAGCCAACAGGGGGGAAATTGCCCTGCGCATTATCCGCACCTGTAAGGAGATGGGGATCAAAACGGTTGCCGTATATTCTACAGCAGATAAAGACAGCTTGCACGTACGTTTCGCTGATGAAGCCGTATGTATAGGACCAGCTCCAAGTAAGCAGTCTTACCTAAACATGCAAAGCATTATATCTGCAGCAGAAATTACAAATGCCGACGCCATCCATCCAGGATATGGCTTCCTTTCTGAAAATGCAGAATTCTCCCGCATCTGTGATGCGTACAAAATAAAATTCATTGGTGCTTCTGCCGAGCAAATCAACCAAATGGGCGATAAAGCTACTGCGAAGGAAACCATGAAAAAAGCAGGTGTACCCGTTATTCCAGGTTCTGACGGACTTCTATCTTCAGTGGAAGAAGGAAAAGCCCTAGCAGAGGAAATTGGTTATCCTGTGATCATCAAAGCTACTGCCGGTGGTGGCGGTAGAGGTATGAGAATCATTCGTCATGCAGACGAGTTCCAAAAACACTGGGAAGATGCTAAGATGGAATCAGGTGCAGCCTTCGGAAATGACGGCCTTTACCTTGAGAAATTCATCGAAGAACCGCGCCATATCGAAATTCAGATCGTAGGTGACCAGTACGGCAACGTATCCCACCTATCTGAACGTGATTGCTCTATACAGAGAAGACACCAAAAGCTGATAGAAGAAACTCCTTCCCCAATAGTTTCTCCTGAATTAAGAGAACAAATGGGTGCAGCAGCCGTAGCCGGAGCGAAAGCAATTCGCTACGAAGGTGCCGGAACTATAGAATTCTTAGTGGACAAATACGGCAAGTTCTATTTCATGGAAATGAACACCCGTATTCAGGTAGAACACCCTATCACGGAAGAAGTGACCGGATTTGACTTGATCAAAGAACAAATCAAGGTAGCCGCAGGTGAGCCGGTATCTGGTACGCATTACTACCCTAACCAGTACGCTATGGAGTGTAGGATCAATGCTGAAGATCCTAAAAATGGCTTCCGCCCTAGCCCCGGTGTTATTAAACAAATTAATCTACCGGGAGGACATGGAGTACGCGTAGACTCGCATGTATATGCAGGATATGTGATCCCTCCTAACTATGATTCCATGATCGCGAAACTAATCGTTTCCGCGCCTACAAGAGAAGAAGTAATCGTAAGAATGAAACGTGCACTGCAAGAGTTTTTCATTGACGGAATCAAAACTACCATTCCTTTCCATTTGAAGATGATGGACGATGAAACCTTTAAGTCCGGATATTTCAATACCGGTTATTTAGATAATTTCGATTTCTCCGACTTATAATAGAAATGGCCTGTTTAAAACAGGCCATTTTCATTTTATTTAGAGTATAAACTTTCCTTTCCGAACTTCTTAGCTAACCAAGCGTAAACCACCACTCTATATTTATTACGATTGCTGGTTCCCAATTTTACCATCGCCTCATCAATAGCAGCATCTAATTCGGGACCATCCTTCAATCCTAACTTTTTGATCAAGAAGTTATTTTTTACGGTTTCTTTTTCTTTTGAATCTGATCCTGAAACTTTAGAAGAATCAGCATTATAAATAGATGGCCCTAATGATTTAGCCACTGCTACGATCAACTCATCACTTAATCCTAGTCCTAATTCAGAATTTTGTGCCTTGTACAGGGCCACGTTTTCGTCAAATTTGCTCATTTCTTAATAGTTAAAAGGTGAAAAATACTTACAATTTAGAATATTTGAAATTATATCCTACTCTTATATGAATAAAATTTACGCGAATTCCATCTTCCCTGTATTCCAAAAACCAGAGAGCCCATATTCTCGCTAACCTTGAAATTTAGTGGGTATCTACCCCCTAAGTACTCTACGGAAAATTGATGGGATAAATAATCCGGCTTCCTAAATATACCTTTAAAAAACACTAAAATCTCTAACCTCTCCGTAATATTTCCTTTTAGCTCCGCGATTACCTCTCCATATATAGGACTTCGAGAATGGTTCAAAGTAACATAGAAATGCGATAAACTTTGACTTTGTATCTCTTCATTCACGTCAGTCTGAAATTCCCCAAATGCCTTTGGATTAGAATGCACCAAAAAACCTGCACCAAGCCCTAGATTAACATAGGCATTATTCGTCACTCTATTTAAATTTAACACCTTACGTTTAACCGTTACAGGAAGGTAAAGTTGTGTACTATTCATCCCTATCCCGAAACCAGGATAATCAGGTGTGGAATAAACTCTGGAACTAAAATTATTCTTAGTTTGAACTATCCCTGTCTCGAAAAAATATGTATTGTTCAGATTAAAACCAATTATTCCTTCCAGCCAACCCTTGAAAGAAGTATGATTCATTCCAAAATTCTCAAACCCACTACTTTCCCCATTATAGGATTTACGTAAAGCACCACTAGCCCCTACATAAAAGGTAGTGAATTTGGATTCAAGATTAGGAAGGTTCTCTATTTCATGGCTCACTTTCCTATGGCTAAAATCCTTATAATACTCCTCCTCTTGCGCTATACATTTTAAGCTAAAAAAAAGGGCGCAGAGAATTAATGGGAACTTCATGACTCAAACTTTGAAATTTTTAAATTTAGGTTTATTTTTGTAAAAAATTAACAACCATGAGCAAAATATCATCTCACGTGCCTTCTTGGGCAATGCTTGTAATATACTTACTGTGCTTGGTTATCTTAGCAGTTTTTGGTGACCTTTTTACATTTATCGTAGGTACCTTCATTCTGTCTATCGTATTTAGAAACGGATATAACCGTACACATTTAGAAGATCATTAATCGTATATATATATACGTTCCAAAGAGCCTGACCCTGAAAGTCAGGCTTTTTTTTTGTTTTGACTGTAAAATAGCCTAGGGTTTCCTTATATTTGAACCCAACTTTTATTCTAAATTACTATGTTAAAACAGCTGAAACTGGATGCTGCGGCAGAAAAAAATATAAAAACATGGTTACGCGGTAAATATGATCAAGATACTAAAGATCAACTTCAGCAGTTGATTGATTCCGGTAACGTAACTCAACTTACAGATTCATTCTATAAAAATCTGGAATTTGGCACGGGTGGTATGCGCGGAGAGCTGGGGATTGGTAGTAACCGCATGAATAGATATACTGTAGGTGCAGCTACTCAAGGGTTAGCAAACTACCTCAATAAGGTTTTTGAAGGACAAGAGATCAAAGTGGCTATTGCCTATGATAGCCGAAACTACTCTCCGGAATTTGGTCAAATAGCAGCTGATATACTCTCAGCAAACGGCATCACCGTTTACCTTTATAAGGCCCTTAGACCTACTCCCCAACTTTCATTCACCGTTAGAGAATTAGGCTGTAATGCAGGTATTGTTATTACTGCATCTCACAACCCTAGAGAGTATAACGGCTACAAGGTGTACTGGAATGATGGTTCGCAGGTAGTGGCTCCGCACGACAAGAACATAGTGGCAGAAGTGAATGCCATTACGAATGTCAAAGACATCAAGTTCAGAGGAGTTAAGAAAAGAATAAAAAGCATAGGAGAAGCCCTTGATAAAAAGTACCTGAAAGCAGTTAAAAGCATAGCTGTTTCTCCTAGAACCATAAAAAAACAAAAGGACCTAAAGATAGTATTCAGCCCTATCCACGGAACCGGGATAACCATGGTTCCTGCGGCTTTGGCTCAGTTGGGCTTTGAGAACGTAACCGTCGTTGAAGCCCAGGCCACTCCTGATGGCAACTTCCCTACCGTAGTTTATCCCAACCCGGAAGAGAAAGAGGCCATGACCATGGCTTTGGAATTAGCTAAAAAAATAGATGCTGACCTGGTGATTGCCACTGATCCTGATTCAGACCGCGTAGGTATGGGAATTAAAAACCCCGAAGGAGAATGGGAACTTCTAAACGGTAATCAAGCTGCCAGCTTAATCATCTATTACCTACTTAAAGCCTGGAAAAAGGCAGGAAAACTGACCGGAAAAGAGTTTGTAGCCAAAACTATAGTGACTACAGACCTGATAGACGCCATGGCAGAAAAAGCCGGAGTTAAATGCTATAACACATTAACCGGATTCAAATACATAGCTCAGGTTATCCGCGAAAAAGAAGGTCAGGAAACCTTTATAGGAGGTGGAGAAGAAAGCTATGGTTATTTGATAGGCGACAAAGTACGGGATAAAGATGCCATTGCCTCTTGTGCCATGATTGCTGAACTTACCGCATTCGCCAAACAGAAGGGAATATCATTATTTGATTTCCTATCTGAAATGTACAAACAGTTTGGTTTCTACTATGAAGGCCTGGTATCAGTAACCAAAAAAGGTAAAACTGGTGCCGAAGAGATCCAGCAAATGATGGCTGATTTTCGTGCAAATCCTCCTAAATCCATTGCAGGTTCTAAAGTGATCAGAATGGATGATTATAAGAGCTTACAAAGAAAAGACTTCAAAACAGGTGAGGTTACGGAAATCCCGGGTGGAAAATTAGGAATAGAAAACTCTAATGTTTTACAATTCTTTACCGCTGATGGGACCAAGTTTACTTGTAGACCTTCCGGAACTGAACCTAAAATCAAGTTTTATATCGGTGTTAAAGGAAAATTAAAGAACAAGAGTGAATTCTCTTCAACTCTGGCATCACTTAAAGAGAAAGTAGCCTCAATAGTGACAGAATTAAACCTGGGGTAAAGGAAGCTCTCTTATCTGAGTAGTTTTTTGATTTTCAAAATCTATATGAAAACAAAAGGTAGAGGAACCATTAGTTACGCATAAATAAGGAGCCTGTAGGTTTACATTATACCTACTGGCCTGTTCCACTACCTTAGAAGTTATTTTAACGTCTGCAGCCTTACATTCTACCAGCATGTAAGGCTGTCCTTTTTGATCGAAGACCAAGATATCTGTTCTTTTCGCCAATCCGTGGTAAGAGGTAGGAAGTTCTGTCCTAAGTAGAGACAGAGAATAACCTAAAACATCCAAAAGATAATGAATGAAGGTTTGCCTGACCTTTTCTTCGGGGGTTAACACCAAATATTTTTTCCTAGTAAGATCAAAAACATAGGTCACATCCCCTACTGTTTTCAGTTTCAATCCATTTCTTTTCACGCGCTCGGGAATTTTTTCACCAACAAATTGGTTCTATACCTTAATATAAAATTCAAACCTCAAATATATGCAGACTAAAGAACAAATCGTACAAAACTGGCTTCCTCGTTACACAGGAACACCTCTAGAAGAATTTAGACCCTACATCCTCCTCACTAACTTTTCGAATTATGTAGAAATGTTTGCAAAGAAGTTTAAGGTTGAAGTTAGAGGAATTGGGAATGCCATGCAGACGGCCTCAGCAGGAAATATCACCATCATCAACTTTGGAATGGGAAGCCCTATGGCTGCTACAGTCATGGATTTACTAACTGCCATTAACCCTAAAGCCGTATTGTTTTTAGGGAAATGTGGTGGCCTTAAAAAAACAGCTTTGGGGGATTTCATTCTTCCTATAGCCGCAATCAGAGGAGAAGGTACCTCAAATGATTATGCTAAACCTGAGATTCCGGCCCTCCCCTCTTTCCGTTTACAAAGATCCGTTTCAGAAATGATCGTTAAGCACAAGATGGATTATTGGACCGGTACCGTTTACACCACTAACCGTAGAGTGTGGGAACACGACGAGGAGTTTAAAGCTTATTTGAGAGAGATCAGAGCCTTAGGTATTGATATGGAAACTGCCACGATTTTTATCGTAGGATTTATGAATTCCATCCCTCACGGAGCTTTACTTTTAGTATCTGATAACCCCATGACACCAGAGGGCGTAAAAACAGAAGCCAGCGATAAAAAGGTTACCGCCAGCTTCGTGGAAAAACATTTACAAATAGGAATTGATGCCTTAGATGAACTTGCTAACAGTGGGGCATCCGTGAAACATTTACGTTTCGAGAATTAATTACAATAATCTTTGATCAAGGTATATGCGTTGGCATAACCTAATTCACCCGCTCTACTTAAATCTACGCAGCCTGCATTTGTTTCGCCAATGGATACTTTGATCAAACCTCTTACATAATAAGCTTCCGGATATGCCGGATGCAATTTTAATGCACTTCCGAAGTCAATAACCGCTTCCGTTTGCATACCCATGGCAGACTTGGCCATTCCCCTAACAAAGTATGCTTGAGGGTAAATGGGATTGATTTCAATGGACTTATTCAGATCAGAAAGGGCATCCTTGGTGTTATTCCCTCTTAATTGTGCTAAACCTCTAACAAAGTATCCCTCTGAAAGGTCTTCTGATAAAGCAGGTATAGGAAAAGTATAGGTTACCGCTTCACGTAATTTATCTAGCTGGGCCTTTGACAAGGTTACATATTGATTTTTGACATCCTTAGTTGATGATTTTGTGTCCAAAATCTTCCCTAAATCATCTATAGCAATCTTATGATTATATAGCATAGTTAAGGCGAAAGCTCTTCCATAGTAAGCTTCTTTTAGATTGGGATCTAGTCTTAAAGCACTATCAAAATCAATCTTAGCTCCGTTAAAATCTCTCAGCCTACTTTTAGCAAAACCTCTTAAGGCAAACCCCTCAGCACTTTGAGCATCCATCTTTATGGCTTCATTCAAATCCCCCAGAGCTTTTTCAAATTCTTCCACTTTGATATAATTCTTACCTCTCTCTAAGAAGGGTTGAGGACGTTTATTGTTCGATTCAATAGCAGAAGAATAATCGGCTATGGCACCTTTATAGTCTCCCATCTTTGCTTTACATAATCCTCTACTATAAAAGGCTTGGAATTTTTCTTGAGCAGATGGGTTTAGTTCCACCACCTTATTAAAGTCTCTAACGGCTAAAGGAAGATCATTTAACTTAGCAAACAGAACTCCTCTTTGAAGGTAAGATTGAACATCTTTTGGCGATAGCTCAATGGCAATATTAAAATCCTGAAGAGCGGCTCCATTTTCGTCCTGGCTACTCTTACTTATAGCTCTGTAGTGATAGGAAAGGGCATCCTTCGGAGAAATCTGAATAGCCCTGTCAAAATCTGAAATGGCCCCTCTATGGTCTTTCAGTGCTTGTTTAGCTAAGCCTCTATTGAAATAACTGCTGGCATTATCCGGATTCATGTTAATGGCTGTACTAAAAGCAGAGATAGAGCCCAGATAGTCTCCAGATTTACTTTTACTCACTCCTAAATCAAAGTAATCAGAAGCGGTTTGTTGGCCGTAGGAATTCAATGCTGCCGAAAGCAGTATGGCTATATAAATTTTTTTCATGGGCATGAGATTATTGAACCTTAAAATTACAAGGTTTTCATACCTACACCAAAAAAACTATGCTCTAGGGTGAAATTCACGAAGAGTTTGTTGCAAGAAAGCACGATCTAAGTGGGTATAGATCTCAGTGGTCAAGATACTTTCGTGCCCTAGCATTTCCTGAACTGCCCGTAGGTCAGCTCCACCTTCTACCAGATGGGTAGCAAAACTATGTCTTAGCGTATGAGGAGAAATGGTTTTCTGAATACCTGCAGCCTCCGCAGCATTTTTTACTACATAGAAAACCATGACTCTGCTTAGTGCGGCTCCTCTTCTATTGAGGAATAGATGATCCTCGTATCCCTTTTTTATATCCAGGGAAGGCCGAACTAAGGTCTTGTATATTTCAGTATAGTGTATGGCTTGTTTACCAATGGGTACTAGTCGGGTCTTACTCCCCTTTCCCCTTACCTGCAAATAACCCTCTTCAAAAAAACAGCGAGAGATCTGCAGATTAACTACTTCAGAAACCCTCAAGCCTGAACTATAGAGCACTTCTAACATGGCCCTGTTTCGGGTTCCCTCCGGAGTTGAAAGATCAATACCTTCCAATAAGGCCTCCACCTCCTTTACTTGCAGTACCTCAGGAAGCTTTCGAATCAATTTTGGCCCTACGAGAAGAGCCGTGGGATCTGTATCTCTAATTTTTTCTAGTCGGAGGAATTCAAAGAAGGCTTTAATTCCACTTAGCATTCGGGCTTGAGTAGAACTTGAAAGTCCCATCTCAGAGATAGTTTCTATGAATGCATATAAATGATCCTCTTCTACGGTATTGGGTGCAACCTTTCCATCTAAAAAGGAGGCCAGTGCTCCTAAATCGCGTAAATAACTTTCCACGGAATTTGGTGCAAGCCCCCTTTCTAATTTCAAATAATTCTTAAAAGCTCGAATTGCCTCCGGCCACAGCATTAGTTCTGCCAGTTGAATATAAATTCTTGTTCAATATC
This sequence comes from Leadbetterella byssophila DSM 17132, assembly GCF_000166395.1. Classification (GTDB taxonomy): domain Bacteria; phylum Bacteroidota; class Bacteroidia; order Cytophagales; family Spirosomataceae; genus Leadbetterella; species Leadbetterella byssophila. The sequence goes on from NC_014655.1 coordinate 1,776,374, forward strand.
CGGATGTAGACTTAAGGCTACCGGACAGGTTCTCCCTACTCTCTCATATCTCTCTTTTTCTTCTGCTGATAATACAGGTTCTGAAATCAGGGAGAACTCCACTTTGACCTTAACTATCCTTCTTGGAGCATCTGCACTCATCACTTTAGTGATGCTTACTTCGCTACCTTTAAATTCATGTCCTGCCTTTTCTGCTGCTATACTCATAACAGTCATGGCGCATGCTCCTAATGATGTGGCCGTTAAATCAGTAGGTGAGAATGCCTCACCTCCTCCGTTATTATCTACCGGCGCATCTGTTTCTATACTTTTACCTGAAGCTAAGTGGGTAGCTACATTATTCAAGCCCCCTTTATAAACGATCTTTGCAGTACTCATATCATTAAATTTTCTATGTCTTCTATCTCAATAGGTACATGGGCCATTAGGTCCACATTTCCTGATTCTGTAATCAGTATATCGTTTTCTAAACGTATACCTATGCCTTCCTCTTGAATATAAATTCCAGGTTCTAAAGTTAGCACCATTCCCGGGGCAAATGGAGTTTTCTTTTCTCCTACGTCATGTACGTCTAGTCCTAAGGAATGAGAAACCCCATGAGGCAGATATTTCTGGGCAGCATTGGGGTGTGCCCCGGGCTTGATCAGGCCTAAGTGTACTAACTCTTCTCTTAGCAGTCGCATGGCTTCAGCTTTCATCTGAACCACCGTATTCCCTATAACCATCTGTTCTCTCAAGGCCTTGAATATTCGAAGGACTGAGCTATACACTTCTGCTTGCCTTTCCGTGAAATTCCCGTTGACCGGCAGGACTCTGGTCATATCTGCCTTATAGTTACCATACTCCGCACCGAAATCTATCAAAAGAAGATCTCCGTCCTTACATTGAGCATTATTATCCACATAATGAAGCACACAAGCATTAGCACCCGTAGCCACGATAGGAAGAAAGGCATGATGCCTAGATCTCCTCATCAAGAATTCATGGCTAATTACAGCTTCTACTTCAAACTCGTACCTTCCCGGTTTAAGGAATTTAGCCGCCCTCTTAAGTCCCGCGTAAGTAGTGTCTATGGCCTTTTGAATATATTCTATCTCCGTAGCACTTTTTATCATCCTTTGGGCATCTAAAATCTTAGAAGGATTCTGAAGAATTACGTTGGGATATTTCTCAAGCAATAGCTCTCTAGTCCATGCTGCTCTCGACCTAAAACTAGGAAAACGATCTTCCTGGGTAAGGTCCGTATAAAAATAGACTTCACTTTTGATCTTTTGATCAAGAACTTCCCAAAATGCCTCAAGCCACTCCACTCTGCGGATTCCTGATACTTGAGTTCCTTCTGTTCTACTAAGTTTTTCACCTTCCCAGATCTTAATCTGTTCTGAGGTTTCTGTCAAGAATAATATTTCTTCCCCTCCCTTCTCCAAGATTAAATAACCTTCCTCTTGATCTATTCCGGTCAAATAAAAGAAGGCATTGTTCTGGATGAAGCCGTAGGTTCCGTCAGCATTGGATGGTAACAAATCATTACCTGTAACTATCACGAGGGCTCCATCCGGTAACTGTTCTAAAAATTTCTTCCTGCGCAGCACATAATGTGCTGCATCTAATCTTTCGTATCTCATCACTGCTTCGTCACTCGAAAAATCATGATTCCGGAGTGCTTTTTAATCCTATTTAAATATTGTTCCAAAGTTTCTTGCGAAACTACGACCTTCTTTTCTTCCAGGGATGCATGAAGCAAATGCCACTTCCCTTTTTTCTGAACAGCAATACCCTCATGGTTCACATCTAAACCCTTAACGTTAGAAGTAAAAGCTATGATGTCACCCTCCTTAATTTGGCTTTCAATAGCCTTAAACTTTTCCTTTGGAACATAATAAAAAGGCCCTTCATTCAATTCCTCCTCAGAGGCTTGAATCTCCTTATACACCTTTTCATCTGCTAAGGCAGGATATAGTTTTCTATTATTAGACATAAAGTGGATGGGCTTGTCCTGCACCTCTCCTATGTCTTCTGTAATATTCATCAAGAAGCCATTTTCCGTAGCCTGCCTTGCCCAGTCCAGAAAGTAATGCATTCGAGAACCGTAACCGTCTATAACTCCATTCCTATATCTTAACACTTGCAGATATTCCCTATATATATCCCAGCCCGCTTCCGCATTATGTTTAGCTAGTGAGATTGCTAATACATTTTCTACCAAGGTAAAGCAGTCAAACTCCTCCAAATTAATAACCAAAGCTTCAGGAGACTTCTCTAGCGTAGCTGCTACATACGGTTTACCTAAGAAACCAGTGGCCACATCTATCATGGTAGCACTCATCTTTTCTTTAGGAGGCTTTTGAAAGATTTCATTCATTTGTGCCAGAGAAGCAAATGAACAGAAGAAGAAAAACAAAAATAGACGCATATTAAGACTTAAATTAATGGAGCTGATCTATTCAAAGACTCGTCCAAAGAAATAATGGTTTCCGTACGCTGGATACCAGGCAACTTCTGTATTTTTTCAGCCAAAACATCTCTAAGGTGAGTGGTATCTCTACAGATCAACTTGACAAACATACTATAATTTCCCGTAGTATAATTGATACTCACAATTTCCGGAATCTGCATCAGTTCATTCTTAGCATGTTCATATAATTCCGGCTTATCCAGATATATCCCTAAAAACGCCGAAATATCCCAGCCTAGTCTCTTCACATCTATCTTGATGCTTGAACCTACGATAATACCGGAATTCTCCATTTTTTTAACGCGTGCGTGAACTGCTCCCTGCGATAAATTCACCTTTTCACCAATTTCTTGATAAGATAACTTAGCATCTTCTAAGAGAATCCTAAGGATCTTATAGTCCGTTTCATCTATGTTCTCCTTCATTTCTTTAGTTATTAGATTTTATCAATGGTCAAATTTAAATAATATTTTGCAATAAAACACTTAAACTATATAAATTATTAAAATACTATTTTTTTTCAACAAACTCTTTAACATATCAGAAAAACACCTTACCTTTGTATTGTAATTGAAACGGCGAGTAACGCTCTAAATACTGTAGGATGACGAAACTGGCAGCCGTGCCCTCCTGTCTCGGGGGTGATGACAACAGGATAAACGTAGTGTAAGCCGGACAGGTTTAGTCTCGACTGGGGTTGACCACCAAAGTTGCACTATGGCTAACTGCATCGTGGGCGGTTCGACTCCCCCTCCTACAGCACGTGAATAGCATGGATGCGTCCATGCTATTTTCCCATTGTTTTTTAGTTTGTTGATGAAGTATAGTCATACACACAGTCTCCGCTTGAAGATTGTGTGTTTTTTTATTCTAAGCTTATCTCATCTAAAAAAACCCAGGTAGGTAAACCTTCAAATGCATGACCTACTGGCCAAGGTCCGGCATTCTTTGCCTCCACCTTTATATATTTTACTTTCTTTCGCTTTAACTTCACTAAGACTTCACCTGCACCTTCTTTAGAAATGGGAGTAGTACTACCTAAGCTTTCGTACTTTTGCCCATCTTTAGAACCATATACATTAACCAAGGCAGGCATTTTGATCCAGGAACCTTCTTCCACCAATACTCCAAGAACTAATTTCTTCACCTTTTGAACATCCTTTAGCTCCAGATAAATATTGGCATCTTTTCCTTCAAAACCCACCCATTCATCAAAGTTCTTTATATCTCCCCTCTGACCGTCTGTGAGTAACCCCTTATATACTTCCCTCCGAGGTGTTTGCCCATAACTATAGGTCAAACCGGTCACTAAGGATGGCACATATTTTGTCCTATAGATTTTACTTCTTTCTTCTCCCATGAATAATGCCGCCTCAATCTCCTGTTCACCTTTCAAAGGAATGGGCCCCTCATACGTTTTTGCCCCTCCCCAAAGTTCCCCTGGTGATTTGTATTTTATAGTCCCTAAAGGGACACTAGGAATCAAAGCCAACTTCAAGCCATCCTCTTGAACAACCTTAAACTTAACATTCAGATAAGATGAAGAGGCTCTCAAGTCCGGCCACTGCTTCAAACGCTCATAAACCCTAAGCGCGAAATCAGAATAGCCTGTCTTTTTTTTACTCCATCCCAGTTCAGCTACCGCTAATATCCGCGGAAAAAGCATATACTCCACCTGAGCTTCTGTCCGAATATACTCTGTCCATAAGTTGCCCTGCACCCCAAGTATATTCTCGGCTTCTTCAAGGTCAAAACTATAGACCTTTTCTAGAGGAAGAAGACTCCCATTAGCCAAAGGTTCCATCTCCTTTGGTCCCTGATAATAATCCAAATAGAAATGTGAAGTAGGGCTCATGATGACCTTATGGCCCTCCTTCGCCGCTTTATAGCCATGCTCTGTACCTCTCCAAGACATAACTGTGGCACCCTCAGGCGTCCCTCCCTCCATGATCTCGTCCCAACCAATAATCCTCCTACCTTTGGAAACTAAAAACGTAGAGATTCTTTTGATGAAGTACGACTGCAATTCATTTTCATCCTTCAAACCTTCTCTTTTGATCAAATCCTGGCAATAAGCTGATTGCTTCCAGGTCACTTTTGGAGCTTCATCTCCTCCTATATGTATATAAGCAGAAGGAAAAAGATCTACTACCTCCTCCAATACACCTTCTAAAAATTGGAACGTTTGTTCTGTAGGGCAAAAGATATTCTCTTCCACTCCCCAACCTGTCCAAACCTCGTATGGTCCACCCGTGCACCCCAATTCCGGATAGGCCGCTAATGCCGCCTTAGCATGTCCGGGCATCTCAATCTCCGGAATAACTGTAATATTCTTTGAAGCGGCATATTTTACCACTTCCCTAATCTGATCTTGCGTATAAAACCCGCCATATGGTTTCTCTTCGTATCCCGCTTCCTCAGTATGCCCTAGCAGCGTTCTCTTCCTTATGCTACCTATCTCAGTAAGCTTAGGATATTTCTTGATCTCAATCCTCCAGCCTTGATCATCCGTCAAGTGCCAATGAAAGGTATTAAGCTTAAATGCTGAAATAACATCTAATAGTCGCTTGATATATTCCACCGAATAAAAATGACGGGCTACGTCTAACATGACCCCTCTATAGGCAAATCTGGGGGCATCTTTTATCCATAGAGCAGGAATTTGCACCAGTCGAGTACTCCTGTCCACCGGCACCGCTTGAATAAGCGTCTGAACCGCATAAAAAAATCCGGAGTAACCGGATGCTTTGATAAGGATCTTATCAGAAGAAATATCTAATGTGTATGCCTCCTGCGGCAAGCTATAATCAACGGTTACTTGGATTTGGTTTTCCCTCTTGGCTTGAACCTTAGGAATACTTACACCTGAAAGTTGATTGATCTTATGAAGCAGGGGAGATAGAGCATCTTCCCCTGTTTTATTTTCAGCAAAGAATGTAGTTTCCGCATTAAATGTAAATTCTCCTTTTTTGGGGAGCACTACCTCCGGTTGTGGCAAAAAATGTTGAGCCTGACAGAGTACACTTAATAAACAGAATAGTATTATTTTCATTGGGCGAGTATGGAATGCCCTAATTTATCACGTTTTGTTGACAAATAGAAAGCATTATGCGGATTTGGTGCAATTTCTATGGGCACATTCTCCACAATCTCTAATCCATATCCTATCAAACCGGCCCTCTTGCGTGGGTTATTAGACATTAGACGTAACTTCGTCACCCCTAAATCTCTTAATATCTGAGCACCCACTCCGTAATCTCTTTGGTCTGCTTTAAACCCTAATTCAAGGTTAGCTTCCACGGTATCTCTACCTTGCTCTTGAAGTTTATAAGCCTTGAGTTTATTCAGCAGACCTATCCCTCTACCCTCCTGATTCATATAGACTATAACACCCTTTCCTTCTTTCTCCACTTTAGCCATGGCTGCATGAAGTTGAGGACCACAGTCGCATCTACAGGAACCAAAGATATCGCCGGTAACGCAAGAAGAGTGTACACGCACCAGTACAGGCTCATTTTCCTCCCAAGTACCCTTGATCAGAGCCAGGTGCAATTGGTTATTATCATTCTGACGGAAAGCGATTAATTCAAAATCCCCAAACTCAGTAGGCATTTGCACACCAATCTCTCTAGTAATCAAGCTTTCATTCTTTAAGCGGTAAGCAATCAGATCCTTGATAGAGACTAATTTTAGACCAAATTTATCCGCGATTACCCTACATTGTGGTAATCTGGCCATAGTTCCGTCTTCGTTCAGAATCTCAATCAAAACCCCTGCAGGTTCTAAGCCTGCTAGCCTGGCAAAATCCACTGCGGCCTCTGTATGTCCTGCTCTACGAAGCACTCCACCATCTTGAGCCATAAGTGGGAAAATGTGACCTGGCCTTCCTAGATCTTCCGGCTTTGTATCTTTATTTACTAAAGCTTGCAAAGTTTTAGCTCTATCAGAGGCTGAAATACCTGTGGTACATCCATGACCTAATAGGTCAACAGACACCGTAAATGCAGTTTCATATTCTGCGGTATTTCGATTAACCATGGGATTCAACTCCAATTCATGGCAACGCTGTGCCGTTAATGGCGCACACATTAGACCCCTCCCCTCTTTCACCATGAAGTTCACCATTTCCGGTGTTACCTTTTCAGCCGCGCAGATAAAATCGCCTTCGTTTTCTCTGTCTTCGTCATCTACGACAATAATGATTTTTCCGTTACGGATATCTTCTATTGCCTCTTCAATACTGTCCAAAACCATAAACCTTAGTTTTTATGCAAATTTACCTGCAATTTTAGTACTTTTGACCCCCATTTAGGGAAAGTTATGCGGGTGTAACTTTTCTACTACTAAAACCCTTATTTTGGTATAAAAGTTTATCTTATTTACAAGTTATGAAAAAGTTATCCATGGAAGAGCTTGGAAGAATTTCTGTAGATGAATTCAAGGCCGTTGAGAAGTTGAATCTGGACCTTATTTTGGATGACATCAGGTCTATGTCTAATGTAGGTTCAATCTTCCGAACTTCAGATGGATTTCGGGTAGGCAAGCTTTACTTATGTGGAATAACCGCCACTCCGCCTCACAGGGAAATTGAAAAAACTGCCCTAGGTGCTACGGCATCAGTAGATTGGGAATACAAAGAAGATGCACTTGCTTTGGTTAGAGCATTAAAACAAGCAGGATATAAGATTTTAGCACTGGAACAAGCTGATAATAGCACGTACTTACAGAATTTTCGACCAATCAAAGATCAAAAGTATGCTCTTATCCTAGGAAACGAAGTCTTTGGAGTAAATGAAGAACTGATTGCAGAAGCAGATGAGGTGATTGAGATCCCTCAGTTCGGCACGAAACACTCTTTTAATGTGAGCGTTTCGGCCGGGATGTTCCTTTGGGATTATTTCGCGAAGAGTATAGGATAAGTTTTTGACTTTCCGTCAAATTTTAACCTTACCAAATACTTACCTTGTAGGTTCTTAGATGTTAAATCTACTGTACGTGGGTAAGATACACGGTCAAAAACGGTATGGTAAACTTCTCTACCTCTTAAATCATAGACCGTGAAATCCACATTTTCTCTTTCCCCGTCTGAAGTCACATTTAGTACTCCCGTAGAAACAGGGTTAGGGTATAAACTAAAACCGGTCAAATTATTGGGGTCTTCAGCTAAGAATACGTCAGAAATTTCAGAAGTACATGCCACGGATCCTCCCACCGGAGTCTGGTAGGTATGAATACCTTTAACCTGATAATTGCCAGGCTGCTGCATGTGCAAAAGATTCCCGGTTTCTCCCTCGATCTTTGTACCTGTAAAGCTCCAATCAAATGTAACCTCAGGGTCAGGAGAATCTGCTCTTAGGTAGAATGGACCACTGTAAGACAAGGAAGGCTTACCCGGGTTAGGATAGAACTCGTATGCTAAATGATCTGATTCCGGACTAGGACAGTTAGGTAAACTATACAAAGTAGCACTTACAAAAGGAGAATCATTACTTCTTAATGTAATTTGATTCGAAGTGGCACCTGTGTTCCATTTGATATCTGCACCTTGCACATTAGTAATGGCCACTGTTATACTTTCTCCATCACATTTGAACCCTCCTCCATCTAAAAACATCAGCTGAGGTTTAGCCGGCGGAGCCTTGAAACTTACGTTATAGTTTTGAGTACTATTGGAATAACAGTTTTGATCTGAACGATATTGAGCGGAGAAATTACCAGGGTTACGCACATTCAAGGTATTTCCAGTGGCTCCGGTGTTCCAGTAAACCTGATATTTTGAGGTAGGAACTACTAGACGAACATCTTTCCCTTCACATCCTACCAATCCATCAGGTGCAGTGATGGATGGAATAGTTTTCAGGAACACATCACTTACATTAATGACGTTTGAACGAAGAATATTACCTACGTTATCTTTTACCGTCACTTGGTAAGTACCCCCTCCGCTATATACTTCATGACCACGATCTCCTGATGTCCAATAATATTCACTGTATAGATTATTCAAAGTCAATCTTACGTTTGACCCCGAATTACAATAATGCTGAATCTTCGGCACATCCTTAGCAAAGATGGGATTGGCAGAAGAGAAGAAAGCATCCGTCAAGGCGGCATCCCATGCCTGAGCTAATTCAGTCAAACCAGGGCTGTTAGGCGCATTCTGGAAGTGACCACCGTCATACCTATTCGGCTGAATACCATCTGTACTTGGACCTGCATAAACTCCGGCTACACTATTGATAACCATGTTTTGGCCTTCAATTACCCTATTGTCTTCCGTTCCTTGGTATCGAGAAGCTCGAGCCACCACCCATGGAATAAAAGAGCCAATATCCTGACGCGACTTATCAATGATATAACTTAAATTATTAAAATACTCTCTCGGAGAAAGACCCACTCCGTTAGTAAATCTATCATACTCTCCCTGATGCCACAGCACTGCTCTGAAACCTAAGAGGGCATTGAAAGATTGTAATGTAACTTTAAAACCTCTATAAGGTGCTCCACTTTCCAGCTCAGTACCAAAGGTTTCATTATACGCTGGAATCCCCATAGCTGAGCGTACCCAGTTAGTAGAAGAGGTGCCGGTAACAGCTGCGTTAAAGAATAACACAGGGACATTTAAACGCTGAACTAAGCGATCACCTAATTCTCCCCAACAATACGCCGTATATCCAGTAGGTCCTATAGTACCATAGGCCTCAACCTTCCCAAATGAGAAATTATCTAGAATATTAGGTAAGTTCCTATACTGATCTGTTACGTAAGTATCAAAATAATGAGGAAGATAAGCATTTACTCTATCATCATTTGCACTTTTAGGATTAGGAGAGACTCCATAACCTTGAGCGTTTGATTGACCTGCTATAACAAAGACTTCACCTATGCCCACTCTTTCCAAGGTTTGACGGAAAACTTCAGTATTATTCCTAATACCTCTGACTTCCAATCTATACCAACCGCCTTGATTAGTGATCTTTCCGGAATAAGCTTGACCGTCTACTCTATTATCAATGACTTGCCAGTCAGTAGCTACCCCTTGGTTGATCACCCTTGGAGTCAAGCGAGCTTCCACTCTGTCACAGTCTTGAGCTACTCTTCCATAAACGTTGATGGAACCTACGTTTAGGTTATTCCTTTGGAACACCATACGTTCAACAGGAAAGTCAATAGTAATTTGAGCCCAAGCACTAGTTCCCAATAGGAAGAAGAACATGAACGCAAAAATCTTTTTATAAGTCATGAAGTTCAGTATTATTTTAGTTTAAAAACTGTCTTATTTTAGGGTAGGATCAGATTCCGGAGAATTGCGACAAAAAGCGCTTCTCATTCTCGAAGAACAAACGCAAATCATTGATCCCGTATTTCAACATAGTTATTCTTTCAATTCCCATACCAAAAGCAAATCCGGTATATTCTTCCGGATCTATGCCACAGTTCTGTAGCACATTTGGATCCACCATTCCTGAGCCGGCAATTTCCACCCAACCGGTATGCTTACATATATTACATCCATCACCTCCACAAATAAAACAGGTCACATCTATCTCAGCACTTGGCTCAGTAAACGGAAAATATGAGGGTCTTAGACGGATTTGAGTATCCTTTCCAAACATTTCTTTTGCAAAGTGTAAGAGAGTATCTTTCAAGTCTTTAAAAGAGACATTCTTATCTACATACAAACCTTCCACTTGGTGGAATTGACAGTGTGCACGAGCAGAAATAGCTTCATTTCTATATACTCTACCTGCCATGATGGAACGAATAGGAGGCTTCTTTCTATCCATCAAACGAATCTGCACATTAGAGGTATGTGTACGTAACAATAGATCTTCCTTAGCGGTCTCCCCTTTTTGCACGAAGAAAGTATCTTGCATCTCCCTTGCAGGGTGATTTTCCGCAAAGTTCAATGCAGAGAAATTATACCAGTCTGATTCAATTTCCGGACCATCTTCTGCACTGAAGCCCATTCTTGAAAAGATCTCAACAATACGCCTTCTGATTAAGCTTAGGGGATGTATGCTTCCCACGGAATCCGGAATAATCGGCAAGGTCAAATCCTCATCTGGAGCTTCAGATCCTTGAGCTCCGGAATTTTCCTGCAACTGCTGAAATTTAGCTTCTAACTCATTTTTAAGTACATTCAATTGCTGCCCCATCTCACGCTTGAGATCCGGACTCACTTTTTTGAATTCCTCAAAAAGACCATTAAGTTTTCCTTTCTTACTTAAAAAGGTCAACCTGAACTGCTCAGCGGCTCCAGAACCAAATTCTTCAGCCTCTTTCCGTATTTTATTTATGCTCTCTAACACCCCTTGAAATTTTCAGTCCGCAAATATACTATATCACGGAAATTTTTAAATAAAACGCTTGAAGTTTGTGCCTTAATGCTCTTAGTCTCCCTATTTTATTAATTGGTATTTCTTAGCGGCAGTTTTTCTGGAATAAAAATCAAAATGCCACCATTCTGAGGTTATAGGGGTAAATCCGGCATCCAGCATAATAGACCTTAAAAGGATGCGATGGTTTAATTGGCGTAGACTTAATTTTCCTTCATTTAGCATTTTTCTTTCTAAACGAGGATAGGCTAAATCTCCAAAATAATCATAGGGAGTACCCATATCCAAGGGTTTTCCCGTTTGTGTATCAAATAGGGTAAGATCTACTGCACATCCATAATTATGGATAGAAGCTTCTTCAGGGTCGGCCAAATAATTCTTTCTGTCTTCTAGGGATAGAGTATCTAAAGAAGCCCATAGCGTTTCTTGCACTTCTAACGGGCGGGCAGCATCATAAACCAATAGCCTTAAATGAGGATAATCTTCCCTCAACTTTTGGCTTGCCTTAACCAATGCCAATGCCGCTTCTTCCTGCAAGAAGGCTAATTCCAGGTTTCCATACAAGTCTGTACCTGAGAAGTTATCCGTTGAACTGTACTTTAGTTCTACTTTGATCTCCGGATCTAATTCTTGGAGGTCCAATAAACCCTGCTCACGCATCAGAACTTCATAGGGACTTAAGCTGAGGTTCTCACTTTGAGGGAAAAGTTCATTCACTTCCTCCGGACTCAAGGCACGCGGCAATACCACGGGCTCCTCACAGCTCACTCCCATAGTACACCACAAGCAGAAAAGTGTAATGTGCGTTTTTAGCCTCATTCCAGAGTAAAGAAATCAAAGTTTAAAATTAGCACATACCGTGCTATATTTACGCAAAATATTTAATAAATCCTCTTAAATGGCCTTAAATTACATTTGGGTAGGCTTCTTTATAGTTGCCTTACTCGTAGCCCTAGCAAAATGGTTATTCCTTGGAGATACCCTGATTTTTAAACAATTGGTAGAAGGAATGTTCACTTCAGCTGAAAGTGCAGTGATGAATATAGCTTTACCCCTAGCAGGAGTAATGACCTTCTTTTTGGGTATCCTGAAATTAGGAGAAGAGGCAGGAGTGATCAGAGTTTTGGCCAAGCTAATTTCCCCTTTCTTTTCACGATTATTCCCGGAGGTTCCAAAAGACCATCCGGCTAACGGACAAATGATCATGAACTTTTCCGCAAACATGTTAGGACTGGACAATGCCGCCACTCCCTTTGGCCTAAAAGCCATGCAAAGTTTGCAGGAATTAAATAAAAAGCCGGATGAAGCCTCTAATGCACAGATCATGTTTATGGTCTTACACAGTGCCGGTCCTGTTTTGATCCCCATCTCCATCATGGCCCAAAGAGCCATTTATAATGCAGCAGATCCTTCAGATATCTTCATCCCTGCCTTGATCTCTGTGTATATGGCTACCTTTACCGGCTTACTATTCGTTGGAATAAAACAAAAGATCAACTTTTTCGATAAGGTATTGTTTTCTTGGTTAGTTGGACTCACCGCTTTTGTAGGATTTATACTTTGGTACTTCTCCAGATTATCTAAGGAGGAGATAGAAACCGTCTCTGGAGTTATATCAAACCTCATTCTTTTCCTTTTCGTCACAGGTTTCGTAGGTGCCGCATTCTATAAGAAAGTGGATGTGTTTCCAAAGTTTGTAGAAGGTGCCAAGGCAGGATTTGAAACCTCCGTAAAAGTGATGCCTTATCTGGTAGGAATGTTAGTTGGTATTAGTGTCTTCAGAGCTTCTGGAGCTTTAGATTACATTGTAGAATTCCTTAAATGGATGTTCAGCTTTACAGGCATCAATACGGAATTTACTCATGCCCTTCCTACCGCCTTAATGCATCCATTAAGCGGCAGTGGTTCCCGAGCCATGATGATAGAAGCCATGAAAGAATATGGCGTGGATTCATTCATCGGAAGACTATCCTGTGTATTCCAGGCTTGCTCTGATACAATACTTTATATACTAGCATTATACTTCGGTAGTGTTAGCATTAGAAATACAAGATATACCCTATGGGCAGGATTACTGGCTGACTTGGCCGGTGTAGTGACCGCAATAGTGGTCTCTTACATTTTCTTCTATTAAGCATAAAAAAATCCCGTTTTACCTACCAAACGGGATTTTCTATAATTTCATATCTAAGAATAATTTACATCTTCTCCGGAACTTCTATTCCAAGCAACTTCATTCCTTTCTTAATCACTTCAGCCACTTGCTCAATCAGAGATAATCTAAAGTTTTTAAGCACTTCATTCTCCTCGTTTAATACCGAATGTCTAGAATAGAAAACATTAAAGGTTTTAGCTAACTCATACACGTAGTTTGCTATCACGGCCGGAGAGTACTCAGCTGCTGCTGCATCAATGATCTTTCTGAAATCCTTCAGTAAAAAGATCACTTCTATTTCTTCTGCATTTACATTAGTGATATCTGCAGGCATTGGGAACTGATCCTTCCCTGATTTTCTAAGAATAGACTTTATCCTTGCGTGAGTATACTGAATAAAAGGACCTGTATTTCCCTGGAAGTCAATAGACTCTTCCGGATTGAACAACATCCTCTTCTTAGGCTCTACTTTCAGTAGATAGTATTTCAAAGCGCCTAATGCTACCATACGGTAAAGTTCTTCCAGTTGGCCCTCAGAGAACCCTTCTGTCTTGCCTTTCTCTTCGGTGATGCTCTTTGAGGTTGCAATCATGTCTGAAACCAACTCATCTGCGTCTACTACAGTACCTTCCCTACTCTTCATTTTGCCTGATGGCAAGTCCACCATACCGTATGAAAGGTGATATAGTCCGTCAGCATAAGGACGACCCAATCGCTTCAAAATGGCAAAGAGCACTTTGAAGTGATAGTCTTGCTCATTACCCACCACCCAAATGGACTTCTCCGAATGGAAATCCTGGAACTTAAGATCAGTAGTTCCTAAGTCCTGAGTGATATAAACACTGGTTCCATCTCCGCGCAGAACTAATTTATGATCCAGACCCTCATCTGTTAAATCTATCCAAACGCTATTGTCTTCCTTCTTGTAGAAAACCCCTTTGGCTAGGCCTTCTTCTACTATATCTTTACCTAAGAGATAAGTATCTGATTCGTAATAGGTTTTGTCAAAGTTCACCCCTATGGTTTTATAGGTAAAATCAAAACCTTCATAAACCCATCCGTTCAGTTTTTTCCATAACTCTATAATCTCAGCATCTCCATTTTCCCATTTAACTAACATCTCCTGGGCTTCCACCAGGATGGGTGCTGTCTTTTTTGCTTCTTCTTCAGACACTCCCTCGGCAACCCATTCTTCTATCTCTTTCTTGTAGTGCTTGTCAAACTCCACATAATACTTACCTACAAGATGGTCTCCTTTTAAACCTGAAGATGCGGGAGTTTCTCCATTACCATAGCGTTGATATGCCACCATGGATTTACAGATATGAATACCTCTGTCATTTACCAAACAAGCTTTAGTAACTTCATAACCTGCCTCCTTCAATATTTCGGCCACCGAATATCCCAGGAAGTTATTTCTCAAGTGGCCTAAGTGCAGGGGTTTATTCGTATTAGGGGAAGAGTATTCCACTAATACATTTCCTTTGGAAGCTTCTGGATTTTGACCCTCTTTTACTCCTCTGAAAACTTGAATCCAAGCCTCATCTTTCAAGGTAAGATTTAGAAAGCCTTGAACTACTGTATAAGAAAGTACATATGGGGAATTTTGGATCAAATAATCACCAAGAAGTTGACCAATTTCTGCCGGGGATTTCCTGGCTAATTTTACCAGACCGAAGAAAACGTAGGTATAATGACCTTCAAAGTCCTTACGGGTAGGTTGTAGAGTCACCTTATCCTGATGACCAAATATCTCAGCCACGGCCTTTTCAATCTCCGCTGCCAGTACTAATTCTATATTCATATCCAAATTTCAATTTCGCTGCAAAATTACACATTTCCCACGGCAGCTCGTATTTTTATCCTTAGATTTACAGCAAACTATACTGACTTTTTTATGTTGCAATCCATGACCGGCTTCGGTTCGGTACAAAAAGAGACCGCCAAGCAGACCATTGCCGTAGAAATTAAATCCCTGAATTCTAAATTCACAGATATTTACTGCAGGCTACCAAAAAGTTTATCCTCGAGAGAAATAGAGATAAGAAATCTGCTTCAGAAGGAATTAGAGAGAGGAAAAATTGATATCACTTTAAACCTTATACCGAAAGAAGATGCCCTTGCATCTACTTTAGTCAATAGAGCCTTAGTAAAGGCCTACTTCAAGGATTTGATGCAAACTGCGGCCGAGTTAGATTTTGAGGCTAGTCCTACGGAAGTTTTACGCATGGCCACGATGATGCCTAATGCATTTAATAATGGCATACAGGATGCAGAAGAAGCAGAAGAAGCCTGGAATGAAGTTTTGGCCGTAGTAAAGGAAGGCATAAAGAAATGCCAAGAATTCCGCATCAGAGAAGGTCAAGGCACCAAATTGAAGTTTATTGAATACATCAACAATATCAAATCATTGTTGGAAAAGGTCATAGAGCAAGACGCGAAGAGAATTCCCAATACCCGAGAAAAGATTCAAAGAGCTATTGGCGACTTTGTAAACTCAGAGAACTTTGACAAAAACAGGTTTGAACAAGAACTGATTTACTATATTGAGAAATTCGATATTTCCGAGGAGAAGGTCCGACTAAACGCGCATTTAGAGTACTTCATCAAAGAGCTAGAAGGAAATTCCAATGGTAAGAAATTGAACTTCATCGCTCAGGAGATTGGTCGGGAGATTAACACCATAGGATCTAAGGCAAATGATGCAGAGATCCAAAGACTGGTGGTTCAAATGAAGGATGAACTGGAGAAAATAAAGGAACAAACTTCCAATATCCTATGATAACGGGATTAATGCTCGGACTGGGACTAAGTGCCAGTTCGGGCTTTAGAATCTTTATTCCCTTACTTGTTTCAAATTTAGCAGCCAAATTTGGCTGGGTCTCCATCAGTCCGGATTTCGCCTGGATGGCTTCAGACCATGCTACTATTATTCTTTTAGTGGCAACTGTCGTAGAAATAGCAGCCTATTACATTCCTTTTATAGATAATCTTCTTGATTCCCTTGCTTTACCGGCATCAGTCATTGCAGGCACACTTTTGACCTCACAGTTTTTAAGTATTACAGACCCTATACTTCAATGGGGATTGGCACTTATTGCAGGGGGTGGAGTAGCCGGAAGTGTACAGGCAGGTACTAGTCTGCTCCGACTAGGCTCCAGTAAGTTTACGGTGGGCACTGGAAACTCCATAGTCTCCACAGGGGAGAATATCATTTCTTCTATCCTATCTGTCTTTTCCATTATTTTACCTGTTCTTACCGGCTTGATGGTAATAGGACTTCTATTTCTTTTGCTTAGGAGGAAAGTCAGTTCCAAAAAGAGCTAAATAGTTAATAATCAACATAAAATACCAATAGGTGTTTTCACGGTTTTACCCCCGTTAAATAACCCATTTTTTCACGCTAGCTGGCTTAAAAGCGGTTTTCCAACTAAAGAGAGCTAGCGGTGGATTGACAGTTTAGGTAAAATTGCAGTAACTTGCGACTATAATATTATAGGAACCTAAAAACTGCAAGCCAATGAAAAGACTCCTTATTTTTTCCAATCTAATTACTGCCGGACTTCTAGGCATGTTTGTCATGAAGAGCTGCGCTCCAAAAGATGCAGCTGATGAGGCTATTAGTGGAAGATCAGGTACTCTAAAAAACACTCAATTAGTGATGGACTACTCAAATGTTCCTGGATTCAAATCCATGAGTATTCCTCAAGCCATGTTACTAAAAAAGAACTACATGGAAAATGTGGCTCCGGTGGTTAATAAAGCACTGGGATTAGAGAACACAGAATCGCTCTACTACACTTTAGAAGAACTAAAGAACATGATCTGGACCATTGAGTACTACGCAAAAGCTTCAGGTAAAAATGTAAAGTCTGAAGATTTAGGTGTACATGTACATTTTGGACAGTATCCAAAAAATGACCTTTTGAAGCATTTTCCCCAGTTAGAGAAAATTGGTGGAGCAGATAACAAGGCTGGTAAAACTACCATCTTCTTTGTTCCTACCATCATCCAAAATGGTAAACGCTTCGAGTTTAATCCTAAAAAGAACTACTTAGAAATTAGCTCCGGAAGATCTAAAGCTTTCAAAAAGCTATCAGAACACCACAAGAATGACCTAGCCACATTCAAACTAGTGGATTATGATGAAGATTCTCCTATTCCGGACTTTGCTAACATTCAGCCACCGTATAGAGAGTAAGAAATAGTGACCTTTTTAAGAGATTTCTTCTTTGTTTACGTACTGATTGTTGGTGCTTTTGGACTCATTAAGACAAAAAATGCTGCCAAAAGTTATTGGACTACATTTCCATGGTTCCTACTCCTTGTAGGAGCCATGGATGGGTTTGGCTTATATATAAATGAATTTTTATCTAAAGAATATCCAAAGTTAAATTTCTACTATTATCAACTATTAGTTATACCCCTCCAAGTAATCTACTACATGTGGATTATTAACAATAACATTATCTCGAAGAAGAGATTATTCATAATTGGCTCCATAATATTCTACTTATCTGCAATCGTAGAAGCATTTAGTTTATTCAAAACAGATGGCTATTTTTTTAATAGTGTTTCCTACATGATTGCAAACGTGATAATGTTAGCTAATATCTTACGCTATTTTTATCAACTAAGTAAAAGTGACAGAATACTGATCTTTTACAAAGAAAGAATGTTTTGGGTTTGTTTGGGTCTATTGATATTCTGGTTAGGAGCGCTTCCTTTCTTTGGAATTTTCAATTACCTACTTAAACACTTCCATGCCATATTTATAGTCTATTTCAACGTGATCCTAATATTCAACTATCTCATGTACACTTGTTTTCTGGTTAGTTTCTTATGGACGGAGAGAGAGAGATCATAAGTTTTATCATTTTAATCAATCTGATTCTATTCGTCTTCATCGTCGGATTGATCTATTTTATTTCCCAATTCAGAAAACGGAAAGTGCTATATGATCAACAACTAGCACATATAAAAATGGAATACGAGAAAGCAAAACTTCAAATTGAAGTAGATGCACAGAAAGAAACCATGAAGAAGATAGGTAAGGAAATCCACGATAGTGTGGGACAGAAACTTACCCTCGCCTCTATTTACCTTAAAAAAAACGGAGCTATGCAGGTGGCAGCTCCCTTAAATGAAATCAGTGAACTAATTGACGAATCCCTTACAGAACTTCGGCAATTGTCCCGTACGCTTGTAAACCCAAAACAATATCAAACACGCTTACAAGATTTAATCCTTTTAGAAACTAAACGCATTCAAAACATCAATGGAATCTCTGTCCACGTACATCAAAACGGAGATTACGAACTTTCTGAAGATACCAAGCATAATATCCACAGAATCATACAGGAATTCTTACAAAACAGCATTAAACACGCTAAATGTAACAACATTTATATTGAACTTAACTTTAGCGACCACCAATTAATGGTACAATGTAAAGATGACGGTGTAGGTTTTGATATGCAAAAGAATGCAGGGCCGGGCGTGGGAATCATGAACATCAAAAAGAGAATCAGTGAGATGATGGGTCAAGTTGAATTTTTCTCCAAAAAAGGAGAAGGTACCCGACTTACTTTTTACGTTCCCTATTGATTTTTTTTATACCTTCGCTTCTCATATGAAGGTAAAGTGCCCTTCATGTGTGAGTGTAATACCTTAGTCATACCCTAGGAAAATACAATTAAAAGGAGCCAAATGAAAACAAAAGTAGTCATTGTGGATGATCATAAGTTGATTGCGAAAGCCATAGGATCCATCGTGAATGATTTTACTGATTTCGAAGTAATGTACGAAGTAGAGAATGGAGTTGAATTAATAGAAAAATTCAAATCTCCCGACAAGCTACCTGATATAGTACTGCTGGACATTTCCATGCCCGTGATGGATGGTTTCGAAACTGCTAAGTGGATCACTAAAAACCATCCAGATATCCTCGTTATGGCCCTCTCTATGCAGGATGACGAGCAAAGTCTCTTTAAGATGATTAATAACGGGGCAAAGGGATTTATGCACAAAAACATTCACCCACAAGAACTAGAGATTGCCCTTAAAACGCTTCTTCGCGAAAAAATCTACTTCCCAGGATGGGCCACACAAAAACTCTACTCCAGTATAAACAATCCTGCACCCTCACCTACTTACGAAATCACTCCTAGAGAAGAAGAATTCCTCAAGTACGTTTGCCAGGATCTAACATATAAAGAAATTGGTGAAAAGATGAACTGCAGCCACCGTACCATAGACGGCTATAGAGATTCTTTGTTTACAAAATTAGGAATCAACTCTAGAGTAGGTCTGGCTCTGTTTGCCGTAAAACACAAATACTTTAACCCGGACGATTTCAAGATTTAAACTTATTCTCCAAGTACAGAGGACATCTTTGCCTCTGTTATCACAAAATTAGACTGTGCCTCCCCAATATTAGGCAAAGCAGCCAGTTTATTTAGAATAAAGTGCTTGTACTCGTCCATATCGCTCACTATCACCTTCAACAGGAAGTCTGATTCACCGGATATACAAAAACACTCCACTATTTCCGGAATACTCTGTACATCCTCTTCAAACCGCTTCAAATACTCTTGGCTGTGTTCTTTTAAGGATACCTTCACAAAGACCATCAGATCCTTCTTCAACTTCTTAGGATCAAGTTCTATGGTATATCTTTTGATCAATCCATCCCTACGTAATCGTTTGATACGTTCATGTACCGGTGTAGTGGTAAGATTTAGCTCATAGGCTATCTGACGGTTTGTAGCTAAACCATCTCTTTTTAATATCTTAAGAATCTTGAGATCTACAGGATCTATAACCATACGCTTTTTTTGTGAAGATAAATTTAAGCAGATTTTCTATTAAACAGGAATATTTATAGAAACTTGTTCTTCCAAAATGCTGATTTGGCTAATTTCCTAGAATTTTAGGCTATTTCTTAGACAATTCTCTAGAACGTTCCTCTGCTTTCAATATACCGGCCTGTAAAGCCTCTCCTAAGCCCCTTTCCTCAAATGTTTTAAGCGCTGCTTCCGTAGTGCCTCCTTTCGAAGCTACTGCGGATATAAGCTCGTCTAAACTCTTTTCAGCATTATTGATCAAATGGTAGGACCCTAACATGGTTTGTTTGACCAATAATCTTGCTAAGCCTTCATCAAAACCCATATCCATGCCCGCCTGCACCATATGTTTTACCAAATAGTAAAAATAAGCCGGACCACTACCACTCAGAGCCGTCACCGCATCAAGCAAAGATTCATTCTCAAGATATACGGATCTACCGGTGGCATTGATTAGGTTATCTATCCTCTGCAACTTCTGAAAACTGATTCCTTCCGCTGCACAATACCCTGTGATACCCTGCCCTAACATGGCCGGAGTATTTGGCATAGCCCTTACTACCCATTGATGCTCTAATTCGTCCTGAATCCTAGCCATGGGGATACCTGCCATAATAGACAAGACCACTTGGCTATCCTTAAGATACTGCTTCAAGTCCGGAGCAACAGAGGAAAAGTCCTGAGGCTTAACAGACAAGATCACAAGGTCTACCTCCCCCAGATTTAAGCCAATGGTATCTACAACTACACCTTCCTTTTCCTTCTTTAGTACTTCTGACCTCTCCTTACTCTTTTCTATCAACAATAGATCCTCCTTCTTCACCAAATCATATTGTACAAAAGAACGGGCAAAGGCCATTCCCATATTTCCGCAGCCTACTATCGCAATTTTCATTGTGCCAGCCATTGAGATATTTCTTCAACTACTGCTTCATCCGAACCAGCAAAACCCCTACTTACATGAAGGAATTTACCTTCTTTATCTATAAAAAACTTCGTAGGAATAGATTCCACCCCATAAAGAAAAGCCACTTGATTACCTACATCCATCACGGTTTGTAGAAATTCAAACCCCCTTCTTTTTACAAAATTATCTACATAGGAATTCGTATTTTCCGCCGGGACACGTTCAAATGTATTGATATATACAAAAGCTACATCTTCTCTATCCTTAAACTTCTCCATGGCCTTTTTCATACCAGGAAAAGACATAATACATGGTCCGCACCAAGTAGCCCAGAAATCAAGAATAACCGTCTTACCTCTAAGATCTGATAACCTTACTTCTTTCCCATTCAAATCCTTTAATGCAAAATCAGGAGCAGGAACACCTGGTACTCCCATACGGGATTTATTCACTTGCTGAACGAAGACCATTGCTAATTTCGAGCTATTCTTCTCTGCCATCAATTTCTCAGCCAATTCCGCCTGATATTCACCGGACACGGATGCGTCTAAAAAATTATTGGCAGCTAAAATACCCGCAGATGAGGTACCTAAGCTCTTTACTTTGTCAAGTATATTTTGATTATGTTCCTTTAATAGGTTCAAATACTGATCCCTTAATTTTTGTCTAGAACTCTCATTAGAAGTAGATTTGAACTTAGTGTCTATTTCTCTCACCTTATTGGTAAACACGATGTGATCGCTTTGTAATTCCTGAAAGACTTTCATTGTCGGCGATCCGTCTATAACTGCTTTCGCCGCTTTATCATCATCTACTATACCATCAGCTACAACATTGATCTTCTCTCCTCCGTCCAAAAGCAGACCGATCAATTGCTCATTTCCTATATTCAACTGGTAAATTCCAGGTTCCTCAATTTGCGTTTTGAAGAGAAAAGGTTCCGCCTTGATCTCCACGCTGTCCTTCTTCTCTGCAAAGCCTCTATCATTCAATTGCTCCAGATATACCTTGCCCTTTGCTTCCTTATGGGTCAACTTTATTTGAATCTCCACAGGAAGATTTTGTGCGAAGGCATTTACAGCCACCAAACACAGGAGAATGAGTTTCTTCATCTTATTTTAATTTTTCGATTAAAAGCTTATTTACTTCTTTAGGATCTGCAGAACCGCCTGAGAGCTTCATCACCTCACCTACAAATAATCCCAACAGACCCTTCTTACCTTTTTTATATTCTTGCACCTTTCCACTGTGCTTCTCTAAAACTTCATCAATCCAAGTACCCAAACTCCCGGAATCCTGAGTCAACACCCAACCGTTTTCTTCGGCAATGGTCATCACAGCCAATTCAGGAGTCTCTTTCAAATGATTTAAAACCTTCTGGGCTGCAGTATGACTTATGGCGCCGCTTTCTACCGCATGAATCAACTCAGCCAGTTTCTTAGGCCGTATAGGATAGTCAGATATTCCAATTGTAGACTCATTCAATTCCCCGCGAATAGTAGACGTTAACCAATTGGCCACCGCCTTTTTATTTTCAGTATATTGGCAAGTTTCCAAATAGTAATCACTCCACTCCTTCTCCTCTGCCAATACAAAAGCCTGATCTGCTAATAATCCATCTTCACTTACAAATCTATCAAACAATTCCACTGGTAGAGCGGGCAATTCAGCCTTATACTTTAGAAGTTCTTCTTCCAAAATTTCTATGGGAGCAAGATCTGGCTCTGGGAAATAACGATAATCATTGGCAGTTTCTTTTACCCGCATTCCCTCTGTTACCCCAGTTTCCGGTATAAAAGTTCTGGTTTCCTGTATAATTTGATCACCCTTACTCAAGATTTCCGACTGCCGTTTCACTTCATATTCTGCCGCTCTTTGAAGAAAACGTATAGAGTTCATGTTTTTGATCTCCACTTTTGTGCCCAATTCAGAACTACCTTTTGGCTTTAACGATACGTTTAAATCTGCACGAAGAGATCCTTCTTCCATGTTTCCGTCACTAATCCCTAAATTACGTACTATTCTCCTAATTTCGGCAAGATAACCTGCGGCTTCCTCAGGAGAACTTATGCAGGGATAAGAAACAATCTCCAATAAAGGAGCCCCTGCCCTATTGTAATCTAATAAAGTACCATCTATACCATGTACGGATTTCCCTGCATCTTCTTCCATATGGATATGATGAACTTGGACAGTGTGCTTTTTATATTCCCTACCCTCCTTTAGCATGAAGGATACAGCACCTCCAACACAAACAGGCCTTGCATCCTGAGTAATTTGATAACCTTTAGGTAAATCCGGATAGAAGTAGTTTTTACGATCAAAATAGTTAATCTTATTGATTTCCGAACCAAAGGCCAAACCTAGCTTCACAGCGCTTTCTACCACAGCCCTGTTAGTTCGCGGCAAAACCCCTGGATGCGCTAAAGTTAGCACACTGATATTTTGATTTGGATCATCTCCAAAACTATTATGATCTGAAGCAAATATTTTACTCTTTGTATTTAATTGGCAATGCACCTCTAAACCGATCACCACATCAAACTCCATTTGTATTTTCATTTTTTACAAAAATAAGCTGTTTCCCAAGGATTAAAAACAAAAAAGCTGACCATCAGGCCAGCTTTCCCGTATTTTTTCAAAAGAATATTAATTCTCCCAAAGATTACTTTCTTCTTCCATGATTTTATACTCCCATTCTTGAGATTTTAACAAAGCCTCACGAGGATTCTTATAGATCTGATCCAAATACCTGTTCCTAGGATCTGAAGTACGTACTATTCTACCACTGAACAAACGAAGCTCTATGGCATCCGCATAGTTCATGTGTTTAGCAGTGTTCTCTTCGTTAAACCACAAACAATTTGGATTCAAACGAAAATACGACTCTAATTCTTTGTACTTAAAGGAAGCTAAATCTCTTTCAATACCTTCAGGGGAATATTCCGCAGGAATCTTAATGGTCACCACCAAAACATCGTAATAAGCTCTTGACCTTTGAGAATCAAAGATCCAATCTTCTTTTAATTCAATAAGATAAAGCTCACTAGGAAGCAAATCATAGCCCGTAGCTAACTGGGTAACCTGATCATCACCCCAGCCATCTTGAGAACTAGACGCCTTCTTCGTTTCTGTAGAAGTAGTAGTTTCACTACCCCATCCTAAATCTTCTTCAGTAGCCTTGCCAAATCCCGCATCAATTTCATCCTGCGATAATCCACCACCTTCAAAATCCCTATGAATTCGTTTATTAAACTCTTCTAAGGTAATCTTAGTAGCCAATGAATCATTGGAGAATGGTTCCAGAACCCCGGCCCTAACACCATCAATAATATGCTTTGTGATCTCACTGCCTTTTGCAAAGAATGGAAGATTTACTTTTTCTCTTAAATCTATTCTGCGCCAAAGGGTATACTTCTTAGCTTGATTGATAGTTTCTATTGGTCGTAAAGAAAGGGGATTCACCCCGTTGTCGGATCGCTCTTGAGCCATTAGACTTCCACTGAAACCTAATAAGCTGACAAACACGTAAATCGCTAATTTTTTCATTTTATTAATTAAGAGCTAATACTACTATACCGCTTTCTCCAATGTTCACATTTTCCACGTTACCCTGGAAATTCTTTCTTTGAACGGCGTTTACGGTGATTACATAACGATCTCCCGGAGAAGCTTCACTCGCTAAGCCCGCCAAGTTCACGGAGTTAGAGCTACTTTCTACATTCCCTTTGGCCCTGGCACCTGCAGCTAAGACTACTTTAAGTCCCGCCACACGGAATGCAGCATCTTCAGGGTTTGTCTCTTTGAAGCTAGGATCAGCTTCAGCTACTAAAGTGATATTTCTCACTTGTGAGGCGGTAAAACCTCTTCTTAAATTCTCTGTAGACACCGGCGAACCGTTCACCAATACCTTAATGGTAGGTTTAGGTACTAATTTCACACTGAATGGGAAAGTCTGTAATAAAATCCCATCGTTCTTCACTTCCAAGTTTACCTTGTTTGCAGTAGGTACTACAGTAACTTTACCTCCACCCCCAGGAATAAATTCAGCACCTGTACCTGAGAAGGAAGGATTATACTGTGCACCTAAACCAGGACTCATAGTCTGAAGACGGTTAGCACATTTGAAATACAATGCCGGCATTGAAGAAGTTGCTATTTGAACAGATGGCTTCAATACGGTGTATTCTTCCTCTTTCGTTACCGTTTCTCTAGTCCCATCAGGTTTAGGATATGAGATGGTAGCAGTATAAGAACGTTTTAATTGACCATTATTGTCAAAAGTTCCTCCACCTGCACGCACTTCATACACACCTTTACCCTCTTTTACAGGTAAAGCAGAGCCGTTAATGCTTATGCTAGGGCTAATAGAGCTGGAATAAGCACCTATAGCGATTTCCGCCTTGTAGGTTTGTCCGGCTACTACCGTTCTACTGTCTGGAATCACCACTGCAAATAACTTATCAAACTTAATTTCCTTAGCACCTACTTGTTGGGCTAAATAATCCAATACCTCCGCCTCATATCTTCTGATCACGGATTGCTTCTGGCTAATACCCGCTAGAGCCGCTGGAACCGGAGTTTGAGCAAACAACAATTCAGCAAAATCCTTTCTCTTCGTCATAGGATCTGCATCTTGCATTGCAGGGTCATCTTTAGCGTCCAAAGCCAAAGGTTGGAATTTCAAATTCGGAGCATGTTTCTGAAGATAAGCTACATACTCATCCAGTTTCTGCTTCAATTCATAACCTTTTTTATTCTTCACGAAGATGTTGGCCACCTTTTCTTCTTCAGCCAAATTCTTGATCTGATTTGTCTCAGGATCTATTCCTCCACCTGCTTCATTTCGTAAAATATCTTTAAGCCCATCCATATAAGAGATCAGCTCGCTGGTTTTCTTACGTACATCCACTGCATTGTTATACAAAGCCCTGTATTCCGGCTTATTCCCGGACTTATCCACGGCATCATTCATGGAGTCTAAAGTACGTTTGTTACTGAGATCTGCAGCTTTATTTGCCTGGTCAAGAGAGCTATCTAAGAGCATAAACTTTTCCAGAATTGCATTACTGATCTGAAGGGCAAGCATAGCCGTCAACACAAGATACATCATGTTGATCATCTTCTGCCGCGGACTTTCCTTCACTCCTGCCATATACTTTTATATTTGAGGGTTAAACACTAGCTGATCCTTTCATGGCCGAAAGCATGCTTCCATACACATTATTCAGACTAGCTAAATTAGTGGTTAATTTATTCAATTCTGCTTTAAACTGCTGACTGTCTTTTGAAACATCAGACATGTCATTTAAAACATTGGAGAAGTTACCATAGAATGCATTCATGGACTTCAAATGACGATTCGTGTCTTGAAGCTCGATTTCATAAATCGCATTCAGTGCACTCATATTTTGAGAAATCTTATGGAACTGATTTCTGTATTCCTGGGCATCGCGAGTAGCATCACCTAGACTAACCATAGCTCCTACAGCATTGCCTAAACTAGAATTCATCTCACCAATTTTCGCTGCAGCTTCTTTAACCTTTCCATTGAATTCTGCTGTAACTACTCCGGTGGAAGTTATCTCACCTAAATTAGAAACACTTTGATTCAGATTTTGAATACCCGCTTTCAAGCTTTCAAAAATATCCGGATTAATCTTAGCATTTGCTAACATATCATCCATTTTAGCGGTAAGACCTAATCCGCTGCTCTGAGTAGTACTAGAACGGGTAGGCAATTCGCCTTTATAATTTACATCTAATTCTGGATAAACTCTTTCCCACTGATACTCCACTGTAGGACGTAGGAGAGATTGTGCGGCATAAATAAGGAAGATCACTGCTTCTACACTAAGACCAACTGGTAGCATGACTGAAGCCCAATCATAGTGCATGATTTTCCCCATAGCCCCTACAATTACAACTGCCGCACCGGCACTGTAAATAAAAGGAATGATTCTGTCCCAAAATACACTGGGACCATTATTAGCTGCCATATTTTATTAGGATGGTTTGATATTTTTTTTTGATTATTCTCTTCCGGGCACTGAACCCATTCTATCCATTACACAACGGAATCCTATATAAGATTTGGTTGCGTTTCTATATTCATAGGTAGAGGTACCTGCTTCCAGGTAATAAGCCACATCTTTCCATGAGCCTCCCTTAACTACTTTCCGTGGTTCATCTCTGTTGTCAAAGTTTGGATTCATATCCCAAGTTAATGGCATATAAGATTCTGAATAGGCATCTTGTGTCCACTCAGCCACATTACCTGCCATGTTATATAGGCCAAATCCATTCTTTTCATACATGTTAACTGGAGCGGTGTATTGGAAACCGTCTTTCTGATAGTTACCTCTGTTAGGCTTGAAGTTAGCTAAATAACATCCCTTAGCATTAGCCACATATGGGTTACCCCAAGGATATTTTGCTCCTTCTTTACCACCACGGGCTGCCCATTCCCACTCTGCTTCTGATGGCAGACGGAAACTTGGGGAGCGGAATTCATTATTCTCTGCTCTATAGCTGTTATAAAGATTCGTTCTCCATTCGCAGAACTTCTGAGCAGCATCCCAACTTACCCCTACCACAGGATAATTATCAAATGCCGGGTTACCAAAGTAGTTTTCTGTCAACTGATCACCATTATGGTAAGTGAAGTCTTTTTTCCAAACCGTAGTATCCGGATATAGGTTAGTCATGATAAATTCTTCTCCAAGAGATTCTAGTGAGTCAGCTAAGATGGAATTCACAAACATACGATACTCGTTATTGGAAATTTCTGTATCGTCCATATAAAATGCAGGAATGGAAATGCGTTTGTTCAAACCTATACGTGTAGACATCACATCCTCGTCAGCTTGACCTTTGATGTAAGATCCGGACGGGATTAGTACCATACCTTCAGGGGCCACTTGCTTATAACCCTTTCTGGTTTTTGCCACAATTTGACCATCTTTAATACCTGCTAGAGGATCCTCTACGCTTCCGCCACCTTTCTTACCTCCTTTTCCGAAGATCTTATTTACTGTATCGCAACTTTGTAATAAGAACGCTGAGGAAATAATAACTGCAACAGTTAGGATCTTTGTTGAAATGCGCTTATTCATTTTTTGAAAGCAAGAATTTATTTTTTACTTGACAGAACGTTAGTCCTTATACTTATATTGTTTTATGCTTATTACAAAAATCTATGCTTTTGCAGGGTTCAAAACACAAACCATGCCAAGCCTGATTCTTTAAGCTACGCAAAAATCATAAAAACTATTTTACTTTCATAAAATAGCACCTAATCTTTTTACGGAATACTATAACGAGGTGTCTTCACTATGGATTTCTTACCCATACGTAATGAACCTAAAACATACCTCAAAAATAACTCGTGTGACGTGGTAGACTTCGCCCCTTGTCCCTCAGTGATAATATCCAAGGCATACCCCAACTTCAATTTATTTTCTAATAGATTTGTTCCAATCAAAAATGACCCGGCATCCTGTAACCTATAATTGCCCCCTAACCACAACCTTTGATTATAGGTGACTAGGGCCCCTACTTCCACCTGAGTGCTTACCAAGTCAGATCTTACCATAAGCATTGGACTAAGATCCAGTGTATAAGATAAAGGGAAATCATACCTAGCTGTTAACACATAATCCCTCTTGTCCTTAAAGGCCCCTTCCGTACCCCCCATCTTATATTCAGGTTCCAAGAGATTCCTAGCTGAAAGCCCAATTTGATAGGAAGGATTCACCAAATAAATCCCCGCATTTACTCTAGGAGCAATGCTGTTCATACTTTCCGATGGGATATACGGGTCATCAGGATCACGAGGGATGTACTCATCTCCATGAAGACTTAAACTCCCTATACCTACTCCTGCTCCTATGCCAATGATATTAGAGCCCAACTGCTTATGAAAGGAATAGGACATTAAAGCTTCAGAAAATCCCTGAGCTTTACTGATGTTTTGATTCGCAAAATGCAATCCAATTCCTCCTTTTAACTTCGCAACAGGCATATCCACTGACAAAGCCGTCGACAAATTGGAGCCCCCACTGTACTGTGTACCTGTGTACCCTAAATACTGCGAACGCACGGTTGATTGAATCTGTAAACGGTTAGCCTGGCCAGCTGCCCCCGGATTCAAATAGACAGAATTAAAAACGTATTGCGTAAAATGAGGTAGATTCTGGCCAAAACCTAAACCTCTAAAAAGGGTAAAAAGTAGAATCAAAATGTACTTTTTGGCCATATGGTAAAAATAAAGCTACATACAAATAAACAAAATAAGACCCATAATAGTATGGGTCTTACTTAAAATTTATGCTATGCCGTTCGCTTTTTTAATGTAGAGCTCTAAAGCCCCCACCATGGAAGGTGCATTTGGAAGCGGTGCTTCAATATCTAGAATAAGATCTAAGTCCCTGATTGCTTTTGCAGTAGTTGGTCCAAAAGCCGCAAGTCTGGTGTGATTTTGTTTCCAATCTGGAAAGTTATGCATCAAAGAGTGCACACCTGAAGGACTAAAGAAACAGATGATATCGTAAAACACTTCTGTCAAATCAGAAAGATCTGCCGGTACCGTTTCGTAAGTAATGGCCTCTGTTAAAGACAAACCATGTTTCTTCATCAAATCCGGAATAGCATTATTGCGAATGTTAGAACATGGGAACAAGAACTTCTCGTTCTTATTCTTTAAGATAAATGGCTCCAGATCCGCAGCCGTCTTATTACCGGAGAAGATCTTCCTCTTCCGAATGGTAATATACTTCTGAAGATAGTTAGCTGTCTGCTCTGTAATACACAGATACTTCATATCTATAGGAATCTCCACCCTCAACTCCTCACACAACTTGAAGAAGTGATCTATAGCATGACGACTCGTAAAGATGATAGCCGTATGAGACAATATGTCAATCTTCTGTTTCCTAAATTCTCTGTGATCTACTTTCCTAACTTCAATGAAATTTCTGAAATCAACCTTGATATCATATTTCTCTGCAAGCTCGGAGTAAGTATGCGATTTTTCGCCTGGACTGTCCAAAGTAATTAAAATACTTTTAACCTTCCTTAAACGTTCATCATTTCCTGTCATAAACAAATACCTGAAATCAAATTAGCGGATTAAAATAAAAGACGCAGTACTAGAATTACTGGAAGTCCTTCCGCGATGCAAAGATACGAAAACAAGTACAAAAACTTTACATTGCTCTCCCTGTTTATGGTAAAATATATCAGTAAAGCCCTCCAAACGAAGAAGATAATCAATAATATAAATAAAAATCCATCCAAATTATTCGGTAAAGGGATATAGGTATTATACATTATTAAGGTCAAGACCAATAGCAAACTAAAGAAGAAAACACTGCACTGCACCACCTTGAAATAGTGCAGGTCTGTCACCTTTCCCAGGTTAAATAATTTGCCCACTATATTCAAGAAAAAGAACTTTAGTACATACAGGACAAATACAATCAAACAGATCTTGAAATAGTTTATGGCATACACCGCAAAGGTGTTACCACTCTGGAACAATATACTTCCTTCTATTATCCTCCAACCACCACTTTCTAATAATAGAAAGAAAAATCCCACCATTACACTGAGAAGGATCACAAAGAAAAGATTGGGTCTATCCAATGGCTTTCCTATCATAAACAAGTCCTCCTTTACCCTTGAAGATAAGACCTCACGAAGGGAAAAGTATTTCCCAAACACCCTGAAGTAATTAGAGGAAACAAAACTCATCACTACTAAACTCAATACAAAAGCTATGGCTACCCCTGAATTGATTCTTGAAATAGCCCTTGGCATCAACCTGACCACTTCCCTAGCCCCTTCTTTGCCTTTCACCTGAGCAGCGCCCCCACTAGGAAATCCTACATAAGCAACTACCTCAGAAGGACCTGATAAACTTAAAAAGCTGATATAAATCTTCTCTTTTTTGTATTGTCTCCTCAAACTGTCAATACTATAAACAATCCACTCATCTCCCTTCGAAACTCTATCTAATGCCTGGTCAATAAACAAATTACAAGTCTTATCTCCTGTCTTGATCAAAAGATAAGCCCTCGGGAAACTGGGAAGTCTAAGATGTAAGGAATACGACTTTAATTCCTGGTCCGGATCATTTCTATAAGGTACATAAACCTTCTCCTGATGGTCATACATCAGCCACTCTTGTGAGAAATCATGTACCATACGGTAATTTTCATACCGCGGCAATCCAAGAGCTTGCGCACCAGCGAAACAGAATAAAATAATAGCAAATACAGTCCTCAACAGGCACACATTTTTTACAAAATTAGGAAAGTAAAACCAAGAGACAATATTCTTTATTACTCTAAACCCTTCTGCTTCCCAAATTAACCTCAGATAAGATTTTTTTAAGGGCATTGTATAGTATTTCAGTCCTATGTAATTTTCGATTATGAAATCCACTTTACTTATACTATTGACCTGCTTCAGCACTCAGGCACAGATCATTACTGAGTTCTTTCCTGACCCCAGCCCCAGCAAGGGGCTACCGAACTATGAATTCCTAGAAATTTACAACCCCACAGAATTTCCTATACGGTTAAAAGGTTACACCTTACTTTATGCAGGTTCAAAAGCCACTTTCCCAGACAGCACTCTTCTTCCAAAAGAATATGCAGTAGTTTGCAGGTACAATCGGGCAAATGATTTTATACCTTACGGTAAAGTAATTGCACTTTCTAACTTTTCACTACCCAATGCTTCTTCCTCCCTACATTTGATAGATTCCTTCGGTCAGGAAATATTTTCTCTATTCTATGATGAATCGTGGAACATTCAGGGCGGAATAAGCATGGAGATGAAAGATACGGAGTTCGCCTGTTTAGGTAGAGAAAACTGGACACCCTCCATACACCCCTTGGGAGGCACTCCCGGAAAACCCAACTCCGTTCTAGAACCTATTAGAAACATCGAACCACCACGGCTGATTTCATTTGATCTACTTACAGATTCATTGATAGTACAATTTAATCGAGCCATGAATGCCAGAATGCTAAACTATGAACATTACCTCGCAGAAAATAAGGAGATTAAATCCATCTCTTTCTTCGAAAACAATAAATCAAAAATTCTCCTAACCTTTAACACCCCTCCACATCACCTTTATATCTTCTCACCTACAGACTGTCTAGGAGGTGTTGGAGAAGATTTAACCTTAGATTTCGTAGATACCCAAACACCGGAAATGGGGCAAATCTTGATCTCTGAATTACTTTTTGATCCTCCAAAAGATTCCTTCGATTATATCGAAATACAAACCAGCGTCCCCATTAATCTAAAAAATTGGAAGTTAAGAAGAATATTTGGTCAGAGATCTGAAGAGATCTCCCTTGCTACACAGTATCTAGTCTCACAGCCTTATCAAGTGTTTACCACAGATACCCTCAGTCTAAAACTTCAGTTTCCCATGGCCACTAACATGATCCAAGTTCCAAAATTGCCTACACTACCTCAAGATTCTGCCACCCTCCTATTGTTAGATCCAAAAGGGAAAGTGTATGATAGAATACATTATCACACTAAAATGCATGCAGCACTTCTAGACTCACCGAAAGGCAAAGCCCTAGAAAGAATGAATAACACTTGGAAAACAGCATCTATGGATAGCGGATATGGCACACCAGGATATGAAAACTCTCAAAATGTAACCGAATCTGGGAATTCTTTTCGAACCGAACCTGAGGTATTCAGCGATGAAGTAAGCCTCCATTATATACTACAAAACAGTGAATTATACGCTAGAATCATGATTATAGACAGAGACGGACAAGTAATCTTCAAATATCCTACCCCCTATTATTTAGGAACAAATGGTAAAATCACTTGGAACGGTTGTGATTCCAGAGGACAATCCCTCCCAAACGGACTCTACATCTTTCGCATCCAAGTATACGGGAAAGATTTACAGCAAAATTATTATGTAAAATGCGTACTGAAACGCCTCTAAAAAAAAGTCAGGAATGCATTGGACATAAACAATTAGCACCTATTTTTAGCACATTAAAGCACGTTTTTTATGTCACCATTTGTTTTATTGTTGGATTGGCAAGGGTTCGAAAAGGATAAATACGTTCACACGGTTCTTGAAGATAATTTACTCCCACACTATTTACAGAAATGTTCTTGGCTCTCAAACAAAAAGATAGGCAGAATCAAGATCACAGGAGCTATTAGAATGCAATATGAGGAAGACGAGTTCTTCTTTGTATACCTACAGATCAAAAGCGCCGGATCAGACCCACAAACCTACTTATTTCCAGTATCTTTCGTAGAAGAAGGCACCACTGAAATCCCGGAAGAAGCCTTTATCTCCCGAGCTACATTAGACGAAAAAGAAGGATTTCTGGTAGATGCTGTTTATGATCCAAAATTCAGATTAGCGCTATTTTACAATATCCTTAGGACAACTCAAACTCCTCAGAAAAACGATCAGATCTTAGAGTTTGATAGAGGAACAGGAATCCTTGAAGAAAATGAATTAGAAAGCTCATATCTGGACATCGGCAGTAATAACACAGCCTTTGTATATAATGACAAATACTTTTTCAAACTTTACAGAACTCTTCATCAAGGCATTAATCCTGAAATTGAAGTCCTGCGTTTCTTGTCAAGAACTCAGAATTTTAACTCCTACGCAGATTACTGCGGAAGCATTAACTTGACAGAAAATGGAAATACAGTATATACCTTCGGTGTCTTAACAGAATATATAGCAGAGTCAAAAGACAATTGGTCCTTAACCGGAGATTACCTCAATGACTTTATCAGCGGTCTGGTAGACGGAAATTTTCAAGTGAAGGAAGATGTATTCGTCAAAGTAGCTGATTTAGGTAGAGAGACGGCCATTATGCACGATGCTCTCTTTGACTTAGGATCAGAAGAATCTTTCAGACCCGAACAAATCAATAGAACATATAGAACTGAGATACATAGGCAAGTAGAGGTAAGCCTGGATAAGGTATATGACCGACTAATAGACAAATACCTGGAATTAGACACTCCTACCCAAGCACTGGCCTGGCAGTTTATGGAGGCGAAGGATAAGATTCTGAACTTCATTGACCAAATCCTTACCCGGGTATTTAATTCCCTAAGAATAAGAATTCATGGAGATTTTCATCTTGGACAAATCCTGATCAATCAGAATGGAATTCACGTAATAGATTTTGAAGGAGAACACTTGATTCCTATAGAACAAAGAATGATCAAGCACAGCCCCTTAAAGGATGTTGCTTCCATGATTCGATCTTATCACTATGCCGTCTCTGCCAAATTGTACAATTCAGACCATACCAAGAAAATCCCAGAAAAAGATCTACTTCGAGCCTCTGATCGCTGGTACAAACTGATGCGAGATACCTTCTTGGAGGAATATTTGGGTTACTTTGGTCCACATCATACCCTTCTTAAAAACAATAATGAGGTGAATTACCTCCTACAATTCCATTTGTTAGAAAAAGCTATCCATGAATTAGATTTTGAGATTTCTCATAGGGAATCTTGGATTAAGATTCCTCTAAAGGGCATTTTGGATGTGGTCCGCGAGATTGAAAAACTTAGAACCGTATGATCTATAGAGTCCTAATCTTCCTTTTTGGAATCAAAGTGGCCCTGGTCACCTGCCAGTATGAAGATAAAAAAGTAGGACTGGATAAGGAAAAATACCGAATAAGAAAATGGGGCAAACTCGATAAGTCCATTTCTGAAGCCTCAGGATTGGCACTGAATGGAGAATATCTCCTCTGGTCCATCAATGACAGTGGCGGAGGTGCCATCATTTATGAAACAACTCGAGAAGGCGTATTAAAAAGAGAAATACCTATACCGCAGGCTTCGAACAAGGACTGGGAAGAAATTTGTAGGGATGATAACGGTAATACTTACATAGGGGATTTTGGAAACAATAACAGTACTCGCAAAGATCTCACGATATACAAATGGGATGGAAGTAAAACAGAAAGGATTCAATTTACTTATCCTGATCAAATAGAAGGGAAAAAAGAGCACGACTGCGAAGCCTTCTTTTGGACCAAGGACTCCTTGTATTTATTTACCAAAAGTTGGGAATCCCCAGCCGTAAAAGTTTGTAGATTATATGTACTGAGTGATCAACCGGGCCTACAAGTAGCAAAGAAAATAGACGAAATATGGCTAAAAGCACAAATTACCGGAGCCGCCATTAGACCTGACAAGAAACAATTTGCCTTGATTTCTTATGGAAAGATATTCCTATTTGGAATAGAAAACCAAAATATCAACTTCCAAAAACCCCAGCAATGCATAAAGATTGCAAAGAAACAAACGGAAGCCATAAGCTACGACGGCCTTACCCGACTCATTTTCACTAATGAACAAAGAGGAATTTTCGCGTTTGATACTGATTTAACATTGCCTTAACATAAGAACTTTACTTTTGTAAAAAAAAACACACCAATCAGTATGAACGGAAAGATCTTAGTCGTAGATGATGACGAGGATATCTTGGAATTACTCATTTACAATTTAGAAAAAGAACAATACCAGGTCAGATCCGCAGAAAATGGCCTAAAAGCTATAGAGGTAGCAAAAGAGTTTCAGCCTGATATCATACTAATGGACATCATGATGCCCCTTTTGGATGGAATCGAGGCAGGAAAGATCATCAAAACAGAGCAGCCTCAAACCCATTTGATCTATTTGACGGCGAGAGCTGAAGAATATTCAGAAGTTGCAGCATTTGAGGTAGGCGCTGACGACTATATCACCAAGCCCATCAAACCCAGAGCCCTATTAAGTAGGATTCAAGCCTATTTCCGAAAGGAGAAATCTCAAGAAAAAAACGTCTTGGAAATCAGCGGCTTAGTGATAAACAAGCAAAACTATTCAGTTACTACAGAAGATGGAAGCGTTAAGGTGCTGCCCAAAAAGGAGTTTGAAATCCTTTATTTTTTAGCCTCCCATCCTAATAAAGTCCAAAGCAGAGATTCACTTCTACAAAAGATCTGGGGAACAGATATCTACGTAGTGGAAAGAACCATAGATGTTCATATCAGGAAAGTTAGAGAGAAGATAGGCGATAAATATATTGGCACTCTAAAGGGTGTAGGATATATGTTTAATGCAGAATAAATGGCATCTTTGAACTAAATCTAAAGTATCTATGCGTCTTTCTCCCAGATGGATTTCCTTACTTATCTCTCTCTCCATCTCCGTGATCACCGTAGTTTTTCTACAGTTCGTTCCGGGAGCAGACCGCACCATGATGTTTATCACAGGCTCCACTTCATTTTTGATAGCCTACCTTCTGGTGTACTACGTCATTGATGTACTGGTTTTCCAAGAGGTGAATAAGATCTATCATAGCCTTCGCGAATTAAAAGACGCAGAAATATCAAAAAAGAGCATCATTAAAAGTGTCAATCCTTTAAAGAAGTTAAAGAATGAGATTTCCCATTATGTTTCAAAAAAGGAGGAAGAAATTGACACCTTGAAAAAGATGGAAACCTTTAGGCGGGAGTTCCTCGCTGACGTTTCTCACGACTTAAAAACACCCATCTTTGCGGCACAAGGCTTTATACATACACTCTTAGATGGTGCCATCGAAGATCCGGAGGTGTCTCACAAATTCCTAAAAAAGGCTGCAAAATCCTTAGACGGGTTAGAAGTTTTAGTAAAAGATATCCTCATCTTAACGCAAGTGGAATCAGGAGATATCCGCATGCATTTTGAGCCTATTGATCTAAAGGAGGTGGTCGAAGAGGTATTTGAACAATTAGAAAGCAAGGCTAAAAAAAGAGACATCCGTTTATATATAAAAACTAAAGACCCACTGCTTGTCAATGCTGACCGACTACGAATCTCCCAAGTCCTTACTAATCTGGTCTCCAACGGAATAACCTATGGAAAACCAGGTGGAAAGGTTACTGTAACCATTAAAGGTACCGAGGTCAAAGTCGCTGATAATGGCATAGGCATTTCTGAAGAGCACCTACCGAGAGTTTTTGAAAGGTTTTACAGGGTTGACAAAAGTAGATCACGTGCGGTAGGTGGAACCGGCCTCGGATTAGCCATTGTAAAGCATATCCTTAATGCTCATGATGCCTCTATAGATGTTATATCAAAATTAGGAGAGGGTACTACCTTTACCTTTACGCTATCAAAGCCTGAAAATTCTTTGTAACTTTGCAAAAAAATCTTTGGCATTGGATTTAAGCAAATTTAAAAAGGCTCCAAAAAATCTGGACATAAAAGACTTGGTCATCTTTGAAAATGAGCACTACGTGGTAATCAATAAACCACCATTTGTACCTTCTTTAGATGAACGTACCGCTGACAAAAGTCTAAGCATCTTAAAACTTGCCAGAGAAGCCTATGGAGACATCCAGCTTTGCCACAGACTAGACAAAGAAACCTCAGGAGCCTTAGTTCTAGCAAAAAATCCGGAAGCGTATAGAAATCTTGCTATGCAGTTTGAGCATAGAGAAGTTCAAAAGGAATACCACGCTGTAGTAAACGGCGCACATGATTTTGATAGCATCGGGGTATTTTTACCCATAGCCATACTTAAGGACGGGACAGCGGTAAGAATAGACAGACAAAAAGGGAAATTAGCAGAAACTATCTTTTTTACTTTGCAAAAGTTCCAAAGACATACCCTAGTACGCTGCGTACCCATCACAGGTAGAATGCACCAAATCAGGGTTCATTTGCAATGCCTAAACGCCCCTATAGTTTGCGACCCCACCTATGGCGGAGACTATATTTTCCTCTCACAAATCAAAAGAAAATTCAACTTGAAAGCAGAATCAGAAGAACTTCCTTTGATCAAACGAGTGGCCCTTCATGCACATAAGATCCATTTTAGAGATGTGGATGGAACGGTGTTAAGCATCACCGCACCTTATCCGAATGACTTTGAAGTTCTGGTTAACCAATTGGTTAAATTCTCTTCTTAACCGTTTCAAAGAATTCTTTAAAACGGAAATATTTAGTTACGTGCTTTACATCTTCATTTTCTGCATCACCCAGTAAAAAGCCCCAAGCCTCAGTACGTGGATTTGCATCGAAGATGACCTTTAAGATCGCAGTCATAGGTAAGGCCAAAATCATACCGCCTATACCCCATAATTTTCCAAAAAGGAGTAAGGCAGTTATCGCAATCAATGCGTTAATACTCACCTGATTCCCCACCACATAAGGAGTTATGAAATTCCCTTCCAAAAACTGTATAACGGCAAAAGAAGCTGCCACCATCACGGCGGCAAGGTAGGAATCTTGTGTAATCAGTGCCACCAAGATGGGAAGTGCAGAACCTAATGCCACACCTATATAAGGAATAATAGCCAAAAAAGCGGCGAAGAATCCAAAGAACAAAGCATGATCTATGCCTATAAAATATAAAGCTGTAGAATTCAATGTTCCAATGATCAAAATAACCAGTACTAAGCCCGTAATATAGCCTCTAACTACTGATTTTACCTTATTGATGGTGGTCACTATCTTGTGCTTACTCGTATCCTTTAACCATTTGAAAACAAAGGTCTTTAAAAAATCCCTGTACATCAACATCAGGAATATATAGAGAGGCAATAAAGCAATGCTCATTAGGAAATTTGAAGTGCCCCCAATGGTTGCTCCAAGAAATTGAGAGCCGCTCTTTACAGCATCAGATATATGCTTTTGACCTTCTGCAATCAGCTGCTGCTTATCAATATCAAAATTGCTAAGCAGACTCGCTAGCGCACTAATCCACTCATTAAAACGCTTTTCTATCTGTGGAAATAAATCCTGTAGCTTAATAACCTGTGTATAGGCCGCGTACATAACCCCGCCTATAATAGCTATAATTAATACAATAGAAATCAGAATTGCTATTACCCGTGGTATCCTATGATTTTCAAGATATT
Organism: Leadbetterella byssophila DSM 17132; assembly: GCF_000166395.1. Lineage (GTDB taxonomy): Bacteria > Bacteroidota > Bacteroidia > Cytophagales > Spirosomataceae > Leadbetterella > Leadbetterella byssophila. Next base: position 1,815,002 of record NC_014655.1, read on the forward strand.
GAGTAATGGGAACTAAAAGAAAAGACAAAAGAGCAGCAAACAGAAATGGAACAACCACATCTTCCAATATATAGGCAATAAAGACTATAATGACGATGGATAGTAATGTACTTCCTAAACTGCGTGGTGCACTTAACTTCTTAAATGTGTTCATCTTCTAACTGTTTGAGATTAGCTGCGTATATTCTTTTCGATACCAATATACTAACTTCAAACAGGAAATAAAGAGGAAAGGCCACTAATAACTGACTAATTACATCCGGCGATGGGGTAATCACAGCAGCTACAATCAAAATAACCACAAATGCATGTCTCCTATACTCTTGCAAAAAGGAAGGATTAACAATCCCAATCTTCGTCAAGACAGTAATGATAACAGGCAATTGGAACATCAAACCACAGGCCAGGGTCAGTGTAGTAAGAATAGAAAGATAATTTTTTATGTCGTACTGATTTTCAATAGACGGATCCAATTGGAATTCCGCTAGAAAATGTACCCCAAACGGTGTTACTATAAAATAACCGAACGCAACACCCGCAAAGAACAAGGTAGAAACGATAAACACTGCACCCCTTGCCGCACGTCTTTCTACTGGTCTAAGACCCGGTTTAATGAAAGACCAAATCTCCCAGATAACGTAAGGGAATGCGATCAATAAACCGATCACAGCAGAAGAGGTAATAGCTAGCATGAACTGGCCGGAAACCTCCCTGTTTTGGAATTTAAATGCGACCTCGTTAAAGCATAGGCCATCTACGCCTATGCTTTGTCCAAGATCACAGAGTTTTTTGTATGTCCAAAAATCCGGCTTGGTTGGACCTAATATTAATTCACCATAAACCCACTCCTTTAAAAACCAGGCGGCGATCATAAAGATAAAAATAGCCGCAATAGACCTAATTAAATGCCACCTGAGTTCTTCCAGGTGCTCCAAGAAGGTCATTTCCTTTTCTCCGTCTAATTCCTCTTCTAAATGGTCTTGGTCTAATGGTGTCATACAGGTGATTACTTAAATAGAGGGAACCATTTCATCCATTCATTTACTTCAGCTTTGGTAGTGTTCAAAACCTTTTCATTATCATGGTTCATCAATACGCGGTCTACTAATTCAACAATGCGTACAAAATCTTTTTCTTCTAAACCTCTGGTGGTCATTGCAGCAGCACCTACACGTATACCTGAAGTAGTCATAGCAGGAGCATCGTCAAATGGCACCATGTTTTTGTTAACAGTGATGTCTGCTTTGATCAAAGCATTTTCAGCCAATTTGCCGTTCAATCCTTTTGGTCTCAAATCAATCAAAGCCAAATGGTTATCCGTACCTCCACTGATCACTTTGTATCCCTTCTCCACAAAGGTATCCGCCATGATCTTAGCATTCTTTTTCACTTGCTTAACATAAGCCGTGTAATTATCTGTCAATGCTTCACCAAAGGCTACGGCTTTAGCAGCAATGATATGTTCCAAAGGCCCACCTTGGATACCTGGGAATACCGCAGAATCCAAAAGAGAAGTCATGGTTCTAACTTTTCCTTTTGCAGTAGTGATACCAAATGGGTTTTCAAAGTCATTTCTCACCATAATTACACCACCTCTAGTTCCTCTTAAGGTCTTGTGAGTAGTAGTGGTAACAATGTGACAGTGATCAAATGGATCATTCAATAATCCCTTAGCAATCAAACCAGCAGGGTGACTGATATCTGCCAATAACAAGGCGCCCACTTTATCAGCAATATTTCTCAAACGCTCATAATCCCAGTCTCTGGAATATGCAGAAGCTCCACAAATGATCAATTTTGGACGCTCAGCTAAAGCCGTTTGTTCTACCTTATCCCAGTTAATTAAACCTGTAGCCTCTTCCACACCGTAGAACAAAGGCTGAAAGTATTTTCCGGAAATATTCACCGGAGAACCGTGAGTCAGGTGACCTCCGTGTGCTAAATTGAAACCTAAGATCTTATCTCCAGGGTTAAGACATGCCAAAAACACTGCTGTGTTTGCCTGAGCTCCGGAATGAGGCTGAACGTTTGCCCAACCTACATTGAACAACTCCTTCAGACGGTCAATCGCTATTTGCTCTACTTCATCTACCACTTCACATCCTCCGTAATAACGTTTTCCCGGAAGACCTTCCGCATATTTGTTGGTCAATACGCTACCGGCTGCTGCCATAACCTGTTCAGAAACAAAGTTTTCTGATGCAATCAATTCAATCCCGTGTAGCTGTCTTTCATGCTCCTTCTGGATCAAGTCAAAAATGCGGGTGTCTGCAAAATTGTTCATAAATAATTGATGATCGGTTTAATTCCGCAGCAAATTTAAGCTATCTTTTTGAACTATGTGAAGGATTATTGGAAATAAGGCAGTTCCCATCCCTATTTTTTTTCCCTACTATTTTTCCGAACAATCAGTATATTCGTAAAAACATTCAACCTCATGAAAGAGCAAATCTTTGAGAACCTGCAAAATCCCGAAGTACTTGAACATTTGTACCGAAAAAATAAATCGGGTTTCAAGACTGCCTTTTCTTCTCTTCCTGAGGAAGTTAATCACTTACCCATCGTTCAATTTTGGAATACCAGACTATACTTTAAAGAAGAGTCTGTAATCACCAAAAACGAATGGATGACCGTAGGCTTGATCTGTTTTTTTCTGGGACTGTATGCTAAAATTCCCGACTTCTTTCCGGCAGTTGAATCGGACAGTTTCTATCTCAGAAATTTGCCATTTATCCTCTTTGGTGGCTTATCGGTATACTTCGTCTGGTCGAAAAGAATAGCCTTATCCACCATCTTGCCCTTTCTCCTGATCTTCCTGCTCTCCTTGTGCTATATCCACTTCCTTCCTCTGAATAGAGATACTACCCATCTGGCTTTTATCCACCTCCCCTTTTTCCTTTGGTCTATTTTGGGCTATATCTATGCAGGAAATGACAATAAAGCCAAACTGGAATTTTTACAGTACATAGGAGATCTGGTAGTGATGACTGTCATTATCCTCCTTTCCGGAGCCCTGATGACAGGATTAACGCTAGGCCTTTTTGATCTAATTAATGTAAACATTACTGATTTTTATGTTCACTACGTCATCATTTGGGGACTAGCATCAGCGCCGGTGGTTTCCACCTTTTTGCTGGAGAAATATCCGCAAATGGTCAGCCAGGTTGCTCCCACCATAGCAAAGATCTTCACCCCTATGGTCCTACTCATATTAAGTGCCTATCTGGTCACCTTATTATATTCGGGGAAGGATCCCTATACGGACAGAGACTTTTTGTTGGTGTTTAACCTAGTCCTTATAGGAGTTCTGGCCCTGATCTTCTTCTCCATTGCAGAAAACAATGGCAGCTCTTTCAGCAGATGGGTTTTATTCCTTTTGGCACTGGTTAGCTTCATAGTTAATGCAGTGGCCTTGTCAGCTATCCTCTTTCGAATCACTTCCTACGGATGGACACCTAACAGATTCGCCATCTTCGGAGGCAATCTCCTCATCTTTATTCATTTACTATGGATAACCTGGCAATTAGGAAGATCCCTTAAGAGTTCTATTCCACTTGAAGGAGTAAACAGAGTACTCTTGAGTTATATTCCGGTGTATATCTTATGGATGATGTTTATCACCTTCTTTTTGCCCTTGATTTGGAGTTTCAAGTAAGAGAGAGCTGATATTTATCCAATAAACCAGCAATATTATCTTTAGAAAACTTGGCCCTTTTCATCCTGTTTTGTTCAGGATCAATAGAGAAATTCCTAGCAGATCTAAAGTCGGCCTTTTCTAAAATGCTCCTTTCAAATGTGGCATTGCTTAAGTCAGTCTCCTGAAAGACAGCCTCTGTTAGATCTGCTCCTGTGAAATCAGCACCTTCCATCACACATTGAATGTAAGGGGTCTTCTTCATACGCATACCCAGGAAGGAGGCATGCTGCAACTGGCAGTTTTGAAACCTTAAGGAAAGTCCGAAAGGGGTAACCGTATCAAATCTCACTCCTAGGATTTTACAATCCCTAAACGTAACATCTTGAAAAGTTGCACTTTCCACCCTACACATGCTTAAATTACAACTATCAAACTTACAATCTATGAAGGCTATTCCACTCAGGTTTTCCTCTGTAAAATCTACACTATTAAAGGTACAACTTTCATATTCGCCCTTCCCGGGGAATTCCTTTTCAAAATGTCGAGATTCGTAGTACATTCACTAAATTTTTGAACAAAAGTAGCCGTAAACTCAATATACCAACTAAAAGCTTCTACTTTTTTGTACCTTTGCGCCCCAAAAAATATAAATCACATGCAACATTGGAAAAGAACTTTTGCCATTCTCTTTACAGGACAATTCATCTCCATTATAACCAGTAGTTTAGTGAATTTTGCAGTGATGCTTTGGCTCAGCATCACTTATGACTCTGCTGTAGTACTGGCAAATTCCGCTATTGCAGGCTTCTTACCACAAGCTATTCTCGGTTTGTTTTCAGGAGTGTATGTAGACAAATGGAACAGAAAGCTAACCATGATGCTAGCAGATGGATTCATCGCCTTATGTACCTTGGCCATCTCTCTATACTTTGTCTATGGAGAACCAGAACTTTCTCTACTTTACCTCTTAATGGCTTTGCGATCAGCAGGTTCTGCCTTTCATATGCCGGCTCTACAGGCCTCCATACCCTTATTAGCCCCAGAGGACCAACTTTTAAGAGTTTCCGGATTGCAACAAACCATACAGTCCATTTCCACTATAGGAGGACCGGCTCTTGGAGCGCTTGCCATAACCTACTTAGATATTGAATATGTATTGCTTTTTGACGTCATTGGAGCCATAATGGCCATAGGTTCTTTATTCTTCATTCACATCCCTCAACCTCCGGCTTCTGAATCCCACTCAGAAAGCATTTTTTTCCAAATAAATGAGGGAATTAAAGCCATCTTATCTAAATCTGGCATGGGACTACTATTTCTAGGTTCTATCTGCGTTACCTTCTTTATCATGCCTATAGCCGTGCTTTTCCCCCTAATGACCATCCGCCATTTTGAAGGAGGGAAATTTGAAGTAAGCGTTATTGAAGTTATCTGGGGAGTAGGTATGTTTATTGGAGGCAGCGCCTTAGGTATTAGTAATTCTAAAATCAACAAAGTAATTCTAGTAAATCTAACCTACCTAGTGTTAGGTTTTAGTATGTTGTTTATTGGAGTCTTACCAAAAGAGTATTTTATCCTGTTTGTAAGCTTGACAGGCTTAGGGGGAGTAGCCTCATCCGTTTATTATGCCAGCTTTAATACACTCATTCAAGAGAAAATAGAACCTGAAGTCCTAGGAAGAGTCTTTGCCATGTTTGGAAGTATATCCCTCTTCCCTTCCCTATTAGGCTTAATGGGTATTGGTATCTTTGCAGAAGATTTGGGAATCAGAAATTCCTTCATTCTACTAGGAGGATTGATTGCAGTTATTGGTTTAATCTCTTTCTTTATCCCGAAAGTGATGAACATCGACCGCCTTAAAAATCAAAGTCAGCCCGAACTCTAATACCCACTTTGGAAATATCCGGATGATGGATATAAGTAAATCTCTTTACTAAATCTATCCTGAAAAACTTAAGGATATTTCCAACACCCACTCCTCCTTCTATGTAGGGCTTATTGCCCAGAGCATACATGGTAGGTAGTCCTTCCTCATTTTTAGGAAAGTCAAAAGCCCCATTTCTATTAGAGGAGCTTAGTCCTCCGCTAAGCATCTTTAAGGACAAAAGCTCTCGCCATTTTAGATGGGAAAGCAGAGGAATCTTATTCAATAAGGCCCCATTAAAATTATGTTCCAGTTTTAAAGCCACAAACCTATCTCCTACAAACTCCATGAAGTTCATCATATTATAAGAAGCTTGTTGGAAAGTATACGTTTGATTTGCCCGCATAATGTCCAAAAGAGGGTAAGGCAATCTTTTACCATAAGTCATACCCATCTCAAAATTGGTTTCGGTATAACCTAACGGTCCCAATAACATTCGTTTATCTATATTTAGACTCCACTTCTGATAATTATATTCCCCGCCCTGCAGGCCTTTTACTCCCCAAGATGTACGGAGGGTAAAGACGGGATACTGGGTGGTTAGGCTTGACCTACTGGTTTTACCTTGATAAAATCTCTCGTTTGGGGCATACCTTAACTCCCCTTTGAACTCCGTGGTGGTTAATTCATCAAAAATCCTTTCTCCCTTCTTAAATATCAAACTTCCTGCAGCCTCTTGGATAGTATTTTCGTAGGTTAGTCGGTAGGAGAGTCTATTTTGAAACTCTTGCACCCACTTTAAGGTGAATCTCTTGTAATACACCCACTTATCCGTTTCACCTCGAGGAATGTTGAGTAAGAAACTGTAATCAGCTGTATATCTTAAGTTGTTTCCCGGGATTTCTATATCCTTTCTATAGCCTACGGTTATATTCTTCATTGGGAAGACGTACTTATTCTTCCCGGTAAAGGAGTAGGTGAACATGGCATTGTATTTCCAACGTTCATCTCTGAATCCATAAGCACCAAAGCCTTCCAAGAAAACCTTATTACTAAAAGCCGGCTGGGTCCTGGCTCCCACCCTCATTCGAAATCCTTCCAAGGTATTATGCCCAATAAAGGTGGAAAGAGGTCCTACCTCTGCAAAGGGGCTGGCACTAAAATATCCGTACCCCAGTACACCAATGGCCTGACTCACTTGTTTGAAACGTTTGGTATCTTTCAAACTATCCAGTGTAGCATAGATCTTGTCATCATAAGCTGAACCTTCCCCTATAGATTCGTGTGCTTCCTTCACCACAGGCTTCACCTCCAACTCATCCCAGTTCTTTGCCTGATTAACCTGATAATTACTAAACTCAATCAACTTCTCCGTCAGGATTGATTCCTTCATGTTAGAAGTGATGGAAAATTCCATAGCCACATTACTCACCCGCAGGCTATATCGTCCCTCCGTATTACGTATAAATTGCTGATCTATCTCTAAATTCCTGATCCAGTTCAGGTTTATTCCTTTACCCGTACGAAGAGATATACTAGTCACACCATACGTTTCTAGATCTACTCGCATCTCACCCCAAAATAGAAAATCTTTAGAGTTTCTGGGGGTAAAATAAACCTTGACATATTTTCTACCTTGAACTAAGGACGTATCACCCAAATCATACATATAAAATGTAGGACCCAGATCAGAGATGGGGCTCACAAACTGATTGGTGATTAACATCATGGAGTTATCATAAATATCAAAAGGCTGGTAGGCATGGGCTATGTACATCTTGATACCCTCATTATCGAAAATATTTTCATCTAATTTTACTGCCTTTTCTTCCAGCACCCTCTTGTGCATTTTCTCCCCTTTGTAGTAGACTTCGTTCAATTGATCCTGAACAAAAAGGGGCAAAAAGACCTTTCCTTCTATTCTAGTTGAATCAAAATTATGAGCTAGGGCAGGAAAAAGCTTAACTACTGGATGTTTGAGCATTTTTTCCTTCTTATTGACCAATCCTATTCTGACCTTCTCATGCTCCTTGTAATAAAGATGTTCGTATCCGCTATTTCTATTCTGTGCCTTATGATCTATAACTTGTTTGATGAATTCAACGGCCGGATTCCCTTTGTTCCTGTATTTCTTCTTTTTGACAGTAACTGCAGCGAGAGAAATGAAATTTTCTTGTAATAAGACCGTATAGGAAGAGAGTCCGGGAGTTAGTTCAAGGGTATAGGTGTTATAACCTACGGAACTGATTCTCAGAATTCCGGATTTTGGAACAAAACTAAAAACTCCTTCAGGATCTGTTTGACCTACAGCCATGTTTCCGTCCCAAATCACTGCAGCGGGAACGCCTTCCCTACTCAGAGAATCCAATACCTTTATCTGGATCTGAGCTTGTAAGGTAAAGGTGGAAAATAGTAGTAAAAGAAATATTAGTCTCAAAACTTCCGAAGGCCTTCTATGTATTTAAATCCACCTAATGCACGCATATATTTTTGTATAACCCCGGATCTCCGGGTAACATAAGGACCTGGCTTAGCTGCAGACCATTTCACCGGACTAGGTAAAACAGCGGCTAATCGGGCAGCTTCTGCCCGCGTCAAATGGGATGCCGGCTTCCCAAAGAATCGTTGAGAAGCTGCTTCTGCTCCGAAGGTATTTGGCCCCATCTCAGCCACATTCACATACACCTCCAGTATACGCTGCTTTCCCCAAATAAGCTCTATAAGTGCAGTAAAATACACCTCTAAGGCCTTTCTTAAATAGCTTCTGCCTTGCCACAGAAATACATTTTTTGCTACTTGTTGGCTAATGGTACTAGCACCTCTCACTTTTTTACCTTTCTGATTATTGACATATGCCTTTTGTAAGGCTTTAATATCGAATCCCCAATGTACAGGAAAGTTTTGATCTTCCGCTGCAACTGCCGCCAGATGCATTTCTCTGGAAACCTTATGGTAAGACCTCCACTTGTAATGGATCTTTGAATCTTTACCCTCAGCTATGGCACTGACCTTTCGGTCTAACATGGTCCAGGTAAAAGGAATGGGCAAAAACTTAAACAGCAAAACACCTCCTATTGAAAAGGCAAAGAAGTAGAAAATAATCTTACTGAGAAGTCTGCGAATCTTTCTCATATGGTTCTAATTAAAAAGGTCTACTAAAAAGCAGACCTTCTTTTAAAATATATTGGCAATATTAATTAACCTACTGAACCTTCCAAGGAAACGGCTAGAAGTTTTTGCGCTTCCACCGCAAATTCCATAGGTAATTGATTCAAAACTTCTTTAGCATAACCGTTAATGATCAAGGCTACGGCCGTTTCAGTATCAATACCTCTTTGATTACAATAGAACAATTGATCTTCTCCTATTTTTGAGGTAGTAGCCTCATGTTCTACATTTGCCGTAGGGTTATTACACTCAATATATGGGAAAGTGTGCGCACCACAACGGTCACCTAGTAACATGGAGTCACACTGGGAGAAGTTTCTGGCATTATCTGCACGTTTAGAAATTTCTACCAATCCTCTATAAGAGTTTTGACTTCTACCCGCAGAAATACCTTTGGAAACGATTCTACTACGGGTATTCTTACCGATGTGAATCATCTTCGTACCGGTATCTGCTTGCTGGAAGTTATTCGTAACGGCTACTGAATAGAATTCTCCAATAGAATTATCCCCTTTCAAGATCACAGAAGGATACTTCCAAGTTACTGCAGAACCCGTTTCTACCTGAGTCCAGGATATTTTAGAACGATCTCCAAAGCAAAGACCTCTCTTCGTCACGAAGTTAAATACTCCACCTTTTCCTTCTTTATCTCCAGGATACCAGTTTTGTACAGTAGAATACTTCACTTCTGCATTTTCATGGGCAAAGATCTCCACTACCGCAGCGTGCAATTGGTTCTCATCTCTCATCGGAGCGGTACAACCCTCCAAGTAGCTTACATAAGCACCTTCATCAGCGATGATCAAGGTACGCTCAAACTGACCCGTTCCCGCAGCGTTAATACGGAAATAAGTAGAGAGTTCCATAGGGCAACGAACGCCTTTTGGAATATAACAGAAGGATCCGTCAGAGAATACGGCCGAGTTCAGAGCAGAATAGAAATTATCCTTCACCGGAACTACAGAACCTAAATATTTCTTCACTAAATCAGGATATTCCTTGATAGCTTCAGATATAGAACAGAAGATAATCCCTTTTTCAGCTAATTCAGCTCTGAAGGTAGTGGCCACTGACACAGAGTCAATAACGGCATCCACTGCTACTCCGGAGATTCTTTTTTGCTCACTAAGAGAAATCCCAAGCTTTTCAAAAGTCTTCCTCAATTCAGGATCCACTTCGTCCAAACTATTCAGTTTCTTTTGTTGTTTAGGAGCAGAATAGTATTTGATAGCCTGAAAATCAGGTTTTTCATAGGTAACATTCGCCCAGTTAGGCTCCGTCATCTTTTCCCATTCTCTATACGCCTTCAATCTCCATTCTAACATCCATTCCGGTTCATTCTTTTTTGCAGAAATAAACCTAACGATGTCTTCGCTTAAGCCCGGAGGGGCTTCATCCGCCTCTATATCCGTATAAAATCCGTACTTGTACTCGGAGGAGGTGATTTCCTCCAATATATCTGTATCTTTACTCATATTCACAGTCCATTACTCTTTCCTAACAAGCATTTGGAGAAATACGTTTCTAATCTCCGCATTTTTCTTACTTGAATTCAGAAAAGGTCAATTCAATCTTGTTTACGTTCAAAGAATTTGTAGGAACTTGATTAATAGCACCCGAAAAAGTACTGTTTTTCAGTTCTTTAATATCTAATACTACATTATTAAAACTTCTGCCTAATAATGAAATTTCTGCCAATTTGATCTGAAGAGGTTCCTTATTGAACTGCCATACATCTTCAATTCTATCAACCTCAGAACATTTTACCCCGGTATCTTCCAAAAGATAGGTACCTTCCTTTCTTAAAGTTAGTTCATTATCACCCAGACAGCGATTAGCACTATTGTGAATCAAATCCACTTCAGCACCGGAAGAATATGCGATAGCTTTCGTTAATCTCCATTTTTTCTCACCCGTACCGGTCAATCTTTCCAATGGTGCACCCTCATTATCCGGATCATCTTTATCACATGCCCAGATTCCCGCGATTAGTACGAAAGCAAATAGTATCTTTTTCATTTGTTTTGTTGGATTAAAATTTCTTCAGCAGCTGTTCTGGAAGCTTCTTTAACTCCCAGTGTTCTTATGATTTCTGCATATTCATCTAACTGCTTTTGTCTTGATTTATTATCAAACAATAGTTTTTTAAGCTCAGTTAAGGTCTTCTCCGCCGTATAATCACTTTGAATCAGCTCCTTTACCACCTCTTTATCAGCCACTAAATTCACCAAAGATATAAACTTAATCTTTACTAATAGTTTAGCTATGGCATATGTAACAGGATTTGTCTTATAAACCACTACCTGAGGAACCTTAAACAATGCCGTTTCCAATGTAGCGGTTCCGGAAGTCACTACGGCAGCACTGGCTATGCTTAATAGATCATACGTCTTTCCATACACCAGTTCAAAGTTGCCACCCTTTGATCTATAAAAATCTTCAGAAAAACTACTCACTCCGGCAACGATAAAAGTATAATCCTCCACCTGCTTGCTGATCTCTGCCATGGTTTCTAGCATGGCTTCAATCTCCTGCATCCTACTACCCGGTAAAAGTGCTACCACCTTTTTACCTTCCCACTTCTTCAGGAATGCTCCATCTGCCTCATACTTACGGATGGCATCAAAAAGTGGATTTCCCACATATTTCACATTCACCCCAAATTCTTTGAAGAAAGGAACTTCAAAGGGGAAAATAGCTAAGGTCAGGTCCGTCAACGTTCTAAGCTTATGTGCTCTACTCCTGTTCCAAGCCCATGCTTTAGGTGGAATATAATATACTACCTTATAACCTTTGCTCTTTGCCCAGGAGGCTAACCTCAAATTAAATCCTGCATAATCTACTAAAACCAAAACGTCTGGTGCGAATGCATCAATCTGTGCCTTTGCACTCTCCATAAAACCTTTGATCTTTCCCAGATTTTTGAGGACCTCCACAAAGCCCATGATAGCTAATTCTTCATAATCCTGTAGAACCTCCACACCGGCAGCCCTCATTTGGTCTCCACCCCAGCCTTGCATTTGCACCTCTGGGTGAATATCCTTTAAAGCCGCTGCCAGATTACCTGCATGCAGGTCTCCGGAACGTTCTCCACAGATGATAAAGCATTTCATCAATGACCAAAGTATTCTACGTAGTGATTTGCCGTCTCAGTTAACTTGATCTTATATAAATCTACACCGTGCTTTTGCTTGATGGCAGGTTTCAAAATATCCCAGATGGCTATGGCAAAGTTCTCAGTAGTAGGTAGTTTACCCGCAAGAAATGCCACATCCTCATTCAAATAGGTGTGATCTACCTTGGAGATAACCTCTTCTCTCATAGTCCTACTTAGAGCTTTGAGATCCACCACAAATCCGGTATCCTCCGCCACCTCTCCAATGACAGTAACAAACAACTCCCAATTATGACCGTGCACCTTAGAGCATGGACCAAAAACCTCATAATTCTTCTCCTCTGACCATTTTGGATTAAACAGGCGGTGCGCCGCGTTAAAGGTCTCTCTCCTAGTAATTTGTATCATCACTGTTTCGTTCAAGTCACAAAATTACCCTCAAAACCCAGAAACCACAACATTATTATCTGTAATTTAAGATCAAACCAAGGTTTTTCAGCCCAAAAAAACTTTTAAATTCATTTTAATTTCCCTTAAAATTATATTAAATTTACTATTTAGGGCCATTTGTTACCTCTTGCTCCCCTTACCTTTGTGGTCTAAACCAATAACCCGGAGCATTTTTATATCGCCACACTACCCTATTTTGGCTCTCTCCGGTAAGAATCCAAATGAAGAAAATTATTTTATTATGGGGTTTTGCCCTCCCATTTCTCGCATGTAAGGAAGAAGTTAAAGATGACACCGGTCTGTCTCTACCCGTTAAATCCCTTAAAAAAGACTCTGCAGTCACTACCTTCACATATCTAGGTGCCATAGAAGGGAAAGTTAACGTAGAAATACGTCCGCAGGTAGAAGGCATCTTAGAAAAAATCTATATTGATGAAGGTGATTTTGTTAAAGCAGGCCAACCTATATTCCTGATAAACGAACTGCCTTATCAGGAGCAAGTTAAGAATGCTCGTGCTAATGTAGAAGTGGAACGCGCCCGACTACGAAACGCAGAAATTGAGCTTGATAGATTACAACCGCTAGTAGACCATGAGGTCATCTCAGACGTCCAACTAAAAACCGCCCAATCTCACCTAGAAGTGGCAAAAGCCTCATTAGCCAGAGCACAAGCTCAAGAAGCTACAGCCAGAATCAACATGGGCTTTACCACTATTAAAGCCCCCGTAAATGGATATATAGGAAGGATTCCTAAGAGAATAGGCAACTTAGTAGCAAAGAACGATAACCAACCTATCACTGTCTTATCTGACATAGAAGAGGTATACGTTTACTTTACCTTAAGTGAATCTGATTACCTGTTCTATAAAAAGATGAGCTCAGATTCTACCGCCAAAAGAATCAATCCAAACGTAAAATTGGTTTTGGCTGATGGCTCTATCTATGAATACACGGGAAAGATTGATGCTGACGCTGGTCAAGTGAACCGATCTACAGGGGCTATATCTCTTAGAGCTACCTTCCCGAACCCCAAGAAATTACTTCGTTCCGGAAACTCTGCCAAGATCTTGATGGAACAATACCACCCTAACGTTTTATTGATTCCTCAAGTGGCCACTTCTGCCATCCAGGACAGAACTTTCGTCTTCCGTCTTTTACCGGACAACACTGTAGAACGCGTATTAGTGGAGATTGAAGGTAAAGCAGGCAAGAACTATATTGTTTCTGACGGAACCTTAAAACCTAATGACAGAATTGTTACATCAGGACTGGACAAGTTAACTGATGGTGTAAAAGTGAACCCCATGGGTGAAAAACAAATACTAAGTCAGAAATTACCTTAATTCCACATGTTTAAGTATATTTTGAAGCGGCCGGTGCTGGCTTCAGTGATATCACTATTGATATTGATATCCGGAGCCATTTCTATCCTGCGCCTTCCCGTATCCCGTTTCCCGGACATTGCCCCGCCCAGCGTAAGCATTAGTGTTTCTTATCCCGGAGGAAATGCAGAAACAGTCGCAAAATCCGTACTACTTCCTCTGGAAGAGGCAGTAAACGGAGTAGAAAACATGACCTATATTAAATCCTCTGCCAATAATTCCGGTTCAGGAACCATATCCGTTTTCTTCAAACCCGGAACAGATCCGGATATAGCAGCGGTTAACGTACAAAATAGCATCTCTAGAGCCGTCAACCAAATCCCCGCTGAGGTAAATGAAGCAGGTATTTCTGTAGTAAAAAGACAGAGTGGTAGTATCATGACCATAAACGTCTTTGCTGACAAAACGGATGGCCCTTATGATGAAACTTTCCTTCAGGCCTATGCCAGAATCAATCTGATTCGTGAGATTTTGAGAGTGGAAGGAGTGGCACAAGCTACCCTCTTGGGAGGCAGGGATTACTCCATGAGAATCTGGCTGAATCCGGAAAAATTAGCAGTTTACGGACTAATTCCTCAAGAGGTAATCAGCGCTATCAGAGAGCAGAACTTTGAGGCAGCACCGGGTAAATTCGGTGAAGGCTCCTACGAGGTTTTTGAAGCAGTATTAAAACATAAAGGTAGATTTTCTGATCCGGAAGAGTACATGAACATACCCATTCGTACGAATCAGGACGGTTCTGTGCTATACCTGAAAGATGTAGCTCGGGTAGAATTTGGATCATCTAATTACGGGAGTGACAACAAGGTAAATGCCCGTCCGGGTATCACCATTAATGTATCGCAGACCAATAACTCCAATGCCAAGGTTATAGACCAAAAGGTAAGAGAGGTACTAGAAAAGACAGCTAAAGTATTTCCGGAAGGCATAAAATATGAGATATCCTATAGCGTAAGAGATCAAATAGACCAGTCCATAAAGCAAGTAATTCAAACCATTTTTGAAGCCTTCTTACTGGTTTTTGCCACCGTATTCATCTTCTTACAGAACTATAGAGCTACCTTGATTCCGGCTATAGCCATTCCGGTCTCCCTGGTAGGTACCTTCTTCTTTCTAGACATGATGGGCTTCTCCATCAATGTACTGACCATGTTCGCCCTAGTACTCTCCATAGGTATAGTGGTGGATGACGCCATTGTGGTTGTAGAGGCCGTGTATCATAAGATGCACAGCGAAAAACTGAAGGTCTACTCTGCCACGGTATCCGCCATGAATGAGATCTCCAAAGCCCTTATTTCCATCACTTTGGTCATGGCTGCGGTGTTTTTACCCGTTGGATTCCTGGAAGGACCTGTAGGCTTGTTCTATCGTCAATTCGCCTATACCTTAATTGCCGCTGTATTCATTTCAGCCCTAAATGCCTTAACCTTAAGCCCAGTACTGTGTACCCTATTATTAAAACCGGAAGATGAAAACCCACGTTCAGGCAGCACCTTTGAAAGAATGAAGGATAGGCTATTCACTAACTTTAATAAGAGCTTCGAAGCCTTTACTGAAAGGTATCTAAGAGTAGTTAAGTGGACCACTGCCAATAAGAAGATCAGTCTTACCGCATTAGGGGCCGTATTCGTATTGACCTATTTTCTGTTCACTACCACTCCTAAATCTTTTATTCCTACGGAGGACGACAGCTTCCTGACCTATTCCTTAGCCATGCCTTCTGGTGCCTCATTGGCTAGAACTACGGAAGCTATCACGGAAGCAGATCTAATCATTCAGAAACATCCTGCAGTAGCTTCAGTCAACAGTATTTCAGGGTATAATATCCTTGATGCCTCCTCCAGCCCCTCTTTTGGTATGGGGTATATAAACTTGAAATCCATCAAGGAAAGAGAGAACATCAACGATATCATAGAAGATCTAAGGGAAAAATTAAGCGTGGTCACTGACGCAAGGATAACCGTATTTGCCCGCCCAACCGTCCAAGGCTTCGGAGACTTTGACGGTATTGAATTAGTCATACAAGATAGATTAGGAGGAGAATTTGGGGAATTTAGTGAAGTAGCCAATGAATTCATAAGAGAGATGAACAAACTCCCTGAAATAGAGAATGCCTTTACTTCTTTCAAAGCGGATTTCCCTCAGTACGAAATCAATGTAGATTATCTCAAAGCCAAAGCCTTAGGAGTAAATACAAGAGAGATGATGCGTACTGTACAGTCTCTTTTTGGTAGAGTACAAGCCGGAGACTTTAACCGCTTCGGAAGACAATACCGCGTATACATGCAGGCTGATGTACAGTACCGTGATGAGCCGGGAACCCTGAACTCCATCTTCGTCAAAAACAAAGACGGAGAGATGATTCCTATAAATACCTTGATTACTATGAACCGAGTATTCGGACCGGAAATCGTTTCAAGGTACAATCTCTTCAATGCCATCAGTATCAAGGCTTCCGCCGCTAAAGGATACAGCTCCGGAGACGCCATTGCTGCCGTAGAAAAGCTAGCTTCTGAAAAAATCCCGGCCAGTTACAGCTACGAATGGACCGGCATGAGCTTAGAGGAGAAACAAGCCGGATCCCAGACGACCCTCATCTTCGCCCTGAGTTTATTGTTTGTCTATTTCTTGTTGGCAGCCCAATACGAAAGTTACATTTTACCTTGGGCCGTACTACTATCCATACCTACCGGAATTCTAGGTGTATTTGTATTTGTACGCCTAGCAGGCTTGGAAAACAATATCTATGTGCAAGTGGGCCTAATCATGCTTCTGGGTCTGTTGGCCAAGAACGCTATTCTTATAGTAGAATACGGTATCCAAAGTAGAAAAATGGGCTATAGTCCGCTTGATGCAGCTATTACCGCTGCCCGACTGCGTTTACGACCTATCATCATGACCTCTTTAGCGTTTGTGGCAGGTTTGGTACCACTAATGCTGTCTAAGGGTCCTTCTGCCATAGGGAATAAATCAGTGAGTATCAGTGCTGCAGGTGGTATGATCTTCGGAATCTTACTAGGATTATTTATTATTCCTGTCCTTTACCTGATCTTCCAATCCTTACATGATCGCTACGCTAAACCCATTGAAGATGAAGACTAAAATATTCATAATACTTCTCATTCTGGTTTCGGCCTGTAAAGTCAAACAAGAATACGTAAGAGACACTAGCAATCTTCCTGAAAACTTTAGAAATCAGGTAGTCAAAGACACATTAAATGTGGCTAATATTCCGTGGAAAAAGTTCTTTAAAGATAGCTTATTAGTGGCTCTGATTGACACCGCCCTAAGCGAGAACATTCCTTTGAACATAGCGGCCAGAGATATACTCATAGTGCAGGAACAATTGCTCCAGAAGAAAGCCAACTTCTTTCCTACCCTCACTACAAGCCCGGAATTCTATGGGGAGAATCATTCGGTGAACAGATACTCTTCTCCTAATAGCAAATACTACAAAGACAAAGAAATCCCTGATTTCATGTTTGTGAGTAGAAGACAGTACCTCATCCCCTTCCGCTCAACTTGGGAAGCCGATATCTGGGGAAAACTGGCCAGAATGAAGGAAAGCACTCAAGCTAAATTAGCTGGCACACTTGCTGAATATCAAGCACTGCAAACTGACTTAGTAGCAGAGGTAGCTATCTCCTATTACAACCTTTTGGTCCTTGATGAACAGCTGAAGGTGGCGCAAACTAACCTAGCTCTCACCCAAAATACCCTTGATCTGACCAAACTTCAATTTAAAGCAGGTATGGTAACTTCTTTGGCTATCCAACAAACAGAAAACCAGTTGCTGAATGCCACCGCTTTGATCCCTAAGATTCAAAGGGAAATCAACAGGGAAGAAAATTATTTAAAAAGTCTGATGGGACAATTCCCCGGAAAAATTAATCGTGAACCTAACTTAGATGGGGAAAGATTCTCGGAGAAGATCTTTACTGGAACTCCCATGGATTTGCTTAGAAACCGACCGGATATTCAGGCGGATGAATATAATTTGATTGCAGCCTATGCTGATGCAGACGTAGCGAAAGCTAATCGTTATCCTACCTTAGCGTTGAAAGCAGATTTAGGTTTAGACTCCCAGATTTTTGGAGTGTTATTTAACCCCATAGGATCTTTATATGCTACCTTTTCCAGCTCATTATTGACGCCCATATTCCAAAACAGGAAATTAAAAACGGCAGAGAACATAGCAAAGATAGAGAAGAGCCAAGCCGCTGATCAATTTAGAAACACCTTAGTCAAAGCCGTTAAAGAGGTTTCAGATGAGGTGAATAACATTGAAAAACTCGAAGAAGAATACCTTATTGCTTCAGAACGTTTGGCTAATGCTAAAAAAGCTGTTCAAAACGCAGCTCTCCTTTATAAGAGTGGTATGGCCAATTATTTAGAGGTGATAAACGCCCAAAGCAATGCCCTAAATAACGAAATGGCATTGTTTGATATCCGCTTAGATATCTTGACGGCAAACATCCAATTGTATAGAAAATTAGGAGGGGGATGGAATTAATCCCCCCTCTTTCTATTCCTTTCTGCCACTTCAGCAATCAAGTCCGCCACTAATCCCGTCCATCCGGTCTGATGAGAAGCTCCTAAACCTTTGCCATTATCTCCGTGGAAGTATTCATAAAACTGGTAATAACCATTGAAATGAGGATCTTCACTTAATTTGGACACTCCTCCATCACAAGGTCTGTTTCCATTTCTATGCAAGAATATCTCTATTAACCTCTCCGATATTTGAAACGCAGCTTCTTTCAAAGTGATTATTTCACCTGAATCCGTGGGATATTCTACTTCATAATGTTCCCCATAATAGGAAGAATATTTATGAAGGGCATCAATGATTAGGTAGTTCAACGGAAACCAAATGGGCCCTCTCCAATTCGAGTTCCCACCCATGATGGACAGGTCAGATTCTCCCGGGGTATAAGTTACCGTCAATCTTTCTCCATGTAAATGGAAGTGATAAGGATTTTCAAGGTGGTATTTGGACAAAGACCGAATTCCATGTTCAGATAAGAACTCGTTTTCATCAAAGAGTCGCTTGAACACCATCTTCATCCTGTGTCCTCTTAACAAAGATAGCAAATGCGTCTCTCCTTTGCCCGGCTCATACCATCTGGAGATCAAGGCGGCAAGATCCGGTCGGTTAGCTAAGATCCAGTCTAATCTCCGCTTGAAGTCAGGCAACTTCTGCAGCATCTCATCATCAATTACTTCCACGGCACAGAGGGGGATTAGCCCCACTAAGGACCTGATCTTTAAGAACAAAGTCTGATTATTATGGGTAAAGATCTTATCGTAGTAAAATTGGTCGTCTTCGTCCCAAAGCCCTAAACCTGACTTGGCCATAGGGGTATTAATGGCTGCCGCGATATGTAGAAAATGCTCAAAGAACTTGGATGCCATGTCCTGATAGGCCGGTCTTTCCAAGGCTATCTCCATAGCAATTCTTAGCATATTGAGGGTATAGATGGCCATCCATCCTGTAGCATCTGCTTGTTGCAACTTCACCCCCGGAATCTGAGCATTTCTATCAAAAACACCGATGTTATCCAATCCCAGAAAGCCTCCTCCGAAGATATTGTTTCCGTCATTGTCCTTCTGGTTTACCCACCAGGTAAAATTGAGCAATAGTTTATGAAAAACTCTTTCCAAGAACACAATATCACCTTTTCCATTATTCATCTTCTTGTCATGCTCATAGACCTTTAAGGTGGCCCAGGCGTGAACAGGAGGGTTAACATCAGAGAAATTCCACTCGTATGCCGGAATTTGTCCGTTAGGGTGCATATAATATTCTCTAAGTACTACTGAGAGTTGGCGCTTCGCAAAGTCGGGATCAATTTTTGCCAAAGTGACAGTATGAAACGCTAAATCCCAGGCTGCGAACCATGGATATTCCCATTTATCCGGCATGGAGAGAATATTTGCCATGTAAGCATGATGCCAGGAGGCATTTCTTTCATAATCTCTCTTATGAAACTCAATGGGCATCTTAGGATCTCCCTTGAGCCATTGATTGATATTATAGTAATAAAACTGCTTACTCCACATCATGCCGGCAAATGCTTGACGCTGCACCTTTTTAGCCTCTTCATGATGTACCTCTTCCTGCAGTATGCTATAGAAATCATCTGCATCTTTGATTCTTTCTTCGAAGGTTTCTTCAAAACTCTCAAATGGATTCTGAAGATTGGTTTTGGTAGTAAATCTTAAACATATATTAATTGAATCTCCACCTTTGATCATCTTTTGATATCTGGCGGCTACCTTGGTACCAATCTTATTGGGATTTACAGCATCCTTTTTGTCCTTGATGATGTAGTCGTGGAAGCCATCCTTCACGTAAGGAGTCTCATTGTCAGTACCGTAAAGGCGCTTATTATTACTATTATTTTCTGTAAAGATCAGCTCAACTGCATCCTTACAGTATAATTTCATTCTTGGGAAGAATTGATGGGATACTTCTACTTGGCGCGTAGAAATTCCACTTAGCATAGGCTTCTTTTCAAATTCCTGATATCCCCAGGACCAGGTATTTCTAAACCATAAAGTAGGCAGAATGGTTAGAGGGGCACTTTTTGTACCTCTGTTATACGCATGGACACGAATGAGTATATCATCCTTTTCTACTTTTGCATATTCAATAAAGATGTCAAAATAAGCATTCTGATCAAAGACACCGGTATCAAGTAACTCGAATTCCGCTTCACCCTTTCCCCTTTTTCTGTTTTCGTTCTTGAGCTGATCATAAGGAAAAGCAGCATGAGGATACTTATATAACATCTTCATGTAGGAATGCGTAGGAGTACTATCTAAATAATAGTACAATTCTTTCACGTCTTCCCCATGATTCCCTTCATTATTAGTTAAGCCAAAAAGGCGCTCTTTTAAGATAGGATCTTTATGGTTCCAAAAGGCAAAAGCGAAGCAAATGTGCTGCTTATTATCAGAAATCCCTCCTATTCCGTCTTCACCCCATCTATAGGCTTTGGAACGTGACAGATCATGGCTCACATAGTTCCATGCGTCACCATTCATGCTATAGTCTTCCCTTACTGTACCCCACTGTCTCTCAGAGAGGTAAGGTCCCCATTTTTTCCATCCTTTGTTGTCTGTACGTTCTAAAAGTCGGTGCTTTTCCACGTTAGACATCATCTTTTCGTATTTCACGTTTTGTATGGTTTTGCTCAAAAATAAGAAAGCCAGTGATTAAGCCATTCAAAAACAGAAGCTTATTTCCTTAATATCAAATTTTTTCTTGGAATGATCCGATGTTATCAATAATTCTCCCCTTTCTCCAATACCAGTTATAACCCCTTGGAAGGTAACACCTTCACTTAGAAAGCTGCGCTCTTTCTGGTAGCCTAACAAAACACTATAGTATTCCTGCTTCAGGTCATATCCTTTCTTAAGGAGCAAGACATGCTTTTCTAAACCCTCACAAAGGGCGCAAATGACTTCATCTCTTGAATAATTATAGCCTGCCAAAGCAAGAGATACTGCTCTTTCAGGAAGATGATCCCGTTGATTAACATTAAGACCTATACCAATGATGGAGGATTTTAGCTTACCCTCCCTGATACTGCTTTCTATCAGAATACCACCTAATTTCTTATCCTGCCAATAAATGTCATTTGGCCATTTTATACTTAAATCCTGAACGCCTAAACTGTTCAGTCCGGAATATACCCCTAAGGCAGTCGCAATACTTAAATCAAACTGTTTATTTACAGAAAGATAGGATGTATTCAACACCACTGACATCATCACATTTTGCCCGGGTTCTGCCAGCCAAACCGTGCCCCTTTGCCCCCTACCCGCACTTTGAAAATCCGTATAGACTAAAAGTCCGTCATAATTGTCATCTCGTTCTGTATATTGGGAGGCAATATCATTAGTGGAATGACAATTTGGCAGAAAAACCTGATTTTGTCCAACAAATAAAGTTTTGGGATGAAGTTTGAGCAAAATAAATTAATTTAGCGTTATGAGTAATAGGAGTACTATACTCACAAAATTAACAATTAAGATTTTTGAATGAAGAAAAAAATTTCTAGTGAAGCCTTATGTGATCTAATAATAAATGGCATACAGGAAAAGAAAGGGTTTGATATCGTTAAACTGGACTTAAGAAAAATATCAGGAGCCATCACAGACTTCTTTATCATCTGCTCTGGAGGATCTGACACCCAAATTGGCGCTATAGCAGAATCTGTGGATGAAGAAGTTTTTAAACATGCTCAAGAACTTCCATGGCATAAGGAAGGTTTTACAAACAGAGAGTGGATTTTGTTAGACTACGTGAATGTAGTGGTACATATCTTCCGTAAAGATCGTCGAGAATTTTATGATTTAGAAAGCCTTTGGGGGGATGCTGATTTCTCTTATTACGGAGATACAATGGTACCTTCAAAAACACCTGTGCAATAATTAAATTTAATAATTATGTCTGATCAAAATAGCCAACCGAACCCTCCGCGCAAGAAGATCAACCCTACGCCTCCCGGTGGTATGCAGGGATGGATGGTAGCCACCTTGATCTTGGCCATTATGGGTTTGTTGTTTTTCAACTCTAAAAGTGCTTTACCTACTGTACCCTACAAGACCTTTGAAGACATGGTGAAAAACCAGGAAGTGGAGAGCTTGTCTATAGTTAAGGGTAAAAAACTTGTTGAAATTTCTTTGAACCAAAAAGGATTATCCAATCCAGCGTATAAGAATAATTTAGGAAACGCTAAATTCACTAAAGGACCTCATTTAGAGATGAATATTGTCTCTGATGACTCCTTCATGAATAGCTTTGATAACCTAAAGAAGGAAAGTGACCTACCTGAAGATTACAAAAGTAACCTTTATCCGAATTCTGTGGAAAGAAGTGATTACATGCAGATCTTCATGTCCCTTTTCCCATGGTTATTCCTGTTCGGTTTGATGTACTTCTTAATGAGCAGGATGTCAGGAGGTGGGCCGGGAGGAGCCATTTTCAACATTGGAAAATCAAAAGCTGCCCTCTTTGATGCGGATAACCGCGTGAAGGTCACCTTTGCAGATGTAGCAGGTTTAGATGAAGCAAAAGAAGAATTAACGGAGATCGTTGAATTCTTAAAGAAGCCAACCAAATACACGGAACTTGGGGGTAAAATACCTAAAGGAGCCCTACTTGTAGGCCCTCCGGGTACAGGTAAAACCTTGATGGCAAAAGCAGTGGCAGGTGAAGCTTCCGTTCCTTTCTTCTCTCTATCCGGTTCTGACTTCGTAGAAATGTTCGTAGGGGTAGGTGCTGCAAGGGTTAGAGACTTGTTCAAACAAGCCAAAGAGAAAGCTCCTTGTATCATCTTTATTGATGAGATTGATGCCGTAGGTAGAAGTAGAGGTAAAGGTGCCATGCCTGGTGGTAATGACGAAAGAGAGAACACGCTGAACTCCTTACTAGTAGAAATGGATGGTTTCGGCTCTGATACCGGTATCATCATTCTGGCCGCAACTAACCGTCCGGATGTATTGGATGCTGCCCTCCTAAGACCGGGTAGATTTGACCGTCAAATCTCTGTTGATGTACCGGATATCAACGGTAGAGAAGCGATCTTCAAAGTGCATTTAAAACCTATCAAGGCTTCTTCTGAAGTAGATGCAAAAAAACTTGCTGCACAAACTCCAGGATTTGCCGGTGCGGAAATTGCTAACGTATGTAATGAAGCTGCCCTTCTTGCTGCCCGTAGAGGTAAAAAAGAAGTGGAAATGAAGGATTTCCAGGATGCAATAGACCGCGAGATCGGAGGTCTGGAGAAGAGAAACAAACTGATTTCTCCAGAAGAGAAAGAGATAGTAGCCTTCCACGAAGCCGGCCACGCCATAACCGGATGGTTCCTAGAACATGCTAACCCACTGGTTAAAGTGAGCATAGTACCTAGAGGTGTAGCAGCTTTAGGTTATGCCCAATACTTACCAAAAGAACAATACCTGTACCGTACAGAACAATTGTTCGATGAGATGTGCATGGCCCTTGGTGGCAGAGCCGCAGAGGAAGTAGTTTTCGGTAAGATCTCTACAGGTGCCCTGAGCGACTTGGAAAAGATCACGAAGATGGCCTACAGCATGGTTACCATCTACGGTATGAACGATAAATTAGGACATATCTCCTATTACGATTCAAAAGGACAAAGCGAATATTCTTTCTCTAAACCCTATTCAGAAAGCACTGCGAAACTGATAGATGAGGAAGTGAAAAAACTCATAGATCATGCCTATGAGACCACGAAAGCCCTCTTGATAGAAAAACGTCAGGAACTGGATGCTTTAGCTAAGGCCCTACTGGATAGAGAAATCATTTACCAGCATGACTTGGTAGAAATCATTGGAGAAAGACCTTTCGATAAACCTACCGTTTATCAAGAGTTTTTAGATAAGAAAGAAGAAGCATAAGCCATCGAAAGATGGCTTTCTTTTTTTTATTTCACGATTAATCCTGCCGGCGCCTCATAGGTAGTTTTCACCTTCCCGTCCCTCCCCTTTTCATGTCGGATTTTAAGAATCCCCTTTGAAGTAGGATAAGTACCTTCCGCATAAGACAAATGCCCCAATTCAGGCTTAATCTCCACCGTATCTTTATCTATAACATTTACGCCTAATACATACTTACTCAAAAAGGCGGTAGGCCCAGATGCCCATCCGTGACTTAAACTATGTCTATAGCCCACGTAGCAATAATCTCCAAAATCACCGTGTATGTCCTTTTTACCGGGAACAGGCATCTCATCAATACGCGTACTACCTTCTGTCCACTTCAAATCAAAATCTTCCCAAAAACTTGTAGCACCCATGTTTATCATTCCGCCCCAGTATTCCTTTATGATCTTCAAAGCCTCAGGCACTCGCTCCCCTTTGGCCATAGCTTCTAACATATAATAACCGTAAAAGGTAGAGAAACCATCCGCACCACCCTTCTCAATGATATTTCGTGATGCATTTTTGGCATCCAAGCTTCCTGCTAAAGCTAACAATGCCGTAGCCTGTTTATTTTCTGTGAATTCAGGCTTTGCCCTTAGCATCTTATTTCTGAGGTTTTGACACTCCTTTTCTAATTCTACATCCTCTAGGACCTTACATAATTCCGCACCCGCTTCCAGTGTCCATATCATCATTGCCTGCAATCCCACGTCCACTGCCCTTTTATTATTACTGGTGGGCCAGTCTAAGAATCTGTTTCCATCTAATTTCTCTCTACCATCTGCATCAACTTTATTCATCAAATGTTTTAATAGGGACTTCAGGTAATCCTCCTGCTCCTTCAAATAGGTTAAATCCCCATACTGTCTGAACCAATCTCTTTGAATAATCAGCCACCACATGGAATAGGTACTGATCCCGTTCATCCATTCCGGCAATGGAGTAGTTTTTCTTGCTAAATCCAAACTCTTTTTCACCACCTCTAAGTCCCCAAATACAGCCATCACCGTAGAAACTTCCGGGTGAAGATCACCCACCCATACTAATCTATCTCTCTTGATCCCATCCCAAAGATAGTCTTGCAGATTCAAGTGTACTGTGTAAGCGCCCGTCTGCCATATTTGATTTAACATGCTATCACTGCTATGAAAAGAGCCTAGGTAGGGCAAGTCCCTCATGACCACTGCGGCATTCACCTCCCTCAGGTACAAGTCCTGATTCTCATCCAGCATATCTATCCGTACAAACCTAAAACCTGTGTCCCCTATACGTATTTTGCCCAGCCAGGGGACACTCACCTCCATGTCCCTCATAGCATGATCATTTGTAGCACTTGAACCGTGATCACTCATAGCTTCCCCCACAGATTCCCCAAATCTCACCCGCAGTTTTATGGGCTTGTTTCCCGGATACATCCCCGTGACTATTTCCAGCCCTCCATGAACTTCCTGTCCAAAATCAAGGAGAAATCCCGGCAAGGTGCCCTTTTTGCTCTTCAGTTTCACTACCCCTTCATTGCTCAACACAGCTTGTCCACTATTCTGACTAAGCAATTGACTCAATCCTTCTATGCCTTGATCACTCTGCCATACTATGCGCTTAGCATTTCTGTAGGTAGTGATGGTTTCATCCCTTCTAACTTGCGCATGAGCTGCCCAACTAATAAGAAGCAATAATATTATCTTCCTCATGGTTCCACCTTAAAAGTATGTCTCCCCGCTTTCAACTTAAGTACCTTTGATCCGCCAACAAATTCCTTTGGAACATGTAATTCCGCCTCTACGCCGTCCGGTATCTCCAAGGTATAATTCCTTCCTTCCCATCCTGAAACAATCTTTCCCAACGGACTTTCTAATTCTACAGAAAAACGCTCCAGCTCTCTGGGAATAAACGGCTTAACTAATATCTTCTGAAATCCTGCAGATTCAGGTCGAATTCCTCCTAACGCCTTATAGTACCAGGCACCTATCTCTCCAAACATGATGTGATTCATGGAGATGTCAGATTTCGCATCTATAGGCCAGTTCTCAAATAAGGTAGTGGCCCCATTCATGATCCACCATCCCCAGGAAGGATATGTCTTTCTGCTAGCCAAGGCATATGCTACCTCACCATGTCCCCCATCACTCAAGGCTTGAAGTATAGCTTTGGTACCTAATAATCCTACATCCAACCCATCAGATTTTACTCTTATAGCCAAGTTATCCGCCACTTGCTGCTTGTACTCTTTTGGCACTAAACCCCAATACAGAGGAACCGCCAATTCTGTTTGCAGCCCAGAACCATAAATAGCCTTTTCAGGGATAAAATACTTCTGGTTGAAAGTATTTTTAATATAATCTGCCTTATCCGCGTAGAACTTTTCATCTTCTTTATTACCTAAAACTCCGGCCATCTTAGACAAGATCAGTACATCTGTATAGTAATAAGCTGTAGACGTGAGTTCTACAGGAGATCTTGATTTAACAGGAATCCAATCGCCAAGCCCCCAATCCGTCAAACCGCTTGGATAGTTCTCCAGCAAATACCCTACATACCTTTTCAATGCATCATAGTTCTCTTCTAAAGGTCTTTTATCTCCATAATACATATACAAATTCCAAGGGATAATGGCTATAGTACTGGTCCAGTCGGGACCATTCCCCCACTCGTATCCCCAGCCCCCTGTAGGAATAATGGAAGGCAGAACCCCGTTGGCTTGTTGCTCATCTCTATGATCAGCCAACCACTTCTCATACACCGTGATCCCATCAAAATTAAACAGGCCTGTCTCACTAGCTATATGAGCATCTCCTGTCCATCCGTTTTTTTCTCTCTGAGGACAATCCGTAGGATATCCTACAAAATTGCTTAAGTAAGAAGCATTAGTAGCCTGCCAAATCTTGTTTAGAAGCTCATCTGAAGAATTGACTTTCCCTTTAACCGGCACATCCGAGTGCACAAAGTAGGCTTTAATATCCAGGATCTTTATAGGTTCTTTGCATTGGATCTCCACATACTGGAAACCCTTATAATTGAACTTCGGACAGAAATACTCTTCACCTTTCCCGGATAGGATGAAAATATCCGTTTGGAAAGGATCTGTATCATCTGTGGGTCTGTAATGCGCATCTATATTTGAAATGTCAGTTCTTCCATTCTCATAAAGCCTTTCCGCGTGCCGCAATCTCACCTCCGTACCTTCTGCTCCCTTAACTTTGATTCCAGTAACTCCTGAGATATTCCTACCAAAATCCACTACTCTTATACTATCATTCAGTTGGATTATTCTCACTGGCTTTATCTCTAAAGTTTTCCGAATGGGCCTAACACTTTGAGAAACGATTTTACCCGCGGGTGCACTTCTGGGAATAGCATTCTTCCAATCTTTATCGTCAAAATCCGCAGAATCCCACCCGGATATTTCTAGCCTAGCATCATAATGTTCCGCCGTGTAAATGCTATTGAAAATGGTAGGAGAAAGCGCCGTTTTCCAGTTTCGTCCTGAACTGACACGCTCTTCTGTCCCATCGGTATATTGGATATATAAGTCCAAACAGAAAGTAGGCCTGTTCCTCCAGGGAGCCTTATCAAAGTACCAAACGGCCGTAGATTGATGATTATACCATCCGTTCCCCAATAATACTCCAATGGCATTTTCTCCCCTTTGCAAGGCTGAAGTAACGTCATGTGTCACATACAGCACCCTTCTATCAAAACGAGTATACAAGGGATCCAAAAAATGATCTCCTATCCTCTGTCCGTTTAGACTTAATTCGTACAGACCGCCAACAGCTATATAGGCTCTCGCTTGCTTTATAGGCTTCTTAACCGTGAATTTATGCCGGAAATAAGGCGCTGGTTTAAGATCTATATCTCTGCTGTCTGAAATCCAGTGGCCCTTCCATTCCTTCATAATCCCAGTCTCAAATTGTGCCGCAGAAGACACTGCCGTTAATCCTTCTTTGGTCCATACCTGCACCTTCCAGTAATACTTTGTCCTGGGTTTTAGTTGGGGGCCATCATACGCAAAAAGGGGAAATCCCTCCTGCTTCTTCCCGGAAGTGTAACTCCATTTAAGCGAATCTGTACTAACCCAAATTTGAAAATGAGTTTGTTCCCCTCCTTTTACTTTCCAGGTAAACCTAGGAGCTTCCACATCAATACCCAATGGGCTATCCAGGTGTTCTGTACGTAAATCTTGAAGAAAAAGACTAGAGATAAAGAAGAGAAAACGGAACATAAGGTTGAATTTTGTTCCGTAAGTATACTAAATTTCACAAATCCTTAATGTATATTTCTTTTATAAACCCATGAATTTCAGGATTTTTGAAACAAAAACAAGAAAATGGAAGAAATCCTATTACATCCCGAAGACTTTGACTTCCCCGATTACGAGGAAGTAGAGTATGAAAGGCTAGACGATAAATAGTTAGCCTTTCACCAAATTTTGTAAATCATTTAATTTCAATAGCGCCTCAATAGGTGACATGGCGTTCAAATCCATGGCTTTGATCTTCTCTTTCAAAGTCTCTGCCACAGGATCTACCGGATCGAAAAAGTTTAACTGGAAGTTATTCTTAGGCGCCTCACTGATCTTGGCCTTATTCTTCTCTTTGGCTTCGCTCTTTTCAAGCTCTTGCAAGATCTCATTAGCTCGTAAAACTACACTCTGTGGCATTCCGGCTAATTGAGCCACATGTATACCAAAACTGTGTTCGCTACCCCCTTCTTTTAACTTCCTTAAGAATACCACCTTGCCATTCATCTCCTTTACGGCAACATTGAAGTTCTTGATTCTCGGGAAATCATTGCTCAAATTATTCAACTCGTGATAATGCGTAGCAAAGAGTGTTCTTGGTCTTTGTTTTTTATGATTATGCAGATATTCTGCAATACTCCAAGCTATACTTACCCCATCATAGGTACTGGTACCTCTACCTATCTCATCCATAATCACCAAGCTCCTATCACCAAGATTATTCAAGATGGAAGCCGTTTCCGTCATCTCCACCATGAAGGTAGATTCCCCTCTGGATAGGTTATCATTCGCCCCTACTCTGGTAAATATCTTATCCACTATACCCACCTCAGCACTAGCAGCAGGCACAAAAGAGCCAATCTGCGCCATCAATACAATCAAGGCCGTCTGACGTAGCAAAGCACTTTTACCTGCCATGTTAGGACCGGTGATAATGATGATTTGTTGTTCCTCATCATCCAAGTAAAGATCATTTGGTACATAACTTTCGCCGGTAGGTAATTGTTGCTCAATCACCGGATGTCTACCGCCCTTGATATCCAAGCGTTTCTCCTCCGTTATTACAGGCCTTGCATAACCATTCTTCAATGCTACTCGTGCAAATGAGAGCAAGGCATCCAGATTAGAAATTACCCTTGCATTCTCCTGAATAACATTAACATACTCCGCGGCAGTGAGTACGAGTTCATTGAAGATTCTGAACTCTATCTCATTGATCTTGCTCTCTGCCGTTAAGATCTGCTCCTCATACACTTTCAGCTCCTCAGTGATATAACGTTCCGCATTCACCAAGGTTTGTTTTCGAATCCATTCTTGAGGCACCTTATCTTTATGGGCATTTGACACTTCCAAATAGTACCCAAACACCTTGTTATAAGCAATCTTCAAAGAAGGTATACCCGTACGCTCTGATTCCCGGTTTTGGATATCAACCAAATAATCCTTGCCTGAAAAAGCTATCTTATGGAGCTCATCCAAAGGGGCATCCACCCCCGTCTTGATCATTCCTCCCTGATTCATTTGCGTAGGAGCATCATCACGGAGTTCTCTCTCAATCTTTTCTACAAGGAATTTGCAGTCATTCAATTGACCGGTTAGCTTTTCCATGGAAGGATGCCCTACCAGCAACTCTTTCAATGGTTCAATCTGTGCCAAAGCCTTTTTAAGCTGAACCATTTCCCGTGGATTAATCCTGCGTACGGCCACTTTAGATACCAAACGTTCCAGATCACCTATAGGCTTCAGCACTTGTATCAAGTTTTGCAAGACTTGATCGTCCCCTGCAAAATATTGTACGGTATTCAGCCTCTCTTCGATTTGAGCTTTGTTTTTCAATGGCAAGACTAACCATTTTCTCAGCAAACGAGCCCCCATAGGCGTGACCGTCTGGTCTAGAATATCTATCAATGGAACCCCTCCTTCGTGAGGAGAAAATAACAATTCCAGATTTCGAATAGTAAAACGATCTAACCAAACGTACTGCTCCTGATCCAGGCGGGTAAGTCGGTTGATATGATCCACCTCCCTATGCTCCGTATCCTTCAAATACTGGAGTATAACACCTGCTGCGGTCACCCCTTCCTGCAGATTCTCCACCCCAAATCCCTTCAGATTATTGGTTTTGAAATGCTGGATCAATTGGTCGTAAGCAAAATCATAGGTAAATACCCAATCCTCAAAGGTGTAAGTATTATACTTCTCTCCAAAAACCTGTTCAAAACGCTTCTTGTGTTTCTTACAATAGAGAATTTCAGCAGGACTAAATCCTTGAATCAATTTATCTACATAAGCCAAACTGCCTTGGGTAGTGAAGAATTCCCCAGTGCTTATGTCTAAAAAGGCCACTCCTATTAGATCTTCACTTGCAAAATGCAAAGAAGCTAGATAGTTATTTTGCCTCACATCTAAGACATTGTCGTTAAAGGAGACCCCAGGCGTCACCAGTTCTGTAACCCCTCTTTTAACTATCCCTTTAACCGTCTTAGGATCTTCTAACTGATCACAAATGGCTACCCTCTGTCCGGCTCTCACCAGCTTTGGCAAATAGGTATCCAAAGAATGGTGAGGAAATCCTGCCAACTCATCATTGGAGCCCCCGTTATTTCTACGAGTCAAAACTATCCCTAAGATCTTAGATGCTTTTATTGCATCTTCTCCAAAGGTCTCATAAAAATCCCCTACCCGAAATAAGAGCATAGCTCCCGGATATTTTGCCTTTATCTGATTATATTGTTTGTTTAGAGGTGTCTCCTTGGTTTGGGCCATCTGCTGTCTATTGATTCAGGTCAAAATTAGCTATTTTTACTCGGATTTTGTTTATTTGTCTACACATGGAGAAAAAAAATCGATCCTATGAAATTTGAACATTTGGGCATAGCAGTAGCTAACTTGGAAGAGGCTAACGCCATATTTTCCAAGATCTTTGCCAGCTCTCCCTATAAAACGGAGACCGTAGAATCAGAAGGTGTTACTACCTCCTTTTTTCATACAGGTAATGGCAAAATGGAGCTCCTGGAAGCCACTAGAGAGGATAGCCCCATTGCAAAATTCATAGCGAAAAAAGGCCCGGGAATTCATCATGTGGCCTTTGAAGTGGAAGACATCAGAGCAGAAATGCAACGTTTGAAACAAGAAGGATTCCATCTCCTCAATGAAGAGCCAAAGAGAGGAGCAGATAATAAATGGGTATGCTTTTTACATCCAAAAGACACTCAATCCGTACTAATAGAACTTTGTCAGGAAATCCTTTGATCTTTTCTGCTAAATTTGCACCTCAAATTCGAGCTGAAAGAGTGCAGAACAATAAAAAAATAAGAGCTTTAGCCGTGGTACTTCCCCAGTTCCACCCCTTCCCGGAAAACGATGAATGGTGGGGCAAAGGTTTTACAGAATGGACCAATACGGTGAAAGCCCGACCTAGATATAAAGGACATTACCAACCGCAGTTGCCTGCCGACTTAGGCTTCTACGACATGCGCCTGCTCCAAACCCTCTGTGATCAGGCTAATTTGGCTAAAGAATACGGTCTTTACGGATTTTGCTATTACCATTATTGGTTCAATGGCAAAATGCTGATGGAAAGACCCCTGCAAGAAATATTAAAGTCGGACAGACCAGATTTCCCCTTCATGCTAGCCTGGGCCAATGAAAACTGGTCTAGACGCTGGGACGGAAAAGACAAAGAAGTCCTTATTGAACAAAAATACTCTTTAGAAGACCACAGACAGCACGCCACTTACCTGTGCCAAAAGGTCTTTTCAGATCCTAGATATATCAAAATAGGAGGAAAACCTTTCTTCCTATTTTACAATACACATATCATCCCGGACTTGCCGGAAGCGGTGAAGATCTGGAGGGAGGTTGCCCGTGAAAACGGATTTGATGACCTCTACCTCGGCGGTATCATCACCTCCTCAGAATTTGAAGTAAACGCCCAGGAAGTAGGTTTGGATCTGGTGATTGATTGGCAGCCCGACTGGTCCCACCTCAAGATCATTCCCGGATTGATCCAAAGGATAAAGAACAAGTTAGGTTGGGGACAAACCTATAGAAAAATAGATTATGCTGAGGTAGTGCAGAGGATGAAGTCAAAACCCAGCTTTACTCAGAAGCATTTTAAGGCCCTGGTTCCCGGTTGGGACAATAGCGCCAGAAGGAAAAATGATGCCTTCATAATGCATGATGCCACCCCGGAACTCTATGAAGATTGGTTAGACCATACCTGTAAAACCACTACCATTTACAGCGAAGAAGAGAACTTCCTCTTTATAAATGCCTGGAACGAATGGGCAGAAGGAAACCACCTGGAGCCGGATAAAAAATGGGGACGTGCCTTCCTGGAGACCACAAAGAAAATCTTATCGAAGTATGCCTAAGGTTTCTGTCATCGTCCCAAATTATAATCATGCACCTTACTTAGAGCAGAGGCTTGCGTCCATTCTGAATCAGACATTCACTGACTTTGAACTGATCTTTTTGGACGATAGCTCTCAGGACAACAGCGTGTCTGTGGCGGAAACCTTTCGCCATGATCCCAGATTTGTTCACCTGGAAGTGAATGAGCGCAACTCCGGTTCTACGTTTATACAGTGGGAGAAAGGAATAAGTCTAGCAAAGGGCGAATACTTATGGCTGGCCGAAAGTGATGATACAGCAGAACCCGGTTTTCTAGCGGCTATGGTTAAGGCTTTGGATCAAAACAAAGACTACGATGTAGCCTACACTTCCTCCATTTGGATAGACGACAAAGACCAAGAAATCCACCGTCCTCCCCATGAGAAGGGCGATGCATATTTACTAGGTAAGTATTTAGTCCAAAAGGAATTTCTACAAGGGCCAGTAATCTACAACGCCAGTTCCGCAGTATTTAGAAAACCGAATCATATAGACTTCAACTTACTAAAGACTTTTAAATATACGGGCGACTGGCTATTCTGGGTCATGATGGCCGGTCCTTCAGGAATCATACGCTTGGATTTGCGTCATAATAGATTCCGAAGACACGAAAATAATGTTTCTTTCCGTTCAGAACGGGAAGGATTACTCTTTTCAGAGGGGTTTCGAGTGATGGATTATATATATAGCCATTACCCCGTATCCTGGTGGAATAAGAGAATCAATGCCCTAAGGTGGGCCAAAAGAATTGGAGATTTCCGTGAGGGCATTCCTGCGGAAGTTCGTTTTTATAATCGTTTTTTGAAGTGAAAGGAATATCAGTCATAATAGCATGTTATAATAGCTCCAGGGTACTGGCAGATACACTAAGACACCTTCAAGTACAGAAAGGCTGCGAAGGGATAGCTTGGGAGGTTATAGTAGTAGACAATGCCTCCACAGATCACACTGCCGAAATCGCAGAAAAGGTTTGGGAAGAAAACCCTATTGTTCCCTTAAGAGTAATATTAGAGACAAAACAGGGCGAAGCTCATGCACGTAGAGCAGGCATACTGGCTGCAAAATACGATATACTAAGTGTAGTGGATGATGATAACCGAGTAGCAGACAATTGGATTGCCACCTTACACAAATACTACCAAAATCCGGAGATAGGACTGATAGGCTGCGCCGGAGAAGGTGCATTTGAAACCCCACCACCGGCATGGTTCAAGAAAAACGAGCACGCATTTGCTATAGGTAAACTCTATGAGGGACAGTTCACAGACATCACTGAACATGCACTGGTACCTGGTGCCGGACTGAGCGTCAGGAAGAAAGTTTACGATCACCTGTATACTCAAGGCTGGAAACCCTTCTTAGAGGGAAGAGTGGGGAATAAACAGACTGCCGGCGCCGACAGCGAAATGTGCCTGATAACTAGAAGATTAGGATATAAGATCTACTATTCCAATGAGCTGCACTTCAGACACTTTACCACAGCAGATCGTATCACCTGGGAGCGTCTGAGAAACATGACCTATGGATTCGGGGCAGCAGATGTTTTTATTTTAGTGTACCAAATTCACTGGCTAGAAAGCACGGGAAGGACCTCAATGATGACCCGACTAAGAAAACTTTGGTGGTTCAATTTATTGGGCAAAAAGATCAATTATTTCACAAAGAAGAATAAGATCAAAGACCCGCAGGAAAGGGAGCTGTTTGAGATTCGTAATAAAGCCTTTTGCGAGACTATCGTGAAGGAAAGGATTAAATTCCAGGAAGCCTTTGCCTACCTAGAAGATATAAAACCTATAAAACCCTGATGGTTTATATTCATCAAGCCATAAGAGTACCTAACGGTAAAGTGGGAGGAATTTACAAAAGGACTCCCCCGGAAAACCTAATGGCCCACTTGATGAAGAAACTCCCAGAGTTACCGGAAGAGATTATTCTAAGTACTTCAGTGGGTACAGGGGGAAACATGGCCAGGTTTGCTTCTTTAACAGCTGGCTATCCTTTAGAAATCCCTGCAAGCACCATAGATGCTCAGTGTATAGGAGGTTTGAAAAGCATAGAAATGGGATTTGCCTTGATCGCATCCGGGCTCAGGAAATCTGTCTTAGTGGGAGGCATGGAAAGCGTCAGCTTAGCTCCCATCAGAATCTATACCCAAAATGACCCTAGATACACCGGAAAACCCTATTCTCAAGCTGTATTCAGTCCTAATGGAGAGCTTAGTCTTCTTCCGGCAGCAGAAAGATGTGCAAAGGACATAGATAAAGAAAGCATGTGGAGATGGTTCAAAAGATCACATCTCCTGGCATCTCAATCTAAAGAGGTTCTTGCACCCTACCTGTGTGCTTTAGAGCCTAAACATACGGATTTGTCTTTCCGACCAGATATTCAGCTCGAGGCCTACAGTACTGCAGAAAAAATAGACCGCACCACCACGGCTCCTCCTGCTGACGGAGCTGCAGTTTTATACTTATCTTCGGATCCCCAAGGAGCTTTGGCACGTATACATACTGTAAAAACCATAGGTACAGACCCGGCATTTGCCCCCTTGGGAATAAGGAATGTCATTTCATCCTTGAACACAGATTTGGATAGAATAGACTTGTTTGAAATCTCTGAATCCTTTGCGTTTATTCCTGAAATATTCTGCAATGACACAGGCATTGCTGAATCCAAGGTCAACGTTCTCGGAGGAACTTTAGCCTACGGGCATCCTTTTGGTGCGAGCGGTACCATCCAAGTGGTGCATTTACTGGCCGCTTTAAAAAGCAGAAACAAAAGTTGGGGTTTAACGGTTATACCGGGAGCAGGTGGATTAGCCTCCGCCTTAATTTTGGAAAATGTTATTTGACAGGTGGAAAAATATTGATCCAGATAAACTGGCCCTGAAATTTCCGGGTAAAAGTTATTCCTATGGAGAACTATATGCAGAAATACGGAAGCGATCCTCAGGATTAAAGCGAGGTGCTTATTTACTTTGCCATCATTCTGAATCAGAAAACCTGATAAATTTTCTGGCTGTTCTGCATAAGGGTGGGAAAGCCGTCTTCGCAGGAAAACACAGTAATGAAGACCTAAAAAGAGAGTATGCGCATGTCCACCAATTAATTCCTTTAGATTTTGTACCAAAGGGGGAGTATGACTTAGAAGAACCCTATTCCCCACAAAAATCTGATCTATTCCTGGGAGTTCTCAGCTCAGGAAGTACTGGCCAACCAAAGCTCATTTGGAAGGATTATCAGGCTTGGTTTTCTGCATTTCCTGCCCAGTCAGAAGTATTCCAAATCCAAGCAGACGACACACTCTTGTGTTTGGATGCTATGGCGTATTCGGCCAACTTAAACGCGGTCATTCACGGTTTATGGCTAGGCGCAAGCATCTATCTAACTCCTCTTCAAAATGCGAGTAAATGGGCTGAGCTGTTAAAGGAAGTAAGTGCCATCTTCATGGTGCCTTCGCATTACCGCCTATTACCCAATAGAGGAGCATATACGCATATCCGCTCTGTAGTGAGTGCCGGAGAGAAATTAGAAGTTAAACTGGCAGAACAGCTGCTTCGAAATTTCCCCAATGCCTGTATCACGGAATATTACGGAGCCGCTGAGTTAGGACATATCTCCTATATCCAGAATGAGGAAATCATTAATCTGCCCACCTCAGTGGGTAAACCCTTCCCTGGAGTAAAAATCTCTATCAAAGAGGAAAAAATTTGGGTAGATAGTCCCTACGTTTCTCCTGATTACCGACATCAACCTACGGTATCCGACTTAGGATTTATAGATCCAAACGGCTACCTCTGCTTATTGGGTAGAGAAGGTCGAATGTTTAACCGTAGAGGTTTAAACATCTTTGCAGAGGAGATCGAGCAAGTCACTTTACTCCACCCAAAGATCAGAGAAGCCGCCTTAGTTTCGCCCCTACCTGACCTTCTGGTTCTATATGTGGTGCCTACTGAACCAATAAGCCACCATGAATTAAGAAACTATCTCCTCAGTAAACTGAGTTCTGATAAGCTACCTAACCGTATACAATTCTTCCATGAGCTTCCCAGATCCAGCTCAGGAAAAGTAGATTTCAAAGTATTAGCTAAAAAACCTATAGAAGAAGATAGTAGCAAATAATTAATTAAATATTTTGCTAATTATAATATTCTATATTTATGAAATTCTATATTTTTTTAACTATATACTTTTTTACATATCTAAATATTTTTGCACAAAAGGATACCGTGCAACTAGAAGTGGTAACCGTTTCAGCTACCTTATTACGAAATGAAATCAAAAACACAGCTAGAAACATCAGCATAATCGACCGAAAAACGCTGGAAAGTGCACCTGTAAAGACCCTAGACGGCATTCTACAGTATGCATTAAACGTTGACGTTCGCTCCCGCTCTGCTTTTGGTGTTCAAGCTGACATCAGCATTCGTGGTGGACATTATGACCAAACCCTCATCCTATTAGATGGAGTAAAAGTGAATGATCCTCAAACAGGACACCATGCTTTAAATCTCCCTGTACCTTTTTCCATGATAGAAAAGATTGAGGTTTTACAAGGAGGAGCTTCCCGGGTCTTCGGCCCATCTGCTTTCTCCGGTGTAATCAATATCATCACCAAAAAGCCGGCTAAGTCAGAAGGAGAGATCCAATTGGGCGCCGGCCAGTTCCACACCTGGCAGTCGGCCTTATACGGCACTTGGGTAAAAGACAAATGGAACGTAGGCGCAGGGCTGGATTTGGTAAAGAGTGAAGGTTTCCAAGCTGCCACCGACTATAAAAAACATAGTTTAAATGTAAATGCAGAAAGAAGTTGGACCAAAGGAACCATACAGCTTTTATACGGACAAATGAGCAATGACTTTGGGGCATCTAATTTCTACCACCCAAAGTTCTTTAACCAATACGAAGAGGTATCTTCTCATCTGGCTAATCTGGCCTGGAAGCAGAGATATTCGGACAAATGGCAATCTACCTTCCTAGCAAACTACCGCCTGCATTATGATATGTTTGACTTCGATAATTATAGAAACACAGACAAAATAAATCTTCTCAATGTACATAGATCTGATGTCTGGGACATAGAATGGAAGTTTAATTACAAAAATCACACGGCATTTGGTTTAGAATGGAGAAAGGAAGGTATACTTTCAAACAGAATAGGAGATCCCCTTGATCAGCCAAGAAAAGAAGCAAAAGATTGGTCGGACCTAACTTACACTCATCAAAAGAGCAGAGATAATCTCAGCCTG
This sequence comes from Leadbetterella byssophila DSM 17132, assembly GCF_000166395.1. Classification (GTDB taxonomy): domain Bacteria; phylum Bacteroidota; class Bacteroidia; order Cytophagales; family Spirosomataceae; genus Leadbetterella; species Leadbetterella byssophila. The sequence goes on from NC_014655.1 coordinate 1,852,956, forward strand.
TTCTTTGAACGTAAATTTGTATGGCAGAATTTCAATCTGAATGTAGGAACTTTGGGCAGTTATAATTCCAAGTTTGGATTCTCCCTATTCCCCGGCTTAGATCTTGGTTATGCTTTAGATAACACTTCCCGCATTTATTACACGGTCAATAGGTCGCTTCGATTCCCTACCTTTACGGAATTATATCTCAAAAATAACACCGTTACTGGTGACCCTAACCTACTCCCGGAAAAGGCTTGGACTCAGGAGCTGGGATTCAAAAAGCAGTCGCATGGTTCCCTTTCTCAAGTTTCTCTATTCTATACGCATACAGAAGATGCCATAGATAAGGTCAAGCGACCAGGCATTACGGTACCACTAATGGAAAACATGGATTATCTGAACCGCTGGGGCATAGAACTGGCCCAAAAATGGAATTTCAGTAAAAACCCTATTCGCCTCAAACAATTTAGCCTGAATTATGCCTGGATTCACGCCGATAAAAAAGAAGAAGGTTATCAATCCTTCTATACCTTAAACTACCTGAAGCACAAAGCCACCTTAGGAACCTTGTTTGAACCTCTACCTTCATGGAACCTCAGCCTATGGTATACCTTTAAGGATAGAGCCGGACAATACTCCTGGGATGATGCATCCGCTCCTATAGATTACGCATCCTTTGGACTTTTGGACTTTAGAACTTCCTATAAAATTCAAAAGTTTGAAATCAGGTTAGACCTGAATAATCTTCTGAACAAGGAATACTTTGAATATGGCTTTGTCAAACAGCCTCCTCGTACCATAACGGGCACTATAGTATACGGCTTTTAATTATTGGCCCGGAGATTTCCGGGCCTTTTTTCTTGTTATATTTGCAGGCAAATCCATATGTACAAATTCCTTCTATCGCTCTTGCTGCTCAGTTCTTTAGCCTGGGCTCAACCTCCAAAACCAAATATGGAGGTTCAAGAACGCGCCTTGAAGAAAATTGAGGCAGCACGACAAAAACCCAAAAGTCAGGTTTGGCCCCATTTGGAGAAAAACTGGTTCTTTGATAACCTTGTACTAAACGTACGCCAACCCCTTTCTCTCAATCAAGGTAAACCAACCTATTTCTGCGGATACGCCGCTCTTACCCATTATATCCTACTTTGGAATCCCGAATTCTACGTAGATAAAGTCCTGGAACTATATTTTAAGGGAAGCACTGAAGTGTCTGATCGTACACTAAATTCTTCTGATGAAATCAGACAGGCTGCCGGCACCCTGTACAATAAGGGCAAAATGGATATCAGACATGCTGACCAAATGTGGTTCTTGGTTTTGGCCGATAATTATAAAGGTTACCTAAACAACAAGGACAAAACCTTTGACATGGGAGATGAAAACAACTTCTGGGCAGCCAGCAATTACAAGAAATTCAATAATATGCTTCGCTCCCTGACGCAGAAGGAAATCCATGCCAAAGGAGCGGACCTAATAGGCCCCGTGTTCCTTAATTATGGGAAGTTTATTCAAAACATTTCTAAAGACCATACAGTCATCCTTTATCTCAATAATAAGGCCCTTTATCCTAATAAGTTTTTCCGTTTCATACTTCCCACTCCTACCCATTTCGTGGTGCTTTACCAGATGGAAGAAAAAGAGGGACATTATGTTTTAGATTATTGGGACTATGGATTGAGAACGAAAATGAATCTGAAAAAAAGAAAACTTAGAAGGTTAGTTTACGGCATCACCTATATTCCATGAAAAAGCTACTGCTTCTATCCCTTATTCCACTTCTCTCCTCCTGCTTCACCTCCAAAGTGAGGAAGTCAGAGGAATATTATTTTATCAATGAAGGTTCTATAAAAGACTTATTAAAGAACTATGATAAAATGTACCAAAAACAACCCTTCGCCTTGGGATTTTCAGATAGAAGATTCAGCTATTATACCTTGATCATGTATACAGATACCGTCAGGTATATCTATAATTCCAAATTAAAACGAGAACTAGTTTTTGAAGAAATGATGAAATCCCCCCTTCAAAATGAAGAACTCACGCAATTAGCTCAGCAGATCAAAGAATTAGAGTGCCTTTGGATAGACAAGTCGGAACTCTACTTAGAAGGAAGAAAAATTCCTGCCACTTTCCTGTCCTTCAAATCACTGCTCTTTCACCGACCGTTTGAGGAAAATAAATATTATATTCTGGCCTTCTTAGACTCTCCACTCCCTAAAACTACTACCACCAGAAGGCTGAGAAAATACGGTTATCATGAGGTAGGACACAATGTATACTTCACCATCTCCAATAGATTTAGATAATTTCAAAAATATCTAATAAAAAAGGTGCGTTTTTTGATTTAAAAAATTGATTTATATTGGGTTAGAAAAATTCAACCTATGAATCATTATTTAAAAATAGCTGCAGGATTCCTGACCCTCCTGACGGCTGCTTCAGAAACCCCTATCCAGATACAGGAGGATTTTAAAGTAGAAAAACTCTATTCCCCCTCAGAAGCAGGACTAGGCTCCTGGGTTTCCATGACCTTTGACCCGCAGGGAAGACTAATCACTTCAGATCAGTTTGGAGGGCTGTATCGTCTCCGCCTAGAAAGCCCCATCCAAGTGGAAAAACTGAGTATTCCGGGGGACACACTAGGTTTCGGGGCCGCCCAAGGCATGGTCTTCCACAAAGACGTCTTATATCTTTTGGTCAATTATAATGGAAAAGATCAACACAAGAGTGGACTGTACAAATTAGAAGACCTGAACAAAGATGACACCTTTGAAACCTTAACTCTCATCAAAGGCCTAAAAGGAGAAGGGGAACATGGCCCTCATAGCCTGGTTTTAGACCCCGCAGAAGAACACCTATACCTCATCGCCGGAAATCATACGGACCTACCGAAAATGGACGAGTACCTCCTTTCTCCTACTTGGAAACACGATAACCTATACCCTTTCCTCAAAGATCCTAGAGGGCATGCTACAGACCGCAAAGAACCCGGAGGGTGGATTGCGAAAGTTGAACTAGCCTCCGGTAAGTGGACTCTGGTAGCCGCAGGATTCAGAAATGCCTTTGATTTGGCCTTTAACGAAGACGGAGAACTCTTTGCTTACGACTCTGATATGGAATGGGATTTAGGCATGCCTTGGTACAGGTCCACTCGCCTTTGTCACGTCATTAATGGAAGCGAGTTCGGTTGGAGAACCGGTTCTGGAAAATGGCCAGAATACCACGTGGATCAGGTGGCACCATTACTTCACATGGGACAAGGATCCCCCACAAACCTCATCTCTTTAAAGAACGCCGCCTTCCCCGAAGATTATAAGAATACCTTACTAGCCTTTGATTGGAGCTTTGGCATCATATATTCTATACATCTAAAAAGAGAAAGGGAGTCTTATCAGGCTGAAAAGAAAGAATTTTTAAGTGGTATTCCTTTACCCCTGACTGACGGTGTAATTGGGCCTGACGGTGCGCTTTATTTCTTAACCGGGGGACGTAAGTTGCAATCTAATCTGTACAAGGTTTCTTATGTGGGTAATAAGCCCAAAATCAAGCCCAGCGAAACGCTCCATCCTTTTGCTCTTAGAAGAAAGCTTGAAAGCCTCCCTAAAGACTTAGATCAAATATGGCCTTATCTGGATCATGAGGAAGCTCAGATCAAGTATGCAGCCAGAATGGCTTTAGAGCACATTTCTCCTGAAAAATGGGAGACAAAAGTCCTTTCAGAACCCTCCTTTTCCAAAAGAATTATAGGCTTAATGGCTTTATGCCGGGCAAAAGAGAAAGTAAATAAAGCAGGGCTAGAAAGGTCTCTGTTAGAAATACCTGTCAACACACTTACACTTCAGCAAAGACTGGAATACTGGCGGGTTTGGGAAATCTATATCTCTCGCCACGGTCAGCCCATTCAAATAACGGCATTCCATCAATTCTTACCCTTCCCTAATCAAGATGATTCGGAGAATAGACAAGTAGCCAAGTTAATGGTAGCCACTCAGCATCCCCAAGCGGTTAGCAGACTCTTACCCTACTTGGAGCAGAATCAGGAAAATGTGCAGTATGCCTCCGCTGAACATTTGATCCTTAGAAATCCCAATTATGGCATAGACCTAGCCAGGCTACTTGAAAAACTACCTCCTGAAAATCAAATGTTCTATGCTATACTCTTATCTGAACAAAAAGTAGGATGGACTCCAAAGTTAGAGGAAACTTACTTCAAGTGGTATAAAAAGGCATTCCAATACAGAGGAGGTCTTAGCTATGTAGGCTTTTTGGACAATGCACGTAAAAATGCATTAAACAGAGTCACTCGCAAAACCTTTCTGCATCAACTTTCAGGAGGAGATGACCTGAATCCAAGCGGGAATGATCTGATCACTGCCCCGGAAGGACCAGGGAGAAGTTGGAAAACTGAAGATGCCACCGCCTTATTTAAAGACGGCTGGGGCATAAGAGATTTTTCTAAAGGCCAAAACCTGTACAAAGCTACTCTTTGCGACAAATGCCATACTCTACAAGGAGAGGGCGGTAATATTGGTCCGGATCTCACCCGCTTAGGAACCAGGTTTGATATCAAGGGGATAGTAGAAGCTATTATAGAGCCTAACCTTTCCATATCAGATCAATACGCTGCCACACACCTCCAACTGAAAAATGGAGAAACCCGGGTAGGGAAAATCATAAACGAAGATGCACAGTACATTAGCTTGTCGCAAAACCCCTTCACGCCTACTATTACTATGAAAATACCCAAAAAAGACGTAGTTTCAAGGCAAATTTCAACGGTATCCATGATGTTACCCGGCTTGATCAATGGTTTAAATGAGGAGGAAGTAAGAGACCTTGTAGCATTTCTCATGGCCGGTGGAGATCCTAATCATTCCGTTTACCAACCATAATCTTATGAAATCAACGCGTAGAAAGGCATTAAAAAGTATGTTAGGAACTGCCGCTTTAGGTTTAACCATAGGAGAAGCCTGTGCTACTCCTAACACAGCATTAAAAGGAAACATTAAACACTCGGTTTCTAGATGGTGTTTTGACGCAATCCCCTTAGAAAAACTCTGCCAAGAAGTGGTAAAAATGGGGATTCAGTCCATTGAATTACAAGGTCCAAAGGAATGGCCTATCCTGAAAAAATACGGATTAACCTGTGCCATGCCTCAGGGGGCCGGCTTAGGCATTGAGAGGGGTTTTAATGATCCTTCCCTGCATGATGAGCTGATCAAGAGTTATGAAGCCATCTTCCCTTTACTAAAGGAAGCCGGACTTGATAAGATCATCTGTTTTTCCGGAAATAGAAGAGGAATTTCAGATGAACAGGGAATCCAAAATTGTGCCTTGGGTCTCAAAAAATTAATGCCTTCGGCTGAGAAGTATGGCATTACCATGGTCATGGAATTATTAAACAGCAAAGTAAATCATAAAGATTACCAATGTGATTCCACGGAATGGGGAGTTAAACTTTGTCAAGCAGTAGGATCAGAAAACTTCAAACTACTTTATGACATCTACCACATGCAAATCATGGAAGGGGATGTAATAGCCACCATCAGAAAGCACCACAAGTATATAGCCCACTACCATACAGCCGGTGTACCTGGAAGAAATGAGATTGATGAAACTCAGGAATTGTATTATCCGGCCATAGTCAGAGCTATCATTGAGACAGGATATAAAGGATTCTTAGGTCAAGAATTTGTGCCAAAAGGGACGGATCCTTTGGTCTCTCTGAAACAAGCTATAGATATTTGCGACGTATAAAAAAGAGGCTGTCCAAAAAGGTCAGCCTCTCATGTTTTTTGTTATTTTTATTCGTACCCCCCTGCAGGCAGGGTGTCTAAATATTCAATTCTCAGACCACTCATCTACCTTTTTAGACGGCTCCTTCTCTTTATACTTTATAGTATTGTTCCCATTCTTTTCTAGGAGGTGCCCCAGTAAGGTAAGCGTTAGCAAACTTGTTATTTGTGATCGTCTTCGTCACCGCATCAAAATACAATGGGGTATTTAATTTCTGTGCTAATACCCCTAAGCTAAACACTTGAGAAAGCACGCCATTGATTTCGAATGGACTTCTTGTCTTTTCTTTCCCTTGAATGGCTAGGATAAAGTTCGCGAAGTGATTAGATGGACTCTTTGGCACTTCCGGCAATTTAGGAGCCATTTCTTTCGCCACTTCTTCAGGGATAATGCTCAAGGTAGATCCGTGACTACCGCCTTTGAAGATTAGATCCTTAGTATAAATAATCTTACCCGGACTTAGAGTGGTCTGAACCTGACCCTGATTAGTGGCAGGCACATCAGCAGCGCCTACTGCACCTCCGAATCCTTTTGGAAGCGGTGGAAGGTTCTTCAAACCATCGTACCAGGTGATATCTACCGGTGGCATTCCCTTTCTAGCACCAAATTTAAACAATAGGGTAGAGGACATTGGGAAGAAGAAGTCATTGTGATCTTCTAGATATAATGGATTAATCTCATACGGAAGTCCTAGATCTAGGAATTCATGTACGGTATCAATTAGGTGCGCTCCCCAGTCGCCAAGGGCTCCCATACCATAATCAAACCAGCATCTCCATTCTCCATTGTGGTATAGGTCGTTATAAGGCTTAGGCATAGCTGTAGTGTGCCAAGTATCCCAATCAAGGGTGGAAGGGACAGGTTGCGGAGCCGGCCAGGTCTTCATTTTAGGATCCAACTTATGCCAACGGCGCCCCATGTTCATGTGTGCCGTGACAGCAGTGACATCTTTGATTATTCCTGCTTCAAACCAGGTTTTGAACTGGAAATAATTCCCTTCTGAGTGGCCTTGGTTACCCACTTGCGTTACAAGATGAGGATTCTTTCTAGCCATCTGCATCATGAGCTCAGCTTCGAGAAAGGTACGTGACATAGGCTTTTCTACATACACGTGTTTCCCGGCTTGCATACATGCCATGACAATGGGAAAATGCGAAAAGTCAGGTGTAGCAACAGTCACGGCGTCAAATTCCTTTCCAGCTTTATCTAAGAGTTGACGAAAATCCTGGAATCTCTTAGCCTTTGGAAACTTGTTCATGATTTTCTGTGTATGCGGAGCTCCCATATCTACATCACACAGGGCCACTACATTCACAAGACCAGTTTTATCAAAATCATTGATGATCTGTTCCCCACGGTTTCCAATACCAATATGAGCTATGTTCACTTTCCCGTTAGCACCCAAAATATTGGAGTAACTACGAGCTGAAGTGGCCGCAATAGTGGCTGAAGTCAAGGCTGTGGAAGCCAAAAATTTACGTCTTGAGAGCATTTTACTTTTAGGTTAAGGTCAAATTCTAACTATTTCTGCACCTAAGGCATTCAGACGTCCGTCGATGTTCTGATAGCCTCGGTCTATTTGGTCGATATTGTCAATTATACTGGTGCCGTCAGCAGATAATGCAGCTATTAAAAGAGCTACACCGGCACGAATATCCGGAGAGGTCATACGTATACCCCTTAAATTATATTCACGGTTAATTCCTATCACCGTAGCTCTATGCGGATCACAAAGTATGATCTGAGCACCCATGTCAATCAACTTATCCGTAAAGAACAAGCGTGATTCAAACATCTTTTGGTGAATTAGAACAGTTCCTTTCGCTTGGATAGCTGTAACTAGAACTATAGAAATCAAGTCCGGTGTAAATCCAGGCCATGGAGCATCATACACGGTGAGAATAGAGCCGTCTATGAGTCGGTTGATCTGATAGTGCTTTTGAGCAGGTACATAGATATCATCTCCTCTGAATTCCATTTGGATACCTAATTTCTTAAAGACATCAGGAATAATCCCTAATTCAGGAATTCTGCAATTCTTTATGGTTATCTCAGATTCTGTCATGGCTGCTAAGCCTATGAAACTTCCTATCTCAATCATATCAGGAAGCATAGTGTGCTCACAGCCGCTTAATTCATGTACGCCTTCAATGGTCAGCAAGTTTGATCCCACTCCGGTGATCTTTGCGCCCATTCTGTTCAGCATCTTACATAATTGCTGTAGATAAGGTTCACAAGCTGCATTATAGATCGTCGTAGTTCCCGGAGTTACTACAGCTGCCATGATGACATTGGCGGTTCCTGTTACGGAGATTTCTTCCATCCAAATGTATGAGCCCCTCATCTTATCACCGTCTACATGATAGAAGGCATCATCTGAGTCATAACTAAATGTAGCTCCTAGTTTTTGAAACCCTACAAAATGGGCATCTAAGGGTCTTCTACCTATCTTATCTCCACCGGGTTTCGGTGCTCTACCCTTTCCAAATCTACCTAACATAGGACCAAGGAGCATCACTGATCCTCTAAGTTGGGCAGCTTTGTCTTTGTATTGTTCGGACTCAAAATAAGAGAAATCCACATCTGCAGCTGTAAACTCTACAGAGCCAGGACCTAACTTACGCGTTTTCACCCCCATGCTTTCCAATAGATCTATCAGCTTATTGACATCTCTAATGTCTGGAATGTTATGAATAGTAACAGGTTCCTTCGTCAACAAAACAGCACATAAGATCTGTAATGCCTCATTCTTCGCCCCTTGAGGGATGATCTCCCCTTTTAATTTCTTTCCTCCCGTTATCTTAAATGAACCCATATCACTGCGGTCTTCTGCGGTTATTATTGTATCTGTTCTTGTTGTTATTTTGTCCGTTCTTATTGTGCTGAGAACCGTTTCTATTGTTGTTGTTGTTTCGGTGACGATTGTTGAAATTCGTTCTTTGTTTGAATGACACAGGACCGTCTTTTGGATTGGCCTCATCTACCATTCCGTTTGCCAACAAATCATCAATCTCTGGCTTAAGTTTTCCGCCCGAAAGCTCTAAGATTTGGTTCATACATACATTCGTCTCTACGGAGTCTCTGTTCCAGCTCAAATAGAACGACTTCATCAATTTCACCAGGTAAGACACAAAAGCCTTTCTCTCCTCAAAGGTTTCCGCCATCATGGCTTTTAAAACCAATAGTTCCAGATTTCTTCCGTAAAATTTATGCTTTAACTTACTTTGAGTATAAGGGATTTGCTTAGGTTTCTTACCCAAAATCTCTTTAGGAGGAGCAGGGAATGGACTATCTACATCAAGGTCAAAATTAGCCATGATATATAAGTCATCCCACAGTTTCTTGCTATAATCTGCACCATCTCTCATCTGAGGATGTATCTGGCGCATTAATTCTACCAAAATATGGGCGTGCTTGGTTCTCGTTTCCTTATCCGGTATGGTCACAATATGTTCAACCAGTTTCTGAACATTACTGCCATATTCTTTCATCTAATGTACTTGATTTAAATTCTCCCTATAAAGGGCATGCAAAGAGCAAAAATAAATATAAATATAGTATTTTTTTGGATATTAATCAAATAAATTCAGTCCTGTATTTGCAGGAGTAAGGAATATTCTATGATCCGTAATATCAGATCTATGCTCCTCTAAAAACCGAGTGAAGTCTTTTATTCCCTGAAAGTACCTATCTAAATCCAGATCTTCCATACGGTAAACCAAATGCCTTACCTCATGAAAATCATATACCACATATTCCATGGTTTCGCACCCTAGATCCCTTAACATGTATAGATAAAGGTTTTGGAACCCTTCTTTATACCTTTCCTCTGAGAAAACTTGTGTGGTCTTTATATCTATTACCCTCCTCTCCCCTACTACATCTGCAAATCCGTACAACTGCACCTCTCCTATGGTACTTTTAACTAGGTATTGAGCTTGAAATTGAGCCGGTAATAAGGACTGAACTTCTTGGATAGCCTGGGGATCAAACTCTTCATTAGGCTCTCCTAAAACCACCTTTTCAAATCGGGTGCCTTTGTTCATTTTTGCCAACTGATCATCACTGAAGTCCCTTACTCTATTAATTCTGTTCAACATGTTCTCCAGGGTAATGATCCCCTTCTGAAAACGCTGGAATTCATCTAATAAAGTAGGATATACCTTATACTTGACCATGTTTATAACAATTTATGCAGTTTACTTGGCCTGCCTTCGTTCCAAAGCCTACCCAGAGCCGTTATAGCGTACTCGTAAGCCTGCTCACTATCTGCCTGCTCGTCCCAATAGACTTTCTCTTGCTTATTCCTAACCACGGCCAAAATATTTCTTGGATCATCTAAGGTCCTCTTATCTCCTCGTTTGTACCGGTAGATAACAAAACTCCTTACATATTCTTCATATTCCACGGGAATCTTCCAGGATATTTTTACCGTTCCGCTACCCGTTCTTGTAAGTTCTGAAATCTCTGGTCTGGGAAGGGGATCTGCCGGCTTCCAATCCATCACAGGTGGGAGTGCAGGGTATCTGTAATATCTCTTGAGCGAATCATTCAATCTATGGGAGGTAGGCATCAAGGATTTGGAACTATAAAATACAGAACCGCTAACTCCTTCTAGCGCTGTATTCTTTCTGACTTGCTGCATCACCTGCCCGGCACCAGCCCAGTCCTTTTGGTTCTCACCTATTCTGTAACTACCAATTCCTACATATAAATGCCCTTTCCCTTTGTTTTTAACCCACCATTCTACCATAGGAAGGTAAGGCACTGTTTTGTGCGAGAAAGAAAAATACACTTGAGGTAAGGTATAATCTACCCATCCTTCCCTTGCCCACAACCTGGAATCCGCATAGAGATCATCATAGGAACTTAAAGCTCCGCTTGTTCTGGATCCTTCGGGATCTCTGTCTTTGCTTCTCCAAACAGCAAAAGGACTGATCCCAAACTTGACCTGTGGCTTCTCTTTCTTGATCGCTTCAGAAATATCGCGTATCAGTCGGTTCACATTATCCCTCCTCCAGTCTTCGATTCGAGTAAAGGCATACCCGTACTTTTTATACGTATATACATCATTTATCTTATGTCCAGGACTAGGGTATGGATAAAAATAGTCATCAAAATGAATTCCGTCCACATCGTAATTCTTCACCAAGTTCACCACCACATCCACTATGTACTTTCTCACTTCGGGAAGTCCGAAGTTATACACTTTATAGCCGCTATAATGTAGGAACCATTCCGGGCGCGTCTTTGTGATATGATCTGATGCTATTGACTTTGCAGAAGAATGTGTACCCCTATTGAGATTAAGCCAGGCATGAAACTCCATATTCCTTTCATGCGCATGTTCTATCATGAAATTCAGAGGATCATAGTAAGGCGAGGGCGCTTTTCCTTGTGTCCCGGTTAACCATTCAGACCAGGGTTCAGGACTGATAGCGTAAAAGGCATCAGAAGCTGCTCTCACTTGCACAAAAACGGCATTGATACCTAATTTTTGATGATTATCCAGGATATTTTTGATCTCTTCTTGTTGTCTGGAAGAACTCAAACCCTTTTGTGAAGGCCAGTCGATATTAGCTACGGATGCTATCCAAACACCTCGGAATTCTCTCTTAGGAATAGGAGCTGGCTCAGATGACTTAAATGAACTGTGTAAAAAGAGGAAAGTGAGACTCAGCAATCCTTTAAATTTCATCCTATAACGGGTTTTTACGAATTCAAATATCGGAAGAGATTGACCTTTTCCATATATATCTATCAATTTTCACGTAGAAATCTGAGCTTTAACCAGTAAATTCCACTAATTTTGCAGCGAAAATGAATATTTACGGATGCATTTGAGCGAACAGGAAGTATTAAGAAGACAAAAGCGTGAGGAGCTGATGGCTATGGGCATAGATCCCTACCCCGCAGAAGGATATACCACGAATACCAACATCAGAGATATTCTGATGCACTGGAAGCACAATAAATTTGATTTTAAGGATGTAAGTGTAGCCGGGAGACTGATGAGTTTCCGTATTATGGGTTCGGCCTCCTTTGCAGAACTTCAAGATGAAACCGGTAGAATTCAGATCTATATCAGAAGAGATGATATCTGCCCGGATGAGGACAAGACTTTGTATAATACGGTCTTCAAGAAGTTACTGGATATAGGTGACATCATTGGAATCAATGGATATTGTTTTGAGACTCAAACCGGCGAGATCTCCATTCACGTACGTTCTTTCAAACTACTTTCGAAAAGCTTAAAGCCACTTCCTGTAGTTAAGCGCGACGAACAGGGTAATGTATATGACGGATTCACCGATCCTGAACAAAGGTTCCGTCAGCGTTACGTTGACTTGATCGTTAATCCGGAAAACAGAGAGATCTTTATCAAAAGGGCTACGATCATCCGTACCATGCGTCAGATATTCGACAATAAGGGTTGGTTAGAAGTAGAAACTCCCATTCTGCAATCCATCCATGGAGGTGCGGCCGCCAGACCTTTCGTGACCCATCACAATACATTGGATATTCCATTGTACTTAAGAATAGCTAATGAACTCTATTTGAAACGCCTTATTGTAGGTGGATTTGATGGAGTTTATGAGTTTGGGAAAATGTTCCGCAATGAGGGCATGGACCGTACGCATAATCCTGAGTTTACGGCATTAGAATTCTATGTAGCTTATAAAGATTATCATTGGATGATGGAGTTCACAGAAGAACTTCTGGAAAAAGTAGCTCTAGCCGTAAATGAAGATACGAAATTCACTTTTGGTGAAAATGTAATCGACTTCCAAGGTCCTTATGCGAAATTGTCCATCATTGAAGCCATAGAAAAATATACAGGAGTTAATGTTGATACTGCTTCAGAAGAAGAACTCCGATTGAAGTGTAAGGAATGGGGTATTGAGATCGATGACACTATGGGTAAAGCCAAACTGATCGATGAGATCTTTGGTGAAAAAGTGGAAGAACACTTGATCCAACCTACCTTTATCATTGACTACCCTGTAGAGATGTCACCTCTTACGAAGAAGCACAGATCTAAACCGGGGCTAGTAGAGCGTTTCGAATTATTTGTAAATGGTAAAGAAATTGCTAACGCCTATTCTGAATTAAATGATCCTCTAGATCAAAGAGAACGTTTCGAAGAACAATTACGTCTGGCTGAGCGTGGAGATGAAGAAGCCATGGCACTAGATGAAGACTTCATCAGAGCTTTAGAATACGGAATGCCACCTACAGCAGGTATAGGTATCGGAATAGATCGCTTGACCATGCTTTTGACAAACAATGCTAGCATTCAAGAGGTACTCTTCTTCCCGCAGATGCGTCCGGAGAAGAAATTGCCACCGCTCAGTGAAGAAGGGAAAGGGGTTCTGGATTTACTTCAAGCGTCCGTTTCTATGCCTTTAGAAGAATTAAAAAATCAAGCAGGGTTAAGTAATAAGAAGTGGGACAGCGCCATAAAAGAACTGACCCGAAATGGATTAGCCAAAGTAGAAAAAATAGATGATAACCTCACGGTTCATTTACTATCTTGATATGTAGCCAGGTCTTTAGCACCTGGCTTTTTTTTGTCCTAAAGCATGCAGATTTTATCCTACTAAATCTATGTGATAAAATATGTGTGGTTTTGATTAATTTACGGTGCAGTTTGAACTGTTTGTACTCCTAATTTTGAGATTCCAATTTTTAAGACTTTTTTTTGAATTTATAAACTAGAAATTAATGAGTAATTCAGTACTTTGGCACGGGGTTTATCCTGCTCTTTTGACTCCATTCACTCAAAACGAGGAGATCGATTTTGATATGTTTAAGAAGAACCTTAAGGTTCAAATCGAAGCCGGAGTATCAGGCGTTATTCTAGCTGGTACCTTGGGTGAGGCTAGTACTTTAACAGCTGAAGAAAAATTTGACTTACTTAAAGCAGCTTTAAGTACTGTACCTGAGGGATTCCCTGTAATCCTGAACATTGCAGAGCAAGCTACTAAAGTAGCTGTTGAGATAGCCGTAAAAGCTAAAGAACTAGGAGCTACAGGACTGATGTTACTTCCTCCTATGCGTTACAAAGCTGCTGATGAAGAGGTAGTAGCGTATTTTACAACTGTTGCAAGTGCCACAGATCTTCCTATCTTGATCTATAACAACCCGGTAGACTACGGTATTAAGGTTACCTTAGATATGTTTGCTGAGTTAGAAAAATATCCTACTATTCAAGCGGTTAAGGAATCTACTCGTGACTTGACAAACGTAACGCGTATGATCAACCGCTTCGGAGATCGTTTCAAGATCTTAGGTGGTGTGGACACTATCTCTCTTGAAACTCAATTAGTAGGTGCAGTAGGATCAGTAGCCGGATTAGTGGACGCTTTCCCTGCTGAAACCGTAGCAATTTATAAATTAGCTCAAGTGGGTAGATTAGAGGAAGCCTTAAAGATCTACCGTTGGTTTATGCCATTATTGGAATTGGATATCCATCCAAAACTGGTTCAATACATCAAATTAGCTGCTACGGCTGAAGGATTAAGCAACGAGTACGTTAGAGCTCCAAGATTGACCTTAGTAGGAGAAGAGAGAGAGAGAATTTTAAAGATTATTGAAGACGCGAGAGCTACTCGCCCTACTTTACCAGATTACAAAAACTTATAATAATGAGGGAAGAAATTAATCAGCTCGTCACTCAGGCGCATGAAGCCTACCTGTCTTTGCGTAAGACTACTTTCAAGCAAAGAGCAGAGTTGATGAACCTGATCGCTGACGAAATCGAAGCACTAGGTGAGGAACTAATTCAAACAGCTCACGAAGAAACCCACCTGCCGGTGGCAAGATTGACAGGAGAGAAAGGTCGTACCATCTTCCAATGGAGAAGTTATGGAGCGGCCCTGGCAGCAGGAACAGTTTTAGATGTGCGGATTGACACAGCACTTCCTGAGCGGACTCCCGCTCGTCCAGACATTCGGAAAACCTACGTGGGCTTAGGCCCCGTAGTGGTTTTCGGGGCAAGCAATTTCCCGTTTGCCTTTTCTACAGCAGGTGGAGATACCGCCTCAGCTATTGCAGCGGGATGTTCTGTTATCGTAAAAGGCCATGATGCGCATAAGAAGACTGCCCAAATCATGGGAGATGCCATTACCCGTGCCATCCAGAAAGCTGGATACCATGCAGGTACCTTTGCCCAAGTTTTCCCCACCAACAGACAAGCTTCTCAAGAGTTAGTGAAACACCCTCTCGTGAAAGCCGTAGGATTTACCGGTTCCTATGCAGGAGGAAAAGCTCTATTTGATATTGCTAACCAAAGACCTGAACCTATCCCGGTATTCTCTGAAATGGGTAGCGTTAACCCTGTCTTTGTACTTCCTGAAAAGATGAAGAATTCTCCAGTGGAAGTGGCTCAGCAATACATCGCTTCCCTGACTTTAGGTGTAGGTCAATTCTGTACTAATCCGGGAATTCTGGTAGTTCCTGCAGGACAACAAGACTTCCAAAAAGCATTAGTAGAGGCGGCAGCACAAGTGGCTCCATGCAAAATGCTTCATGAAGGAATTGCGGCGTCCTATGTACAAAACATGAATACCTTAACTGCTCAGGAAAACGTAGAAATCCTTCACTCTGCGTCTAGTACAGAAAAAGGTGTGGGAGCTGCTGCTTTAGCCTTTACCACAGCAGAAACCTTCTTAGCGAACCAAGCCCTTCAAGAAGAGGTATTTGGCCCATTTGGATTAGTAGTTGCCTATTCTAACCCTAAACAATTGGAGGAAATAGCGCAGAAGATTCATGGTCAATTAACCTGCACCGTGCTTGGCGAAGAAGCTGAAATTGCTCAATACGAAGATTTAATCCTATACATCACCGATAAATGTGGTAGAATCTTATTTAACGGATTCCCTACTGGAGTAGAAGTAGTAAGTTCTATGCATCATGGAGGACCATTCCCTGCATGTACTGACTCTCGCTTCACGTCAGTGGGACCAGACTCTATCCGTAGATTTGCCCGTCCGGTGAGTTATCAAAATGTTCCGGATGCTTATCTTCCGGCAGAACTTAAAAACGCAAATCCACTAGGACTTTACCGTTTAGTGGATGGAAAAATAACCCAAGAAGCCTTATGAAAAGAACCTTTTCTTGTATAGATGCGCATACCTGTGGAAACCCTGTACGTGTAGTATCCGGAGGAGGACCTTTCCTGGAAGGAAATAGTATGATGGAGCGCAGGCTCCATTTTTTGAAAGAATACGATTGGATTCGCAAAGGCCTCATGTTTGAACCTCGCGGCCATGACATGATGAGTGGAAGTATTCTCTACCCTCCGGTGGATCCAGCAAATGATGTCGCAGTACTTTATATAGAAACGAGTGGTTGTCTTCCTATGTGTGGTCACGGTACTATTGGTACCGTGACCATTGCCATTGAAGAAGGATTAATCAAACCAAAGGTTCCCGGAAAACTACGCTTGGAAGCTCCTGCAGGTTTAGTGCTTATCGACTACGTGCAAGAAGGAGATAAAGTAAAATCTGTTAAGCTTACTAACGTAAAATCATTCCTGGCAGCAGAGAATCTGACGGTAGAATGCCCTGACTTAGGAGAGTTAACTTTTGACGTAGCTTACGGCGGCAATTTCTATGCTATTGTTGATCCTCAAAAGAACTTCAAAGGATTACAGGAGTATTCTGCTGACCAACTGATCTCATGGAGCCGTGTCATTCGTTCCAGAATCAATGATTTATATACCTTCGTCCACCCGGAAGATGCTAACATTCACGGATGTAGTCATATCCAATGGACCGGGGAGGTTTTAGATCCTAGTTCTACTGCAAGAAATGCCGTGTTCTATGGTGACAAAGCTATAGACCGTTCCCCTTGCGGAACAGGAACTTCTGCACGTATGGCGCAGTGGCATGCCAAAGGTAAACTGAAAGCCGGAGATGCCTTCATTCATGAAAGTATCATAGGTTCAAAATTTACTGGTAGAATAGAAGCTGAACATACAGATCCATTTGGAAATGGCAAACCGGCTATTACCCCAAGCATAGAAGGCTGGGCCATAGTTTACGGTTATAATACAATATTTATTGATGACAAAGACCCGTACGCTCACGGGTTCCAAGTACTATAAGATATGAACGGTAGTGTAGTGATCGTTGGAGGTGGAATTGTAGGACTATCCTCTGCTTATTATTTAAAGAAGTCAGGATGGGATGTTTCTATCTTAGACAAAGGAGATTTTTCGGACAATTGTTCCTACGGTAACGCGGGAATGCTTGTCCCTAGCCATTTTACTCCTATGGCTGCCCCTGGTATGATTTCTCAGGGTATCAAATGGATGTTCAACAGCCGCAGTCCTTTTTACGTCAAGCCAAGCTTAAACGGATCTTTGATCTCATGGGGATTGAAGTTTATGAAACATGCTACAGATGAGCACGTAAATTCCTCTGCCCCGTATTTGAGAGATCTACATTTGTATAGCTCAGATTTATACGATTCCCTTTTTCAGGAATTAGGCCAAAGCTTTGGCTTAGAACATAAGGGTATCCTGATGATGTACAAATCAGAAAAAACTCAAGAAGAAGAAATACACCTTGCCCATAAAGCTCAGGAATTAGGTTTAGATGTGGATATCTTGGACCTCAAAAAGCTACAGGCATTAGAACCGGACGTTAAGCTGGATGTTTTAGGCGCAGTACATTACAAATGTGACGGTCACCTTTATCCTCCTGCCCTACTTTCATCATTGATGAAACAACTGAAGGATTGGGGAGTAAAATTCTATGCCAATGAGGAGATTGTAGACTTGGTTAAGTCTGGCAGAAAAGTAAGTGCAGTGGAAACCGCAAGCGGAAAAAAATTCTCTGCAGATCAATTCGTATTTGCTCCAGGTGCCTGGCTTCAAGAGATTTCAAAAAAAGCAGGAATCAAAGTACCTTTACTTCCCGGAAAAGGCTACTCTTTTATGACTTCCGCTTTTGAAGGAAAATTACAGCGCCCATCCCTGCTTCTTGAAGCTAAAGTAGCAGTGACTCCAATGAACGGACAAGTGCGGATTGGAGGAACCATGGAGTTAGCCGCTGTAAACCATAAAATCAACCGAAAAAGACTGGAAGGTATAGTCCGGTCTATCCCACAATACTATCCGGAATATACCCTACCGGTACCGGATGAAAGTACCGTATGGCACGGTTTCAGACCATGTTCACCTGACGGATTACCTTACTTAGGGAAAGCCAAAACCCAGGAAAACCTAATTATTGCCGGAGGATTAGGTATGATGGGATTAAGTTTAGGTCCAGCAGTAGGTAAAAGCGTTTGTGATCTCTTGACTGGAACGAAAACGGCGACTGACATCCGTCAATATGACCCAGAAAGATTTAACTAACCTTTATAAAAACGATGAAAAAAAATCTCCTTACGGTACTTCTCGCCGTGTCGCTTATCCCGAGCGCGTTCGCACAGGACAAAGCTTCCATGTACGAGCAAGCCAGTGAAACCTCCGGTCTGGTGGTGCAGTACACCCAAGACTCCCGCGCAGTAAACACCTTTTATGGGGTTACGGTGGGCGGATTTCGTACAGTAGCAAATTCTCCTGACCAAAGAGAAAGGATGATGGCTCTTAATAAAGAGTATCTCCAGAAATTGGAAAAAGTGAATGTGCCAAAGATCAGTGTGGACGGACAAGTTGACTACATTCTATTGAAAAGAAAAATAGAAGAGAATCAAAATGTACTCCAAAAAGAAGCTGCTCTTTACAAAGAGATCGAATCGTATCTTCCATTTGCTGAAACCATCTACAAATACGAGAAGATCCGCAGAAGAGGAGGTACAGTAGACGGCAAAGAAGTGGCTACTGCCTTTAACCAAGCTTCTAAAGATTTGGAGGCCATCAAAAGTACCGTAGAAAAAGGAGGAAAGATCCAGGAGACCAAAGCTAACTATACTGCTGATATGGTTGCATCTCTAAAAGCTCGCCTAAAAAACGTTTATGACTTCTATAATGGTTACGACCCCTTATTTACATGGTGGGTACCTACTACATATAAGAAGTTAGACGAGCAATTGACCGCTTATGAAAAACTAATTCGTTCAAAGAGCGACGCTAAGCCTATGAACGATGGAAGTGGTATTGGAGGTCTGCCTGTAGGAAGGGAAGAACTTCAGCGTCAATTGAACCTAGAAATGATCTCCTACACTCCGGAAGAATTGATCCGTTTGGCTGATCAGGAATTTGCCTGGTGTGAAGCGGAACTATTGAAAGCTTCTAGAGAGATGGGATTTGGTGACGACTGGAAGGCTGCACAAGAGAAAGTGAAAAACTCTTATGTACCTGCAGGGGAGCAACCGGAATTGATCATCAAACTTTATAATGATGCTCAGGAATTCATCAATAAACACAAATTGATAGATGCACCTGCACTTTCTCACGAAACTTGGGGAATGCAGATGATGAGCCCCGAGCGCCAGTTGGTAAGTCCATTCTTCTTGGGTGGTAGAGATATTATCATCTCTTATCCAACGAATACCATGGAGCATGACCATAAAATGATGAGTATGCGTGGAAATAACCCTTACTTCTCAAGAGGTACGGTTCAACATGAACTTGTTCCGGGTCACCACCTACAATATTTCATGAACAGCCGCTATCGTGCATATAGAAGAGAAGCTTTCTCTACTCCATTCTCCACAGAGGGTTGGACGCTTTATTGGGAACTTCTTCTATATGAAAAAGGCTTCGCAAAAACGCCTGAAGAGAGAATAGGTATGCTATTCTGGAGAATGCACCGTTGTGCTAGGATCACTTTCTCTTTGAAATATCATTTAGGAGAATGGACACCTCAACAATGCGTGGATTATCTGGTTAACCGTGTAGGTCACGAATATTCAAATGCTCACGCTGAAGTGAAGCGCTCTTTTGAGGGAAGTTACCCTCCGCTATATCAGTTGGCTTACCTTGTAGGTGGATTACAACTATTCAGTATCAAGAATGAGTTTGTGA
Organism: Leadbetterella byssophila DSM 17132; assembly: GCF_000166395.1. Lineage (GTDB taxonomy): Bacteria > Bacteroidota > Bacteroidia > Cytophagales > Spirosomataceae > Leadbetterella > Leadbetterella byssophila. The sequence continues at coordinate 1,872,718 of NC_014655.1, forward strand.
ATTCTGGAAAGATGACGCATGCTGAGTTCCATGACAAAGTGATCAAATTGAACCACATGCCTATGGAAATGATCAGAGCATCACTACTAGGAAAATCACTGCCTGCAGACTACAAACCGAACTGGAAGTTCTACACTTTCAAATAATAAAAAGAAAGGCTGGAAGAAATTCCAGCCTTTTTTATGGTCTATACTGTTCGATCAATCTCTGCAGGGTCTTCAGTGTATTCAGATTACTAAAAAAGTCGTAAAGCTGTATATGCTTATCATAATCTAAAACCAAAGCTTCTCTTAAGTATTTATTAGCCAAATTAAGACTTCCATCATACAAAAGATAGACGGTGGCTCTATAGTACAAATCTGCTTCTTCCGGTAAATCTTCTAAACCGTCAGTGACAATATCAAAAGCCCTTTTATAATCTTGGACTTCGAAATGTAGCAAAGACCAGTTTAACCAGATATCTGCATCTATGGGATTCAGTTCCGCTGCGGTTCTGTATGCCTCCTCCGCAGAGATGATATTTCCGAACTTACTTTCGTTATCAGCCAGAAGCAACCAATAATCAGAATTACCCTCGTTTAGTTTGATGGCTTTCTTTACAAAGTGTATGGCTTCTGCGTATCTCTCTTGTTCATACAATACAGAGGACATTCCAAACCAGGCTTCATCATTGTATTCATCAAGGTTCGATGCCGTCCTGTAGGCCTTATATGCGTCTAAATATTCCTCAAGACGTTCGTGTGCATTACCTAGCTGCACCCACATGTCTGCACTTGGCTCTTCAAGCGCAAAAGCAGATTTGAAGCTTTCCTTAGCCCCTTCATAGTCCTCCAGGCTCATTTGGCTTAAACCTAGATTATACCAGCCTTGGGCGAATTTATCTTTTATAGCCGTAACATACTCGAAAGCATCCTTGGCCTCACTAAACAAAGCCTGATTATTATAGCATTGCCCAAGGGCAAACCAGGCCAAATGATTGTAAGGATCCTTGTCTATCAGGCCTTTAAAATACGCTACCCCTGCGTCTAATGCAGATGCTAATTCATAACTAAAGACCAGTTCAGTGTACACTATATCACTTTTACTGTTCTCTTCAATGGCCTTTTGGAAGGAGATAATAGAATCCTCCATTAAACCTAGGCCGGACTGAGCCATTCCCATCTGAAAATAAATATTCTCTTTCTCCTCAGATATAGGTAGAATTTCCTCAAAGATCTCTAAAGCTTTCTCATGCTCACCGGAATAAATATTGATAACTCCACGGAAATATTGTATTTCCATATCCGAAGGAAAGAAAATAGAAGCATGATCTAGGATTTCAGTTGCCTCATACAGATTCAGTCTATTGATCAATACCTGAACCTTATTTAGCATCATATCCAATGAGTTAGGATATAATTTTAGACCAAAATTACATGCCTTTAGCGCCATCTCTAAATTTCCCTTCACCAGATAATATTCCGTAAGGGACTCAAACACCTCTTCTGAAAAAGCCGGGGATTCCTTCCTTTTTAAAAGGGCCTCAAACCTTTTCGCCACCTCCTCTGCAGAGATCTCATTGTATTCGTCAAAGGATTCCTCTTGGTTCATTTTCTTCTCTTTATGGTTTTACCAAATAGGAACATACCCTATTTAGTGTATTATCCAGGGCATTGAACTCAAAGTTCAGGGCCTTTCTGATCTTATTGTTCTCCTGAAATATTTTTAGTTGTGACGTTTTGGCCGTCTCTTTGGTGATCAAAGGAGCCTTTCCAGTCAACATGGATTTGAGGGCCTCTACTCTCCAAATAGCCCCCATCATTCCTGGAGTTACCTTGATGGAGGTCTTCTTTTTCCCAAACCTATCTGCAATCTTATCAAAAAAATCTTTGTATGAAATCATTCCTCCCGATAAACAATATCTTTCGGAGTGAATATCTGATTCCATCAACTGAATCAAAGCCCTGCTAACATCTTTTACATCCACATAATTCATGTAGCCTTCGGGATAAAAGGGCCTTTCATCATATACATATTTGAAAAGCTGAGTACTACTTAAATTCCATTCCCCTTCTCCCAAAATAATGGATGGATTGACAATAACCATAGGCAAACCCTCAGCTGCTCCCCTCCAAACTTCACACTCTCCCATATACTTGCTAATGGCATAATGTGAATTCGTTTCAGACGCCAGCCATTTCTGGTCCTCATTGATTCTAACCAGATCTACTTTCTTCATTTCGTTAAGGGGAGGCCTACCGAAAGCAGCTATAGAACTTACATGACAGAATTTCTTGATTCCTACCTCCAAAGCCGTATTTACCATATTCGCTGTACCTTCCACATTCGTATGGTACATGGCTTTCCTATCTTTAGGAGCAAAAGAGACTACTGCTGCCGTATGAATGACAAAATCCGCCCCCTTCATCTGCTGACTGAGAGCGGTCACATCTAAAATATCCCCTTCTACATATTCCAAAAGAGGATGTTGAAATTTAATCTTTGCAGGATTTCTCACTAAGGCTTTGACTTTATAACCTTTATCCAATATCTGGTTAGCCACTTCACCTCCTAGTAAACCCGTAATTCCGGTCAGAAACACCTGCATTCTATGCTAATTTTTTTTACAAAATTACAGCAAATACTCCGGTTTTTCACTTGATTAACAAATAAAAAAGAGGACTTTCGTCCTCTCTTTCTTATTTCGCTACTGCTGTTAGGTCAACTCCAATTTCAAGATCTTTGCTGATTCCCCATTCTGCTGGATCAGCTTCAGTTGCTCCAAATTTGATCCCCCAAGCTGTTCTATCTACTGTAAATCTAGCTTCTACTCTCACAGTTCCGTCACCTGCAGAAATTCTGGCAGGGAAAGTAACGTTAATGGTGTTACCTTGAAGTGTCAAGTTTCCGCTTACTACCTTATTTGCTCCTTCTACTACACTCTTGTCTTTCGCAGGATCGAAATCAGTAATTCCTGTGATTTCAAATGTACCTTTAGGAAACTCACCTACGTTTAAGAAATCAGGACTTTTCAAGTGCTCTTGTAAGTCAGAAGCCTTCTTACCTTCTTCTGTTACAGAAGCCGGATCTACTACTAATGTAGTGAAATCTATCTCAAAAGAACCTGCTGTGATTTCATCGTTTGCAAGTGTTAATTCACCTGCACTTAAGTTGATAGTACCCCATCTTGGCGCAAATCCTCCTTTGTGGAATGCTTTCCATTCTACTTTACTGGTACTTAAATCTGCTGCATAAGGATGCCCCTCTGCTACCGCTACCTCTTCCGCTTCTGAAGTTGTTGCTGAATCTGAATTACTTTTACAAGATGCTACCGCAAAAAAGGCAGCTAATGCAAGTACACTAAGTTTTTTCATTGTTTGTGCTTATCTTTTTTAATTGATTAATGTACTAACATTAATTGTATTCGTAAAAGTTTCATAGTGTGTACATTTATTTGAAAAAAAGTTTAACTTTGGATAGTCCAACGATATACTATGAGAGAACATTTCCACTACGGTCAAGACCACCTAACCGTAGATACTACTATTCAACTAGCTAAAGGCATTATTAAAGGCGTTTTTTCAAATGAAACGGTCCAAAGAATCAAAAAATCCGAAAAAGATGTACAAGACATCGTAGAAAGTAAAAGAACCGTTTACGGAGTAAATACAGGTTTTGGGATTTTAGCAAACAAGGCCATATCAGAAGAAGATACCAGAACCTTACAATACAAAATTCTGCAGTCGCATAGCGTAGGCGTAGGCAAACCCATACCTACGGAAATAGCTAAGATCATGCTAATAACCAAATTGCATGCCTTAGCCCAAGGTTACTCCAGCGTTCAATTCACCACCTTACAACGCATACATTGGCATATTGAAAATGACGTCATCCCTCTGGTTCCGGAAAAAGGTTCTGTGGGTGCTAGCGGTGACTTAGCTCCACTTTCTCACCTCTTCCTTCCTCTAATTGGCCTAGGACAGGTAATGTATAAGGGACAAATAGTACCTACTGATCAAGTCTATTTAGCTGAAAACTTAGAACCTATCACTTTAGGTCCAAAAGAAGGCTTGGCCTTAATAAACGGTACACAATTTATCCTAAGCTATGCAGTAAAAGGAGTAGAAAGGTTCTTCAACTGCCTGGAGATCGCCGATATAATCGGAGCCATGAGTCTAGAATCCCTTCAGGGAACAAAAGCCCCCTTTGACCCCAGATTACATGAATTAAGACCTTTCAGGGGAAATCAGCTCGTCGCCCAGCGACTCCAAACCTTACTCAAGGACTCCGAAATCATGGAAAGCCATGTGGATTGCGACAGGGTACAGGATCCCTACAGTCTGAGATGTATGCCACAAGTACACGGCGCTGCCAGAAATGCCTGGTTGCACCTCAAAGAATTGACGGAAATAGAACTCAATTCTGTAACAGACAATCCCATCATCTTTGATAGTCATGATACCATCAGCGGAGGAAACTTCCATGGTCAACCCTTAGCCCTACCCCTAGATTATGCCTGCTTTGCGGCAGCTGAATTAGGAAATATAGCAGATAGACGCTGCTACTTGCTGTTAGAAGGAAAATTCGGCCTCCCTATGCTGCTGATGAATGATGTGGGACTAAACTCCGGTTTTATGATCCCCCAATATACTACTGCAGCTCTAGTCACTGAAAACAAAACCCTCTGCTTTCCGGCCAGTGCTGATTCTGTACCTACTTCTCTGGGCCAAGAAGACCACGTATCCATGGGAAGTATCAGCGGAAGGAAACTCTATCAAATCCTAGAAAACCTGGAATATATTCTAGCTATAGAACTCATGAGTGCCTGCCAGGCTATAGAATTCCGAAGACCACTGAAAAGCTCCGTCTTGCTCGAAGAGGCTCATGAATTTGTAAGACGACAAGTTTCTTTTGCCAGTGAAGACCGGGTATTTGCAGACGATATTAAGGCCATCAAAGAGATGGTATCCGACTATTCCTTTGTAAAACATATGCTCAAAACAGCAGAAAAACATCAGATCAACCTTCATCAAAACCATACGAATTTCCATTTACACATATGAAAGATTTTATTAAACAATACGCTTCTCATCCGCACTACAAAGCCCCAAGAGGCCCTCAAATTCACGCTAAATCCTGGCAAACCGAAGCCCCACTTCGTATGCTCCTCAATAATCTCGATGCAGAAGTTGCAGAGAATCCGGAGGAACTGGTAGTGTATGGAGGGATAGGACAGGCAGCACGAAACAGAGAAGCATTAGAAAAGATCATCACCTATCTTTTGGACTTGGATGAAGACCATTCCTTACTCATTCAAAGTGGAAAACCTGTAGGCGTGGTTCGCACCCATCCCCAAGCTCCAAGAGTTCTAATAGCCAACAGTAATCTGGTCCCCAAATGGGCCACATGGGATCATTTCTATGAGTTAAGAGAGAAAGGGCTCATGATGTACGGACAAATGACCGCCGGCTCCTGGATCTACATAGGTTCACAAGGTATAGTCCAAGGCACCTATGAAACCTTTATGGAATGCGGTCGACAACATTTTGGAGGAGATCTAACCGGCAAACTCCTGGTTACAGCAGGCCTAGGAGGAATGGGAGGAGCACAGCCCCTGGCGGCCAGTTTCGCCGGAGCCACAAGCCTAAGTGCCGACGTAAACCCTGCTAGCATCCAAAAACGAATACAAACCAAATACCTGGACATATGGGCCAAATCCTATGAAGAAGCCAGAGATTTGGCATTGAAATATAAAAATGAGAAAAAAGCCATCTCCATAGGTGTACAAATGGATGCCGGAGACTTGCTAGAAAATCTCCTTAAAGATGGAGTCATACCGGACATTCTGACGGATCAAACTTCAGCACATGATCCATTAAATGGATACATCCCTCACGGATACACCCTGGAGGAAGCTTTGAAATTACGAGAAACCTCTCCTGAAACCTACCAACAAAAAGCTATCAACAGTATGGCCCGACATGTCCAACTCATGCTAGACATGATGGACAGAGGAGCAGTAACCTTTGATTATGGAAACAATATTAGAGCCTACGCAGAACAGGGCGGCGTGAAAGATGCCTTCCGCTTTCCGGGCTTCTCTCCGGCGTATATCCGGCCCCTCTTCTGTGAAGGAAAAGGACCATTCCGATGGGTGGCACTAAGCGGAGACCCGGAAGACATTTACAAAACAGATCAAGCTCTACTAGAACTTTTTCCAGAAAACGAGGCATTAAAGACCTGGCTAACTCAAGCCAGAGAAAGAATAGCTTTCCAAGGCCTACCCGCCAGAATTTGTTGGCTAGGATTAGGAGAGAGAGAAAAAGCTGGCCTGAAGTTCAATGAAATGGTAAAAAATGGTGAACTCAAAGCTCCTATCGTCATAGGTAGGGACCACCTGGACTGTGGAAGTGTAGCCTCGCCCAACAGAGAAACAGAAGCCATGAAAGACGGTTCAGATGCTGTGAGCGACTGGGCACTTCTCAACCTACTCAGCAATGCCTCAGGGGGTGCCACTTGGGTAAGTTTCCATCACGGTGGTGGTGTGGGCATGGGATATTCTCAACACGCCGGTATGGTAGTTCTGGCTGACGGCACAGAAAGAGCAGAACAATGTCTCAAAAGAGTCCTGTTCAATGACCCTGCCATGGGCGTTTACAGACATGCCGATGCCGGTTATGAAAAAGCTCAGGAGGTTAAAGAAAGATTTGGGCTATGCTAATCACCAATATTAAAATACTGGCCAATGTTCGCGAATCTCAGCATAAACTAAGAGGTGCAGAATTAGGAGAACTCCCCGTTTTGGAGAATGCATTCCTTAAAATAGAGGATGGCAAAATCTCTGATTATGGCCCTATGGATGCCACGCCTGACAGAAAAGGGGATTTGGACGCCAGTGGTAGAATAGTCCTTCCTACCTGGTGCGACAGCCATACCCATCTGGTGTTTGCCTCAAGCAGAGAGAACGAATTTATTGACAAAATTAAGGGTCTCAGTTATGCCGAAATAGCGGCCAAGGGAGGTGGCATCTTAAACTCTGCTCGGAAGCTTAGAGAAACTTCAGAAGATGAACTGTTCGAGAAAGCTCAAAACAGATTAGAGAAGCTGATTCAACTAGGAACAGGTGCTATAGAAATCAAAAGTGGCTATGGACTTTCCCTTGAAGGAGAGCTCAAGATGCTAAGAGTAATTAAAAGATTGAAAAATAGCAGTCCTGTCCCTATAAAGGCCACGTTTTTAGGTGCTCATGCTCTTCCTGAAGAATATAAAAATCAAAGGGAAGCATACATCCGTTTACTCATACATGAAACGCTTCCCATTCTTGCAAAGGATGGTTTGGCGGATTACATCGATGTATTTTGTGAACAAGGTTTCTTTACTCCGGAAGAAACCCTTGAGATCTGTGAAGCAGGAAAATCCTTTGGTCTGAAAGCTAAGATTCATGCAAACCAATTGAGCATTTCCGGTGGAGTGCAGGCCGGAATGTCTGTTGGCGCCTTATCCGTTGACCACCTGGAATCTATAGGTGAAGAAGAAATTGAAATTCTAGGCAAAGAAAATGCTCCTATGGCCACTTTACTCCCTTCAGCTGCATTCTTCCTAAGAATGGCTTATCCTCCGGCCAGACAACTCATCCAGAACCGAGCCGCAATAGCCCTAGCATCTGATTACAACCCGGGTTCCTCTCCTTCCGGCAACATGAACCTATTACTTTCTTTGGCCTGTATCCAAATGAAAATGTTACCCGAAGAAGCCATAAATGCAGCCACACTTAACGGAGCCTATGCCATGGAATTAGAAAATGAAGTGGGTAGTATAAGTAGAGGAAAAAGAGCTAACTTTATACTGACCAGACAGGTGCCTAGCTTAGCTTACCTACCGTATAGCTTTGGAGAAAATTGGATTGAAAAAGTATTTATTAACGGAAAATGATCTCTTTCAAAGGCATAGACACTTCGCAGATAGTCAAAAGAAGCGGTGAAAGAAGGATTGGAGAAACGCTTAGTCCTGAGGGATCCTTTGTGATTCTAGGCATTCCGGAATCTATAGGAGTTAGGGCAAACTATGGCATAGGTGGCACAGAAACGGCCTGGAATAGTTTCATAAACGCCTTTCTAAACCTGCAGGAAAACCGCTTTTTATCCGGAAAGAACATCTGTATCAAAGGAGCCTTTGAAATAGATCAGCATAGGGATTGGTCAGTGGACCAACTCCGAATGGCCGTCACCCATATTGATGAAGCCCTTGCGATACAAGTAAAAGAGATCTTTGCCGCTGGCAAAATTCCTATTGTAATAGGCGGAGGACATAATAATGCTTATCCCCTATTAAAAAGTGCTTTTTCGGTGTTTCAAAAGAAAACCAATGTAATCAATCTGGATGCACATGCTGACTTCCGCCATCTGGAAGGAAGACACTCCGGCAATGCCTTCTCCTATGCGGCTAAGGAGGGATATTTAGGAAAATACTCAGTATTAGGTTTGAAGAAGGAATATGCCCCAGAGTACATGTTACACAGCCTGGAAAAACATGGAGCTGAGCTACACTTTTTGGACAAACTACCTGATTTTAGAACCTTTGACAGGGTAATCCAAAAGGTGTTGCAGGAATATTCAGGGGAAAAATATGGAGTGGAACTTGACGTAGATGTGCTTGCTCATGTCTTATCCAGTGCCATGACGGCCCATGGTTTACCTATTCCCTGGGCTTGTCACTACCTTAGGCTAACAGCTCCCAATGCGCTCTATCTCCATATCTGCGAAGGAGCTACCGAATTATATGACGGCAGGACCTCCCCCGGAACAGGGAAAGTCCTGGCCGAGTTAGTCAGTTCATTTATTCAAGGCTTCGTTCACTAGGCTTAGCGACTTACATTTGGCCTCCAAATCATAGCAGTAGGAAGTCAGCATCAACTCATCAGCTTGGGTTTTGGCAATAAACTCTTTAAGCCGGGTACGAATACTATCTACAGATCCTATAAAGGTACCGGCCAGCATATTGTCCACCATATACCGCAACTCTTTATGCTGATAGTAATAATCCGGCAATTCCTGAGGAGGCATTAGGGGCTGACGTTGGTTAGTAACTATTCCAATAAACATTCGGATAAGGCTGGTAACCAAAAAATGTGCCTCCTCATCTGTATCAGCGGCAATGGTATTGATGCAAACCATAGTATGTGGCTTACTACCCTTCACCGAACGGAAATTTCTACGATAAATGTCGAATGCAGTATAAAGTTGCTGAGGAGCGAAATGCGCCGCAAAAGCATAGGGTAATCCTAGCTCTGCAGCCAGATATGCACTATCCGTACTGGAACCTAAGATCCATAGGGGTACATTAGCACCTTCTCCCGGAAAGGCTCTTACTTTTTCATTCTCATCTGTATTCGAAAAATACCTTTGGACCTCCCTAACATCAGCCGGGAAATGAAAAGGAGCTTGCATGTTCTCTCTTCTAATGGCTTGAGCAGTGAGCTGATCTGTACCCGGAGCTCTCCCTAGTCCAAGTTCAATTCTCCCCGGATATATGGCCTCCAAAGTGCCAAATTGTTCCGCAACAATTAAAGGTGAATGATTAGGAAGCATGATCCCTCCTGAACCTACTTTGATGGAAGTAGTATGACCGGCCACATGACCTATCAAAACCGCAGTAGCTGATGATGCCACATGGGGCATATTGTGATGCTCTGCTAGCCAAACCCTCTTAAAACCTAGATTTTCGGCGTGTTGTGCCGTCTTAACTGTATGATCTATGGCTAAGGCCGCATCTCCACCTTGGCGGATTACGGCCAATTCCAATATAGACAAATCCATTCTTTGCTTTGTATTTAGATATAAAACAAAGCCAATCAGGAATTAGTTTGTGGTTCCTTTCACTACGAAGGAATCGATGATCTTTTTCTTAACGAAATGCTGGGAGGCCGACTTTAATCTCTCTGACCTACAATGTTCACAAGAAAGCACGTGATAGATGAAGGGACGAGTGATAGAATACTTCTTTTTCGGCACAGGGGTGGTGAGATTCCCACAAATCATACAATATTCTTGTTGCCTAAAAGCCAATGGAATATCCAACATCTCCATAGTAGAGAATAACTTGAATTCCTGTAGTATATAAGCTTTTTGGGTATCTAAGTTCAAACCTTCCCTCTTTACCTTCTTACCGTAGAAGAGGTTATCCAAATCTTCTTCTATCTCAGCGAAGCCCAGAAAACGAAAATCCTTATTAGAAACCTTTGCCACCTTCAACATTTGCAGAAAAGCATAGTCTACAGTGATATCTCCATTTAACACCTGACGGGCAATGTCATTAGCATATTCTTGTAGCTGAGACTCTAAATCTGCGGGGATATTCAAGTCTAATTCTTCTATGCTACGAAGAAAGTACTTTTCTATTTCCTCCTTATTGCTCTTCTCCATGGTAACTAGCTTGATAAGGCTGTCAGTATAGGCACCTTCTGCCAACATATGACGAGCCCACTCTACGAGCCTGGAGGGATCAAAACCCTTCAATAGCCTTTCTACTAAAAGCTGCTCCGTATTTTCTTTGAAATTTACTACCATAATTTTAAACCGAAAAGTCTACTATCTACATTCCTCTATCCTCTACTCACTTTTTCAAAACAATAATACTATTTTTTCTTTAAATATTTACATTTTCAGGAAATTATTATCACACATATAGAAATGAAGCTTCCACCTTCCTCTCCTTATGAAGCAATTCCTTGAAGTAAGGACTCAACAAAATATTATTCCAAAAAATTCATCTATTGTTCTCTATAATTTTGGATACACTAACCTTAAAATAGATTACTCAAAATTTTATTTTACCTTAACACCTTAAAGCCAAAGATTTTGATTACTTGTAGGAAAATTCAAGCTATAAAATTTTTTTGTGAAAAAATATAAATTTTTAAATAAACTCTACAAATTTAGTAGACTTATAAGGTTTATGTAGTAAAATTGCCAAAGAATTAATCTTCCTCTATGCACAGCACCCGAAAGGCAATTTGGAAAAACAGGATATTCCAGACCCTCACCATTTTAGGATGGATGATAGCCGGCCATATTCTTTTTAGTTTCTTTCCTACCTTTTCCTTCAAGGGGCATTTGGTGAATCTGTGGGAAGCCATAGACAGCAGCATTTTGATATACATGGCAGCCGGATTTATTGCACAGATGATAGACGGCTCCTTAGGTATGGCGTACGGGGTTAGTGCTACCAGCTTCTTGATGGCTACCGGTTTAAGTCCCGCCGCCGCCAGCGCCAGTGTACATGCCTCTGAGATCTTTACCAGTGGAGTCTCAGGCTTAAGCCATCTCACTTTCGGAAATGTAAATAAAAAGTTATTCCGGCATTTACTGCTACCCGGAGTAATCGGAGCCATCACCGGCGCTTATATCGTTTCATCTCTGGAAGATTATAACTATATTATTAAACCATTTGTAGCCGCATACACTTTGTATCTAGGGATAAGAATCTTATCCAAAGTGGGGGCCAAAATGAAAAAGAAACGTCCTATTAAACGATTAGGACTACTTGCAGGAGCAGGTGGATTTCTAGATTCCATAGGAGGTGGAGGTTGGGGACCCATCGTCAGCTCTACCCTTATCGCAAACGGGAGAAGTCCGGTATATACTATAGGCTCAGTGAACCTCACGGAATTCTTCGTTTCCTTTGCCAGCTCTTTGACCTTTATCTTCGTCATGGGATTTGGTCACTGGCAAATCATCTTAGGATTAATCCTTGGCGGGGTAATTGCCGCTCCTATAGCCGCTTTCATGGTGAGAAAAATCCCTGTGAAACCCATGTTTATCTTCGTGGGAACTGTCATTATCATTATCAGCCTCCGTACCTTACTGATCTCTCTAGGAGTACTCTAACAAAACACTTGAATAGCATGAGTTAACAACATAAATATTTACTCTATATAACCCATAGGTTAACTATATATTTATAAAACCAAATGAAAAAACTCGTCTACTTTCTATTCGCCATCTTTCCACTGCTGACCCAAGGTCAGAATGCTCCCCTTATCAATGCCAATGTAAAAGGGATAATCGTGGACAAAGCCTCTAAAGACCCCGTAGTGGGGGCTAATGTTTCCATTAAAGGAACCACTAACGGAGCCATCACCGACATCAACGGAGAATTTAGTCTCTCCACAGGTCAGACCTTACCTTTCACCTTAGTGATTCGTTCAGTAGGATATCAACCTCTGGAATATTTGGCACAAAACAAAGAACTAAAAATTGAACTCTCTGCCACCCAAACTTCCCTACAAGAACTTGTAGTGACCTCCAGAAGGCGGGCAGAAAAAGTACAAGAAGTACCTATCCCCATCTCTATCATCAGAGGACAAGCCATAGAAGACGCCGGAGCTTTTAATGTTAACCGACTAAAAGAACTGGTCCCCACGGTACAACTTTATGCATCTAATGCCAGAAACACTACCTTAAACATTAGAGGACTAGGGTCTACGTACGGCCTGACCAATGACGGCATAGATCCCGGGGTAGGATTTTATCTGGATGGGGTTTATCTAGCTAGACCCGCAGCTACAGCTCTGGATTTTATTGATATTGAGCAAGTAGAAGTTCTGCGCGGCCCTCAAGGAACTCTGTTTGGAAAGAACACCACTTCAGGAGCCTTCAACATCACTTCCAGACTACCTGAATTCAGACCCAGTGGCTCCTTTGAAGTAAGCTATGGCAACTACGGATACATCCAAGCCAAAACCTCTTTGACCGGTCCACTAGGAAAAAATCTGGCCGCCAGGATTTCATTCTCAGGAACACAAAGGAACGGAACGCTCTACAACGTAGCTACCCAATCAGATATTAATGACATCAACAACCTGGGAGTACGAGCGCAATTCCTCTATACTCCGAATGATAAAGTTAAAGTGGTACTAGCAGGAGATTTCACGGATCAAAAACCGGACGGATACGGTTGGGCAGTAGCCGGAGTAGTGAAAACACAAAGAGCTGATTACCGACAGTTTAACGCCATCATTGCAGACCTAGGCTATACACTTCCCTATAAAAGCGCTTTTGAAAGAAAGGTAGATTTGGATACCAAATCACAAGCAGATAACCAACTGGGCGGTGTTTCCCTCAACGGAGACTTTAAACTAGGAAACGGTACCTTAACCTCTACTACCGCTTATAGATACTGGGAATGGGTACCTTTAAACGATAGAGATTATACCGGTCTACCTGTATTTACCATTTCCGCAGGAAATTCCTTCCATAGTCAGTGGTCTCAAGAATTCCGCTATTCCGGAAAATTCTCTGAAAGACTTAGCGGAGTAGTAGGTTTATTCGGTCTTTGGCAAGACCTCAACACAGATCCTGTCCACACTGAGGAAGCGGGCGCTGCACAGTGGAGATTCGCACAATCCAGCACTAGTCCACTCTGGGCTACTCCCGGACTATTTGACAACTACGGCATTAAAACCACCTATGGAATCAAAAGTACAGGTCTTGCCGCATACACCCAGTTTGATTGGGAGGTGATACCCAAACTTCATATCCTACCCGGACTGCGTTACAATTACGACAAGAAAATAGTAGATTATAACAGAGTGCGGTATGGTGGACTCCAAACGGAAGACCCGGCTCTCATTGCCTTAAAAAATGGAGTTTATAGCAATCAAACCTTCCATACAGACGCCACAGAGGGCAATTTCTCCGGACAAATTTCAGCTCAATACCGCTTTAACCCTAAAGTAAACGCCTTTGCTACCTACTCCGTAAGTTACAAACCTATTGGCGTAAACGTAGGAGGACTTCCTACAGCTAATGGGCAAGTTCTTCTTGAACTAGCAGAAGTTAAACCGGAAGCCGTAAATCATAAGGAAATAGGAATCAAAACCAATCCGGGCCAAAATGCCGTATTAAACTTCACCCTTTACCAAACGGACATCAAAGATTTCCAAACTCAGGTTCAAACTCCTGAGCCAGGTGTAAACCGTGGCTATCTCGCAAATGCGGAAAAGGTAAGAGTAAGAGGAATAGAGATCGACGGTAATCTTACAGTAGGAAACTCGCTCAGGCTAAATGCAGCAATAGCATATACTGACGGTAAATATGTCAAGTTTACTAATGCACCCGTACCCCTAGAAGAGGTGGGTGGAGCTCAAGCATTTAAAGATATCTCAGGCGGGGATTTACCCGGAATCTCCAAATTCTCCGGCTCAGCTGGTGCAGAGGTAGCCAGAAAAGGAACCTTGATAGATCTTAAAGGCAACTTCTTTCTAGGTGCAGATATCTTCTATAGATCAGAATTCTCTTCCAGTCCTTCTCCTTCCCAATACCTCAACATCCCAGCATATGCATTGCTTAATGCACGTGCCGGTTTTAGAGCCTCTAACGGTATCACCTTCTTCCTATGGAGCAGGAACCTGACCAATACAGATTACTATGAACAACTCTTGGCAGCTCCCGGAAGTTATGGACAATATGCCGGTATAGTAGGTGACCCGAGAACCTACGGTGTTACCCTACGATATTCGTTTTAAGCACCTTGGAGGTCGGTGAGCCGACCTCCTTTTTTCACTTTCCTAAGCAATGATATAATTTTCCTACTAAATCCATAGACTTAGTTGTTATTGTAAGAAAGAATAGAATACTTTTGTATGGCAATCTATTATCGTCATGCAAAGTTTTCGCACAGAATTAGAAAATCCTGTAGTAGAACAGGAGATCATAGAGCTGGAAAGAAAGATCAGAGAATTTCAAGCCGGGCAAATTCCGGAGGAGAAGTTCAGATCTTTACGACTAGCCAGAGGGGTCTACGGTCAAAGCCAGGCCGGGGTCCAGATGGTGAGGATAAAGTTGCCTTTTGGAAGAGTTACTTTCCGCCAGATCTTAAAGATTGCAGATATAGCTGATGAGTATGGTAGTGGAAATCTGCACCTCACTACTCGACAAGATATTCAAATCCACTATGTAAGTTTGGACAAAACTCCGGAGTTGTGGGCCAAACTAGCTGAAGATGATATCACCCTACGTGAAGCATGTGGAAACACCGTTAGAAACATCACAGCCTCCCCTACTGCAGGAATAGATCCTGATGAACCTTTTGATGTTTCTCCCTATGCACAGGCCACTTTTGAATATTTCTTAAGAAACCCCATTTGTGCTGAGATGGGAAGAAAATTCAAAATAGCTTTTTCCAGCTCGGACAAAGATACGGCCTACTCCTATGTGCATGACTTTGGCTTTATTCCAAAGGTACGCTTAGAAAACGGTAGTGAGGTGAGAGGCTTCAAAGTCATGATGGGCGGTGGTTTGGGAGCCCAACCTATGCTTGCTTATGAAGTGAATGATTTCTTACCTGAAGACGACCTTATTCCATATATCGAAGCCACCCTCAGGATATTTGATAGACATGGAGAAAGAAACAACCGCAACAAAGCTCGATTCAAATACCTGGTTCAGTCCAAAGGTCTGGACGAAGTCTTAAGATTAATTGAGGAAGAAAAAACCGCCATAAAATCTAAGACCTTTAAAATTAATCGAGAAAGTATAGTGCAAGCTCAAATCCCCGGCACCCCCTCTGAAAGGGAAACACCGGTAGATGAGGCAGCCTTTTCCCTCTGGAAATCCACCAACGTTTTTGAACAAAAGCAAAAAGGCTATCATGGGGTATTTGTCAAGGTCTTGACCGGTGACATTCCCACTGATAAAGCCAGAACGCTCGTTGCCGGCCTTAAAGGGTATATTGCTGATGACATCCGCATCACTCAGGATCAGAATCTCTTATTCAAGTTCGTAAGAGAGGAAGCTTTACCACATATTTACAATCTCCTTCATTCTCTGGGCTATGCCAAAGCCGGTTATAATAGCACTTCAGACGTGACTACTTGTCCCGGTACGGATACCTGTAATCTAGGCATTTCCAATTCCACCGAAATGGCTAGAGTTCTAGAGTCCTATATCCACGAATTCCATACTGACTTCGTAAAAGAGACTGATCTTAAGATCAAGATATCAGGTTGTATGAACTCCTGTGGGCAACACGGTTTGGCTCATATAGGATTCCACGGCAGCTCCAGCAAGGTAGGAGGAAAAGTAGTCCCCGCAGCTCAGGTTATGCTGGGTGGAGGAACCGTGGGTAATGGCTTAGGTAGAGTAGCCGAAAGAATCACAAAAGTTCCCACCAAAAGAGTACTTCAAGTGGTGGATGTTCTCTTAACAGATTTCAAGAGAAACAGAGAACAAGAGGAAAACTTCCATGCCTACTACGATAGACAAACGAAGGACTATTTCTATCAGCTATTAAAACCTTTAGCAGACACCAGTAATCTTACGGATGAAGAATATGTAGACTGGGGCCATGAGGGCACCTTTTCTACGGCTATTGGTGTGGGAGAATGTGCAGGAGTCATTATAGACTTAGTGGCTACCCTACTGCTAGAAGCCGAAGAAAAATTAGAATGGGCGAAACTGGCTATTGAAAAAGAACAGTGGGCAGATGGAATCTATCATACCTACAGTTCCTTTGTTTGGACTGCAAAGGCCCTCTTGCTAGATAAGGGGGTAAGTTCCAGAACCCAGGCCTTAGTGATTGAAGATTTTGACAAACATTATGTGCAAGAGGGCATCTTTAACTTCCCTAGCACATTTTCAGATAGAGTTTTACAAATCAATAAATATGAACCTTCTAAAGAGTTTGCAGAAACTTACCTCATTCAAGCTACTGCCTTCTATTTAGAAGCAAGAGAAAAAAGACAGGTCTCATGAAACCTTTCGTTACACTAGTGGGTGCGGGCCCCGGCGATCCGGACCTGATCACTTTAAAAGGAATCAAAGCTATAAAGAAGGCTGATGTTATTCTCTATGACGCTTTGGTCAATGAAGAACTCCTGGACTTGGCCCCGGAACACTGCGTAAAAATTTACGTAGGAAAACGGGCGGAAAGGCTGTCGACCAAACAAGAAAGCATCAATCAACTCCTCGTGGACTATGCTTTAACCCACGGTCATGTAGTGCGCCTCAAGGGAGGAGACCCCTTTGTGTTTGGAAGAGGGGGTGAAGAAATAGCATTTGTTCGGAAACATGGGATAGAAACCGCAGTAGTACCGGGAATATCATCGGCCATTGGACTCACCGGACTTCAACAAATCCCTCTGACTTATAGAGGAGAAAGCGAGAGCTTCTGGGTGATAACAGGATCTACGAAAGATGGAAATTTATCAGAAGACCTGTATCAAGCAGTTAAGACAGATGCTACTGTGGTGGTTTTGATGGGATATGGAAAATTGAAGGAAATTGTAGAGTTGTACCAAAGTTATGGAAGAGGTGAACTACCTATAGCCCTGATTCAAAACGGCTCATTGCCTACAGAAAGAATTGCTTTAGGCACTATAGACACCATTTTGGATGAGGCAAAAGAAAAGCTACTAGGTGTTCCCGCTATTATCGTGATCGGAGAAGTAGTGAGAAAACATCAAGACTTTGAAACCCTTAAGGTGCATTTTCATGAATGAGCTGTTTCCCATATTTCTTAAATTGCACGAACTCCAAACCTTAGTAGTGGGCGGAGGACCTGTGGCCTTGGAAAAACTCCAAGCCATAGTATCTAATTCACCTCAAGCGAAGGTTAGGGTGATTGCAAAGGAATACAGCAAAGAAACTCAGGAATTCTTAGTTGCCCAGCCTCATTTGCAGTGGAGAACAAAAGACTGGGAACCGGAGGATTTAGAGGAAATAGATCTCGTGATTTTGGCTACCAATAATCCTAAGCTCAACCAAACCGTAAGAGCCCTCTCTAGGGAAAAACACTTACTCATCAATGTGGCAGATAAGCCAGCCCTCTGCGATTTCTACCTCAGTTCAGTGGTAAGAAAGGGAAACCTTAAACTGGCCATCTCTACGAATGGGAAGTCTCCTACTATGGCTAAGCGACTAAAAGAGTTTTTTTCTGATCTTTTGCCGGAAGAGATAGATGAAGCCTTAGATTTGTTGCAAACCTACAGAAATCAGCTAAAAGGAGATTTCAAACATAAGGTGGAGACTTTGAATGCACATACCTTAGCTGTACTTAAAGGAAATGATACAAGATTTTAAGAAAGAAATAGAAGGATTAGACGCAAAGGCCATCATCTCTTATGTCAATGAGAAATGGGGAGATACAGCCGTATTTTCCACCTCATTTGGCATTGAAGATCAGGTCATCACTCATCTTTTGGATCAGGCAGGAAGGGAAGTCCATATTTTCACTTTAGAAACCGGAAGACTTTTTCCGGAAACCTACAAGGTGTGGAACAGGACACTGGAAAAATACGGTTTGCCTATAAAAGCCTACTATCCTAACACAGAAAGAGTAGAAAAATTAGTAACAGAAAAAGGTCCTAGTAGCTTTTATCATAGTATTGAAGACCGAAAGGAATGCTGCCACATTCGAAAAATCGAGCCTCTACAAAGGGCGATAAAAGGATATAAGATCTGGATTACAGGCATTAGAGCCGAGCAATCAGCCAACAGAGAGGATATGGAGAGTGTAGAATGGGATGAAGTGAACCAAATCATCAAAGTGCATCCCCTATTCCATTGGACCTTACAGGACGTAGAAAGTTTTATTAAAGAGAATAACGTACCGTATAATGCTCTGCACGACAAAGGTTTCCCTAGCATAGGCTGTCAGCCATGCACCAGAGCCATCCTACCCGGAGAAGACTTCAGAGCCGGAAGATGGTGGTGGGAAGATAAAAGTAAAAAAGAGTGTGGTTTACATCGAACAACAAATTAGAATGGATTATTTAGATCAACTAGAAGCGGAGGCCATCTACATATTGAGGGAAGTAGCGGGACAATTCGAAAAGCCTGCCTTGCTCTTCTCAGGTGGAAAAGACTCCATTACCTTAGTTCATTTAGCAAAGAAAGCTTTTAGACCGGGGAAATTCCCCTTCCCTTTGGTACATATTGATACGGGTCACAATTTCCCTGAGACCATAGAATTCAGGGATTGGCTGATAGATCAGCTTGGCGAAAAGCTCATTGTAGGCTACGTGCAAGAGAGTATTGATCAAGGGCGAGTAGTGGAACAAAAAGGTAAAAACGCCAGTAGAAATGCTTTACAAACGGTTACTCTACTGGATACCATAGAAAAATATGGTTTCGACGCCTGTATAGGTGGTGCCAGAAGAGACGAGGAAAAAGCCAGAGCCAAAGAAAGGATCTTCT
This sequence comes from Leadbetterella byssophila DSM 17132, assembly GCF_000166395.1. Classification (GTDB taxonomy): domain Bacteria; phylum Bacteroidota; class Bacteroidia; order Cytophagales; family Spirosomataceae; genus Leadbetterella; species Leadbetterella byssophila. The sequence continues at coordinate 1,891,890 of NC_014655.1, forward strand.
CCGTGAGAGATGAGTTTGGACAATGGGATCCTAAAAGGCAAAGGCCGGAACTTTGGAACATATTTAATGGAAGAATCCATAAGGGAGAAAATGTCAGAGTCTTCCCTATATCTAACTGGACAGAACTGGACGTTTGGAACTATATAAAAAGAGAGAATATAGCCTTACCCTCTATCTACTTTTCTCATGAAAGAGAGGTAGTGCTTCGCAATGGTCAATGGATGGCAGCGGCTCCTTTCTTACACATTGACGAGGAAGATATCACTGCGTATAAATCCGTTAGATTCCGAACCGTTGGAGATATGACGTGTACGGCAGCAGTAGATAGCGTAGCAGTAGAATTAGACGATATCATTTCGGAAATCAAAGCCTCCACTGTCTCCGAACGCGGTGCTAGAATGGACGACAAAGTATCCGAAGCCGCCATGGAAGAAAGAAAGAAACAAGGCTATTTTTAATAACAAAAGGTTATTATAATGATAATAAATATTTATTAAAATATTCTCAATTATCAAATAGTAACTAAACTGAGAGCTATTAGAAATTAAATAATATTGATCAACTAATTCCGAAACTATTAAATATTAGTTATCAAATACTTATGATTCCTAAACTATTAGTTATTAAATATTAGTTATTCTCCTTCCAAAACTATTAAATACTTGAATTTAATTATTATATATTCCGAATGCAATTACTGAAATTCATAACCGCCGGTTCCGTAGATGATGGTAAAAGCACCTTGATCGGCCGATTACTGTATGATACAAACTCCATCTTAGACGACCAATTGGAGGCGATCAAAAATGCCAACCGAAAAAACGACGATGGCACAGTAGACCTGGCCATTCTTACTGACGGTCTAAAAGCGGAAAGAGAGCAAGGAATCACCATTGATGTAGCATATAAGTACTTCCAAACGGAGAAGAGGAAGTTTATAGTAGCGGATGCACCAGGACATATTCAATACACTAGAAATATGGTGACAGGTGCTTCTAACTCAGATTTGATCATTATCCTGATTGATGCTAGAAAAGGAGTTATAGAACAGACCAAAAGGCATTCTTTTTTGGCAGCATTGCTGTCCCTGAAACAGGTTCTGGTATGCGTAAATAAGATGGACATGGTAGAGTTCTCTGAAGAGGTTTACTCTAATATCAAAGAGGAATATCTTACTTTAGGTCAAAAACTGGGCTTGAAAAATATAGATTTTATACCGGTATCTGCTTTGAAGGGAGATAACATTGTGAATACTTCCCACAGGATGCCCTGGTATACGGGTCCCTCCTTATTGGATTATCTAGAAAACATTCAATGGGAAGAACAGGATGAAAATAAACCTTGGAGATTCCCTGTACAGTGGGTTATCCGTCCTCAAACTGAAGATCTTCCGGATTACAGGGGATATGCCGGTAGAGTGATAGGCCATGGCTTAAAGCTTGGCGAAGAGGTTCTGGTTTTACCTAGTGGGGTACGATCAAAGATTGCCAAAATAGAATGGAATGAGTCCTCACTTGAACAAGCAGAAGACGGTCAATCTGTGGTCTTGCATTTGACGGATGATATTGACATTTCCAGAGGAGATTTCTTAGTACAGGCTACTCAACCTGCAGAAGCACTGCGGAACCTTGAAGGAGACGTGGCCTGGTTTGATCAGAGGCCTCTGGATACTGCACAGATTTATTTGCTTCAAAATCACTCTAAACTTACCAAAATCAAGGTATCTGAAGTAGAATACAAATACGATATCAATACACAGGAGAGAATCTTTGGGGAAGATCTCCACCTAAATGACATTGGTAAAATTCGGATCAAAGCTGCAGAAGAAGTGGTATTTGATAAAAGAGATGAATATCCTCAAAACTCCAGGGCTATACTGATTGATCCAAGAACAAATCTCACAGTAGGAGCTCTCATCCTAACTGGAGAAGCATAATTAAGCGCCCAGGACCTGATCCGGGCGCATATTTCCCCTAAATTATGATAGGTAGCATGCTGTTTTTCGCGTATGTTTGTACGTGATTTAACCTTATCCCATGCTGAATTTCATCATTTGCTACTTCGCACTGGAATTTATCCGGAAGAACATCAATACTTCTTGGTTTTATCCTCAATATCCGGATCTGCTCAAAGTGGTTCAGATGGGAGTTGTTCCCGGCCTCTTAATCCAGGAACTCATCTTCCCCGACAGGTTTAACTTTGTTCCTCAACTGGGGTGGATTTTTGTGATCTTCATGATCATCTATGTGCTGTACCACTCTAAGGAAAATTTGTTGGCCGGTAGTTTATTGAAGGCAGGATTACCTTACGCTATAGTCATTGCCTTTATTTACATCATCAAATACACTATGCCTTCTCTGTATAAAACAAATGATGAGTATGCAGAGTTTGTCAGACTCATCTCAATAGTTTGGCTGTTTGCTTTCGGTTTGAGTGCCAGAAATCAAATCAAGAACATCAATAAAGAGAAGGAACTAAAGGAGAAGATCTTATTAGAAAATGAAGTTTTAGAGAAATTAGTGCAGGAAAGGACAACGGAGATTTTGCAACAAAAAACACAGTTGGAAAACACCCTTGAAGAACTGCGTCAAACCCAGAATCAATTGATTCAGCAGGAGAAATTAGCTTCATTAGGGGAACTTACAGCGGGTATTGCACACGAAATCCAGAACCCATTAAACTTTGTAAATAATTTCTCAGAAGTCAGCACGGAACTATTACAGGAGCTAAAAGAAGAACTGACAGAGGTCCCGGAAATAGCCCAGGAAATCCTTGATGATTTGAATCAAAACCTGGAAAAGATCTCCTATCATGGTAAAAGAGCCAGTGGTATAGTACGTAACATGCTGGAGCATTCTCGGGCAAGTACAGGTGAACGGCAGTCGGTCAACCTCAATGCCTTAGCTGAAGAGTACTTAAAATTGAGTTTTCATGGTCTTAGGGCCAAGGATAAATCCTTCAATTCTGATTTTAAACTAATTCCTGATGAGAGTCTGCCTGAAATTCAAGTCATTCCTCAGGACTTAGGACGAGTACTTCTCAATCTATGCAATAATGCATTTTATGCTGTACAAAAGAGAGCAGCTGAGGGGCAATCGGGCTATAAACCATTAGTAACGGTGAGCGTAGAGAAAGTTAAAAACAAGGCAAAGATTACAGTAAGCGACAATGGAATGGGAATACCGGAGGATGTGATATCTAAGATATTCCAACCTTTCTTTACCACCAAACCTACAGGACAAGGAACTGGATTGGGCTTGTCTTTGAGTTATGATATCATAACAAAGGGACACGGAGGAGAAATTATCGTAAATTCAAAAGAAGGAGAAGGAACCCAATTCATAATCACCTTACCTTTACAATAAAATGCATATATTGGTAGTAGATGACGAAAAGGATGTGAAAGACCTTTTCTTACAGAAGTTTAGAAAGGAAATCAGACAAGGAGTTGTGAGCTTTGAATTTGCGTTCTCTGGTGAAGAAGCATTGGTCTACCTAGAAGGCCAAAATCCTGAATCAGTGCTTATCCTCTCTGACATCAACATGCCGGGCATGAGCGGTTTGGATTTACTGCAACACATTCGGAAAGAACATCCTCAAACTCCACCTGAAATCCTGATGATTACAGCTTACGGAGATGAGGAAAATAGAAATAAGGCTTTACAATGGGGAGCTAATGACTTTTTAACTAAGCCCCTTGATTTTAATGCATTAAAAGGCAAACTATTGAAATGAAGATTCTGGTAGTAGATGATGAAACGGATTTGCAGATCTTAATCAAACAGAAGTTCCGAAAACAGATCAGGGAAAACAAGTATGAATTTGTATTTGCAGAAAATGGACGACAGGCATTAGAAATCCTGGATGAGCAGCAAGACATCGCCTTAGTGCTTAGTGACATCAACATGCCTGAAATGGACGGATTGACCTTATTAATCAAGATCAATGAATGCAATCCTTTAGTTAAAGTAGTGATGGTTTCTGCTTATGGTGACATGGACAATATCCGTATAGCCATGAATAGAGGAGCTTTCGACTTCGTATGCAAACCGGTGAACTTCGATGACCTCGAGATCACCATGGAGAAGACCATAAAGCACATTGAACAACTGAAGCAAACCCTTACTGCTATCCGGGAGAATAATATACTCCGCATGTACGTGGATGATTCCGTATTGAAATTCATGTCAAGGCAGGAATTTGAAAATTCCATCATCTCCAGTGAAATCATCTCTGGTACGGCGGTCTTCATGGACATTTGCGGCTTCACCGCCATCTCTGAAAAAGAGAAGCCGGATGTGGTGGTTAAACTCATCAATAAATACTTTGACATCATGGTCAAAGAGATCATCGCACATCATGGTACAGTGGATAAGTTTATGGGCGATGCCATTATGGCCATCTTCAAAGGGGAATATCATCTGGACAGGGCCATTGAAGCAGCATTAAAGGTGAGAGAAGAGATCCAAAAGATTTCAGAGCCCTTAGAAGGCAAACCGGATTTCGTGCCTCAACTGGCCACAGGAATCAAGAGTGGAGAGATGGTATCCGGAAATATTGGCTCCGTTACGTTGAAGCGACTAGACTATACGGTGATCGGCGATACCGTAAACACGGCACAAAGACTTCAAACGGCAGCTAAGCCCGGACAGATCCTCCTGGCAGAAGATGATTACGAAAAGATCAAAGAATCCTTCAACTGCCAAGAAGTAGGCGCTATTACGGTGAAAAACAAAGAGAAAGAAATCCGCGCTTTTGAGGTGCTGGGGTGACAAAGATCCCTAGATGCCATACTTTGAGTAGCTAGCTTACCTTTGGTGAGGGTATTCCCATTTTTATCTACATTTGGAGAATATTCAACCTTAACATGAAAACCTTACTAAAAATCACTCTACTCTTTTCCGTTTTGGCAAGCTGCCAAGCGGAAAAGGAAGATGAATGGAGAGAATATCTAGGTGGCCCAGACAGAAACCATTATTCCTCTTTGGATCAGATTAACCCGGAAAACGTTAAGAACCTGCAAGTGGCCTGGGAATATCATACCCTTGATACCGGCCAAATCCAGTGTAACCCTATCATCGTGAATGGGAAAATGTACGGTGTGACCGCATCTAACGGACTTTTCGCCATCAACGCTGAAACCGGAGAAGAACTTTGGAAATTCTGGGGAGGTAAAGAGAAATCCTTCTTCAATACTAACAGAGGAGTAACCTATTGGGAAGATAAAAAATCAGGTGAACCGGCACGTATACTTTACTGTTTCGGGGAATGGCTTTACGCAGTTAACGCTGAAACGGGTGAAAAGATCAGCAGCTTTGGAGATGATGGGAAAGTCAGCCTGAAATCAGGACTTGGAGATAATGCAAAGGATAAATTCGTTATTTCAACTACCCCTGGAACCTTGTTTGAAGATAAGATCATCATGCCATTACGAGTTTCAGAAGGAGCAGATGCCGCACCCGGTTATATCCAGGCCTTCAATGTCATTACGGGTAATCTAGACTGGGTATTCCATACCATCCCTCATCCAGGCGAGTTTGGATATGATACCTGGCCAAAAGATGCTTATAGAAATGAAGAAATAGGAGCTGCGAATAACTGGTCAGGTATGGCCATTGACCGGAAAAGAGGCCTACTATTCGTCCCTACAGGATCAGCAGGCTTTGATTTTTATGGAGGAAACAGAGAAGGGGAAAATCTTTTTGCCAACTGCCTTATAGCCTTAGACGCAAAAACAGGCCAAAGGAAGTGGCATTTCCAAACCGTTCATCATGACCTATGGGACAGAGACCTGCCTGCACCTCCTAACCTTTTGACCATTCGAAAAGATGGAAAGAAAATTGATGTGGTAGCGCAGGTAACAAAGTCCGGGTTTGTCTTCGTCTTTGAGAGAGAGACTGGCAAGCCCATCTTCCCTATTGAAGAAAGACCAGTACCCAAATCCGTACTACCGGAAGAAAAGGCATGGCCTACCCAACCCTACCCTACTCTTCCCGCTCCCTTTGCCAGACAACATATCACAGAGAATGATCTGAACAACTTCTCAAGTGATCATGACAGCCTGCTTACCTTATATAAAAATGCTTACAAAGGACACTATATACCCTTAAGCAAAACCCCTACTATCCTCTTCCCGGGAGCAGATGGTGGGGCAGAATGGGGAGGCGCTGCAGTAGACAAGGAAGGGGTAATGTATGTCAATTCCAATGAAATGGCCTGGATATTTAGCCTCTCAGAAAACCCTAAAGAAGATGAATTAACTCTCCTAAGTCCAGGTGAAAAAGCTTACAGCACCTACTGTTCAGTGTGTCATGGCAAAGAACTAAAAGGAAATCCCGGAAGTGGATTCCCTTCCCTCTTAGGCATAAAAGAAAGGATGGAAAAACAGGATATCCTCAAAATCATCACCAATGGTAAAGGTATGATGCCAGGATTTAATAGTGTTTCTGCTTCTGAAAAAGAAGCCATCATTGCCTTTATCCAAGGTGAAGAGAAGAAAGAACCTATGGGAAATACTACTGGGAATAAGAAGGTATATGTACCTTATAAATTCAATGGTTATACCAAATTCCTGAACAAGGACGGTTACCCTGCCATTAGTCCCCCGTGGGGAACCTTAACGGCTATTGACCTCAATACTGGCCAACATAAATGGCAAATACCCTTAGGTGAATTCAAAGAGTTAACGCAGAAAGGAATTCCCATTACAGGCACTGAGAACTATGGGGGGCCATTGGTTACTAAAAGTGGATTACTCTTTATTGCTGCCACTAAAGACGGTAAGTTCCGTGCCTTCAATAAGGAAAACGGAAAAATGATCAGGGAAACAGAACTCCCCGCTGCCGGTTTTGCTACTCCAGCTACATATCAAATCAAGGGTAAACAGTATATCGTAATTGCTGCGGGAGGTACTAAATTGGGCACCAAAAAGGGCGATAGCTACGTAGCATACGCTTTGCCATAGAACCCTAAAATATCAGGCTATAATCGAGTAGGAAGATAGGGATTATTTCCCTATCTGTCCTCTCACACCACCCGGCATACGGATCCGTACCAAGGCGGTTTGTTAGAATAACGTCGTTTGATGCGTTGTTCTCCAGTAATAGTAGTCTGCAAATCCTTCGTAGCCTAGTTTAGTAAAGTATGAGTTTGTTAGCGTTGTTTGAACGATAGGGCTTGTCCCTGTCCGAGTATAGGATTTACGGGTGTTCGCATGTTGGTAGGCAAGCCAGCGTTTGGCTCCCAGTTTCATTAAGTTCCGAATTCGATTACCTGCGGTCTTCCATTGCTTCCAAAGCAGAACACGCAAGCGTCTTCGCACTAGTTCATCTAGTGTTACCATCACCTTCTTATTCGTTGCTATACGAAAGTAATCCACCCAGCCGTGAATAATTTGCCGTAGTTTAGTCAGTCGCTCATGCATAGGAGTAGCTGTATTACGTCGAGTATTTTGACGTAACTTCTCTCGGATTCGTTCGATACTCTTTGCAGAGATACGAATCTGCCAATCTCCTTGAGTTTTGAAGAAACTAAAGCCGAGTAAACTACTTTGGGAAGGTTTGCTTACCTTACTCTTTTCACGGTTCACTTTCAGTTTTAGTGTAGATTCGATGTAACTGGTGATGTTGCGCATAATACGAGTGGCGGATTTATTGCTCTTCGCGTAGATACTACAGTCATCCGCATAACGTACAAATCGATGTCCACGGGAGCTGAGTTCCGTATCCAGTTCGTTCAGGATGATGTTTGACAAAAGTGGACTTAAAGGACTGCCCTGTGGTGTGCCCTTGGTTCGCTTTTGTTCAAGACCATGATCCATAATCCCACAACGAAGGTATTTCCCGATCAGCGCTAGGACTCGACGATCCGTAATCTTCTTGCTCAAAAGATGCATCAGTATGTCGTGGTTCACTTGATCGAAGAATTGTTCCAAATCAAGTTCAACGACCCACGTGTAGCCCAAGTTCAGATACTCTTGCGCTTTAATGACGGCCTGATGAGCATTACGATTCGGACGGAAGCCGTAGCTGTTATCGTGAAAATCACCCTCATACTTTAACCCAAGCCATTGGGAAATGCTTTGCTGAATAACACGGTCGATGACCGTTGGGATACCCAGCATACGCTTGCCGCCACTTGCTTTGGGAATCTCTACTTTCCGAACAGCTTGTGGGCGGTAAGTGCCAGAGAGAATATCCGATCGCAGGGATTGCCAGTGCGTGTTAAGGTAGTCACGAAGATTATCGATCTGCATACCATCAACTCCGCTAGCACCTCCATTAGAGATGACACGATCAACTGCGTGTTTGACATTTCGGATGTGTAATATCTCTTCCAACATAGTATTACTAAAAAAAACCTCAGGCATTGTGTCCACTTCGTTGCACGACTCAGCTAAGCTCCTCTTGCATTTTACTATCAGTTTCCGACCTACCCTCATGCAAGCAGTTCTCTTATGTGGTTCGGCTTTTAACACTTCGTCATAAACTTCATGGTTCCTTTGCCATTCTAACATTCAGACCTTCCCCTGTATAAAGTAGAGAAACAGGGTACTATGTCCTCTGCTGACTTCTGACTAAAGCATACTAGCATTATTATTCTGCTATATGTTTCTTCGCGGGCATTCGCGTATACCTTTGACAGAGTTTAGTCAGATCTCCCCAGGTAAGAACAATAACTTTCACCTCATATATCCGCTACATTTACCATAGTGTTTCCGTACAGTTTAGGGCTTTGGCTTGTTTTGCAGCCTCACCCAACACTTGCGGCCTTGTATGTAGTTTCTGTTCGTCGGATCGAGGTTTTGCCTCAGACTTCCTTCAGATTCCACCTCACGGTGGACACCCTTGTCATAAGCTAACACTTCCCACTGTAAAGGCGTGTTCGGGACTTACACCCTAGAGTTATTGCACATGCTGGGCACACAAACAAGAATCCCCGAACTTTCATTCGGGGATTCTTTAAAAGACCTTCTGTCAAATTATGCTTTAGTCTCTTCTTCAGAAGCATCAGCAGCAGGTGCTTCTTCCACCGCAGGAGCTGCTTCAGGAGCAGACTCAGCAGTAGCTTCAGCTTTCTTGCTCTTACCTCTTCTAGAACGTTTAGCTTTAGTTTCTGTAGTTTCAGAAGCTGCAGATAATAGGTTCTCGTTGAAGTCAACTAATTCGATCAATGCCATTTCAGCATTGTCACCTTGTCTTTGGCCTAATTTGATGATGCGGGTATAACCACCGTTTCTTTCAGCAATCTTTACAGCGATAGCTCCAAAAAGCTCTTTGATAGCTTCTTTATCTTGAAGGTAAGAGAACACCACCCTTCTTGAGTGAGTAGTATCGTTTTTACCTTTAGTCAAAAGAGGCTCAACATACTTTCTTAAAGCTTTAGCTTTAGCAACAGTTGTTTCAATTCTTTTGGCTTTGATCAAAGAAACCGCCATATTAGCCATAAGGGCGTCTCTGTGTGATTTTGTTCTTCCGAGGTGGTTAATTCTTTTACCGTGTCTCATAATTTTGATTTTCGTAAGTAACGGTTAAGAAGTACATCGCAGTAATTACTTCCCACCTATTACGATTTTACATATAATTTAATTCTGCGATTAATCTTCGTCAAGCTTATACTTGGAAACATCCATACCGAAGTGCAACTGCTTATCAGCGATAAGTTGTTCCAATTCAGTTAAAGATTTCTTACCAAAGTTTCTAAACTTCATCATGTCTGCTACTTCAAGACGAGCAAGATCACCTAGAGTACGGATATCAGCAGATTTTAGACAGTTGTATGCCCTTACTGAAAGATCCAAGTCTTGCAATGGAGTCTTAAGAAGTTTACGCATGTGTAAGAATTCTTCATCCACCATGTTATCTTCTTCATCACTCTTAGAATCGAACACCATGTTCTCATCTGTGAACTTCAAGAAGTGTTGGATCAAGATATGAGAAGCTTCTTGTAAAGCTTTCTCAGGATGGATAGAACCGTCAGTTTTGATCTCCAAAAGGAGTTTCTCATAGTCAGTTCTTTGTTCCACACGCGTATTCTCAATGCTATACTTCACATTTTTGATGGGTGTATAGATAGAGTCTATCGCGATAAACCCGATAGGAAGGTCAGCGGTTTTTTGTTCCTCACTTGGAACATAACCTCTACCTTTGTCTACGATGATCTCAAACTCTAGTTCTTTTTTAGAATCCAGACGAGCGATCACCAAATCAGGGTTAAGAATTTCAAAGGAAGAAGTATACTTACCGATATCACCGGCAGTAATTTCTGTTTGGTTCTTAACTTTAACTGTGATTTTATTATCTACATAGTCTGCGATCTTTTTGAATCTAACTTGCTTAAGATTCAAAACTATCTCAGTAACATCATCTACAACACCTTCAATCGCAGAAAACTCATGAAGCACACCCGGGAATCTCACGGATGTAATCGCATAACCCTCTAATGAAGACAACAAGATACGACGCAGCGCATTGCCTATGGTCACTCCGTAGCCTCTTTCCAGCGGCTTGAATTCGAAAAAACCATGAAAGTCGTCAGCTTTCTCCATTACGACTTTGTCGGGCATTTGAAATGCTAAAATTGACATACTGTGCTGTTTTGTTTTCGTTAACGAAATAAGTTTGGGATTATCCCAAATAGTATTTTCCACCTCCGTGGAAAACCACAGAGGTGGAAAATTATATAAAAATTATTTGTTGTACAATTCGACAACCGCTTGTACATTGAACTGCTCAGGAATTTGCTCTAAATCGGGGTAGTTAATAAAGAGTCCTGTTAGTTCTGCGTTGTCAAATTCCAACCATCCGTACTTCTTAGCAGCGTTAAGGCTGGTAGCAGTAGTAATCGTATCCAGCGCTTTAGATTTCTCACGAACGGCCACTTTTTGTCCTGGTTTAACCAGAATAGACGGAATATTACTTACTTCGCCATCAAGGAGGATATGTTTGTGAGTAACTAACTGGCGAGCCGCTCTACGTGTAGGGGCAATACCTAGTCTGTAAACGATGTTATCCAATCTGGATTCACAAAGTTTGATCAGGTTTTCACCGGTTTGACCTTCTTTAACACCAGCAAGGTGGAAGATTCTCGCAAACTGACGCTCAAGAACACCGTATGTATATTTGATCTTTTGCTTTTCTAACAACTGAAGGGCATAGTCAGATTTTTTACCTCTTCTGCCTCTTCCGTGTTGACCCGGAGGATATGCCTTCTTAGCTAATGCTTTGCTCGGCCCTAAAACTGCCTCGCCGAACTTTCTTGAAATCTTGGATTTCGGACCTGTATATCTTGCCATTTTATTTTATTATTCAAATCGTTAGCCCCAATGTCCAAACTAACATTTGTATGTTTTATATGATTAAACTCTTCTTCTCTTTGGAGGTCTACAACCGTTGTGAGGCATAGGAGTAACATCAAAGATGTTCACTACATCGATACCTACGCTCTGTACTGTTCTCATTGCTGATTCTCTACCAGAACCAGGACCTTTCACAAAGATGTCTGCTTTACGCATACCTAGATCGTAAGCTACTTGACAACAGTTTTGAGCTGCCATCTGCGCTGCGTACGGAGTATTTTTCTTAGAACCTCTGAAGCCCATTTTACCGGCAGAAGCCCATGAAATTACTTGTCCTGTACTGTTTGTCACCGAAATGATGATGTTGTTGAAAGAAGCCTTAATATGAACCTGTCCATAAGGTTCTACAACTACTATGCGCTTTTTAGCTTTATCTTTTCTTTTAGCTTGTGCCATTATATTAGAAAATGAAAAATTAAGGCAGGAAAGCAAAATGCCCTCCCCTGATCTTGATTATTTATTATTTGGTAGCTTTCTTCTTGTTAGCTATCGTCTTACGCTTACCTTTACGAGTACGCGAGTTGTTCTTAGTTTTTTGACCTCTTAAAGGAAGACCTTTTCTGTGTCTTAAACCACGGTAACAACCGATGTCCATCAGACGCTTAATGCTCAATTGAACTTCAGAGCGAAGAGCACCTTCTACTTTGAATTCGTTGCTAATGATGGCACGGATAGCGTTCGCTTCGTCATCAGACCATTCGCCCGCTTTCTTGTCCACTGATACATTTGCTTGGCTAAGAATATGCTTAGCTGTGCTACGACCTATACCGTAAATATAGGTAAGAGAGATTTCTCCTCTCTTTTTGTCTGGAATATCTACCCCTGAGATCCTCATAAAATATTAACCTTGTCTTTGTTTAAACTTAGGATTTTTCTTATTGATAACGTAAATTTTACCTTTGCGTCTGATCACTTTGCAGTCTTCACTACGCTTTTTAACTGATGCTTTAACTTTCATTACTGTCGTATTAAAATATCCTTACTTATACCTGTACGTAATTCTTGCTTTTGATAAGTCATAGGGCGACATCTCCAATTTAACTTTATCTCCAGGGAGGATACGAATGTAATTCATACGCATTTTACCGGAAATATGAGCGATCACCTCATGCTTATTGTCGAGCTGGACTTTAAACATGGCGTTAGACAATGCCTCCAAAATGACTCCGTCTACTTCTATGTTTGATTGTTTTGCCATATTTTATAAAACTTCCAAATTTTTACTTTTTAACACTTCTTCGATATAGTCGAACGTCGTTAAGATTTCACAACCTCCCGGAGTTAACCATACCGTGTGTTCAAAATGAGCTGCCGGCTGGCGATCTTCCGTACGAATGGTCCAACCATCTCTTTCCTGAACTACAAATCGCTTACCCAGAGTAATCATAGGCTCAATGGCTAAAACCATTCCTGCCTCCATTTTAGTTCCCTGACCGCGCTTTCCATAGTTAGGAACATCGGGTCCTTCGTGAAGATTCTTTCCTACACCATGACCCACTAACTCCCTTACTACACCGTAACCTCTTTCTTCTGTATAGTTCTGAATGGCATATCCCAAATCACCTATTCGCTGACCCGGTCTCACCACCTTGATACCTTCGTATAAAGAGGCTTTGGTGTCTTTTACTAAGGTTTTGGTTTTTGCATCCACCTCACCTACTAAGTAAGTATAGGCACTGTCCGCGTGAAAACCATTCTTGTAAACTCCACAATCCACCGAGATGATGTCGCCACTTTTCAATTCCCTATCATTTGGGAAACCGTGTACTACAACTTCATTAACAGAAATACACAGGGAAAAGGGAAAACCGTTATAGTTCTTAAAAGAAGGTTTAGCCTGATGATCCAAAATAAACTCTTCAGCTATCTTGTCTAACAAACTGGTCTTCACTCCTTCCTCAATCCTCTTCGCCACTTCCCCGTGAGCTCGACCCAGGATATCTCCGTTTGCCTTAATGATCTCCGCCTCTTCCCTACTTTTAAGAACTACTCCTTTCATTATTTTACCAACTCTTCTCTTCCAACAATCCTTCCGGATTCCATTAGGCCTTCCATTCGCTTCATCAAAAGATAACTTTCAATTTGCTGAAGCGTATCCAGCACCACCCCCACTAATATCAACAAGGAAGTTCCTCCAAAGAAGGAGGCGAAGAGTTGTGTCATTCCAAATAAGCTGGCAATCGCAGGGAAAATTGCGATACAAGCTAATAGAATGGCACCCGGTAAAGTTATACGATCTAAAACTTGAGCTATAAAATCTGACGTAGCCTGTCCAGGTTTAATACCAGGAATAAATCCGCCACCTCTCTTCATATCATCAGCAATCTGATTAGGATTAATCGAGATAGCTGTATAGAAGAAAGTGAAAGCAATGATTAATATCGCATACGTTAAGTTATACTGCCAAGAAGTAAAGTCTCCAAAGACAGTAGCAATGTACTGAGCAGTATCACTTTTTTCAGCGAAATATCCGGCAATAAACGAAGGAACGAACATCAATGCCTGACCAAAGATGATAGGCATAACCCCTGAAATGTTCAATTTCAAAGGAAGATATTGACGTTGACCTGTAACCGTTTTGTTACCAACGATCTGCTTAGCGTATTGCACAGGAACTCTGCGAACAGCTTGCGTCATAGCCACGGCAAACACTACTACTAAGAATAGAACTACAAGTTCTAAAATAAAGTAAAGCGGTTGACCGTCTGCAATTCTAGCTCGACCTTCACCGATGATGGCGCCAGGGAAACGAGATACGATACCAATCATGATGATCATGGAGATACCATTACCTATACCCTTCTCTGTAATGCGCTCACCTAACCACAAACACATCATAGTACCACCCACTAGAAGTATCACACTGGATACATAGAACAGCCCCTGACTAATCATGATGGCGTCTGTAGGGATAGTAGATTTCAAATAAGCGAAACCTTGTGTTATAGTCACGGCTATAGTCAGCCAGCGGGTAATCTGATTCAGTTTCTTTCTGCCTGACTCACCTTCTTTCTGTAATTTAGAGAAATAAGGTAGAGCCAAACCTAATAACTGTACCGCAATGGAAGCTGAGATGTAAGGCATAATACCTAATGCCATCACAGAAGCATTACTAAATGCACCTCCCACTAAGGTATCCAGAAGGCCCAAAAGCCCGTTCCCCCCTGTTAAATCTGCTAATCTGGTTGGATCCACACCAGGCAATGTGATATGTGATCCTATTCTAAAGACTACAATTATAAAGAAGGTAGCTAGAATTCTGTTTCTTAGCTCTTCAATTGACCAGATGTTTTTTAGGGTGGTTATAAATTTCTTCATAGTCTTTTATCAATTATTCGGCGCCTTGTACTTCCTGGCCCAATACCGAAGCAGAACCTCCTGCCTTGGTGATGGCGTCAATCGCAGATTGAGAGAACGCATGTACAGTTACATTAACTGCTGCGTTAAGCTCACCACGACCTAAGATCTTAACAAGATCAGATTTAGCCACCAAACCGTGTTCTTTTAAGAAGGCAACAGTGATATTGCTTTCTTTAGTTTTGTCAAACAAAGCTTGGATAGTATCCAAGTTGATTGCTTTGTAAGCCACACGGTTGATATTATTGAAACCAAATTTAGGTACACGTCTTTGAAGTGGCATCTGACCACCTTCAAATCCTCTTTTCTGGCTGTAACCAGATCTAGATTTAGCACCTTTATGACCTCTCTTGGCTGTACCGCCACCGCCGGAACCTTGACCTCTACCTAAACGGGTATTGTTTCTAACAGAACCTTGAGCGGGTTTTAATGTTTCTAATTTCATCTTTACAAAATTTATCGCAGTATTTCTACTACTCGGTTATCCCTGATTAAATGTTCTCAACAGTTATAAGATGATTGACCTTTCTGATCATACCTTCTATAGCAGGTGTAGCTTCAACTTCCACCGAATTACCGATTTTAGTCAAACCTAAAGCTAGCATAGTTAGTTTTTGGGTCTTAGGTCTCTTGATCGTACTTCTAACTTGAGTAACTTTCACTTTAGCCATTTTTACAAATGTTTGAGGCCGTATTAGCCATTAAATACTTTATTCAATTTCACACGTCTCTGCATCGCTACTTCGTGCGGAGCTCTCATTTTAGCTAAAGCATCAATAGTAGCTTTAACCACGTTATGAGGGTTAGAAGAACCTTTAGACTTGGCAAGTACGTTATGTACACCGGCAGCTTCCAATACGGCACGCATAGCACCACCAGCGATTACTCCCGTACCAGGAGCAGCTGGTTTTACATATACGAAACCACCTGAGAATTTACCTTCCATATCGTGAGGAACAGTACCGTTAATGATAGGCACGTTCACCAAGTTTTTACGAGCATCTTCAACGGCTTTAGAAATAGCATCAGTCACCTCGTTAGCTTTACCTAAACCTTGACCTACTGCACCTTGACCGTCACCAAGAACTACGATCGCTGAAAAGCTGAATCTACGACCACCTTTTACAACTTTAGCAACTCGGTTGATAGCTACAACTTTCTCTTTTAATTCTGATTCGTTTACTTTTATCGCTTTCATTTAGATAGTATTAAAAGTTAAGTCCTGCTTCTCTCGCACCGTCGGCCAAAGCTTTCACATTTCCGTGATATAGGTAACCGTTACGATCGAATACGATGCTATTGATACCTGCTTCTTGTGCTTTTTTAGCGACTGCAGCACCCACTTGCTTTGAGTTCTCTACATTTAAAGATTTTAGACCCAGCTCTCTTGAAGAGGCAGCGGCAAGAGTTTTGCCAGCTACGTCATCAATTAATTGAGCGTAGATTCCAGTGTTGCTACGAAAAACAGTCAAACGAGGTCTTTCAGCCGTACCGTTTACTCTTTTTCTAATTCTCCATTTGATTTTTTGTCTTCTTTCAGACTTAACACTAGACATATATGTTAAAAATTGAAGTTCTTAATTATTTCTTACCGGCTGTTTTACCAGCTTTTCTTCTCACCACTTCACCCACAAAGCGAATACCTTTTCCTTTGTATGGTTCAATCTTACGTAATGATCTGATTTTTGCACAGACCATTCCAAGTAGTTGCTTATCATTACCTTCCAAAGTGATGATAGGGTTTTTACCCTTTTCCATTCTTGTAGCTACTGATATCTCAGAAGGAACTACGAAGATAATGTTATGAGAGTAACCCAAAGACATATCGATTACGTTGCCATTATTAGTAGCTTTGTAACCCACACCCACTAACTCCAATTCCTTTTTAAATCCTGTACTAACACCTTCAACTAAGTTGTTGATCAAAGTACGAGACAAACCATGAAGAGCTTTGTGTCTTTTTTGTTCGGTAGGTCTTTCTACGGTTAAGATACCGTCTTCAATTGAAACTTTTAGATCTGCATCAATCTTTTGCTGCAACTGACCTTTTGGTCCTTTAGCAGTAATCACGTTGCCATCGGCTACGGTTACGGTCACTCCTGCTGGAATGTTGATCGGCTTTTTACCTATTCTTGACATGTTAAAACGTTTAAGGCTCAGCTACTCTAAGCAGCTGAGCGGTCAACCAATTGATTAATATACGTAACACAATACCTCGCCACCTACATTAAGGGTACGAGCTTCTTTGTCAGTAATGATACCTTTTGAAGTAGAGATCACAGCGATACCTAATCCGTTCAACACGCGCGGTAATTCGCTAGATTTCACATACTTACGTAAACCAGGCTTAGAAACTCTGGTAAGGTTCACGATAGCTGACTTTTTAGTTTGAGGATTGTATTTCAAGGCAATCTTAATGTTTCCTTGAGGACCGTTATCCTCGAATTTATAACTGGCAATATAGCCCTTGTCATAAAGCAGAGCAGTTAACTCTTTCTTCAGGTTAGAGGCCGGAATATCTACTACTCTATGCCTCGCTTTAATAGCATTTCTGATTCTGGTAAGAAAATCTGCTATTGGATCCGTTGTAATCATTTTACTAAGTTAATATTATGGATACCTTAAGCCAACGTCAGACAGTATCACGGGCGTGACTTATCTAACTGGGCTGCAAAGATAATAATTCTGATAAAGAAAAAAAACTTTTTTTACCAAGAAGATTTGGTAACGCCTGGGATCAAGCCGCTGTTGGCCATCTCTCTAAAAGTAACCCTGTTGATACCGAATCTTCTCATGTATCCTTTTGGACGACCTGTAAGTTTACATCTATTATGTAATCTTACCGGAGAAGAGTTCTTAGGTAGTGCATCAAGACCTCTCCAGTCTTCTGCTTTCTTTAGAGCTTCTCTTTTAGCCGCGAACTTAGCTACCAGTCTTTCTCTTTTTCTCTCTCTAGCTTTTATTGACTCTTTTGCCATGATTTATATCTTTTATTTGTTTTTGTTAACGAATGGCATCCCTAACGCTTTCAACAATTCGTACGCTTCAGCGTCAGTCTTAGCAGTCGTTACGAACGTAATATCCATTCCCTGAATTTTATTGATCTTATCGATAGAGATCTCTGGGAAGATGATTTGCTCAGTTACACCGAAGTTGTAGTTTCCTCTACCATCAAATCCTTTATCAGAGATACCTTGGAAGTCTCTTACGCGAGGAAGGGCAATAGAAGTCAAACGGTCCATGAATTCATACATCACCGTACCACGTAATGTCACCTTAGCACCGATAGGCATACCTTCTCTCAGTTTGAAGTTGGAAACCGCCTTCTTTGAAAAAGTAGGAACTGCCTTTTGACCAGTGATGATAGAAAGTTCTTCGACGCTGCTGTCTACAAGTTTCTTGTCGCCTGTAGCGGCACCAACGCCTCTGTTAACAACGATCTTCACTAATTTAGGTACTTGCATGCTGCTCTTGTACTGGAATTTCTCCTGAAGAGCGCTGATCACCTCTTTCTGATATTTTTCTCTTAATCTTGCCATTTTTATAAGGTGGATTTCCGACCCACCAGATTACGTATTAGATAAATTTACCTGTTGCTTTTGAATAGCGTTGAAGCTTCCCAGCTTCGTTAAGTTTTCTACCGGTGCGAGTAGCTTTTCCTGTAGAAGGATCCAATAATTTCACGTTGCTGATATGGATAGAACCTTCTACTTCACGGATCTCACCTTGTGGGTTTTGTGCACTTGGTTTGATGTGTTTTTTAATAAGGTTTACACCTTCAACAACCACTCTGTTTTTCTTCACAAGAACTTCAACGATCTTTCCGGTTTTACCTTTTGAGTTTCCGGAGATCACTTGAACGGTATCACCCGATTTCACGTGAAGTTTAGGTATTTTGTTAAATTTCCTTTCCATTGTCTTTTTAACTTTTGAAATGATTAAAGTACCTCAGGAGCTAATGAAACAATTTTCATAAACTGCTTCTCTCTAAGCTCTCTGGCTACGGGTCCGAAAATCCTAGTTCCACGAGGTTCGTTTTGGTTGTTCAAAAGAACCACCGCGTTTTCTTCGAATCGGATATAAGAACCGTCCTTTCTTCTAACTTCCTTAGTAGTTCTCACTACCACGGCTTTAGAAACGGTACCTTTTTTCATATTGGAAGAGGAAAGAGCACTCTTAACAGTAACTACAACCTTATCCCCTAAAGAGGCATATCTCTTTTTAGTACCACCTAAAACCCTTATTACCAAAACTTCTTTAGCCCCGCTATTGTCAGCTACATTGGCTCTTGATTCCTGCTGTAACATTCTGATGTATATTTTTTAGTATTGACAGATTATTTGGCCTTCTCGATGATTTCGACCAATCTCCAACTTTTATTCTTGCTAAGAGGTCTCGTTTCCATGATTCTAACGGTATCACCGATTCCGGCTTCGTTATTTTCATCGTGGAACATGAACTTCTTGCTTCTGATCATGAACTTACCGTATTTGGGGTGTTTTACCTTACGAACTACTGAAATAGTTCCGGATTTGTCCATTTTATTGCTAGTTACTACCCCAGTACGCTCTTTTCTAACTTTTCTTTCCATGAGAAATTAAATGTTTATTTATTAATACTGGTTAAAGCGGTAGATAACCTTGCAATATTCTTACGGGCTTCGGAAATTCTCCTAGGGTTTTCAATAGGAGTAATTGCATGGGCGAACTTTAGCTTCACCAATCTGTCCTTTTCTTCGGCTATTTGTTGCTTCAATTGTTCAGCTGTCAAGCCACTTAGATCATTCTTTTTCATTGTCTTCTTGAAATTTTATGCTTCGTAGTCATTGCGAACAACGAACTTAGTTTTTACCGGTAACTTTTGAGCAGCAAGTCTCAAAGCTTCTTTTGCCAACTCTAAAGGAACTCCGGTACATTCAAAAAGAATAGTTCCCGGATACACATTTGCTACCCAATATTCAGGAGCACCCTTACCTTTACCCATCCTTACCTCTAGAGGTTTTTGAGTGATAGGATTATCAGGGAAGATTCTGATCCATACTTGTCCTTCACGTTTCATGGCACGTGTAACCCCGATACGGGCAGCCTCTATCTGACGAGCGGTAATTCTACCTGGCTCTAGACTTTTTATCGCAAATGAACCGAAGGCAATCTGGTGTCCTCTGCTGGCGATACCTTTGATTCTGCCCTTCTGACGCTTTCTAAATCTGGTTCTTTTCGGTTGTAACATAATCCTAATGTTTACGCCTCACGGCAATTAATTTCTTTTCTGGCCGGCTCCTTTTCCACCAGCTCTTCTTTTTCTACCACCTTCATCATCTCCACCACGACGACCTCTTCTGTCACCTTGATGACCGAAATTAGATTTCTTAGTATCAGGAGACTCGGTAGCTAAAGCTTGAACCGAAGTAAGATCTCTCTTGCCATAAACCTCGCCTTTGAAGATCCACACTTTGATACCAATTAAACCGTAAACTGTCAATGCCTCAGAAACTGCATAGTCAATATCAGCTCTAAGCGTATGCAAAGGAATTCTACCTTCTTTATACTGCTCAGAACGTGCCATTTCAGCACCACCTAAACGACCACTCAATTTGATTTTGATCCCTTGAGCACCTACACGCATAGCAGATTGAATCGCTTGCTTCATTGCTCTACGGAAAGAAATACGAGCTCTAAGTTGTTGAGCGATAGTCTCACCCACTAACTTCGCGTCGATTTCTGGTCTCTTAATCTCAAAGATGTTGATTTGAACGTCCTTTTTAGTCAGTTTCTTCAACTCTTCTCTTAACTTATCTACTTCACTACCAGCTTTACCGATAACTACACCAGGTCTAGCAGTGTGTATTGTCAATGTAATTCTTTTCAAGGTTCTTTCGATTACTACTCTCGAAACTGAACCTTTAGGAATACGGGCGTTAATATATTTTCTGATCTTATCGTCTTCTACAAGTTTCTCAGAAAAAGTCTTTCCACCGTACCAGTTAGACTCCCAGCCTCTAATGTAACCTAGTCTTAAACCTACAGGATTTACTTTTTGTCCCATTGTATCTGATTAATATAAATTCTTAAATTGCTTATGCTGATTGATTCTCGAGAGTGTCTACCACGATGGTGATGTGCTGAGAACGTTTTCTTACTCTGTAAGCTCTCCCCTGAGGAGCAGGACGTAGTCTCTTTAACATTCTTCCTCCGTCAATCATGATGGTCTTCACATACAAATCAGCATCCTCAATTCTGGCGTCTTCGTTCTTATTTTGCCAGTTGGCAATGGCAGATAGTAATACCTTCTTTATTACCGGTGCGGCTTGCTGAGGCTGGTAAGTAAGAATCCCCAATGCTTGGTTCACCTTCTTGCCTCTGATAAGATCTGCTACAAGCCTTGCTTTACGCGGCGAGGTAGGGAAATCCTTTAATTTTGCTACTGCTTCCATTTCTTATTCTATTATAAGAGAAGTATCTTCTCAGTATATTATCTTTTACCTTTATCTTTCTTATTTACGTGACCTCTGAAGTTACGTGTAGGAGCGAATTCTCCTAACTTATGTCCAATCATGTTATCTGTCACGTAAACAGGGATAAATTTGTTTCCGTTGTGAACAGCAAACGTATGACCTATAAAATCAGGGGAAATCATGGATCTTCTTGACCAAGTCTTGATCACTGATTTCTTGCCAGATTCATTCATAGCAAAGATTTTATTCTCTAGTCTAAAATCAATGTATGGTCCTTTTTTTAACGAACGAGCCATTTAGTATCTATTTTTATTTGGTTCTTCTAGAAATGATTAACTTGTTTGAGTACTTATTCTTGCTTCTGGTTTTCTTACCTTTCGCTAATAAACCATTACGAGAACGTGGGTGACCTCCTGAGGCACGACCTTCACCACCACCCATTGGGTGATCAACCGGGTTCATAACCACACCTCTTACTCTTGGTCTTCTACCTAACCAACGGTTACGTCCTGCTTTTCCTAATACCACGTTCATGTGATCAGGGTTAGAAACAGAACCTACGGTAGCCATGCTATTAGCTAAAACTAAACGCATTTCGCCAGAAGGCATTTTCAAGGTAACATATTTACCCTCTTTCGCTAAAACCTGCGCATAAGTACCTGCACTACGAGCCATTTGAGCACCTTTACCAGGAGTCAACTCGATGTTATGTACAATAGTACCAAGTGGCATGTTTTTCAAAATAAGAGCATTACCCACTTCAGGAGCTACTTTCTCACCAGAGATAATAGTTTGTCCTACTTTAAGACCTTGAGGAGCGATGATATATCTCTTCTCTCCGTCTGTGTACTGCACAAGGGCAATTCTGGAAGTACGGTTTGGATCGTATTCGATAGTCAATACTTCTGCCGGCACATCGTATTTATCACGCTTAAAGTCGATAATACGGTATCTTCTCTTATGTCCTCCACCAATGTATCTTGCGGTTCTGTGACCTTCGTTGTTCCTACCTCCTGTCTTTTTCACAACTGCTAACAAACTCTTCTCAGGCTTGTTTGTAGTTACATCAGAAAAGTTAGGAGCAATTCTGTGTCTCGTTCCGGGCGTAACCGGATTTAATTTTTTAACTGCCATTTTTCAAACGTTTGCAGCCCCGATTCCCATCGGGGCTATACTTTATAATTAAAATTATAATTCAGCGTAGAAATCGATGATTTCCCCTTCTTTAAGAGTTACTATTGCTTTTTTATAAGTAGAAGTTCTTCCTGAAGTCACCTTAGTACGGGTCATTCTTGATTTCTTCTTTCCTATCTGAGTAATAGTGTTCACTTTCTCTACCGTTACACCATACATTTTCTCTACCGCAGAAGCAATAGAAATCTTGTTGGCATCACGGCTAACTTCAAATGTATATTTGTTCTTCGCGTTTAACCCCTGAGTCTTCTCAGTTATGATGGGTCTTTTTAAGATACTCATAGTCTTAGTCTTTCAAAATGGTTTCTAATGGAGAAATCGCGCTCTCAGCCAACAATATGGTATCTGTATTCACCAAATCATAAGTGTTCACCGAATTAACATCTACTACCTTAGTCTTAGGGATGTTTCTCGCAGACAAGTACAAGTTGTTCTCAGATCCGTTAACCACAAACAATGTCTTCTTACCGCTTAATGATAAAGCATTCAAGAATTCAACATAAGCTTTGGTTTTAGGCGTGTCAAAACCGAAGTCCTCTACCACTTTCAATTGATTCTCTGCTAAACGTGCAGATAAAACAGATTTACGAGCCAATTGCTTCACTTTCAAGTTCAACTTGAAATCATAATTGCGAGGACGTGGACCGAATACTCTACCACCACCTACATAAATAGGCGCCTTAGCAGAACCATGACGAGCTCCACCTGATCCTTTCTGACGAAGCAATTTCTTTGTAGAACGTGCAACTTCCGCTCTCTCTTTAGATTTGTGAGTACCTTGACGCTGTGCAGCCAAATAGTGCTTCACATCTAACCATACCACGTGCTGGTTTGGCTCAATACCGAAAACCTCTTCGCTTAACTTTAAAGTCTTGCCGGTTTCCTGTCCTGTTTTGTTAATTACTTTTACTTCCATTCTTTTAGCTGTTTTTCGATGTCGTCAGCCACGACCTTTAAAATTGAATAATTACTTATGCAAAGTCACTATACCGTTCTTTCCACCAGGAACTGATCCGGATACAATGATTAAGTTCTTCTCAGGGAACAACTTCAACACTTGAAGGTTTTGAATAGTCACTTTCGTGTTACCCATTCTACCCGCCATTCTCAAACCTTTGAATACTCTCGCAGGATAAGAACAGGCACCAATAGAACCAGGAGCACGTAAACGGTTATGCTGACCGTGTGTAGACTGACCTACCCCACCGAATCCATGACGCTTAACCACACCTTGGAATCCTTTTCCTTTGGTATTGCCACTAACATCCACAAATTCACCTTCAACAAATACATCCTCCACCTTAATGGTGTCTCCTAATGCAAACTCCTTTTCGAATTCTTTGAATTCTACTAACTTACGCTTAGGAGTGGTGTTAGCCTTCTTAAAGTGACCTAAAAGTGCTTTTGTAGTTCTCTTCTCTTTCTTCTCACCAAAGCCTAACTGAATAGCATTGTATCCGTCAGTCTCTTCAGTTCTTACCTGAGTAACTACGCAAGGGCCTGCTTCAATCACTGTACAAGGCACAGCCGCACCATTGTTGAAAATGGTGGTCATCCCTATTTTTTTTCCAATAATACCAGACATATTTATAATTTATATTATTCGCAATTATGCACTCTAAACATGAAACGGGCTGCAAAGGTATGAATACCAATCCACTATTACAAATTTAAAGCAAGTTTTTAACTCCAGAGGTTGGCATACGAACCAACATGAACAACACCGTGAACCATTTAGGTAAGGCTACTTTATATTGCAGGAACAAGCCTTGTTACCTCACTGTGATTTCCATAAAACTTCGCGAATGGATCCTGAGTCCAGATTTTGATGGTTTCGGCCCTTAAAACCGACTTCTCAAAACCATTAGAGAAAAGACTCCTTCCGGGAATTGCGGTGCAAAGATAAAGATAATTCTTTAATGATGAAAAGTTTGCGTAGATATTTTTGAGGAAATCTACAACTTACCCCTCTCCTAAGTATTTGATTACCCGATAATAACCCCTATTTGGCCTTATTCAGGTTCTTATACAATTGAATAGCTCCATAAACTATCGCACCGAAAAGCAGTACCTTAATACCGACCACCACTTTTATACCTAGTAACTCCTGAAATCCTAAACTGCTCATTGTGATATTCCCTTTAATATCACAATATACAATAATCTGATTATCAATCCATAATATAGAATCTTTTCCCTACTCTTTCACCACTTCCAATACCCTATACCATGCCATCTTCGGACTACCGTCCCTGTTCCACAACAAAGGATAGTTTGTTCTGCCAGGTATAGGATAGTCGTTCTTCCATGACATGCCATCTTTCATTCCCCAAACCGTTACTCTATCTATCTTATCCCTCTTCCTGTAAAATATCTCAAACAACTCCTTATACCTCCTAGCCAATTGCTCCTCTACCTCCGTAGGCAAACCATCCCGATAGGGATCCAAATACACCTTGAACTCCTCGTTCTGAAACTGCTTATGCATCATACCCTGCCCTATGATCTGCCCTTCTCTGGTTAAGGGAAGTACGTCCACATCCAGTTCCGTGATCATTACCTTTACCCCACAAGCCGCATATGCTTCTATTGCCGCCTCTATATACTCGCTTTTTGGATAATTCAAACCCCAATGCCCCTGAATCCCTACTCCGTCTATGCGGATACCTTCCGCTTGTAGCATCTTGATCATCCTTACTATACCTTTCACCTTCTCCGGTCGCCAAGCATTAAAATCATTATAATACAACTCCGTGTCCGGGGCATACTCGGCAGCATATTTAAAGGCCAACTTCACCAACTCATCTCCGCTTCCCACCCCATTCACCCACAATGTGGATCTATATGACCCATCATCATCTATGACCTCATTCACCACATCCCATGCATGTACCTTACCCGCATATCTCCCTGCCACTTTTTGAATGTGCTCTCTCAATTGCTCCTTGACATCCTCCGGACTCTTCTTACTACCGTCTGCCTGCTCAAAGAACCAAGAAGGAGTTTGATTATGCCAAATCAGGGTATGCCCCACGATAAACATGCCCTGAGCCCAACGTACAAACTCATCCGCCTTACTAAAATCATATACACCGGGCGCCGGACATACCTCTTCTGCCTTCATGACATTCTCCGGCGTCACGCTATTGAATTGCTGCTTCACCAAGGGATCCTGCATCATCTCCATATTCACCGCAGTTCCCATCTTAAAGGCACCTTTATACACTTCTTTAAGAGTTACTTCCTGTGCCATTCCCGGAAGTATGCCCCAAAACATCCATATTAGTTTCTTCACGCGCTATATTTTTTTTTACCAATATACAGATTTTCAATTACTTGTTCCAAAACTGATTTTACACAGCCTACCCCCTATTATTTTTGCTAATTTGATTTACTTCCAAAGGATTTCTTTCAGACACTTTTAACTCTCTAAATCTTCTAGTAATTTGTAAGCCATAACCTTAAGCACTATGAAGAACCTTTTGTTCCTTCTCCTCCCTTTTTTTTGCAATGCCCAATACTACGAGTTGAGAGTTTACCACTGTAACGAAGGAAAACTCGAAACCCTCCTTACACGTTTTCGTGATCATACAACAAAACTTTTTGAAAAACATGGCATGCGTAATGAAGGCTATTGGATTCCGGCACAAGGGAATGAACAAGTCCTTTACTATATCCTTTCTTATCCTTCCAAAGAGGATAGAGAAGCTTCATGGAAAGGATTTATGGCTGACCCCGTTTGGCAAGAGGTAGCTCGTAAATCTGAAGAAAATGGAAAGATCATAAACAAGATAGACTCCTATTTCATGACAGAGAACAAGGACCTGTCCCGAAATCAATTCTCACTACCTTCAAATGGGATTTTCGAATTAAGAATTTACGATATACTACCGGATCAGTATGCCAGAATCGTCAAGCGCTTCAAAGACCACACCCAAAGTCTATTTGAAAAGCAAGGCATGATCAACATGATGTATTACGATACCGAAAAGAATGAATTACTCTACCTCCTTTCTCACACTTCCTTAGAGGCAGCAGAAAAAGCATGGAAGGGCTTTCGTTCAGATCCCGCCTGGCTAAAAGTAAAAGATGACTCTGAAAAACCGGGTCCGATAGTCAAAGAGGTGCATTCCATTTTTCTAAAACCTACTGACTTCTCAGCCATTAAATGATTTAACCTAACCTATAAAAAATGAAAAGACTCTTCCTATTACTGTCCTTAGCTACGAGCCTGTGTTTCGCTCAAGTACAAGACGCACCTAAAAGAACAGAAGGAGAAGGCCCCTTCCCTCAATTGATCATCCGCGGTGTAACCCTTATTAACTCCACCGGCGCACCTCCATTGGGACCGGTAGATATTGTAGTGAAACAAAATAGAATTGCGGAGGTCCGACAAGTAGGCTACCCCGGAGTACCCATAGACCCTAGAAGAAGACCGGTGGCGAATCCGGGCGACAAAGAACTGGAATGCACCGGCATGTATCTGATGCCTGGTTTTGTAGACATGCACGGCCACATTGGCGGCAGAGCACAAGGCACCCCCTCCGAATACGTTTTCAAACTATGGCTTGGGCATGGTATAACCACCATCCGCGAACCGGGCTCGGGCAATGGAATTGACTGGACCCTGAACCACAAGAAGAAAAGTTGGAACAATGAGATAACCGCCCCCCGAATCATGGCTTATACTACCTTCGGTCAAGGTAGCAGAGAAGGCATACATACGGCAGAAGCAGCCAGAAACTGGGTGAGAGAAAATGCAAAAAAAGGAGCAGACGGTATCAAGTTCTTTGGAGCAGCACCTGAAGTTTTCAGGGCGGCATTGGACGAGAATAAAAAACTTGGATTGCGCTCAGCTTGCCACCATGCGCAGTTGGAAGTGGCCCGAATGAACGTACTTGCCACAGCGAAGGCGGGTTTAACCTCTATGGAACATTGGTACGGTTTACCGGAGGCCCTCTTCTCTGACAGAACCCTCCAAGATTATCCTTCGGATTACAACTATAACAATGAGCAGCACCGCTTCGAAGAGGCAGGTAATCTCTGGAAACAAGCAGCAGAACCAGGTTCTGATAAATGGTATCAGGTGATGGATGAATTGTTGAAACTAGATTTCACTTTAGATCCTACCTTTAATATCTATGATGCTAACCGTGACCTTATGCGTGCACGTACTGCAGAATGGCATGAAGAATATACCCTCCCTTCTTTATGGAGATTCTATGGACCCAGTAGAATGTCACACGGAAGCTACTGGCTCAACTGGGGCACCAAACAGGAGATCAAATGGAAGGAAAACTACAGACTTTGGATGCGCTTTGTGAATGAATACAAAAACAAAGGCGGAAGAGTAACTACAGGTTCTGATAATGGATTTATATATCAATTGTACGGCTTTGGCTATATTCGCGAATTGGAATTACTGAGAGAATCAGGTTTCCATCCATTGGAGGTCATACAATCTGCCACTATCAAAGGAGCGGAAGCACTAGGACTAGATAAAGAAATAGGATCTGTGGAGGTAGGAAAACTAGCAGACTTCGTGATCACCACTGAAAATCCGCTTTCAAATTTTAGTACCCTATATGGAACAGGAGCCATTAAGGTAGATGAAAATAACGAAGTGGTTCGTGTAGGAGGAGTACGTTACACGGTTAAAGACGGAATCGTATATGATGCACCTCAATTGCTAAAAGATGTTCGCCAGATTGTAAAAGATGCCAAGGAAAAAGAAAACTTTGAAATCAAACAACCCGGAATCAAATAATGAGGTATACTTACCTAATCGCATTAGCATGGCTAGGGACTTCCTGCATAAGTGGGAAGTCGCCTGCTGAAAAAACATACAAGAAAAAAGTTAAGGCCCTGCAGGAGCAGGTGTCCGACAAGAAGAGCCAACTCCAAGCTCTGCCCTGGCAGGACAAGATGTGGGCTGCTACTACAAACCTCAGTATCCGCAAGCCTAATTATGTGTTAATCCATCATACGGCCCAGAACTCGACGGAGCAAACCATTCGTACCTTCCAACTGGAACGCACAGCCGTAAGTTCTCACTATGTAGTAGGCAGAGATGGAAAGGTAGTGCAGATGGTTAATGACTACGTTAGGGCCCACCACGCAGGTCTAGGGAAATGGGGCAATGACACCGACCTTAACTCTTCCTCCATAGGAATTGAAATGGACAATAACGGGACTACTGATCCCTGGCCGGAAGTGCAGATCCAGGCTTTGATAGAATTATTGAAAGTCCTAAAAGAAAGGCATAAGATTCCTCAGAAGAACTTCCTAGGTCATGCAGATTATGCACCAAACAGGAAGATTGACCCATATAAGTTTCCTTGGAAGCAACTAGCAAAGGAGGGTTTTGGATGCTGGTATGAAGAAGATCTAGAGACCCCACCGGGAAATTTTGATCCTTTGTTAGCATTGCGGGTTATAGGATACGATATATCTAATCCGCAAAATGCCATCAGAGCCTTTAAGCTGCATTATATACAGGATGACAATTCAGAGCTAAAAGACTCTGACCTGCCTATCCTATACAGTATTTTTAAGCAATATTTATAAAGATTTGATCCAGGAGGCTATCTTTTCTAGCACAGCTGGAGAGATGGTCTCCTCTATTTGACCATATTCCATAACAGAACCGGTTTTAGCCGTTTGGAACAAATGATTAAGACCTTCCATAGCTAGGATCTCTGTCTTTTTATTTTTAGGCAAAGAGGCACGTAGTCCTTCCAGGTTCTCTTTAGCGGTTACCTGTACATCTTTTGTTCCATTCAATGCCAATACAGGAACTTTCACTTTCTTCAAATAAGATGTAGGATCAAAGGCAATGAAATATCTAAACCATTCAGACTCTACCTGCTTGATGGTAGTCTCAGCTTGCGGATCTTTCATCTCTTCTTTCAGATATTTCAAAACATCTGCTCTGAAATCAGAACCCTTATAAGAGTTCATATATTGATACAACTTATAATTGGTATCCGATATTCTTTTTGCCATAGCCTCCGGAGCACCTTGGCTTCTTCCAATCTCGTACGTTTGGGCACGCATGAGTTCTACAATCGGAATTCCGGGTGCAGCCAATAGCACCATAAACTTCACCTTTGAACTGTTCACCATAGGAGCTATCATACCTCCCTCTGAATGACCTAGTAGTCCAATATTCTTGTATCCTCTTTTGGAAAGAAAATTCACTGCAGATAGGATATCTCCGGCATAATCCGCAGATGTAGCATCTGGTTTTCCGGCTTCCGACTGCCCCATTCCTCTATCATCCAGACGAAGTGTAGCGATACCTTGTTTTGCTAAATGGTCAGCGATCACTAGGAAAGGTTTGTGACCAAATAATTCCTCATCACGGGTCTGAGCTCCACTACCTGTAATCATCACCAAGATGGGATGCTTGGTACTTTGGTCAGGCGCAGCCAATGTTCCAGCTAAGACGTTACCTTCCACCTCATTCTTTACAGTAACCTCTTCAGTGTAATAGGCATAAGGTCCTTCAGGAGTTTGAGGACGAACCAAAGGCTTCTCTCCTTTTGATCTGCTCATCCCAAATTTAACTTTTAATGGCCCTTGCGAGAAATCACCATGTAGAGAATCAGGCGTTACCAATTTTGCCTTATAACTCAAACCTA
This sequence comes from Leadbetterella byssophila DSM 17132, assembly GCF_000166395.1. Taxonomy (GTDB): domain Bacteria; phylum Bacteroidota; class Bacteroidia; order Cytophagales; family Spirosomataceae; genus Leadbetterella; species Leadbetterella byssophila. The sequence continues at coordinate 1,921,894 of NC_014655.1, forward strand.
TGTTTGTAACTTCAATAGTCAACAACTCATCCGCCCACTTGGCCACCTGAACCGGTAGATCCTTAGCACCCTGATAGGGAGAATCCATAGTAGCGGTGATGCCATCTCCCGCAGGTTTGATGTGGATGATCAATGGCAACTTAACCCCTTGGAAAGAAAGCTCCCCCGACCAGGATCCGATGACACTTTGAGCAAAGACGGATGGCGACAAAACGCACAGTAAAAACAATAATTTTTTCATAAAATGTAAGGTGAAAATGCCGCTAAGGACAATAAAACAATAAAAAATATAGCTATTTGGTACCACTTCTTCATATGCGTAGCGGTCTTAAAGCCATTGAAGAATAAAATAAATGTATAGGCCAAAGCAGGTAAGGTCAATAGTACAAATCCAAACATAATTGCTGAATCTGTCAGGCTAATACCCGCGGGCTGAGCCAATAACCTATTCTGCACCTCTAAGAACTTAGGAATATTAGCACAAAGCAAAATAAGAAGCCCCGGAAGAGTGGATAACACTACCGTGTTTACGATATCTATCCATCGAGTTCTTTTATTATAAATGAGCCCCAAAAGATATAAGACTACTATTCCTAGCAAGTAGGCCATCAAAGTAGCACGTAGCACTTCCCCAAAGCTAAACTCTCCGTCTACAAAATTTAAGACAGAGGTCATGCGGTATCCCAACAGATAACAAAAAACCATATTCAGGACCACCCCCATTAGGGATATGAAAAGTAGGGTTCTTTCTGAGAAATGCCCTACAGGATTCAATAATTTATTCATGCCCACTTTTTAATCTTTTCAATAAGATCATCCATTTTATTACGCATGGTAGGATAGGAAATATCCGCTAATCTCGCCATCTCCTTTATACTACCGCTGGACAGAAAAAACTGCAAGATAAACTCCTGTTCTTCCACACTTAATCTAGCTAAAATGGGAAGATCAAATGTGCCGCTGATCAAGGTTTCACAAGAACCGCACTTCAATTGACTCACTTGAAGAGGCTGATCACAACTCGGGCAAACAGTAGGTAAACGCATATAGACTTATCTTTTAAACAAAATTAATTCTCATTTTAACTTTATTCAAAAAAATTTTACATTTAATTAAAATATTGAAATTAAAAATAAATTTTATTGTTCCATTATCAAAAAAAAATAACCACACTAGGTGGTTACTTCTTCGGTTTAATAGCACATCCTATGGCTACCGTTCGCGTTCGTATCACTTCACGGCCATCAAGAAGGGCATCTACCGCTTCTTCAATGTATTTATCTGTCACTTCCTCCGGATTCTCGTAATTATTATCTATGGCACCTATGTATTTCACGATATTCTTTCCGTCTTGTTTCTTCAAGACGAAAGCATGCGGAGTTCTAACCGCTCCATAAACTGGATATAGTTTTTGGTCGGCATCTGAAACATAAGGAAAAGAAAAGGACTTTTCTCTTGCCCTAGCCTTCATGGCTTCCAGATTTTCCTGCTCTGATTCACCGCTGGGATTAATGGCTATAACGGGATAGCCTAATGGTTTATACTTCTTATCCAAGGCTATGATTCGATCTTCGTAAGCCACAGCATACGGACAAGAATTACAAGTAAAGATTACTATATGCCCTTTGGCATCCGAAAAATCACTCAAACTCCACTCCCTATCATCTACTCCTTTAAGTTTAAAGTCCATGGCTGCGTCACCGATCCCATAGCCTCCCGGATTCTGGAAAGCCAGTAGCAGGACAGAAACGATTAAAATAATTCCCTTTTTCATTGTGTTTTGTATTTAGAAATGATTAGTTGCAATTCATCTTTCTTCAACATCCTATCTACAAACTCCACTTTCTTACCCTGATTTATAAAGAGGGTGGCCGGTATGCCTCCACTCCATTCTGGATCCAACTTAGGGATCCATTCATTCATCCTGGCATTATCGTTTAGGAGATAATGCTTCACCTTCAAATTCTTCTTTTCTATGGTTTTCTTCACCTTATCCATCTGCTTTAATGGATCTAGTGATACTAATATCATTTCAAAGGAGGAATCCTTTTCAAATTCCTTATTGACCTCCATAAAGTGAGGCAACTCCACTAAACAAGGCCCACACCACGTGGCCCAAAAGTTGACTACCACAAACTTGTCAGTTGGCAAGTCCTGCATTAACTCATCAAAATTCACCACCTTTTGCGCATTTAGCTTTGTAAAACAAAAGCACAAAAGGATCAAGATACGTTTTGCCATTCCTTTGAGGGTTTAAATTCACCTTCATTGTTCGATATCCACAAAGTTGCCACCCCATTTCCTATGAAATTAGTGATAGCTCTGGCCTCAGACATAAAGCGATCCACCCCTAGTAAAAGTGCCAATCCCTCAAGGGGAATCACCTTGATGGCCGTCAAGGTAGATGCCAATACCACAAATCCACTACCTGTTACCCCTGCTGCACCTTTAGACGTCACCATAAGTATTCCAATGATGGTCAAGATCTGCTCCCACGTCAAATGTACCTGATACACCTGCGCCAGAAAAATCACCGCCATAGACAGATAAATGGTAGTCCCGTCCAGGTTGAAAGAATATCCTGTGGGGACTACTAGCCCTACCACCGGTTTTGAGCATCCCATTCGTTCCAACTTATCCATCAAAGAAGGAAGTGCTGCCTCAGAAGATGAGGTACCTAGCACAATCAATAACTCTTCTTTGATCTGCTTCAAAAAGTTCATAATGGAAAGTCCGTATTGTTTTAAAATCAGATTTAAAACCACAAATACGAACAGGGCCATGGTGACGTATACGGTGATCAAAAGTTTACCTAAAGGCAATAAAGTATCAATCCCATAGATGGCCACGGTATAAGCCATTCCTCCAAAAGCTCCGATGGGTGCCAGGTACATCACTTTGTGCAGTGCCCAGAATATCTTAGCGGCCAGAGGCTGCAGTGCCTTTACCACCCTTTGTTTACCAGAATATTGGTTAAGAAGAATACCTGTTAAGAGGGCCAATATCAAGACCTGCAAGGTACTGTTGTCCCAAAAGAATTGGGCCCATGAGAATTCGTCTGCTTTTTGAGCATATTGACTCATATCTCCTCCCTCTTTAGGACTTACCCCATCACCCGGACGGATCAAATTCGCTGCAATAATTCCTATCAGCAGTGCCAAAGTGGTCACTACCTCAAAATAGATTAGGGCCTTCGCCCCTACTCTCCCCACCTTTTTCATGTTACCCATGGAAACTAATCCCAGAGTGATGGTCAAAAAGATGATGGGACAAATGAAGATCTTCACTATACTAATGAAGAAACTACTCAATGCCTCACTAAAACGGGTCTTAATCTCAAAGTCAGAAAGCAGGAGATGGAACTTTATCCCCTTTTCCATAATAGGATAAAGGGCTGCTTCCGGGAAAAAATGACCTAATAAGGTACCACATACTATGGATAATAATACCCAAAAAGTAAGGTTAGAGAAAACTTTCTTCATAGCTGTTACGAAGATAAGAAAATTCTCTTAACATTCCGTGGCACTCAAAGCCAAACCTGCTTCAGAAGTTTCCTTGTATTTTTTCGACATGTCTCTGCCCGTGGCACGCATCACTTTGATGACGCTATCAAGGGAAATCTTTTGATCATTGGGATTACCTGATGAAGCTATCAAGTACGCATTATAGGCCTTGATAGCCCCCATAGCATTCCGCTCAATGCATGGAATCTGCACATACCCCCCTATAGGATCACAGGTCATGCCTAAATGATGTTCAATGGCTATCTCAGCTGCCACTTCAATGGTGTTAATATTCTTACCTGCACAGTGCGCTAACATGGCAGCAGCCATTGCTGAGGCTGATCCTATCTCTCCCATACATCCCATCTCTGCACCGGAAATGGAGGCATTATGCTTGATCAGAAAACCTACCGCTGCAGCGGCAAGCATTCCCTCACGAATCTTCTGCTTATCGTAATGATAATGATGTTTCAATAAATAGGTAACGCCCGGAATCACTCCGGATGCACCTGAAGTAGGCGCTGTCACTACCATATTTCCTGCTGCATTTTCTTCCGATGCAGCCATACAGTAGGCATTCAGGAAAACCATGAAACTATCTGAGGTAGAAGCGCTGTTTTTTGCCTGAGCATATAATACCGGTGCCTTCCTACGCAGCCGGATAGATCCGGGAAGTTCTCCTTTAGATTTCAATCCCCGTTTCACCGCCTTATGCATGGTCTCTATGATATCATCAATTTTCCTGTTGATGGTCTTCCGGTCTAATCCACTTATGGCTACCTCATTCGCCATCATAAGTTCTATTAAGGAGATCTTATTTGCATCCAAATGTGCCTTCAACTCCTTCATCGTGGAATAGGGATACGGAGGTACCACCGGATTTTGACGGTCTGATTTATCTCCTTTTCTAACCACAAAGCCTCCACCCACAGAATAATACTCTTCTTCATGCACACGGAATCCGTCAGCAAGAAGTTTAAATATGACGGTATTAGGATGTGGGGAGTCATACCTACCTTTTTGGAACAGTATAGAACTAGCATCCACTTGCACCGTCCTATTCCCTATATAAACAGTATAAGAACTGTCAGGATGCTGTAACAAAGATGTGAATGCTTGGGGATCTACAGTATCCGGTTGCCACCCCAAGATGCCGGCAATCACCGCACGATCTGTTCCGTGCCCTTTTCCCGTAGCACTCAAAGAGCCATAAAGATGAATTTCTATCCGCAACTCTGTCCCTTCTTCAAGGAAAATGCTTTGGATACGTTGTAAGAAGTCATACCCCGCTTTCATGGGGCCAATAGTGTGTGAGCTGGATGGTCCTGGTCCAATCTTGAATAAATCAAAGACCGAGGTGGTGATTACACCCTTATTCATAGGTTGATGTTGATAGCCTGTGCTCAAAATTAGCACATATTTATTCAACGATCAAAATCCCCTTTCCAGCAAAACCAACCAAAACAACCCAAACTCCCTGCTACTATGGGACATAGCACGAAAATATAGATCACCGCAGGAATTAGATTCGCTCCGCCTGACTTCCAAAGGGGAATAGCTTGATTATAGATCAAATAGTATACGGCTAAAACGCCTAGAAGCATCCAAACCAAACCTAATATTCTCTTAATTTGATTCATTTTCGTCCAAATAAATTACTCCGATTACCAAACAGATTCCAGCTATTACTATAGGATACCATAATCCTTCCAGATAAGGCTTTTGTACCAAAACTTTGCCTGCTTTGGCATTGATCTCCTCTCCTCTAGTCACTAGGAAGGTAGCGATGGCAGGCAACAAACCTCCAAAGATCCCATTCCCCACATGATAGGGTAAAGACATGGAAGTATAACGTATTCTAACAGGGAACATCTCCACTAAAAATGCAGCTATAGGTCCATACACCATGGTCACGAAGATAACTTGGACAAATACCCAGAAGATCAATGAGCGCTGATCTGCGCCACTCAGCGCCACCGTCCTATGTAATTTTTCTCCATTAGCACCTTCCTCCCACTTTTCCACGGTACCATCTTCATAGGTTCTTTGGATGTGACCCAACTCTATTTCTTCCTCACTAACTAATTCCTTTCTACTCACATCTGCCTTTTGGTACATTTGATCATAAATATACCTGTATGAACAAATGGCCACTAACATACCCGCCATCATGATCCATTTCCTACCTACCTTATCAGATAACCACCCGAATAATATAAAGAATGGAGTACCCAGACACAAGGCCCAGATCAGGATTTGGTCCACTTGTTCCTTAGGTACATGCATCACCCTTTCTATAAAAGACATGGCATAGAACTGACCGGTATACCAGATCACGCCCTGCCCCATAGCTACCCCTAATAGGGCAAGCAGGACGTATTTCAAGTTATATCTATTCCCAAAACTCTCCTTCAAGGGATTCTTAGAAGTCTTGCCCTCGGATTTTGCCTTGGCAAACAAAGGAGACTCGTGCATGTTCTTCCTGATGATGTAAGAAACATAGATCATCACAGCTGAGGCTAGGAAAGGAATCCGCCAACCGTAATCCTCAAAGGCTTCTTTACTCATACTGGACCGGGTGATGGTGATCACCAGGAGTGATACTATCAAACCGGCCGTTGCCGTGGTCTGAATCCAGGAGGTCATGAAACCGCGTTTCTTTGGTTCTGCATGTTCCGCTACGTAGGTCGCTGCACCTCCGTATTCCCCTCCTAAAGCTAAACCTTGCAATAGTCGCAAAAGCAAAACCAACAAAGGAGATATGATCCCAATACTTTCGTAAGAAGGTATACATCCTATCAAAAAGGTAGCCCCTCCCATCAGCAAGAGGGTCACCATAAAGGTGTATTTACGCCCTATCAAATCTCCCAGCCTACCAAAGAACAAGGCTCCGAAAGGACGTACTATGAATCCTGCCGCAAAGGTGGCTAGGGTGGATAAAAAAGCTAAAGTCTCATTCCCACTAGGAAAAAACTTCGTAGAAATAAGGGTGGCCAAACTTCCAAAAATGTAGAAATCGTACCATTCTATCATGGTACCCACAGAGGACGCTCCTATCACGGCAAACATGGAGCTACGCTTCTCAGTCATGGTATAAGGTTGAATTTCAGCAAATATATGTTAGAAATGCTTTTTACAAAGACTTTCACTCGAGAAATGAATAATTCATTTTTATCTGAACTTTCAATATTTTCTGAATATAATATAAATAGCACATTTTCTACAAAAGTCCTACCTTTGTGAAAAGACCCTGAAATGAATATCAAAAGAGTTTGGAACGCTTGGTGTATGTATGACTGGGCGAACTCCGTACATAATCTTGTCATTATAACCGTAATCTTCCCTATCTACTATCAGGCTACCGTGCCTGTACAGGAGGTGATAGATCAAAAGGAATTGGTAAGGTTCTTCGGCTTTATGTTTGATAAAAACGCCTTATATAGCTTTACCATCTCAGCAGCATCTTTGTTACTGGTGTTCTTAAATCCTATCCTAACGGGGATAGCGGACTATTCCGGAAGAAAGAAATTATTCATGAAGATCTTCTGCTACCTGGGAGCACTTTCATGCACTTATTTCTATTTCTTCACGCCTGATAATGTGGAGTCTACCATGATAGCTTTTGCCCTCTCTATAGTGGGGTGGGGAGGAAGCTTGGTGTTTTATAATGCCTTTATTCCGCAGATTGCAACAGAGGAACATTACGACCGACTCAGTGCACGTGGCTTTGCCTTTGGCTATGTAGGATCTGTAATCCTATTGATTTTTAATCTTTTGATGATCATGAAACCGGAGATTTTCGGTCTGGAGAATGCACCATCCGGCATGACCACAAGAATAGCCTTTGTCACCGTAGGTATTTGGTGGGCAGGTTTTGCGCAGATTCCTTTCTTTGTATTACCAAAGGATGAGAAGAGAGCCTTTCGTTCCCGCTTCCTGAAGAATGGTTTTATCCAGCTGAAGAATACTTTTTTCAGAGTCCAAAAGAACAAGAACCTGAAAAGATTCCTGTTGGCCTATTTGATCTATGACATGGGGGTTATGACGGTGATTTATGTAGCCACGCTTTTTGCCAATGAAGAGATCAAAGTCCCTCGAGAAGGATTAATTGTTACCTTACTACTGATACAGTTAATTGCCATTCCTGGATCTTATCTGGCGTCCTTCCTTTCTGAGAAATTTGGGAATACCAAAGCATTACGCATAGAGATCTTATTGTGGACTATTGTACCCATAGCGGCTTACTTTACTACAACAGCTATGCAGTTTTACTTCATAGCCGCCCTGGTAGGTTTAGTGATGGGCGGTATTCAGTCGCTCTCCAGATCCACCTTTGCCAAGTTTTTACCTGAAAACATAACAGACACTTCCGCCTACTTTGCCTTTTTTGATATAACGGAAAAAGTAGCAATCACTTTGGGTACCTTCATTTTTGGTTTTATTTTAGATCAAACAGGCAGCATGAGAAACTCCATCCTGTTTTTGATCGTTCTATTTATTTTGGGCTTTCTCTTACTGAGTAGAATCAGGTCCCAACACGTTTATCACGAAGAATGAAATTTTTAATCACGGATCTCCAAATCCAATTAGACGGACATCGCTTAGGTTTTATGCAAAACCTTATGTCCTATATAGAAAATCACCACACCACTGACGAATTTCTATTTTTGACCAATAGATCCCGGGCCTTTGAACTCAAAAGTCCGGCCAAACATATCCGCACCCTTCAGCTTACACAGGAAGAGCAAGACCTAGTACATGCAGAGACTAAACCCCTGAGCATAGCTAGAGCGGAATGGAGCATCATCACTAAATATGCCCTAGAATTCTCGGCAGATCGGGTTATCCTCATGTTCATGGATTCCTACCAAATTGAGATAGGTAGGACTCAAGTACCATTTAAGATCTCCGGCATTTGGTTCTCTCCGTATCCACGTATTGAATCTGAATCCAATAACTTGGGCTCAAAGATACAGACCTGGTTAACCAAGATGAGAAAACGCATAGTGATGCGCACTGCCTTACGAAATGCTCAATTGGACAAGATCTTTATCCTTAACGATGAGGAAATGCCTAAATGGTTGAATAAGGGAGTGACGCGCTTTTTTACCTTGGCAGACCCCTATTTTGCCTATGAACCCTTGGAAGATTATAAACTTAGAGAGGTGTACGGGATCCCTGAAGATCATCTGATCTTCTTACAATTTGGCTATATGGACGAAAGGAAGAATCTCGAGAATATCGTTAATGCTTTCAACCAATTACCGGAAATTTATGCCCTAAAAAGTACTCTACTCTTAATAGGTAAGTTCAAAGCAGGATTCAAAGAGCAAGTGGAAAGACTGAAATCAGGACCTTTCCAACTGATCATACGCGACGAATTTGTACCAAACGCAGAGATGGAGAGTGCCTTTGCTCAATCAGATGTAATCCTGAGAATGAACGTAGGGTTCTTTGGATCCTCCGGAATCATTGGAGTAGCGGCACAGCACAACAAGCCGGTAATTGCATCCAATACCGGTGTGATGGCTGAAATAGTAGAAAAATACCACTTGGGCATGTTAGTTGATCCTTATAACACTAAGGAGATTGCGGATGCCATAAGTAGATTCCATACTATACCTGATAGTCTAAGAATAGACGGCACCAAATACCGCAACAATCACGACCTGGCTACTTTCGCAGAAACCCTGCTACAGAAATGATTATTTTCTAGCTTCCAAAGCTACCGCAAATTCAAATCTACTGGGATCCTCCACATGTTTAAACATGGGATCTTCCGAGTCATTGAAGGAACATTCACGTACCTCAATAAAGCCTGCATTGCGTAACTCTGCGCTTAGAGATTTCCTATCCCACATCCATAGGTGATGAGAATTCCCGAAGTAAGAAGAAACCATTCCCTTCGCTCCACGGGCCCTGCTAGGCACACCTAGAAGCGTGTTTTCCATGAAAAAATGCGAGGCATTCTCGTCTCCATTATCCAGTCTGCGTAGGTATTCCCTGGCCGCATATTCCAGATCAGGAACTACACAACGGAATATCCCCCCTTTCTTCAGAATAGCATAGGAATTTGCCAGAGCTTTACGCATATCTGCTAATGCCAAATGTTCCAATGTATGCGAACAATACAAGCCATCTACAGAGTTTACATCTTCAGGTAATCCTTTGATGATGTCTCCATAACGTACGTTGGAAGGGAATCTAGTGTTAAGTTGGTTTTGTAATAAATTTCCTAAAACTGGGGTTTTCTGAATCTGTAAAGTTGGGGAAGCGTCATAGTTTATCCATTGTTCAGGTGCTGATAGACCGCAACCATATTGAACGTATTTTTTATTCATCGGATGATCAAATCTAAAATGTAATTAGCAAAAATAATAAGTAGAATTTAAATCACTTCACGGCCTCCAAAAGAATTGCACCGTTAACCTTATCTACCCATATTTTTTGCCCCTCACAAGTCCAGTGCGAATCCCCCTTCAAATAGTACTCCCCTTGCTGAAACTCCCTCCATACACTGATAATAGGAGTTTCCAAATCCGGATGAGCCTCAATCCTTTCTACTAATCGATTATATCTGGAATCATTGGTCAACAGTAGACTAGATTTATTTGGAATAATACTCAAATACACTTCATCAAACCCCAGCTTCTTATAATTCTCTCGGGTTTGATTGATATGCAGAACGATCCGGTCTAACTCCTCCTCAGATACGGGATCAAAAACAGAACTCACTCCCTCCGCTAGATCTAATTCGTAGACCAAATGCTCGTCCAAAACGCCTACCTTCGGATCCACCTTACCGAAAAACTGCTTGTTAAAACCTGCCTTCCACTCCTTTATCTTCAGTATGAAATCTGAGCTAAACAGTACAGATTCATGCATTTCTTCCCGATAAGGCACCTGCAATTCCACGAGCCAATCGTACCAATGTTGGGATTGTACCTTAGGTACTGTTGTAGGAGGCAAAGACCATTCATTCCACGGTTGAGTAGCAAAACGTTCCCTAAAATGACGCTCCACACTCTCTATGACCAGGATCTTTTTTCCTTCTTTCAAGACCAAGTTATGGGCTGGAGTATTCACTGCTGAGCGTTCGAAGTGGCTGGCAGCATAAGCCTCTCCTCCTATCCTACCCAGTTCAGTAAAACTATCCCCAGCTAAATACAAGCTAAGCGGAACTTTCTGACCTTCATACACCTGGCCGCATTTCTTCACCTCTTCACGGTATTCCCCTAGATTAGACAAACGATAGAGATCTCCATACCGAAAGTCATCTTCTATATAATCATTATCCACCAAGTACACTACCGTAGCACGCGAACACCCCAAAAACCACAGGAAGGATGCCAGGACCAATACCGTATATTTTAGCACTTTACCCATAGCTTAGAACTGGAAATAGATGAATTGATCGCCCGAAAATACCCCGAAGAAATAACACAAGAAGGCCAAGCCCACAAACTTAGCATAGAAGGCCGGAGTGTTTTTCACGGATATCTCTTTGACAAAGATATCCTTCAAGAATAAGACCACTATCAGTAGCCAACAGAACATAAATTCCGTGCCATTATACGGCATACTGTAGCCACTAAAGAAGTCAAACGTAAGGATTTTAGTCAAGATAACCTTTGCATTATAAAATCCTTTGGCACGGAAAAACACCCAAGCCAATGTCACCAATATGAAGGTAAAAACTATGGATAGAAAATCGTTCTTGGGCAATTTCACCAAGCGATCCCTCATCCTAGCCAATATCTGGAAGGCCGCATGCAAACCTCCCCAAATAATAAAGGTCCATGCCGCACCGTGCCACAGCCCACTGACCAGGAAAACGATAGCCAGGTTTCTATACAGCTTCCACTCGCCCTCTCGAGATCCTCCTAGGGGAATGTACAAGTAATCCTTGAACCAAGTGGATAGCGAAATATGCCATCTCCTCCAGAACTCACCTATACTTTTGGACAGATACGGTACGTCAAAGTTGCGCATCAACGTAAAGCCCATGGTTCGTCCTGCCCCAATGGCAATATCTGAATAGCCGGAAAAGTCGCAATATATTTGGAAACTATAGAATACTGCAGCCACCAATAAGGTTAATCCACCGTGCTCTGTAGGATTATCGAAACAGTAATCCACCATTTCGGCTAATCTATTTGATATAACCACCTTTTTAAACAAACCCCATAGCATCAACATCAAGCCTGATTTTAGGTTCTCGAAGCTGTACTTAAAATAGGTATGAAACTGTGGCAGCATGTTCTGTGGACGTTCTATTGGACCCGCTACTAACTGAGGGTAGAACATCACGTACAGAGAGTAGATGATAAAGTCCTTTTCAGGCTCCTGTTTCCTTCTATACACCTCAATGGTATAGCTCATGGCCTGGAAGGTATGAAAGGACAGCCCTATGGGCAGTTCCAACTGGTAATCCGGCAAAGGATTCACCATTCCCATCAGGTCCAGAAGAATGGTCAAGTTGCCATTAAAGAAGTTCCAATATTTGAAAAATGCCAAGAAGCCTATGTTAGCTATCAAACTGAGCACCAGGAAGAGCTTTCTCTTTTTGCCCTCACTCTGGGCTATCCATATCCCTGCAAAATAGTCTACTATGATAGTGACCAGCAGAATGAGTATATAAATGGGCTTAAATACAAGGTAGAAGTAGCAAGATGCTAATAACAATAGCCAAACTCTCCCTCTGTGACGGATGGAAAAATAGAGTATGGTAACTACGATATAAAACAGTATAAACTGCAGGGAATCAAATAACATCTATGCTGTATGTATTTCGGGCTCAAAAATAGATAATGTTAGAGGGAATCTAAAACGTTCAGAGAAATTCTTCCTTTTCAGATGGTGAACAAGATTTAGAAAAGCAGATAGTATCTTTGCAGTAGAAATCAGTACAGCATTGAATTTTCAAGATACCATATGTGCCGTGGCAACCCCTCCGGGAGTGGGAGCATTAGCCATCATTCGCGTTTCCGGACCGGAAGCCATTTCCCTTGTAGACGCCGTTTTTAAAGGAAAATCCTTGAAGCATGCAGAAGGGAATACCATAGTTTACGGGCATATTGTAGATGGAGAAAAGGTAGTAGATGAGGTATTGGTATCTGTCTTTAGGAATCCCCGCTCCTTTACGGGGGAAGATTCCTTAGAGATCTCCACTCACGGAAGCCCTTTTATCATCAGATACGTGATGAAATTATTGGTACAAAAGGGTTGTAGACCCGCAGGACCAGGGGAATTTACGCAAAGAGCCTTCTTGAATGGCCGACTGGATCTGGTACAGGCTGAGGCGGTAGCTGATTTGATTGCTGCGGACTCAGAAGCCGCGCATAAGACGGCTTTGAACCAACTTCGCGGAGGATTTTCCAGGAAACTGGCCATATTGCGTGAGGATCTGATTCATTTTGCCAGCTTAGTGGAATTAGAATTGGACTTTGGGGAAGAGGACGTGGAGTTTGCAGATCGAGATGATTTGAAGGCATTGATTCTGAATCTTCAGGATCAGATCCGACCCTTGATTCAGAGCTTTGAAAGTGGAAATGCTATCAAAGAAGGTTTTCCCGTAGCTATTATCGGTGCGCCAAATGCCGGTAAAAGTACCCTGCTGAATGCCCTCTTAAATGAAGACAGAGCCATAGTTACGGACATCGCCGGAACCACCAGAGATATCATAGAAGATACCCTGATCATAGACGGCATCAAGTTTAGATTCATAGATACGGCAGGGATCAGAGAAACAGAAGACCTGATTGAGGCCATGGGCATAGAACGCTCTAAGAAGGCGCTGCAAGACGCGAGATTAGTACTTTTCTTATATGACAGTACTCAAGGTTACGAGTTCCTCCAAGACCTTCAAGGTCTGATTCGCGAGGACCAGACCCTGTTTTGGGTACGGAACAAAACAGATATAGATGAGTCCTCTATCCGAGAAGGAGAAATCCGCATCTCTGCCAGAGCACAAGTAGGCATTGAGGCATTGAAAAAGCAGATCTCCCAATCCGTGGCCGACCTAAAAACCACAGACACTACCATCACGAACGTACGACACTTTGACCATCTGACTAAGGCCTACTCGGCTTTAGATGATGTACTCACCGGCCTACACTCCGGCATCACCGGCGACTTCCTGGCCCAGGACATCCGCTTAGCCCTTCACCACCTCGGTGAAATCACCGGCACCATCAGCACAGATGATCTTTTGAAGAATATCTTTGGGAAGTTTTGTATTGGGAAGTAGAATACATAATTCATGAATCCAATGTAAAAGCCCACCCCCTCAAAATTCACTCTCTATTCAACTTATGAAACACGAACTTAAACGCATTTTAGACAAATTAGAGGTATTCACTCCAGAGGAAGTAACGGAGCTTTGTGAACTTCTGAAGGTTATCAGAGTTGAGAAAGACGCACTGTTGCTGAAAGAGGGACAGATTTACAATTCCTGCTTCTTTGTTTTGAAAGGTTGCATGCGGAAGTACGTGACTGTAGATGGGGATGAGAAGAATTTAGCTTTCTACACGGAAGAACAGGCCATCAACTTCTTTACCAGTTATTCGAAGAAGACCCCGTCAGATAGCTATTTATCGGCGGTGGGAGACACCATCCTTTTGGAGGGAAATCCTGATATGGATGCTGAAATCTTTGCTAAGTTCCCAAAACTGCAGCATTTGACTAGGAAGAGGATTTTGGTCAGACCCAAGATGCCTTTGCCCAGTACATCACTTCTTCACCGGAAGAACGATATCTAGATCTTTTGGAAAACAGAGCGGATCTGTTGCAAAGGATCCCTCAACGCCACTTGGCCAGCTATCTTGGCATCACGCCTGAATCTCTAAGTAAAATACGGAAGCGCATTAGCATAAAATAGTTACAAGGTATGTACTCCTTTGAATCGGATTAGCCATCCGGCTAAGATAGCCATACCTATCAAGGAAAATCCCACCATTTTAGGAAATAGTGTAAGATGGCGATTTGAGAATCCTTTTTGCATTTTGAAAATAAATGAGTTTAAGGTTTCAAAACTAGCTCTTTGAGGAGGAGATGCTCGTTGACTTTGGTTAAGAAAGGAGGTCTTAATATTAACTTAGTCCGCCGGATGGCAAGGAGTCTTCAGAAATGAATTTTACTGCTGATTAGAAAATGAAATATCTCATTTTGATGTGTAAACGGAGGAATAAATACACAGAGATACGAATGGTCAGTTAAAAGGACTGGGTATTTACTAAGTAATAAAGCAAGGTTAGGAAGTAGAGAATAGATCACATTTTTTAGAAACTTTATGAATACTGGCGCAACCTTTCCCTCTTGCAGTTCCTGAAGCAACACGTTGTGAATTCCTTTCAATTTTTAGTAACTTTATGATTACTGTCGCAACGCAACAGGTTCAGGAAAATCCGTTCAGATTGTTGTGAATTCCTTTCAATTTTTAGTAACTTTATGATTACTGTCGCAACTTTGCCGGCCCTCCCTAATTTTGGAAATGTGTTGTGAATTCCTTTCAATTTTTAGTAACTTTATGGTTACTGTCGCAACTTTTTGCGTAGTTCTTCTACTGCCAGCTGGGTTGTGAATTCCTTTCAATTTTTAGTAACTTTATGATTACTGTCGCAACATTTCCGGCGAGTGTAGCAAGCGCGGTAGAGTTGTGAATTCCTTTCAATTTTTAGTAACTTTATGATTACTGTCGCAACTTACAAACCAAAATATGCCTCTTTCCTACCGTTGTGAATTCCTTTCAATTTTTAGTAACTTTATGATTACTGTCGCAACGAAGTGCTTTTGAGCAGTAATTTGCGCGTCGTTGTGAATTCCTTTCAATTTTTAGTAACTTTATGATTACTGTCGCAACCTGCTTCCGTGACCGCTTCTGCAATAATCCGTTGTGAATTCCTTTCAATTTTTAGTAACTTTATGGTTACTGTCGCAACAAAAGGAGAATAAAGAAGCTCTTTCCAGGCGTTGTGAATTCCTTTCAATTTTTAGTAACTTTATGATTACTGTCGCAACAATAGATGCTTATTTTAAGAATGAGTACAAGTTGTGAATTCCTTTCAATTTTTAGTAACTTTATGATTACTGTCGCAACAAAGAGACTTAAAGGCAAGCATTTTTAAAGTTGTGAATTCCTTTCAATTTTGTAACCCTCCCCAAAAATAGGACAAGTTAAAACGCAACAATAAAGGTTTAACATTAACTTGTAACAATGAAAAAGAGTAAGCACTCAGAACATCAGATTGTGAAAGTACTCGGAGAGTACGAGAACGGTCGTAAGGTAGAAGACATCTGCCGGGAATTAAATATTCACAAAGCCACTTTCCATACCTGGAAGAAGAAGTATTCAGGGATGAGTGGGACGGATCTGGCAGAACTAAAATCTCTTCAACAGGAGAATGCCAGATTAAAGAAGATGTATGCTGATCTAGCCCTGGATCACGCCGTTCTCAAGGACGTACTATCAAAAAAGTTTTAGGGCCTTTTGAAAAGCGAGTGGTGGTGAATTATATCGTAAACGAGTATGGCATGAGCATTCAAAAGGCCTGTAAGATCATGGATTTAAGTCGTTCCGTTTATTACTATTCTTCTGTAAAAGACGATACAGAAGTAAGAGGAAAGCTACTAGGTCTAGCCGAAAATCATCCGAAGGAAGGTCAGGATAAGATGTATCAAAGGATACGGAATCAGGGCCTTAAATGGAATTACAAGCGTGTCCGCAGGATTTACCTTCTATTGGGTCTAAACCTTCGTCAAAAGACTCGCAAGAGGCTTCCTGCACGTGTTAAAGTACCGTTGATTCAGCCGGAAGGTATCAATCATACCTGGAGCATGGACTTCATGCATGATGTTCTTGGCAATGGCCGGAAGATCAGAATTTTGAATATCATCGATGATTATAACCGGGAAGCTCTGACCGTAGAGGCTCATTTCAGTATACAGTCGAACATGGTAGTTCAAAGTCTGGAGGATCTAATCGCATATAGAGGTAAGCCTACCCAAATCAGAGTTGATAACGGCCCTGAATTTGTTGCAAATGTGTTGGCTGACTGGTGTAGAGAGAATGACATCAGACTCCTTTATATCCAGCCCGGAAAGCCCTTTCAGAATGGATAACGTTTTAACCGAACTTTTAGAGAATCTATACTGGACGCCTATGTGTTTGAAAATATCCATCAGGTCAGAATCCTGGCAGAAGAATTTATGAAGGATTATCATACCCAAAGACCGCATGAATCGCTAGGAGGATTCACCCCGGAAAAGTTTAAAAATTTGAGCACTTCATTTCCAGCAGGGGGAGCTAGCTCCCCCTGCTGGAAGAACAATAAATCAATATCTTTGTTTAATTATACTATGTCCTAAAAAGGGGAGGGTTACAATTTTTAGTAACTTTATGATTACTGTCGCAACGCTTGCAGAAGAATATTATGCGCAAAACAGGTTGTGAATTCCTTTCAATTTTTAGTAACTTTATGATTACTGTCGCAACCTTTCAAATAATACAAACCGTCATCGTAAGTTGTGAATTCCTTTCAATTTTTAGTAACTTTATGATTACTGTCGCAACTTAGAGATTACTTATTGGAAAGGCCAAAACGTTGTGAATTCCTTTCAATTTTTAGTAACTTTATGATTACTGTCGCAACCGCGCTATCGTTGGTGGATAAAATCAGATTGTTGTGAATTCCTTTCAATTTTTAGTAACTTTATGATTACTGTCGCAACTTTGTGATGAAATTCCCAAATTGCAACATGGTTGTGAATTCCTTTCAATTTTTAGTAACTTTATGATTACTGTCGCAACTGCTTTCCAGGTCACCTTCAAGAATGTAAAGTTGTGAATTCCTTTCAATTTTTAGTAACTTTATGATTACTGTCGCAACTATGCTGTTCCGTTGGAATGGCAGCGAATAGTTGTGAATTCCTTTCAATTTTTAGTAACTTTATGATTACTGTCGCAACATTGCTAAATCTTCTATTTCAGACATAGAGTTGTGAATTCCTTTCAATTTTTAGTAACTTTATGATTACTGTCGCAACACAGTGCAAGGGTATATATACAAAGCGGTTGTTGTGAATTCCTTTCAATTTTTAGTAACTTTATGATTACTGTCGCAACATTCTCCTCCGGATTAATTTTTCTTGTGATGTTGTGAATTCCTTTCAATTTTTAGTAACTTTATGATTACTGTCGCAACGAATGCTGACGGCTCAATCTACTTTGACACGTTGTGAATTCCTTTCAATTTTTAGTAACTTTATGATTACTGTCGCAACTTCTCTATCAAATTCCAGCTTTTCGGCGAGGTTGTGAATTCCTTTCAATTTTTAGTAACTTTATGATTACTGTCGCAACGGAGTTATTAAAGGTGCCGTCTTTAATTGGTTGTGAATTCCTTTCAATTTTTAGTAACTTTATGATTACTGTCGCAACGGGGCAGACGGTAAGGACGTCGAGCATTTTGTTGTGAATTCCTTTCAATTTTTAGTAACTTTATGATTACTGTCGCAACGCAAGAATTACTTGCAGTTGCAAAGTTAGCGTTGTGAATTCCTTTCAATTTTTAGTAACTTTATGATTACTGTCGCAACCTTTGGACTCAGGATAATTAGAAATAATACGTTGTGAATTCCTTTCAATTTTTAGTAACTTTATGATTACTGTCGCAACTTATCCAGTCGATGTACCCTTCTGGAGTTAGTTGTGAATTCCTTTCAATTTTTAGTAACTTTATGATTACTGTCGCAACGCCTTGTATTTGGCTTCGAGAGACGGCCAAGTTGTGAATTCCTTACCATTTTAGTAACCTTATGTTTACTGTTGCGAAAAGCTTGCAGTAGAACGAAATACTTTCTTGATCTGTACCAAACCCTGATGGCAAACCCTGAAATACTGTTCTGCCTTACGGCAGAACAGCAGGAGCACTTCAAGGCCTTCTTTGAGCAAATACAAAACACCTACCTCAGCTTGCAGGGGCTTGAATACATGGCAACAATCAGGCGTTTGGGTTTGATAGCCTTCCGTATTGCCATGATCCTATCCGCTTTGCGGATTATGGAACATGGTGATTTACCGGAACACATCATTTGTGAGGAAAGAGACTTTCAAACTACGTTAAAGGTGGTCGGGGTATTGGTGAAACATGCTAGTAAGGTATTTTCTGAACTACCCCAAGATGCACCAATGCCCAAGCGTAAAAACCAAAAGGAACGGTATCTGGATGCCCTACCTGCCAGCTTCAACAGGCAGGAGTACCTGAGAATTGCCGCCTCTATGTCCATACCCAATAAAACAGCCGAAGGCTACATTACCGACTTCTGCAAACGAGGGCTGATTCATAGGGAAAAGCAAGACCATTACCTGAATCCCAATGCAAAGGAAACTAAGAATTTAAGGGAAATCAAGAAAGGGTAAGCTAATGTTTGCCCTTTCGCAGGTTCAGGCAGACCTGTTGAAACAACCTACATCCTGCCCAATTTAAGGGCAGTTAGCCCTTAGTTTCCTTAAAATCCTGAAATCCCAAAATCCTACCAGAATCAAACAAAGGAAAAAAGAGAAAACATTTGCGAAAGGTAGCGGATTTCACTACCTTTCGCAAAAAATTACTCTCTTGGAAGATTCAAGGCAATATAAGAGTGCAGAAGATTGGGTAAACCACCTGCTGGCAAAGGGTAAATATGCTTTTGCTCTGCACCAGTTCCGTGCGGATTTTCCTGAACAGTCAGATACGGCCAATAAGTTTGCCTTGAAAAGGCTGGTAGATAAAGAGCAGATTATTTCCATCCACAAAGGATATTACCTCATCATACCGCCCCAATACAGGTCAAAGGGAATCCTTCCCCCCACCTTGTTTTTAGATGCGTTTATGAAGGAATTAGACCGGCCATATTACCTGGCTTTGTTAAACGCAGCCGCCTATCATGGAGCATCGCACCAGCAGCCACAGGAGTTTTTTGTGGTTACCGGTTTTCCTGTGCTGCGGCCTACGCAGAAAAAAGGGTTGAAGGTTAACTACATCAGCAAAAAAGAAATACCGGCAACACTATTAGACACCCGAAAAACCGAGGCCGGATACTTAAAAATTTCAAACCCTGCCCTAACCGCCACCGATCTGATACAGTATGCCAAACGGGTAGGTGGCATCAACAGGGTGGCCACCGTTTTGGCTGAATTAGCCGAAAGTATTCAACCTAATGCATTTGATGCTAATCTGCTGCAGCATGTTCCGGTAACTGCCTTGCAGCGTTTGGGCTATTTGCTGGATAAAGTATTTGACAATCAGCCGCTGGCCAACGCCTTATACATGGCCTTGCAAAACAACAATGCCCCTTTGTTTCGGATACCCTTGAAAGCCTCAGCTCCGGCCAAAGGTTTTGCATCAGACGAAAGATGGAAAGTAATCCTAAACACTACAATAGAACTTGACGAATGATACCACAGGCATACATAACAGAATGGGCCAATCAGGTGCCTTAGCAAACCAACGAACAGGTGGAGCAAGACTTGGTGATTTGCCGTGCCTTGGTAGAAATCTTTTCAGATGAATGGTTAGCATCCAGTTTAGCATTCAGAGGGGGGACGGCTTTGCACAAATTGTATTTACAGCCTCAGCCCAGATATTCTGAGGATATTGATTTGGTTCAAATTCGGCCTGAGCCGATAAAGGAAACCATTCAGCGTCTTCAAGCTCGTTTATCCTTCTTAGGCGATTGTACTGTGGCTCAAAAGGCCAACAACAACACACTAAAATACCGCTTTGAATCTGAGTTCCCTCCGGTTCAAAACCTCCGACTCAAAGTAGAAACCAATTGCCGGGAACACTTCACCGTATTGGGCTACCAGCAATTTCCCTTTCAGGTAAATTCCTCTTGGTTTACTGGTGCCTGCAACATCACCACCTACCAATTAGAAGAACTGCTGGGTACAAAACTCAGGGCCTTATACCAACGCAGAAAAGGCCGTGATTTATACGATATGTACAAGGCACTGGTGCAAGTGCCCGGTATGGATAAAGACGCCCTATTGCAATGCTATCATGCCTATATGGATTTTGTAGTAGATGAACCACCTACGCAAAAGGTTTATCTGCAAAACATAGAAGCCAAAATGCAGGATGATGAATTTATTGGAGACATAGCAGCCCTCATACGGCCAACAGAAAAATACGACCAGGCAACCGCTTTTGAATTAGTGCGAACGGAGTTGCTGGAGAAAATAGAAGAAAGTAAAATAAAACAAACGAAGTAGTGGCAACAAATAAACATGCTACAATAAGGTATCATGCTTTAGACCAGTGTTTTAGCAACCCTGGTCGTAAATATTTCATTGACGACCTTATTTCAGCTTGTAATGATGCATTATATGAATACACCGGTGTTGCAGAAGGGGTAAAAAAGCAAATTGGCGCTCTTTTGGTAGCTACTTCTTGGTAGGACAAAAATGCCAATTATCAACTTTTTTTATAACTTTATCTTCATCCCTATCATTATCACAGAAGATTTAAACCTATGTTAGCGTACAAAGATTACGAAAAAGCCGTTTTTGACTGGCTCTATTCTAAGTATAAAGCAACAGGATTCACTTTTAGCATACGAAGAAAAATTAGCAAAGGGGCTGAAGGTGATTACTTCACAGGTACAGAAAATTCCAACTATTTCGGAACCACCTTTTGGTTTATTCCTGTTGGATATCCTGGCTCCAACGGGGAACTCATACAGTTGAATTTCACCTACTCAAAAGATCGATCTCCCTATGTTTACTATTTCGAATTCATACAAACCTCGGCCCCTGATGACCTTCAGAATAAAGCGGCCTTGAAACTCATTGAAAACCTCCTCCCTATTTTAGAAGCAAAATTTGGCCTTATTAGTACGATAAAGCCAGGAGCTAAAATATTTAATTACAAATTAAAGCCCATTAAGGCCAGCTACGATACAGTTGAGGAAATGTTCCGCGACATAGATAGCCAACTTAATACCCTCCTTCCACTAGTAGATGAGAACATTAAAATGGTAAAGGCGGCATATCCAAATTTTAAAGCAGAAAGAATAAGTAAAGAAAATTTTGAAGTACTTATTCAGAAAGGGTTTGACAGAATAAAAAAATATAAAAACGAACAAACATCTCATATCACCCCTGATCCGGTAAATCAAATGAAACCACGGTCATCAAAATCCCTGCCCCTGAACCTTATACTTTTTGGCCCTCCGGGTACCGGAAAAACATACAAACTAAAACGAGACTACTTTGAACAATTTACCGTTAAGCAGAGTGCTCAAACCCGCGAGCAGTTCTTGGCTGACTTTGTGAGTAATCTCACTTGGTGGCAGATTATCACCCTAGCATTACTGGAACTTGGAAAAGCAAAAGTGCAAGACATCTACGAACACGAATTGGTACGATCCAAAGCCAGCATTTCCTCTTCCAAAACAGTAAGAGCTACACTTTGGGGGCAACTCCAAAGCCATACCGTCAGGTCAAATGAGTTTGTAAACACAAAAGAGAGAAGCGAACCTTTATACTTTGAAAAAGACGGTGATTCCTATTGGAGCATTTCACACCCAGACCTGCAGGAAAAATATCCTGAGGCTCAGGAGCTATATGAACAATATAAGAACTATCAGGTTTCCCCAGACAAAGAGATAAAGAACTATGAGTTCATAACCTTCCACCAATCCTTCTCCTATGAGGATTTTATAGAAGGAATAAAACCGGCTATAGAGGAAGACAGCGAAGGATCGCTACGGTTCAGAATTCAGGACGGTGTATTTAAACGCATAGCTGAGCGAGCTAGGAGAGACCCAGAGAATAAGTATGCCTTATTCATAGACGAGATCAATCGCGGCAATGTCTCAGCCATTTTTGGAGAATTAATTACCCTAATAGAAGATTCCAAAAGAGCCGGCCAAGCAGAAGCTTTAGAGGTCACTCTCCCCTACAGTAAAGAGAAGTTTTCTGTTCCTGCTAATCTCCACTTGATAGGCACTATGAATACGGCAGACCGCTCCGTAGAAGCACTGGATACGGCCCTTCGTAGGAGATTTACTTTTGAAGAAATGCTGCCTAATCCGGACATAAATGAATTGGACTACACTATCTATGGCTACTCCGCCTCTGAAGTCTTGAAGACCATCAATCTTAGAATAGAGAAACTACTGGACCGCGAGCACTGCATAGGCCATGCCTACTTTATAGGAAAAGACGAATCGAGCATCATTTCTTCCTTTTACAAGAACATCATTCCCCTACTTCAAGAGTATTTCTTTGGTGATTATGGTAAAATAGGTCTAGTTCTAGGCAAGGGATTTGTTCGTTTAAAACACAATGAACAAGCGCTTTTTGCTGATTTCCCTTACGATTATGTTGAAGATCTGGCCGCAAAACCGGTCTACGAGATCATACAAAACACCGAGGAGAGTTTCGCTTATGCCCTAGCAGCTTTGATGAATAATGACTAAGGTAGAAAATAAACACATCACCGTGTACGAACACCAGAAACTTCTGGTGGGGAAAGATCTATCCCAGGACCAATATGAAGCGCTACTCCGTTTCTATGGAAACTATTCTCCGTTTTTTACACTCATTAGAAACGGTGTAAAGTTTTGTTCCTATGTTGGCGTTTTGCAGGTAGGAAATACACTTATTGAGATCTTACCTAAAGCAGATATATCCTCCGGCAATGGCCAAGAAACCCTATGGCAAAAGGTTCTCATTCAGATGTTACGCACAGTGTGGGGTTTTTCCGTTAGAGATGCCGGCAGTTCTCATTTGAAAATAAAACACCATTCCGTTCTGGATTTGTATTTTGAACTCTACGTCTTCGAATTAGAAAAATTAATTCACTATGGTTTAATCAAAAAGTATCGCCGAGAAGAACGGAACACCGTAGCACTAAAAGGCAAACTGGCCTTTACCAAACACATCCAAAATAACCTGGTGCATCAAGAAAGATTTTATATACAAACCTTCAATTACACGCTCCATCACCTCCTGCACCAAGTACTTTATACTGCTTTAAAGGTAGTTCAGAACCTCAATAGAAACACCTTACTTCATGCGCGAATAGGAAACCTTTTGCTCCATTTTCCAGAGCAAAAACCCATCAAAGTGACACCCAGCACTTTTGAACGCTTGCCCCAAGACCGAAAATCCTTACTGTACCGGCCAGCGCTGGAAATAGCAGAACTCTTACTGCTAAACTACCACCCTGACATCAGTCAGGGCCATAAGCATGTGCTGGCACTGATGTTTGATATGAATGCACTTTGGGAACAATTTGTACTTCGTTTGCTTCAAAGAAACTTGAAATCCTATACGGTAAGCGGACAAGTAAATAAAAAGTTCTGGAAATCTACGACGGGTTCCCTAAGCTCCTCCCTTCGTCCAGACATTCTTATTCATGGAAGATCCAGTACCGTAGTCTTAGACACCAAATGGAAATACTTAAATGGAGAAGGTCCATCAGCCGATGACCTGCGCCAAATGTATGTCTACCAAGAATATTTCCAGGCTAATACGGCGGCTTTGATCTACCCCGGCACGGACAGAAAGCTCAGCGGCGCCTATTTCCAGAAAGAAGAGAACAAACACTTGGATACCAAGGAATGCCACATTTTACAAATAAGCGTAGAGGAAAACACTTTCCTTTGGCAGAAGAAAATAGTAGCAGCGGTAGAAGAACTATTTCAAAATAACCAAAACTAGAAATAACTTACAAAGGTATCTCAATCACATTCTCCACCCCTTGCTCCTTGTTCCGTAAGACGTACGTTGCGCGGCTGCCATAAAGATTCTTCAAACGCTGTTGAAGGTTGGACACTCCTACACCTGTCTGCCTACTAGGTGCATTCTCTTGAAGGGGATTTCCGTTATTCTCCACTACAAAAACCATCTTGCCTCCCTGTTCAAATCCTCGCACACCTATCTGAAACTGTCCTGAACATTGGGCAAATCCATGGTTTATAGCATTCTCAATCAAGGGCTGGAATAGCATGGTCGGCACTTTTTTATCCAAAAGGTGATCAGCCACCTCTACATCTATTTCCAATTCATCCTCAAAGCGTACTTTTAATATATCAATATAGTGGTTCACCATCTCTAGCTCCTGGTCTAGCCTATGTTCATGCTCCATGGTCTTCTTAGTCAGCATCCTCAAAAGGGAACTGAGATCGATCAGGGTATTTTGAGCCCTCTTCTTATCTATGTCTATGAGCCCGATGATAGCATTCAGGGTATTAAAGAGAAAGTGGGGCTCCATCTGGGTCTTTAAGGTGTTCAGCTTTGTGGTGACCAACTGTGACTCCAGTTGGCTCTGCTTAATCTCATTGGCACGAATGATATTAAAATAGAAGTAAGTGTAAATGATAAAGATCATGGCAAAATACACCAAGAAGTTTACATCTATCACACTTAGAAAATTACGTAAGCTGACCTTGAAGTCATAATGCGGTATTATCCCAAACTGTATCCTATAGAAGTCAGTTACCCCCTGAATGATGACCCCAATAAAGATGGCCAAAACAAAATGGAACAAAAGAATCTTCTTCCATGGGGTCTTTCTCAAGATCAGTCGCTTAGTGTGCATGGCTATCACCTGCATGATGAGCATGACCAATACGATGTCAATGACATAGATCTGATAATGAAAATCCTTACCCAAAGCCAGGGGGGCATCTTTTAAATACGCCACCATAAAAACTTTGAACAGATTCAAAGCCACGGTGATCAGGTAGAAACCCACCAATATGAGAGATAATCTCTTATCGTAATATTTTGAAAAGAACTCTTTCACTTGATCTTGCTTAGAAATATTTTCTTTTGGGTCTTACTCACGCTCACTAGTACGCCGTCTTTCATCCTCGCATCTACACCGGAATATTCAGAATGTACTAATTCCTTCACCGCCGTAATATTGACAATGGCTGATCGATGTACACGAACAAAATATTGAGGATTCAACTGTTGCTCCAGATGATTTAATGTTTCTCTGTGTACATACTTCCCCTTATCTGTATATATCTCCACATAAACCCCGGAAGCTAGGATGTAATTGATCTCTTCCGTAGGGATCAAAAAGGTTTTATGCCCCTGTTTAATAGCAATCTTCTTCAAGTGTTCAGATTCTTCCAATTTGAGCACCTTGTTCACTGTCTTATAAAACCTTTCTTCAGAAAAAGGCTTTACTAGATAGTCAAACGCCTCATATTCGAAAGCTTTCAAAGCGAAGTCTTCATGAGCAGTGATAAATACGATATAAGGCTTGGTTTGAATCTGTTCCAAAACCTGAAAACCGTCCATATCCCGAATATTGATATCTAGGAAGACCAGATCAGGTTGAAGGTCATTGATGGCCTTGATGGCTAATTGACCGTTTCCGCATTCTGCCAGCACTTCTACACCGTCTAACTTCTTGATTAAATTTGAAATTCTGGTACGGGCAATATGCTCATCATCTACTATGATTACACGCATTAACTGTTTTTTATTAGGGTTTAAATACAAAAGTAGCATTTCGCATCAAATTTCAATGCCATCACAACATTCTAAAATACACCTTTTCTACTCCCATTTAATTTTGTACTTAATCTTATACGAATTATGAAAAAGCTTATTTTTTTACTTTTTATCACCCAAACCATAAGTGCACAGATCATACATCTCAGCGGAACCCCGTATGAAAGAGGGGTTCAGCACGGGAAACAACTAAAACCTCAAATTGCTGAGGTATTTACTAAATGGAAAGCTAGTCTCCAACAAGATTCAGGTAAGGATGCATCAGAAGTGATCAAAACCTTCCTGGAGAGCACACGATTCCTAAATTCCATCCAAACCTGGACTCCAGACATATACGAAGAAATCAAAGGCATAGCAGATGGATCCGGACAGAGTTTAGAAGATGTGTTTGCCTTTAACCTAATCGACGAGTATTGGGCGCATTTGGATAGGGTAAAAAACGAGAATCAGGAGAAAAACAAATGTACTGCCGTAGGAGTAGCGAAATCCTCAGATCAACCTACCATAGTAGCACAGAATGTAGACATTGACAACTACATGCAGGGATATCAGGTGCTGTTGCATATTCAGGGCGACAAGCAGACACCGGAACAGTACATCATGTCTTGCGCTGGATTCTTAGGTTTCGCAGGCATGAATAAGAATTTATCGTTGGTCATTAATGCACTTACAGATGTAAACAGTTCCGTAGAAGGGCTTCCCGTAACCTTCGTTTTCAGAGGTATCCTAAGCAAAAAGACGGCACAAGAAGCCTTGGATTTTGTTCATTATGTTCAACATGCCACGGGGCAGAACTACCTGATAGGTACCAACAAAGAAGTGTACACCTTTGAAGCATCTGCTAACCGAGTGGAAGAGTTTAATCCTCACAAAAGGAAATTAGTTTACCACACAAACCACTCCCTAGTGAATGAAGACATCAAGCCTTGGAGAGTAGAAACCAGAAAGAAAATGCTAGATGGCTCTAGGAAAGCGAATAGTAATACGCGTCTGGCAGGAGTGCACAAGTTCTTAGAAAAGTTTGAAAATAAATTGACTGCGGAAAACATCAAGGATATCCTTCGTTCCAAAGAAGACCCCATTTTCCCGATCTGCGTTCCGTATAGAGAGGGAGGCGGAGCTTTTACTTTCAGCTCAGTAGTGTTTACCTTAGGTAAAGATCCATCAGCCGAAGTAACCTATGGCGAACCGGATAAAAACGATTACCAGAAACATTATTTTAAAAAATGAAAAGATTAGGGTTTATATACCTGTGTCTGTTCGCTTTTGCGGTGCAGGCACAGGACTTTCAAAAGAGGATCCAGCATAAGTTGGACTCCCTCCAAAACCAAAACGGATTCCCGGGAATAACCTTCTGTGCAATACTTCCTAATAATGAGAAGATCATCGTGGCAAGTGGATGGGCAGATTCCCTATCAAAAACGCCCATGAGTACGGAAAGTAGGATGCTTTCAGGCTCAAACGGAAAGACCCTTTTTATAGCAGCGGCATTAAAATTAGCTTCGGAAGGCGTTTTTTCACTAGACGACAAGATATCCAAATACCTGGGAGATGAACCATGGTTTAGCCGCCTGCCTAATGCCCATAGTGTAACCATGCGTATGCTGATGAATCATACTTCAGGCATTGAAGAGTATTATACTTTGGGAAACTTTATGGAACTAGTCAAAGCTGATCCAGAGAGGAGTTTTAAGCCTTATGATACGTTCAAATACATTTTTGATCGTAAGCCATTGTTTGAAGCGGGTAGCCAATGGGGCTATTCAGATACCAACTTCATCCTATTAGGTTATATACTGGAGAAGATCAGCGGAAGACCTATGTACGAGTGGGTACAAGAGGCATTTATTCAGCCGTATGGATTAAGCAGGACGGAGCCTTCGTTGCGTATGTCCTTTGAGCATTTAGCAACGGGATATGGCAGAGCTAATTCTCCTTTCCCTTTTCACGGAGCCATGGTGAAAGAAGGGCAGTTAGTATTCAATCCTCAGTTTGAGTGGATGGGAGGAGGATTTGTGTCTCAAGTTCAGGATTTGGCATATTGGGCAAAGGCCTTGTATAACCTTAAAGAAATCAGCCCGGAGATAAGGGCAGAGATGAAGAAGAAGGTTCCTGCAAAGACGGGGAAAAATCACGGATATGGTTTAGGTATTCAGATCAGACCCTCAGGAACTCTGGGAGAGAGCTATGGGCATAGCGGTTGGTTCCCCGGCTACCTCACTGACGCCGCCTATTTTCCCGACAAAGACATTAGCGTAGCCATTCAATTAAACACTGACGATATAGCCAAGATTAAATCATCTCCGTACGACTTACTACAATTTATAGCGAACATCTTATTATGAGGGATTTTAAAACTGCTCGCCACTTGGCGGGCTGTTTTTTTTATTTAATATTTAAGAACTAAAAATTTAGAAACATTTAGTATTGACATGATCACCCTCATAAATAATACAAATGGATCCGAAATTGTTAATTGTTAATTGTCAATTTAAAAAGCCAGAGGCCTTTTTTTACTGATTTCCGTAAGTAACTAATTCTATCGAGGTTAATTCAAAGGATGCATCATTATTGGGTTGTGTCATGATGTTCCCGGAAAACCGGATCAGGGATTGATCCTTTTTGTATTCTTCAGGTAAATTGCAAGGATAGAGATCTGAACCGGTGGTTATACTAATGGGTTCAATATAGTAATTTGAATCAGCATCTTTGACTATAAATCCTTGAACATTAGTTAAGGTACCCGCTACAGCCCAACCCGTTAAATTACACTTTTGTAATGTCTTTAAATACGGATCCTTATCCTCACAGCCCATCATTGTCAACGCAATCAAACCTATTCCCAAAACCTTCTTCATCTCTTTTCTGTATTTTCCCAGCAAAATTAAATATTGTTGCGCAATGCCCTCTGATTTAAAGGTCAGATATTTTACGCTTATAAAATGGAGCATTATTTAACATCTATGGAAGAGCTACCAAAATGGCGAAGGCTTTTTGGACTAAAGACTAAGAACTAAAAATTTAGGATATTTAGTATTATACTGCTCAAAATAACCCGCGTAAATAACACTTATTCTTCCGAAAAATTTATTCCTCCGGTATTGTACTTAAGCTAAAAAGCACCAAGATCTAAAGCAACCTCAAAAACCACCCAAAATACTCACTCTATCGGTTTTCCATAGTAAAGAACAAACCTTTCGTTTCCTTCAAACTTAAAGTGCTTCTTGATCACCTCTTGATACTGCTGTTTTTCGGGGAAAAATGATACAATTTTTAGCAAATTCAAACAAGTCTCTTGCTGCTTTTCTTCCCAACCGCTAATTTGCTGGTAGGGCCAGTCCTGCAGCTCTTTACCTACATAACCTACTAGATAATCCAAAGCCTTATAAAAGGATTTACCATCTGCAGATACATAATTGAGGAAGTCTACTCCTAAAGCCTTTGACATCACTCCTGCGTCAAACATATGCGCCAGGTTATATAAAGAATAATGATAGCTTAATGTCCTTCTCAACTCGTGCGGCTGCTTTCCATCCGGCTCTATCTGTGTGTCTATCCTCTTCTTCGGGAAAGCCTCCGCAATAGCTTTGGCCTTTGCCTCTTCTCCTGCAAACAGATAGAAAACCATCATCTGGGAATCATACGAAGTAGCATGATTATTTTTTGCAGCTTCTTCCCTAATCCCTTGGCTGCTGGTTTGAAACCATTGTGCTAAAGCAGAAAACCATTGTTGCAAGCCACTGTGAAGTTCCTTTGTATAGTATTTGGAACCCTTCATTAACTGCAAGCTATTTAACATATCCACAAAGGAATAAGAATCGATCAATCCTTCCGGCCGACCCTTAGACCCATCTCTCCCCGGTATAAACTGGGCGTACTCCAAATGCGGATTCATTTTCGTGGCAGGATCCATGAACCACACCTGTAAGAATTCAGATGCCTTTTTCGCATACTTTTCATTTCCTGAATAGAAATAGGCCAATGCCAAAGTATTCACCGATGCGCACATCTTCCCTAAAGTGTTACGGTCATACTCGTTCAATTCCGGATTGGATTGCCCATCCTTGTAAATGTAAGGAAGCTTATCTGTGGTCTCGGGATTTGGCCACCAGTATCTACTCAAGCTTACATAATCATTCTTCACTCCACTCGGGGCAATTCCCTTCTTATACGTCACAGAATAGGGCTCTTTCTTTAGCTCTTGATCTGCATCTGAAATTAACTTCTTATAGGCTGGAGTATAGTTCTTGATCTGACGCTTAATCTCCTGCATCTTCTTCACATCCCAAAGCCACTGCGCCTTAGATTCAAGGCAAAAAAACATTAGGAACAGCACTAGTGCACTTATTTTCTTCATCCGATTTTTATTTAAGATTGAGCGCAAAGATATTCTCCCTCATCCCTAAACAAGGGGCAATTTTCGTTTGCTTTGGAGGTAAAAATTGTTCAATTGACACTATTTAAACTTCAAGTGAATCAATTCCGCTTGCTCATCAGATGAGAGAGCTGCATATTCCGTAGGAGATAAGCCAAAGTGACTCTTGAAAGATTTGCTGAAATACTTGGGATCACTAAAGCCGATCTGGTACGCCACCTGACTGACCTTCGCATCTTCTTGGCAGAGCAACTGCGCACCCTTCTTCAGTCGGAGAAGTGAAATCAATTCTATCACACTCAAATCTGTCAATTGTTTGAGCTTTCTGTACAGTACCGGTCGGCTCATGCTCAATTCCCTGGCCAAGGTGTTCACGTTGAATTCTGATTCCGCAAGATTCTCTTCTATCAAGCTGATGACCTTCTTGAGAAACACCTGATCCGGTTCCTCCACTTCATTTGCAGGGGTTAGCACGTAATCCCGTATGAACTTCCTCCGAAATCGCTCTCTTGATTCTAAGATATTCCTAATCTTTAAGGATAACACCTCCGGATGGAAGGGTTTGGTGAGATAATCATCACTGCCGGATTGTAAGCCCTCTATCACACTTTCCATGGCTGTTCTAGCCGTCAATAACAATACAGGGATATGGTTCGTCTCTAAATTTTGCTTGATATTTCTTAACAAAGTAATACCGTCCTCTACCGGCATCATGATATCTGTAATCACTAAATCTGGCAGTAGACTTCTTACCTTTTGCCATCCCTCCTGCCCGTTAGCCGCTTCATTAATGGCATAAGTTTTTTCTAAACTTTGGGAAATGACTTGTCGGATCTCTTCATTGTCCTCCACGATCAAGACCATAGGTTTTCCGTTTTCCGTGAACACTTCCGGCTCCTCTGAAGAGGTACTTTCTATTTTTATGGTGGGTTCCAAGGTTACAAATGAAACCGTACTGGACGGTAAGTGTACGGAAAAGCAGGTATAGGTTACATCTTCTGTGCAACTATCCACACTTATTTTCCCTCCATGAAGTTCTGTTATGTTCTTAGCCAGAGCTAAACCTATTCCGGAACCGGAGTGGTTACCCGACTGGTAAAAGAAGTCAAAAATGGAGCTTCTCTCACCCTCCGGGATTCCGGGTCCGTTATCCCAGACCCTGATGACAACTGAGCCCTCAGGGAAATCTCTTGACGGGGCCTCTACCTCCATATCCATTTTTACTATTCCGTAAGAGGGTACGAATTTGAAGG
The DNA here is from genome assembly GCF_000166395.1 of Leadbetterella byssophila DSM 17132. GTDB lineage: Bacteria > Bacteroidota > Bacteroidia > Cytophagales > Spirosomataceae > Leadbetterella > Leadbetterella byssophila. The sequence goes on from NC_014655.1 coordinate 1,953,541, forward strand.
CATTTGAAAGTAGATTATAAATCACCTTCTCCATTTCATCTCTATCTACCTCCACCATCATGGTAGAATACGGCTTTTCATAAAAAAAGTTTATTCCTCTCTCCTTAGCATAATGCGTAAACTCCATGGCAATTTGGTCCAAAAATGAACTCATGTCCTGATGCGCCTTATTCAAAGTATAGGTACCGGATTCCTGCTTACGGAAATCAAGCAGTTGATTGACCAAATTCAATAGTCGCAAGGAATTATTCTTCACCGTGGTCATTAGTTTCTTTGAACTCTCATCCAGATTCCCTTGAGAAAGCATATGTTGGACAGGAGCTAGTATCAAGGTCAAAGGTGTTCTGAATTCATGGGAAATACTGGTAAAGAAATTTAACTTGATCTCGTTGATCTCTCTTTGTCTTTCATTTTCCAGATGTTCCAAAGCTAACTCATGCTCTAGGCGACTTTTAATCTTTGTATATTTGACAATCAAATAAATACTTCCTGCAATCAATAGGCCATACAGTGTATACGCCCACCAGGTTTTCCAAGGTGGAGGAAGGATTTTAATGGTCAATCTACCCGGAACTTCGTTCCAAATGCCGTCATTACTGGACCCCTTCACTAAAAGGGTATAAGTTCCTGCATTCAGGTTCGTGTAGGTGGCTGTAGGATTATCCACGTAGTTCCATTGCTCCTCTAAACCTTCTAATCTGTACGCGTATTTGTTCTTCTCAGGCAAGATAAAATTGATAGCAGAAAACTCCACAGTAAAGATGTTCTGCTTGTGATTTAAAACGACCGTATCTGTTATTGAAATAGGTTTGTTTAAGATCTTTTCATCTCCCGGAACTACAGATTCATTGAAAAGCTTAAAATCTGTAAAAACTAAGGTGGGAACAAAGGTGCTAGGATGGATACTACTTGGATAGAAGGAGGTTAAACCATGGGTTCCACCAAAATACAGTTTCCCATCTCTGGCCTTTAGATATGCACCCACTGAAAACTCATTTCCCCCTATGCCGTCTTTGCTATTGTAAATCTGTGTTTTGCCTGTCTCAGGATCAAAACTGCATATACCGTTATTTGTACTTATCCAAAGCAGACCTTTGTCTTCTAAGATTCCAAAGATGTTATTGCCTGCTAAGCCATCCTTCTCAGTAAATCTCTTAAAGGTTTTGGTCTTCTCATCGTATAGGTTCAGGCCGTTCTTGTAAGTACCTAACCAGATGCGCTTCTTTGCATCTTCAAAGATGGTGATGATAACATCTCCGCTTATACTTTTGCTATCATTTGGATCATATCGAAACACTTCAAAGGCTTTTTGACCGGCTCTCTTGAGGTTCAAACCGGATTCTGTACCTACCCAAAGATTGTCTTTGCTATCCACATAAACCATACGTACCAAGTCAGAGCTTAGATGATACTCTCCTGCTTTGCCCGCTTGATAGTGCTCAAATCTCATGGCATCTCCCGCCCTCTTAAGGCTCAACCCTCCTCCGTACGTACCTAACCAGATATTACCCGACCTATCTTCCCTTATAGCATAAACATTATTATTGGCCAATGAACCGGGATCTTTAGGATCATTTTTATAATGTAAAAAGGCGGAACTACCCTTCTTGAGGATATTTAAGCCACCGTTGTAGGTGCCTATCCACAGATCCCCGTTTTTTCCTAAGTAAAGACTTTTTACGTGATTGTGACTTAACGTGCCCGGAACAGTGGGATCATGTTTATAGTGCTTAAACTGATTCCCCTCCATATAGTTTAGGCCACCGCCTTCCGTACCTATCCAGAGATTTCCTCTCTCGTCTTGCAAGATGCCCCCTACTACATTGTAGCTCAAACTAGGGTAATACGGGCTGTAAAATTGATGATGAAAAATAGGTAGATGACGATCATAAACGCTGACTCCTCCAAAGAAAGTACCTACCCACACAGATCCTCTAGCATCCTGATAAATGGGTCTTATGGAATTATTACTTATGGAAAATGGATCGAAGTCGCTAGCCGTAAAGGTTTGGAACCCATCTTTCTCGGTGTAATAATTCAAGCCATTAATAGTGCCTATCCAAAACCCTCCGAACCTATCTTTAATGATGGATCTTACATCATTTCCTGCAAGAGATCTTCCTTTAGCTTCAGGTCTATGCATCCAATACTGGAATTCATTCTTTGCCATATCAAATACATTTAGACCTCCTTCTTTGGTACCAAACCAATATACACCATCTTTTGCCTCCACTACCACCCTTACTTCATCGCTGTTCAGTACCCCCGGAGCTTTCTTATAATGCCTGAATAAACTTAGCCTTTTGCCCTTAACATAAGGCTTGAATTGAAGTACGCCATTGCCCGTACCTATCCATATATCTTTGTCATGATCTTGAAGAAAGGTAAAGACATTGTTACAGCCATCAGGTAACCCTTCATGATAACTTATATCATAAACCAATTCCTTTTTGGAACCCGACAAACAGAACAAACCATGATTAGTACTGACCCATAATTGTCCATCCTTATCCTCTGAAATGGCCCATACCATGGGGTATTGGGAAGCATTAAGGGTGGGTAAAGCAACCCGAACAAACTTGTCTTTGGACCTATCATACCGGTTTAGCCCGGTACGTGTTCCTACCCACAGGTTCTTTTTTGAGTCTTCCAGTAAGGATAAGATGTAATTATCAGTTAGGGTTGTACTATCCCCTGGGACATTCCGGTAAGTGAAGAATTTTCTGGAATCATATCTATTTAGCCCATCACGGGTTCCTATCCACATGAAACCTAAATAGTCCTGACATAGAGCGAAAGCGCTACTTTGGGAGAGGCCTTCTTTTAAACCTATCTTAGTAAATCTGACTGTACCCTGCCCCCATGCAGGATTACTTATCCAAAAGATAAGAGCTACATGGAGGAAGGTTACAAAATATCGAAGCATAAATATTGTACCAAAAAGTTGGACAATATCGCTAAAAACGACCTACACACGCTTATTTACCCCATTCTTTTTTTCTTCCCAAAGCTTCAAGGAAGTAATAGTCGGCATAAATAATAGGCACGTCAATTTCTGAGTTATGAGGTAAATGTCCTGTGCTGTGAAGCAACAAAAAACCATGTGCTTCCCCTTTCGGCGCTCTATACGAACCATCTAAACTCTTCATTATATCATTTGCAAAAGCGGCATATTTGGCTTTTTTAGGTGCATACTTATCTAATTCGTATAGTGCAGAGGCTATGATGGCTGCTGCCGAAGCATCTCTAGGTTGATCATTTCCGGGAGCATTAAAGTCCCAGTAAGGAACATTATCCTTAGGCCATCTGGCTTGTTTGCGGAACCAGTTGGCCGTCTCTACGGCCTTTTTCAAGTAAGCCGGATCACCTGTTTCTCTATAACACATAGTGAATCCATAGAGCGCCCATGCCTGCCCTCTGGCCCAGGTAGATTCGTTCTGATACCCCTGATGAGTGTGTCTCTGTTTCACCTCTCCGGTCACCGGATCATATCCAATTACGTGATAGGTGCTACCGTCCGGGCGGAAATGATTCTTCAAGGTAGTGTTAGCATGTGTCACCGCGATCTTATAATAGGTTGAATCCCCGGTAAAGCGAGTTGCTGCGAACAGCAACTCTAAATTCATCATATTATCGATGATTACCGGGTAATCCCACTTATCTCTATTGTGATCCCAGGAGCGTATACACCCTACCACGGGATTAAATCTGGTAATTAAAGTCTTGGCAGACTGAACCAAGATCTGCTTATAAGACTCATTACCTGTATATTCCCATCCTTTTCCGTAGCTGCAGTACATCTTGAAGCCCATATCGTGAGTGCCTCCATTAAACTGTTCTTTTTCCAGCTTCTCAGTAGCCTTCTCCGCTTCCTCTTTCCATTTCTGTTCACCGGTGAAATGATACAACTGCCAAAGAACTCCCGGATAAAATCCACTGGTCCAATCTCCCGGAGCTACCAATTCCAGCTCACCATTTTTATCCAAGGTCCTGGGTGATACCTTTTTCCCAGCCGACTTACCCGCGGCCTCCTTCACCATGATGGACATCTGATACTCAGCAAAACGAACAGTTTCTGCAAGGTCTATTTTTTGTGCCCAGGAGATCTGGGCACTAAGTAAGAACAGGAATATTTTCTTCTTCATTAGTCGATATTTAGAGTGCGTTTAAATGCAGTGGAGAATATGTCTACTCTGTACGCTGTAGAAATATGATCTTCAAAATTGATGTCAACAATTCTCCTTCCCGGAGCAGGGTTATTCAAAAGCTTCACATAAACGGTATCTGTAGCTTTTTTGGCTTGAGGGAAGACTATGCTGTACTTCCCTTGCCCGTCAGGTTGAATAGCGTTGCCTTGATTGTCAACGATCTGAAAATCTACTCCTACCACAGCGGGATTCGCTGCATTAGGTACTAGTGTATACTTTGCCACCGCATCATATGGGCGGGTAAATGAAGAATAAAACTGTACGGGAAGTTTTAATAACTCCGTTTGATTCTTCTTCACGGTCACTGCACTATTATTATTGGGTACATACACAATGTAATAGTGGTGGTCAAACTCCTCTAGTCCAGAGGGGTACGACTTGTCTTCACAGGAACTAAGTCCTACAAAGAGAGCTAAACTGAGGATAATATGTAAAATTTTCATTGTTCTAAGATGGGATTATTGCCAATTAGGATTCTGTGTAACCTTTCCACCGCTTAAGGTGATCTCTTGTAAAGGAATGGGATAGTAATAATCTCTTCCCGGCTTGAAAGTACGTACGTTAGTATCTTCCGTCACCAATATACCCTCTCCGTTGATTCTCAAGGTGGAAGGATCAGCTCCTGGCCAATCCGCTGCTACGAATTTTGCGCCGAGGAGTTGGCCTGGAAGATGAATTTCTGCAGTTTTCCATCTGATCAGATCGTCATAACGGAACCCTTCCAAGGCTAACTCTACCGTCCTCTCTCTACGGATCTCCTCGCGCATGTTTAGGTTATGGTTAATTACAAATTCATTCGTTAACATGACATTGAATCCTGCTCTTTTACGCAAAGCATTGATGGTAAGGTTAAGATCTGCATCTGAGATTTGGCCTTCTAATTCATACTTTGCCTCCGCTAGAATCAATAGCACTTCACCGTAACGGATTAGGATCTTATCTACAGTTCCAGATCCTGCCGTTTGCCAGTCGGTTAGGTTAAAACCTTTCTTAGCTGCATAAGCTGTTCTGGAGCCAAGGGTGGTAGTTGGCACCCAAGGACCTTTATACGCATCCTCACCTGCTTTAAAAACGGTCATGCCTAAACGTGGATCTCTGTTCTCAAAGATGGTATTATAGGATGACTCGTCTTTTTCCGGAACAAAGAAGGAGGAACGAGTACTTGAGGGCTGATTTTCTGTAGTATATGCTGGTAAACCGTCCGCATACAGATACTGGCGAAGCAAATTACGTGTAGGTGCATTTCTGCCGTTCTCCATATCTCTGGAATAGCTATGTCCCACGATCAGATTCGATACACTCACCCCATAGATCTTCACGAAAATGTTCTCGGTGTTATTTGGACCTTCAGCCTCGTGTTGGAATAGACCGTGATAACTAGGATACAAGCTATGCCCCTGAGCTATCACTGCTTGAGCAGCATCTACAGCAATTCTCAAATGCTTTTGCCCATCTCCATCATTATGGAATTTAGCGCGAGTACCTGCATATAAAGCCACTCTTGCCTTCAAAGCCAGAGCTGAGCTCTTTGTTACACGTCCGTACTGTGCAGCAGGCAGCTGACGGTGTCCAGGTAGCCACTGAGCAGCAAAATCCAGATCATCATAGATAGCTTGAAGCACTTCTTCTTTCGGACTTCTAGGACTTCTTAATTCCGGAGAATCGATATCCAAGGTTTTTAGTACCAAAGGCACGTCTCCATACTTCTGTACCAATCCAAAGTAAGCCATAGCGCGGAAGAAGCGAGCTTCTCCGAAATACCTGTTCTTTACAGATTCTGCTACCTGAGCTTTCACTCCTTTTTCCAGTATATTATTGGCTGTGAAAATATCTCTGTAAGCATTACTCCAATCACCGCTAGTGGCCGGAATATTCCTGGAACCGTTGCTGATATTGTTCGCCGTTTGGTTAACGTTATCGTCCCCTCTGTTATCTAGCTGGAATCCGGTCAACAATTGATAGTGACGGTTAGCAGCATTCATTAAATCAGATTCTGTATTCCAGAAAGCGGCATCCGTGAATTGGCTTTCCGGGAATCTGTCCAGGTCACAACCTCCTAAAACTAGAAGACTTACACCTAGTAAAATCTTATTTATCTTGTTCATTGTCATAGTTTTTAGAAAGTAAGATTCAAACCAAAAGAATACGATCTGTAGAAAGGATAAGTGGTAGCACTTACGTTATTTCCTACTTCCGGATCAAATACTTTCATCACCTTAGTTTGTTCCCATAGATCCTGTCCGGAGAAGTACACGCGAAGCCTTTGGATCTTCTGAGTCTTCATAGGTACATTATACCCCACTTGCACATTCTTTAATCTCAAGTAGTTACCATTCTGAGCCCAACGGTCAGATGGTCTATAGTTATGCGCACTGGTCTGATACATTCTAGGGAAGTAAGCGTCCGGGTTTTCCGGTGTCCAGCGATCCATGTGTATAGTCCATGGCATATCTGCCGTTCCTAGCATAGGAGATAAAGTACCCTCGTTAATCAAGAACTTCCTGTTAGCGGCACCTTGGAAGAAGACAGAAATATCAAAATTCTTCCAGTTCAGACCTAAATCCACACCATAGGTGTAACGAGCATTAGTAGTGCCCAAGTAAACTAGGTCGCCCGAGCTTTCAGGGGTAGCATCTCCGGCAGAGATCACACCATCACCGTTCAAATCCAAGTATTTGATATCCCCGGCACCTGCATTGTTCGGGAAGAATGGAGTGGATACCGTTTTCTTGTATTCCTGGTATTCTTCATTGGTTTGGAAGAAGCCATCTGTCTTATAACCCCATACGGAGTTTAATGGATATCCTTCAAGCAAAGGAATGACCCCTCCACTTCCTATAGAGTTCAGACCATCGTATTTCACCAGTTCATTTTGGTTATCCGAAATATTGAAACCTATCCTATAATCCATTTTAGAGTTAATTCTGTCTCTCCATCTCAAATCCAATTCCCAGCCCCAACTTTTCAACTCACCAATATTCATCACAGGCACGGACACTCCGATAAGGCTAGGAAGGTTAAGCTGAGCTAACATGTCTTTATTGCGCTTCACATAGTAATCAGCCGTCAAACGTAATCTTTCTTTTAAGAAGCCTACGTCAACTCCTCCGTTCACTTGTTCAACCGTCTCCCAGGTCTTTTGAGGAGATGCTAATTGCGATTGATACAGATATTGTGTACGAGTATCATTGAACACTAGGTTTCCGGACTGCGTCAAACCGCTGGTTAATAAGGCGATATAATCATATAGACCCAATACTGCTCCGTTACCTAATTGTCCCCAAGATCCTCTCAGCTTAAAGGAGGAGAAAAGGCTTTGATCCTTCATGAATTCCTCTTGATCCAATCTCCAGGCTGCAGAGAAGGAAGGGAATAGTTGCCAACGGTTAGACGGAGCCAACCTTGAACTACCGTCATATCTAAATGAAGCTTCTAATAAGTATCTTTCGCGATAATCATAGTTCATTCTTCCAAATACAGATCCCATGGCCCATGAAGCATTGTTGTCTCCATTGGTCTTAGTAAGAGGATCGGCGAAGTTGAAACTGAAGAAATCATTCGTGATCATGCCTTGAGCCCCTGCAGAGAACTCGTCTTTCTTATAATCTTCATACGAAGCACCACCTAATAAGGTGAAGTGATGTGCATCTGCTACTGTAAAGTCATAGTTGACTACCCCTTGGAGGTTATTGTGGTAACCTCTGTTCTTCACCATTCTCTTCGTATTGGGGTCATTGATACGGAAACGAACGGTATTTGTGGTTCTTCCGTACCAAAGGAGGGTTCTGCTATCATTCTCCATGGAATAATAGTCTTGATTTCTCCATGCGGAAAGATCAAAGCTCAAACCTTTTACCAGACTGTGTATTTTTAAGTTCACCTTGCCGGTAAACGACTCGTAAATACGTTGCTCTAAACCCGCATTCTTCTCGATATCCACAGCATTAATCTGCAAGTCTCCATTATAAGGCTGGCCAGTGATATCTTCTTCAGGAACGTACAAGCTTTGTCTAGCCCTACTTCTATATAATCTGTTGATGATTTGTTCCGTTCCGTACGCGTTCTCGTTCACTACAGATCCGGTGTAACCCGCCACGATCTCCAACTTCATGTACTTGTTCAGCTCGGTATTGATATTGGTCTTGATATTGTATCTAGAGTTATCATCTGGACCATATCTTAGCACACCGTCTCTCTTGTAGTAGCTTCCTGATACTAGATAATTCGTCTTGTCATTTCCACCACTGATGGACAGGGTATGGTTTTGCATGGAATTATACTTATCCATACCTTCTTTCAGCCAGTTGTTATTCCCAAAGTACTCCCATCTGTCTTGGGTAGGGTTTGGCCTAACGGAGAAGTTAGAATTCTTTAGCCACTCCATCTGCTCTGCACTGAATTCCGGGTTACCGGTAGCATTGATTCTGGATTCATCAATCAGCATTTGCTCGTCCCATGAGTTTAGTCTCTGTGGCTGACGGGCCGTGGCGTTAATACCATAGTAAGAATTGAAATTGATTCTGGTTTTTCCTGCTGCACCTTTTCTGGTAGTAACTAAAACCACCCCTCCTGCAGCACGAGCACCATAGATAGCAGATGCTGAAGCATCTTTAAGTACGGAGATGGACTCAATATCATCTGGGTTTACTAGGTTCAAGTCCATTTGAATTCCATCTACAAGTACTAATGCGCTGGTGGTATTAGCAGATGAAAAACCTCTGATGCGGATACCATAACCTTCAGCACCCGGTTGACCGCTTCCTCTGAATACGGTTACACCCGGCAATACACCCTGAAGAGCTCCTGTAGCATTAGCCACAGGACGGTTCATAAGCGCCTCTCCTCCTACTTGCGCTACTGCACCGCTCAGGTTCACTTTCTTCTGGGTACCATAACCTACCACCACTACTTCGTCCAGGGTAGCAACATCTTCTGCTAATGTTACATTGATAACTGAACGATTATTGATGGGTACTTCCTGTGAGACGGTTCCCACGAGGCTAAAGATTAAGACTCCGTTTCCGGGAGCAGCAATGCGGTAATTTCCCTCAGCATCTGCCAAAGCAGAGGAATTCGATCCTTTCACCGAGACTACTGCACCCGCAGCAGGCGACTGATCTTCATGTTGGATTTTCCCGCTAACAGTAATTTGTGCGAGGGCGGCACTACAACAGGCCAACCAAAGCACTAGGACGAAGCCGTAGCTCCGCAATGGGGTAAAACTTTTTGACATTCTGTAGAGGTTGAATATAGGTTAAAAGATGGAGCAAAATTAGGGCTATGAAATCCCTAAGATGGGGGAAAATTCAGTCGAAAGTGGGGTAAAAAACGTTCAAGAGCTCTTCCAGAAATGTAGGAATACTTACAAACTAGTCATTATCAATTCTTTGAACTCAACTTAAATTGATCCTAAAAATTGTCAGAAGATTACTAAAAAAAGTAAGCCTTATACAGCTTTCTTAAAGAAGGAGAACGGTCCCAATCCAAAACGTCTATTTTTGCGCCCTCAAAAAAACGAAGGAGTAATGCAAAAGATAAGGGGAGTTGAAATTTTAGCGGGCTTGACCGTAGCCATGATCCCGGAATCCCTATCCTTCGCCATCCTAGCCGGACTTAGTCCTCTGACAGGTTTATATGCTGCCTTTCTCATGGGATTAATCACGGGGGTTTTTGGAGGTAGACCTGGTCTTATCTCCGGAGGTGCCGGGGCTACGATAGTGGTTCTCATCTCCCTGGCAGCTACAAACGGTGTACAGTACCTCTTTGCTGCCGTTATACTTGCCGGCTTATTACAAATTTTAGTTGGCACCTTCAAACTCGAGAAGTTCGTCCGACTCATCCCCCAGCCCGTGATGTACGGTTTTTTGAATGGTTTGGCCATCATCATCTTTATGGCCTAGGTATCTCAATTCAGGTCCAACGCTAATTCTTGGATGACGGGAAACGCATTATACACCATGATAGCACTTTCCTTACTTACCATAGCAGTAGTTCTTCTGTTCCCCAAGATTTCTAAAGCTGTGCCGGCTTCCCTGGCATCCATAATTGTAGTGTTTGGGCTGGTGATTTGCTTCGACATTGATACTAAAAAAGTCAGCGACATCGCATCTATCAGCGGAGGGTTTCCTGAGTTTGCAATTCCACAAATCCCTTTTACTTGGGAAACCTTGAATATCATCTTTCCTTATGCTTTGATTATGGCCGGAGTGGGATTGATAGAAACATGGTTGACCTTACAAATGGTCGATGATATTACGCAAAGCAAAGGAAACTCTGATCAAGAAGCCATGGCTTAGCAAATGTAGTGAATGGCTTCTTCGGAGGAATGGGTGGCTGTGCTATGGTAGCTCAAACATTAGTTAACCTCAATGCAGGAGCTAGAACACGTTTATCAGCTATAGTGGGAGCCCTGACAATTTTAGGTGTAATTCTATTTGGTTCGCCTATAATAGAACAAATACCCATGGCTGCCCTTGTAGGGGTGATGATGATGGTGGCTATCCATACCTTCCAATGGGTTTCCTTCCTTATCATCCGTAAGATGCCACCTTCTGACATCTTTATAGGCATCTTGGTAGCGGCCATCACTGTGCTACTGCATAATCTTGCAGTGGCTGTACTATCCTTTCAGCTCTGGTTTTTGCTTGGGACAATGCTAAAAGAATTCGTACCCGAAAAAGCATTGATGCTGAAGGGAATAAAGTTTATGAGATCTACGGTCCACTCTTCTTTGGTTCCACCACTGCCTTTTTAGAGAAACTTGAACCGGAGGAAGATCCCAAAGTTATTGTATTGGATTTTAGAGAATCCAGGATAGTAGACATGTCTGCCATAGAAGCATTGAAAAAGATAGTAGAAAAATACGAAAATGCGGGCAAGAGCCTCACTCTTCGTCACCTTAGTTCTAAGAGTATAGTATTATTAGAACAAGCCAAAGGTTTCTTAAACATTCCCATTGAAAAAGGCAGTTGAAAAGCTTGATCCTGAATCCTGTCCCCGTTATAAGGCGTAGAAAACAACGCTTTAATGGCAGGTACATGACGTAGTTTAGTTTCCCCATATCATACGGGGACCGGGGTACTGCCGGAGCTGACTCTGGCAGCTTACTCCGAAGTTAGGGTTAAGGATCATAAAAAGTTAGAAATCTAATAGTTAATGTTTGAAAAAGGGCAAGAGATTCTTGTCCTTTTTTTTATTTATCGCATGTGCAGCTAGATTTTAACCCAAAAAAATGTAGAAAAATTAAAGGTTAGTGAATCCTATGAGGACTGGTGTACGGCTATATCCAGCTCACTTCTCCTTCCTTTGGTACTTATTAAGAAAATACCTAATAAATCCTACCGTAAAAACAGCAAAACTTATTGAAAACCAAAAGCCCATTTCTCCCGGATGGAATGAACCGAATGAAGTGAAGGCCATAGCAACGATGGATAAAAATAAGAGGCTTACTATATCTCTAACTTGAATCTGATTTTTAAAGAACATGGATTTTTCGATTAAGTCTATAATGCAAGTTAATCAAAAAAAATGAATTTGCCAAATATTTAGACCTTAAATTACAAGAAACTAAGCCCTTGACCTTATTTTTTTAAACCCCACCTCATCTGCACCAGTCCGGTGTCATAAGCTTTTACTTCATGTAGACTCCATTTGGCTTCCGGAAATCCGGCTTGAAACAATCTCACTCCGCTTCCTAAGGTTACCGGAACGATGGAAATGATCATTTCGTCTATCAGATGGTGTTCCAATAAGGTCCTGATAACCTGGCCTCCGCCGTCGCAGTAAATATTTCTCCCTTGGGCTTTAAGCTTATTCACTAGGTCCACCAGATCTCCTGAATAAAAGATCAGATTCCCATCTCTTTCCCTTGGCGTGCGAGTAGCCACATACACTTCTTTTTCATTCTTGATATAATAATCCGGGCCAATCTCCCTGGCCACATAATCATAGGTTTTTCGACCTATCAGATACGTATCAATCCCCTCTACAAACCTGGCATAACCGTAGTCTTCTCCTTCCTTCTCTACAGTCTTCAAAAAGGTCAGGTCATCGTTCTCTTTGGCTATATAACCATCTATGCTACAGGCTATAAATAAACTTAACTTTCCCATGGATTCATTTTTTCTACAAAGAAAAGAATCCACGTGAGATACAAAACAAAAATCGCCCGGTTTCCCGGGCGATCTTATTTAACGGACAGTAAATCTGGCAAAGGCCGAATATCCTGGAGCGCCGGTTACGCTGGTAGCTGTTCCGGGACCATTAGCCGGGAAAGCCTCAAATTTCCCGTCGGAAGTATAAATATTCGGAGCCACATCATAAGTGTCCCCCACTTTTAATTCACCAAATAAGCTTTGCAACTGCGCCGCTGTAACCGTGATAGTTGAAGGGAAACTAGTAACTCCTTCTTGCAATACTTTCACGTTACCGCCGCCTTGCAAGTTCTTACGAACCACAATATCCACCTTATCTGGGCCAGGTTGATCTTTAAAGTATAGATCCACCAGCACCTTACCTGAGAAGCTATTCAAATCACTAAGGGTAATGGCTGCATTTCCATCCACTTTCGCCGTTACACCCGGAACCTTATAGATCTCTACACTTGGATCCAGGCCTATAAACTTGGCCTTACATCCTCCCAGTAGCAGGGCTCCTGCCACTATCATTTGTATAAATATCTTTGTACTTTTCATCATTTTCAATAAAGTTAATCGTCAAACATTAAGGCAACCAGAACGGTTTATACGCACCAGGAGATTTCTGAGGAGGTGCTGAACCGTTAAGATCCAACTCGCCCTGTGGCCATGGTAAGGTCAAAGGATAAGGGTTTGACACGGAAACTGGAACCGCTTGCTGAGGTTTAACCAGAGGGTTACCGTCAACCGGCGGCTGGAATAAACCTTCAGGAGCATGTTTCGGGTTATTTGGATCAAACATCACAGGATAGTTCGTTCTACGATAATCTACATAGTTAGTAGCTCCCGAACCATAGTTCGCAATCCACTTCTGAGTCATAATATACTCTAACCTTCTAGAAGCAGATGCAGAAGCAAAGGCTTGAGCTACCGCCTCTTGGTAAGCTACCGACTTAGCTGAAGTAGCTAAAGTAGGTACCGACTGAGATGGCTTCACATAGTTAGTAATCACATAATCCACTTGCTCCATTGAAGCTTTAACGCCTTTATTAAACACTTCTGCTTCATTTCCGCTGATGATACCGGCATTGATCAATTCCGCTTCTAAGAAGATTCTATCCGCGTAAGTGATCAACTTCTGAGGAGCAGCACCCGTACCCGCAGTGGCAGGAGTGATAGTACTGGTAGAGTTGATATGAATACCTGCACCGTCATCGTATCTACCACCTACAGGATATATACCCGGTAAGCTGATGGTAATACTGTTTGATCCGTCACGGAAAGGTCCTGTAGAACCAAAAACAATAGAGATAAATCCTCCGTCTCTGTATTCCGTTTGGTTTTCTGGAGCAGCTGTAGCCGACTTCTGATTATAGAAGTAATAAGGAATTCTAGGATCTTCTAATCCGGTGTAGATATCCTTATTATAACCCTTTAAAATCTCATAGAACCAAGGGCTGATCATCTCGTTTGAACGCTGAGCTGCAGTGTAAATGGAGTAACCTGAATGACGGTCATCCGTAGCACCATTAGGTCCAAAGGTCACCATGAAACTTTCGTTCTGAGCATTGATCAATCCATCAGGATTAGACAATAATGCCGTCACTTCTGCCTTTACGTCTTTAATCAATCTTTGCTGCACATACATCTTTAATTTCAAAGTATTTGCAGCTTTCTTCCACTTGGTCAAATCACCTTTATAGATGATATCATCATTCGCAGGCTTAGAAGGGTTAATGGTAGTGTTATTGATGTCTGCTATACCTGAATCAATCAATTCGATCAATTGAGGATAAATATCAGAACCCTTGTCAAATTTAGGTTGAGTGATCCCTTGCTTAAAGCTATTATGCTCTGAATAAGGAAGGTCTCCCCAAGTATCTACCATCACACTGAAAGTGTAAGCTTTAAGAATCTTAGCTACACCCGCATATGCTAATCTTGACTCAGCAGTACCTTGCTCAATGATTACATCTAGGTTAGTAATGGCGTTGTAGATATCATTCCAGCCAATGTTAGATCCCAATAAGGCATAACGGTCAGAGGAGATACGACCGGTCAACTGGTGAGTATACAAGGACATGGCATCTCCTAATGTAGTTCCTATAGAGAACGCTCTACCTATGGTTACCTCAGAAGCCGTTAAAAGAGTGGATACACCTACACTGGTAGGATCGTTTTCATTCTTATTCACATCCAGGAACTTCTCACAACTCGTACTCGTAAACAGGAGTACCAGAGTAGAAAGGATGCATATATATTTCTTCATCATAATCTTAAACAATTTTAGAATGTAACATTCAAGTTAAGTCCGTAACGTTTTGCTGTTGGCGCACCTGATAATTCCACCCCTTGCACCTGGCTACTACCGAATGAACCAATTTCAGGGTCAAAGTTGATATACTTAGGCATGTTAGGTGCCATATACCAAAGGTTTCTACCACTCACTGAGATGTTTACATTTTGTAACTTCATCTTGCTTACAATATGCTTTGGTAGGTCATATCCTATGGAAATCTCTCTCAAACGATATACTGTAGCATCATAGATAGAGAATTCAGTAGCACCGTTAGTAGCGAATGTACCTACGTTAGAACCTGAGGAGAAATACAAATCGTTAGAAGTGATTCTGGTTTGGTTAGGAATCTTTTGACCGTCCACTAATAATGGTACATATCTTGAAACTCCATCAGCACCTACTACAGGGATTGGGTTAGCTACCACACCTTTGATCACTGCGTTCCACTCTCTGTCTTCTGTATCGCGCGTAGTACCTCTACCTAGCATACTTTGTACACTTTCAGAGTACAGATCTCCACCGTAAGTCATATCCCATAGTACGTTAAAGGTAAATCCTTTGTAGTTCACCACGTTAGTGATACCTAATTTGAATTTAGGCGTTGGGTTACCTACCATACCTTGAGTAGGGTCAGTGTAAACCATACCGGTGTTAGCGTCAACTAACAGATTACCTTCTTCATCACGAGCGGCTTTACTTCCTCTAAGGTATCCGTATGGCATGCCTGGCTCGATATAGGCCATAGAGCCAATGTTCGCTCTATCTATACCGTCTACTAAACTTTCTACTGTGTTAATGTTCTTAGTGAATGCACCTCTAACCACCCAGTTAAGATCATTCTTAACTACAGGTTTCACACTTAAACCGATCTCCCAACCTGTGTTTCTGATCTCACCAATGTTAGTATAGTAAGAGCTATAACCCGTAGTAGTAGGTACAGAGATAGCATAGATAAGGTTAGTAGAACGCTTGTCGTACCAGGTCACCTCACCGGAGATTCTGTTCTTGAATAATGCGAAGTCTGTACCAAGTTCTAGCTCAGAAGTAAACTCTGGTGTTAAGTTAGGGTCATAAGTAGTAGTACCTCTACTCGCCCTAGGAAGGCCCATAAACCCGTTAGAGTTGATCACGAAGATATCTTCTCCTCTCTGTGGCTGAGCGTCATTACCCACTTTGGCCCAACCTGCACGGATCTTACCGTAACTAAACCAGCTTGACTTGATATCAAATAGATCAGAATAGATCACCGAACCTGAAACTCCCGGATAGAAATAGGTAGCATTCTCAAATGGAAGCGTTGAAGTTCTATCCTGACGTGCTGATACGTTCAAGAAAGCTACGTTCTTGAATCCTAAGGTAGCATCAGCAAATAGACCCACCAAACGTCTGTTGTATTTCTCATCAGCAGAGAATCTACGGATGTTCGTGTTCATGATATTGTAAACACCCGGTACGATAAAGTCTACACCGTGTACAGTCTGTCTTCTACTGTTTCTCCAGTTAACATCATTACCCAGTTTAATGTCCAAGGTCATGAAGTCTGAGATACGTGGTTTTAAAATGGCTAATAAAGTTGATTGTACCTCTTGAGTGGTATACAAATCCTCCTTCAAAGAGCCCAAAGCGTTTTCACCGCCTGTACCACCGTAGGAACTTCTGTCGATCAACTCATCACGGGAAGTCATGGCTCTGTTCACCCCGAAGTTATAGTTGATGTTGATCCAGGAATTCACTTTGTATTCGGCAAAAGCTCTACCCGTTACACGATCATCTACAGAGGTAGCTACGTTATGTTCAGCCCCCCAAACCGGGTTAGTGTACTGTCCGTCATTGAAACCAATTTGGTTCCCCGAACGGTCAGTTTGCGGATAACCTACAATGTCCCAGTTTCTCGCCATGGTAAAGGTTCTACCCCACTGACTGATAAAGCTTTGAGTCTGACCGAAGAAACCACCCTTTTGTGTGGATTTAGAGTACGCAACATTACCGCCGAAAGTAAAGCCTTTGTACGCAGTTTGTCCACCTACACTGATGTTATTTCTCACGTATGAGGAGTTCATCACATAACCCTCATGATTTACATTTGATAGAGTAGCGTTAAAGGTTGTTCTACCTTCTCCACCGTTAACAGAAACCGAGTTTTCATACACTTTACCGGTAGTAAACAGGTCTTTCACGTTATTCGGATATGCTTTATAAACAGCCATTCCATTAGGGAATAATTCCGGATAACTTCTATACATGGTAGCCCATGTAGTGGCAGGTATCGAATCTAGTCCTGAACTTGATTTACGAATAACATTACCAGAAGCATCATAGATGTTTCCTTGGCCAAACTTGCCTCCCCATGATCCATTCGCACCCTGTACGCGCCAGTTGGCACCTGCACCGTATAGGTTTTGGAATTCCGGAAGGTTAGCAATTTCTTCCACGCTAAATCCACCTTTGTAAGAAACGTTGATGGCCTTAGCTCCTTTTTTACCACTACCTGATTTTGTGGTAATTACCACAACCCCTCTAGAAGCACGAGATCCATAAAGTGCTGCTGCAGCTGCACCTTTAAGAACGGTCATGTCTTCAATATCATTCGGGTCAAGGTTAGCTAGACCGTTACCGTAAGCCGCACCACCTGAAGACTGGTTAGAAGTAGTTAATGTCTCATTGCTGTAAGGAATACCGTCCACTACGATGAGAGGCTGAGTATCCAAACCGAATGAAGAAATACCTCTAATCTGAATACGTGTACCTGAACCAGGTACCCCTTGAGAAGCACGGATATCTACACCAGGAACTTTTCCCTGAAGTCCTTTTAATAGATCCGGCTCAGATCTTTGAAGTACGGAGTTAGGATCCACCTTAGAAACCGCATAACCTATGGCCTTCTGATCTCTTTGGATACCTAATGCAGTCACCACCACTTCCTGTAAGTTCTGCTCAGAACTTTCCAGGACCACGTTGATCAAACTTTGATTACCAACGACCACCTCTTTGGAGATCATACCAATGAAACTAAAAACCAAGGTGGAGTTCGGCGCAACCCCCAATTCATAATTTCCGTCGGCATTCGTTTGGGTACCGTTTGTGGACCCCTTCACCATCACGGTAACACCGGGCACCGGCGTTCCGTCATCAGCAGATGTGACCTTACCCTTGACCGTTCTGGTCTGGGCCATGAGCGCACTCAGAGAGCACATCATGAAGGTAAGGATTAGAAGTACAGTTTTCTTCATAATTTACCTGTTTAAATAGTTAATAGATTAGAGTTAGTTTTTCAAATAAGTAAAATATTTAATTGCCTTCCTAAATATTTACACCACTAATCTTTGGCAAATTTTGCATTTATCAATATTTATTACGCTTTGGTTAAAATATGATAAAAAAATGGCCTAAAATGTGTCGGATTTACACTTCATTTTGGAGGTGTTTACTCTGATGCTAAAGCAGTTTAATAAAATTTTTTAAAAATCAAAAACGGTCAAAATCCTATTATAAACCTCCATTTTGCTATTTTTTGGAGTTAGAATTTTATCCAAAATTCGGAGTCGAGTGAAAGTTGAAAGTTGGATTTTAAGTCAATTTTAATGGACTTTTCTGAGTGGTTAAAAATGAAGCACTTACCTTTAATAATTATTCACATACTACAAACTAATGATGAACACCAGCAGCATAAAAAAATCCGAAACGTCCACAGCTAAAAATCAAGCTAAAACGGACACCTTAAAGAAAGCGAACACCGCTCCAAGTAAAGCGGGAAAGGTAAAAGCCAAATCAGATGCAGCTAAAAGTCTGGATGATCTGTATGAAGACGGATTAAAAGACATCTATTGGGCAGAGAAAGCCCTTCTAAAGGCCTTACCAAAGATGGAGAAAAACGCTTCAGACGAAGGACTGAAAAAAGGCATCACTAAACATTTGAAGGAAACAGAAATTCATGTCAAAAGACTAGAGGAATGTTTTGAAGAATTAGGTAAGAAAGCAAAAGCTGAGAAATGTGATGCCATGGCCGGACTGATAGAAGAAGGTGAAGGCATCATGGAAGAAACCCAAGTAGGTGCAGTCAGAGATGCGGGAATCATAGCAGCTGCTCAAAAAGTTGAACACTATGAGATAGCCACTTACGGAACACTGGCCGCTTTTGCTAAAGTTTTAGGACATAAAAAAGGACTAAAACTCCTACTAGCTACGCTTAATGAAGAAAAGCAATGCGACGAAAGCCTTACAGGACTGGCAGACACAGCACTTAATTCACAGGCCATTAAGAACTAAACCTTTATAGGGGTGAGATTTCACCCCTATATTTTTTGCTAAATAAATGAATGAATGTTCATTTATTTAAATTAATTTTGCAGTATGAGGCCGAGAGATAACGCGAAGCTGGATAAGATTAAATCCCATGCTATAAGCTCCATAGTGAAGGAAGGATTTGATCAATTCTCCATCCAAAAATTAGCGAAGGCATGTTCCATTTCAGTTGGCACCATATATATCTATTTCAAAGACAAAGAATCCCTCATTTTCACGATCGCTCAGGAAGTTAGTGATGCCTACTATCAAGCTATGTTGAAGAACTTTTCACCTGACATGGATCTACGAGAAGGACTATGGGTTCAATGGGAAAACCGTGCAAATTTTGCCTTAAAAGAACCTATCCAACTAGCATTTCATGACCTCCTCCTAAATTCTCCTCTATACCATTTAACACTGACACCCTTGCACGATCAACTCACTGAATACTTTTCCCTTTTTGTGAATAACCACACCGAGAAAGGAAATATAAAACCTATGAGTGGAGAAGTTTACTCTAGCTTAGTTTACGGACCACTCAATCATCTCATAAGATTTCATCAAAGAGGAAGAACCTTCAGAGGAAAACCTTACTCCTTTTCTATGAATGACATGAGAGAATCTTTCGAATTTGTACTTAAAATCTTACAATGAGCAATTATCACAAGTGGGTCATAGGCCTATTAGCTTTCACACAATTTACCGTAGTATTAGATTTCATGATTATGGCTCCTATGGGAGACCTCCTCATCAAATCCATAGGACTTACTCCTTCCCAGTTCGGGATTGTAGTTTCCGCCTATGCCTTTAGTGCCGGCGCCTCAGGCTTATTAACCGCAGGATTTGCCGATAGATACGACAGAAAAAAACTATTCCTCTTCTTCTATATAGGTTTTATAGTAGGAACCTACATGTGTGGCTTAGCTACTTCCTATATCTCTCTAGTAGGTGCGCGAATTATAACCGGCCTATTCGGAGGAGTAATAGGATCCATCTCCATGGCTATAGTGACAGATATCTTCCCTCTGGAGAAAAGAGGAAGAGTTATGGGCTTTATGCAGATGGGTTTTGGCGCTTCACAGGTACTTGGAATTCCTCTAGGACTTTACTTCGGTCATTTATGGGGATGGCAAAGTGCATTCCTAGCCATAGCAAGCCTCGCCCTACTCATAGCGATCGCTATACATTTCAAGTTGCAACCGATCACAGAACACTTAAAATACAAACAGACCCAACCCGTATTACAGAGACTTTGGTCTACCTTTATCAAAAAGGAGCATAGAATGGGATTCATCACCACTGCCTTTCTCACCGTTGGTGGATTTATGATGGCACCTTTTGGGAGTGTTTTTGCCATCAATAACCTTCATGTAGCGGAAACTGAACTTCCCTTCATGTTTATGGTGGCCGGAGTAGCCTCATTAATCATCATGCCCTTGATAGGTAAATGGAGTGATAAGTATTCCAAACTAAAGATCTTTACTATAGCTGCCACCTGGATGTCAATTATGGTAGTGGTGTATACCCATCTGGGTCCATCCCCCTTCTATTTAGTCCTGGCTTTAAACCTTTTAATGCATATCGGCATCATGTCCCGAATGACTCCATCCACGGCTTTAATCAGTGCCATTCCTACCGCACAAGACAGAGGAGCATTTATGAGCATGAATTCTTCCCTCCAACAGCTCTCAGGGGGAATAGCAGCAGGTGTGGCAGGTGCTATAGTATATCAGTCCAGCCCCACTTCTCCGCTCGTACATTATGACTGGGTAGGTTATATAGTAGCCGGCATTACCTTACTAAGTATTGGCTTATTATTTAGGATCCAAAAAGTGATTCAATCGAGTAGGAAGATAGGGATTATTTCCCTATCTGTCCTCTCACACCACCCGGCATACGGATCCGTACCAAGGCGGTTTGTTAGAATAACGTCGTTTGATGCGTTGTTCTCCAGTAATAGTAGTCTGCAAATCCTTCGTAACCTAATTTAGTAAAGTATGAGTTTGTTAGCGTTGTTTGAACGATAGGGCTTGTCCCTGTCCGAGTATAGGATTTACGGGTGTTCGCATGTTGGTAGGCAAGCCAGCGTTTGGCTCCCAGTTTCATTAAGTTCCGAATTCGATTACCTGCGGTCTTCCATTGCTTCCAAAGCAGAACACGCAAGCGTCTTCGCACTAGTTCATCTAGTGTTACCATCACCTTCTTATTCGTTGCTATACGAAAGTAATCCACCCAGCCGTGAATAATTTGCCGTAGTTTAGTCAGTCGCTCATGCATAGGAGTAGCTGTATTACGTCGAGTATTTTGACGTAACTTCTCTCGGATTCGTTCGATACTCTTTGCAGAGATACGAATCTGCCAATCTCCTTGAGTTTTGAAGAAACTAAAGCCGAGTAAACTACTTTGGGAAGGTTTGCTTACCTTACTCTTTTCACGGTTCACTTTCAGTTTTAGTGTAGATTCGATGTAACTGGTGATGTTGCGCATAATACGAGTGGCGGATTTATTGCTCTTCGCGTAGATACTACAGTCATCCGCATAACGTACAAATCGATGTCCACGGGAGCTGAGTTCCGTATCCAGTTCGTTCAGGATGATGTTTGACAAAAGTGGACTTAAAGGACTGCCCTGTGGTGTGCCCTTGGTTCGCTTTTGTTCAAGACCATGATCCATAATCCCACAACGAAGGTATTTCCCGATCAGCGCTAGGACTCGACGATCCGTAATCTTCTTGCTCAAAAGATGCATCAGTATGTCGTGGTTCACTTGATCGAAGAATTGTTCCAAATCAAGTTCAACGACCCACGTGTAGCCCAAGTTCAGATACTCTTGCGCTTTAATGACGGCCTGATGAGCATTACGATTCGGACGGAAGCCGTAGCTGTTATCGTGAAAATCACCCTCATACTTTAACCCAAGCCATTGGGAAATGCTTTGCTGAATAACACGGTCGATGACCGTTGGGATACCCAGCATACGCTTGCCGCCACTTGCTTTGGGAATCTCTACTTTCCGAACAGCTTGTGGGCGGTAAGTGCCAGAGAGAATATCCGATCGCAGGGATTGCCAGTGCGTGTTAAGGTAGTCACGAAGATTATCGATCTGCATACCATCAACTCCGCTAGCACCTCCATTAGAGATGACACGATCAACTGCGTGTTTGACATTTCGGATGTGTAATATCTCTTCCAACATAGTATTACTAAAAAAAAAACCTCAGGCATTGTGTCCACTTCGTTGCACGACTCAGCTAAGCTCCTCTTGCATTTTACTATCAGTTTCCGACCTACCCTCATGCAAGCAGTTCTCTTATGTGGTTCGGCTTTTAACACTTCGTCATAAACTTCATGGTTCCTTTGCCATTCTAACATTCAGACCTTCCCCTGTATAAAGTAGAGAAGCAGGGTACTATGTCCTCTGCTGACTTCTGACTAAAGCATACTAGCATTATTATTCTGCTATATGTTTCTTCGCGGGCATTCGCGTATACCTTTGACAGAGTTTAGTCAGATCTCCCCAGGTAAGAACAATAACTTTCACCTCATATATCCGCTACATTTACCATAGTGTTTCCGTACAGTTTAGGGCTTCGGCTTGTTTTGCAGCCTCACCCAACACTTGCGGCCTTGTATGTAGTTTCTGTTCGTCGGATCGAGGTTTTGCCTCAGACTTCCTTCAGATTCCACCTCACGGTGGACACCCTTGTCATAAGCTAACACTTCCCACTGTAAAGGCGTGTTCGGGACTTACACCCTAGAGTTATTGCACATGCTGGGCACACAAAAAGAACCCCCGGTATTTAAACCGAGGGCTTCATCATTCAGGAAGGCACTTTTCTTGCCTTCTCTCTTTCCCAAATCCTATGCATCTTCATAGCATTCACAAATTCCTGGGTCCAATCACCCCCCTCCTCAAGGATCACTCCCGCATCCTTTTCTACAAAGGATTTTTCCATTAATGACTCAGTTCCTTTTGCAAATGCCAAAGCTTTACAATGCGTGTATGCCTCGTTAAGGAATTCATAATAATCCGGATTTGCCTTCAAAGCTCCTACTGAGTCTCCCGCAGGCGTATAAACCGCATCATACAAAACAGATTTATCTGTAAAGTAAGTGTGGGCTATATCCGTTGTACCACCTTCTTTTAATTTTAATGGACCTACCTTTGGCCCTATCAGAACAGCCTCAGCTCCCTCTTTCTCCAATGCACTCTTTAACGCATCTATACTGGCTTTTGAAACTCCATTTTCAACTAAAAAAGCTACTTTTCGAGTTTCAATGGTACCTTTACCCTCCTTCACCTTCATGCTAAGAGCAGCAGATTTCTCCACTTCCGGCTTCTTAGGTTTTATGGGATAGTTGGGATGATTTTGTCTTACAAACTGCAAAGTCAAAGGATCCAATTCTTTTGGAGGCGTTATATTCAAGTTCTCCCCTACTCTGGAGGCTAATGCCTCATCAATCTGATACAGTATTGCCAATTCCCTCTCTCTGATCTTAGGATCCGTAACCTTACTTAATTCAAAACTATATGCTCCAATGATATGATCTTGTTCTTCGGGACTTTGGGACCTAAAGAACAACCTGGCTTGGGTAAAGTGATCTGCAAAAGAATCAGATCTCTCCCTCACTTTCTTTCCATCCACTGGCTGTTTGTGCGATTGAAATCCCGTCTCTCCCTTGAGCATGGCTTGATATGGACAACCAGCCTGTTTACTGTTCGGGAAATAACTAACTTCTCCTTTTAAGATGTCAGATTTAGCGAAGCCATCCAACTGATTATTGTGCTTTTGATTCACTGAACGGTTAATAGGCAGCTCATGGAAATTTGGCCCTCCCAATCTATAATTCTGAGTATCCATATAGGAGAAAATTCTTCCTTGTAGTAGAGGATCATCAGACACATCAATTCCCGGCACTAATCTTCCCGGATCAAAGGCTGACTGCTCTGTCTCTGCAAAGAAATTCTCCGGATTGCGGTTCAAGGTCATGGTTCCAATGATCTTCACAGGTACCACCTCCTCCGGTACTATCTTTGTCACATCTAAGATATCAAAGGAATACTTCAACTCGTCTTCTTCAGGAATCAATTGAACCCCTAGGTCCCATTGAGGAAAATTACCTTTCTCTATAGCCTCCCATAAATCTTGACGGTGAAAGTCAGAATTGAATCCGGAAATCTTTTGAGCCTCATTCCAGGCTACACTATGAACTCCTAGTTTAGGTTTCCAATGGAACTTCACAAAGGTCCCTTTACCTTCCGCATTCACCAGTTTGAAAGTATGAACACCAAATCCCTCCATCATCCTTAAACTACGAGGTATGGCTCTATCACTCATAGCCCACATCACCATATGCGCAGCTTCAGGCATCAGAGAAATAAAGTCCCAAAAAGTATCATGAGCAGAGGCCGCTTGAGGCATCTCATTATTAGGCTCAGGCTTCACCGCATGCACTAAATCAGGGAAATTCATGGCATCCTGAATGAAGAACACAGGAATATTATTGCCCACTAAATCAAAGTTGCCGTCTTCAGTATAAAACTTGATAGCAAATCCCCTTACATCTCTGGCTAGATCTGTAGAACCCCTAAATCCGGCTACCGTAGAAAACCTCAGAAAAAGAGGTGTCACCGCCCCCTTTTGAAGAAATTTTGCGGAAGTATATGCGGTGATATCTTCATGAATTTCCAATACACCATGCGCTGCAGAACCTCTGGCATGAACCACCCTTTCCGTTATTCTTTCTCTATCAAAATGCATCAATTTATCCAAGTACACGTGATCTTGAAGGAGAGATGGGCCTCTGTTGCCTGCCTTTAGCGTGTTATTATTATCGTAGATCGGACTACCGTCGTTTGTCGTGAGTCTTTGATTAGCATTGTCCACTACATGCGTTTTCAATTGCTCCACCTTTGGGTTTGAAGCTGGCTGGATTTTCTTCATATAAATTTTAGTTTAGTGAATGTGTTATTTCTTAATGTCCGACAAACTGATTTCAGGATCTTCTGAACTTTCACTAAGTGCGCTCTTAAGTTCTGCACCTTTAGTACCCAGATCCTCCAAAGAAAATTCCTCGTTCATCTTAGTGCCTAAAAGCATACCCCAAGGCTGCAGTTCATCTATACGGTCAAATATTATCTTTAGGATAGCCACAAAAGGTATAGACAAGAACATACCCGCCATTCCCCATAGTGATCCGCCGAGCAAAACCACGATAATAGAGATCAGAGCATTAACCTCTACCTTAGAAGAAACGACACGCGGCACGATGATGTTGTTATCAATAAACTGAATCACGGAATAACTGGCCACTATAAGGAGAGGAGTGGTATAGGATAAACCATCTTCTGTCACTAGACTCAATAGCACAGGCAATGCTATAGCAACCAGACCACCTACATACGGAATTAGATTCAAAAGTGCACCCACAACTCCCAATAGTACCGCATATGGTACCCCCAGTAGTAGTAAGGCTACAGAATTTAAGACTCCCACTATACACGTTTCAATCATCAAACCCTGTATATAACTCTGAACGGCAGATTTTGTCTCACTGAGTACCTCAGAAACCCTTTGGCTATGCTTGTAATCAAATACTTCATAGAAGAAGTTGATGAACATGGGCTTATAGTAAAGAATCAGGAAGATGTAGATAGGTAATAATACCAAAGTACTCACAAAACTCATCAGTGACATCAAAGTATCCCCTACTACACTTTTCCCCTTATCCAAACCTTCCTCCACTATGTCCTTTTGCTCTATTGTAGATAAGCCAAAATTACTCCTCACCCAGTTCTGCAGATCTCCCCAGATCACTTCTACCCTCTGCTCCAATTGAGGAATAAGGTCAGAGAAACTGGAAAACTGCACTGATAAGAATGCAATCAAGGATCCAAATAGAACTATGGCCAAAAGCAGGGCTATACCAATAGACAAAACCCTATGAAACCTCCATTTCACGAGTTTATTTACTACAGGATTCAATAAAATGGAGATCAGTAAGGCAAAGGCCAAAGGAACTAATACATCTTCTAATACCACTAGAATTTGACATACCAGATATAGGCCAAGTAAAACCATGGTGGCCTTAATCAGAAAAGGCATGGAGGCCTGAGTCTCAGGAGATTTTTCCTTCTTACCGGAAAATAAACGGGATAGCATTTTTTTGACCTATTACGTGGATTATTTGTACAAAAGCAAGGGTAATAGTACAACAAGTATTTCGTAATAGCAAAAAAAAGATATCAATATTATGACTACGAAAAATAAGTTTGGAGCAAAGGCAAGTACAACTCCCTATAGTCCTCTACCACAAGATTGGCCAGGCTATAATCTTGCAAATGGGTATGAGGACTCTTAAATGCTGCACAGAAGATTCCCGCCCGATGAGCCGCTAATATACCATTAGTTGCATCTTCTATTACCATACACGCTTCAACAGGTGTTTGCGTCAAACCTGCAGCCTTTAAAAAGATCTCAGGATGAGGCTTAGAGGCCTCTAAATCAGCTCCACTAACTCTTCCCAGAAAGTAAGATTCTATCCCAAACCTATCAAATACCATTTGTATGGTCACTCTAGAGGCAGAAGATGCTACCACCATCTTTATACCATTATCCTTATAATGGTTCAATAAATCACGCACACCAGGTAGCAAATCGAATTCCTGATCATTAAAGAAGAGTTCCTTAAAATAAGCTCTTTTCTTATCTATTATGTATTGAGGACTTACTTGCAGTTCGAAATGGTTAACCAAAGCATCAGCAATATGCTGCGTGGACGCCCCAGAAAAGGAATAATATTGTTCCTCCGTGACTTCAATTCCTAAATCTACAAAGGTTTGAAAGAATGCCTTTCTATGCAAAGGCTCGGAGTTCACTAAAACCCCATCCATATCAAAGAGTACTGCCTCTAACGCCATGATTTCAATGTTTGCACAAAGTTCCATCTTATGCAGGGAAACTCCGAGCTCTAACCATCAATTCATAAGCACAGTACAAGTACTTCCTACTTTTTTAACACGCTTTCCACTAAAAGTATCTGTAATTGATCATTGATGTACTGATTATATACCAAATCTTTACCGTTAGGAGAAAAGTGAGGGGCTCCTACTATCTTGCCTTCAATAGGAGTTTGAAGGACTATCGTATCTAATGTCTTCAATTCTATAATATGTACAGCATTATTGCCCACAAAAGCTATATGGGTTCCTTCAGAATTCAGATTAAAGGTATAATCAATGGAATAAGGCAGTGAAGTAAGCAACTTCAGCTCCCCCGAAGACGCGGATATCTCCGCAATTTGATCTTGTCCCTTTGGATCTTTTGCCAAAGCATACAGCTTTTCTCCTGAAGGATGAGCCCTGAGCCAATGCCGTGTTGAGGAAAGACCCTTTTCGGTATGGGTTAGTTGGCGCGGACGTATAAAACTGGGAACTTGTGGTCTTTGACCCCTCTCACCTATTGCTTCATCAGCTGTTTTAGCCTCCACCTTAACAAGATATACTTCTATTTTATCCTCACTTAAGCCTTGAAAAGCAATGGTATTCTGGTCTAGCCAACATTCATCAAAGGCCTTTTCTAATTTACCGCCTTTTCCCACTTCAGCCACTAAATAAGAATAATAAGTACCTGAGTTATTCCCTTCTCCTTCTTCCGCCTGCACATTTGAAGGAAACATCACTCCCACCGTTCTCAACTCCGGATCTACTAAGGCATCATTATAGGTAAAACTCAACATGTTACCGTCTGGGCTCCACATATGAGAATGTGTCCCACCTCTTAAGGAACCAGGGGCATAAGGAGCCTTCAGATCCCTTGCATCCATAAAAATCCCATGCATGGGATTTTTTAAATCCACCGCCACCCCTGTTCTATTACTAATACCATAGTTACCTACCCCATGGATGAAAATTACTTTGTCCTCAACGGGACTAAAGGAAGCAGCCCCTACTCCTGGTCGTGGGCTATAATAGATTACACGCTCCCCTCCTTCTTTTAAGTCCACTACTCCAATGTAGTTGTTCTCACCCATCTTAGTGTCATCATTTCTTCCGTCAAAAACAATATACCTTCCATCCCTAGAAAATACTCCGTTATGATGTAAAGTATGACCTCCTGGGCTAGTAGTAAGTACTTTGGGAGTAACCATAATTATATATATCAGCTCTTTTACCATTTTGAAGGATCAAAGATCATATGTTTTATGGATTGACGGGCATAGGTATAGGAAATATGCACTTTCCCATCTTTCGTCTGAATAACTGCAGGATAGGAATAACCCGAATGTATAGGCACATTTTCTAGCACACTAACCATTTTCCAATCTACCCCATCTTCTGAAACAGCAACATTTAATACATTTCTGTTTTCTCCTGACCTTACAGAATGATTATAGACCAAAACATGCCTCCCATCCTGAAGCGTCAAGGCATCCGTTCCCGAATTAGGATTGGGTAAGCCACTAGGCGTTAATGGGCTCCAGGTTTTGCCTTTGTCCTTCGACCAACTAGTGACCAATACATCTTGTAGTGTACGAGCAAGTATCTGTAGATCTCCATTTTTATGAATCAAAATGCTAGGCTGTATAGCATCATATTGCACTCCATCATTGATGGGTGGAATTACTTGCCAATTTTTGCCATTGTCCTTACTGACTTCAAAATATATCCTCCAGTCCCTTCCATTTTCAGTACCCCTCCTTTCCATACTGGTGGGAGAAATGATGGTTCCATCAGGTAGCTGGATGGCCTTATTCTTCACGGGACCTAGTAAATCACCAACTATAGCATGCTTCCCCATCACTTGTGGGGTAGACCAGGTTAATCCCTCATCCTCCGAAGTTACATAAGCACCCCACCAATGGTCCACATCCGGCCCTACTTTATAAAACAGATAGATAGGACCATCTTTTGGCCGAAATAAAACCGGATTCCAGGTAGGATATCGGAGAGTGTCATTCACATAACCATTGACCACTTCCACGGGCCAAGACCATTTTCCCTCTTTAAACCTTGCAACCCGGATTCCCACATCTGCATGTTTTTCATGGGTACCGGCAAAGAAGGCACAGAGTATGCCGTCATTTACCTCTAGTAAAGTGGAAGCATGGCATTGGGCAGTAGGCTTCTTATCTAAAGGATACACCAATCCTTCATGAATCAAACCCCGTTTTTGAGCAAATGCAGAAATGGTAATAAAGAAAAATAAGATCCTTTTCATCTGAAATGAGGTATACGGTGAAACGTCAGGTAGTTAGCATCGTGATTATTGTGTGCATTTTCTTTTCCGTCAAAATGCGCGGTACGTGATAAAAACACTATATCTTCCCCTTCAAAATGCCAGTCCACATATTGGAAACCATGAAATAACACATCCGGATGTTCGAGTACCACTTTCTCGTCTTGCCATGTTTTCAGGTCGGATGAACTTCTTAGAACCAGCACATTTCTCATGCTGGAAGGATTCCTTTGTGGAAACTGCTTTCTGTACTTTTCAGGCACTGCATTGACCAGTGTCCAATACTTCCCGGAAACAGAGTCGTACCGTATGACAAACTTCTTAGATCCACCTTCAAAGGGATAGAATCCATCTAAACTCAACCTTTTCCCATCCTCAGAAATTCTTACAAATGCCGCCCTTTCATCTATACTTTTTTGATTAGCCACGCGCAGGATGTTCCACATTTCTCCTCCTTTTCCTACTACAAAATTACCTTCTAGCCAACCGTTAAAGTCGCCATTATTATAAGTGCTATCATACAGAAGAGAAGTACTAGTGGTCCATGATTTAGAATCTAGAAGATCTGCATCTACTGGAGCAGACATGACCATTGCTCCGTATCTTTTCCCCCATTGCAGTATGGGGCCGTGGGCCGTTTCCATAGGTCGCCAAAGTCTCCCATTATGCTCCACCACTGGCATAGGAGCACAATGAAACTCTCCTGTTAGTAAGACGCCATTATCTTTCCTAGTGGGGCTAGTCCAGGTTCTCCCTCCATCTATAGACTTACGGATGAGGACTGTTCCGTGATGTCTATCTGGGCCCAGAAGGTAAAGTTCTCCTCTTTGTACAAAAAGGCTAGACCAAAAAGCTCCTTGAATTTCGGATAAGAATCTCCAGGTTCTTCCTTTGTCATTGGAAGAATAAATCCGGGTAGTGGCTTGTTGCCATTCCGAACTCTTCGGACCAAAAAAATCGTGAGAGGCCACATAATCTCCATTAGGCAAAGTAGCTAAGCTTGGCGAACCTATATACCTTTCCGCGCTGGCAGGTTCATAAGCCACTATGGTGCCGGGAGGGGTTTGGGCAAATGCACAATAAGATAGGAGTATTAATAGAACTAATTTGTTCATAATTCAAGGGTTCTTTTCACTTCCACAAATCTATTCCATAGTTCGTCAAGCTCCGCATAATCCCTGGTAGAACTTCCATTTCTACAAAACTCAGAAATGGGTAATCCTCTTTTCCTTAAGATATACTTTGCACTGGCAGGGTAAGTCCTGTGCATCAAATCCATATTATTTGTAAAGAATGCCTGCACCATTTCTACTTTATCTGATTCATCAGCATAGTGTTCACATAGCCAAACTATCAATTCCGGGAAGTAATTCCCCTGTATACAAGACAATCCTGCAGAACCAGCCTTCAAACTTTCTACCGCATGAACCATATATGCATCATATAGTCCAAAGGAAGACTGTTTTTCACACGCTTTCAATTTTTCTTTAATCTGATTTATATCCAAACAAGTATCCTTATGATAGATAACTCTTCCACTTTCCACTAATTCTCCCAAATGATCAGGTTGAATGATTCTCTTGTAGGGGACGGGACATTCATAGAATCCTAAAGGTATGTCTTCTGTTTCTTCCAGTAATTTTGATGTAGCCAAACGAAAGTCTTGGTCTCCCGCATTCTCTTTGGATAGTAATCCACTGATAACTATCACTCCATAAACCCCTGTTGAATAAATTTCTTTGATGGAATGGGAACATTCATCCAGATTTATTCCAAAAGAACCTGTAGCTACCACCGGCACTTTGCCATCTATATACCGGACCACGAATTCGCACAGTTCCAATCTTTCCTGTCTACTGAGATGGTACATTTCGCTTGAAAGGCAGTTGGCAAACATCCCGCCCGCCCCACTATCTAAATAGAAATCTATCAGGCGTTTGAGACCTTCAAAGTCGATCTCTTCATTCTCCTTAAATGGAGTAAGCATTACCGGCACAAACTTCTTCATGATACTCTACGTTTTTGCATGAAATTCCCTACCAAAAAAATAGTTAAGGTACCCACTACTATGGTCATATTGGAATGCAGCATTAATCCTCCATAGAATGGACTTAAGGTCATCCAAAGGATCACTAAAATACCAATGGCAGTAGCCCATTTTGCATCTATATCCTTTGCATCCTTACTCCAGATACCTAAAAGGAAAAGACCTAACATGCCTGCTGCAAATATTCCCGACAAGGTCCACCAAGCATCTAAGATGCTCTTGATCCCTATCATAGCCATTCCACAAAGCATACCCAATACTCCTACCAGAACAGTGGCTGAATAAAGAATCTTCATGTGATCTCCGGAAGTTTTAGCAAAATATCTCTTATAAATATCTTCAGTAAATACCGTAGCTGAAGCATTCATCCCGGAGCTAATGGTACTCATAGCTGCGGATAAAAGAGCAGATATTATCAGTCCTAGCAACCCTTTTGGAATCTTATGGACCATGAAATGCGGCATGATCTTATCACCATAATCAGAAGGCTGTAAAGTAGAGGCTAAACGGATCACCTCTTGAGATTCTATAGGGAGATTTAATCGCTCAGAAGCCGCACGCAAGGACACTTCCTGAATCCAATCCGGTTGTTGCTGGTAATAAGCATAAAGACAGGAACCGATAACAAAAAACAAGAGGGAGACAGGCAAGTAAATCCATACGCAGAGCCAAACGGATTTCCCAGCTTCTTTTGCAGAATTTGCCGTATGGTATCTCTGTACATAATTTTGGTCCATGCCAAAGTTATTGAGGTTGATGAAGAAGCCGTATAAAAGGACCACCCAGAAACTAGAAGTAAAGAAATCAGGAGAAAATGTTCCTAAATTAAACTTGTTATCCCTTTGTCCTATATCAATAATCTCCTGAACTCCACCAGGAACCTCTTTAACTACAAGGTAGAGAATCACTACTGCGCCTAAGGTTTTTAAAACTCCCTGGACTACTTCCGTCCAGATCACCGCCTCAATACCCCCCAGTACGGTATAAATAACAATACAAACACCTGTCACTAACATGATGCTTACCATGCTATATCCTGTCAAAGCTTGCAAGGTGAGAGAAATTCCAAAGAATATGGATCCGATTCTTGCTAATTGAGTTAGCAGGAAGCAAATCACAGCATACGTCCTAGCCCATGAACCAAACCTTTTTTCCAAGTGAGTATACGCAGACACTTCCCCTGTACTTCTATAAAAAGGCACAAAGTACTTAGTGGCAATCCAAGCAGCAAAAGGCATAGATAAGCTAAAAACAAAGGCGTTCCAATTTGTACCGAATGCTTTTCCTGGAACCCCCAAAAATGTATTTGAACTGAGAAATGTGGCGTAGATTGAAATACCTATAGCCCAACCGGGAATTCTACCCGCTGCTCTTGTAAACTCTTCTGCCGTTTTATTCTTCTTGGAAAAGTAAACGCCTACTAATACCATTCCTACAAGGTAAAAGCCAATAATAATCAGGTCAACTACGGGTAATTGATTCATATAGTTAGGTTGAAGTTCCTAAAAGATATACTATTTTTCTTGATAACTGGACTACTCTAGTTCAAGAAGTAAAAAATTATTTTCCACCCCCTAGGTTTTGATTCTCCACCCGTAGAAGCGATTTTTGCAGATTAAACAGTAAACAATGGAAGATTTTTTAAGTCAGGTTAAAGACCAAAATTTACCTTTCACAGAGATAATTCAGTATATAGAGAATAATTACAAAGTCAGTCCCACTGCCTTCCAGAACGGAGATGCATATAATTCCGAAACCCAAAACCAAGGAAGCGCAAAGGTTTTGTATTTTGCAAAACTTTTGAACCTTAGTAAGGAGGATACGTTATTACTTTTTGCGGAGCATTATCAGTCCGTCCTTGCAGATCCAGAAGGAGATAATCATCAAAACATCCGTCAATTCATGAAAAACGGTTGGGAAGGCGTACGTTTTGAAGGCATTGTTCTAGAAAAAAAATAATATGGATAAAATCAAACTTCTTTCAGATGCTATCGCAAACCAGATTGCTGCCGGTGAGGTAGTGCAGCGTCCGGCTTCCGTGGTGAAAGAACTGTTAGAAAACTCCATAGATGCCGGTGCATTAAATCTCAAACTCATAGTCAAAGAATCCGGGAAAACCCTGATTCAGGTGATAGATGACGGCTCCGGCATGTCTCCCACTGACGCAAGAATGAGTTTTGAGAGGCATGCTACATCCAAAATCAAAGAGTCTATTGACCTCTTTAATATCCGTACTATGGGCTTCCGGGGAGAAGCTTTGGCTTCCATAGCCGCCGTTGCCCAAGTGGAAATGAAGACCCGTAGAGAAGAGGATGAAGTAGGAACCCTCATTAGAATAGAAGGCTCAGAAGTAGTTGAACAAGACTTTATACAAGCGGCTAAAGGAACCAGTATAGCCGTAAAAAATCTCTTCTTCAATGTGCCTGCCCGGAGAAAGTTTCTCAAAAGCAATCCGGTAGAAATGAAGCACATCATTGAAGAGTTCCAAAGAGTGGCACTAGCCCATCCTGACGTCTCCTTCATCCTCTACCACAATGACATTGAGGTGATGAACCTCCCCGCCGCACGACTAAGCAAAAGGATCACAGACGCCCTTGACAAGTCCTACAGGGATCAATTAGCCAAATGCGAAATTGAAACGGATGTGGTCAAAATCACAGGATACGTGGGAAAACCTCAATCCGCTAAAAAAACCAAAGGAGATCAATACTTCTTTGTCAACAAAAGATTTATCAAGAGCAACTACCTGCACCACGCAGTTGTGAATGCCTTCGAAAGCGCTATTCCGGAGGGAACTCACCCTTTTTATACCCTATTCCTGGAAATCCACCCGGAAAATATTGACATCAACATACACCCTACTAAGACAGAGATCAAGTTTGATAATGAGCAACTCATCTACGCCGTTCTGAGATCTGCCGTTAAGCAGTCCATAGGTGTGTATAATCTCACTCCAAGCATAGATTTTGATGCAAACATCAACCTGACCTCTGGTTTTGAAATGCCTGTAAGGGAAACCCCAAGTTTAAAGCCTTCTCCCAGAACCTATGTGGGTTCAGAAATCAATAAAAAAGAGAATCTGGACAACTGGGAAAAAATGTTTGAATCCTATAGCTCAGTGGTAAATACAGAGGCGGAACAAACCGTACTCTTTACCAGCAAAGCCAATAGGGAAGAGCCGGACGACTACCAAAAAACGGATGAGACCCAGATTCTTCAACTGCACCAAACCTATATCTTAACCCAGGTCAAAAGTGGTCTGATGATCATTCACCAAAGATATGCCTACGAAAGGGTGCTGTATGAAAAATACCTAAAGGACATGCAGTCGGCTCAGAATGTGAGCCAACAATTGCTCTTCCCTAAAACCGTAACTTTATCGGCTTTAGATTACGCTTTGAGCCAGGATCTACTGGATCTGATACGTGGAATTGGCTTTAGCATTGAAGAATTCGGTACGAATACTTATCTGATCAATGGTGTTCCTTCCCATTTTTCAGATGAGGATGAGGCTGTACTTTTTAAAGGCATACTTGAGGCCTTTAAGGAGAACGAAAATCATAGAGACAACAGTAAAAAGGAAACTTTAGCACGTACCTTAGCTAAAAGGTATGCCGCCCGACAAACAAAAACCTTAGAGAAAAAAGAATTAACCCACCTGATCGACCAGTTGTTTGAAACCGCTATGCCATCCATTAGTCCTGACGGCAAGCCTATCATGCGCATTCTTCCTCTGGAACAGGTAGGTGAACTTATTTTAAATGCATAAATTATGTTTTCAAACCTTACGCCTACGGTAAAAAATCTGCTAATAGCTAATGTGCTCATCCACCTTCTGGCTAATTTCTCGCCAAATGATGTGATCAGACAGCTATTTTCCATGTACAATCCTGTACTTCCCGGAACACCGGATCTCTGGAATCCCAATTTCAAGCCGTGGCAGATTG
Organism: Leadbetterella byssophila DSM 17132; assembly: GCF_000166395.1. GTDB lineage: Bacteria > Bacteroidota > Bacteroidia > Cytophagales > Spirosomataceae > Leadbetterella > Leadbetterella byssophila. The sequence continues at coordinate 1,988,698 of NC_014655.1, forward strand.
TAACCTATATGTTCTTACACAGTAGAGATACCTTTATGCATTTGTTCTCAAACATGTTTGCTTTGCTCATCTTCGGACCGGCAATTGAGATGTATATGGGATCAAAGAAGTTCTTGAAATACTATTTGATTTGTGGTATAGGCGCAGCTCTTTTCAATATGGCCATTGATTACTATACCTTTTTCCAGTATCCTATTTCAGATGCCACACAGAGATTTTTGTCGATCAAATCCATGCTAGGAGCTTCTGGAGCTATATTTGGAATCCTGGTAGCCTTTGCCATGATCTTCCCGAATATTGAAATGATGTTACTCTTCTTGCCTGTTCCCATTAAAGCCAAATATTTTGTGGCCATGTATGCTATTTTCGAGATCGTTCAGGGATTCCAAAGAACAGGAAGCGGAATAGCGCATTGGGCTCACATAGGAGGACTAATTACGGGTTTTATATTATTACAATTTTTTCACTTCAAAAAACGAAACTTTTACTAAATTCGTAGTACTTTTCGATAAGTATCTTAAAATAAATGGGCAAAGTCTTCACTGACATAGCGGAAGTATTCAAAAGGAACAGCAATCAAGCTACGCAGTTGATCATGATCAACCTGATCGTGTTCTTTGGCTTTACCCTTATACGTTTTACCCTAAGCTTGATTCCTGAATCTGTGGTAAGCCCTTTAAGTTTTGACCAAAACACGCTTACCAGCAGCAATATAATACAGGTAGTTACTCATCCTTGGACACTTCTTTTTCATCCCTTCACTCAGAGAGGATTGTTTTCTATGATCTTTGATGTGATGATGATCTACTGGTTTGGAAATATGCTAGCAGACTTTATTGGGGGTAGAAAAATGTTGATGACCTATCTGGCGGGGTCCTACTTTGCAGTAGCTTTTTACCTCATAGTTTGGAGTGTTTTTAGTTTACTAAACAAAGAACTTACCTACTCCGGCTTTCTGTACGGGGCCTCACCGGGAGGATTCGCCTTAATGTATGCCTATGTGGCTCTTAATCCCGAGAGTGAAATGTTATTTTTTGGGATAAGGATCAAAACCAGATTACTCGTTTTAGCGTTCTTAGTATTATCTATCTTTAGAAACCCTCCTTTGGGTATTCTGGACTTAGGAGGAGCTGTTTTTGGTTATGTCCAAATGAAGTTACTGAGAACGGGTATTAACCTCACCTATGGCATGGAGAAGGTATCAATTTGGATTACGGAAGTATTGCAACCGCGCAAACGCTCCATTTTCCAAAAGTACCCCCCAAACAAGAGTTCAGAAAGAGGCAAAGTAATCCAGTTCAATAGGGAGTTACCTCCTACGGAAGAAGAGATAGATTATCTTTTAGACAAGATTAACAAAGGCGGATATTCCAGCCTTAGTAATGAAGAAAAAAATAGACTGCACAAAGCCAGTCAGAGTGCAGATTAATAGAGCATGATAGCAAATCAAGGTGAACTTTTAAAGCAGGTTAACAGTCCTGAAGACCTGAAAAAACTAAGTCCTGAACAGTTGCCCCAATTTTGCCAGGAATTGAGACAATTCATTATTGATCTCGTCTCCGTAAACGGGGGGCATTTCGGCGCAAGTTTAGGCGTAGTGGAATTAACTACTGCCCTGCACTATGTGTTCAATACGCCATATGACCAGTTGATTTGGGATGTAGGACATCAAGCCTACGGTCACAAGATTATCACAGGTAGAAAGGATGTTTTCTATACAAATCGTATGTATGGAGGCATTTCCGGATTCCCTAAGATAAAGGAAAGCGAGTATGACGCCTTCGGAGTAGGACACTCCTCTACCTCCATTTCTGCCGCTTTAGGTATGGCCATGGGCTCCCGCCATAAAGGAATAAAAGATAAACACCATATTGCTGTCATTGGAGATGGGGCACTCACTGCCGGTTTAGCTTTCGAAGGCATGAACCACGCGGGCATGGAGAAAGATGCTAACTTACTTATCATATTGAATGATAACTGTATGGCTATCGACCCCAATGTAGGTGCCCTTAAAGAATATCTGACAGATATCACCACTTCTAAGACATACAATAAAGTCAAAGATGAAGTATGGAACTTATTGGGCAAATTCAGCAGCTTCGGTAAAAGTACAAGAGAGATAGTGGCGAAGGTAGAAAATGCCATAAAAGGCACACTCCTTAGCCAGAGCAATATTTTCGAAGCGCTGAATCTTAGATATTTCGGTCCTATTGACGGTCATGATATTGATCATTTGGTTTCGGTACTAAATGATCTTAAAGACATTCCGGGACCAAAGATCCTACACTGTATCACCGTAAAAGGGAAAGGGTATAAACCCGCCGAACAAGACCAAACCAAATGGCATGCACCTGGTCTTTTCGACAAGGTTACCGGAGAAATCAAGAAAAAGGTATACACCGTTCCTATGCCTCCTAAATTCCAGGATGTATTTGGACATACTATTGTAGAACTGGCAGAGCAAAATCCCAAGATCGTAGGTATAACCCCTGCTATGCCATCCGGCTCTTCACTGAACATCATGATGAAAGCCATGCCTGACAGAGCTTTTGATGTAGGTATTGCGGAACAACACGCCGTAACTCTTTCTGCAGGAATGGCCACTCAGGGACTAACCGTCTTCTGTAACATCTACAGCTCCTTTATGCAAAGGGCTTATGACCAGGTTATACATGATGTTTGTATACAGCAATTACCCGTGATTTTCTGCTTAGATCGTGCCGGCTTTGCAGGTGCTGATGGCCCTACTCACCACGGTGCTTATGACATAGCATACATGCGTTGCATCCCGAACATGGTGGTCGCCTCCCCTATGAATGAAGAGGAGTTGAGAAATCTCATGTTCCTAGCTCAATCTGATGAGTTCCAAAGCGGACATCAAGCTATCACCCTTCGTTACCCTCGCGGAGAAGGAGTTATGCCAGATTGGAAAAAACCTTTTTCTGCCATTCAGGTAGGCAAAGGCAGAAAACTGAAAGACGGAGAAGACATTGCTATCTTGAGCTTTGGTCCTATAGGAAATGAGGCCAGCAAAGCCATTCAAAATTCTCCTTATAGCATTGCTCATTATGATATGCGTTTTGCTAAACCTCTGGATGAGGAACTTTTACATGAAGTGTTCCAAAAGTTTGACAGAGTTATTACGGTAGAAGACGGCTGCCTAATGGGAGGAATAGGTTCTGCTATTTTAGAATTCATGGTAGAACACGGATACTCAGCAAAAGTTAGAAGATTAGGTATCCCTGATCGCACCGTAGAACATGGAGAACAGTACCAATTGTGGGCTGAATGCGGTTTTGACGCTGCCGGCATAGAACAGACGGTAGCAGAAATGTTGAGCGTAGTTACTGTATGATCTTACAAGGTTTCGGACTAAGGAATGAGCCGGAAGGGAACGAGTTTCCCTTTAATCTCGACTTGGTACGAAATCTCCCCTCTATATCTCTTACCTCCCCTATCACCTTTCTTGTAGGTGAAAATGGCGCAGGGAAATCCACCTTACTGGAAGCCATAGCCTATGCTAGCGGTGTTCCCTCTGTAGGTGAATACAGCCTGGAAGAAGATCCATTAATGGAATCGGCCAGAAAGCTGGGCAAATACCTAAGCTTACGCTACGCTGAACGCTCTCGCTCAGGTTTCTTCGTGAGAGCGGAAGATTTTTTGGGATTTGTGAAGCAACTCCTTAGAAACCTCGCGGAACTTGATGCAGAGATAGAAGATATTCAAGCAAACTGGGCCGGGGGTGACCTGGAAAAAGCTCTTTCTCCCCTTCGCGCCGAAAAAAAAGCCTACATAGATAAGTATACAGAGAACCTGAACGGAATGTCTCATGGGGAAGGATTTCTTAAATTCTTTAACCAAAGAATAACAGGTAAAGGCCTATATCTCATTGATGAACCGGAAGCTGCACTGTCTCCGGCTCGACAGTTGAGCCTCATCCTCCTCATTCAAGATGCCGTAAAGAATCATCAGGCGCAATTTATAATAGCCACGCATTCTCCCATTATCATGGCGCTGCCTATGGCTGACATCTTATTGATTGAAGAAGGTCAGATCCAAAAGGTAAGTTATAGAGAAACTCCTCACTATCAATTGACCCATTCCTTCCTCCAGGATCCGCACAGATTCCTGCATGCCTTGGAAAATTCACAATAAAGAAATAACTTGCTAGTATACTCTACTAGCTATGAACAGGTCTGAATTCATCAAGACATTAGCGGCCGGAGCACTGATCTCCCGCCCTTTCCTTGTACATGCCCATAAAACAACTTATACACTAGCACTGATAGGTAGCGGTTGGTGGGGTACAAATATACTCCGGGAAGCACTCAAACATGGGGGGTGCCGACTAGTAGCTCTCTGTGATGTAGATAGAAATCAAGTCCAAAAATGCTATGAGGAAGTGAGGAAAATCAGCTCATTTAACCCCAAAATCTATACGGACTACGAAGAGCTCTTACAAAAGGAAAAACCGGACATCGTAATCAATGCCACTCCGGACCATTGGCACGCGCTTATAGCCATTGCTGCTCTAAAGTCAGGTTCCCATCTGTATTTAGAAAAACCTATTGGCCATACCATAGCGGAAGGACAAGCCATCTGCAAGGCAGTGGCAGATAGCGGCAAGGTCTGTACCGTAGGCTTCCACCGAAGGTTTTCTCCCCATAATGTCAGCGGGATGAACTTTTTGAAATCCGGAAAAGTAGGAGTGATCAAAGAAGTTAGGGCCTTTGTGCATTATAATTACTGGCCTGGAAATCCTAGCCCTGAGCAAGCCATACCAGAAGGATTAGACTGGGACAAATGGTGTGGTCCTGCTCCATTGGTACCCTATATGAAGAGTATTCATCCTAGAGGGTGGCGACAAAGAATGGAGTTTGCGAATGGGCAACTGGGCGACTGGGGGCCGCATTGGTTTGACCAGATCCTGTGGTGGACAGAGGAGATTGGACCCAAATCTATACATAGCCTAGCTAGCAAAAAGATAAAGAATGATGACCAGAATTCTCCGGAATCTCAAGTGGTCTTGTACGAATTTGAAGAGTTCAACTGCATCTGGGAACACTCTAACCTGAATGGTAGAGGCCAAAGCAAAACCGAGAATGTGGGAGTCTATTTCCATGGTACAGAAGGCACCTTTCATATGGGATGGATGAACGGCTGGACCTTCTACCCTAAGGACAGCAAATCAACGGTCATCCACGAGGATGCCCAACTAAATCAGCCGGATAGCCAAAACATAGATTTGGTCTGGAATGATTTTATGCAAAGTATCGAAAACAAAAAGACCCCATTTGCTGACATCATCAAAGGACATAGAGCCACGAACATGAGTCTTTTGGGGGTAGCAGCCCTAAATGCCGGGAAAACGCTACATTGGGACCCCGTAAAAGAAACCTTGGGTTCAACAGATGATAAATTATTAAGAAGAGATTATAGAAAAGGATATACTTTCCCTAAATGAAAATAAAACTATTACTGCTGCTGTTCCTTGTGGGCTGCAAAGACAAACTACATTATGATGTTATTATCCACAATGGCCTAATTCATGACGGAACAGGGAATACCCCTTATGTAGGTGATGTGGCTATTCAAGGGGAAGAGATCGTTTACGTGGGTCCTGTTCTCAAAGGCGCTACCGCAGACCAGCTCATAGACGCCAAAGGAAAGATCGTAAGTCCGGGTTTTGTGAACATGCTAAGTTGGGCAAACGAAAGCCTTCTTCAGGATGGGAGATCTCTAAGTGGGTTAAAGCAAGGGGTTACTTTAGAAATCATGGGCGAAGGTTCTTCCATGGGGCCTTTGAATACAGAGCTTACCCATTATATGGAAAAAACGCAGGGAGATATAAAGTACACCGTTTCCTGGAAGACTCTGGGAGAATATCTTAACCATTTAGAGCAAAAAGGAATAGCTACAAACGTTGCATCCTTCGTAGGAGCTGAGACCGTACGCATCTGTGTTATGGGCTTTGAAAACAGGAAGGCTACAAAGGAAGAATTGCAACAAATGAAAGCACTGGTGGCAGAGGCTATGAAAGAAGGAGCTATGGGCCTAGGTACCTCTCTGATTTATGCTCCTGGCTCTTATGCTGACACAGAAGAGCTAATAGATTTAGCACGAACGGCGGGAGAATATGGAGGTATGTATATCAGTCATCTGCGCTCTGAGGGGAATGCCATAGATGCGGCTTTAAATGAGCTGATCACCATTAGTAAAGAAGCCAAAATTCCTGCAGAAATCTACCATTTGAAACTTGCTGGAAAGGACAATTGGCCTAAGATCTCCTCCGTCCTATACAAAATAGATAGTGCTAGAGCCAAAGGCTTATCCATTACGGCCAATATGTACAATTATACTGCCGGAGCTACGGGCTTAGATGCCGCTATGCCTACATGGGTACAAGAAGGAGGACTTGATGAGTGGAGGAAACGTTTACAAGATCCTGCGATCCGTAAAAAGGTGGGCAATGAAATGCAGATCAAACAAAAAAGTTGGGAGAACCTTTGCCTTGCCGCAGGACCTGATCAAACCTTATTGATAGGATTCAAACAGGATAGCCTGAAGAAATATACGGGTAAAACTCTGAGTGAAGTGGCACAATTAAGAGGAAAGACATGGTATGAAACGGCCATGGATCTAGTGGTTCAAGATGACTCCAGAGTTGGAGTAGTATACTTCCTAATGTCAGAAGAGAATTTGAAAAAACAAATGCAATTGCCCTATATGACTTTTGGCTCGGATGCCTCATCCTTAGCACCAGAGGGAGTATTCTTAAAGTCCAATGTGCATCCTCGAGCATACGGAAATTTCAATCGGCTATTATCAAAATATGTCAGGGATGAAAAAGTGCTCTCTTTGCCGAATGCGATTCACAAATTGACATTCCTACCATGCCAGCGCTTGAAGATCAAAGATCGCGGATTACTTAAAGAAGGTTATAAGGCAGATGTGGTGGTTTTTACTTTAGAAGACCTGAAAGAAAACAGCACTTATGCAGACCCTCATCACCTATCTGAAGGCGTAGAGCATGTGTGGGTGAATGGTCAGCAGGTTTTAAAGAACGGTGAGTTTACCGGAATTTATAGCGGACAGTTTGTAAAAGGTCCGGGCAAAAAATAAGCGCTCCTTTCGGAGCGCTTTTCTTGAGTTTGGTTATTTACTAGATATTAAAAAAAAAGTGCGTCAGATTTTGATTTGTCGCATTTTTTTGTGAGATTTATATCTAGTTACACGACTAGACATGGGATATCCGACGAAAATTCAATTAATTAAGAGAGCCAAGAGTGAGCAGTGGTACGTAAATTTTCCTGCTGCTGTTGCGCAAGCCATAGAGTTCCAGCAAGGAGAAGTGGTGGAATGGGTGATTGACGATCATCAACGTTTGGTTCTACAGCGTAGTGACGACTCTGTAAAAGAGCTTAAAAAAAAACTCCCAAGGAAGGTCTAATTTGTTCTTTTCGGGAATTATTTGAAAAGTGCTTACCAGCGTTTAATCAACTTAGAACCTTTGAGCGAGCTCGGACTCTTGCTTTAGGTGTTTTATCGTGTGTTGGCCGATGTACTATTACGGGAATGGTAACGGCCAGTGGTGCTCAGTTCTTGGACTGGTCGGCTACCTATCGCCTTTTTAAGGGCAGCCGAATGAATATGAGCAAGATATTTGGCTGTATACGCAAAGAAGTAGTACTTACTAACGGTTGGGAGCATCCTTATATTTATGCTCATATGGACGATACATTACTACGTAAACGAGGAAAGAAAATCTTCGGAACGGGTTGGATGCGTGATCCACTTGGTCCGCCATTTAGCAGTAATTTTGTGTGGGGGCAGCGTTTTATTCAAGTGTCTTTATCGCTACTAGAAAAGGGAGTGTTTGGGCCTTCTCGAGCAATTCCTGTTGACTTTACCCATTGTCCACCAGTAAAAAAGCCTACTAAAGGCGCTGACGAGCAAACCACAGCTACTTTTTTGCAACAACACAAGAAAGAGAAGATGAGTGCAGTAGGTCTGCAGCGTATCCTCTCTCTGAGAGAAGATTTAAATGCGGACGGTTTTTCTAATAAGAAAGTGGTGTTAAGTGTTGATGGTAGTTACACCAACGAAACGGTAATAAAAAAGCTGCCAGCCGGAGTGGAATTAATAGGGAGAATAAGAAAAGATGCAAAGCTATTTTCTCCTGCCGAAGTAAAAATAAATCAAAGGGGAAGAAAACCTTATTTTGGAAGAGAGTTACCTACACCAGAACAAATACGGCAAAGTCCAGAAATACCATACCAAAAGATAGAAGCATGGGCAGCAGGTAAAAAACGAGTCTTTGAGGTGAAAACACTAAAAAATGTTAGGTGGAGGAAATCCGGGGAGCGAAACCTGATGCTAGTCATTATTCGTCCAGTTAGTTACCGACTTACAAAAAGCTCCAAATTACTTTACCGAAACCCTGCCTATCTAATTTCTACCTCCCAGCATATAGATATCCAATTACTTGTACAGGCTTATATTAGAAGGTGGGAAATAGAGGTAGGCTTTCGTGATCAAAAAACATTGATCGGCTGCGGACAGGCACAAGTGCGTGAGAAAACAGCTGTCGAGAAAGTGCCCCAATTTATATCAGCATGTTACGCAATGATCTTACTGGCAGCTCACAAATCAAACGAAAAAAATCGCAGCAACTTCCAGGAACTAAATGGTACAAAAACGCAAAAAGAAAAAGAATTACCACAGGAGATTTACTCAATCGTGTGAGAATGGAAAACTGGCTTGAAAGTGTACAAATTAATTTAACCGACTTCGCAAAACTCCAACAAAAAATGGCAAAGTTGGGTAAAATCAACAATCCAGCAATCGAAGCTATATTTTACAACAGAAATTAGCCAAAGAGGAGATAAGCGCTCCTTTCGGAGCGCTTTTGATTATTTCGCGAAGTTCACACTTCTCATCTCCCTTATGACGCAAACCTTGATTTGACCGGGATACTGCATTTCTTTCTCTATCTTTTGAGAGATATTAAAGGACATCATGTTTGCCTCCTCATCAGATACGTTTTCAGAATCTACTATGACTCTCAATTCCCTACCTGCCTGGATAGCGTAACATTTCTCAACGCCTTTAAAGGAGAGGGCCAGATCTTCAAGATCTCTTAATCTCCTGGCGTAAGATTCCATCATTTCCCTTCTGGCACCTGGTCTAGAGCCTGAGATGGCATCACAAACCTGAACAATAGGAGAAATCAAGGAAGTCATTTCTATCTCATCATGGTGAGCTCCGATAGCATTACATACTTCCGGATTCTCTTTGTATTTCTTAGCCAATTCCATACCTAGTAAAGCGTGAGGAAGATCTGACTCTTCATTATTCACTTTACCGATATCATGCAATAGACCCGCACGTTTAGCCAACTTCACGTTTAAGCCCATTTCTGAAGCCATGGCCGCACAAAGTTTAGCCACCTCTCTGGAGTGCTGAAGAAGGTTTTGTCCATAAGATGAGCGGAAACGCATTCTACCCACCATCTTGATCAATTCCGGATGTAAGCCATGAATACCTAGGTCTATTACGGTTCTTTCTCCGATCTCTATGATCTCATTATCGATGTCCTTACGGGTTTTGTTCACCACTTCTTCAATTCTAGCCGGGTGAATCCTACCGTCTTGAACCAAACGGTGCATAGATAAACGAGCCACTTCCCTTCTTACAGGATCAAAACTGGAAATTACTATAGCTTCAGGAGTATCATCAACGATCACTTCTACACCGGTAGCAGCTTCTAAAGCCCTGATGTTTCTACCTTCTCTACCGATGATCTTTCCTTTGATTTCATCGCTCTCGATGTTAAATACAGATACGCAGTTTTCTATGGCTTGCTCTGCTGCAGTACGCTGTATGGTCTCAATAACGATCTTTTTGGCTTCTTTCGTTGCAGATAGTTTAGCCTCTTCAATGGTTTGCTTGATATAGCTTGAGGCCTTGGTTTCAGCCTCTTGTTTTAAGGCTTCTACTAGTTCTTTTTTAGCCTGCTCTGCGGTGAGATTAGCGATCTTCTCTAACTGGATCACTTGTTGCTGATGCAACTTATCTGCCTCTTCCTGTTTACGGATGGCGGCTTCTATTTGTTCATTCAGCTTAGTGGATTTAAGGTTTAGTTCGTTTTCTAAACGCTTGTTTTGTTCGATTTGCTGAGCTACTTGGTTTTGCATCTGCTTAACCCTCTGCTCGTTCTGTAAGATCTGGCTCTTTCTTTGATTACTTTCTTCATCAAATGAAGCCTTCAATTTTAAAAAGTGCTCTTTTGCTTCCAGCATCTTGTCTTTTTTGATGCTTTCTGCGGAATGTGTAGCATTTCTAAGGATTTCTTCACTTTTTTTCTTCGCTTCCTCCTCGTAGTTGGCCACATTCTTCTTCATGAGACTGTTGCCAAGGAAATATCCTATGGCTGCCCCTACAAGCAAGGTTATGCCTGCAATTAAATAAACGTCCATTATCTAGTTCAATTAATGATGTTAAAATGAAACCACTGTTTCATCTGATATCAAAAAAAGAAGACGTTAGATGAGAGAAAATCAATCGGCCCAGCTGTCTCGGATCAGATCTAAACGCTGATCTACTTCATTTTTTAGTTTTCCATAGCGGTCATTGACCTTAAGCGCATCTACAAGTGCCTCCACAGCCAGCGCAGTCAAAAGCTGATTTAGGTTTGCCGTTGCAGCATACTTATTCTTTAAAACAGCCAAACGGTCATTCAATATATCACGTGCATGTACGTAAAGCGCTTCCTCGTCTTTAGGTACGAGAAAAGGAATCTTTTCACCACTTAGATTGAAAACTACCTTTTCTTTATTCACGATCCATGGACAATTGATTAATACAAATATCTATTTCTTCAATCAGCGTACTCAAAAACTCCTTAAGGTTGACATTTTCCGCTGACCCTTTTTCTTCAATATCGGTTACAATTTTACTAAAATTATTTCGTATTTTAAAGTTTTCGGAAACTAAAATACTTTGCTCGTTAAAGCGTGCTTCCTGCGCAGATAATTGTTCTCTTAGGCGCTTATTACTGAGTTTCAGACGCTCTATCTCAGCTTGGGATTGAGCTAAATCATAGTTCAATCCCTCAATAATGGCCTTCTGACTTCTCAACTGACTTTTTAAGAGCAAGAACTGCCCCTGTACTTCCTCAAACTTAGAAAGTAGATAACCGTTCTCTCTTAAAAACTCTTCTTCTTGCATTATTTTCTAATGATTGCTCCTACTTCTCTTTCAAAAGCACCCATCAAACGCTGCATAGTCTTATCAATCTGCTGATCCGTCAAGGTCTTCTCCTGATCTTGCAATATGAAGCTTACCGAGTAGGATTTTTGGTTTTCAGCCAACTTATCCCCCTTGTAAACATCAAACACATTCACCTGTTTCAGGAGTTTTTTCTCCGTTTGATAAGCAATCTTCTGTATCTTATTGAAGCTAACTTCTTCATCCAATACCAATGACAAGTCTCTTCTCACTTCAGGGAACTTAGAGATCTCCTTAAAGACAAAATCAGTGGAATACTGCTGCATCAAATACTCCCAATCAAATTCTGCATAATAAGCCTCTTGTTTCAAATCAGCCTTTTTCAGCAGGTCAGCTTTTACCTTTCCAAAGCTAACTAAAACCTTACCATTCACCGTATAATCCAGACCGTAGGCAAAAGTTGGTGAAGCAGTTTCCTGGCCCTCAAACTGACGAACTTTCATCCACTTTAATACTTGCTGAACCGCCTGGTGTAAATGTCTGTAAGCTGTATTATCCCCCTTCAAAGCCCAAGATTCCGCTGAAGTCTTACCTGTTAGTAAAAGACTTAACATCTTCTTCTCTTTGACCTTTCCTTGGGTATTACGTTTGTATACTCTTCCAAATTCAAAGACCTTGAGATCCCTATTTCTACGATTGATATTATACACAGCAGTGTTCAAAGCAGAGAACAATAAGGATTGACGCATTTCCGACAATTCCTCACTCAAAGGGTTTAAAAGCTTAACACTGCTTTCAGGATCTCCTGTCCAGGCATTTTCCTTCGGATTTACAATAGACAAGCATTGGATCTCATTGAAACCCATCGCTGCTAAAGTGGCCGTCAAACTGATTCTCAAGCCCTCTTCTTCTTTAACAGGAAAATCTGATAGATAGCTGGCACTTAGATGATCTGAAAGTTCCACATTATCAAAACCGTAGATTCTTAATACTTCCTCTACGATATCCGCCTCTCTGTTCACATCTACACGGTATGGAGGTACAGAAACAGCTAGCACACCTTCGCCCTTGTCTTGCACGCCAATATCCAACCTTTCCAGTATCTCTTTGATCTTGCCTATGCCTAAGGCCTTCCCTATCAAACGATCAATGTTCCTTACCTTAACATCAAATTCGAAATTTGAGATGGGTGTAGGATAATTATCGAAGGATTTGGACACTATCTGTCCGCCGGCCAACTCTTGAACTAACAGTGCTGCTAATTTGATGGCATACGGAGGCATATTCGGATCAGTCCCTCTCTCATAACGGAAAGATGCATCTGTTTTTAAACCAAAATAGGATGCCGTACTACGTATATGGGCAGGATCAAAATAAGCCACCTCTAAGAAAATGTGCTTAGTTTCAGCCTTCACTCCTGATTTCTGTCCACCAAATACACCGGCTATGGCCATGGGACCTTCCGCATCACAGATAGCGAGGTCTTGTCCACGGAACTTACGGGATACTCCATCAAGGGTGATGATTTCAGTACCTGCTTCCGGCTTTCTAACCACTACCTTCCCTCCTCTGATCTCATCTGCATCAAAGATGTGCATAGGTTGTCCTAAGAAATGACAGATGTAATTAGAGATATCTACGATATTATTGATCGGGTTCAAACCTACGGCTCTCAAGAATTCCTGAAGCCATTCCGGACTTTCCTTCACGCTTACACCCTGAATCTCTAATCCACAGAAACGCGGACAAGCTTCAGTAGCTATCACTTCCAAGTCTATCTTCGGCTCTGCTGACCCTAATGAAAATCCACTTACATCCGGCAATTGTAGGTCTAATCCGGTCACCGCTTTTATATCTCTGGCTACCCCAAAATGAGAAGCCGCATCCGCACGGTTAGGTGTCAAACCTATTTCAATGACATGATCACCCTCCTTCTTGAAATATTGGGCTACAGGAGTACCAGGAGCTAAATCTGTATCTAAAATCAATAGACCATCATGAGACTTACCTAATCCAATCTCATCTTCTGCACATAGCATCCCGTTTGATGAAGCGCCTCTGATCTTCGATTTCTTTATAGTAAACGGCTCTCCTTCTGTAGGATACAAGGTTACTCCTACCGGCGCTACAATCACCTTTTGACCTTCAGCTACATTAGGCGCACCACAAACGATGTCCAGAATCTCTTCTCCACCTACATCTACGCGCGTCAACTTTAATTTATCAGCATCTGGATGCTTTTCACACGACAAAACCTTGCCTATCACCAGCCCATCCAGTGTGCCTTTTATCTCTTCTATTCCTTCCACTTCCAGCCCGGTAGAAGTCAATAATCTTCCCAACTCCTCAGGAGAATGCTCAAACGATATAAACTTCTTCAGGCTCTTGTACGAAATCTTCATGCTCAACTGTAAAAATTTCACAAAGATACGTCCATAAAGGAAATAAAAGTGCGACTATACCCCTAGATTTTAGGGAAAACCCAAAAAAATTGATGGAAGATTTGGACAGCTACGATATTTTCGTAGATTTACGAAAGTTTAGTAAAATTCCCCAATCAGAAAATGACTTTACTCATAACAAATAGCCTTAACGCGAATTGAATTTTGGAGTAAACCGGTGGAATGAGGGAAAGATTAAATGTAAGTTTTAATATGGAAAAATTAACGATTCAAGAAGAAGAAGCCATGAGGGCCATTTGGAAATTAAATGGGGGCTTTGTAAAGGATATACTGGAGGAATTAAAAGAAGAGGTACCTTATACCACCCTTGCATCTACCGTCAAAAACTTAGAAAAAAAAGGATATGTGACCCATGAAAGATATGCCAATGCGCATAAATATATCCCTTTGATATCCCAACAGGAATACAAGAAAAAGTTCCTAACACATTTTATTGGAGAGTACTTTGGAAATTCCTACAAAGATGTAGTGAGCTTCTTTGCTGAAGAGCAAAAACTAAAACCCGAAGAATTAGAGGAAATCTTAAAAATGATAGAAAAATGAGCATCCTTTTAGAAATCAACCTTTTCCTAAGCTTACTGTATGTAGGATATTTCCTTTTTTTGAGGAATTTGACCTTCTTCTATTGGACCAGATTCTACTTCTTGGGTGGGATGATCTTATCTCTCCTTTGGCCCTTTTTAAAATCAAAAAAAATCGTAGCTCAGAGGTCTGAAGCAGTAAACATTTCAATTCCGGAAATCAGCAGCGGCATACCGTGGGAGACTTACCTATTCTATAGCGTATTGATAATTATTTGTATATTATTCTTGCGGTTAGTATTTAGTTATAAGAGCGTTTATACTATTCATAAGCGCTCTATCACATCACATTTTGATACTTATACCTTTAGAGATAGTAGTAATAAAATCCATCCTTTCTCCTTTTGGAACTGGATATATATACATACTCCAAGCCATAGCCAAAAGGAATTGAGTACTATTTTGAAACATGAAAGCGTACATACTCAGGAACTGCATTCCCTGGATGTACTATTAGCTGAAGTATGCCGGATCATTTGTTGGTATAACCCTCTCGTCAATTACCTTAATCTAAAAGTAAAAGAGAACCTGGAGTTTCTTGTAGATCAAAAAGTGTTGAAGGCTGGTTGGGACAAAATCACCTACCAACATTCTTTAGTAGGCGTTTCTCTGCAACACAGTTCTTTAGAAACGGCCGGAAATGCCTTTGCATTTAAAGCACTGAAACGAAGAATCAAGATGATGAACAAATTACCATCACATAGATTAACCCTCAGCGCCTATCTTCTTATAGTACCCGCCCTTTTACTTAGCATTACCCATATCTCCTGCCAAAAAGAAGAAGACAATATGCCCTTTTTGGCAAAAATGAAAGAAAATACACTGGACATTAAAAAAAGGAGTTTGCCAGACACTGTAGTAGTAGTAGAAGGGATAGAAGTTAAAAGTAAAGAAGTAGTTCTACCGAAGAAGAAAGATGGGATGGCAAAGGTGATCATCCAAGGCGGGCAATTTACTCCTGAAAACGCTCGAAAAGTAGAGGAACCTAAGTCGGGTTTAAGAGGAAACTTGAGCAAGGAGAATTCTCCTCTCATTATAGTGGAAGGTAAAGAGATTGAGAACTTAAATTCTGTGGATCCCGGTGACATCCATAGTATCACCGTTCTAAAGTCCAAAGACCGGACAGAAGAATACGGAGAAAAGGCAGAAAACGGTGTGATTCTGATCACTCTAAAAAAAGGTACTCGACAATAACAGCGCGTTGGTCGAGACATTCAAAGCATAAGTATTTTTTTTCATAACTTCGAACCTTTAAAAAAACGTAGTATATGAAGAGAAGTATTTATGCTTTACTTCTTTTTGGTAGTATAGTTTCCTATGCCCAAAAGAAGCCTCTAGATCACTCCGTATATGATGGATGGCAGTCCATTGGGAATACAGGAGTATCTAAAAAAGGAGACAAAATTTTCTTCCAAGTCACTCCCCAAGAAGGTGACGGAATTTTGTACCTTAAAACCGACAAGAACGAAACCCTGTTCACCCTTCCTAGAGCCAGCAATCCAAAATTCAGCTCAGACGACGCCCATTTAGTTAGCTTAATATCTCCCCTATACGCTGAAACTAGAAAAGCACGTATAGACAAAAAGAAAAGGGAAGATATGCCTAAGGATTCACTTGCCATCTATTCTATCAGTACCAAAAACCTGACAAAGATCCCTCAGGTGAAATCTTATCAATTAGCTGAAGAGGATGGAAAATACTTGGTCTACTTATACGATGAACTTCCGGAGAAAAAGCCAGCTGCTGATACTGCCAAAGCAAAAGGTCCGGCTCCAAGACCAAAGAAGCCATCTACTAACCTTGTAGTATATCATTTGGGAGTAGGTAAGGACACCGTGTTCCAACAAGTAGAATCTTACGATCTGGACAAAAAAGGAAGATCCTTAGTATTCGTCAGAAAACCTCAAGAGAAAGATAGTGTAGGCAAAACCGGTGGGGTTTTCCGTTACGACTTTGCTACTAAAACACTTACTCAAATCACTTCAGGCAAAGGCACATTCAAAGGTTTTACCTTTGATGAAAGTAGTAATAACCTAGCCTATCTAGGAGACTTGTCGCCAGAAAAGGCTCAAATCAAAGATTTCAAAGTTTACCTACATACAGGTAAGGATACTTCTAAAGTATTTGTTTCTGCCAAGACTCCAGGAGTACCTACCAACTGGTATGTGAGCGGAGACGGCAATTTGAAGTTCAGCAAGAATGGCGAAAAGCTTTTCTTAGGTCTGGCTCCAGTTCCAAGAGTGAAAGACACTACTTTAGTAGAGTTCGAACACGCAAAGGTGGATATCTGGCATTGGAAAGACGATTATCTGCAAACACAGCAATTGGTTAACCTTAGAAGAGACCTATCAAAATCTTATCTATCCGTAGTGAATATGAAGTCTCCTGATAAAGTAATAGCTCTAGGAGATGAGAAATTAAGCGATATCAGAAACACGGAAGATGCCAACAACGAATTCGTAGTAGCTACTACTGATTTCGGTAGAAGAATTGAAACGCAATGGCAAACCGGTAGTGTGGTAGATGTTTATCTGGTATCTACAGTTGACGGATCTAGAAAATTAATCGCAGAAAAGGTTAGAGGAATGGTATCCCTCTCTCCAGAAGGAAAGAACGTTATCTGGTATGACAGAAGTAAAGGTCATTACTTCAACTATAATATCGCATCAGGAAAAACAGTTAACCTAACTGAACAATTAGGTGTATCTGTAGCAGATGAAGACAATGATTCTCCGGATGATCCTAACTCGTACGGAATCGCGGGATGGACAACAGGCGATGAAAAAGTATGGATCAATGATAGATACGATATCTGGTCAATCAAAGCTGATGGAACGCAAGCTACAAAGATCACTAACGGCCGTGAACAAAAGATCACTTTCCGTTACGAAGATTGGAAAGAAAGAAAATCTCGCTTCGCTCCTACCGTGATTGATGAAAAATCACCTATGGTCTTGACAGCTTTCAACAACGAAACCAAAGAAGCAGGATTCTATAGCTTAACATTACAAACCGGCAAAAAAGCTCCAAAAGAGCCTTTTAAAGCATTAAGATGGGCGAAAAACTCCTTCAGCAACATCAAAGAAGCTAAAGATGCTAAGGTTTATGTATATGTGAAAGAGCGTTATGAAGAGTCTCCAAACGTGTACCTTTCTAAGGATTTAGTAAATGAAGTTCAGCTATCTGATATCAACCTTCAACAAAAGGATTACAACTGGGGAACGGCAGAACTTTACCACTGGACCACTCCTACCGGTAAAGCGGCTACAGGTGTATTGTATAAACCGGCAGATTTTGATCCAAACAAAACCTACCCTATCATCGCTTACTTCTATGAAAAAGTATCTGATGGACTTTACAAGTACAATGCTCCGGCTCCTACTCCTTCACGTTTGAACATTTCCTTCTTTGTAAGTAATGGCTATGTAGTATTTACTCCGGATATCAGCTATACCATAGGTTATCCAGGTAAATCTGCTGAAGAGTACATCAACTCCGGCATGGCCTCTCTAAAACAAAACAAATGGGCCGGAAAACTTGCTATACAGGGACAAAGCTGGGGCGGTTACCAGGTGGCGCACTTGATTACAGTTACTGATATGTATGATGCGGCATGGGCCGGCGCACCGGTGGTTAACATGACTTCTGCTTACGGGGGAATCCGTTGGGGTACCGGTATGAACCGTCAGTTCCAATATGAAAGAACACAAAGTAGAATAGGTGCTACACTTTGGGAAAAACCTGAACTGTATATAGAGAACTCTCCTCTATTCAGAATGCCTAATGTTAAAACTCCTGTGGTCATCATGCATAACGACCAAGACGGCGCAGTGCCTTGGTACCAAGGTATTGAGATGTTTACGGCTCTTCGCCGTTTGCAAAAACCGGTTTGGATGCTAAACTACAATGGCGATGACCACAACCTGGTTCAGCGTCAAAACAGAAAAGATATACAAAGACGTCAATTGCAATTCTTTGATCACTTCCTAAAAGGAAAACCTGCAGCACCTTGGATTGAGAAAGGTGTTCCGGCTACCCTAAAAGGAATAGATTGGGGATTCGGTGACGAATAAGAATTAAGGGGCTATCAAATGATAGCCCCTTTTTTACACTATAATACTCTGCTATTCATCCCTTAAGTATTTCTAGCATCAGACTAGATCACCTCACTATTGAAGGAATGATTCCTACTTTCTGTAAATAACTCTCCTGCTTTAGATCTAAACCCTTCTTTCGCTTGGTCTAGCACCAGACTAAAGTCCTACATCTCTTCTCGTATTTTAATGCGTACGAATTATCAAAAGTAAGGCAGCTTCATTAAGGAATTCTAATGTAAAAAGAGGAACATCATAAAGACCTTCCTTATGTACAAAAAGAGGCTGCCTCAAAAAAGCAGCCTCTCCATTTATAAATGAAACAAACGAAATCTATATTTTCCCTTTGGAAATCAATGTATAGGTTCTATACACGATGTACAGCACTAAACCTAAGCCTAAAAGTACGGTAAAGTAAGCCATAGAAAAAGGGTGATTATACTACAAATGTAGTAAAAACTATTAACTCTACCAAATAAATAGACTAAAATTTTTAAGGCAGTACCAGCTCTTGCATTAAGTGCTGAATCTTAGCGGCAGGATCACAGGTCAAGCCCGGATGGATCTTGGAGGTTTGAACCACTGTGCTTCTAGTAGCGGTTAACCATCTGAAACGTTCAGCTAAAGGAAATTGCCCAATAGGACCTTCACCTTCAGCTATACGCTCAAAGGTCTGGAGATAGTCTTGCAAATCTTGCCAATCCATCCCTTTGCAGAATCCCTTAAACTTATTGGGATCAACTTCCCATTTGACTTGTAGAAAACGCAAAGCCTTACAGTATAGAATAATCCCCACGTTGAAGAATTCTTCACGCTCTACTCTAGGAACTACCCTGATCACCGCATATTCATACAAGTGCTTCATCTACAAAAACCTGAGAATTTTCTAAACGTTTACTTAGGAAATCAATATATACTTGCCTATCCCCCTCTTCTACTAGCCAGGAAACGGGGAGCGCATTCACCACCTTTTCAAAGAAGGCTCTATTTAATATGCTTTTGGCAAAGGTGTCCATCTCTTGTACCTTGCTAGCTTTCCCTTTCAATACATGATCTTTAATGGCTTTGAAAGGACTTAAAGCCTGCTTCTCCCAAGTCTCCCAATTGTGATGAAAATACAAAGAAGCTCCATGGTCTATCAACCAAAGCTCCTTGTGCCACATCAGCATATTAGTATTCTTTGCCGTCCTATCCACATTCATTAGAAAGGCATCCAGCCAAACTATTAGAGAGGCCATCTCTTCCGAGATAGGATGCAAAACCGGATCAAAGGTAATAGCCCCGGATAGGTAATGAACACCTAGATTTGTACCCGTACTGAACTTGAGCAAGTCTTGAATCTCTTCATCCGGCTCCGTTCTTCCAAAGCTATCGTCTAGCTCAGCCAATACCATTTCAGGAACTTTTAAACCTAGTTTTCTGGCTATTTCTCCACCCACCGTGTCTGCAATCAAGGCCTTCGTTCCCTGTCCTGCCCCTCTGAATTTCAGTACATACAAGAACTCATCATCTGCCTCTACTATGGCAGGTAGAGACCCTCCCTCCCTCAGTGGAGTGATGTAACGGGTTATATGTACTTCCCTAAATTTCATCAGATTAAATGCTGGGTGAGATAAGCTCTAAACTTGGCGTAAGTATTATCCATCTCTGTAGCTTCTTTCTTTCCTGAAATTTGCAATGCCTCAGGAAGCTCAGGACTAAATCCGAGGATACTCTCCATTTCAGGCAGGAATTTACCGAAGTGAGCAGTAGAAAGAAATACACCTGCATGTTCACCTCCATCCATTTCCATGGCTTTTTTCAAGCCCAAATAGGCTACAGAAGTATGCGGACATGCCAAATAATGATAGGATTCATACAATTCCTTAACTCCTAGCTTCGTCTCTTCGTCCGTAAAGGAAAATCCTTTGATCTTAGCTCGCATTTTTTCTACGTCTCCGTTAAAGAGCGCTAAAAGTCGCGGAAAATTACTTGGATTCCCCACATCCATAGCATTAGATAAGGTAGGTATAGAAGGGGATATGGGTTGAAATTCACCAGATTCTAGATAATTAGGCACCACTTTATTCACATTTGTGGCAGCTACAAAATAAGAAACCGGCATACCCATTTTCATAGCCATAACACCTGCCGTCAGGTTCCCAAAGTTGCCCGAAGGCACAGAGATCACTAAATCTTTCCACAGATGCTTCAATTGCGCATAGGCATAAGCATAATAGAAAGATTGCGGAATAAGGCGGGCAATATTGATGGAATTAGCCGAAGCCAATCTGTACTTAGATCTTAACTCCTCGTCCAGGAAGGCTTGTTTTACCAAAGCCTGACAATCATCAAAAGTGCCGTTTACTTCAATGGCCTTGACGTTACCTCCCAGGGTTGTGAGCTGCAGCTCCTGCACTTGAGAAACCTTTCCCTTTGGATATAAAATAGTAACGGAAATACCTGGCACCCCGAAGAAACCTTGTGCCACTGCCCCACCGGTATCACCTGAGGTGGCAACTAAAATATTCAGTTTCTCACCACTCTGTTCTAAGAAGTAGGACATGGTAGTGGCCATAAAACGCGCACCGAAGTCCTTGAAGGCCATAGAAGGACCATGAAACAATTCAAGGCAGTACAAGTCTTTATGGAGCTTCACAGCAGGAGCACTAAAGTCCATGGCTTTAAAGATTAAAGCCCTTAATTCCTTCTCGGGAATACTCCCTTGCAGGATTCCACAGGCCATAGCCGTGGCGATTTCCTGAAAGTTCAATTGGTCACAGTACTGCCAAAAGGAAGAAGACAAGGTAGGAATCTCTACAGGCAAATAAAGGCCATTGTCCGGCGGTAAACCCCGGAAAATGGCCTCTTTAAATCCTACTTCAGGACTTTGATGACGGGTACTTTGAAGTCTCATGCCATCATAGCTAAGAACTGATCAAACAGATAATTAGCGTCATTTGGCCCCGGAGCTGCTTCCGGGTGATACTGCACAGAAAATGCGGGCTTATTCTTCAAACGAATGCCCTCAATGGTATTATCATTCAGGTTAATGTGAGTTACCTCCACCTCAGGATTTGCATTAGCCTCTTCAGGTTTCAAGGCAAATCCGTGGTTTTGAGATGTAATTTCACATTTTCCAGTGATTAAATTCTTTACAGGATGGTTCAAACCTCTGTGGCCATTGTGCATCTTATAAGTGCTGATGCCCTGAGTTTGCCCTAATAATTGATGACCTAGACAGATACCGAACAGTGGCTTGTTCGTTTCCAAAAGTTCCTTAACGGTATCTACTGCGTACTGCATAGAACCTGGATCGCCCGGGCCATTGGAGATGAAATAACCATCAGGATTCCAAGCTATGATCTCACTGGCTGGAGTTTTCGCGTTGAAAACCTTCAGATAACATCCTCTGTCAGTAAAGTTTCTAAGGATATTACGTTTACATCCATAGTCAATCACTGCTAGTCGAGTTTTTGCTTCAGGATCTCCTAAGAAATAAGGTTCAGAAGTACTTACTACTGAACTTAATTCCAGTCCTTCCATATCCGGACACTCTGCAAGTACGGCCTTTAAAGCATCAATATCATCCGTTTCAGAAGATATCAAGCAGTTCATTACGCCTTTGTCACGTATATGTCTCACGATTTGTCGAGTGTCAATGTCCGAAATACCTACAATGCCATTGCGCTCAAAATAATCTTGAAGTGAACCATCTGCCGTAGCTCTTGAATAGTACTCTTCTTCAAAGGCATTACATACCATACCTTTGATTTTGATTCCATCAGATTCCTCTTCTGTATCTAATTTGATACCGTAATTACCAATGTGTGCAGTGGTGTTCACTATGATTTGACCATAGTAAGAAGGATCCGTGTACAATTCCTGATACCCGGTCATACCGGTATTAAAGCAAATCTCCCCTGTGGTAGTTCCAATCTTTCCAAGTGCTTTTCCTCTGAACACGGTGCCGTCTTGCAACAATAGAACGGCGCTCTGAGCTATTGAAGTCATCTAATATTCTTTTATTTCGGAGTGCAAAGTTAAATTATTTTCAAGGATTTACCCGAGATTCCCTAGGATTATGTGTCAATCCTTTTTCCCAAATGTTAGAATACCATTAAAATCACTATATTATATGAGAAAAATCACAATTAAATAGCTCACTTATCAGTTTTTGATCAGTATACCTTACTTAAATTTGATCCATTAAAAAAAATCTATACCATGAAAAAGATCTTTGTAGCAACTGATTTCTCAAAAGGCGCCAATAATGCCGCTCATTATGCAAGAATATTAGCCCAAAAGAGCCAGTCAGCGCTTACTTACGTACATATCGTAACCTTGCCCGTAGTGGATCCCATGGTCAGTGCTGCCCTGCTGAGCACAACCATAGATGAATTAAAAGCAGATGCTGAAGAAGAACTGAAGAACTTAGTGAAAGAAGATAAACTTCAAGGTTTAGAATCAGAATACATCATCTCCTTTGAAGATATTCTTGAAACCCTGAAACAGCATAATGAAGAGGGTTTAGTAGTAGTAGGGAAAACGGGACAAAGAACCTTTTTGGATAAACTTATTGGCTCTACAGCACAAAATTTAATCCATCATGTAAAACAGCCCCTACTAGTGATCCCGGAAGATTTTACAGGGGATATCTTCGAAAATCTTTGCTACGCTTCCAAACTGGAATTTGACGAAGCCAAAGAAATAGCTCAGGCTTTAGAATGGAATAAATACGGAAAGAAGGACATGATCATTGCGCATATCATAGAGGAATTTCCACTAGACATACAATCTAATACCCAGTATATCCAGGAGATTCTTAAAGCCTTCCCTGAACGTGGTTTCATCATCAAGCAGTATGCCACTGAAGTATTCAAAAAAGGTATCTTCGAATTTATAGAAAAAGAAAAAGTCAGTATGCTCTTTGTTACCACCAAAAAAAGAAACATGCTGGAAAGTATTATTGACCCATCTGCCACGAAAGGTATACTTCCAAAAGCCAACATTCCCATCATGATCTTTAGCCATCAAGATTAGTTTTTACTAATTTTACTCCCACTTAAGATCCTGGAGTGAACAAGCAACTAAAGAGTTTAATCTTTCTGGTCCTAGCACTAGGCCTACTGTATTACTTTGGATTCCCCAAAAAGGAAAGCGTGCCTGACTATGTCCTGAAAGTACTAGAGCACGTGGACAATCATGGAGAAGCCCCCGAAGGTTATGTGGGTGGTCGAAAATTTGGTAACTTTGAAAAAAGACTACCGGAAAAATCCGGCAATAAAAAGATCTATTACAAGGAATGGGATGTACATCCCAAAGTCGCCGGTAAAAATCGAGGTCCGGAAAGATTAGTCACCGGAAACGATAACAGTGCTTACTACACCCCAGATCATTACGAAACCTTTACTACCATTAGATGAAGAATCTAAGCGTCATAAATCCTACTGAAATCCCAACTGATTTCGACCTTATAGAAATGGAGTCTCCTACCACTCTAAGAGAGTTTTACGAGCTGATTGCCAAGACATTGGAGTTCCCTGACTACTTTGGATTTAATTTGGATTCATTTGATGAAATGATCAATGATTTATCCTGGATGGAGAATGAAAAACTCTTCCTCTACTTCAAGAATTCCGAGAACTTTTTAAAGAACGAAAGAAACGAGACGAAGATCCAAACCCTACTAGATTTGCTCGAAGCCACTTGTGAAGAATGGAAATGGGAAGAAGAAGAGGGCAAAGAAATCCTGATAGGCTTCTCTCCAAGTGAGCGCATGGAAAGACTTCTAAGTATAGAATTATAACTTTGTATTATTCCAAGAAAATTTTATATTGCATGCTAAAGGTCAGGAAGCATGCAAAACGGAAACCTTAAAGTCATCGTTGATGATCAGGAGTTTGAATTCACTCCTGCACAAATAGAAGCCATACGGGGCCAGGATCCGGAGGCTGTACTACTAGAAAATGTCCTGTATAGAGGACAAACCCAGAAAGTGTCTGATCGGACCTATAAAACCGAAGCAGACGGACTCACGTATACCGTAAAAATCCGAAATCGTTGGGACGAAATTCTGGACAAGCTGGACATGCGAAAATCCGGAAGTCAGAAACAGACCCAGCTCAAAGCTCCCATGCCCGGTCTGGTCCTGAAAATCTCCGTACAGGAAGGTCAAGAAGTCAGTGAGAATGAATCAGCACTCATTCTGGAAGCCATGAAGATGGAAAACATCCTAAAGATTTCACAGGCTTGTGTAATCAAGAAAATCAGGGTGAAAGAAGGTGAAGCTGTAGAGAAAGGTCAGGTTTTACTGGAATTGGAATAAGGTATGGAATGGTTACAAAAGGTCCTCAGCGAACTACCTGCCTCTCCTACTTTTGAGGTAGGAAATCCACTCATTGATCATACACCGACAAAAGCGCTGAATATACCCAAATTACAGGCACATTGGCTGGTATCCCAATGGGTAGATAATAAAGACGAAGTTCTTTCCAGCCTGCAGGGCGGTGTACAAGCCTTAAGTATGAAGGCTGAAACCTACTCCACTTTAGGCGATCTTGATCTCAGCCAAAAGACCATCCGAATCGTAGGCCCCAGCGAAAATCTTTCTCCAAAAGGAAATCTTATTCTCTGTGATGAACCTCGGCCCCAGAACTTCAAAGGCAAATGGGGCATACAGGGAGATCATATGGTAGACCTGCTCATTAAAGCAGAAAAAGTGGTTTTCCAGCAAAAATATGGTCCTGTACATTTCCTTTTACCAGCCAAAGAAAACTTCTACCTCAATCTGGCTCAAATGCGAACCCTAAGGCATCTTTGGGCAAAGATCGAAGAAGCAAATCAGGCTCAAGCTGGCTCTTGTTCATTCGGAGTACTCTTACCTTGTACTGGACAGGATTCCTATACTGAGATCATAGCACGCACCCAGATGGCCACTTCAGCCATTTGCGGCGGTGCCGACTGGCTAGAAGGGGAACCCATACCCGGACTGGAGAAGGAATTTGCCAGAAGATTAGATAGAAATATCCAACATATACTACGCTGGGAAGGACATCTCGGAGAAGTTGATGACCCCGCCTCTGGATCTTACTTTTTGGAAGATCTCACCATTAAAATGATTGAAGAAACTTGGTCAACATACCTTGAAACATATGAAAAAAGTCTTAGTAGCAAATAGAGGTGAAATAGCCATACGCATCATGCGGACACTTAAGCGCATGGGCATTCGTACCGTAGCCGTTTATTCTGAAGCCGACAGGAATGCCATGCACGTAAAGATGGCTGACGAGGCAGTACTACTAGGACCGGCACCTTCTGCCTCCTCCTATCTGGATGGAGACAAGATCCTATCAAAAGCCAAGGAATTAGGGGTAGATGGCATACACCCCGGTTACGGTTTCCTCAGTGAAAATGCAGAATTTGCCGAAAAAACAGAAAATGCAGGGATCACCTTTATTGGACCCAGTCCCGAATCCATACGTATTATGGGTTCCAAATTAGCGGCAAAAGAAAGGGTAAAAGATTACAATATCCCCATGGTTCCAGGGACTGATACCGCCATCACTGACCCTCAAACGGCCTTAGAAACCGCCATATCCATAGGATTCCCCGTTCTTATCAAAGCCTCTGCAGGAGGTGGAGGAAAAGGAATGCGCGTAGTAGAAAAACAAGAGGATTTTATAGAACAAATGGAAAGAGCGGTGAGTGAAGCCACTGCCGCCTTTGGGGACGGATCCGTCTTCCTTGAAAAATACGTAGCCTCTCCCAGACATATAGAAATCCAGGTATTGGCGGACGCATATGGGAACACTATCCACCTTTTCGAAAGGGAATGCAGTATCCAAAGAAGGCATCAAAAGGTAATCGAAGAGGCACCATCCTCCGTTTTGGACGAAACCATCAGAAGCCAAATGGGTGCTGCCGCAGTGAGAGTAGCCCAATCCTGTAACTACAAAGGCGTAGGCACCGTAGAATTTCTTTTAGACGAAAATAAGAACTTCTACTTCCTGGAAATGAACACCCGCCTGCAGGTGGAACATCCGGTAACAGAAATGATTACAGGTATTGACCTAGTGGAACAGCAGGTTCGGGTAGCCAGAGGCGAAACCTTACAGTTAAGGCAAGAGGATCTAAAGATCCATGGACATGCCATTGAAGTTCGGGTTTATGCAGAAGATCCCTTTCAGGATTTTCTCCCCTCTATAGGTAAGTTAAGTAAGTACAAAAGACCCCAAGGTGAAAACATCAGGCTGGATGATGCTTATAAAGAAGGTATGGATATACCTATCTATTATGATCCCATGATTGCTAAACTGATCACTTGGGGTAATGACCGACAAGAAGCCATAGTGAAGATGCGCGAAGCTATCTCAGAATATAGCATTGCCGGAATTTCCACTACCCTACCTTTTGGCAAATATGTAATGGAACATCAGGCCTTTATTGAAGGCCATTTTGACACGCACTTTGTCAAAAAACACTACAGTGATCCACAAGAATTTAAAAGAAAACTTGCCTATGAAGCTGCAGTAGTAACCGTTGCCGGTTGGCTAAAAGACAAACTCCAATTTCCCGAAAATCCACGTAGCTTATGGATCCATCGTTGAAATATAAGAAGGTAGACCTCTGGAGTAAAAAAGAGGTGGAATTGCCCGGATTTTCTGAGAATCAGGAAGGTATTCCTGTTCCTAGAATACTTCCTACTCCGAAGTATCCCCATATAGGCTCCAGATCCGGATTTCCTCCCTTTTTAGGTGGTCCGTATGCCAGCATGTATTTGTCTAGGCCATGGACCATAAGGCAGTATGCCGGGTTTTCAACGGCAGAAGAAAGTAATGCTTTTTACAAACGTAATTTAGCCCAGGGTCAAAAAGGTCTTTCCGTAGCCTTTGACCTGGCTACGCATAGAGGGTATGATTCAGATCATCCCCGTGTAGCAGGAGATGTGGGGATGGCTGGTGTAGCCATTGATACGGTAGAAGACATGAAAATCCTATTTCATGATATCCCCTTGGATCAAATGTCCGTTTCCATGACTATGAACGGTGCAGTTTTACCTATAATGGCTTTCTATATCGTTGCGGCAGAAGAACAAGGGGTCTCTCCTGAAAAACTACAAGGAACCATACAGAATGATATCCTAAAAGAATTCATGGTGAGGAATACTTATATCTATCCTCCCGGCCCTTCCATGAAGATCGTGGGAGATATTTTCTCTTACTGCAGTAAACATATGCCTAAGTTTAACTCCATTTCTATCAGTGGGTACCACATGCATGAGGCAGGTGCACCTGCACATATGGAATTGGCGTATACCTTAGCAGATGGTTTGGAATATATTCGTACAGGACTAAAAGCAGGAATAGCCATTGATGACTTTGCGCCACGACTTTCCTTCTTTTGGGGTATAGGCATGAACTTCTTTATGGAGATCGCAAAAATGCGTGCCGCAAGGGTGCTCTGGAGCGAATATGTTTCCAAATATCAACCTAAAAACCCCAAATCTTTAGCACTGAGGACACACTGTCAAACCTCAGGATGGAGCTTGACGGCTCAGGACCCTTTCAATAATATTGCACGAACTACTTTAGAAGCACTGGCTGCTGCTTTTGGGGGAACACAATCCCTACATACAAATTCCCTTGATGAAGCCATAGCCCTTCCAACTGACTTTTCAGCCGGTATTGCTCGTGATACACAAAAATATCTACAGCATGAAAATACAGGAATCACTAAGGCCATAGACCCATGGGCCGGATCTAATTATGTAGAATATCTTACCGGTGAACTTATCAAAAAAGCAAAGGTCCTTATAGAGGAAGTGGAAAGTGTAGGTGGCATGGCGGAAGCCATAGTAAAAGGAATCCCGAAAAGAAGAATTGAAGAAGCTGCAACGGCTAAGCAAGGGCGAATAGACAGCTCTTATGAAAAGATAATAGGGGTTAATTTATTTCCTGTCCAAAACGAAACCTTACCGGAAACGCTATCAGTCTCAAACGATGTGGTACGTGCTACACAGTGCAGAAGATTAGAAGAAATCAAAGCAAAAAGAGACGAAATCAAAGTCAAGGCTCTTCTAAAACAACTGGAAAATGCTGGAGATAAAAACCTCCTCGACTTAGCCATTGAGGCAGCTAGAGCAAGATGTACTTTAGGGGAAATCTCCTATGCATTGGAAAAGTCCTTTGGCAGATATCAGGCAAACATACAAAGCATACAAGGCATTTACAGAAAGACCATGGAAAGCAATGAAGAGTTTATAAAAGCCCGAAAGATAAGTGAGCTTTTCGAGTCAAAAAAAGGCAGAAGACCCAGAATACTCATCGCCAAATTAGGTCAGGACGGTCATGACAGAGGAGCGCGAGTAGTGGCCACGGGCTTTGCCGACGTAGGTTTTGATGTAGACATGGGTCCATTATTTCAAACCCCCTCAGAGGTAGCAAAGCAAGCCGTAGAGAATGATGTGCACATAGTGGGAATAAGCTCTTTAGCTGCCGGACACAAAACCTTGGTTCCTCAAGTGATAGAGGAACTAAAAAAATGGGGTAGAGATGATATTTTGGTTATTGTGGGAGGTGTGATTCCACCTCAAGATTATGAATTTCTATATGCAAAAGGAGTGGCAGGCATCTTTGGACCGGGAACCCGAATTGCCGCATCTGCCATAAACCTAATCCAAAAACTGCAAGAGCATGCAAGATAAGAAGCAAATACTCAAAGATAAACTAACCCAGGCTTCCCTGGGAGGTGGACAAGCGCGGATCGATTCTCAACATAAAAAAAACAAGCTCACTGCCAGAGAAAGAATCCATCTTCTCCTAGACGAAGGTAGTTTTGAAGAAACAGGAGCCTTAGTAGTACATAGAACTACTGATTTTGGGATGGAAGATCAGGTTTTCTACGGAGATGGAGTAGTTACCGGGTATGGAAGAGTGGCTAACCGACTAGTCTACGTGTACTCCCAGGACTTCACCGTTTTCGGAGGATCACTTTCGGAGACTCATGCTGAAAAGATCTGCAGGCTTATGGATATGGCCATGAAAAATGGAGCTCCCATCATAGGACTGAATGATTCAGGAGGAGCTAGGATACAAGAAGGCGTAAGATCCCTTGGAGGTTATGCAGATATCTTCTATAGAAATGTAAGAGCCTCCGGAGTAGTGCCTCAAATCTCTGCCATCATGGGACCATGTGCAGGAGGTGCAGTCTATTCCCCTGCCATCACTGACTTTATCCTAATGGTAGAGAACTCCAGTTATATGTTTGTAACGGGTCCAAACGTGGTTAAAACCGTAACAAATGAAGAAGTTTCTTCTGAAGACCTAGGTGGAGCCTCCGCACATTCCGTTAAATCAGGCGTTACACATTTCACAGCGGTAAATGATTACGAATGTATAGCACAGATCAGAAAACTCCTAAGTTATATCCCTCAGAACTGTGAAGACAGGCCTCCTGCGCTTCCCTATACCTTTGGCACGGAAATCAGAGAGGATTTAGAGCAAATTATTCCGGATAATCCCAATCAACCTTACGACATGTATGCCATCATTGACGGCATCATAGACGATGACAGTTTTTTTGAAGTTCATAAAAACTATGCTGATAATATCATCGTGGGTTTTGCGAGACTAGCCGGAAAAAGTATAGGTATCGTGGCAAACCAGCCCATGAGCCTAGCCGGAGTTCTAGATATTGAAGCTTCTAAGAAAGCGGCCAGATTTATCAGATTCTGCGATTGCTTCCATATCCCTTTACTCGTATTGGAAGATGTACCGGGCTTCTTACCGGGTACGGACCAGGAATGGAAAGGCATCATAACAAATGGAGCGAAATTGCTCTATGCTTTTTCAGAAGCCACTGTTCCCAGAATTACGGTTATCACACGTAAAGCGTACGGAGGTGCATATGATGTGATGAACTCTAAACATATTGGCGCCGATTTTAACTTTGCTTGGCCAAGTGCTGAGATTGCAGTGATGGGTGCAAAAGGAGCTAGCGAGATCATATTTAAGAAGGAGATTTCTGAAGCAGATGATCCTGCAGCCAAGCTTTTGGAAAAAGAAAAAGAATATGCAGATCTATTTGCTAACCCATATCAAGCAGCCGGTAGAGGCTTCGTAGACGAGGTGATTGAGCCTAGGATGACCAGAAGAAAGTTGATCCGCGCTTTTGAATCCCTGGCCAATAAGACAGAACATTTGCCAAAGAAAAAACATGGAAACATACCTTTATAAATGCAGGATGAAAGCATAAAAAGATTTAACCGACTAATAGCGCTACTGACCTCCTTACAAACCAAGAGAATCATCAAAGCACAGGATCTTGCGGAAAGATTTGGCGTCAGTTTACGCACTATCTACAGAGACATTAGAGCTTTAGAACAAGCCGGTGTACCTATCCTTTCGGAAGCAGGAGTGGGATATTCCTTGATGGATGGTTATAGAATCCCACCCGTCATGTTTACGCGAGAGGAAGCAGGCAGCCTGGTTACTGCCGAAAAGCTAATGAGAAGCCTCTCGGATAAATCATTGGGTAACCAATTCACCTCAGCAGTAGAAAAGATCAGATCCGTTCTCAAAACATACGACAAAGAATGGCTGGATTCCTTAGATGAAACCATTCAGGTTCGCGTGCCAAAGGTCATGTTCAACGAAGAAATCGAAGATTCTCTACAGGTGGTCATTCACAGCATAGCCGACCGAAAATCGATCATCATGAAATATAAGACCTTTTACGGTGAAGAATCTGAACGAGAGATTGAACCGGTAGGTATATTTCATGAAAATAACAATTGGTACATCTTGGGATTTTGTCTACTTAGAAATGATTACAGGCAGTTTAGAACAGATCGCATTATTAAAATTAACAGAACTCAAAATAGGTTTCACCGTCAACATCCCTCACTTTCTTATTTCCTGAAGGAAAATACAGACATTCCTAGAGTTAAAGTGCGTTTACTCGTGGATCCCAAGATTGCCAACTATCTTAGCTCTTCGCGGCACAATTATGGGTATGTTTCAGAGAGGATGTCAGAAAAAGGGATAGAGATGACCTTTGAAACCATAGAAATCAGCGAAGCATTCCCCCGCTGGTTCCTATGTTTCGGTGATCATATGCAGATTTTGGAGCCGGAAGAGCTAAAAGAAAACGTGCGAAAATTGATAAGTAAGATATCAGTTTAGCGTTCCCAAAAGAATGGAGGTTGAATGCCTAAAGATCGGAGATAAACGAAACCTTGCCCTCTATGGTGGATCTCGTTCTCAACAAAATACAGAATGGCATCTATAACAGAACTTTCATATTGACCGAAAAGATTAACTCTTTCAAGGTACTTTTCACTTGGCAAGTCGGCCCAGAATTTATCTATCCTCGCCGTTTCAGCATCCCATTTATCTAGGAGCTCATGCTTAGTCTGATAAGAAGCATGCTCGTCAAATTTTTGTCGAACACCGGTGACGATCTCTTCGATACCCGGACCTTCCACAGCTAGTAATTCCTTAATCATATCTCCGAAGGTTCTCATCCCTCCTATGGAGAAGGAGAACAATTGATCTTCAGGGAATGCTTCTATGACTCTGCGAGTAAGTCTTCTGTTTGCTTGCCAGATGTCTAACCATTTTGAAGCTGATATTTGCATAGTTGTATTTGTTTTTTTTTCAAAATTAACTATGCTCCGCGACAAGGGCATGTCAGCAGCTTTAATCAATTTCGATGACTACTCCGGGACCTTGCGGACGAGAAACGCAAGTTAGCACGTAGCCTTCATCCTTCTCCTTATCCGTCAAACCGTCATCTTCATCCATCTTCACTTGACCTTCTAAACATTTGCCTAAACATGCTGTACACATTCCGGCCTGACAAGAATAAGGTAAATCAATATCTAATTCCAAAGCGGCTTCAAGTATAGTTTGGTGCGGTGCTACTTCAAACACATGGGTTTCACCATCGTATTTTACAGTAACCGTTTGAGCGGTTTGCTCCGGAAGAATTTCATCTTCCTCAATAGTAGGTGCATTGAATCTTTCATAGTGGATCCTGTCTTCGGGAATCTCAAATAAGGTATAAACCTTTTGAAGGTCATCCATCATCTTTTCCGGGCCACACATGTAGAAGGAATCATTTTTGAAATCTACGCCATGATCTTTCATGAACCAGATCACATTAGCCTCGTGTATACGCCCTTTATGCCCTACCCAGTAATCTCCGGGTCTGCTTAAGATATAAACTACTGTAAATCTACCCCTGTACGTACTTTCCAGTTCTCTCAACTGTTCCTTAAAGATGATACTATGCTCATTTCTATTACCATAAATGAGAAGAATCTTCTTATTTGTAGTTCTTAGAAGAGTTTTGATCAAAGACATCAACGGTGTAATGCCAGAACCTGCACCTATAAACACTAGATTACCTTCGGTCTCAGTATAGGTAAATCTTCCCATAGGAGGAAGGACCTCCAGAAAATCTCCTGCTTTGACATGGTCTACTAAATAATTAGACACTAAGCCTCCCGGTACGCGTTTTACGGTAATTGCTAAACCGGAATCAGTCACTGGAGAGCTAGAGAAGGAATAACTTCTGCGCACTTTCTTCCCATCCGGACCAGGAATCAGCACCGTTAGGAACTGACCTGCTTCATAGGAGATTTGACCGCTTATGGGATGCCAAAAATGAATACTAACGGTATCCTCTGTTTCTTGAACTATTTTTTGGACTTGCAGAAAGTACGAATTCATAGACTTTAAAAATTGCGCAAAGTTACGAATAATTCCGCTTGACCTAGTTCAAAAAAAAGGCCTGCATATCGCAGGCCCCTTTTCTTATTTTTCGATCGTGATATAATCTATGATGTATTTGCTCTGTCCGGCTAACTTCAACTTGTAGAAGTAAGTACCTGAAGGAACCGTAGTATTTCCAGGTATTAGACCTGTATTTGCTTTACCATCCCATCCAGAAGTAGAAACGGTTTCTCCGTCTTCCTCATATAGGACAGCTCCGTAACGGTTCACTATCTGTAACTTCTCAATCTTAGCATTGCCTTTCAACTCAATCTTCCAGTTATCGTTCTTACCATCACCATTTGGTGAGAAACCTTCCGGAATTTCTACCAGTCCTCTAGGATCAGAGCCCGGAACTGTAAACTCAGTTGGTGTACTCGAAGAAGGAATAATCTCTAGTCCTGCATTTGATATGTCAGTTAGAAGACTATCTCCATCCATTCCGTAACCTGTAACCGAATTACTGTACGGTCCATAATGATCACCGAAGACCACGGTCACTTTGAATTCTACAGAATCTGTCTGACCAGGGGCTAAGATAGATTCCGCTTCAGGCAACAAGATTCTCACATCATCTTTACCGTTAAAGTCAGGATTCGGCACCCAGGTAGACCCTTCGTTTACTACAGGTTTACCACTTACTGTAAAGTCAATAGCATCAGCGAAGGTGTTCATCAAACTATCCACTGCATATACATGGGTTAAGGTATCAGCGCCATAGTTCTTGATCTTCACTCTGTAGGTTACTTCATAAGCAGTACCGTCATTCACGAATGCCGTATCAACAACTGCCAGAGCCACTCCAATTCCGTAAGATGTACTTCCGTCTCCCACCTGGAAGCGGGTTGGAACGTTGTTGTTCGTAGGATCACCATCCATATCAGGATCCGGATTCACTCCATCAGTTGAACGATCAGAGATAGAACCTGAGTAAACGGTAGCAGAGTTAATGAAGGTCATAGAAGCGTTATTACCTAAGTTCACAAACACATCCATTCTTACATTTAATGTACTACCTGAAGCAATCTGACTTTGACTTGGAATCAATAGATCCGTATGTTCACCTACTCCGGTATAATTAGGATTCACTACCAATCCGGAATCTGCGCTTACATGTACAGAGTCAATACTTACTAGTGGTCCGAAGGTGTTTGACAAGGTATCTCTCAAGCTGATGTTAGAAAGATCATTCTTACCCATATTAGCTAGAGTAAATACAAACGGCACCTTATAACGATTACCTATTTCTGCTTTCGTCACTGCACCCACTGCCTTAGCAAGTCCGATTAAGGAATCCGCAGCAGCACTATCATTTATCACCCAAGTAGATGAGTTATTGTTAGTGTTTGTGTCATTCTGAACTACAGAGATGAGTTCAGCTTTGTTCAAGATTCTACCGTTAGTAGTCACTTTTGCAGAGTAAGTAACATCTACACTTTGACCAGGAGCTAAGGTATCTATACTTACCCTCACTTGACCATTTTCCATAAAGGCGTTCTCACTGATTTGCATCACTTGTAAGCCTTGAGGAACTATGTCTCTCACCTTGATGTCAGAAGCTCCACGCTCTCCTATATTCTTGATGGTAACAGTGTAGGTTATGTCATCATTGATCTGAGCGGTAGTCTTATCACCCACTTTTTCTATGGCTACATCTACTGCATCCGGATAGATCGGATTTTGACAATCACCGCTGATCTCTACCTTAACTGGAGTTCCTTCACTAAAGCATCCGGTAGAACTTCTTTCAAACAAGTAGTACGTTCCGGCTGTTACCTGAGCTGATGTCACCAATGGAGTAGACGGGCTATTTCCATAGTGGAACTCAAACACATTTCCAGCTCCAGGTTCTCCAAGTATAGCATTTCTCAAGTCTACATAGGCTAACGGACAGATATTGTTCAAAGTCTCAATAGCCACCGGCTTAGGTAAAGTTGATGTCACCGTTATAGTTAATGGAGCAGAAGAAGCACTTTCACAAGTAGCGCTTACACATTTCGCGGTGTAAGTTGTAGCTCCTACTGTTTCAGCTGTAAAGCTGATAGATGCACCTGTCTGTCCATTGCTCCAAACCACCTGACCTACACAGTTTTGAGCGGTTAAGATCACTTGTGTTCCTACGCAAGTTCCGTTACCCACTGAAGAGATTAAGGTTGGCGCTAATCCGCATTCTCCATTGCCACATTCTGCCGCTGACTTCACATTCAAAGTAAAGCTTCCTACGGCTTCACACTCATTCACAGGAACCGGATTACATACACTGATTTCCGTTTCATCATCACTGAAGCAAGCACCTTTATCTACAGAGCTATAGTTAGCCCCTTCATGTAGACCTTGTATCTCACCAATGTACACTAAGGAGATCACTTTATATTCACCTGCCTGTACTTGAGTAAACTTAGGTTGATCCTTCACTTGAAGTATACCATAAGAAAGATCCGTTAATAGATACTTGGTATGCATTCCGTTCGGGTTATTCTGAGTTTCCACTTGGAAGATAATATCTCCTACATGGAAGTCACAGCTACTTACAGACTCCTCAGTTACACATACTGCTGTATAGGTAGTGGTGGTTCCGGCTGTAATGTGAAGTACATTACCCGTTACACCATTTGACCACTTAATTACTCCGTTCGAACATCCGCTGGCGGTTAAGGTTACAGCATCACCTACACAGTACGAAGATTTATCGCTAGTGATTGAGATACTTCCTCCTTTCGCTACAATGGTTACAGCATTTGAAGCTTCAGATGTACCGCAGCTCGTCTTGCATATTGCTGTATACACTCCGGCACTAACTTCAATTTGCTGTCCTTGCTGACCAGTAGACCATACTATGGTACCACCTGTACATCCGCTGGCAGTCAAGATTGCTTTCTCATCACCACAAACTCCATCTTTGTTAGCAGAGATTGTTGGAGTACTTGGCACCTCAGCTGTGTCATCAATCTCAACAGCTATACAAGCTATCGATTCGTTTCCGCAAGCGTCAATACATGTTGCAGTGTACACACCCGCACCTACCTGAATGCTGAATCCTGTGGCTCCTGTAGACCAATGGATAGTACCACCTACACACCCGCTAGCAGTCAGAGTAGCCTTTTCAGATCCGCAGATAGAATTTCTATCCGAAGTAACCACTGGAGGTTCAGGAGAGCCCCCTTCGTGGATTTGGATCGATGCTACATCAGAGGTACCACATGCTGTAGTACAAGTTACAGTATAAGATCCGGCACCCACTTGTATACTTGTTCCTGTCATACCGTTAGACCATTGTAGCGTACCTGAACAACCACTTGCAGTTAAGGTCACCTTCTGATCTCCACATACACCATCTCCAGAAGATGCGATGGTTGGTTTAGCAGGTTTTTCAGATGTACCAATGTGGATCGGAGCTGAAGACTCAGACACCCCACACGAAGAAGTACAAGTTGCTGTATATGTACCTGATCCCACCTGAATCGAAGTACCATTAGCACCATTCGACCAAGTCACTGTACCAGCACAACCGTTAGCTGTCAGCGTAGCCGTTTCATCAGTACAAACTGTAGACTTATCTGCAACAATCTGAGGTGCTGCTGGCTTCTCAGAAGTACCTATCTGTACTGTATTTGAAACATCCGATGTTCCACAAGAAGTTGTACAAGTAGCAGTGTACGTTCCTGCACCCACTTGAATGCTTGCTCCTGTAGCTCCGTTTGACCAAGTAATAGTTCCTGAACAACCCGTAGCTGTAATTGTTGCTAGCTCAGCATCACAAACAGTAGCTTTATTCGAAGCGATCTGAGGTGCTGAAGGTCTATCAGAAGTTCCAATAGTCACTGCAACTGAAGCATCTGAAGTGCCACATTCCGTAGTACAAGTGGCTGTATAGCTACCCACACCTACTTGAATGCTAGAACCTGTAGCTCCTGTAGACCAGGTTACTGTTCCTGCACAACCGCTCGCTGTGATCGTTGCTTTTTCACCCTCACAAACATTCGACTTGTTAGCTACCACGCTTGGTGCTGCAGGTTTATCTGATGTACCAATGCTAATAGTAGTAGACGCATCAGACGTTCCACAAGCCGTAGTACAAGTAGCGGTATAAGTACCTACACCTACTTGAATCACACTTACCGTTTGACCGGTAGACCAGGTTACTGTACCCACACATCCTGATGCAGTTAATGTAGCTTTCTCAGCTCCACAAACCTTGGTTTTATTAGCTACAACCTGAGGTGCAGCAGGTTTGTCTGAAGTACCTATGGTAACTGTATTGGAAGCCTGTGAGGTTCCGCAAGCCGTAGTACAAGTAGCAGTATAAGTACCTACACCCACTTGAATCACACTTACCGTCTGACCGGTAGACCAGGTTAGTGTACCCGTACATCCACTAGCAGTTAAGGTAGCTTTTTCAGTTCCACAAACAGTCAACTTATCAGGTTGAATCACTGGTGCAGAAGGTACTTGCCCGGTTTGGATAGTTACACTATTTGAAGCCGGAGAATTACCACAAGTTCCAGTACATATTGCTGTATAAGTACCTGCTCCTACTTCTATGGTTGCCGTTGTAGCACCATTTGACCAAAGTATAGATCCTGTACAGCCAGTAGCTGTTAGAGTGGCTTTTTCAGTTCCACATACCACGGACTTATTCGCACTGATGCTAGGAGCATTTGGCACATTTGTTCTTTTTATTATCACCGGATTAGATGCCGGAGAAGTTCCACATGCAGTAGTACAAGTTACAGTATATGTACCTTCACCTACTACAATACTTTGTTCTGTAGAACCATTTGACCACTTCACTGTTCCGTTACATCCTATCGCTGTCAAAGTAGCTTTCTCTTCTCCACAGATAGACGGTTTATCTACAGTAATGCTTGGAGCATTTGGAGTTTGAGAAGTGCCAATCGTTACCGGAACTGATTTATCAGATGTTCCGCAAGCACTTGTACATGTCGCAGTGTACGTTCCAGCACCCACCTCAATGCTATTACCAGTAGCACCTGTCGACCACTTGATAGTACCGGCACACCCATGAGCAGTTAAAGTAGCCTTTTCAGTTCCACATACGTTCAATTTATCAGCCATCACAGCAGGAGCTGCAGGCTTATCAGAAGAACCTATAGTTACAGAAGTCGAAGCATCTGAAGTTCCACAAGCTGTAGTACATTTCACA
Organism: Leadbetterella byssophila DSM 17132; assembly: GCF_000166395.1. Lineage (GTDB taxonomy): Bacteria > Bacteroidota > Bacteroidia > Cytophagales > Spirosomataceae > Leadbetterella > Leadbetterella byssophila. The sequence continues at coordinate 2,026,984 of NC_014655.1, forward strand.
AAGTATGTGCCTTTACCTACCTGGATACTGTTACCGGTAGCTCCGGTTGACCAAGTCAAGGTACCTGTACATCCTGAAGCTGTCAATGTTGCCTTTTCACCCTCACATACGGTAGGCTTATCTACCACGATAGAAGGAGCTGATGGTTTATCTCCAGAAGAAATCGTTACCGGATTCGAAGCATCAGATGTACCACAGGCTGTTGTACAAGTTGCATAGTATGTACCTGAACCTACCGCAATGGTATTTCCGGTACCTAAGCTCACACCTCCAGTTTCGCTTGGACGATACCATGTGATAGTACCTGTGCAAGCTGTAGCTGTTAATGTAGCTTTATCTGTACCACATACAGCGTACTTATCAGGGCTGATCGACGGCTTAGTAGGCACCTGCTCGTGTTTAATGGTCACCGGTCCGGCGTTAACTGCGCCTCCACACTCGGTTCTACAAGTAGCACTATAGGTTCCTGCACCCACTTCGATGCTATATCCACTCATTCCATTAGACCAAGTTACAGTACCACCTTCACATCCTGTAGCCTTAATGATAGCTTTCTCCGTACCGCAAACCATGGCTTTAGAACTGGAAATCATAAAGTTAGCAGGAGTTTGCTCCTTAGTAATAGTCACTGCCGCAGAATTATCAGAAGCCCCACAAGTAGTCACACAAACTACCCTGTACGTTCCTGCTCCTACAGTAATACTGTTACCTGTACTTCCGTTAGACCATTGTAGTGTTCCACCCGCACAGCCTGTTGCAGTTAGTATAGCTTTTTCATCTCCACACAGTACAGATTTAGATGGAGTAATCACAGGAGCTTGAGGTTTAGCTCCATCCTTGATTTCAATCTCATCTGAGTGTTCAGAAGATCCACATGTATTCTTACAGATTGCAGTGTATTTACCCGCTTTTACTAAGATTGGAGATCCAGTCATTCCATTGCTCCATACTATGTTACCACCCGTAGGACAAGTAGCTGTTAAAGTAGCTTTCTCTTCACCACATACGATGTCCTTATTCGCTTTCACGATAGGTTTCGTAGGAACCGGTCCTGATTTGATTTCAAGGTTCTGTGATTTCTCAGATACCCCACAAGTATTCACGCATACTGCATAGTAAGTACCTGCTCCTACCTGTCTTGTAGGTTGAGTGCTACCATCACTCCACATTACAGTTCCACTTGTACAAGTAGCTGTAATCGTGGCTTTCTCACTGTCACATACTGTGCTCACGTTTGTTTTTACAATAGGAGCGCTAGGAAGCTGACCAGAATTTATGGTTACAGGTGTTGAAGACCCGCTTAATCCACAATCCGACTGACACTTAGCACTATATGTACCTGCGCCTACACTTCTTGGGTTCTGAGTATTTCCATCGCTCCAAACCACTGTACCTGAAGCACAGTATGCGGTTAAAGTAACTAGATCAGTTCCACAAATTTGAGTTCCAGAAGGAGTGACAACAGGGACAGAAGGAGTATTTCCTTTTCTAATTACTACCGGTTCTGCTGCTGGCGAACTACCACATTCACTGGTACAAGTTGCAGTGTATGTACCTGCTCCCACTTGAATGCTTGATGTAGTTGCTCCATTGCTCCAAGTTACTGAGGTACCAGTCTGGCAAGTAGCCACCAAAGTTGCCTTTTCCGTTCCACAAACTTCGAACTTATCTACATGAATGCTTGGAGCTTGAGGTGTAGGCTTATGTTCGATGGTAACTGTATTAGATTGAACAGATATACCGCAATCGTTCTTACAGAAAGCGTAATAAGTTCCCGCTCCTACAAATCTTGGATTTGCCACCGTTCCATCACTCCATTGAACTGTACCTGAAGTACAAGTAGCAGTTAACATAGCCTTATCTGTTCCACAAACTTCAGGTTTGTTTGAAGTCACTGTAGGTGCACTAGGCTTATCACCATTTCCTATTACTATAGGTTCTGAGGAAGCTGAAGTTCCACAAGTGTTAACACAAGTAGCCGTATACGTTCCTGCACCCACTAGGACAGGACTGCCTGTTGCTCCATGACTCCAAGTCAATGTTCCACCCGTAGGACAAGTTCCCGTTAGAGTAGCTTTCTCGTTACCACAAACGCTATATTTATTCGTATTTGTTACTGGTTTTTGAGGTCCAGGTGATCCTTGAATCACAATTGGTAAAGCAGCCTCAGAATTTCCACATGAGCTTACGCAAATGGCCGTGTAAGTTCCAATTCCTACATATCTAGGATTTTGAGTATTACCGTCACTCCAAAGTACTGTTCCTACAGTACAAGTAGCCGTCAAGGTAGCCTTGTCATCACCACATAATGTAGTTTTATTTGTTGCAATCACAGGTTTAACTGGATTCGGAACCACTTTGATAGTCACCTTTGTCTCAGCTGAAGTTCCACAAGAACTGATACAAACTGCTTTATAAGTTCCTGCACCTACAGTAATTGGATTTCCGGTTTGACCACTTGTCCACTGTAAAGTTGAACCTGCAGGGCAAGTAGCTGTAATTACAGTAGTTCCTTCTCCACAAACTGCCTCATTCAATGGAGTCAATGTTGGTGATGTAGGTTTATCTACCGGTGTAATCACTACCGTTTTCGAATTTCCTGAAACACCACAAGAATTGATACAAACTGCGGTATATGAACCAGCTCCCACTAATATACTAGGAGTAGTAGCTCCAGTTACCCATTTCACTGTACCGCTTGTACAGCTTGCCGTCAGCGTTACTTTTTCTGTTCCACAAACTTCTAGTGCACTTGCAGTGATTTCCGGTTTAGTAGGAAGTTCACCCGTAGTGATCGTTATAGGTTCAGAGCTTGGCGAAGATCCACAAGTGTTCTTGCACACCGCGAAGTATGTTCCGGCTGACACTAGTATTGGATTACCTGTAGTACCGTTACTCCATTCAAGCGTTCCTCCTGTAGGACATGTACCCGTCAACATGGCTTTTTCATCACCACATACAGCCAGTTTATTTGCTTGAATTACTGGTTTTCCAGGAACCTTACCCACTTCTATCTTGATGGTCTCCGAAGCATCAGAAAGACCACAATCATTTTTACAATATGCTGTATAAGTACCGATACCTACTTCAATTGGGCTACCGGTTGCTCCGTTACTCCACATTACTGAGCCAGTAGAACAAGTAGCCGTTAAAGTCGCCTTTTCACCATCACATAGTGAAGGCTTAGAAGCATTCACTATTGGTTTACTAGGCACATTACCCGGTACAATAGTGATAGACTCAGATTGAGGAGAAGTTCCACAATCATTCACACAAGTGGCCCAGTAAGTACCAGGAGTCACTTGGATCTGAAGTGCTGTCATTCCATTTGACCAACGAAGATTACCTCCTGCAGGACAACTACCGGTAAGTGTTGCCAATTCTGCACCACAAACCACATTCTTATCAACGGTGATCGTTGGTTTGCTAGGTTGTAATCCCGGAACAATAGTGATAGGCGTAGATTGTGGTGAACTTCCGCAATTATTCACACACGTAGCGGTGTAAGTTCCTTGTCCCACTAATATTGGGCTTCCAGAAACTCCATGACTCCAAGTCAAAGTACCGCCCGTAGGACATGTACCGGTTAGAGTCACTTTTTCATCTCCACAAACGCTAGTACGGTTAGCAGAGATTCTAGGTGCAGAAGGAGTACCACCGTTTTCTATGCTGATCACATTAGAAGATGGAGAGGTTCCACAAGCGTTTTCACAACGTGCGCTATAAACACCTACACCTACTTGGATTTGAGATCCTCTCATACCATTATCCCAAACTAACTCACCACCTAGCGGACAGTTACCAGAAAGAATTGCTTTTTCATTTCCACAAACTCCGGTAACGTTACTTGTGATCACAGGTTTTCCTGGAGTTGGGCCGGTGGTAATACTAACCGGATCAGATGCTACAGATGTACCACACTCATTTACACATTTAGCGGCATATATACCTACACCCACCATTACAGAAGAGTTAAAGCTATTTACACCTATCCATGATACTGTACCTGAAGTACAGAAGGCCGTTAATTTTACCTTTTCATCTCCACAAACAGTAGTCTCTTCAGCTACAATGATTGGTTTATTAGGAGCACCACCAGTAGTGATGGTGATTGGATCTGAAGACACTGAAGTTCCACAGTCGCTTACACATTTAGCAGTATAAGTTCCCTTGCCAACCTCAATACTAAGTCCACTTTGTCCTGTACTCCAAATTAGTAAGCCAGATTCGCAACTTCCCGTGAGTGTAGCTTTTTCCTCCCCACAAACGGTGTTTTTATCCGTAGCAATTCTTGGTGCAGCAGGAAGTTTATCCTTACTGATCACCACTTTATTAGATTCTGCTGAAGTTCCACATGTATTGATACAGACTGCGGAATAAATACCTTCTCCAACAAAGATGCTAATACCTTCAGCTCCCGTATTCCATTTTGTGATGGTTCCCACAGGACAAGTTGAAGATAGTTTTGCCTTCTCTTCACCACAGATCAATACCTTATCTGCAGAGACAATTGGAGCTTCAGGCACTTTGCCTTTATTGATGGTGATATGTCTAGACTCTTCTGACAATCCACAATCGTTCTTACAATTCGCCGTGTAGATACCCTCTCCTACTTGGATAGTTGTACCGGTCACTCCATGACTCCATACTACTATACTACCTACTTCACACTGAGCCACAAGCGTAGCTTTTTCATTTCCACAAACCATGTACTTATCCGCTCCAATTTCAGGTGAACCAGGAACATTACCTTTAGTAATCACCAGGTGTCTAGAATCTCCTGAATATCCACATGTGTTCTTACATCTCGCAGTATAAATACCTGCAGGAACTTGTATAGTTTGACCATACATGCCATTGCTCCACTCCACTACATCACCTACAGTACAATGTGCCTGTAGCGTGGCAAGCTCATTACCGCAAAGCAAAGTCTTATCAGTTCCAACTTCAGGGATCTTAGGAAGCTCTCCTTTATTGATAGTAACTGGCTTACTATCTTCTGATTTACCACATTCATTTGTACAAACCGCAGTATATGTTCCCACGCCTACTTGAATGGTAGATCCTATCATTCCATTGTTCCATTGAACTACCTGACCCACTGCACATCCTGCAGTTAAAGTAGCTAATTCAACTCCACATACTGTAGTTTTATCAACAGTCACGATCGGTGGCTTAGGCATTTCGATTTCCGGAACCACCACGGCATTTGTTTCCTTCACACATCCATTAGCATCCTTAACCCAGAATTTATGCGTTCCAGGTCCAACTAGGAATACATTTGAAGTTACGTAAGTAATACCGTCAATGCTGTAAGCAAATGGAGCAGTTCCTCCGCTTACGCTAATGGTCACAGGTACCACAGGGCCATTGGTACAATCCAACTTACCTGCGCTGGCCAATGTATTCATGCCAGGGAATCTTTTGATTTCTATAGGACAACAAAGGATGCCGTCACATTGATCTCCCGTTCCCGCCGTATAGTAATATCTACCAGGCTCAGTAGCTACGTACTCTTTAGAAGTAGCTCCAACAATGATCTCACCATTTCTGAACCATTGGTAATTTGTTAAGCCATCTTCCGCTTCTATGGTCACCTCAATAGCCTCTCCTTCACAGAAGGTATAGATCTGAGGTACGCATTCAATTTCACATTTCACTGCTACTGTCGTAGTAGTCAAGCAACCATTAGCATCACGTACGGTGAAGGTATAGTTTCCATTGCCTAAACCTGTAAATACGGGTTCCGATTGGAAGGTGATACCGTCTTTGCTATATGCATATGGTCCTACGCCTCCCGCTGCTACCAGCGTTACTTTACCTTGATTATTAACACAAGTTGCTGATGCTGCCAGTGTAGGAGCCTCTATCTTCTTCACAACTGTTTTGGCTGACATGGTACATCCGTTTGTACCGGTCACCACTACTGTATATTCTCCGGCAAGAGTCACTGTAATAGTATCTGTAGTAGCTGTAAATCCTCCAGGTCCAGTCCATAGATAAGTATTTCCAGGAGTTCCGGTAGCTATTAATTTTCCTGAAGGTTCTGCGCAAGTTAAAGTAACTTGATTTACAGTAACGGTAGGTAAGGTCTGATTAACTTGAACTACCGCTGTATCTTTTGCTGTACATCCGTTCAATCCAGTGGCTGTCACCGTATAAACCCCAGCTTTAGTCACTTGGATTTGAGTTCCAGTTGCAGAATATCCATCAGGTCCTGCCCAAGTATAGTTAGCTCCCGAAGTACCTTCATCCTTTAAGGTTAAAGAAGTTATTATACAGTTGATCTCACCACCTTTTACAGTTACTTGAGGCAGTACTTTATTCTCTGTAACCACAGCCGAATCAGTTGCCATACATCCGTTCGCACCTTTCACAGTTACCACGTACGTACCTGGCTTATTGACATTGATGGATTGAGTGGAAGATGTAAAGTTATCTGGACCTGTCCATGAGTAGGTAACTCCGGTTGAACCTTCCGCCTTGATGACTAAGGTTTCAGTAGTACAATTTAGTTCTCCACCTTTTACGCTAACTATTGGTAACACTTTATCTTCCGTAACAGTAGCAGTATCTACGGCAGTACATCCATTCGCACCTGTAACCTTCACAGAATAGATTCCTGGAAGAGTAACGGAAACGCTTGCGGCACTTCCCGTAAATCCATTTGGTCCTGTCCATAGATAAGTCACATTTGGACTTGCATTTGCACTTAGTACTAATGTATCTGTAACACAGTTAAGTATTCCTCCATTTACTGTTACCAAAGGAGGTTGTTTGTTTTCAGTTACTACTGAAGTATCTGAGGCTGTACATCCATTGGAAGAGGTAACGGTTACTATATAGCTACCAGGCTTGTCTACAAGGATAGAGTCAGTGGAAGCTGTAAAGCCATTTGGTCCTCTCCATGAATAGGTAACACCAGCACTAGCTACCGCCTTAATGATGGCGTTTGTTTCAATACAATCTAGTTCAACATCTTTCACAGCTACTGTAGGGACCACTTTGTTTTCAGTAACCACTACAGAATCTGTCACAAAACAGCCGTTAGCTCCTGTAACCTTGATATAATAAATGCCGGCAATGGTAGCATCTATATTAGCAGAAGAAGAAGAGAAGCCGTTTGGACCTGTCCATTCTACTTTCGTACCTCCTGTGATTACAGGTTTAAGTTCTATTTTATTGATTTCACAAGTTAATTCTCCTCCGTTTACTGCTACAGTAGGAAGTACTTTATCTTCAGTAATGATAGCAGAATCAATTTTGAAACATCCATTAGTAGCAGTTACTTTAATAAAATAAGTACCTGCTTGATTAATAGTAATAGATTCACTATTTGATGTAAATCCATTTGGTCCTGTCCATAGATAAGTCACATTTGGACTTGCATTTGCACTTAGTACTAATGTATCTGTAGCACAGTTAAGTACACCTCCATTTACTGTTACCAAAGGAGGTTGTTTGTTTTCAGTTACTACTGAAGTATCTGAGGCTGTACATCCATTAGCAGAGGTAACGGTTACTATATAGCTACCAGGCTTGTCTACAAGGATAGAGTCAGTGGAGGCTGTAAAGCCATTTGGTCCTCTCCATGAATAGGTAACACCTGCACTAGCTACCGCCTTAATGATGGCATTTGGCTCAATACAATCTAGTTCAACATCATTCACAGCCACTGTAGGAACCACTTTGTTTTCAGTAACCACTACAGAATCTGTCACAAAACAGCCGTTAGCTCCTGTAACCTTGATATAATAAATGCCGGCAATGGTAGCATCTATATTAGCAGTAGAAGAAGAGAATCCGTTTGGACCTGTCCATTCTACTTTCGTACCTCCTGTGATTACAGGTTTAAGTTCTATTTTATTGATTTCACAAGTTAATTCTCCTCCGTTTACTGCTACAGTAGGAAGTACTTTATCTTCAGTAACGATAGCAGAATCAATTTTGAAACATCCATTAGTAGCAGTTACTTTAATAAAATAAGTACCTGCTTGATTAATAGTAATAGATTCATTATTTGAAGTAAATCCATTTGGTCCTGTCCAGGCAAAGCTTACTCCCGGAGAGGCAACAGCCTTAAGCACTAATGAATCTACTAGGCAAGTTAGCTCTCCACCATTTACCTGTAAGGTAGGAAGAACCTTGTTCTCTGTAACTACAACAGTATCTTTAGCTATACAACCGTTAGCTGCAGTAACAGTTACAATATATGTTCCCGCTTGTGAAGTGGTAGTATCTGCAAGGTGAGATGTAAATCCATTTGGCCCTGTCCAGGCATAGCTTACACCAGCAGAACCTACAGCTTTTAAGTCTACAGTTTCCGTTATACAGTTGATTTCACCACCAGAAGCCGTTACTGTAGGATAGGTTTTATCTTCAGTCACCTGAGCGGTATCTTGTGCAATACATCCGTTCAGTCCGGTAACCTTAATAATGTACATTCCGGCCACTGAAACGTTAATGCTAGAGTCAGTGGAGGTAAATCCTGCAGGACCTGACCATAAATAGCTGACACCTTCAGAAGCATTTGCATTTAAGGAAACGCTGGTTACATCACAATTTAGCTCCCCATCATTTACTGATACTAATGGAAGCACTTTATTCTCTGTAACTATAGCAGTATCGATAGCAAAACAGCCATTAGGCAAGGTCGCCTTCACTATATAGCTACCTGGAGTTGTAACGTTTACGCTAGCGCTAGTGCTTTGGAAATCATTTGGACCAGACCAGATATATTGAACTCCGGCTGTACCTTCAGCTTTTAACTCCAGAGATGCGATATTACAATTTAGCTCTCCTCCATTCACCGTTACTGTTGGGAACTGCTTATTCTCAGTTACAGTAGTTGAATCTGAAGCTATACATCCGTTTTCTCCTTTGACGGTTACTTTATATAAACCGGGAACGGTAACATTTATACTTTGATCTGTAGAAGTGAATCCCTCAGGACCCTGCCAAGCAAACGTAACTCCGGCAGAAGCTGAAGCAAATAAATTCACCTCCGGAGTCAAACAGGTTAACTCTCCACCGTTCACTTTAACTGTTGGCAACTGCTTATTTTCCGTCACGAAAGCAGTATCTCTGGCGATACAACCATTAGCAGCAGTTACTGTTATTATGTAGCTGCCAGGAGCATTTACTAGGAGTTGATCTGTACTTCCTGTCAATGGTCCTGACCAGGAATAGCTAACGCCCTCACTAGCTTCTGCCTTCAATTCTATGGAAGTGACATCACAATTGAGTTCTCCCCCTTTCACCGTCACGTAAGGCATTACAGTGTCTTGGGTTACAATAGCAGTATCACTCACTACACATCCGGACTCAGAAGTAACACTCACTTTATAAGTACCCGGTTCAGTAACCGTTATGGATGAAGTATGTGCTGTAAATCCATTTGGCCCTTCCCATAAGTGTGTCAGTTGATCATCTGCTCCACTGGAAAGTTGGATACTAGTAGTAAGACAGCTCAATTCTCCTCCTTTCACTTGTAATGTTGGAACTTCTTTTTCTCTTACTATGATAGGGCAACATAACACCCCGTCACATTGATCATCTCCTCCAGAAGTATAATGATAATTACCCGGTGAAGTAATCATATAAGTACTTGATGTAGCTCCCTCTATAGCTTCACCGTTTTTAAACCATTGATAGACCCCTTGATCTGGAGCCGCCTCCGCTAGAATAGCTATGCTGTCTCCCGGACAATATTCAAATATCTCAGGTGTACAATCGCAGAAAGCATCCACTACTACTTTTGCTGTACATCCATTTTTATCTTTTACCAAAACTTCATGCTGACCCTCACTTAAACCCACAAAAATGGAGTCCTGTACAAAAGGCCCTCCATCTAAACTATATAAATAAGGTGCAGTTCCACCCGTCACGCTAATGCTGGCGTGAGTAGTGTCTTGAATACACTCCGCTAGAGCTACAGCTTTTAGAAGCTCCGGCTGAGAAATTATCACGGTCTTTTCCAACAAACAACCTCCGGGACTTTTTACATTTACCTTATATGACCCTGCTGCTAATTGAGAGAAGGAATTGGATTGCTGGAAAGGTGCATCATTCAAACTATACATGTAGTCCTTAGGATCTCCTGTAGTTGGCGTAACAACGATGCTTCCCGTATTCCCACCGGCGCACACTACATCTGTCTTCACCACCTGAACGTCAAAATCTGCCTCCCTCTTCACAAGGTAAGGACAGCACAATTTTGCCTCACAGGTCACGGCATCTTCAGCAGTGAAATAATAGGATCCGGGTTCCCGAATGACGTATATAGCATCCGTAGCACCAGGTATGGCTACATCATCTTTGAACCATTGATAATTTTGGTATCCTTCTTCTGCTTCAATTTCTATTTCGATCTCCTGACCAAAACAGTAGCTGAATATATCAGAATAGCACTTACCGTCAATATATTTATCTTCAGTAGCAGATGCCTTCACTTTCTTTGCCTGCACCTCACCAAATAGTAAGGTTCGGATAGGATAAAGCATGCGCATACCCTCCTTGTATTTTTCAAGGTAGGGCTTACCGCTGTGTGCATACCCACTTGCTGCTCCTAGGAACAGAAAACAGACAAGAAGTAGACTTCGATAGTGGAATTTGGTAAAATTAGGTTTCATCCAAAACTCAATTAAGGGTTTCAAAAATTTTGCAGCCAGAATCAGGAGAAGAGGCTCCTGCCCGACTGGGTGTATAAATTCAAGATTGTTTTTTCAATTTCGGTACAGTGAACTCTACAGGACAATCCATACAGGTAGTACCAGAGTTCGACACATTCGAATGGTAGACCTGCACATTTCCGCCCCCAAGAATGGAGTTAGAGAAATCCAACTGATTAAGACCTTTCGCTGATGGGCCCGGATCCGAGCCATTATTAAAGAGACGTACTCCCTCCCTACATTGTCCATCAGAAAAAGTAAAAGTGAATAGTAGCAAAGGCTGATTGGCATTCAAATTGATAACACCTCCACTCGTTTCTAAAGAGTGAAAATCTGAGGTAGTTGCCGCCTCAGGCTTAGCCAACCATTTTATATCAGACCAATTCCCGGCCTGTACACTTTGAACCTTTAAAGGAGAATCCGGAGCGGATGCGGGCACTACAACTCCTACCTTGGCTTTCCCTAATGGGAAGTTCTTTTGAGTGGTAGGAGAAATGGCATAAACCTCATATAATGAAGTTTTTGCATTCCACTGGAGATTTAATCGTACCTGGCCCTGTACAAGGTTTGAGAATGTTAGAGCCATCAACAATAAGAAAAAGTTTTTCATACCAGACTTCTTTATGGTTCCTCTCCTAGGCGTAAGGAGACAAAATATCTTTCAATACTGCAATTACCATGCCATAAGTAGTTGGAGCCCCAGATTCACTTTTTCTATCTCATTGATTTTTTCGTATTTACAGCCCTTATAAAGGGGATTTCTTGAAGAATTATATTTGTACCAAAGCAAAACTTTCCCAGTTTTATCCTATTTTCGCAAACACTTGTTCAACCCATCTATGAAAAATAAATTCCTCCTGCCTTTTATCTTGGTAACCAGCCTCTTCTTCATGTGGGGCTTAGCCAATAACCTAACCGGCATCCTTATTCCTCACCTTAGAAAAGCTTTAGAATTAAGTAATACCCAAAGTACTTTGGTAGACACAGCAGCTTACCTGGCTTACTTTATTGCAGCCATTCCCGCGGGTTTGCTTTTGAAGAAAGTGGGTTATAAAAACGGAATTTTGATAGGCTTGTTAGTCTTTAGTTTGGGGTGCTTTCTATTTGTCCCGGCAGCAAATACCAGAGACTTTGGACTATTCTTAGGAGGAGCATTTATAATAGGAATTGGGTTGGCCACATTAGAAACCGCAGCGAATCCCTACGCCACAAAACTGGGACCGGAAGAAACCGCTACCACACGCTTAAATTTTGCTCAGTCTTTTAATGGCTTAGCCGCTACTGCAGCTCCTTTCCTCGGAACCATCTTTATACTATCGGGAAAAGACTACTCCCAGGAAACATTGGGAGAAGCAGAACGATTAGCCTATTTACAAATGGAAGCAAACTCCGTAAAAGGTCCCTATATCACAATAGGAATTACACTACTCGTTTTGGCTATCCTTTTCTCCTTAGTTAAATTCCCTAATGTAGAGGATAAGCAGCAAAACGGCGGAAGTTTTACCGGAGCATGGAGATCTCCCCTACTGCGCTGGGCAGTTTTAGCTCAGTTCTTTTATGTAGGTGCGCAAGTCTGTGTAACCAGCTTTTTCATTCGAATGGCCATGGAAGGAGGAGGAATGACGGAAAAGGAAGCTGGTTCTTATCTGGGAATCTATGGCTTACTTTTCATGATAGGGAGATTCGCAGGAACAGCTCTCACTAGGATTATCCCAGCCGCCAAGCTTTTGGCCATCTATGCGGCTATTTCCTTTGCATTATGCCTGATTACTATACAATTAGAAGGCAATCTTGTGGTATTCGCATTAGGAGCGCTAGGCTTCTTCTTGTCCATCATGTTTCCTACCATATTTGCCCTTGGAATTCAAGGACTAGGAGAGAATACAAAACCTGGTTCTTCTTTACTCGTGATGTCCATCATAGGTGGTGCCATATTCCCCGTAATCATGGGATACCTCATTGATAATGCAGGAGACCACATACAAGTGGGCTATTATATCCCTCTTTCCTGCTTCATTATCATCTTCCTTTTTGCCCATAAAAATCTAAAAAAAGCATGAAAAGATTTGCCCTGGTACTCGATCTAATAGATGATCCTCAACTGATCAAAGAGTACGAAGATTATCACAAAGAGATTTGGCCGGAAATCAAAAAAAGCATTAAAGATTCCGGAATCTTAAATATGGAAATCTATAGATTTTCCAATAGACTTTTTATGGTGATTGATGCTGAAGACGACTTCAGCTTTGAAAACAAAGCAGCTTTAGATGCCGCTAATCCTAAAGTGCAGGAATGGGAAGAATTAATGTGGAAGTACCAAAAAGCACTGCCGGAAGCCAAACCTGGTGAGAAATGGCTTCCCGCAGAGAAGATCTTTTCCTTATAGTTCAGGAAAGGATTGACGGAATTTTGCAAATTGTGCTTCAGTAAAGACGGCTTTCAATTCTTTGTGATAATTTTCTCTGGTACTAGTTGCTAGACTTTGATCATTGTTCTCTCTACTTCTCTGTAGAAGTTTTTGATGGACCAAATTAATGCTCAGCACCTTCTCTTCTTGAGTCTTATTCAATTCCAAAACGGACCTCATCCGATTTGTAATCTCCCGAGCTTTAGACTCCGGACTAACTGAGGTACTGCTGCTTCCACTGCTACTCATACTACCTCCCGTAGCACAAGCACCTAAAGTAAAAGCTATAAACAAGATACTAAGCCATCTTTTCATAGTTTGTGTTATTTAAGTTAAAAAAAATCAATTCCTGACAATTTACAATTAGACCCTATATTAAAATAAAGGTTTAAGGATAATATGCATTTCCTACTTCATCAAAGTAGTAATTAGATATTTCGCCAATTGTGTAATTAACCCCATTATACTGCGCTCCTGCTATTATTTGTAGTACTTCTTCCTTCCAGACCTTTCGAAAAATAGGCTTCATGGTACCGCCAAAAGCTCCCACATCAGCCAGAGGATTCCACTGGTATTGAGCATCCACAATAGTGCCTCTAGGTGCCATTATAGGCGGAAAACCAAAGCCCCTGTAATCCAATTGATGTGGATGGGGCAAACCTAGAGCATGTCCAAACTCATGAGCGGCTGTAGTACTCTTTCCCAAATCATCACTTACTAGCCAATGTCCCGAATTTTTACCCAAACCCATCATGGAACGCTCATAAATATTCTTCTCCTCTATTCTAACGAAATTTACCTCACAGGAGTCGTTTCCCTTCATTAAGGCCCGCACATTCTCGCCCACAGAGACCCTAATATCAAATTTCACAGGTATTAACCACTGGGGATGTACCACTTCAGGGGCATTCCACATCTGATTAATTTCATTCTCAATAGCTACAGCCAATTCCTGATCCGCAAAACCTCCATATAGGTAGATTTTAGCAGATATAATAAAGACCTCATCCGTACGGTACGCTATCGCAGACATATTTAGAAAGGTACGTATACCACCTTTTTGGTCTCAAAGAATTCCTCTTCAAAGAAATCTTGAAGTGGGTACACCTTATATTTTCTTTTGATCTCTTTTAGTTCCTCGTTAAGATCCCCTCCTTTGAGATACAAGATCCCATTGTCTAAGGAACTGAAGTGATTCCTGTTGAATTTATTTCTTACCCACCCAATAAACGGCTCCATCCTGGTCACAGCTCTGCTGATCACAAAATCATAGGTATCTCTTAATTTTTCAACCCGCTCATGCTCAGCTTTCACGTTCTTCAATCCTAAACCATTAGCCACCTCCTGCACTACCTTGATCTTCTTACCTACGGCATCCACCAAATGAAAGTTCACCTCCGGAAATAGTATAGCCAAAGGAATTCCAGGAAAACCTCCGCCAGTACCTACATCCAGAACGTCAGAATCCGGAGCAAAAGTACATACCTTCGCTATACCCAAAGAATGAAGGACATGACGCTCATACAAACTATCAATGTCCTTACGGGATATCACATTAATTTGTGCATTCCATTCTTTATAAAGATCTTCTAATCTTTCAAACTGATCTTTTTGTTCCTCTGTCAATTCAGGGAAATATTTATAGATGATATCTGCCTTCACTTTACCATTATTTTTCACAAAGATACGTGCTTTTGCAGAATCCGTGGAATTACCGTATTTTTGAATTTTAAACATCCGATAAATGTCTGTCCAAATAGGTTCTATAGCGCAATTGCTTCCAACTTTCATTTCTGAAAATTCCTACAGTAGAATTGCAGTCGTAGTAGATAAAAATACCAAAAGGCATTGCTATCCTAAAATCAAATACCTTCTTCCAAAACATCTGCTCATTGCAGTTAATGAAGGTGAAGAATTCAAGAACATCTCGAGCTGCGTAGAAATATGGAGTAAACTGACGGAAGGGGAATTTGACAGACATTCCCTAGTCATAAACCTAGGAGGTGGAGTAATAGGAGATATGGGAGGTTTTGCTGCGTCTACTTATAAAAGAGGAATAGATTTCATTCAAATCCCCACCACTCTACTTTCTCAAGTGGATGCCAGTGTAGGAGGAAAACTAGGAATAGACTTTGAAGGATTCAAGAACCATATAGGGGTATTTACCCTTCCCAAAACCGTATTAATTGACTCCACTTTTTTGAAATCCCTTCCATTCAGAGAACTAAGATCCGGATTCGCAGAGGTCATCAAGCACTGCCTGATCAGAGATGCGGCAATGTGGAATAAGATTAGGAAGATGGAATTAGCTGAAATGCCTATGGACGAACTTATCGCCCATAGTGTAGAGGTTAAGAAGGCGGTAGTAGAAGAAGATCCAAAAGAAAAGGGATTGAGAAAGATCCTGAACTTTGGACATACCATTGGTCATGCCGTAGAAACCTTTTTCCTGGATAAGAAAAGATTACTCCATGGAGAAGCTATTGCCATAGGAATGATCTGTGAATCCTACATTGCTTATACCAAAGGCATGATCTCTGAATCTGAATTAGGGGAAATTGAGGAGTTTCTTTATTCCGTCTACGGAACGGTAAATATACAGGAAGCAGATTTTGCCAGCATCATTGCACTTACAGCCCAGGATAAGAAGAACAAAGGATCTAAAATATATGCCGCTCTTCTAAAGGGTATCGGAGATTGTGCTTATGATGTCCAACTTACCAAGGTGGATATTATGAAAGCGCTTAAATACTATAGCGGAATACTCTAAATATATATCATCATGTCAACTCGTAGGAAACTGGTCATACTGCTATTCGCTTCATTATTTGCCATTATCCTACTGTTCAGTGGCTTTATATATTATAACCTCATTGAGTATTCTTATGTAGATTTTCATTCGAGATTGCACACCCGAGCTCAAGCTACCGCCAGAATAGAACTTGAGCAAGATCAGGAGGTGGATGTACTCAAACAATTTAAAGCTGAGTACCTAGAAAAATTGACGAATGAGAATCACTACATCTTTCGGAAAGATACTCTTGATCTACAGGATGCCGCAGAAAAACTGGGGGTCCCTCAGTCGTTTTTACAAGAAACCATACGTGATGGCGACCATTTCTATAAAAAAGGAAATACCTTCTATAATGCTATCTACACCCACTATCCGCATGGAGATTACCTGGTAATCGTATCTGCTGAAAACTATTATCACACCCACCATGAGGTTTATCTGAGACAATTACTCGTAGGAACCATCATCTTCGCCGTCTTATTGATCTTTTTCCTATCGTATTGGATTTCTAACCGGATCAGTAAACCCTTACATGAGATTTCTACAAGGGTAAATGAAATTGGCACAGATAAACTACACCTCAGAATACCTGAAGAGAACCTGCCGCATGAACTGGAGATTCTAACCAAGTCGTTTAACATCATGTTAGACCGATTAGAAACCTCCTTCGAAGCGCAAAAGAATTTTGTATCAAATGCCTCACATGAATTCAGGACTCCGTTAACGGCCATCATAGGTCAGGCAGACTTGGCCCTCATCCGGGAAAGGGAACCCCATTTTTATCAGGAAACCCTTAAAGTCATACTAAGCGAAGCGGAGAAATTGAATAATAAAACGCAAGCCTTACTCTTCCTGGCTCAAACCGGATTTAAGAAAACCCAACTTCAATTCGAAGAGTTGAGGGTAGACGAATTACTGCTGGAATGTAAAGAGACCTTCAATAAGATTGACCCGCAAAATAAGATCTATCTTAATTACCAAAACCTTCCGGATCATCATCAAAAGTTGCAGATCAAAGGCAATAAACAATTGCTCACCCTTGCCATCACTAACATCATGGGGAACGGTATCAAATATTCCAATAACCAGATCGTGGAAGTTAGTTTGGACTGGTCTGATCCTTATATCTGCATTAAAATAGCTGATCAAGGTATAGGAATTCCCGAAAATGAGCTACCCTTTATCTATGACCCCTTCTTTAGGGCCTCCAATACAGGCGACTTTGAAGGATACGGTATTGGATTACCTTTGGCACGTAATATTGTCCGTCTTCACAAAGGAGAATTGCTTATTTCTACCAATGAAAAAGGTGGAGTTACTGCCGAAATTAAAATCCCATTAAGACTGAATTAGAATCCTATTAGAATCAAAAAACTAAGGAATTGAGGCTAAAAAATTGATGTTAACCCTGCAAAAGCATCAATTTTATGAAGTCAAAATATCTTAAGAATTTAAAGTATGATTTACCGGCGGGTCTGGTGGTGTTCCTTGTGGCACTCCCTCTGTGTTTAGGTATCTCTCTTGCCTCAGGCGCTCCCTTCTTTAGCGGTATCATAGCTGGAGTTATAGGCGGAATAGTGATTGGGGCTTTGTCAAATAGTCAATTAAGCGTGAGTGGTCCCGCAGCCGGATTAGTAGCCATTATCATCTCCGCTATCTCTACTTTAGGAACTTTTGAGGCATTCCTATTGGCCGTAGTATTGGCGGGAGCTTTTCAAGTAGTTCTGGGATTCCTAAAAGCAGGAGTATTAGCCTATTATTTCCCATCCAATGTGATCAAAGGGATGTTATCCGGTATTGGAATCATCATTATCCTAAAACAAATACCTCATGCTTTAGGCTATGACGTGGAAGGATTCAATGAAATGACGAACTTCATCAAAGAAGACGGAAGTACGGCATTTGGTAGTCTTTTCTCCGCCTTTGACCACATTAGCCTTGGAGCCACTTTGATTTGCTTTATTGCCTTAGGAATTATCATAGCGTTTGAATCTCCAAAACTAAAAGCAATATCTAAATTAGTTCCCGGTGGTCTGGTGGCTGTTGTAGTCAGCGTACTCGTAAGTGAACTAATATTCAAGTCCATACCTAGCCTCCAAATTGAACAAGAACACCTGGTGAATGTACCTGTAGCAAATTCCTTTAACGAAGTTCTAGGATTGTTTACTTTCCCTGACTTTTCCAAAATCTTGGACTCCCAAATATGGATCGTGGCTTTGACCATCACAGCTGTAGCGTCTATAGAAACCCTACTTTGTATTGAAGCAGTAGACCAGCTAGACCCTCAGAAGAGATTCACGAATAACAATAGAGAATTAGTTGCTCAAGGCATAGGTAACATCTCTTCAGGATTAATAGGGGGACTTCCTATCACATCTGTGATTGTAAGAAGTAGTGCGAACCTGAATGCAAATGCAAAGACAAAGGTTTCTACCATTTTTCACGGTGTACTTTTGTTCGCCTCTGTATTATTGATTCCTACTATCTTAAATAAAATCCCTTTATCATCTCTTGCGGCCATCTTAATCTTCACCGGTTACAAGCTAGCAAAGCCTAGCATCTTCAAAGAAATGTTCAGTAACGGTAAATACCAGTGGAAACCTTTCGTAGTAACTGTAGCCAGTGTAGTCATCTTTGATCTATTGATTGGTGTGGGAGTAGGTCTTGCCTTCAGCGTTTATTATATACTTAAAGGCAATTTCAAGAATTCCTTTTTCTATCAGAAATCAGAAGATGGCCCCATCCGCATGGTGCTTTCTGAGGAGGTATCCTTCCTTAACAAAGCAAACATCAAGGAATCCCTTGAAGCCGTCCCAAAAAACAGCTCGATCATCATTGATGCTACTAACTCTACCTATATTGATTTTGACGTATTACAAGGAATCAAAGAATTTGTAGACTATAAATCAAAGTATAGAAATATAGAGTGCCAATTGATCGGTTTCGATAAACAATTCTCCTTAACTGAAGTACCAGCAGCAGCACATTAACCTATGGAACCTATCAATAGACTATTAGAAAACAATAAACTTTGGGCACAAAAAACGAAAGAACGTGACCCCAACTTTTTTGAAAATCTGGCAGAGCAACAAACACCCGAATTCCTCTGGATCGGGTGCTCAGACTCCAGAGTCCCTGCAGATATATTAACCGGCACACGACCCGGCCAGATCTTTGTGCAAAGAAATATCGCCAATCTGGTAGTACACACGGATGTAAACCTGTTGAGCGTACTGGAGTACGCCGTAAATTATTTAAAAGTAGATCATATCATTGTTTGCGGTCACTATAACTGTGGAGGTGTCAAAGCGGCCATGAGTCAACAAAACTTTGGTATCATCAACAAATGGGTGAGAAACATCAAGGACGTCATCAGAATCCATTGGGATGAATTGAATGCTATACAGGATGAGCAGGAACGTTTTAACCGACTAGTAGAGTTAAATGTACGCGAACAAGTATTTAATTTGGCCAAAACCAGTATCATACAAAGCGCATGGAAGAACAGACAAGGTCCTCAATTGCACGGGTGGGTATACGGAATAATTGATGGTATGGTGAAACCCATATTAGATATGACCCATGAGGATGAAATAGATCCAATCTATGCCTTTAATCTTTAAATTCTTTCTTGGCATTTAGATACCCCTTTATAACTGTGAAGGTAGTGATGGCTAGGAAGAATAAGATGATGTAATGAACATAGTCTATGATAAAAGGGAATTTATTTCCTAGTAAATACCCTCCACCTACTAAAGTTAAAGTCCAAATGGCTCCTCCTATCAGATTATAAATGGTAAACTGGATAAAGTTCATACGAACTAATCCGGCCAATATGGGAGCGAAGGTTCTGACAATGGGGAGGAATCTGGCGATAATCAAGGTCCTATTTCCATACTTCTCGAAATACCTGGAAGTTCTTTCCAGGTATTTTTGTTTAAAGAAAAGGGAATCCTTCTTATTTCTAATCTTATCTCCAAAGAACCTTCCGGAAATATAACCCGTATATGATCCCAGCACCGCGGCCGCAAATACTCCAAAAAGTACCAAAAGGATAGGTTGCTCCAAATGCTGTGACGCCACAAAAACCCCTGTTAAAAAGAGGAGATAATCTCCTGGAAGGAAGAAACCAAAGAACAGACCGTTTTCAACGTACACAATCAGTAAAATGGCCAGTAGACCACCCGTCTGAATGATCTCCTCAGAGTTCATTAGATAGTTGAAAAAGGCACTAATTTCTTCCATTGCTAATAAAGATATACACCACTTTGGGTTTCATCAGATAAGATAACCTGAACGTGATCCGTCAAGGTTGTAGATAAACTATAACCTACGAAATCAGCTTTAATGGGATATAAAGGATGATTGCGATCCACCATAACTGCCACCTGTACCTTCTTTAAAGGTATAGATAAAAATGGTCTCAAGCAAAAAGCTAAAGTTTTTCCTGAATTTAAAACGTCATCTACTATCACTACCGACTTATTTCTAAAAGTATCCACCTTACATTCAATCTGAATATCAGGCTGAGAAGTAGCATTCTTATCAAAGGTAAGTTTTGCTATAGTTACTTTCAAAGAGGATATAGCTGTTAAATAGTTCACAATGATCTCAGCCAGAACATATCCTTCTCCTACTATACCCGCTATAATAACCTCCTGCTCTTCCGTATTATTTTCCAAAATCTGGTAAGCCATGCGTTTAGCTTTTTGAAGGGTCTTCTCACGAGTCAGCAATAAGGCTTTTGACATAAAATAGAAATATGTTACTAATGCAAATTTAACCATTCCAACTCAAAATACTTGTTAAAAAGGGGATAACTCAAATATATTTATGGGGAATGGCCCGAAATCACCCCTAATTTTCTAAATTTGCAGGTCGAAAAAGAGAGGTATGATCGTAAAAACAAAAAAGTTCGCGTTAGATAAGAAGCATTATATCAAGAAAGCATTTGTTAGCCAATTGAAAAAGGTTAAAATCTGGTTTCTTATCCCTGCTGCCGTGGCAGTTTTGGGTTTAGTATTAAATTTTACAGGTGTTTACAAAAACTGGTGGATCCTGATCACAGCCATTATAGGTGCATTACTGTTCGCAGGTTTCTGGTATCTACAGTTCTACGCCGCTACTCAATTGGAACAAAACAAACAGATGTTTGACAAGTTCGCCTACGAAGTAGACAGCAGTAAGATCATGGTAAAACTAAATGCCAAAGAGGGAGGAATTATCAAGTGGGATATGATCTCCTCTGCAGAAAAAGACGAAACAGGTTTCTATCTACACATGGGAAGAGGGCAGTTCCTTCACTTCCGAAATGACGTCTTTAATTCAGAACACGATTTCAAATTATTTGAATCTATCCTTCGAAGAAAGAATCTTCTTTAATACATAAGGCTTCCTCTCAAAGGAAGCCTTTTTTATTCTCCCATTTCGAATATAGCACAAAAAAAATAGGGTTCCCGAAGGAACCCTACCTATTTTCTGACTTAGTCGATTACAGTCTGAAGTGCGAGAACGCTTTGTTCGCATCTGCCATTCTGTGCGTATCGTCTTTCTTCTTAACAGAAGCACCTTCACCCTTAGAAGCGGCAATGATCTCTCCTGCTAATCTTTCTGTCATGGTTTTCTCACCACGCTTACGAGCGTAGCCGATCATCCATTTCATACCTAAAGACTGTTTACGTTCAGCTCTAACTTCAGTAGGCACCTGGAAGGTAGCACCACCTACTCTACGGCTTTTAACCTCAACAGAAGGCATTACGTTACTCAAAGCTTTTTTCCAAACTTCAAGTCCGTTCTCACTTGTTTTTTTCTCAACAATCTCTAAAGCACCGTAAAAAATGCTATAAGCTAGCGACTTCTTACCGTCATACATCAGGTTGTTCACAAATTTGGTTACAGTTACATCCCTAAACTTCGGGTCAGGTAACACGTAACGCTTTTTTGGTTTTGCTTTTCTCATTTCTTAAATTTTTAAGAAGGTTTCGTTTAAAGAATTAAACTAATTCACATTCGGTAAAAAACTGAATATTACTTCCCTATATATCTGATAATCAGAGTCTATAAAGAATTATTTTTTCTTACCTTTTGTTGGAGCTGCGGCTACCTGACCTGGCTTAGGACGTTTCGCACCATACTTAGAGCGACCTTGCTTACGGTTATTCACACCGGCTGTATCCAATGCACCACGAACGATGTGGTAACGTACCCCTGGAAGGTCTTTCACACGGCCACCTCTAATCAATACGATAGAGTGTTCTTGAAGGTTATGACCTTCACCCGGAATGTAAGCGTTCACTTCCTTCTGGTTCGTCAAACGTACACGAGCTACTTTTCTCAAAGCCGAGTTAGGCTTCTTAGGAGTAGTAGTGTAAACGCGTGTACATACACCACGACGCTGAGGACAGGAATCCAATGCCGGAGACTTCGAATTGTACTGTAAGGTCTCTCTACCTTTTCTTACTAACTGCTGTATAGTAGGCATTGTAAACTGTTAAAAATTAATTAATTAAATTATATTATCCCATTTTTGGGAGTGCAAAGTTAACACTTATTATTTAATTATAAAACCTTTACCTCATTTTTATAGGGATTTTTAGCCCTCTCCCACTTTCTCTTTAAAGTCTCAGCCTTCCTGACTATTTTTGATACCCAATCAACTTCTATCTATGTTTAAACTGCAACAAAAAGTAGCCATCGTTACAGGCGGCGCAAGTGGAATAGGACTCGAAATCTCGCGCACTCTAGCAAAATTAGGTGCCATAGTGCATATTTTTGAAGTCAACCTGAATCTCGCTGAAAGAGAAGCAGACCTGATCAATGCTAATGGAGGAGTAGCCATTGCTCATAAAGTAGACGTGTCCATCCAAGAAGACGTTAAACGTGCAGTTCAACAAATCAATAGCATAAAGCCTATTCAAATCCTGATAAATAATGCAGGTATTTCTCATATAGGTAATGTGGAAACTACTTCTGAAGCCGACCTTGACCGGATTTACAATGTTAATATCAAAGGTGTTTACAATTGCCTGCACGCCGTAATTCCTTATATGAAAGAAAATGGTGGTGGGGCCATTGTAAATATGGCCTCAATAGCAGCGTCCGTGGGCTTGAATGATCGCTTTGCATACTCCATGAGCAAAGGCGCCATCAGAGCGCTGACCTTCCAAGTAGCTAAAGATTATCTTCCCTTCCAAATACGTTGCAACTGTATCTCCCCCGCTAGAGTTCATACCCCTTTCGTGGACGGATTCTTAAAGAAAAACTATCCAGGGAAAGAAGCAGAGATGTTTAAAAAACTCTCCCTATCTCAACCTATAGGCAGAATGGCTAAACCGGAAGAAGTGGCAAACCTCGCCGCTTACCTAGTCTCAGATTCCGCCGGATTTATTACAGGCTCTGATTATCCCATCGATGGAGGATTTATACGATTAAATAATTAACTAAATATGAAATTAATTAGATTCGAAGAAAACGGCATCATCAAGCCCGGCATCATAAATGAACAAGGACAAAGATTAGACGTTTCAGCCTTTGGAGAAGACTATAACGAAAGATTCTTTGAAACAAACGGCATAGAACGCGTAAAAACCTGGCTTGCATCTTACCACTGCCCCGTAGTTAGTAATTCATTACGCCTTGATGCATGTGTAGCCAGACCCTCTAAACTCATCTGTATAGGACTTAATTACGCCAAACATGCAGCTGAATCTGGAATGGCTATCCCAAAAGAACCCATAGTTTTCTTCAAAGCCACTTCAGCCATCTGTGGCCCTAATGACGAGGTCATCATCCCTAAGAATTCTGTTAAAACCGACTGGGAAGTAGAACTTGCCGTAGTCATTGGCAAAAAAGCCTCATACGTAGATGCAGCTAACGCAATGGACTACATTGCTGGATACTGCACCCATAATGACTATTCAGAAAGAGAGTTTCAATTAGAAAGAGGTGGACAGTGGGTCAAAGGTAAGTCAGCAGATACTTTTGCACCTCTTGGACCCTTCCTAGCCACTACAGATGAAATCTCAGACCCTCATAACCTCAGATTATGGTTAAAAGTCAATGGAGAAACCCTTCAAGACTCTAACACCAATGACCTGATCTTTAACCTACCGTATCTCATTGAACATCTATCGCAATTCATGACCCTTCTACCCGGAGACGTTATCTCTACCGGCACCCCCGCGGGAGTTGGACTAGGCTTTAATCCTCCACGCTATCTTAAACCGGGAGACGTGGTTGAATTAGGGATTGAGGGATTAGGAGAGCAGAGGCAGAGAGCGGTTGCGTATACTTAATTAATAACTAATAGTTTTGGAAGATTTATTAGATTATTTTTCTCATTTATCTTCCGTATTTCTATGTATATTGTTAATTCCATATTAGGGAATGAAAATAGCTAGATTGAAATTTTTCCAAGCTATTTAAGAGTATTTTGTTCATCTATTAATAGTATTTCTATAATCTCAATAATTACAGTGAAAGCTAAATAGAAATAAAGGATCAAAAGTTATTTACGATTAATTTATTGATGGGTGTTAGCTGATAATTGGTAATAATGTTTATTATTCATATACCAATTATCCACCCCTATCATGAAGAAAACTTTGCATAAAAAGACTTAATACTTTGCCATTGAAGTATTTAAGGATGTACAGAAGGAAAAATCAGCATAATTTCTTAGCAAGCAATTATTGAAATCTGCCACAGCGATAGGTGCAAAAATATTGGAAGCAGAATACGCACAAAGTAGACCTGACTTCATTAGCAAAATGTCAATAGCACTAAAAATTCCAATGAAACTCGTTATTGGCTTTATCTGTTAAGAGATACGCATTATTTGGATAAAGACACTGCAAATACACTAATTGCCAAATCGATAATTATTTAGAGAATGCTTATTTATACTGTTAGGACTCTTTAAAATCAAATAAAAATGAACCATCCTTAGTCATTAATTATTAGTCTAAGCCAAATTTTGTATCTTTATACCCAAGCCAAAACTCAAAATTCTATGTCTCCAATCTCCGTTTGCCCAAATTGCGGCCACAAGTTTGACGCAGGGGAGGCCATGCAAAAGCACCTCGAAATTGAACTGAAAAAAAACATGGAACAGCGCGAAAAAGAACTTGCGCTAAGAATGGAACAGTTCAAAAAACAATTGGATGAAGATAAAAAACATTTCGAAACCGAAGAGAAAAAGAAACTTTGGAGCATAGCCCAACAAGAGGCTCAGAAGAAAATAGAGGAGAAAAATGCCTCCCTTATCGCGGCGCTTAAACAAGATCTAGAAGCCAAACAAAAAGAGATCGTTGCTAATCGTCAAAAGGAACTCGAACTTCTTAAGAAGGAACAAGAGCTCAAACATCAACAAGAACTCATGAAGATCCAACTTCAAAAAGAGCTCATGGAAAAAACCTCTTTGATAGAAGAAGCAGCAAAGAAAAAGAAAGACGAAGAATTTGAACTGGTAAAAAAAGAGTTTGAAAAGAAACTGGAAGACCAAAAAGCTCTCATCAATGAAATGAAGAGAAAAGCGGAACAAGGGTCTATGCAGCTGCAAGGAGAAATCCAGGAACTTGCCCTAGAAGAAATTCTCAAAAGAACCTTTGTCTATGACACCATAGAAGAAGTGGGTAAAGGTATCAGAGGAGCTGATGCCATCCAAACCGTCATTAACGAATTCGGGCAGATCTGCGGGAAGATAGTCTTTGAAAGTAAACGAACTCAAAACTGGTCAGAAGCTTGGATAGAGAAGCTAAAAGATGACCAAAGAGCCTTAGGAGCAGAAATAGCCGTGCTAGTAACTCAAGTCATGCCTAAAGACATGGAACGTTTCGGACAAAAAGAAGGCATCTGGGTCTGCAACTACCAAGAGGTGGTAAGCTTAGTGTTCGTGCTCCGACAAATCTTACTGAAAACCCAAAGTGTCAAGTCAATACAGGAAAACAAGACAGATAAAATGGGGTTGCTATATAATTATCTGACCGGCACTCAGTTTCGCCAACAATTAGAAGCCATAGTGGAAGGTTTCAGTAGCATGAAAGAGGAACTGGAAAGAGAAAAAAGAGCGATGAAAAAGATCTGGAAAGAAAGAGAAGTACAGATAGAAAAGGTGATTGATAACACCATAGACATGTACGGATCTATCAAAGGGATAGCCGGTAATGCTATTGCCCCTATTCAGCACTTGGAATTACCGGAGGGTGAGATTTAATCTACCCCTCCGTATTCTACTACCTTTGCCTTTGTTTCTAAAGTCACCCCTTCGTATTCCCTCTTCACGAAATCTAAAGTTTCTAATATTTCCTCCAGATTCATACTTTGGACTAACTTCATTCTATGTTCTTTGAAATTGGGTAATCCCTTGAAATAATTAGAATAATGTCTGCGCATCTCCAGAATCCCTAAGGTCTCCCCTTTCCATTCCACAGAGAATTTCAAATGCTGTGTAGCAGCATTAACCCTCTGCTCCATATTCGGTGCCGGAAGATATTCACCCGTCTGAAAATAGTGCTTGATCTCATTAAAAATCCAAGGATAACCAATAGCCGCTCTGCCAATCATAATCCCATCAACCCCAAACCTGTTCTTATACTCTAGCGCCTTTTCAGGAGAATCAATATCCCCGTTTCCGAAGATAGGAATCTTGATCCTTGGATTATTCTTCACTTTAGCGATCAGAGACCAGTCAGCCTCACCTTTATACAACTGCGCCCTGGTTCTGCCATGTATGGTTAAAGCTTGTATGCCTACATCTTGTAATCTTTCGGCTACCTCCTCAATATTCTTTGTACTATCATCCCACCCCAAACGTGTTTTAACCGTAACAGGAAGATGCGTGGCTTTGACCACAGCCTCCGTCATTCTAGCCATTAGAGGAATATCCTGAAGCAAGGCCGCCCCAGCTCCTCTACAAGCTACCTTTTTGACCGGACAACCATAATTGATATCAATTAAATCAGGATTTACTTCCGTAGAAATCTTGGTACATTCTGCCATAGTCTCTACATCAGACCCAAATAATTGTATACCTATAGGTCTTTCATAGGGAAAGATATCCAGCTTCCTCACACTTTTCACGGCATTCCGTATTAAACCCTCAGAGGACACGAATTCCGTGTACATCATATCCGCTCCATTCTCTTTACACACTTGGCGGAACGGAGGATCACTCACGTCTTCCATAGGTGCTAAAAGCAGTGGAAACTCACCTAATTCTATATTGCCTATCTTAACCATACTGCAAAAATAATCCATTTTCATTCCTTTTCGTTCGATTTTCAAGAAAAATGGCCGATATTTAAGCCACAAGACCTTGAAAATGAGAAAGCTTCTTTTACCGTTAGTTTCCTTTATTATTATAAGCTGTGATAATTCAACCTCTAATCCGGAACCGGAAATCTCATTATCTCAGCTCCTTATAGACCATCAAAAAATGGATCTAGAGGCGGACACCCTACGGCCTGAATTAGGATTAAACACCTTAGCAAATGCCGTTTCATTTGACTTTGCCATAAGTGAGGATGGGGAACTTAAAGCGAATGGAACCTCAATAAAACCCGGAGACCAAATTGACATTCGAGGCATTACCCATATTGAAGTATTTCATAAAGATAAATTGGTCAAGAAATACCCTATCAAGCCAAGTTCTGTTTGGAAGAACTACGGCTTGGGAACCTACCAGACCCAGATGAAATCATTAAATAAAACCTATTCCTACTACCTAGATCAAGGAGGCTCTGGTCTTTATCAATACATCAACTGTGGACCGGCGGTCTCCACCATGTCACTCCTGTGGAAGGATTCTACTTATACAAATACCATCGAATATGCCCGAAATACCATCAGACCTTTAGGCGGATGGTGGTACACTTATGACATTTCTATGTTTTTGGAAGAAAGAGGATTACAAACACGATATCTAAGCCTTCAAGATCCATCTCAATATGAAAACACCATGATTTCCATGCTAGATCAGGGGATTCCTTTTATCCTTTGTTTAGATATGTATTATACCGAACAAAACACTAGCCCTGTAGAACGCACACATCGATTTTATAACGCCTCATCTCCAGATTGGGGGCATTTTATCTTAGTAAAGGGCTATAAGATAATAGATGACCAACTATGGCTTGAATGTCATGATCCTTACACATTTGGGAGAACTTATCCGGACAGCCATCTCATGGGTGAGAACCGCTATTACTCTTCAAAGGAACTAAAAAAAGCCACCGATATTTGGTGGCCGTATCTCATAGCTCTTTATAAAAATACACCTTCTGCAAGATTTGACTTTGTCACCCCTCCCCCTCAGAAAGGCAGAGGCTTCTTCAAGTAAGGTGTTAATTCGTCCCAGCTCAAATGTACCTTTGTAATGCCGGCAGCCCCGGGAGCAAGAGTGTATTTGTCGAAATAGAAAGTAATCCCATCTTTTCTTATGACGAAATTTTGAAAATTAGATCCAAAGAAATATCCATCACAATTGCATTTATCATGATCTAAAGTAATCCCATCCCCTTTTAAATAAGCGAGTCCTAAACCCGGCTCCACAAAATCTTTAAAGAATAGCGTGGTATCTGACAAAGCCTTATCCGCTAGCAAACGTGAAAGTTTTATATCTTTATAATCGTTAAAATCCAGTATATCTTGGATATCTACCAGCTTTTTGTCTTTATTGAATGTAAAGGTTTTTGTAATCACATTCCCATTAGCACCTCCTGTATATTCATAAATAGTAAACAGATAGGAAATGGTTTCTAAGGAATCTTCAAGGAAGGATTCAAATTCCTGGTGGTAGGCATACTTCACATAAGCACGATCAGCAAACATCTCGCTCACCTTCTTCTCCTCATTATACAGCTCTCCTCCTACCTTCCATTCTTCTTTTTTCTTATCAAAAGCCTCATGACTGAAGGTTTTCATTACCCCATCCACGTCTCGGTAATCATCCGGATATTCAATATGCAGGGTGTAAAATTCAGTGGAATCTGACAATACCACCTTTTTTTCTGTTGCAGAAATGCTTGTGGAACAGCGTATTAATGTAAAAAGTGTGAGTGCGATAAATAATCTAAACATTATTATAGTTTATTTCATTTAAAACGCCCTCACACCCTCTTAAATTGCCTCACCAGTTCTTTACAAACTCATTTATTTTGTCCAAAAGGAATTTAGATCCGGGACCTATTTTTCCGTTGCTGATAACGGTATCATCAATCTTTGTGATAGGTAAAACACGTTTGGTAGTACTAGTAGTAAATACCTCCGGCGCCTCTAAGGTTTCTTGTAATGTCACCGGACGAATTTCTATCTCAAAATCGGATTTGGCCAACTCCAAGACCGTTCTACGAGTGATTCCTTCTAGTATATGCTGATCAGGTGTAATCAACTTTTGTCCGGAAACCAGAAAAACATTAGATCTACTAAGTTCACTGATGTACCCATCTTTGTGGTAAAGTACATCCGTAACACCTTTGGCCGGAAAATCTTGTCTAAGAATAAGAAGATGCTTATAATCAATACTTTTCAACATCGGCAAGTCCCGCACAAAATCATAAGTCATCACATGGATACCATTCTCATGTTCACCAGGAGTGTCATGATGCAAATCTTCTGAAATGATCAGCAGATTAGGCTTCTTCATGGTGATGGAATCATCTGTAAATCCACCCGTTAGAAGGAAGCGGAATGAACAATCTTGCCCCCCTTGAGCAGCAAATAGATCCATAACCACTTTGTATGTTTCCTCTTGATTCAGAGGCAAAGGAATCCTAAGAATCTTTGCAGATCTTTCAAATCTTTCCCAATACCAATCCCACTGGAAAGGTTTTCCGTTGTAGGTTCTGAAGTAGTCAAACAAACCATATCCCCTCAGAATGCCCAAATCATTGAAATGGAAGTTAACGTCTTTAACCGGCGTAACGGTTCCATTTAGCCAGCAGTGATGCATGCTTTATTGTAGTTTTCTGTATTTAATTCTTTTTGGAGCCACGTCACCTTGTCTCTTTTTACGATTCTCCTCATACTCTGTGAAGTTACCTTCAAACCAAACTACTTCAGAGTCTCCTTCAAAAGCTAGGATATGCGTAGCAATTCGGTCTAAGAACCAGCGGTCGTGAGAAATCACTACTGCACATCCCGCAAAGTTTTCCAAACCTTCTTCTAGGGCACGTAAGGTATTTACGTCCAAATCGTTAGTTGGCTCATCTAATAGTAATAAATTGCCCCCCTCCTTCAGCATCAATGCCAAATGAACACGGTTTCTTTCTCCACCTGAGAGTATACCTATTTTCTTCTCTTGATCAGAACCAGCAAAGTTGAACTTGCTCACATATGCTCTGGCATTCATCTGCTTGGTTCCTAAGGTAATCCATTCATTACCACCTGAAATCATTTCATAAACCGTCTTATTGGGATCCAAAGCATTATGCTCCTGATCCACATAAGAAAGCTGTACCGTCTCCCCTACTTCAAAAGTACCTTCCAGAGGTTGTAATTGGCCGGTAATCAACTTAAACAAAGTAGTTTTACCCGCACCGTTCGGCCCTATAATCCCCACAATACCCGCAGGAGGTAAGCTAAAGTTAAGATTTTCATAGAGTAATCTGTCTCCAAAGCCCATCTTAATATCCTTGGCTTCAATCACCTTATTACCCAATCGAGGTCCTGGCGGGATATACAACTCTAACTTTTCTTCTCTTTCCTTCGCATCCTGATTCAATAGATTATCATATGCATTCAAACGTGCCTTGGATTTAGCCGTACGGCCCTTTGGAGACATTCTCACCCATTCCAATTCTCTCTCTAAAGTCTTCTGACGCTTGGATTGAGTCTTCTCTTCTTGCGCTAGGCGGTTCTGCTTTTGCTCTAACCAGGAAGAGTAATTTCCTTTCCATGGAATACCTTCTCCTCTGTCAAGTTCCAGTATCCAACCTGCCACATTATCAAGAAAATATCTATCGTGAGTTACAGCAATAACTGTACCCTTATACTGGTTCAAATGTTGTTCTAACCAAAGCACGGATTCCGCATCCAAATGGTTAGTAGGCTCATCCAAAAGGAGCACATCAGGCTGCTGTAGAAGTAATCTGCAAAGCGCTACTCTACGCTTCTCTCCTCCGGACAAAGTAGAGATCTTCGCATCACTTGGAGGACAACGTAAAGCATCCATAGCCCGCTCCAATCTGGAGTCTAATTCCCAAGCATCACAAGCGTCAAGCTTCTCTTGAACATCTCCTTGTCGCTCCATCAATTTATCAAAATCTGCATCCGGCTCAGCGAAGGCTTCATTGATCTCATCAAACTCTTTTAACAGGGCTACAATCTCCGCTACACCTTCTTCAACTACCTCTTTTACAGTCTTCTCAGGATCCAGTTGCGGCTCTTGTTCTAGTAAGCCCACAGTATAACCAGGTGAGAAAACTACCTCACCGGTAATGTTCTTATCAATGCCTGCAATAACACGTAATAGAGTGGACTTTCCGGAGCCGTTGAGACCTAAAACACCAATTTTCGCACCGTAAAAAAAGGAAAGATAAATATTCTTTAGTACTTGACGATTAGGAGGTATCACCTTACTCACCCCCGCCATCGAAAAGATAATCTGTTCACTCATAAAAATGTAACAAAAATGTAATTTAATACACAAATATCGCGTTCTTACTTTGTAATGTGCAAAAAATCTACTTTTTTTACACCTCAAAACCAAAAAAACAATATAATTTTAACCTAGCCACTCCCTAGTTATATGAAAGGCGTCACGTTAGAAAATGAATACGCTTACGTCCTTGACGGTAAGGTATTTTTGAAAGGGTACTTAGATATGCCCGACAGGCAAATCGGAGAAGTAAAGAACACACCTGAAGAAGCTTTTTTGTACTTTGAAAAAAGGTATGAGATTGCTGTAGCAAAAGTTAACCAACTAGAAGAAGAGATAGCCACAGCTCAAAACAAAGGCTCTTATCTCACTAAACTTCTTCAACTACGCAAACGTTTACTGAACTTCGACGGTATTGGTAATTTCTTACCTCTACTGGACAAGCTGGATGTTCTTGAAAAAGAACTTGTAAGTTTGATTTCACAAAATCAAATGTCTAACCTTGAGATCAAGAGACAACTGATTGATGAAGCCAAACAATACGAATTCAGCCAGGATTGGAAAGATGCTGCAGATGCCCTGCAGGAAATCAGAACAAAATGGATACGTACAGGTCCGGTTGAAAAGAACTTGAACGCCGCTATAGAAGAGGAATTCAAGACCATCTTAGACAACTTCTATCAAGCCAGAAAAGCACATTTTGAAGAGCAAAATCGTGTCATAGAAGAGAGAATCAAGAAATACACGGATCTTATTTTCAAAGCAGAAGAATTACTTGGACGCACCGACTGGGATGAGGCCTTCCTGGATTTGAAAAACTATCAAACCGAATGGAAGATCATTGGAGAAATCCCTCCAAAGATCCTAAAAGCCCTGTTCAAAAACTTCAAAAGACCTACTTCTCAATTCTACGAAAGATATTGTAGAGCCAAAGGTATCCAGCCTAAGAGAAAGGTGGATCCAAGAGTGGAAGCTCAAATGAATATGGTGAAAGAAGTAGAAAAGCTATCTGAATCTGATGATATGGTAGCAGCTACTACTCGTGCGAAATTCCTATTGAACGAATGGAAAACCATACGCATCCCACCTCATTTGGCAGACAGAAACATCGCTGAACGTTTCCGCGCTGCTTGTGACAAGATCTTTGAATTGAGTTATCTTCATAAAGTGATCGCTAGGAAATATCCTACCTTCAACTTCCTGAGTGAAAAACAAAAAGATCTAACCAAATACAGAGAAATGGAAAGTATAGTGCGTAGAGCCCGTACTGACCTGGATGAACTGGTGAGATCTTACGAAACTCAGAGAGTGGACGAAGAGATGGAGAAGATGATGCAAAGCAATCTCAAAACACAGAAACGAAAGCTGCTGATGAAAGAAGTAATTCTAGAAGAATTACGCCAGAAAGCAGCAAGTCTATAACCTTCGAAAGTGACCTAGTGTCACTTTCGGCTTTTTTGACTTATTATCTTTGGAACTTACAACTAAGAAGGTTGCTATCATGCAACCCTACTTTCTACCGTACATTGGCTACTTCCAACTCATTGCAGCCGTTGACGAGTTTATTGTGTATGACAATATACAATTTAGCAAGAAAGGTTGGTTTCATAGAAATCGCATGCTTCAAAACGGCTCAGACGAGTACTTTAGCCTTAGCTTAAAAAAAGACTCGGATTACCTTGACGTTAGAGACCGAAGCCTAAGCGATACCTGGCCTCAAGATCGAGAGAAAATCCTGAGAAAGATGAAGGAAAACTATAGAAAGGCCCCTTTCTTTGCAGAGGTATTCCCCATCATGGAGGAGATATTCAGATATCCGGAAAACAACCTGTTCCGTTATATCTTCCACTCCATTCAGGAAGTCTGTAAATATCTTCAGATCAAAACCCCTTTGGTCATTTCTTCTACTTTAGATATAGACCATAGCTTAAAAGCACAAGAAAAGGTAATCGCTTTAGTAAAGGCAACGGGAGGAACTTATTATCTGAACCCCATTGGAGGCTTAGAATTGTACGAAACCACCGCTTTTAACTCGGAAGGAATAGAACTCCATTTCCATAAAGCGAAACCCATAGAATATGAACAAGGGGGAAAACCATTCGTTCCCTGGCTTTCCATATTAGATCTGATGATGTACAATCCCCAGGAACAGATTATATCCTGGCTAAACAACTTTGAGCTGATTAAAAAAGATGAATAAAAAGACAAATATACTCGTATTTCCCTGCGGCGCCGAAAGTGCCCTGGAGATACATTTGGCCTTAAAGGACGTAATGAATATCCGACTCGTGGGGGCATCCGGAAGAGTAGACCACGGAAGGATGATCTATAAAAACTATTACGGCAACTTTCCCAATATCAAAGATGAAAACTTCCTTTCGGCTTTAAATCAGCTGATTGAGAAAGAAGAAATAGATCTGATCCTGCCCACTCATGATTCCGTTTTAGTACATTTAGCTAAAAACCAAGATCAAATCAAAACGAAGGTGGCCGTTCCCGGACTCTGGCAAGCAGAAGTGTGCCGCAGTAAAAAGAAACTATACAAATTATTCTCTTCTTATTCCTTCAATCCTAAGGTATATGAAAAGATTCAAGACGTAACCACCTTCCCTATTTATGCCAAACTGGATGAAGGACAAGGGAGCAAAGGCGCATTTATTGTAGATGATCAGAAAACACTTGAATCCATAGAAGATCCTGAGAACTATGTATTAATGGAGCTTCTTCCAGGTGAAGAGTTTACCATAGATTGCTTTACCAATAGACACGGTGAAGTTCTATTTATGGGTCCAAGAAAAAGACAAAGAGTATTTGACGGAATAGCCGTTCAAGCTACGTCAGTTCCACTCACTCCTGAGATCAAAGAAATCGGAGAAATCGTATCCAAAGAATTGAAAATAAGAGGATCCTGGTATTTCCAATTAAAAAGAGATGTCAATGGTGAGCTTAAATTCCTTGAAGCTTCAGTGAAGATTGCCGGAAGTGGTAATCTCTACAGAGGACTTGGAGTGAACTTTCCCCTCCTAATGATTTACGATTACCTGGGTTTTGATGTGAAAGTCATTCCAAACGATTACAAGATCGAAGTAGACAGAGCCCTATTTTCAAGATATACCGTAGATCTAGAATACGACACCTTATATGTGGACTTCGATGATACGATAACAAAAGATGGCAAGGTCAATCCTAACGTCATCATGTTCCTTTATCATCAGAAGAACAAAGGCAGAACACTCAAACTGATCACAAAGCATAGATATGATCTTGACCAGACCTTAGAAGATCTGTCCATCTCAAAGAACCTTTTCGACCAAGTCATTCATATAGATATGGAAGATGAGAAATACAAATACATCACAGAGAGGGAAAAAGTGATCTTTATAGACAATGCTTTTGAAGAAAGAAGAAAAGTCAAAGAAGAACTTGGAATACCGGTCTTTGACGTGGATGCTTTAGGCACACTAATAGATTGGAAAGAATAAAGGCCTGTTTTACCACAGGCCTCTTTTTTTATTTGGAGAATTCTCCTGAAACTTTGATCTCAACTTCATCATCAACAGCAGCACCGGACTTACCTACTCCGAACTCTACTCTGTTAACAGTTCCTGTAGCCTTGATACCTACAATCTTCTTACCTTGGCGTCCCTCAATAGGTCCTCTGAAAGTAGCATTTAAGGTAATTGGCTTAGTAACCCCTCTCATGGTCAAATTTCCTACAATCTGATAGTTATTTCCGCTTACTTTCTTAACAGATGTGCTCTTGAAAGATAAGGTAGGGAATTTCTCCGCTCCGAAATAATCATCACTTCTCAAGTGACCGTCACGTCTTTCATTTCCTGTATTAATTGAGCTTGCTTCTGCCGTAAATTCAAATACTGCATCGCTGAAATCTTCTTTAGAGGAAGTCATCTTTGCGTCAAACTTACCAAAGTTTCCATCTACTTCAGAAATCTTCAAGTGAACAATGGTAAAACTTACATTAGCATGAGCTTTGTCTAAAACCCAGTCTTGCGCAAAAGTGAAGGTGGATACTAATGCAGCAGCAACAGATAGAATAAATTTTTTCATGTTGATCGTTTAAAATGTTAATTCATGTATATACACGATGCTAATTTAAAAATATTCTAATTAATGTCAAATTTATTTTCAAGGTAAACAAAAAACTAATCTCCGAATCTTCCATATATACTTGAATTTTCACCGAGAACGTTTGCATTAAAATATACTATTGCACCTAAGAATATTTATAATAAATTGTATTTATTTACCTAAAATCTTGGGTAACATGAAAACAAATCGCAGAGAATTCCTTTACTCCCTCAGTATGCTGGCTGCCGGAACAGCTCTCACCTCTCCCCTATACGGCATGGATAGAAAGTTAAAAGTGGTCCTTGTTGGGACGGGAATTAGAGGAACTTCCTTTTGGGGAAAACGCCTGGTGGACCAATATCCCGAAAAGCTGGAATTTGTAGGTCTTTGTGACCATAATATAGGCAGAGCTCAATACGCTAAAAAATACATGGGGGTTAATTGTCCCGTGTATACGGATTTTGATAAAATGTTGAAGGAGAACAAACCGGACCTGGTCATCGTTTGTACAAAAGACTCCACCCATCATGAATTTATAGTCAAAGGCCTTAACTTCGGCGCAGACGTGTTGACAGAAAAACCTTTGACTACAGATGAAGATAAATGTAAGCAAATCGTTGAAGCCGAAAAAAGAAGCAAAAGGAATCTCATCGTTGGATTCAATTACAGATGGAGTCCATACATGACAAAAATCAAAGAACTTCTACAAAATAATGCGATTGGTCAAATCACATCCGTTGATTTCAATTGGTACCTCAACACCCATCACGGAGCTTCGTATTTCCGTCGCTGGCACGGACAAATGAACGGAGGAGGTTCTCTTTGGGTGCACAAAGCCACCCATCATTTTGATTTACTCAATTGGTGGCTGGATGATACTCCACAGGAAGTGTTTGCCTATGGGGCATTAGAGCATTACGGGAAAAATGGCCCATTCAGAGGAGAGTCCTGCAGAAAATGCGCACATACTAAAGAATGCAAGTACTTCTGGGACATCACAAAAAGTTCGGAAGATATGAGACTTTACGTAGAAAATGAAAAACATGACGGATATATCCGTGACAACTGCCTTTTCCGTGAGGAGATAGATATCTACGACAAGATGTCTGCCCAAATCAAGTACAAGAGCAATACAGTGGTCAACTACTCTCTGACAACATACTCTCCATTTGAAGGTTGGAGAATAGCTTTTAATGGGCAGAAAGGCAGAATAGAAGCTTGGCTTGATATTCCATGGCTAAAAGGAGAAAATATAGATCAAGAAAAACTTCATGCCTTAGAAATGGATCAAGGTCACAAAGAGGGACAAAATGTAGAACCTTTAATCCTCTACAGAAACTGGGAAAACTATGAAGTAGTGAATGTGATCTCAGAAAAAGCCGGACATGGAGGGGGAGACAGGAGATTGCAAGATAAAATCTTTTTAAACCCTAATGCAGATGATCCTTATAGGCATTCAGCGGGATTGAGAGATGGAGTAATGTCCATTATGATAGGGATTGCCGCCCGTAAATCTATACAGAGCGGCAAACCCATTAAGATCTCTGATCTAACAGATGTATTATAAATACTTGCTAAAACTCTCTAGGAATCTTTCAGCGTCTGCTTTCTTCAATGCCAATGAAGGGAGCAGACGTATAATATGAGCGCCTGCCACTCCGGTAAAGATGTGATCTTGTTCCAATAGTGCTTTCCGGATGGGGCCTACGGCTTGCTCTAATTCTATACCTATCATCAAACCTCTACCCCTCACTTCTTTGATATTAGACATCTTTTTAAGTTCGTCCAATAAGAAGGAGCCTACGTTAGAGGCATTTTCAACTAACTTCTCCTCATTGATAACATCTAAAACGGCAATACCTGCCGCACAAGCCAAGTGATTTCCACCGAAAGTAGTACCTAACATACCGTGCTTAGATTCAAATTTAGGAGAAATCAAAATACCGCCTATTGGGAATCCATTACCCATACCTTTAGCCATGGAAACTATGTCCGGTTGCACTCCACTATATTGGAAAGAGAAGAATTTACCACTTCTACCGTAACCGCATTGAACAGAGTCATGAATCATTACTGCTCCATGTGCATCACAAGCCTCTCTGATGGTTTTCAAGAACTCGTCTGTGGCCACCTGAATACCTCCTACTCCTTGTATACCTTCCACAATTACAGCACAAGTTTCCTCATTTACTGCTGCTTTCACCGCTTCGACATCATTGAATGGCAAGAACTCTACATGTTCAGCGAAGTTTAATGCCGCCCTGATACTAGGGTTATCTGTCACCGCTACGGCAGCTGAAGTTCTGCCATGAAAGGCTTTCTTGAAAGCGATAACCTTTTTCCTTCCATTATGGAAAGAGGCTAGTTTCAAAGCATTTTCATTTGCTTCTGCTCCGGAGTTTACCAGGAACAATCTAAAGTCCTCTAAACCTGCAGTTTTCCCTAATTTCTCTGCTAATTCTTGTTGCAAAGGAATTTCAACAGAGTTAGAATAGAAAGCCAATTTAGAAAGCTGATCACTTACCTTCTGAACATAATAAGGATGAGAGTGACCAATAGAAATCACGGCATGGCCACCATAAAGATCCAGGTATTCCTGACCTTCTTTGTCCCAAATGGTAGTTCCTAAAGCCTTCACAGGCTCAATATGATTGATGGGATAGACATCAAATAATTTCATCTCAGAAAGATATGGTTTTAAGTTGTAAGCCTGCTTTTTCTTCTAATCCGAACATGAGGTTCATGTTTTGAACCGCTTGACCGGATGCCCCTTTTACAAGGTTATCAATGATAGAGGTAATCAGAAGTTTATCTCCCTCCTTTTGCAATTCTATTATACACTTATTTGAATTTACGACTTGCTTTACGTCTATAGGACTAGCCGATAAATGCACGAAAGGGTGAGAAGCATAGTACTCTTGATAAGCTTCAACAGCCTCCTCTAGACTTCCTTCATATCTAAAATAGACGTTAGCCATAATGCCTCGAGTAAAGTTTCCTCTATAAGGAATAAAGTTGACCTCTTCAGAAAATCCAGTTTGCAACCGGCCTAAGCTCTGTTTTATTTCCTTTAAATGTTGATGCGTAAATGCCTTGTAAATGGAAATATTATTATTTCTCCAGGAGAAATGCGTAGAGGCACTCAAAGCCTGTCCGGCACCTGTGGAGCCTGTTACCGCAGAGACGTGCACCTCACCCAGTTTACCAAGATTGGCCATAGGAAGTAAAGCCAATTGGATAGCCGTAGCAAAACAACCCGGATTAGCTAACCTTTGAGCCGTTTTGATTCTGTCTCTATTTAATTCCGGCAAGCCATACACAAATCCTTCTGATTCATCCCTAAAATCGGTGCTCAAATCAATGATCTTAACATGAGAAGGAATATCATGTTCGCTCAAAAACTTTTTCGACTGCCCATGACCTGAACAAAGGAAGATCACGTCCACTTCGTGGAAGGGGAAATCAGCAGTAAATACCAGATCAGTATCTCCCAGCAAATCCGTATGAGTAACATAAACAGGTTTGCCGGCCTGACTCTGTGAATTGGCAAATACAAGCTCTGCCTGAGGATGATGGATGAGAATCCGTAGAAGCTCGCCACCGGTGTAACCGGCCGCCCCTATGATTCCTACTTTAATGGAACGCATGTTAAATGGAATAATTTCTGGAACTGGCTTATCGTCGGTGTCCGCTTCGAGGGGGCAATATGTAGCAGAATAAGTTCAATTCCGGTGACTAGAAGTATGGTACAAAAGTACAGATTAAAACCTTATCTTGTAGGAAATTCTTGTAATTTTCACTATATGAAAGAAATTAATAAGTGCACTTTCGCTGTACCTGCCCATTTACACTTTATTTTTACATTTGAAATTTAATAAACCTTATGAATTGGCTACAGATTGTCTGGGACGTTTCCCCCATCATATTTAAACTAGGCAGCTTTGAAATCCGCTGGTATGGCCTCTGTTTTGCATTAGGATTTGTTATTGGCTATCAAATCATTGCCTGGGCTTTTAAGATTGAGAAGAAGGATAGCAAAGATCTGGATGCTTTATTGCTCACCATGATCCTATCTATCGTTTTGGGTGCCCGTATGGGGCACTATATTTTCTATGAGGGTCAACATTTCTTCGAAGCCCCGGGAGCATTCATCTATGACATGCTGATGCCTC
Organism: Leadbetterella byssophila DSM 17132; assembly: GCF_000166395.1. Classification (GTDB taxonomy): domain Bacteria; phylum Bacteroidota; class Bacteroidia; order Cytophagales; family Spirosomataceae; genus Leadbetterella; species Leadbetterella byssophila. Next base: position 2,066,711 of record NC_014655.1, read on the forward strand.
CTTATGCCGGATTAGCCAGTCATGGAGCTGCTTTTGGAGTATTAATAGGGATCCTATTATTCAAAAGAAAACATCCTGAATATAATTACCTTTGGCTAACAGACCGCTTGGTCATTGTTAGTGCTCTGGGAGGTGCATTTATACGTTTCGGAAACTTTATGAATTCGGAAATTGTGGGTAAACCTACAGATGTACCTTGGGCAGTAATCTTCAAACAAAACTTCGAGTTTACTCAGGTACCTCGTCACCCTTCTCAATTGTATGAATCACTATCCTGCTTGATATTATTCCTGGTACTGATCTTCCTTTACAATAAGTGGAGAGAGAAGACTCCTCAAGGTTTATTGACAGGAATCTTCTTCCTGTGGGTGTTTGTATTGCGCTTCTTGTACGAGTTTACGAAAGAGAACCAAGTGGAGTTTGAAGATGCTATGCAGTGGAACATGGGTCAGCTTTTGAGTATTCCGGCTATACTGATTGGATTATTCTTCCTGTACAAAGCTTATCAATCCGCAAAGCAGTAATGCTACAACAAACCCAACAAGCTTCCATTGCTTTAAGAAGATTAAGTTATGAGCAAAGAGCAGCTCTCTTGCTTGAAATTGCCAAATTACTAAGAAGGTATAGTAATGATATTTTGGAGGCCAATGCGAAAGATCTGGCCTCCTTTCCTACCTCTGACCCTCTGTATGACCGACTACTTCTGGATGCGGGTAGAATAGAAAGACTAGCCAGCGCGGTGGAGCAGGTAAGTACACTGGAAGATCCTGTAGGAAAGGTATTGATAGATAAAATCCTACCCAATGGCTTAAGATTAAAGAAGATCACTGTGCCTATGGGGGTAATCGGAATCATCTATGAGTCTCGCCCTAATGTCACCATAGACGTGGCGGTACTTTGCTTACTTTCGGGCAATGCAGCAGTATTAAAAGGAGGAAAAGAAGCTTTTTATTCCAATACCGCTTTAGTAAGCATCTTACATAAAGCGTTAGCAAAATCAGGACTTCCCACAGAATTAGTCCAGCTCTTACCCACAGATAGAAGATATACCACAGAACTCCTTCAGGCGGAGAAGTATGTGGACCTGATCATACCCAGAGGTTCCCAATCCTTGATCAATTACGTACGCGAAAACGCCAAGATTCCCTGCATTGAAACTGGTGCCGGTGTATGTCACACCTATGTAGCCAAAAATGCAAACTTAGAAATGGCGGCTAAAATCATCATCAATGCCAAAGGATCCCGCCCTTCAGTATGTAATGCTTTGGATTGCTTAATAGTGCATGAAGATGTGGTAGAGTCCCTGGCTCCACTGTTGAAAAGCGGCCTGGAGCAGTACGGCATATCTGTATATGCTGATGAAGTGAGCTTCCCCTATTTTAAAAGATTACAAGTGCCCGTTACACCGGCTCTCGAAGAAAACTTCGGTAAGGAATGGTTGGATTACAAGCTAAGTGTCAAAACGGTTAAGGACTTGAATGAAGCTTTGGCCCACATACAAAAGTACTCTTCGAAACACTCCGAAGCCATCCTCACAGTGGATGAAGAAGAGGCCCAAAGATTCCTGCAGGAAGTAGACGCTGCGGCAGTATATCACAATGCCTCTACGCGCTTTACTGATGGAGGGGAATTTGGATTAGGTGCCGAAATAGGCATATCCACTCAAAAACTTCATGCCAGAGGGCCTTTCGCCCTTGAAAAACTAGTTACTGAAAAGTGGATAGTCCTAGGTGAAGGTCAAATAAGATAAACATAATATTGCGTTGATTTTGAAGTAATAATAACAAAGCATCTTTGCCAGTACACATTCATACATATTGGTAAACAGCTTCAAAGTCCCTGATGGTATCAGGGATTTTTGTTTGAAATTAAGACGAAAATTCCGATATTCGCAGTCCAAATCGGAGGTCTCATAGTTCAACGGATAGAATAGAAGTTTCCTAAACTTTAGATGTGGGTTCGATTCCCGCTGAGACCACTTAAAGGCGTAAGTTGAAGAACTTGCGCCTTTTTTTATGGGCGGAAGATTAAATCTAAAAAATCAACATTGTGCGTATCCTCCTTTAATGTTGCAAGTTTTCCATAAGTATCAATTTTCGCAGATTGCCATTCCCATATGAGCCGCTTTCCAAAAGCTTCTCCGGAACACGCATTGCTACCTTCACAGGAATCCAGTATGATCAGAAATGACACCAAAGGCCTACTGTTTTTTTTAATTTCATTGCCCGAATTTCATCAAGAATAATATGTTTAATAGGAGGATAAACTTTCCTGTAGAGAACTACTCTGATGCAGAAATCAGTTGGTGAGGCAACTATCTGCCAGTTCACCCTGAAAAATCACCATATGAAAAAGTAGTCGTGAATGTTTAGTGCACAACTTGTCAAACTTATTGCACCTATAATTTAGATATGTACTTCCTAAAGGATGAGGCAAAAATTCAAGGACCTTCATCTGACGGCAATATCCTTTGCACATGCCCCGATTTTACCTTACTTTTGAATGGAATACAACTCACCTATGCGTTATACCTATCTAATCCTATTGGCACTCCTTGTTTCTTGCAAGGCAGAAAAGGCCATCTTTAACGGGAAGAACCTAAAAGGCTGGACTCCGAAAATCCATCACCACGAGTACGGCGATAACTATGCCAATACCTACCGGGTGAAAGATGGAGTAATCCAGGTTAGATATGACGGATATGACTCCTTCAATGAAAGATACGGTCACCTCTTCTACAAGAAACCTTACGAAAACTTCCACCTCAGTTTAGAGTATAAGTTCACAGGTATCTGGAGGACTGACGCTCCTTCCTACACGCATTTGAATTCTGGAGTGATGTTCCATTCTCAAGACCCTAGGACCATATTAAAAGAGCAGGATTGGCCCATTTCCGTAGAGATGCAATTCCTAGCAGAAGAAAAACCAGGTGTTCCGCGTCCTACAGGGAACATGTGCTCGCCAGGTACAGATGTGGTCTATCAAGGAGAGAAAGATCCGAGGCACTGCATAGATTCAAATTCCCCTACCATTAAACCCGGAGAGTGGGTAAAAGCTGAATTAATAGTTTACGGGGATTCCTTGATCCGACATATCATCAACGGTCAAGTAGTCCTAGAATACACAAAGCCTACTATGGGAGGCGGGGTAGTGAATGGTGCGGATCCGAAGATATTCATTCCCGGCACTCCCCTGAAATCCGGGTATATAGGACTACAGAGTGAGGGCCAGGAAATTGATTTCAGAAATATTAAGATCAAAAAGCTTTAAGACAATAGTCGGGCAGCGTCTTTCGCGAAGTAGGTCAAGATAATATCAGCCCCTGCACGTTTCATGCTGATCAGCATTTCCATCATGGCCTTATCTCCGTCTATCCAACCGTTCTGGGCAGCCGCTTTGATCATAGCGTATTCTCCGGAAACATTATAGGCCGTGATAGGCAATGGGAAATTTTCTTTCAAAGTCTTGATCACGTCCAAGTAAGAGAATGCAGGTTTCACCATCAACATGTCAGCTCCTTCCTCAAAATCTAACTCAGCCTCAAGGATAGCTTCCTTCACGTTAGCCGGATTCATCTGATAGGTCTTCTTGTCTCCAAACTTAGGAGCTGACTCTAATGCATCCCTAAATGGACCATAGAACGCTGAAGCATATTTCGCAGTATATGACATAATGGAGGTATGGGTAAATCCTTCAGCATCCAGTGCTTGTCTAATAGCACCAACCCTGCCGTCCATCATATCTGATGGCCCGATGATATCAGCTCCTGCCTTAGCCTGGGCTACAGACATCTTCACCAACACTTCTACTGACTCATCATTCAATATCTTTCCATCTTTCACGATTCCGTCATGACCATCTGAACTATAAGGGTCCAAAGCCACATCCGTCATCACTACTAATTCAGGGAATTTGTTTTTGATTTCTGATAAAGCATTCAAATACAAGGTTCCTTCCTTGTAGCTCTCGGAACCTACTGCATCCTTCTTACTTTCAGGATAATTTGGAAATAAACAGATAGACTTGATTCCATGTGCTACCACGTCTTCTATCTCCACCAATAATTGATCCAGACTGAATCTGTAAATCCCCGGCATAGAAGAGATCTCTACCTTAATGTCCTTTCCTTCTTGCACGAACATGGGGAAAATAAAGTCATTCACAGAGAGACTATGCTCTGCCACCATATCCCTCACACCTGCACTTACGCGGTTTCTACGAGGCCTTCTGTTGAGTATTAACATGGACGATATATTTAAGAAAAAAAGGCAGACCTGATCAGGTCGCCTTCATATAAAAATAACAATTTTTTACTGGCTTTCAGTTCAATCCTTCTTAAATAATCGGAACTCCAAGGCTACTCTTGTCATATCCGGTTCAGCATTCACAGCTAATCCATGGATCAAATGCCCCGAGAAGAATAGTACATCTCCATCCTTCACCTTAGCACGCTCCAAATGAGTACTTCCGCCCCAGGATTCAATCATCCTAACTCTGTACTTATTGCCTTCCACTACGGCACCATCAAAGGTTCTACAAACCTGATCTTCTGAAATCAAGTGACTACCGGGTGCAATAGGCAACGATGAGTTTTCCGTAACTCCTGCAATAGGAATCCAAAGATTCACAAAAGGAGGTATGTAGTTCGCCTCGTCCACTCTTTCATACACATCCTTATGTGGAGGATTGAAATCATTAGAACCAGGCCTGTTGATTCTCACAATAATATGAAGCTCCTTTCCATCTTCCGGATTGATATCTGTCAATCCAAAACCCAAAATAGCTTCGAACTTAGGCAGTATGGATTTTACAGGGAAGTTAAAATCTTCAGCAAAAAGGTCCCTTGTCCTACGAACTACTTTATAATGGTCTTCACTATTCTTAACCAAATGATGGTAATTCTCCAGCACAAAATCTGCAGGAACCTCCAAGTTCAACTCCTCTCGGATCAGAGCCGCAACACTGTTCGTCAAACCTTCTTTTAGATAAGCAAACTCAGATTCACTCAAGAATGGTTTAACCGTATATCCTTCCTGATACCAATCTTGATGATAAACGATGTCCGTATCTTCGCGAGATAAACGCTCATTTTTACCACACTTAAACTCAGGAGAACCCTCTACTGAAAATTCATACGACTCATTACCTATCGTATAGCTTAAACGACGACTCATGATTTATATATGGGGAATAATTGCGCGAATTTTATAATTTTTTCGCGCAATACCAATTTACTCTACTAGCTTTTCTTCATTTATTTAGTGAAAGGCTGAACACCTGTATGATAAAAAATGAAACCGTAAATATCTGCCGTTAATTCAAGCATCTTTTGGGTATTACTTGAACCATGACCGGATTGCGTTTCCACCCTGATCAACAGAGGATTTTTACTGGACTTACCAGCCTTTTCTTGCAAGGTTGCCGCATACTTGAAAGAGTGCGCAGGAACCACCCTGTCATCATGATCTGCTGTAGTTATCAGTGTAGCCGGATAATTCACACCCTCCCTAATATTATGCATAGGAGAATAAGCATAAATGGCTTTAAACTCTTCCGGATTATCCGCTGAACCATAATCGGCTACCCAGTTCCACCCAATAGTAAACTTATGGAAACGAAGCATATCCATAACACCCACCTCTGGAATGGCTACTTTCGCCAAATCAGGTCTTTGGTTTACTACAGCCCCAACGAGCAAACCTCCGTTAGATGCTCCCCTGAGCGCCAAATGCTCGTTATCACAGAATTTATTTTGGATTAAATATTCTGCTGCTGCTATAAAATCGTCATAAACATTTTGCTTTTTTAACTTGGTACCCTGTTCATGCCAGCTTTCCCCGTATTCTCCACCTCCTCTGATATTGGCTTGAGCATAAACTCCGCCTTCCTCTAAAAACGGGATCAACATGGCTGAAAATGCAGGTTGTAGAGTTACGTTAAAACCTCCATATCCATAAAGCAAGGTTGGATTCTTTCCGTTCTTTGGAGTACCTTTTTTATAGGTGATAAACATGGGCACCTTTGTCCCGTCTTTGGACACGTAAAATACTTGTTCCGTCACAAATGCTTCAGGGTCAAACTTTACTTCAGGCTTTCTATATCTTGTAGATTTTCCAGTCTTTAGATTGTAGATATACGTAGTAGATGGATTTGTGAACGAAGTAAAATAATAAAATACCTCTTCATCTGTCTTCTTACCTTGGAAACCGCCTGCAGTTCCTACACCCGGTAATTGAACCACCTCTTCTAACTGTCCTTGGAGATTCAATCGCTCTACCCTTGTGGTCACATCCTTGAGATATGCCACGAATAGTTTCCTACCAGCAGTACTTACAGAAACCATGGGTTCTTTCCTTTCAGGTACCATTTCCTTCCATGCTTTGGACTGTAAATTATAACTTAAAAGCTTATCATTAGGTGCTTGATCATTCGTTTGAATAATGAGCTCATCTCCCTCAGAATAAACCACGCTATAACTTGAATTACCTACCTCTGCGATGATAGGCGAAAAATTCTTCTCTCCTTTACGTTTGTAATAAAGGGCATTCCCTTTTAATCCTTTGCCTCTATCTGAAATACTCAAGAAAGCTAAATCCTCATCTTCAGACGTATACAAATAATGGAATCTTCTGGGCTCCTCTTTGTTTTCATAGATCAAAATATCCTGGTCTTGAGAAGTGCCTAAACGGTGATACCATACCTGGTGATTCTCGTTCACGGCAGCAAGGGCACTACCTTCCGGCTGAGGATATCTACTATAATAAAAACCATCCCCTTCCCATGCTAAACCTGAAACCTTCACCCACTTCAAGGTATCGCCCATGGTTTGCAGGTTCTTCATATCCATGAGGTAAACGGTTTGCCAATCTGAGCCCCCGTGCGTCAAGGCATAAGCTGCATAAGAACCTGCTTTATTTAACACGAATTGTGCTAAGCCGGTAGTTCCATCCTTGGATAAAGTATTAGGATCCAAAACCTTCTCTACAGTCTCGCCCTTTTGCCTATAGAGAACATATTGATTTTGGAGTCCGTCGTTTTTATAAAAATAATTCCATCCCCCTTTTTCCGTAGGTGCTGAATACTTGGGATAATTATACACCTCCTGTAGACGTTTAAGAAAAGAGGTTCTAAAGGGAATCTGGTCCAAATGTTTTTGTGTTAATGCATTCTGAGCTTTTACCCATTTTTCCGTCTCCGGAGATCTGTCATCTTCTAACCAACGATAGGGATCAGACACTTGTACGCCATGATAGACGTCTATTTGTTCTACTTTACGAGTTTCAGGATATTTCATCTGTGCGTAAATGGCTGTACTTAAGCCAATCAAGGGTAGTAATAAGATTTTTTTCATTAAGTAATAGTTTTCCTTTGCAAAACTAGAAATTCCCACCCTTTGTCCAAAAAAAATGCAAGAGAATACAACCTTTTCCATTGAAAAACATCTAAGTGAAAAACCTTTTGTTACAAAGGTCCGTTATTACATTTGTACAAGAATACATAACTGGTTACATATGCGCCTATTTCTGCTTGGTCTTATATTGATCCACTTTTCTGCTATAAGTCAGCGTACCGTACCTCCGGGACTTCTGAAAAATTGGAAAAAAACAGATATTACGAGAATTGACGGAAGTCCCTATTATGACCCTGAAACACTCAATGTAGATTTTGATCTGAACTTCGTTTCGAAAGATTCAGTAGATCTTTTCAATAGCGGGCGCTTACAGCGGATTCGCTATCAAGTCTTAGAGGACAGTATCATAAAAGTATCTACTTTGAGAATGAAGATAGAAGAACTATCTGAAATCAAACTGGTATTGACCGCATTAGAATCAGATGAATTAGATTTCCGACTAATCCTTTCCCCAAAACACCTATATGACCTAACGTATACCCCAGAGGCTTATAAGGCGAAGAACGGAGAAGTCGTATTTATTTCTGAATCAGGCAGAGTGGAACCTCAGTTTCGCCATAAAACCATGACACCCGTAGATTTCATCTTTGAAAACTTCGGATTTCCAGAATATAGAAAAGGAGGATTTGTGGTAAGGTTTGTAGTCACTTCCAAAGGAGACGTTACAGGAGTAAAGGTGGTAGCCTCTTCGAACAATAGATTTAACGACAAATTGATACAAGCTGTATTAAAGACAAAAGGACTTTGGGAGCCGGCTGAATTCAAAGGAGAAAAGGTTAGCGTGGAAATGGAATATGACTTTAATCTGGGTTATGAAGACAGAAAGATTACTTCTCAAGTAGATTCTATTGCTTATAGCAAGATGTACTTAGATTATGGAACAAACTTTATTAAGGATGGTGCCTATAGAAGTGCATTTAACTACCTAAAGAAATCTATAGACTATAACCCCCTGAATATAGACGCCTACTTTAAACATGCAGAAGTATCCTTTGCTTTGAAAAGAAAAGAAGACGGCTGTGAAAGTCTCTCGTATTTACTTCTTTTGGAACAGAAGAAAGCCGTACCATTGTACGAAAAATACTGTAAATAGCACTTATAAGGGCAGATAGCACTGCCCTTTCCCGTTCAGGGAAACATGCATACCTTCCAATACCTGAGCTTACTTATCAGGATAAAAATCTATTTATTTCTTTAATCTGCGGATGCATCGTCCTATCTTTACGATAAGATGGGAGAATACTGCCCTATCACATCATTTTATTATCTACTATGAAATTAAACGTTACTGCTAAGATCTTCATCGGCATGGCTCTTGGTATAATTGTGGGTTACATCATTAACCAGAGCTTTTCTTCAGAATCAATTGAACAATGGAGCAATTACCTTAACCTATTAAGTACCATCTTCCTTCGCCTGATCAAAATGATCATCGGGCCACTAGTGTTCTCTATTTTAACCGTAGGTATCGCGAAGCTTGGCGACTTCAAACTCGTAGGTAGAATAGGACTTAAAACCTTAGGTTACTTTTATTTCGCCACAATTCTTTCATTAATTACAGGTCTAATTGCGGTGAATATCCTTAAACCTGGCGCAGGAATGCATGGAAAACTTCCTGATGCAGGAGTGTCTACGGGGATAGAATCAAAGAAAATGACCATCAATAACTTTATTGAGCACTTAATCCCTGAAAGTATTTTCGAAGCTTTAGCTACAAATGAAATCCTTCAAATTGTAATCTTTGCTATTTTCTTCGGAATTGGTACAGCAGCTATAGGTGATAAAGGCAAAGTGATCATCAAAGGACTAGATTCTATTTCCGAAATCATGTTCAAAGTAGTGAACTACGTTATGGAATTTGCTCCGTACGCCGTATTTGGTGCGGTTGCCAGAGTAGTGGCACAAAAAGGCTTAGGAATTCTAAGTGATTATCTATACCTGATCATTTGCTTCTTCGCTACACTTATCTTCTTCCTTGTAGTGGTATTGCCGGCTATTTGTTTTGTGGCCAAAGTTCCTTACTGGAAATTGATGTCATACGTAAAAAATGCCCTTTTCCTATCCTTCGGAACCGCAAGCTCTGAAGCTTCAATGCCTATGCAGATAGAAAAATTGAAAGAATTTGGAATTCCTGAAAGGATAGTCAGCTTTGTTTTACCCCTTGGTTATTCCTTTAACCTAGATGGGTCAATGATGTATATGACCTTTGCCACGGGTTTCATCGCTCAGGCCTATGGCATTGATCTCTCCTTAGGACAACAAGTCACCATGTTATTAACACTTCTTATCACTAGTAAAGGAATTGCCGGAGTTCCTCGCGCTTCCCTAGTGGTTATCGCCGGAACCATGGCCATGTTTGACCTACCAGCAGAAGGACTTGTTCTTCTTTTTGCTGTAGACTGGTTGTTAGACATGGGTAGATCTGCAACATCCGTAGCCGGAAATGCCGTAGCTACTGCAGTGGTGGCGAAGTGGGAAGGAGAATTGAAACCTAACGCCAATTAAATATGAAAAGAATCCTTGTACTACTCCTCCTTTTGCCCGGGGTTATCCTAGCGCAAAAGGACAAGATCTTAGTGAGCGACTTGACTAAGATCCAACAAGTAAGCGGTATTACAGCCGCAAAAAACAAAGTCGTATACACCGTTAATTCCATAGTCAAAAACGAGGACAAGCCTCTGGAATATGACTATATCAATAAACTTTATCTCCTTTCTGAGGACCGAAAAAGCAGTATTGCCCTAACTCAAGGTAAGGAAGGAGTGGGTCAGGCAGAGATCTCTCCTGATGGCAAGATGATAGCTTTTGTACGAAGAGTTAAAGACAAATCACAAATCTTTATCTTACCTCTTTCAGGCGGTGAGCCTTGGCAACTAACCCACTCTAAATACGGTGCTAGTAGCCCTAAATTTTCACCGGATGGTAAAAGAATTCTCTATAGTGGCGGTATCCGTTTAGAGGAATTAGTGAATGACTCTCTTCTTAACCCACAAAAAGGACTTCCCGCATTTTCACTGGAAAAGCCTGGATTTGAAAAAGATTCCTACCTGTTAAAGGGATCTAAGGTAAAACCAAATCCCGATGGAAACCTAGAGGAAATTAGAGCATACCTAAACAAAAGCACGGAAGACAAGAAAACTAGAGTATTTACGCGCTTGAATTTCCAGGGTGAAGCAAACTTAAACGGGGATATTTCCTTCTCTCACCTTTTTGAAATCGAAGTAAAAGAAAATGCTCAGGCAAGAGCCCTGACTTCAGGTTTTGCCTCGTACAATGGTGCAAATTACGCTCCTGATGGTAGAAGCATATTTGTAAGTACTGCAAAGGATGCAGATGAACATCCGGATAGAGAAAGTGAAAACAAAATTGTTCAGATCCAACTATCTGACCTTTCTCAAAAAGTCATTCTTAGTAAAAACGAGACGGCATTTAGAGGCTTCTCTCTATCCCCTTCAGGAAAAAAAGCGGCAACCGTCATTTCTGGCACCAACGGCCTATCATACGGTAAACTTGCTATTGTCAATTCTGATGGAAGCCAACTGAAAGAAATCGACTTTGATCGTGTGCCTTCTGGCTTCAATTGGACACCAGATGAGAAATTCTTGTATTTTACAGCACAATCCAATGGAGGTAGTCCTATCTTCCGATTAGAATTAAGCAGCGGTAAAGTGACCCGTCTAACCGACTACGATACCGGAATCGCCCAACTAACCCTTTTAGATAGCGGAGAATGGGTATATGCAAGAACAGGGGCTGATAACCCTAATGAACTTTATATTGCCTCTGCGGACTTAAAGACAAAAACTCGAGTATCTGATCTTAACGATCATTGGTTGAAGAATAAAATCCTAAGCGTTCCTGTAAAACAGATCTACAAGAACTCTAAAGGACAAGACATAGAGTTTTGGGTAATGAAGCCTGCAAATTATAAAGAAGGCCAAAAGTATCCTGTAGTACTTCAATTACACGGAGGACCTACGGCGATGTGGGGACCGGGAGAAGGCTCTATGTGGCATGAATTCCAATACTTTGCTGCTATGGGCTATGGCGTAGTTTTCCCTAACCAAAGAGGATCAGGAGGCTACGGAAAGGACTTCCAGTTCTCCAATTATAGAGATTGGGGAAAAGGACCTCAAGAAGATGCTTTAGGAGCCCTGGATATGGCTTGCAAAGAGTCTTGGGTTGACAAAGATAAATTAGTGATCACAGGAGGTTCTTACGCCGGATATTTGACGGCTTGGATTATCGCCCACGATCATAGATTCAAAGCAGCATTTGCACAAAGAGGAGTATATGATTTAAGTACATTTATGGGAGAAGGAAACGCCTGGAGATTAACTCCTAACTATTTCGGACTTCCTTGGGAAAAAGAAGAAGAGACTAAAATTCGCGAAAACTCTCCTTTTACCTATGTTGATAAGATTAAAACTCCTTTCTTAATCAAGCACGGAGATAACGACCTAAGGACAGGGGTTATCCAATCAGAAATGATGTACAAAAGCTTGAAATACCTAGGTAGAGATGTAGAATACGTGAGATATCAAGGTGCTACGCACGAACTTTCCAGAACAGGTAATGTGAGGCAAAGAATCGATAGAATCTTGAGAATTCATGAATTCTTCCAGAGATATATCTAAAAAAAGGTGGTCTAATTTGGACTGCCCCCCAAAAGTTGGAGGGTTAAAAATTAAGTTTCTGAGAAATGAGTTCGATATTGAATCGGGCTCATTTTTTTTAGGTTTGACTTTATTCTTTCATGATTGTAATAGTAAATATAGTTTTTGATTTGATTCTTTAGCTCTTCTATGGAGTCGATTTTCTGGATGTAAAACATTTCTGCTTTCAGTGTTCCAAAGAAGTTTTCAATAATGGCATTGTCTAAGCAGTTGCCTTTTCTCGACAAGCTCTGAACGATTCCCTTTTTCTTGAGTAGAGATTGGAATTGTTTCATTTGGTACTGCCAGCCCTGATCAGAGTGCAATAGTAGCTGAGTGCCGTTAGGGATCTTTTTGAATGCCTTTTTGAGCATATCTACTACCTGGCCAAAAACAGGACGTTCACTTAACTGATAATTTCTTGATTATAAAGATCCATAATGGGTGATAAATAAAGTTTTTTGTCTCGAACTTTAAATTCTGTGATGTCTGTTACCCATTTCTGATTTGGCCGATCCGCTTTAAAGTTACGTTGTAAAATATGAGGTGCTATTTTACCTTGATCTCCCCGATACGACTGGTATTTCTTCCTTCGAATCAAGCTCTTCAATCCCAATAAACTCATCAACTTTAAAACCGTTTTATGGTTGATGATCCGGCCTAGCTTTCGCAGCTCATCTGTAATCCTTCTGTAGCCATAACGCCCTTTATGCTTATGATAAATGCATTTAATGAGCTCCTTTAGCTCACGGTACTTGTCGCTTTTACTGCAGAGTTGATGATAATAAAAGCTACTTCTAGCCATATGAGAGCAATCTAACAATAACTGTAGATTAAACTCTGGCCTTAATCTTGTATGGCTTTTGCGATTGTCCGCGGCGTTGTTCCTCCTCGGCTTGAATTAAGGCTCTCAACTTTTTTAGAAAAGCATTCTCACAACGTAAACGTTCGTTTTCTAATTCTAGCTCTTCTAATCTCGTTAAAGGTGCTTTGGGTTTGCGATTCATAGTTATGGGACGGCCTTTGGGTTTGCTTTCTAAACCGTTGATACCAAAGGTAGCAAAATTCCTTTGCCAAGTGATTATGGTTGAGTCACTTGGAATACGAAATCTCAATCGCGCATCCTTTAAACTTAAATTCTCATTTTCGATAGCCTTTAAAACATTGAGTTTAAAAGATGAACTATAAGTCCGATTGCTCACCTTAGGTTCCAGACCTTTTAAACCACCTATTTCATACTCTTGTAACCACTTCCGTAAAAGAACTTCGTTAATCCCCACGCTGTCACTTACTCTTACTATTGATTGATGTTTTTCTAAAACATCTTTTACACATCTTAGCTTAAACGCTAGATCATACTTTACTTTCCTGCTCATAAAAATGCCCCAATTAGTGTCTAACTTTTTGGGGGCACTCTAATTCTGACCACCTTTTTTGTTTACCCCTTCAAAGGTCATTTTCACCGGAAGTATATTACCGTCTTCATCAAATTCCATTTTATCTATACAAGTTACCCGCGCATTTCTATCCGTTTCTCCTAAAGGCCTTCTGTGGTAAATAATATACCAATCCTCTCCCACATTCAATACGGAATGGTGACCAGCCCCGGTGGCTATTTCAGGATCTTGTTTAAGGATCACTCCTTTCCTCTCAAAAGGCCCCCAGGGATTATCACTAATGGCATAGGCTACAGCATAATTCGGTCCCGTCCAGCCACCTTCTGACCACATAAAATAATACTTCCCGTCCTTTTTGAAAAACATAGGCCCTTCAACGTAATTTTCAGGAGTTATCTCTTTAAATTCTGTAGTAAATCCTGTAAAATCATCATTCAGTTTTGCCATAACGCAATGTTTCCAGCCTCCAAAAACCAGGTAGAAGTCTTTGCCGTCTTGAAAGACAAATTGATCGATAGGTTGTGCACCATGATGAAAACGATCCACCAAAGGTTTACCTAAGTGATCTTTATAAGGTCCCTCAGGTTTGTCAGCCACCGCCACTCCTATTCCTCCTATTTCATTATCATTTTGAATATCATTCGCACCAAAGAAAAAGTAATATTTCCCATCTTTCCGTATTATGGAAGGTGCCCACATGGCTCGCTTAGCCCATTTCACCGCTGAAGTATCAAGAATTCTCTCATGTTTCTTCCAAGTTATAAGATCTTGCGAGGAAAATGCATCAAAATATACCTGCTTTTCATAAGGTGCAGAATAGGTAGGATATATCCAATAGGTCTGATCAAAGATAATGGCTTCAGGGTCGGCATACCATCCCGGTAATATGGGGTTACCTGATTTTTGTGCTTGTGCGGAAAAACTTAATCCTAACCATAAGAAGTACTGTATGATTTTCATGATGAATAGATATTTTGCCCGTGAATATAGGTAATAATAAAAAAACACCGGTAGTAAAACCACCGGTGTTTAAGATTACTTACATATATTTTTTGAAAGATAGGAATTATTTCTTCACTTTAACTTTTGCTGTTAAGCACTTCTGATCAGGACATACGGTAATAGGTTCAAAGTCATGATCATCCTCATCTCCACCTTTTTTACCGTCTTCGTTGATCTCATCATTCTTAGCTATGCCATCATTGTCCTTGTTGTCATCAGGAGTAGAATCAATATCCGTGCCACCTTCTGCTTTTGCGATCTCAGCATAGTTATTTATAACTGGTCCAACTGCATCATCGTTAAGTACGAAGGTGATCGAAACGGTTTTCTGCTCACCTGCACCTAAGAAGCTGATAGCATTGATCCATCTTCCTTTTGAACCGTCCAAGGTCCAATTGGCATCAGTCAAGGTTAATCCTGTAGGGATGTAATCTACCAAATCAATATTAGTAGCATCCACATTTCCTTGATTAAACACTGTGATTTCAAAGGTTACACTATCACCAGGTTTAAAGACATTCTTCTGACCGGCTTTTAATGTTTTACGTAGGGCTAGATCGAAGATTCCTTCTTTAACTTTTACAGTGATCTCAGAAGCCTTCTTACAATTCTCTACTATACATGCCGCATAATAGGTGGTGGTGGTCATTGGTGTTACTGAAACGCTAGCACTTGTGCTTAAGACGTTAGTTAGTGCACTGTCAGTGTACCAAACCAATGTACCTGTTTCACAATTTCCGTTCAACACACTGCTGTTTCCTTTAATTATCTCTTCAGGAGTTGCAGACAGAACCGGCGCAGGGTAATCTGGAGTTACGGTGATCACAGATTCCGCAGCCCCACTTGTACACTCACTATTTACACAAACCGCATAGTACGAAGTGCTTGCAGTCGGAATAAATGTTAACTGCGTAATTTCTTGTGTCAAAGCTTGATCACTATACCATTTCACCGTTCCACTAGTACAAGTCGCTGCTAGTGTAACAGACTCCCCAATACAAACTTTGTGAGGTCCGGTGCTTGGAGCAGCAGGTTTCTCCTGACGAGTAACATTAGCTATTGCTGTGCCTTCACATCCTGTCACGGAATTCACCACTCTTACGGTGTATTGTCCAGCCAAACTAACTGTGATAGTATCACCCACGGCAGTAAAGCCATTTGGACCCGTCCACATGTATGTTGCACCAGGAGTACCAGTAGCCACTAGTTTACCTTCTGTTTGGTCACATAAGATCACCAAATCTTTCGTGCTTACCGTAGGAGCAGTCTTATCTTCTACTACAGTTATCATATCTGTTGCCGTACAACCATTTGAAGCCGTTACCACTACAGAATATACTCCCGGAACAGTAGTTACAAAGCTTCTAACCGTATCTGCTGGCTGAGCAACTCCTGTAGGAACTGTCCAGTGATAAGAAACGGCATTCACAGCTGCTGCAGCCACAGTAACTTCCCTTACATTACAAGTCAGTTTACCCGCTTCAAGTACCACTGTAGGTTTGTTCGTATCTCCCGTTACCGTAGTAGTGAAGTTCTTAATACATCCGTTCGAGTAGGTTACCGTTACGCTGTAAGTACCCGCTTGAGTAGCTGTGTATTCTCTACCTGTACCTACTGTTGCTCCGCCGAAGCTCCAAGAGTATGTAGCTCCTGCTACTTCTGAAGCTGTTAATTTCACTGAGGTTACATCACAAGTAAGTACGCCTGTGTTCACTGTTACGTCCGGAGTATTCTTGTCTTCAGTTACCGTAGTAGTGAAGTTCTTCGTACATCCGTTCGAGTAGGTTACCGTTACGCTGTAAGTACCCGCTTGAGTAGCCGTGTATTCTCTACCTGTACCTACTGTTGCTCCGCCGAAGCTCCAAGAGTATGTAGCTCCTGCTACTTCTGAAGCTGTTAATTTCACTGAGGTTACATCACAAGTAAGTACGCCTGTGTTCACTGTTACGTCCGGAGTATTCTTGTCTTCAGTTACCGTAGTAGTGAAGTTCTTCGTACATCCGTTCGAGTAGGTTACCGTTACGCTGTAAGTACCCGCTTGAGTAGCCGTGTATTCTCTACCTGTACCTACTGTTGCTCCTCCGAAGCTCCAAGAGTATGTAGCTCCTGCTACTTCTGAAGCTGTCAATTTCACTGAGGTTACATCACAAGTAAGTACGCCTGTGTTCACCGTTACGTCCGGAGTATTCTTGTCTTCGGTTACCGTAGTAGAAGCAGATGTAGACTCGCAACCTGTAGATCCTACTTTAACAGTCACGCTATAAGTTCCAGGAACAACAGCAGTAAATGATGCAACATTCCCCGGATTTGAAGCTCCTGCTGGTACGGTCCAAGTATAATTCACGCCGGAACTTGGACTTGCTGTTGCCGTAATTAAGGACCCACCAGCACAAGTTATAGAACCCGAATTATTAACAGTTACAGTAGGTTTAGGATTAACCGTCACCTTTGCCGTTGCCGTCTTTTCACAATTATTTGCTGACTTACACGTAACCGTATAATTCGTAGTGGTGTTCGGAGTTACAGTGATACTAGCTGAATTTTGTCCTGTATTCCAAGTTACACTGGTACCGCTACATACTGCGGTTAGTGTCACACTTTCACCCGCACAAATGGTCTTATCTTCTACTGTTACTGTAGGAAGATCTTCTACCGTCACTTTCATGGAAACCCATTCACTACTACAAGTGCTTTGGCATTTGGCCCAATAGTTCGTAGTAGTTGTTGGACTTACTGAAGTTCCAGAAATAGGAGTAGTTTTATCGTCTTGATACCATTTTAAAGTAGTTCCTGTTGCACAGCTTCCAGGAAGAGTTAAGCTGCTACCTTTACAAATCAATTTATCAGAAATGCCAGTTGGCTTATCTGCTCTCGGAGTAACGGTCACCTTTGCCGTTGCGGTAGCTTGGCAATTATTAGCGGTCTTACAAGTTGCCGTATAATTCGTAGTGATGTTCGGAGATACAGTGATACTAGCTGAATTTTGTCCTGTATTCCAAGTTACACTGGTACCGCTACATACTGCGGTCAGTGTCACACTTTCACCCGCACAAATGGTCTTATCTTCTACAGTTACTGTAGGAAGATTTTCTACTGTAACAGTCAAGGACACAAAGTCACTATTACAAGCAGCTTCACATCTTGCCCAGTAAGTAGTAGTACTTGTAGGATTTACATTTAGGTTTGTTACTAGGGTTGTTTTATCGTTTTGATACCACTTAATGGTACTGCCTGTTTCACAAGAGCCGCTTAAATTCGTTCCTGATCCTTTACAGATAGTCTTATTGGTTACACCGGTTGGAGCATTTGGAATAGACTCTTTGGTAATAGTAACACTAAACTCTTTGGTACATTTGGAATCTGTAGTATTTACATCCTGTACCTTTACAGTATAAGATCCTGAAGTAAGATTTGTAAAAACATTAGAGTCTTGCCCTGCACTATAAGCTGCGCTGCCTTTCTTTATGTAATACTTGAACTGTCCAGAACCCCCTGAAGCAGTTACAGTGATCTTACCATTTTTATCCGTACAATCTGCATTAACTTTAACAAAAGAAGTGTTGACAGCATCATAACAGTCTATAGTTAGAATGTTATTCGTAAATTTCAGAGCTGTACCATTTGCGTAACCTACAATTCTGAGATATTTAGTATTATTTGGTATAGTTCCTGAGATGGTATACGTTTGGAAATTGGCATACGCCGTCAAAATCGTCTTCTTTGCAGTAGTTGAAATCTTATTATTATTAGCATCATAGAATTCTAGCCACATTTGAGCGTATCTATTCGTACCGTTATAATAGTTATGGTGTGTGGCTGCTGAAGCTGTGAATACGTAAGATTTACCTGGAACAACACCGTCTACAACATTTTGATAAACATAATTATCTCCAAAGTAATCATTCCAGTTTAACTGACCTACTTTCCTAACTCCTATTGACCCTCCAAAATTATGCTCAAATACCCCCCAACTTACATCTGAACGTGATTTAATAACTTCCCAGTTTGCAGTGGCATTTGATGCGGCAAAATTAGGGTTATATACCAAGTTCTTGGATTCACAACCCGTACATTCAGTAGGGGGAGTTATTGTAGATTTGTGCAGTTGGAAATGCACTTCTCCACCTTCCATATAGAAGCTATCTGCTATAATCTGACCTTCTACGTATCCTTCCCTTTTATCAATATTAATTCCAGGAGCTAATATAGACCCTACTATAGTTCTTGAACCTACCAACTTCAAAGTCTTTCCTTGTCCATTATAGAAGTTCCAAAGAATATATTGGCCATGCGCCTTATCCACTCCATTTAGCATCATGTTAGGGGAATTCCATGTAAAATCTGCACCTTGCATATTTACATTAATCACCATGGGAGCATTTGCAGATGGCACTGCTGACCATTGCAGATCCCCACTTGCTGAGTAATCTTGTAATTGAGTAGCTGTAATGTTTAAGACATTATTGGTATTAGAATTAATGTTTAACCTATACTTATTCCCTTCATAATTGATCACATTAACATTTGAACTTATATTGCTCAATGCATTAGAATAGCTCTGAAACTGATTAAATACACTAGTAAAATTAAATTCACTACTAACATCACTTTTTATGGAAGTTTCAGATTGATTCTGATTAATGCGGATATGAACATTATTATTCGTTGCGTTGGATGCCACAATCTGTCCTTGATAGACATTGTTTTGGTCCTTATACAACTTTGAATCCTTCAGATCCTTAATCTTAACATACCTATTGCTGTTCACATCGACCTTGCCGCTCTGATAGGTAACCCCATCATTAACGATAAGACCCACTGCTTGAGCATCAGATCCATGTTTAAAGGTCTCAGTCCCTTGGGCTATATTCACCTGAACGTTACCGTTTATGGTGAGTCTTCCACCTACGGCTACGCCTCCTTCCACATCCCCGGAAGTCACCTCAAACGCACCCTTGGTGATTACATTAAACCCTCTGGCTGGCTCAATAGGGTTAAATTGAGCGTATGCTGATGTAACCATCAGAAGGTATACCAATAGGAATTGGCGTATCCACTGCGCTGAATTAGTAAAGTTTATCATTGTAATGTAATTGTATTTCATATCCTTAAAGTATTAGTGGTTCCACTCCTCAAATCAGCCCACAGCTTTACAGTATCACATTCAATTCAATTTTTATGCCAAAAAGTGATTTTTTGTAAAAAACTTTGGTACACAAGGCTTTTACCCCTCTTTACACGTACCTTTGTACTATGATTAGAGCTAGGCAATTAAAGGATTGGTTACCCATCACAAAGAAGGAAATAGAAATGAGGGGATGGAATGAAGTGGACGTAATCATCGTCTCAGGCGATGCCTACGTGGACCATCCCTCCTATGGAACCGCAGTGATAGGTAGAATTATTGAAAGCGAAGGATTTAAAGTAGCTATTATTCCTCAGCCCAACTGGAAAGACGACCTCCGTGATTTCAAAAAGTTCGGTAGGCCAAAATATTTCTTTGGGGTAACTGCCGGATGTATGGACTCCATGGTTAACCATTATACCGCAAACAAACGCCTCCGCTCAAACGATAGCTACACGCCCGGTGGCGAGGCAGGTTTCCGCCCTGATTACGCTACGGTAGTATATACAAAAATCCTAAAGGAACTTTACCCGGATGTACCCGTATTAATAGGAGGTATAGAAGCTTCATTACGAAGAGTAACCCACTACGATTACTGGCAAGATAAACTCCTCCCTACCATCCTTGAAGATGCCCCTGCAGATTTACTCGTGTACGGGATGGGAGAACAACCCCTGCGAGATATCCTCAAAGCTGTTAAAAGCGGTGTTCCTTTATCTGAAATAAGGGAAGTCCGCCAAGTAGCCTATATGGCTCCCCATGTTCCGGAAAGTCCAGATTGGAACACTGTTGAACTTGCTTCACACGAGGATTGTCTGAATGACAAACTCAAGTACGCTGCTAACTTTAAAATAGTAGAAGTAGAGTCCAATAAATGGCAAGCCAATAGAATCATTCAGAAAGTAGGCCAAAGAACTCTCGTCATCAATCCTCCCTATAAGATCATGACAGAGGAAGAAATGGATGCGTCCTTTGACCTGCCTTATACCAGAATGCCCCATCCCAAATACTCTAAAAGAGGTCCTATACCATCTTATGAGATGATTAAATTCTCTATTAATATGCATAGAGGATGTTTTGGAGGATGTAGCTTCTGTACCATTTCTGCTCACCAAGGAAAGTTCATTGCATCGCGTTCTGAGCAATCTATCCTAAAAGAAGTAGATGAACTGGTAGCTCACCCTGAATTTAAAGGCTACATTTCTGACCTAGGTGGACCATCCGCTAACATGTACAGAATGAAAGGAAAAGACGAAAGCATCTGCAATAGATGCCAGGCTCCTTCCTGTATACACCCGGTCATCTGCTCTAACCTGGATACCTCTCACAAGCCTCTCACTGAGATCTATAGAAAGGTAGATGCCCACCCTGGTGTGAAAAAAGCATTCGTAGGATCAGGTATCCGTTATGATCTATTGGTCGACGACTTTAATAAGAATAACCAGGACGGAAACCACGATGAATACATGGAACAATTGGTTACCAGACACGTTTCCGGCCGACTGAAAGTTGCCCCAGAACACACCTCTGACGCTACGCTGAGAGTAATGCGCAAGCCTTCTTTCAAGTACTTCCATAAGTTCAAAGAAAAATACGATAAGATTCAGGAGAAACATTCCCTAAAGCAACCGCTAATTCCTTACTTCATCAGTTCTCACCCAGGCTGTGAAGAAGCGGATATGGCTCACCTGGCCGCTGAAACTAAGGATATGGGCTTCCGACTAGAACAAGTTCAAGACTTCACCCCTACACCTATGACCGTAGCTGAAGTCATCTACTATACAGGGGTACATCCTTATACTTTGCAACCGGTAAAAACGGCCAAGTCTCCAGAAGAGAAACAAGTACAGAACCGCTATTTCTTCTGGTATAAACCGGAAGTGAGAAACTGGATAAGAAACAGGCTAACTAAACTTGGAGAAAAGGATCTAGCGAATAAGCTGGTGGGAAATACTTACAGCCATTCTGGAAATACTCCAAAACAACATAAGAAAAATAAGAGTAAGAGACGTTAATCTCTTACTCCTTTTATAAATTCCTGTATTCCTGCCTCCAGATCCGAAGCGGACGCTTCCAATACTCTAACAAACTGGCTTCCTATAATGGCTCCGGATGCATGCTTTGAAGCCCTTTGGAAACTATCCTTGTCTTTGATACCAAATCCTACCAATTGAGGATTCTTCAAACCCAAAGACCTTACTCGCTCAAAATACGCTTCCATCTGATCATTCACGCCTGATGTAGCACCGGTAACACTGGCAGAAGAAACCATATATATGAATCCGGAAGAATTCGCATCTATCTCCTTAATCCGCTCATCAGATGTTTGAGGAGTAATCAAGAATATGTTCAATAGACCATACCTTCTAAAGATCTCTTCGTACTCACCTTTGTATTCATCCAATGGCAGATCAGGAAGTATCAGCCCGTCTACTCCGATCTCTTTACATTTGGCACAAAACTTCTCAATGCCATACTGATAAACTGGATTCAAATAACCCATCAAGATCACCGGAATAGTAATACCTTCTGAGCGCATAGTGGCCAATTGGCCAAAAAGCTTCTCTACACTCATTCCCTGATCCAAAGCACGTTGATTTGAAGCCTGAATGGTCTCCCCATCTGCCACAGGATCAGAGTAAGGCATACCTATTTCTACCAAATCCACACCGGAGCTTTGTAAAGCTTTCAAAATGACTCGCGTATCTTCAGGACCCGGAAATCCGGCCGTAAAATATATACTCAGTATCTCTCCTTTCTTATCTGCAAAAAGCTGCTCTATTCTATTCATGATATATCACATGCAGTAGCGTCTGCCCTACTGCCTTAAGCGTATTCTTATCTATGTTCTCTAATTTATCAGATGTAGTATGCCAATGTGGGAAGAAATCTCCAGTACCTGCACCTTTCATTCTATAATCAATGATGTCAATCATAGGAATTCCCAGGTTCTTGATCACAGGAACATGGTCATCTGTAATAGCTCCTCCAGCACTATTGATAAAGAGATTTCCATAACCCAATCTGCTTGCCGTATCCCATACTTTTGCCAAAATGCTTGGGGCTACCGTTGAGGAATATTGTTCGTGGAAAAACTGTGCATTAGCAGCACCTACCATATCTAATAATATGCCATAAAATGCAGTATAAGGCTTCTTATGAGGATTCTTCGACCAGTAATCAGAACCAAGACAATACCCTCCATATTCCAAATCTACCTTCCCTTCAAAGGTATCCGGAGCACCCCAATCTTCCACATCAAAGAACACAATGTCCACACCCACATTTACCGAATCTTGAACCAAATTCCTGGCCACCTCTAATAAAACACCTACTCCACTAGCACCGTCATTTGCCCCATCTATGGCTTGATCCTTCACACTTTCATCCTGATCAGAAATAGGGCGAGAATCCCAATGAGAGGCCAATAGTATTCTCTTTTCCGCTTCCGGCTTATAAGAAGCCACTATATTGATTCCGGGAACCACTTTCCCACTATATAACTTTGCATCAAAACGTTGCTCATACACTTCCCAACCTAGCCCCTTCAATTTTGCGCTTAACCACTGAGCACATTGAGTTTGCGCCTTAGTCCCGGGAACTCTTGGACCAAAAGCCACTTGCTTAGCCACATATGTAAACGCAGAGTCAGGGTTGAATTGCGGTACCTGTACTGTAGACTGTTCTACCACGGCTTCCTGCGTTTCAGCATCTTTCTCAGCCTTTTTACAGGATAAAACACTTCCTGCAATCAACAGACTGAGGAGAATCTTATAGTTCTTCATATTGCTTTCTTGTTTGGACAAAAATACCTTTTTTTTATAGAAGTCCCGTCAAAAAAAAGCCTTCCCTGTTAGAGGAAGGCAAAACTCACCTAATTTCTTTTTTATTTGATGACAAAGGTAGTCTGTCCTACTCTGAAACCTTCAGCATATAGTTCTACCTTATACTGACCTTTTTCGTACTTCTTATCTCTATCATACACAAAATCCACCGTCTGAAGATTATTCGTATAGGTGACAGTTTGCTTTGCCGTATAAACGGTCTCCTTCCCTCCGAATAGGAAGGTTCCTGAACCCAATGCCATGTCCGCTATCACATTGCCCGTTGGCTCTAACAAGCGCATATAAATAGTCTTGGGCTCTTTCTTAGTCAGTGGGTTCTCCGCTAATTTGAAAGAAACTTTGATCCTATCCACCCTTTTCGACTTGAATTCGTCCCCGTCTCTTTCTTTCCCTTTACGATTTATTGCCGTAACCAAATAATTCACAGGTCGTAAAGCAGCACCTATCGTTACCTTTTCGTTCAACTGCTTATTGGATTCAGCGTAAAGGTTAACGGTATCCGCCAAAGCCATTTTCTGACGTTGCAATTCATCATTCGAATCCTTTAAACTCGCATTGGTTCGATTCAATTCTTTATTGATACCGGTCAACTGCTCATTCTCAGCCCTTAATTTCTCAATCTCCACCTCCTTTTGGCGGATAATCTTCTCATAGGCTTTGATCTTCTCTTGATACTCCTGCATATTCACGGAGTTCGTATGCATCAGATTTCGCTTATCCGTCTCGAGGTTCTTACGAATAGCTTCAAGTTCATCTATTCTACCTCCTAAGGCAGCTAATTCTGAGATCTTGATATCCAACTCTCTGGCAATTGAATCCAGGCGGAAGTTCGTTTGAATGATTTCTGAAGTCTTTAATTCTATCTCCCTCGACTTCTCATCAACATTCTGTTTCTCCTGAAAATAAAGGAACCCGAAAAACCCGGCTATGGCTAAAGCCAGGACTAAACCCGCCTTTACTACGGAATTGTTATTCTCCATTATATACACGTAATTTCTACAAATCTAAATAATATTCTGAATATCAAGCTGAGGAATGAGCTTCAAGTCCAAAAAAATACATTGCATGTTTTGAATTCTTCTAACTTTATTAACTTTGCGAACAATTCGGGATGTAGCGCAGCCCGGTAGCGCATCCGTCTGGGGGGCGGAAGGTCGCAGGTTCAAATCCTGTCATCCCGACATCACAGGACAAGTGAGATTTATTCTCGTTTGTCCTGTTTATATTTTTGACTAACGCATTGTCTACCATATAAATAAACCGTACTGCTTTATTCACCCTGCCGGTTAGAAGTGAACTTTTTTCAAAATGCATTTTGTCGGGGAACATCGAACCAATCAGCCGCCGTTTCTTCTCTGTGTCTGCGGTTTCATAGATATAATATGCCCGCAGTAGCGTATCTATTCCTTTATCCAGCAGGTCTTTCATGTTGACCTCCGAGTGAGAAAGCCCGCTTATCCGGGCTTGCAGCTTCTCTACCTTTTGATTATAGTCTGATTTCATTTCCCTGAAATCTTCCGGTTCGATTTGCCTGGAGGATAACAGATCACATATATAAGACAGCTTATCTTACAGCTCGCTGAGCTGCCTCAGAAGTTGTTTTCTGTCATCCTGTCCGTGAGCAGTCCGCCCGTGCCAGGCTTCCTCCAAACTATCTTATTCAATTCGGCCATTTCCGGGCGCGGAATATATTTCTTCAGTTCGTAAACAGACTGCCGGTTAATTTCATCTGCACTGTACCTGAATTTACAGCCCGCAAAACAGTGATAATACGAATAATGCCTGTAGCGCCCCTTTGCTAAACTTCCCGTCAAAATTTTGTCGCATTCCGGACATACCAGAAACCCTCTTAAGGGCAGCACTGAATCTGTAAGCACCTTTAACCGGAACTGCTTCCGTTTTCGGCCATCCAGTACATCCTGCACGCGATAAAAGAGATCTTCGGTTATTAGTGATTCATGAAGACCTTTAACAAAACGGCTTTCATCATCTTTGTATTTGGGAATAAATATCTTGCCGCAGTATAGAGGGTTCCGGATAGCAAACCAGAAAAGGCTCTTAGTGCCGGAAAATCCCTTTTCCTTCCCCAGTTTAAAGATTTGCTCGGTATTGTATAGCCCCGTGGCTATCTCCTCAAAAGACCAGCGCAAAATGCCCGCTTGCGGTTCATGAATGGCAATGTATTTTGGATCAAGTCGAAAACGTGGGGGGAGATTTATCTAAGCATAGATATTTTTGAGTCTATATAGAAAGAATATGATGTCTCGTACGCCCCTAGAAGAGGCTCTGAAGGCTTTTATTTTTGCACGGTTCGCCGCTCCGATTAAAGGATTCCGCGGACGCATTTGTACTTCTGTTATGGAAGTAGTTTAATATTTGTAGATAGTGTGTTTGTACAGATTTACAGACTGTGTTAAAAGCCTCTATGCCGCTTTTTTCTACCTGCTGATACCATATGCCTAGTTTCTTAAAAGCATCCTCTTTTGCACGGCTGTAGGTAAAAATATTAGCCAATTGAACAGATAATTTATAGGCTTGTTCTAGTTTTGGGTACCGTTCAAACAGAAAAGTAGCTCGCTCAAGTTGAGATAATGTCCACTTACTTTGGTGTTTAAATAGTAAATACCTGCTACGTGCTAAAAGCTGTTTTAATGTATCTCCGTTTGGTAGAATTTCCGGCTCGTAAGTCTCTCCATTTAGTTTTGCCCTTGTAATGGCTTCATTTTCGTCATTGATGGCTTCCCACCGGTACTTTATCCGTAATTCTTGAACTGCATCGAAAGCTAGTTTTTGTACGTGAAAGCGGTCTATTACCCTGGACGCATTGGGAAAACTACGTCTGACGGCCTTTATCATGGTTGCTGCCATGTCTAAAGTTACTTCTTTTACCTTTTTACGAAGCTGCCAAGGAATCTTTTCGAGTACCGCACTAATATCTTCTGCACGAGTGCCTTTGATCATGGCTACTAGAGCACCTTTTCTGCCTGCTGCAGCTTTATTGGTAACGATTGTATAGAGTTCGCCTTGAGAAAGTGCAGTTTCATCAATGCTTAAACGTTCCCCAACATTCTCAGCAAACAACATCCACTCTTGTGCGTGTTCCCTTTGATCCCAATCGTGGTAATCGCTAAAATGGTCTTTGTACTGCTGGCCCAATTGTTTTCCATCAACATGAAAAAAATGGCCTAATTGATGGCTACTTACCGGATTGTGGTCCAAATATTTTTTTTAAGAACAACCCAAATTCTTGTGTCATTCTTGACTAGGCGTCCCCGAACCCTTTGCTACCAAATCCCAATCTCTACTGATGGTCTCACCACTCGATATTACACGCCATCTACGCCTAAGTATGTGTAAATAAACCTTTTTGCCGCGGATGGGGAAATCTTGAACCCTTATCTCAGGAAGAAAACCTTTCGATTCTAACTGCTCTTGCAAATATCCGGCAGGAGCTACATTAAGCTCTTCTAAATGAAAGTTGAGCGTACCATCTACTTCTACAACTTTAGTACAATCAAAATAATCAGCAATCTCTCTGGGAAACAATAACCTTACTAAGTCCTCCTGCACGCTCAATTTCTCCTATATTTTTCTCTTGCAAAGAAACTATAAAATTCATCTCCCCCCAAGAATTTCACTTAATCCGTAGCTTACAACAACACATTAACATTACACTTCACTGCATCCAAACAATAGCCTTAAGAAATAGTTTGTATTTTTTTTGGCCCGAAAAAAAGCAGAAGCCTACTCATACCACAATGAGAAAATTAATTCTTAAACAAAGTTGTGAAACAGTCATAATATTTTCAGTCACAACAAACCACCGTTAAATAAAAATTATCCATACCAATAAATAAAAAAAAACTTTTCTTTTGGATTTAGAATATTTCTCCATTAATTTCAATTAACACTTATATAAATACAACTTTTAGTGAGATAGAGAAATTCTACAGACTTAATCCTATCAAGGCCAAAAAGCAATCAAAGCAGAAGAATAATCATGAAAAAACAATACTTAATATTGGCAATCCTCTTAATTAATATTACAAATCTTACGTCTTATGGTCAAAGCCTAAGCTTCGCAGATTTACTATTTTCAGTTGAAAAAATGTCAAATTTCGGTGAAATTAAAAAAAGGATGCAAAAAGTTGGCTTTAGTTTATTTGAAGAAAATTCTTTAGAAAAATCAATGACCTTTAAAAACCCATCAAATCAATCTGAAATACTTCATATTGGCCCAGATTACTTTCAGTATGAATTTCCAGATAAAGAAAACGACGGGTTAAAGTTGTGGTTTAATAATTACTTTACAATACCAAATATAAAATTTATTGGCGCATATCAGCAAAATATCCCAGAGTATAATAGGGCATGGTTTTCTACAATTAAATATTACGGGACTCCAGAGCATACCTATAAAATTGCCTCTTATTTGGATTATTCGCAAAAAATACCATCTAAAATATCTTGTATATATATCAATAAAGGACAAGCTGTGGATGTAGATATTTTCAAACCGTGGACGAAACGAAAATAATCGAAACAATGAAGTATTGTTTAATATTTACTTTTTCCTTGTTGCTACCGACTATTTCGTATTGTCAAAAACAAATTGGTGGTAGAATACTAAAAGATGATAATAGCCCAGCAAAATTTATTCAAGTTAGTTTGCTAAAGGCAGACTCAACATTTCTGGTAGCAAGTTTAACTGATTCTCTAGGCCAATATAAATTTGACAGTTTGAAAAGCGGAAGCTATTATATCTCACTTGGAAAGATAATTTATCAAGAAATCGAAATTTCAGAAAATGATCAGAAAATTTCGGTAGAGGACACTTACGTTAGAAAAAAAGAAATACTTCTAAATGAAGTAAAAATAAAGGCTTTTAAAAACAGTATAGAACGTGATTTAGATAAGTTAATTGTAAAAATTGATGACATCATATTGTCAAAAGGTAGAAATGCTTTTGAATTATTAAGCATTCTGCCAGGCATAAAGTATAGCCCAAATGGTGGGTTAACCGTAAACGGAAGAGGGACTCCTTTATTTTTGATTGACGGTAAACCAATCGGTAATAACGGAAAACAAAGTACCTCAATTCTTTCGAGCATGTCGGCTGAAAATATTGATAAAATAGAAATATCGACTACACCGTCATCAAAGTACGATTCTGAAGGGAGTGGAGGAATTATAAATATTATTACTAAAAAAAATAAATCTTTTAGTGATATCCGAACGACAATAGGCGGGCAGCTATTTCCAATGAAGGGTATTAGTGGTTCAGATTTTTTGACAAAGGGAATAGGAGCTAATTTCGCATTTCGTTTAAAAAAGCTAAATACAAATTTCACTTTAGATTACACAAAAAGTGAAAATATTCAAAATAGTCGATCTGAACGGTATTTTAAAGACAGTAAAAGTATAATTGAAAATATACGTAATCTTCATACTAATTCAAAATCTCTATCGTCTAGGTTGGTATCATCTTATGAAATAAATAAAAAAATATCAATAGATCTTAGTGGATCTATAATTGCTACTATTCCCAGTAAATCACATTCAAAAGAATCTTTTTACACATTAGATTCGACAACCTCTTCAGACCTCAACTTAAAAACCAACTTGAGAATTGCCTCCATTAATTTTGGTACATCACATACGTATACAGTATCCACCCGACGAACTACATGTTTGATTCCTGAAGATTATTCTTAAAGTTCTGCGGGTAGAGATCTTTTAAGTTTTTGTGGTTGATTGACATGATATTCTCCAAGGTGTATTTCAGCCATTGGTAGGGGTTCACCTCAATCTTTTTGCAAATGGCTAATAATGAATAGATCATTGCCGATCTTTGTGCTGCCGTATCCGCCCAACGAACTACATATTTGATTTGTCAATAAGCTGTTTATAGTTTTTGGGGAACAGATCTTTGAGCTTTTTATGATCGATGGTCATGATGTTCTGCAGGGTGTATTTCAGCCACTGGAAGGGATTGACCTCATGTTTTTTGCAAACGGCAAAGAAGGAGTAGATCATAGCCGCGCGCTGTGCTGCTTCGTGACTCCCAGCGAACAGATAGTTTTTGCGGCCGAGTGCCACCGGTCTGATTGCATTTTCCACCAGGTTATTATCGATCTGTAGGTTTCCATCATACAGATAAGCCGATAGCGCATCCCAGCGGGCATAGGCATAAGCCATGGCTTTTCCGATCTGGCTTTTGGGCAGGGTATTCTTGATCTGCTCAAATATCCATTTGCCCATTTGGTTGATGACCGGTAGCGATTCTTTCAGGCGAAGCTCCTTGATCTTGTCGGCAGATAGTTGTTGCTCTCTAGCCCTGTTTTCAATTTTATAAAGCTCCTGTATCATCAGAAGTGCCTTTTCTGCTCTATTGCGATCATTTTCTAACGCTTTTTCAAACTCTCTTCTGGCGTGTGCCCAGCAGGCCAGGTGGGTGATATCTTTCTTCTTGCCATATTTATCATATGCCGCATATCCATCCGTCTGCAGATAACCCCTAAAGTTATCCAGCATGGATTTAGGCACGTGACCACCACGTGAAGGATTATAGTCAAACAGTACGGTTTTGTCCAATGGGGAGTGGTAGACCCAATAATAGCCCTGATGGGCAGCACCTTTTTTATCGCTGTCCAGTACTTTTATCGGGTCGAGTAGGTAAGGGGAATTTCACCCCGAACCTCTCACAGCACCGTGCGTGACAGTCTCCCGTCACACGGCGCTTCCAGATCAGCCTTTACTTTATTTAGTACGGTCTGGCAAGCGTCCAGTGGATGAATAGTTTTGGGTTCTGGTTATAGATTTTCCTCAACCACTGATGTGCTCTCCTTCTTCCCATCTTTTTACGTCTCATAACCCATCGTACCAACTTGAGGTTAATCCAATACCAAAGTCCGTACACCGTCCATCTTGAATACACACAGTAGTAATTAATCCAACCTCTGGCCATTGCGTTCAGGCGTTGGGCGATGTCTTGCAGCTTTCCCATGAAACGCCTGTTCACTACACTCTTCACTTTCTCTCGAACGGATTTCTTCGCATCCTGACTCATACACGGAAAATACGTAAGTTTCCAGCCGTTTTTGGTTGGCCTGCCCAAGGGTCGAAATGTATGACCAAGGAAGGTGAACGAAACCGGTACTGGATTTGACTCTCTGTGGATCGAGTTTTTGCAGTATACGATTTTTGTTTTCTCGCTGTTGAGTTCAAGTTTGCACTCCTTCATACGCTTGGTTACCGCATTCTTGATAAATACAGCCTGATTCCAAGTGGTACAGTGGATGATGGCGTCATCGCAATACCTTTCAAAAGGCATATTGCCGTGATGCTTTTCCATCCATTTGTCGAAAACGAAGTGCAGGAAGATGTTGGCCAGCAGGGGACTTATCACTCCACCCTGAGGTGTCCCTTTTTCTCGTTTGTGCACTTTACCCTCACGCACTACGCCCACTTCAAGCCAGCGTTCGATGTACATGATTATCCATTTCTCGTCGGTATATACACGCACGGCTTTCATGAGTAGTTCGTGATCGATGTTATCGAAGAAGCCACGGATGTCCAGGTCCACAACCCAGCTGTAGTACCCACAGTTCCGCACCGTTTTAGCCAGCGCATCATGCGCACTCTTGTTCGGACGATAACCGTAGCTGTCCTGATGGAAGCTCGGCTCCACCTTGGGTTCAAGATAGCTTTTGACAACCTGTTGGGCTACCCGGTCTGACACCGTAGGTATTCCGAGTCCTCGATAACCTCCACTTTTCTTGGGAATTTGCACCTCCCTTACTGCTTTGGGATGGTAACTGCCCGAGGTCATACGGTTCCAGATCTTATATAGATTATCCGCTAACCGTTCCTCAAACTGTTCCAGACTCTGCGTATCAATCCCGGCACTCCCCTTATTTGCCCGTACTTTTCGGTAAGCATCCAACACCATTTTCTTGGTGATTGGATGTTGCTTTGTTTCATAGTAATCAATCATCCGTTTTACTGTTGTTGTTTATTATGAAACTGATCCGGTCACTCCCTTTCCTCCATTTCCATTACAGAAATTTCATCGGTACTACGGAGTGATCCGTCCCTATGGAAGGCTTTGGCAATTTTGACCTTGTACATGTGTTGCACTTGTGTCCTTGCCTTGGCATCCTCCCATAAGTTCCCTTGTTCCATACGATCGCCTGATCCAAGTTCCTGCGACCTCTGCACCGCCTGCCATCCAGCCGACACCAGTTTACTGCTGCTGGACTCTGATCTCGGCCACGAAACTTTTTGTCCGATTTTGGCAGGGTATCAGTCGATAACGATACTTTAATACAGCCGTTCACTTTCGTTCAGCTCCTTGGATCACACTTGATAGTTACATTACTACCTTTTCTCTCGTCGCTCAATACCACCCCCTTTCGGAAAGGCAGCACCACGGAGTAGTTTGTTGGGTATGTCTGTCATCCCCAACGGCAGGCCAAACTGCCATCAATCGTACAGCATGCAGCCTAGCCTTAGGCTGTTTCAAGGCACACGTCGAGTAGGTAAGGGGAATTTCACCCCGAACCTCTCACAGCACCGTGCGTGACAGTCTCCCGTCACACGGCGCTTCCAGATCAGCCTTTACTTTATTTAGTACGGTCTGGCAAGCGTCCAGTGGATGAATAGTTTTGGGTTCTGGTTATAGATTTTCCTCAACCACTGATGTGCTCTCCTTCTTCCCATCTTTTTACGTCTCATAACCCATCGTACCAACTTGAGGTTAATCCAATACCAAAGTCCGTACACCGTCCATCTTGAATACACACAGTAGTAATTAATCCAACCTCTGGCCATTGCGTTCAGGCGTTGGGCGATGTCTTGCAGCTTTCCCATGAAACGCCTGTTCACTACACTCTTCACTTTCTCTCGAACGGATTTCTTCGCATCCTGACTCATACACGGAAAATACGTAAGTTTCCAGCCGTTTTTGGTTGGCCTGCCCAAGGGTCGAAATGTATGACCAAGGAAGGTGAACGAAACCGGTACTGGATTTGACTCTCTGTGGATCGAGTTTTTGCAGTATACGATTTTTGTTTTCTCGCTGTTGAGTTCAAGTTTGCACTCCTTCATACGCTTGGTTACCGCATTCTTGATAAATACAGCCTGATTCCAAGTGGTACAGTGGATGATGGCGTCATCGCAATACCTTTCAAAAGGCATATTGCCGTGATGCTTTTCCATCCATTTGTCGAAAACGAAGTGCAGGAAGATGTTGGCCAGCAGGGGACTTATCACTCCACCCTGAGGTGTCCCTTTTTCTCGTTTGTGCACTTTACCCTCACGCACTACGCCCACTTCAAGCCAGCGTTCGATGTACATGATTATCCATTTCTCGTCGGTATATACACGCACGGCTTTCATGAGTAGTTCGTGATCGATGTTATCGAAGAAGCCACGGATGTCCAGGTCCACAACCCAGCTGTAGTACCCACAGTTCCGCACCGTTTTAGCCAGCGCATCATGCGCACTCTTGTTCGGACGATAACCGTAGCTGTCCTGATGGAAGCTCGGCTCCACCTTGGGTTCAAGATAGCTTTTGACAACCTGTTGGGCTACCCGGTCTGACACCGTAGGTATTCCGAGTCCTCGATAACCTCCACTTTTCTTGGGAATTTGCACCTCCCTTACTGCTTTGGGATGGTAACTGCCCGAGGTCATACGGTTCCAGATCTTATATAGATTATCCGCTAACCGTTCCTCAAACTGTTCCAGACTCTGCGTATCAATCCCGGCACTCCCCTTATTTGCCCGTACTTTTCGGTAAGCATCCAACACCATTTTCTTGGTGATTGGATGTTGCTTTGTTTCATAGTAATCAATCATCCGTTTTACTGTTGTTGTTTATTATGAAACTGATCCGGTCACTCCCTTTCCTCCATTTCCATTACAGAAATTTCATCGGTACTACGGAGTGATCCGTCCCTATGGAAGGCTTTGGCAATTTTGACCTTGTACATGTGTTGCACTTGTGTCCTTGCCTTGGCATCCTCCCATAAGTTCCCTTGTTCCATACGATCGCCTGATCCAAGTTCCTGCGACCTCTGCACCGCCTGCCATCCAGCCGACACCAGTTTACTGCTGCTGGACTCTGATCTCGGCCACGAAACTTTTTGTCCGATTTTGGCAGGGTATCAGTCGATAACGATACTTTAATACAGCCGTTCACTTTCGTTCAGCTCCTTGGATCACACTTGATAGTTACATTACTACCTTTTCTCTCGTCGCTCAATACCACCCCCTTTCGGAAAGGCAGCACCACGGAGTAGTTTGTTGGGTATGTCTGTCATCCCCAACGGCAGGCCAAACTGCCATCAATCGTACAGCATGCAGCCTAGCCTTAGGCTGTTTCAAGGCACACAGTCTCATCCACCTGTAGGTAACCTTTTGCCTTCGTGTCGAAAACCAGCTGCTGATAAAGTGGTTCGAGTTTGATCAGCGCTTCTTTTGTCCAGCCCTCGATGGTCGATGAAGCTATGTTGATGTTTTCCCTGGCGAAGATCTGCTTCTGGCGGTACAGCGGGAGGTGATCCATATACTTGCCGGTCAGGATCATCGCTAGCAGACCGGCTCCAGGAATGCCTTTGTCGATCACCCGCTCCGGAAGTTCTGCTATCTTGACACCCTCCCCGTTTTTAGCTGCATATTTATAGCGGATGTAACGGTTGATATAGAACTTGGCAGGCTCACATTCCAGTTCTTCGGTAATCTCTTTGCCGATGCACACCATCTCCGACAGATCACCTTCGGGATGGATCTCAATCTCTACTACAGGAAGGTGCTGGGGTAATTTCGCACGGCCTTTATGATTGGGGCGACTGCGGGTGTATTCGATCTTTTGCTTGATTTCCTCTTGCTGCTCTACTACCTCTGCTGGTGCGGCTTCAAAAGGCAGGGAAGTCTGGTTGGGGTCACCTTCAAAGCGCTCGCGTTTCTGTCCAAACTGCATACGCTTGTACATGGCAAGCTGTGATTTTAGGAAATCTATTTCTTCGTCACGACTGGAAATAACCTTGATAAGGTCTTCTTTTGAGAGGTTTTCCAGTGCCGTTTCCATACCATAAAGATACGGATTTTACTCCGTTCTACCTATAAAAACACGCACAATTATGGCAGTGAATAACGTTTTTTTTGTATGCTGCTCACCACCTGAATCCCTTCGATCATCAGCACCAAATCGCTCCATGACAGCTCTCCCTTTTTCAGTGTAGACCTGCCAAAAGTGCCTTGTTCGAGCCGCTTGTAATACAGTACAAAACCGCCACGTTCCCAGTGCAAAAGCTTAATGTGGGTACGGCTACGGTTCAGGAACACAAACACTTCCCCGCTGGTGGGCTGACGCCTCATGCCGGAAATTACCAGGCCGCAGAGACCGTCAAATGATTTTCTCATATCGCAATGCCCATCGTAGAGATAGAACCGGTGGGATGATCCCAAAGAAAACATATCAGTACAAATGGATCAACTGGGAAAGTAAACCGAGATCTGCATCTACCTTGATGCGCACACCGTTAGGATAGATGACCTCAACTTCCCCTTTCTTGCACATCTTATCGATCGATAAAAAGCTTCTTGTGCCAGGGGCATGGACTTTACTGCGCGAAAACCAGTAATAAAATGTAGCAGTACTGATTCCATTTTCCTCGCAGTAACGTTTCTTGCTCTTACCGCTCTGATGCCAGTCCGCTAGCATCGCAGACATCTGTAATTTCTTTTCTTCTTTGCTCATAAAGCAAAGGTCTGCTTAATAAACCGCTCATAAAATATGTACTTGGTCGGGCGGATACGCATATTCCGTATTTTTTTGCCAGTTGTAAAACGCCCTGACATAACTTGTACCCCTGCTCGGGATGCTTAAACTGGCCGAAGATTTGTCCCATTAGCTGATGGGTGTTTTCGCCTATTTTATAACCTTCACTCTTAAAAAAGTCCTCCGACCAGTTGTGGTAATACCGGTGATTGGGGTGCAGGTGGGCGGCATTGGTAGTGTACTTATAATTGGCTTTAAGCCGCTCATGAATGGCTATCTGCTTGTAATTCCAGTAAATCTCTACCCGTTCATTGGTATATTTTATGTCTACCTTTTTGCCTACATATTGGTAAGGGACAGAATAGTGATGTTTGTCTTCAGACAAAACTACATGACAGTTGGGATGCACCTTAGCTTGCTGGTATTTGCGAAGCTCGAAGGGTTCTGCGGGCAAAGGCTTAAGTTTCTCTTTTTCCAGCGTTTCGAACTGTTGCAGGCGGTTGCCCATTTTGTTTTGGTAAGGAAGATTATTGTGCTGTGCCACCAGCTCTGCTATAGCTCGGTTTAGCTCTGCAAGACTATGAAAAACCCGCCCGTGAAGCGGTGCATAGACCCGGGTGTAGAGGATTTTAACCGCTCCCTCTACCAAGGCTTTATCCTTGGGTTTATAGGCTCGGGTGGGCAGGATGACCGTATTGTAATGCTCCGCAAAGTCCGACATACTTGCATTCAACTCCGGATCATATTTACTCGCCTTCTTAACGGCCGGCTTTAAGTTATCGGTTACGATAGCCTGGGGAACACCCCCAACGGCCGCAATACAGGCCCCTAAACAACCTAAAAAATCAGGCGTTTGCTGACTCATACACGCCATACCGAAGGTAAAACCGCTGCAAGGAAGTATCCCCACAAAGAACTCTACAGGCTTTTGCTCTCCTGTCTCATAGTCGGTCAGATAGAGCTTTTTACCTGCAAAGTCGATCATCAGCTTATCAGCTGCTTTATGTTCAAAAACATAACTGATCTGCTGATGCTGTAGGTATTTGTTGAGGTGGTCGCAATACTGAGAATATCCAATTCCGTTAGGGTACTTGGTCTTATAGGCATTCCACAAGAATTGTTTGGTAACACCCACTTTTTTCAACTCTTTAACCGCTGTATCAAACTCACCGTAAAGTAACTCCAAGGAGGGTTTACTCCGGCTTTCAGGCTTTACAATGACCTGTAAATCATATTCGTCCAGCTTGTGTAATTCTAAGAGACTTAAAGGGTGCGAATGGAAAATCTGAGCATATTTATCAACCGTAGTTCGGGAAACTTCGGCCATTCTGCTAATGCTCCGCCGAGACTTCCCGTCCATAAGCATACGCAATACTAAATGTAACTTATTCATAGATATTATTTGATTAGCCATCCTGGTAGTTTTTATACCAGGCAAGTAATCAAATCTCTACAACAAGTGGCCCACTTTCAGCCGGAATCTCTGGCCCACTTTAACCCGGAACTCATGGCCCACTTTGAACCGGAATATCTAAAAGGGCGAGCTTACACAGTTAAGGTTTCGCTAAAATAGTATTGCTATCAAATTCTAATAACATGGCTATTTTTTGAATTTTCACTCAATTTTAAGAAAACTCCAATTCCACAACCAAAATCAGACATTTGTGGAAAAACATAACTGTACTGAAAATTAAGATTTATTACTCCCAATGAAGAGAATGGAATAAAATGGTTAAGTGATAAATGTGGACCAGCAACTATAAATCCCTTTATAGGTCTATTTTCAAATGGATGAATAATTGGTACAGTAAATGCTCCTCCGTTAGGAAGCTGAACTGAAACTACGGCATTTTGGGGAATATTAAAATCCGTAGCCTTCAGCCCCCTGAAATATGCTACTTTAAGACCACCTCCAATCAAGGTAGTAGAGTTTCCTTTATTAATTCTTACTAAAGTTTGACTGATACTTGAAATACCAAATCTATTAAAGAGGTAATATGGATATTCCTTTCTGGTATCCGTATTATATTCTGCTCTAAGAGCTTGGCTTAAATAGTACTTTTTAGACCTCCTCTTTAAAAATGTATTTGAAAAGGCAAAACTGTTGAATTTACTTTTGCTACCGTAATCTTGTATAAAAGAATAGTTGAGGTTTATACCAATGATCTTGTTTAGTTGGTCGTCTGATAGTTGAACAGCTTGTGAAAAGCAATTGTGAAATCCAAAAGCCGCTAGTAGGAATATTGGAAATATATAGGATTTCATAAAAAAAGTTATAAATTTTGCCTGTTGTTTCACCTATAACATTTTTTTCTTATGAAAATTGTAAAATTCGAACCAATTTATCTTTTATTATTGGTCCTCCTTTTATCGTGTTCGGATAAAATGCAGTTTGATGAAACTGACAAGGTAAGCGTGAAAAATCCTCCCAATTTAAGAATACCCAGAGACCAGGTCCCACCAAGTACTTTTGTCAGTAATAATCACAGGTTAAGGGTGTATGAACTTTCACCAGATAAATTACAAATTAAAGATCCTGTAATAATTGATACTCAAGGTAATATTATAAAGAAAAGCGATAAACTAATTTTAAATAGTGAGTACCAAATAAAGTTTAACGCACCTGCAGAATATGATCTGTTTGTAAATGCACATGATGGATTTGAGATGATTTCTCTAGAGAATAAGGGGTTAGAAAAAGTATTGAAAGTAAAATATATTGACGAAACAGTCGAAAAGATTTACCTATCAATCACTCCTATAAAAAAGAAAGGTGCTAGAATCAGCGAAAAATTAACTCCTATTAATTTTCTCCTACCGAATTAATCTAAATTATCCTTAAACAAATTATAAAATTCATTAAGATGAAAAAATCTATCAACATTTTGCCGTTCTCCATATTTCTTCTTCTTAGTTATATAGCAAATGCTCAATGTGTGCCGGCTAGCTATTTTGGAACTGCAGAGATTTTGAAAGCCGATGGAAGCCCACTTGGCACTACTCCTATGGTAGGTAGCACAAACTATCAAATAAAAGTAAATTTTACCAATCCTAATCCAACCTATAGTGCTCCACTAATTGTAATCAGTGTAGCCGACGGTTTTGGCAATGTACCATATATCGGTGCACCATTTGAATATATACCGCCTGCTGTAATCGGTAAGGATGTACCTGTTCCTGGTACATCTGTAACATTTAATGTAACTACCGTTCCTGAATCAGAATTAGGTACGCATTTATACTTCAGTGTAAGGTTTCAATGCGGGTCTTGTTGCCCCAGAACAGATGGTGCCTTAAAACAATACTTCCTATACGCAAATAGATAAGTTGTCAAGGCATAATAATCGTTTACACTAAAAGCCATTTTTTTTAATACTTTTAATTCCACTGGAAAACCGATTTTAGACTATAGACTTCAAGAATGCATGCGATTCATCAAACGAACGAGGCAATCTAAGCGTAGACTTGAAACTCTCACAGTCCAACAATAGCGGTATTAACCTATACGTTACGAAGGCTTCGAGGTATAAAACTCAAGCAAAGATGCTTAGTCGGAGTTTTACATTTATTATTATAACGATGCTCTTATTGTATACCGATATTCACGGTTTTAGCTATGCTCTCTAAAGATTTATTCTAGAATTCGTAAGCTAATGTAATCTTCCACATCATAGATACATAGCAATCTAAATAATTAAAATCAGAGATTCTTTTATTATCCTGTTGAAGTGTGGGAAACTCGGTGATCATTCAAACGAAATTCCTTGTCCTAAGCCATTCCCAAGAAAATTTATAAGGCGAAAAAACTAGAATATTGAAGTGGTAAAATACCAGTTCTCATCAATATTTGGAAGCGCCTCTCTTTGGACTTTTTTGCAAATTGGTTTTTAAAAATACTCTCGGAGATTGTATATCTTAAATTTTGACATAGAAATGGAGAATATTCGCATAAATCTCGCAAACAAGATGTACCATACAGCAAGTACCGAACCCTTGCCTAGACTTCGAGAACAGATATACTTTATTATCTCTAAAAAAATATCAAGTTAGAACTTTTCATCATTTTGGAAATGATACCCCATTCACCTTACGATGTGCAACTACATCCTTCAAGCAACAAAATTTAGTCTTAAAAAATTTTAAAGAATGTTTATGTTCAGTACTTTTTCAACTCTAAACCAAACAAGGGATATTGAAATCTCCACCTAGAGAAAATTGTATTGTCTTACCATTTCCAATTTTATTTATACATAGTATATCTATTTAGGCTCCGGTAACCCATTTGTTTCAAGTCCTTAAAATCCAAATATTAGTCAGTTCACTTTGTTGGAAGCTTCAAATTGCATCCAAACTTCAAAAGAAACGATATGACCTTTCTTGCTAACTAAGTTTTTCATCAACCTTTCTAATATCAAAAAAAATGAACGTGAAATTTTACGTAAGGGCATTGCTATGCCTTTACCTGAGCCTATCATTGCATCATCTGGCAGCTCAGGAGCTGAAAGTGGGAGACACCCTCCCGCCAGAACTATGGAGCCTGCCTCTCAACGTTATTAGCCACCCCTCCGGAAAGGAGACCATCACCCTTGATGAATATAAAGGCAAACTGATTATCCTGGACTTCTGGGCTACGTGGTGCAATCCTTGCGTAGCCATGCTCCCTAAAATGGACAGCCTGCAAAAAGAGTTTGCAAAGCAGGTGCAAATACTTGCGCTTACCTATCAGACCACCAAAGAAGTGGATGAGTTTATGAAGAAATATACTCGCCGTACGGCTAGAGAGCTAAAGCTCACTATGGTAATAGAGGAGAAAGCGCTGCACCAGGCCTTTCCGCACATATATATCCCCCATTATGTGTGGGTCAGCCCTGAAGGTAAGGTGAAAGCTATTACCGGGCATGAGGAAATTACGGCTGAAAAAATCAGATCATTTCTAAAAAATGGAGAGACAACGCTGGCCACTAAAGCTGACCCTACCAGCATTGCCTATGACAGCAGCAAACCATTCCTGGTGAATGGTAATGGGGGGGATGGTAAAAATCTGGTTTACCAGTCAGTATTGACCAGATATACGGAAGGCCTACCGGACGGCTTCTCCATCAGGCTTGACAGCATCGGCAACGGAAAGCTATCGCTATTTAATGTGCCTTTACATTGGTATTATCTGAAAGCCTATGGCGCTGATTCGGTTTGGTTCGGGCCCAGTAGAACAGAGGTTCACATGAAAGATCCCCATAGAGTAGTTTACTCGGATAGCTGCGGCCCCTATGAAGATTGGAAAAACCGATATACGTACTGCTATCAGCTTGTTCTTTCCGCAGCTTCCAGGTTGAATCTTTTTAATGCACTAAGAGAAGACCTGAGACGTATGTTTCCTGACATTGAAGCCACCATTGAACCCAGGAGAAAACTATGTTGGGTTCTTTCA
Organism: Leadbetterella byssophila DSM 17132; assembly: GCF_000166395.1. Taxonomy (GTDB): domain Bacteria; phylum Bacteroidota; class Bacteroidia; order Cytophagales; family Spirosomataceae; genus Leadbetterella; species Leadbetterella byssophila. The sequence goes on from NC_014655.1 coordinate 2,107,359, forward strand.
CGGTTGGATGGGCATAAGATACCCATAGCAAGTGAAGGAGCATACGTTTCACGCATGGAACCCACGGGCTATACCCTTCAAAATGGCAGGCTCAAAGGCCTGGTTTGGAATATGAATATGTTTGTTCTGCAGCAGTCTGCCATTCCCTTAATTGATGAGACAGGAATCACCCATAAGATCAGTTTGCAGATCAATGCCCGATTAAACGATATGGTTTCGGTGAGCAAAGAGCTTGAAAAATACGGTCTTCAGATAATACAGGAATATCGTGATATAAACGTATTGGTTCTAAGAGATAAAGAGGTAAAATGATGAGCAGAAAATCTACATTTATACTCGGGATGCTTGTTTTGGGAATAGTGCACCAAGGTGTAAGCCAAAACAAAGTATCAGGCAGAATAACAGATGTGTCTAACAGTCAACCGGTTAGTAATGCCCTTATTAAAGTTCTTGATTCAGATACCGGCACTGCCAGTGATTCGCTTGGATTTTTTTCATTAGTTGTCATGGAATTGCCGGTTACATTGCATATCAGTCATGTAGGTTATGACCCTGTGTATTGGCCGCTGGCTGGTGTTCCTAAAAATCCGCTGGAAGTAAGATTACAAAAAAGAACCCACACGTTAAACGAGGTGGTGATTTCTACAGGTTATCAACAGATTCCGCGGGAGCGCATGACCGGTTCATTCAGCCAGGTTAATCATGAACTGTTTAACCGGCGGGTATCACCAGACCTACTGGCCAGGCTGGAAGATGTGGTGCCCGGGCTGGTTTTTAACCGGCGGCACGGAGCTAACAATATCTCTATCAGGGGTAGAAATACCATAAATGGTGATGGCCAACCGCTAATTGTGGTAGACAACTTTCCGTTTGAAGGTGATCTGTCATCACTAAACCCTAATGATATAGAGAACGTAACGGTACTCCGTGATGCAGCGGCCAGCTCAATCTGGGGCGCACGTGCGGGAAACGGGGTAATCGTTATCACTACTCGAAAAGGGAGCTATCAGCAGGCACCTGTGATCACTTTTAATGCTAATGTAACCGTTTCTGAAAAACCGGATTTTTATTACCAGCCCCAGATGAGTTCATCCGATTACATAGATTGGGAGCAGTATATGTTTCAGAGGGGCTATTACAATTCATTTTTAAACAACGCGAATAAAGTAGCCTTCACCCCGGTGGTAGAACTGCTTTTCCAGCAAAAGTCAGGTCAGATTTCAGATGATGCCGCTATGCGACAAATAGAAGCCATGAAAAATTATGATGTACGGAGAGATATGGAAAAATACCTGTATCAAAACGGGCTAAACAGCCAATACTCCCTGGCTTTAAGTGGTGGAAGCGCCCATCAGAAATATGCGCTTTCAGTGGGCTATGACAGGATCCTGGCCGCTGCAGTAGGAGACGAAAGAGAACGCCTGACGCTGAACGCTAATCATACTTATGGGCTGTTTAACAACAGACTTGAGCTGACCACAGGGGTGTATTATGCTTCGCAAACCCAGGATCGCAATTCGCCCGGACAGCTTACCTATACCAGTATCCGGGGTGTGCAGCCGCTGTACCCGTACGGCCGCCTGGCAGATGATCAGGGGAAAGCGCTTATAACCGCAAAAAATCACCGTCTGCCTTATGCTAAACAGGCGTTGGAAAACGGTTTATTGGACTGGACCTACAAGCCCCTTGAAGAAATGGAGAAATCAGATAAAACTACCCAGGGTCAGGAAATACGGCTCAGGGCAGCAGTCACGTATAAGGTATTCCCTTTTCTGAAGACTGAGGTTTCTTATCTGTATCAGAGCAGCTCGGCTTCTTTACGGGATTACTATGGTTTAGATACCTATTACACCCGTGACCTGATCAATACCTACACCCAGAAGGGAGCCGATAACGGCCTCACATTTCCCATTCCTAAAGGAGGGATACTCGACAGAGGCCAAAGTACCGTGGCGGGCCATAGCTTACGGGGCCAGCTTAATTTCAGTAAAAAAGTGGGTATCGGAGAGTTGGATGCCATTAGCGGCGCTGAATTAAGAGATCATCATACCGAAAGGATGAACTCGCGGTGGTACGGGTATGATGATGAATACGCCACGGCGGTGCAGGTGGACTATACCCGGTATTTTCCTTCTTATGTGAATCCGGGCACCAGTCTTCTGATTCCTTCCAATGCTTCACAGGCTTACCTGATAGACCGTTACCTGTCTTATTACGCTAATGCCGGGTATAGCATAAAGAAGAAATATGTGCTGTCAGCCAGCGCCCGGCTGGATCAGAGCAATCTTTTCGGAGTGAAAACCAATCAGAAGGGTGTACCATTATGGTCAGGCGGTCTGGCATGGGTAGTGTCATCTGAGGAGTTTATGAAAGACGCCCCTTTCTCTTACCTCAGACTCAGGGCTACTTATGGCTCCAGTGGAAATGTAAATAAAAGCCTGTCTGCCAAAACCACGGCAGCCTTTTCACCCACCGATTTCTTTTCCCTGCTCCCTTATGCTACTATTCAGAACCCGCCTAACCCCACGCTGAGGTGGGAGAAGGTAAAGATGTTAAATTTTGGACTTGATTTTGAGAGCCGGAATGGCAGATTTGGGGGTTCATTGGAATATTATCGCAAAAGAGGGCTTGACCTTTTCGGTCAGGTGCCTTACCCGCCCTCCACCGGCATCAGTACATTCAGTGGTAATGTGGCAGAGACCGGGGGGCATGGAATGGATCTTTCTGTCAATATAAAAGCGGCCCGCGGTAGTGTGCAGTGGGATGTATTTACCTTGTTCAGCTATGTTTCAGATAAAGTAACTGACTTCAAAGTAGAATATCCGGCACGAAACTTTGCGCAATCGAACGAGACCGGAGGGTACGCGTTAGTGGGGAAACCCCAGTATGCCCTGTACAGTTATGATTTTGCCGGCCTGGATCCTGAAAATGGTGATCCTCTCGGTTACCTGGATGGGGAGGTAAGTAACCAGTGGGGAAAGATAATGCAAACCACAGCGGTAGAACAATTGCGATATCACGGGCCTGCCCGGCCCGTGGTGTACGGTGCCATAAGGAATAATCTGAGCTGGAAAGGAATCACATTATCCGCTAACCTCAGCTACCGTTTAGGATATTACTTCAGAAGATCTTCTGTAAGCTATACCAGTTTATGGCAGGGTTTACCGGTTCATGGCGACTATGAAAAAAGGTGGCGGCAGCCTGGTGATGAACAATTCACCTCAGTACCTTCTGATCCGGGAGGGCCCAATTCAAACCGTACCACATTCTATCTGTTTTCCAGTGCCTTAATTGACAGGGCCGATCATTTTCGTCTCCAGGATGTTCAGTTGTCATATACTGTAAATAAGCTGGGGACAGGCACTTTGAAACTGCAGAATACACAGGTTTATGTGTATGCTAATAATTTGGGTATTCTCTGGAAGGCCACAAAAGCCCATCTTGACCCTGATTATCCAGTTTCGAATTTCCCGCCGCAGCGCTCATTGGCTTTGGGTATCCGGTTTAACTTCTAATAGATATTGACGATGAAAAATAAATATTTAATTAAGCGCACCTGTTTACAAATGGTTGGGGGGCTTTTCATTCTCTCTGTTTTGTGTGGTTGTGAAAACGGCTTCCTGGATGCTAAACCGAATAAAGCTATCCTTGTGCCCACTGCTTTGGAGCACTATCAGGCCCTTTTGGATAATGCGCGGGATGTAATGAACAGTACTCCGTATTTAGGAGAAGTATCGGCAGATGATTTCTACATGGCAGAAAATACTTTTGAAAGTTACGTGGAAGAAGACCAAAATGCACATGTATGGGCCGATCGCATCTATCCCGAACGTTCTATATCCGATTGGGATTTACCTTACAAACAGATCTTTTATGCCAATGTGGTCTTGGAAGGTTTAAAGGAATATAGTATCAATCAGGATACAGAAAATCTGAAAGGTTCGGCTCTTTTCTACAGAGGGTGGGCCCTTTTCCACATAGCTCAGCTTTTTGGGCCGCCTTATAATCCTGAAAATGCAGCAAGTAAAAGGGGAGTCCCCGTGCGTGTCAGTGCGGATGTAACGCTGCCTTCACAGATTGGCAACTTGCAGGATACCTATGAGCGTATAAAATCAGATTTAGTAGAGGCTATACCTCTTTTACCGTTAGAGCAACCGGTTCCTACCCGGCCCTCCAAAGCGGCAGGCTACGCGCTGATGGCCCGGTTGAGCCTGGTCATGCAGGAATATGGGAAGGCCAAACAGTATGCTGACAGTACGCTGGCACTGCAAAATGAACTCATAGATTATAACACGGTAGACCCTGCCAAAGCAATGCCTTTCCCGGATCTCTATTTAAATGCAGGCAGAAACCCGGAGGTCATCTTCCTGTCTGTACTTGTTCCAAATATTTATCTGGGCAGCAGTCCAAACACCCTGGTGGATACTACTCTCTACCGGTCCTATGCTGATGCGGACCTACGGAAATTATTGTTTATAAATTCAAATAAACAGTTCAGGGGAAGTTACATGGGGCAGAGGTTTTACCAGTTTTCAGGCCTGGCTGTCGATGAAATGGTTCTTACCCGTGCAGAAGCTAACGTTCGGACAGGAAATACCGAAGCGGCTCTTAATGATTTGAATAGGCTGCTGCTTAAGCGTTGGCAAAAAGATAAATATGAACCTTTGAGCATAAATGACCCTCAGGAATTACTTGAAAGAATATTGACAGAGAGAAGAAAAGAGCTTGTAGGCAGAGGAATAAGATGGACAGATCTCAAGCGTTTAAATCAGGAAGCGGGCTTTGAAAAAGTACTCAAAAGAAATGTAAACGGTAAAGAATATACGCTGCCTCCCCACGATAGCAGATATGCTTTGCCTTTCCCAGATAGTGAAGGCGATTTATAGGAATGACAGATTGGGTAAATAAAATATTCCCGCCTTTAACAATGAGGCGGGAATCTATAATCAAACGATTTCAGGGAAGGGGAGTAAATTTACCCGGTCTTTCATCCGAGATGTTTCCCTCTTCATCCTTATAAGCTGTACACCATCCGCTACCGGGACATGTATATTGATGCGGTTGCAGCGTCAGTGGTTGCCAATCGTTACCGTCCCAATATACATTAGGATCATTCATTTTTTGTGTAGTAGCCAGCGCAAGGCCACTTCCGAGAATAATTGCCATTGCAGGCAAAAATTTAATTACCTTTTTCATTGCTTTACTAAATTTGAATTGAATTGTTAGTTAAAGTTTCCCTTACTCTGTTTTCAGGTTTTCAGGGGAACCCTGGTCCCGGGAGGCAGTTTCTGAAACCGCATTCCGGGATCTTTTTTGTTTACGTTTTCTGTGTCACGGCAAATTTGTTTTGAGAGTGAAAAATATATATCCCCAAAATTATAAGGGTCAGAAAGAAAAGGTTAAAGACAAGATGCGCCTCAAAGCCCATGGAACGCAGTACACCCCCGCAGCTGCAAGGTGTGCGTTCAAAGTAGCTCATCACCACCAGGCCTGTATAACCGGTGAAAAGAGCCATCAGTAGTGCTGAACCGTATAATCCGGGTAGACGGGTAGCCGGAATGATCAACAAGACGCAAAGGAGAAGTTCAGCAGCCGGAATCAGCCAAACCAGCGGTGCTTTTGACCAGGACGGTAATTCCTGGCCTGCCAATTGCCGCTCAAACTCGCCCATATCTATGAGCTTGGCAAAAGCCGTATAGCTGAAGAGAATAATCAATGCCACAGCTATTAAAGATACTATTTCGTTTCGTCTCATCGCTATGATAATTTAATGTTTAGTGGCTTCAAAAAAACCACGTGATTTGTCTCTACAGAAATGATCTGGTTATGCTCATTTCATTAACTCATTTTTAATACAAAGTTCCGGCAGCTTTTTCATCACAAAAAAGAAAATTATGGGCGATTTTCTACCTGTCTGTGTTCAAATCTTGCCATATTTTCCGGTTTTGAACTTCCGGCCTTGAAAAAGTCAAAAGTGGAGGGGTAGCTAAATAATTATATAGCCTGGTAAAAAACTCGATTGCATCGTTTCAGCAATCGGCCAGATGAACGATTGTAATACAATCGCTACTGGGGGGGCCGTCCAGGCCTGCCCTTACTCGGAACTCGTGGGCAGAGGAGTTTTTGATGAATTTTCAGCTTTTGAAACGGTCATTTCGTTTTGATGAGTTACATATTACCAAAACTATTCTTTACCTTTGACTGAAATATCCTTATTTCATCTAAAGAGAAAAGTTATCCGGTAGTATGCAAAAGCTGAAAACAAATAAGGGCAAAATGAGTAAAGTCAGTTACAAAACTTACTTTAATGACCGTCTGAAGCAGGTGCCCCTGCACGGTCAACTAACCTATCCCTTATATATTCAGGTGACTTTTGAGCGCAGGACCATCTTTTTTAAAAGCTACTATTTTGAGCTTTTTTCAAAGGCCAGGTATTACCAGTCTGCCGCAGGGGTCGGCCGCGGACCTTCTATTGAAGAAATAACGGATAAAGAAAACGAAGTGATTGACTTTATCATCCGTAAGTATAGAGATACTTTTTCATTAAGCCTCTTCAAACAGGCATATTCCCTTTACAGCAGGGATCTGTGCGACAGCACGGAAGAAAGCTTTGTTAACTATATGTACCATTTCTTCCAGGATAAAGGTATGCCGGACTTTGCCATAACCGTCAGGGAGGGTAGCAGGTATCGGATTGCTTACCATGTGGTACGGGATATGAAACAGGCACTTACAAAACCACTTTATGAAGAGCTGGTAGAAAATTCACTCTACTATGCTCCCCCCTATTTACCGCTATATGGTTTTATGCAGCAGACAAAAAAATGGCCCATGCTTTGCCTGACAGTCATGGAATGGGAAACCGGGAATACAAAAACCGAATTTACAGCGTATCTCCACCAATACTATCCCAAAGATAATGCAGATGAAATAATGAAACAGGTGGAGAAATGGCTGCAGGCTGTTAAGGGTCAATAAACACACATTGGTTTTTTATGCTTTCTGTGTTTATTCTTATCCGTTGATATGTATTGCTTTTCTGAATTTATTACATATTTTTACCAATCGAAGTACAATAAGACCTAAAAATTGGGTCTTATTGTACCACAAAAGGTAACATGGCAGACAGCGTTTACATATCAGAACATCTTACTACTCTATTCGCGATTACTTCTCAATTTCTTATTCGTCTGGTTTGGCCTAGAAAGTGGACGATAGTAAAACAACCGAAAGCACACGTTATCTAACGGCCAGGCTTGTCTAACTGCTTACTTGGTCATAATTTCATCTTCTTTAACTGCCTTTGTACTTCTCTCTCCACTTTATCGAATTCAGGCAAATCCTTTATCTGCTCGCTCATAGAGCTTTTCCAACGACCTTTGTATTGGGGTAGGCGTTCTGTTAGCTTCTTATGAAAATCTTTCGGGTTTAATCCCTTTCTTGCACATTTTTTCCTGAACTCATCTAAGTAAAAATCAGCTTCCATCCCATGCTCTACCAATAAATACCAGATATCGTAAAAATCCCTTGCTGCCATACGCTGCATTACAGAACGTAGCTTTTCGATCAATACCTCTTCCAGTGGGTAACATTGTAGATCATATTCTTCCAAATCCGTATAATCAATAAAAGCGGGGTTTAAAACAGGTTCAAACTCCAGCTTTTCACTTCTGGAAATATCTACCTTTACCCGCTTATTGTTTCCTTGTTCACCCAATGGCACTACATAACTGATATAGAAGTTTATTCCACCATCTTCATGCTCATTATTGTCGATTATGTCAAGGGGAATATTTGCTTCATCCCGGATATATTCAAAGGCTTCTTTAAACCATGCAAATATCTGCTCATTAGTAATCTCGCCGGTCAACAATGTAAAATCAAGGTCTTCAGAAAACCTGTAGTCCGGAAAATAGATTTTCTTTAATACAGTGCCGCCTTTGAATACAATGATTTTTGAGAGCTGGTCGTGTTGAGACACACCTTTTAATATCCAGGAGAGAATATAGTCTTTCTCTATCTGCTGGTCACGAACCCCCACTTCTCTTGCCTTTTGCTGTATTTCTCCGGGTTTAATCATGTGTAAATAGCTGATTTAATGGTTTCTGTTTCCAGATTTTGCTGGATGCCCCATCTGCTTATCATTTTTCCTGACCTGGGTAGTTCAGTATCCAATACAACATAAGAGGCCGTCTTCTCCTTTAATAATTTTTCTATAATCGGGTTATCAATTTCTAACAGTTCCAGGAGAAAGCCAAGCCGCTTAATAACTGCCTGTGATTTAAATCTTTTTGCGTATTCCAGCAGCTTATCAAATTTAATTTGGTTTGCAGAAATGCCGATTGCTCTTGCAATCTCAACGATGCCTCCCGCATAATCAGGCTTAAAAAGACAGTCAATAATCGTTTTTTCAAGATCTGAGCATTGCACTTTATGGAAGCTGTCAATCCAGATTTTTTTCATCCCGAAGAAGTGATCCGGATTATGGTATATAAACTGGAAAGGAACGTTTTTGATCTTAATTACTGAAGGTCTGAGTTGCCTGGAAACTACAATTTGCTCTTTTAGTGACGGCTGTGTAATAAGATTATGAATTTGCAACGCAGAATAGTAGCCAATATAGTATTGGGCATCTTTTACAATAAATTCAGGTACCAGGTGCCAGTCAGGCATAAATGTATCCGCATCTTGTTCGTAGGGAATGATATAATAGACCCCCTCTTTTAAGCGCATTAAAAGACCTCTTTTGGTCATATCGCTTAATAATTCCTTTACTGCGCTTTCCCCTGATTCGGGTAAAGCCTTAAAAGCCTCTGCATAACTAAAGCAAAATCTGTCTTGTTCATTAAAATATGACAAGAGTTCATTTGACTGCGTAGAGATGTACTTATTTCTCATAACATCATAGTCAGGATAAACCTGACTGTATAACTACGAAAAATAAATTTTATAATGTCTCAATAATTGCGAACACACTGTATTTGCAATGTTCCGAAATCATTCATTTTCCCAATTTTAACAAAAGATAAAAATGGAAATTCTAAGTTTTTAGCTACTGGATTTCCCATCAGCAACAGTGGAAATTTTGTAACAGCAAAGCATGCTGTATGATCTTAGGTGAATTGCACCATAATAGCATCACGACGATTGCATCATTTAAACCGCCAGGCTTGCCAACTGCTTTAAATCTTCCAAAAAAAGATTCGAAATCTGTACAGGCAGGGCGACTAATTATCGTAAGGGCGAATTGCAATTCGCCCCAACTGCCCCTATCTCCCTACAAAGATAACCCATGTCCTGAAATCATCCGAAAAAGACACAAAACGGTGCTCCGCACGGGCAGGTACAAATATCAAATCCCCGGGTTCAAAATCCCGTATCTGACCTTCGCACTGAAACCTCCCGAATCCGGAAATTATAACATATAGTTCATCTTCCTCATGCGGACCTTGAAGATCCACTTCCTTTGGTCCATAAATTTCTACTGAGATATTGCCAAATCTCCCTAACTCCAGAAACAACTCTCCAGAGTCCTTCAAACGTTCACAAGCTATCTTTACCGGTATCATCTTCCCCCTGTCACATCTATAATGGTTCCTGTAGAATAACTGGATAAAGGTGATGCCAACCATAATATGGCTTCCGCCACCTCCTCCGCATGTCCTCCCCTACGAAGAGGAATACCGGATTTTATGCGATCTACCCTGCCTACTTCTCCCCCGTCAGCATGAATTTCCGTATAAATAAAAGCCGGCCTCACCGCATTGACACGGATTCCTTCGGGACCTAATTCTTGAGCAAGGCCTTTGGTGAAACACTCTAATGCAGCCTTTGCTGAAGCATAATCCATGTATTCTCCAGGAGCACCGCTTCGGGCGGCAATGGATGAGACATTCACTATACTTGCTCCCACTTGCATATACTTCAAAGCCTCTGCTGTACACTGCACAGCCGAGAAGAAATTCAAATGGAACATGTTCTTCCACCTACCCATCTCTATACCACGGAAGGTGCTTTGCAACGCTAATCCTCCGGCATTATTTACCAGTACATCAAGTTTTCCCCACCGTCTTTGGACTTCAGCAAACACCTTTTTCACCTCCTCTTCGTACCTCAAGTCCGCCTGCACAAAACCTACCTTACCTCCCTCCTTTTGTATCTTATTCGCCAGATTTTCTGCCGATTGCAGATCCTTTTTATAGGTAAAAAGAACTTCATACCCTCTTTTGAAAGCCAAATATGTGGTTGCGGCACCTATACCTCTACTACCGCCGGTGATTAGGATTTTATGCATGATTTTATTCGGATTAAGTCGGCTAAAAAATGATTTAATTTCCCCTCTGATAGGCTACCATTGATATATTCCACCTCTGTTGGTTTACCTTGGAGTATATCTTGATAGGTAGAAATGAGTTGGCCACTCGACCTCTCACTGATCTCCAATAAACTTTGCATCAGCTCCTCTTGAGAAAGCATTACACCCTCCTTTTCCGCCAGTAACCTACCTTCTTCCATGATGACCTTTGCCCAGTACAATGCCTTATCATCTCTAACAAATATACCGTTATCTACTTCTAATAAGGGACAAAGGGCATTAAAAGCCGAGTTCACAATGAGCTTTTTCCAGACAAGTACATTGATATTTTCTTCATATACAAAAGGAAATTCCTGTGTACTTATCAGCTCCGCCAATTCTATGGCCCGTCTCGCAGAACCTTTAACTACACCTAACCTACTGGTGCTTACTGCTCTAAATGTTCCTTCCTGTCCTGTAGCAAAAATAACGGCCCTATATACCTCCGGAAAATCTGTAAAGGGCATTTCCACACCCTTACCGTTCTGAAGCAAAATAATGGGACCCTCTTTGAGATATATAGCAATTTCCTCATTAACATAAGCCTTTGTACAAATAATATAGATGCCGGATCCCATCTCAGAAAGTTGGACAAAAGGAGAATTCTTTTTCCCTACTAATTGCACTTCCAAACCTTTCCATCCTAAGAAATTTGCCAAAGCCTTGCCTATTGCTCCAGGACCAATCACATACACCATTTTTTTCATTTTCAATAATTTATGCAATATTCGGGTATGGAATTATACCATAGCAGATGCAGTTTTTTAATTTTTAATGGAAGCAGTTATGGAGACGGATTTCTTGTACCGACAAATAGCAGATCCTATTGAGCAACAGATATTGACCGGTATTCTACCCACTGGTACTAAGCTTTGGTCATTGAGAACCTTGAGCAGAGAATATGGCATAAGCCAAAATACCGCTTTGAACGTGTACTATTATCTGGAAGCCAAAAACCTTATAGAAAGCAGGCCTCAATCCGGGTACTATGTCAAATATTCCCCCATAAAAAAGGTACAGCAAGCCAGCTTACCCTCTCCCCGAGCCGTACTCGCAGATGATAGTTATTGGGTTCATTCTGTGTACCAAAATATTGGGCAGGATCACCCTTTGGCTATGGCGCATCCAGGAGAAGCCTTACTTCCCATAGCTAAGCTTAATAAAGCTTTAATTCAAGCTAGCAGAAGTCTGCAAGGATCCGGGGTATTGTATGAAAAGCCTGAAGGAAATGCTGAATTAAGAAAACAGGTGGCCAGATGGTCTTTTCCATTGAGAGAAGACGAAATCATCACTACTCACGGTTGCCTGAACGCCATCTCCCTTTGCCTGCTTTCTTTAACCCAACCGGGAGACACCATCATCGTAGAGAGTCCGGTATCCTTCGGGATGTTGCAAGTGGCGAAGTCGCTTAGCCTAAAGATCATCGAACTTCCTACTCACCCTGAGTACGGCATTTCCCTTTTGGCTTTGGAACGAAATCTAAAGAAAAGAAGGATTGCAGCCTGTCTGTTTATTCCTACTTTTAGTAATCCTTTGGGCTTCTGTATGTCAGATGAAGACAAGTGGAAACTGGTCCAATTGTGTGAAAAGTACCAGGTCCCTTTGATAGAAAATGATATCAATGCTGATGTCCATTTTGGGAAAAAGCGACCAAAATCTTGCAAAAGTTTTGATAAAAGCGGCATAGTACTCTGGTGCGGTTCCGTATCCAAAACCTTAGCTCCCGGATATAGAGTGGGCTGGGTCGCCCCCGGGAGATTCTACCATGAAGTGCTAAAAACAAAGATCCAGCACCAAATCTCTAGCACCTCTATCACGCAGGAGGTCATAGCCCATTACCTGAGAACCGGTAGATATGAACACCATTTGCGAAAGTTAAGAGTCTCACTACAAGCGCAGTTATTGCATTTCCAGAAAGCTATAGCTGACTATTTCCCAAGAAGCACAAAGGTCACCTCTCCCCAGGGAGGATTTACCATTTGGGTACAATTACATAAAGACCTCAATACCTTAGAGATCTTTGAACAATGTAAAAAATATGATGTCAGCTTCGCCCCCGGAGCCTTATTTAGTTTGCAGCATCTTTATTCCAACTGCCTCCGACTAAATTTCAGTCTAGGATGGAATTCAGAAGTGGAAGAAAAATTAGAAAGATTAGGAGAGATCCTCAAAAAGGCTTAGCTCCATTTTGACATCTGCCCTCCTATATAGCTTTCCCTTTAAATCCACTCTTTTGAATCCCAAACGAGAGTATAGCCGAATAGCTGTATCCAAAAGGGAATTTGTAAAGAGTATAACTTTACCTTGCTGAAACCCTTTTGCTAAGTACAATGCAGAACTTACCAAAAATCCCCCTAAACCTTTGCCTCTATGAGACTTCGCAACCGTCATTTTCGACAATTCTACTTCTTCATCATTTCGTATAATGAGGGAAACCGTCCCTATAAGTTCCTGCCCCTTACAAGCAAATAAGATGATCCCGCCCTGATCCAAAATAGCCTCATGAGGATGGAATAGCACCCATTCATCCTCTTCTTCCACTACAAAATATTCGGATATCCACGCATAGTTCAATTCGGCAAAAGACCTTTCATCTCCCACTTTGAATTGGCGGATATAAATACCTTCCTCCAAAAACCAGGTAATGCCTGATTCTGTAGCTACTGGAGGAAGATTCTCCATAATTAGATTTGGCGAATACTGCGCTACGCAGAATCCTTTGTCTGTAAGATTCAGACCCCAATCTCCTATAGCTTTCCCCCATAAAACGAAAGCACTTCCGGTCTCCTCCGGAATGTGAGCCTCCTCAGGATCAATGGTCTCAAGACTCAAAGGAGGTGCATCTGCAAACTGTATTATCATGACTTTTTAGAAGCAAATATCAGCTTAGAAAAGTTATGATAACAGTTGCATTTTTTTAAATTATGATGGTTACAGTTAAACCTTCTTTATCCTTTCAAACAGTTTCTCCATTACACCTTCTTTGTTCTTAGTAATGACCACCCGAGCTTGATCAGTCAAAACCAAGGTTCCACCTCCTTCTCGTAGAATTTTAACCACCGCATCCGGGTGGATGACATGAGAATGATGCACTCTCAGGAATCCATAAGGTTCCAGAATCTGTTCAAACTCCTTTAGAGATCGACAAACCAGGTGCGTTTGTCCGCTTCTGTCTTTAACATGGGTATAGTTCCTGTCCGCCTCACAACGTAAAATATTGTTGATTTCCAATATAAAGTATCCTTCCTGATTAGGCAAAGCTATCTTTTCAGGCAACTTTTGCGGCTCTTTCAAATTCTCCTCTAGTTGCCTCCACTGCAAAGGATGGAAATGCCTGACCCTCTTCTCTTCCCACTTCCTTACTGATTTTTGTAATTCTCCCGGCATAATGGGCTTGAGCAGGTAATCCAAGGCATTATTCTGTATAGCCTTTAAGGCATATTGATCATAAGCCGTTTGGAATATGACGTCAAAAGGCAACTGTCGCCAAGCTTGATGCAGTTCCTGCAATAGCCAAAAGCCCGAAAAAGGACTCATCTCTATATCTAAGAAGAGGAGATTCAGTCCGGATTGAACGTCCCTGTCATTCAAGAAATCATTAGGTTTATGATAAATCCCCACTATTTCCACTTGGGGACAATAAGTGTGTAATAAATACTGTAAGGTATCAGTTGCATGATCCTCATCATCTACAATGGCGCATTTTATTTTTTCCATGTCCAAAAGGTAAAGAGTACTTCAGTGCCCTCCTGATCCAACACCTCAAATTCCACTTCCTTTCCCTGGAGGTTATAATAGAGTTTTAATTTTTCTTGTACCAAAGGTAGTCCTAGTCCTGTGCTCTTCAGAGGATCTGCTTTCTTCAATTCTTCCGATTTCGTCCTACCTATTCCATTGTCCTTAATACTGATTTTCCAACATTCCACCCCATCCCTGAAAATCGAGATCTTCACCCACTTCTCTCCTTCTTTCCACCTCAATCCATGTTTTACTGCATTTTCAACAATAGGGTGTAATAGTTGGGAGGGCAAGAGCAAAGTCCCCGGATCAAGTTCTTCATCGCATTTTATTTCAAAATGAAATTCAGAGCCTAATCTCAATTTTTCTATAGTCAGATAGAGTTTAACATACTCTAATTCTTCCTCCAGACTAACTTCTTCCTTTCGGGAGTTCATTAAACTGCTTCTAAGTAACAGTGCCAAAGTGTTTAAATAGTCCTTAGCTGCCTCCTTTTCATTCTTCATCATCAAGTCCCGCACGGCATTGATCCCATTGAACAAAAAATGAGGATTCATCTGCGTCTCTATAGCTTGAAGCGTAAGCTTGTTCACTCTCCTTTCCATCGCAAATTGTTGACGTTCCTTTTCGTCTCTTTGCTTTCTGATCAAAGTGTTATGATAGCCCAAGGCAAAGGCAAAACATGCCGTTTCAGCTAAGATTCCGAGCTGCAGGAAGGTGGCATGAATGAGTCGGTTCTCCCCCCAATACAGATAAACATCGCTATAGTTGATCACCACAGAAACCAGTGCTCCTAGTAACATAAAGCCATTGGCTACCAACAAATAAGTCTTTAAAGGACTATTCACCTTAAAGATGACCAGCGCCAAAATAAAAATATAGAGCGGCAAGAATAAGAGACGAAAACCCAAATAGATTTCATGCAAAAAAGGCACATGTATATGCCAAATTCCAATCACCAATTGGAAGAATCCATACAGCCCCAGACCTACATAACAGACCCGAAAAATCCTCTTTAAACTCTTACTTTGGATAGAAATACCAAGTAATTCATCACTGAAGGCTATATAGAAAATAAACATCCAAGCCAATGCCGTCTCATCTATGTCCTGATCAATACCTGCTGCCGTTAAAAATTGTTTAGCGGGAAGTGGAAGTTCATTCGGCATGCTCAGGCAAAAGAGCCAAGCCATGAAAATATAAACTACGTAGAGGTAATAAAGCTTTTGCCTAGCTACAAAACTGTAAAAAATGAAGAACAACAATAAAAATGTTAGGAACCCTATACTTAGGGTATTGATCAAAAGCTGTAATTCTGTCCTCTGCTTATACCTATAGATATAATCTAAAACTTCCTCATAAGTCCAGTAGGGCGGATGGTACTTGATCCCGGTCTTTTGCTCTATCCTCACCAAAGCGCTATTCGCTCGTACAGGCACTTTTGAAATCTCGGGAAAATCAGGAAAAGTCCTTCCGGTCCTAATGTAACCTAGTCCGCTGGTATCCTTAAAATACACTTCTTCACTCAAGGTATCTACGGCAATCAAATAGGTTAGCACATCCCTCCTATTCTTTAGGTATACAAATTCACCCTTCTCCTGTGGGATAGGCTCCTTGTAGATCTGCATTTCTTGTGCATAGGGTAATTGCCCCCATAACAACATCAAGAACAAGAACATAAGAAAGGGTTAATAATGCAAAATATAAAAATTAACTGATAAGTCTACTAAGTTAGTTATCCAGTCAAGTCAACATTTTGTACAGTGCACCCTAGAGCTTAAAGATTTGATTTCCAACTTGCTCAATACTCAAGCACATCATTGCCACATGAAAACGATTCTTTCCTGCTACGGGATCCTTATATTACTTATTTTTTCCTCCTGTGAAAAAGGGGATCCGGGAGCTATTGGTCCTGCCGGAGAACAAGGCATACCGGGTAAAGATGGATCCCTCATTTTAAGCGGTAATACTGCACCTGCAGCCAGCCTCGGAAAGGTGGGAGATATGTATTTAGATAAATCAAATGGAAACTTATATGGTCCAAAAACCGAGGCGGGATGGGGTACTGCATTCTCATTGAGGGGACCGGCAGGAGCGCAAGGGCCTGCTGGAGCGCAGGGACCGGCAGGTGCACAAGGACCCGCTGGAGCTCAAGGACCTGCCGGGCCACAAGGACCTGCCGGAGCCCAAGGACCCGCTGGAACACCGGGATCAAAGATACATGCCGGGAACGGAGCTCCCTCAGCTAATATAGGTGCCAATGGAGATTATTATCTTGACCAAAGTAACGGGAATTTCTATGGGCCAAAAAACAACTCATGGGGTAATCCTGCTATCAATTTGAAAGGAAATGCGCAAGTAGTAAGTTCTCAGTGGGCCAATGTGCCCTGGCAAAACAGTAATGGATTTCTTAGCTATCAGTATACCATTCCAAACCCCGTTTTAAATGCCTTAAATGTTCCCTCCATCAAAAGTCTAAATGAAAACGGAGGAGTAGTACTGATGTATCTACGCACCTATGTCAATTCCAATGAATTTTGGCAATGGCAAATCCCAGGAAGAATAAACCACAGTTGGAACGTTGAAGTGCGGTGGTCCTTACTCGCTAATCAACCTAATTTGGTACACATATCAGCTAGTGAGGCTACCCCTTCCAACTTTAATTTGATCGGAGCGCAATTCCGATACGTAGTTATTCCCTCAAGTACCGTATTGCAGGCTCTGGAACAGGGCATATCTCTCGAACAGCTATTACCATGAGAAGATTATTGTTTCTCTTATGGATATCCTCACTCCCCTGCTTTGCTCAAACATTGGAAAAAGGGGTAAAATTAAACGGTAGTCTGAGCATCGGCGCTGCCTATTATACAGGAAACGGTATTAATGCTCGTAGACCGCCGTTCAACTGGTACCTCTCCGGAGCTCCCACCTTGACCCTTTTCGGTATTTCTATGCCCTTTTCACTGGTGGTATCTGATCAGGATCGAAGATTTTCTCAACCTTTTAACCAATACGGTGTCAGTCCGCGCTACAAATGGGCCACCATCCATGCCGGATATAGGAACGTGAGGTTCGGAGAATTCACTTTAAACGGTGCCAATATGCTGGGAGGTGGATTTGAAATCAATCCCGGGAAACTCCGACTAGGCGCCATGTACGGTCGGCTGAACCGCGCCGTCAATGCTGATTCTATTGATAGCTACGGAAGCCTGGGATACATCCGAGCCACCTATAAACGAATGGGTTACGCGGCGAAGGTGGGATTTGGCACTTCCAACAGATTTATTGATCTAAGTGTATTCGGAGCTCGTGACGACTCCACTTCCATAGCCCCTACCTCACTGGTGAACCCCGAACAGAATTTGGCTACCGGCCTCAAATCACATCTGGGATTCTTTCAAAACCGCCTCCAAATAGATCTCGATGCAGGAATCAGCTTCCTTACACGGAATACCAACCTAAATCAACTATTGGATTCGGCCAATAATCCTCTCCTCAGGCAGGCGAGTAAATTCATAAAAGTCAACGCCAGCAGCGGCTTCTTTACGGCTTGGCAAGGCCAAGTGAACTATTCTACCCGTTGGGGCAACTTAAGGACAGAATACAAAAAGATAGATCCGGGCTATAGAACCTTAGGAGCCTACTACTTCCAGAATGACGTGGAACAAATCACCCTGAGCCCCTCCTTCCAGGTCTTGAAAGGAAGATTAGGATTCAACCTCTCCTATGGAGCCGGTAGAGACAACTTGAATAATAAACGGATTTCTACGACCGTCCGACAAGTCTACTCAGCCAATCTAAACATTGTAGCCAGTAACCAACTGAACATCAATCTGGACTATAGCAATTTCGGGGTCAGTCAAAACAAAGGATACGGAGATCTCTTCAATGATACCACAGCCATTCAAGTCATCAATAATAATCTGGGAGGAGTGATTTCCTTCCGCCCTGCATCACAACATCAATTGACTATCTCCACCTTTGTACAGAATACAAATGATTTGAATCGATTTACGGAGTCATTTTCGGAATCCAATTCCCTACTAGGCTCTCTGAGCTATAGCATCAATAATACTGCACAAAAATGGAATGCGAATGCTGCCATATCTTATAACAATACACGGACAGATACTCGAGAAATCTTATTAATCAGTCCCACGATCAGTGCTTCCAAAGTACTGGACAAGTGGAGGTTTTCCTTGACGGAGAATTTCCAACTTAGATCTTCTGATGGTAGCAAAGAAGGGCACACTTCTTCTACTAACTTATCTGTAGCCTATCGACTAGAAAAACATTCCATCTTATGGGGAGCCAGCTACATGAGCAATAAGTACAGTTCCGAATCCATAGGCTCTGCAAACTTTTCTGAATTCAGATCTAACCTCAGCTATACCCTAAGTTTTTAGCTATGAAAAGATACCTTTTCCTTTTTTTACTGCTTAGTATCCGAAGTTTCGCACAGGATAAGGTGCAAGTGATGACCACGGTTACGGGCTCCAGAGACATACCCGCAGAGTTCCACGAACTTGAACAATTGATCAATAGAACCTTAGTAAGGATAACAAACCTGACCAATAACCCCATCACCATAGTAGTGGAAGGCTCTATGACCGCACCTGATTTAGTAGCCAGGACAGTCAGAAGCTCCATTAATGAAACCCATTATATCACTTTAGGACCCCGAGCTACCGAGGTTTTCACCGGTGACAGGATCAGAAACACTTTTAGTGTCAGCAATGTAGAATTCTTTATCCCCTCAGAAAATAGAATTGTGCCCCTAGAGTATTTCTACTCTTTTTCTGACGGAAGTGGGGGACTACCGGAAGGGAATTATGATTTCTGTTTCAAGGCTTTTGAAGTAAACCCTAATATGCAGAGGCCGGATTATAGTCGGCCCATTCATAGTACGGCGGGGAGTTGTGTATCTATCATAGGAAGAAGATTTGATCCACCTTTACTGCAAAGCTTAAATCAGGTGGCGGGAATTTATACGCATGTTGGTCCTTTCGAATTAAGACCCAATCCTGACGGCTCTCTAAGGATGCAGTGGCAGGCTCCTTCAGGAATTACACCCGGCACCCCTGTTCAGTATCAAATTCTCATGGCTGAGCTTCTGCCAGAGGATACCAGAGATCCTAATCAGGTCATACAGGCCATCGATATTCCCTCTGAACCTTTTGCTTTTTATAGAGAAAATATAACAGATGCAGGGAGAGTGGTCACCCATATCCTCCCACTCGCCGCTTTAGCCTCTCCTTTTCAGAGTGGAAGAACTTATGCTGTGAGAATCAGGGCTCAATCTACTGATCCTAATCGCCCACTCCCTATACAAAACCAAGGTCGAAGTCCCGTTTATGCCTTCAGATTTCAGGGAAGTACTGCTGGGCCTTTAGAGCTTCAAGCCTATCCACCTAATTCATCGTACATGCCATTTAGGGGGGCTCCTATTGTCATAAAATATAGCCCGTATAATGATGCATTCAGGCGTTTTGAATCTCAATTTTCCATTCAAAATACCGTAGCAGGGAGGAATAATCATTCCAGAAATCTGAGCTGGTCACCTAATCCCCTTGAAGCACAAAGAAACGCTACGGGAGATCCCACTTTGGACCAAACCAGGGCGCAGCATATAGCTATTTCTCCTTCTGCATCTGATGCGGGTTATACCTTTTATAATTATTTGCAAAGGGGAGAATCTTATAGGTGGAATGCAGATATCCATATCACCGAAGGGTCTCATGTTCACCGTCAGTCTATTGCTGGAGAGTTCAAAGCGGGAATGGATAAACCCCAATTAATTCTTCCGGAAAACAGAACTACTGTGGATACCGGAAGGGTAGCGTTGAAATTCAAAACGTCCAATGCCCCTTCCATGAGTACTCTGACTCCATTTGATATCCTTCAAGCCAGCAGAAGATCCGGTTCAGGAAGTTTTGACATCTCTATCAAGGAAAAAGGGATCATTGAAGTTGCCAAGACTCCAAGCTTCTCCACAGTTATTCACCATGAAGAAATTAACCTGAATAGAACGTTCTTATCCTCTAGTACATCTAATGAGCCGGTAAGTTGGTCAGAGGTAGTAGCTGAAGTCTACAAGGAAGCAGAAGCCGCCGTCACTATTCGGGATACCGGTACCTATTACTGGCGAGTACGCTGGTTGACTGACCCGGATGCGGCCTGGAACTCGGTTTCATACAATGAGAGTGAAACCTGGCAATTCAGGGTGGCGGCCAGAGAGCCCGAGAGGGCAGTTGCCGAGAGAACCCCCTGTGGCTCCCCATGTGAAGTCAGATATACCTTTACTAGCGATGCTGCTCAGGACCTAAGCGTCGGAGAAACCGTTTATTTCGGCCAATTCAAAGTAGAGATTCTAGAAATAACCCAAAGGTCAGAAGATTTGACCTTTGCCGGAAGAGGGGTCATCACCAATTTTGGCTTCATAGTAGACCGGGTATTAATTGAATTCAAAGCCCTAAAACTGAAGAATAGTTCAGAAGGGAAAAGAGTAGCTGAGGGATCCGGGAAAGCTATAGGCGGAGGATCCTTAGCGGGAAATATCATGCATTTGACAGGCTTAGGAAGCATAGGGCCGGAAGGGGTAAGATCAGGCTCATCAGCGCCCACTCTAACCGTGCCATTTGGTTGGGACCAAAGCATAGACGGACATAAGATCACTGCCCTACTGGATTCCATAGGCTTAAGTCCTACCCAAGCTCGTGCTAAATTTAGAGCAGGATATGAAATGCCGGGAGAGTTTGCCGGTCATCCTTTGGATTTAGGTGCAGAAGTCTGCATTGCTCCAGGAGGATTCAGAGAAGACTTTGACCTCATGTTAGAAAGAGATCTAGCGATAGGAAGTAGTGCAGATGATGCCTACCAACTCCTCATTAAAGGAAGAGCTGCGGGAGCAAATGCAACCAAATTCTCCTGGGATTGCAGAGGCTTTAAGTCCCTGACCTTAGGTTTAGAGGTACAGTTTTCTCGTGACGCTCTTCTACCTGAAAATGCCAGTACGGGAAAGGTGGACTCTACCGGCAGAGTGTCAGGCATCATGACCCTACGATTAGCCAGAGATGCAGGTAGGGATACTTGGGAGTTTATTGGTGCAGTGAACTTCCCTAAACCTTTCCAATTTACCTGCTTACCCGGCTGGGGGTTCCAGGTACAGGATGCCGTGTTTGACTTCTCAGACACCAAGAATGCCTCAGGTATGCGCTTCCCTAGTAACTATGACGTCTCTTTACTAGGAGAAGGTGAGGTGAATGATCGTTTGAAGAACACCTGGCAAGGTTTCTATCTGAAAAACATCAGAGTTAGTTTACCTAAAGAACTTACTGAGACAGAAACCCGCATGTCCTTTAATGTTCAGGATTTCCTAATAGATAGAACTGGCTTTACTGGCTTCATTGGGGCTTATAACATCGCTTCCGCCTCAGACGACGGGTGGAAAATCAGTGTGGATACTGTAAGACTAGGTATAGTCCAAACCCGAAGCCTCTCCGGATTTATTGCAGGAGGTATAAGTGCGCCCTTCTTCAAAGATGATAGCAGGATGAATTATAGATCCTTGTTAAACATTGGTTTTTCCGGAAAGGTAGAGTATCAATTTATGATCAATGTGCCTTCCAATAAACCTCTGAAGATGAAGCTTTGGCAGGCTGCAATGAAATTGGAAAAATCATCCTACCTAAAACTGGATCTGTCCACGGAAAGCAAGGCCAGGATTCAAGGTAAATTTGACGGGACTATTGGAATAGATTCCTCAGAAATAGGAAATGTGCCGGCCCTAAGTCTTTCAGGAATAAAATTTGAGAACTTTGCTTTTGACACAGAAGACCCCCGGTTCTTCAAATTTTCCAGGGTGAACCGGACGGAAACGGGAGGTCAAATGGTTTTCGCCTTCGCTTCTCCTCAACATAGTGCAGCTGGCTTCCCACTAAATATTACAGATATACGCCTGTCTATGAGTCAGGAAGGAGGTAATTTCCTACCCACTTTAGGGTTTACAACAGAACTCACCTTATCTGACATAGGATTCAAAGCCAAATTTGGCCTTGATATAGTGGGAGAAATGCAGATATCTCCATTTAACTTCCGGGTACGTGAAGCCGTAGTGAAAGAAGTAGGTATTGATGTAAATTATAATGGCTTCCAGCTGAGCGGAGAGTTAACTTTTTACAATGCAGATGCCACATATGGAGATGGGATCAAAGGCAAGATCACCGTTTCTCTGCCCATGGGAATAAGCGGAAAGCTTGAAGCGAGATTCGGAACTGTAGGTCAGGTAACTAATCCTAGTTCCTACTATGACTATTGGTACGTAGACGGGCTGATTAAGATCAATCCCGGAATCACCATCTTCTCCGGTTTTGCCATATATGGTTTCGGTGGCGGAGCCTATTATAACATGAAGCTTGAAGCTCCTCCTAGACCTGAAAATGCACAAAGTACCCAAACTGCCCCATCCTCTCTTACTGGAGGAGCGGCATCAGGTCTGAAATATCTTCCAAATAAAGGCTCTTTTGGTATCATGGCTACCGTCATCTTAGGAACACAGCCAAATGCTGATGTATTTAATATGGACGTCACGCTTCAGGCCCAGTTCAACACGCGCACCTGTGGACTGGAGATGCTAAGATTCGAAGGAAATGGTTATGTGATGACACAGATGAGTAATCGTAGCGGAGAACCTCCTGTGAAAGCGAAGGTGGTTATTGGGTATTACAATACAGGCGGAAGAGAGTTTGTGCAAGGCTCCTTCCAGGTTCACGTGAATGTCTATAATGTCTTACGCGGAGCAGGACCAGAGAATAAATTCATAGATGCAGAACTTTATGCAGACATGAAAAGCGACCAATGGTGGTTCTACATGGGCAAAGACAGACCTCTGGAAGCCAGAGGAGGTATTATCTTAGATTTACCAGGTATAGCTATAGATGCCAGATCATATATAATGGTTGGCCACGGTATTCCTGCAGATTTGCCTCCACTTCCTGAAGAGATCAGGCAAATTCTTTACGCCGGAGCGCAATTAGAGAATCAGCTATCAGATGCTCAAGTCAACAAACTTAGAAGCACAGGTACCATGCAGAATGGGCAAGGTTTTGCCTTTGGGGTGCATTTCAAGAGTGAGTTCGAGTTGAATTTCTTAATGTTCTACGCCAAAATGGGTATAGCACTAGGTTTTGATGCCAATATCTCGCAGAACTTCAGTAGGATATGTGCAGAATCAGGAAACTCTCCCGGAATTAACGGTTGGTATGCCCAAGGTCAGGCCTATGCTGCGCTTAGCGGAGAGATGGGCGTGAAGGTAGATTTGTTCTTCATCAAAGGAGAATTCAAGTTCATAGAACTAAAAGCTGCAATAGCTATGCAGGCCAAACTGCCTAATCCTAATTATTTCCAAGGAAGAGCGGCGCTGCAGTATAATATCCTGAACGGAATGGTACACGGAAGATGTAACTTCAATATAGAACTTGGTGAGCAGTGCACCCCGGTTTCCACAGATCCACTCCAAGGTTTGAGTTTCATCAGTGAGATGAATGAAACGGATCCGGGGTCTGTATTTACAGACATCCAGACAGCCTTTAACTTTGGAATGAATGAGGTATTGGAACTGGAAGAATCATCTTCAGGTGAAACAGTTATCAGGAGATTTATGCCATTTGTTCACCGTTATCAGGTAAAGAAAGGAAGTACTCTCCAAACGGGAACACGATGGGATATCAGCGAAAGAGGTTATCTATCTA
Source organism: Leadbetterella byssophila DSM 17132 (assembly GCF_000166395.1). Lineage (GTDB taxonomy): Bacteria > Bacteroidota > Bacteroidia > Cytophagales > Spirosomataceae > Leadbetterella > Leadbetterella byssophila. The sequence continues at coordinate 2,131,200 of NC_014655.1, forward strand.
CTTTGACCAAAAATGAAGCTTATGATCCATATACAGAATACAAAGCAGAGGTAGAAGTTAGATGTTATGAACTATTCCCGAACGGAACTAGAAGCATCATGATGAAGGATGGAGGCATAGGTAAGGAGATCAGAGAATACACTTTTACCACAGGGGCGCGTCCGTCTACCATCAACCAAGTATTGGCATCTTATCCTCTTATAGGTCAAAAACACTTTATGCCCGGAGAAAGTAAGAACCCTGCCCTGGGTACTTTTACGAATAAAGGCTATATCAAGATCAAGCAACAAGACTATCTGTTTGAAAACTCTACAACCACACTAAGCCCATACATTTACACTCATGTGGTTCAATTTACCCCTTCTGAGGGTGGAGAGGGTATAGAAGTACCTATAACTTACCAGCCTTCTCAAGACCTGATTGTCTTTGATCTACCTACACTGGAACTGAACAAGAGCTACAAATTATCAGTAGTCACCAAGTCAAGCCCTAATCCTGCTTATCCCAGAGCTCAAAGTCAGGTAGTGCAAAGAAGCACTCGTCAATTAAGAATGGATGAAGTAAGGATCTTAGAAGCTGATAATCATACCGTATCCACTATTAGAAACGAAGTAAACATAGAAAACCGTAGCTTAAGTAGAGGCAACTCGAATTCGAGACAAACACAACTGTATCAATACTCTTTTAAGACCAGTAAGTATGCTACTTTTAAAGAGAAGATGTCTACCATGCAACTCTCAGATGCAACGTACAGGAATGGTATTAAGACTTTATCAGCGCAGTGGGCGGAGAATTGGGACGAGTGGGATAATCAGATTCTACTACATATTCGCTCAGGTAATTATAGGTCGAACGCACAATTAGAAGCCCTACATGCATTTTATCAAGCGTTCAACTCACATAGGCCGTCCATAACTAAGGATCACGTATTGCCTTCTAACCTTCGTATTGACAAGGCACATGTATTGAATCCAAGCGCATATGTAACGCTATTGATTAATAGGAATAAGACTGCTCAATCCTTTGCCCGCATGGCCGGACCAGAGGCTTCCATTCCAAAAGCCACTTATTCCTTATCCGGCAATTTCGCAGAACCTCACTCTTATACGAAGCAAGTGCCTTCCGCATTGAGCCGTCAAACCTATACTCTTCACGACAGCTTCGACTGGCATGCGCATCTGGACATGGATAGGCTAAAGAGACAGCTGATCACCTTTGCTCAATTATCTTTAACTCGGGTGACCCTCTCCTCTTCGCCGGCTTATACAGGCTTATTTGAAACCATAGATGGGTCAAAAAGGGCGCAGTTGATCCGCCTGGGTACACAAGAATATCCTATGCCACAATCGAAATACAGATACACGGTGGAGTTTGTTTATAGAATTCCACTTCCAGTTGGAAACCCTGTGGAAACATCTGTTCACCCTTGGGAATATAGCATAAAATGAAAAAACTAATTTATATCCTACTCCTGTTCAGTCCCTTTTGGGCTTCGGCTCAACAGGACTCCACAAAGGTCCACTTATCGTTGATAAGTCACTATCAGGGTGATTCCGTTTTGTTACGCTGGGCACCGGATAGAGCCGGAGCCTGGTCTTTACTTTTGAAAACCGGCTATACCCTTCAAAGGTCTGAAGTAAGTTCAGATACTTCAAAAATGAGGTGGGTAAATCTTCACAGTAATCCTATATTACCTGAACCTTTAGATAAGTGGAAACATTTTAAGACGGAATATCCCTTAATAGCTGCCCAAGCCATTTACGGTAAAACCTTTGCCCAAACCATGATGGAGAAATCAGATGAACTAAGCAATAGATACTCCTACACTCTACTGGCCTCTGATTTAGATTTTACAACTGCCAGGTATGCTGGTTTAGCCTTTGTAGACAAAAAAGTTGACGCAAATAAGCAATATGTATACAGGTTAATGGCTGCTCAACCTTTAAAAAAATACTTACCTGTAGATACAGCTTATACAGCAGTTTCTTCTATTCCGACCAAACCTTGGGATGGACCCGGTATTTTGAAAACAGATGAATTAGAAAGAAAAATAAATATCTATTGGATAAGTAATATACATTCGGCCTTTTACATAGAGAGGTCTGAGGATGGCAAAAACTTCAAACGCTTGAACCAACTGCCTTTTGTTCCAATGAAAAACCCCCAACTTGAGGAGCAAGAGTTCCATACGTATTCAGATACTTTGGTACAGAATTATAAAAAATATTGGTACAGGATCATAGGTATAGATGCATTTGGAATTCTTAGTCCTCCGGGCGAGGTTATTACGGCTATGAGCAGAGATAAAACCCCTCCTCCTCCTGCAAAAAACTTACAAACCAAGGTACTTAAGAACGGAACTGTAGAATTAACCTGGGAAGCAGATTCCGATCCGGATCTTGCCGGATTCAGTATAGGAAGAAGTTCTGAAAACTCCTTGAGCGGATATGAGCTATTGACTAAAAACCTGCTTCCCAAAACCACGCGCAGATATATCGACACTCAACCTTACAAGGACAAACCTAATTATTACATCGTCCTTGCCTCTGATACGGCTAAGAATGCCTCCGCGAGCATGGCCTCATTAATGGTCTTTGCTGATACTACAGCGCCCGCTACCCCTACCGGACTCAAAGGCAGCATAGACAGCCTAGGAATCCTAACTTTGAGATGGAATCCTAATACAGAAAAAGATTTGAAAGGGTATATTGTTTACTATTCCAATGACCCTAAACATATTTTTACCGCCGCCTCTGACAGTGCCGTTGCTGAGAACTTCTTCATAGATAGTTTATCTTTAATCACACTAACGGAAGACATCTATTTCAAGGTTCGCGCGGTGGATTTCAATCACAACCGTTCAGCGGAATCAGAAGTCATTAAAGTGTCTAAGCCGGATAAAATTCCACCTGCAGCTCCACAATTTTCACATTACACTATTGAGGATAAGAAAGTCAGTTTGCACCTCATTCCAAGTTCAAGTACTGACGTAGTGGAACATCAAATCTTTAGAAGGAAAGAGGGGGAAACGGTCTGGAAAACCTTGGGAAAATTAAAGGGGAATATCTATGTAGACACTAGTGCACATTCCGGTTCCACTTATTTTTATATGGCCAAAGCCTTAGACGATGCCCAACTTCTATCTCCCGAATCAGCACCTTTACGTATACAGACCATCCGGAACCTGAAAGGCCCTTCTTTGACAGGGACAAAAATAAAGAGGGAAGAAAATAAGGTGATTCTTACATGGATTCCTCCAAAAGGTGAGATCAAACAAATAGTTTGGTACAAAGCCGTAGACAAAGGAGGATTTGAAACCTTTGCCGTTAGTGCTGCTACCGACAAAGAACTTGTAGATACTGGAGTAGAAAAAGGCAAAGCTTACGAATATACCAGCAAAGTCTTTTATAAAGATGGAAGAAGCTCCGGATTTTCACCCGTAGTGAAGACGCCTTAAGGCATAAATCTGTATATCAAGATTTCTGCAAGAAGGAAGAACAATGCAAGAACAATAAAGTATTTCCAATAGGCTTTATCTAGCCCAGCGCTCCTAAAGTCCTCAATAAAATCACTGTCGTCTACATCATCGTAGACCATAATTTGAGGGTGGTCTTTAAAGATATTCTTTAGTTCATCTGCGGAATAATAATCCATTTTAGACTCTGTCCTACTATGGTTTAAGGCTATACTTTTCTCCACCTTTCCGTTGATTTCCAACTCATAAATACCGGCTCCCATGCTTTGATTTTCTTGCAGGTCTGAAGATTTAGGAAGGGTCAAAGTCAAAATGTTCCCTCTCAAACTTTGGGTAGGAATCATCTCTAATTCTTTATTTCTCAACTTGTACACCGCGTTCTTAGGTACTTCAGGAAGATTCAGACGCACAAAACCTTCAGAAAAATTATAAGCCAAACGCTCTGTCTTGCCGCTTAGATAAGCCATTCGTATGAAAGTGGGAACAAATAAGGCATGTTCCGCAAAATTTCCGTACTCCTTCAATAATGGTGCGGCGAAAAGGTATAATTGTCCGTTAGCTGCCCTAGTTCGGGTAAGGAAAGATTTTCCACTTTTTAGGTTTAAAATCTTCTCTCCTACTCCCTCCCAATTCATTTTAGGATATACTTTCGGAAGGCTCATTAGCCGGGGTGCTCCACCTTTTTCAAAAACATCTGCGAAGAAAGGGGATTGTCGCTCAGGGGCATTAAGTTCTATTTGTCCTTCTACTTTCGGGACATGAGCGTCCACCTGAAGGTTCCTGAGTCCGTAGTCGGCGAGGAAATTTTGTAAGCTTACTTGAGAAACCTGATTTCCAGGAATCAAGGCTACATGTCCCCCTTGTTGTAAGTAAGCGGTTAAGGTTGACTTCGTTTCTCCTTCTATAGCCGTAATCCCTTCCAGTACTACTAAATCAGCATTTAGAATCTCTCCGGGATTATAATTATCTAAAGAATAACTTCTATAGTGGAAGAGGCTATCGTTTGAAAAGATCTTACTTACATAGTTTTGAGGACTTCTCTGGCCATACAAATGCAGCACTCTCAAGGAAGGGGAAGCATCTAAAACGAAATAATAATTGTTGTCAAAGGTGATGGGTTCATCATCAAAACTGATTCTGCCTTTGTGAATTCCCCTGGCACTTACAGTGAAATTAAAACTTGCAGTACCGTAAGCATTAGGTTCTAAATCTACACTGGAGGTGGAGATCTGAATATCATCCAGATATAACTTTAGAGGTAATTTCTCTACCGCCTGATTACCGGAGTTAAATACCCTTACGGTCATCACATTGTTTTGCATCTCACGAACGAAAGGGACATCTAACCAAAGGGTATCCACAAATACATTTTGGGTCAATTTTCCTGCCACTGGGATGAGATGTAAGCGATCCAGACCGTCGACATTTAATAAGGATAGATCACCTACGGTGCTTTTTTGGAAATCAGAAAACCAAAAAAAATGGTTTCCTCCTGAAGGATTATGTTTCTGGGCTATAGACCTTTCTCGCTTATAGACCTGTTGTAATTCTCTTTCGGTTTCTGAATACCTGACTGTGGTTAATCTATCTTTCAGTGCAGATGCTCCGCTGACCCATTGGTCTGCTCCGTCAAAATCATTAGTAGTCAGTTGTAGATTAGACGATCGATTAAGCAGAGTCAAAAGTTCGTCTATCTTGATAATGGCCAAATCAAGCAGGCGCTTCCCATCGCGCATGTTCTGCATGCTTTGGGAATTATCTAAATAAATGCCGTTGATGCCTTTTGGAGTATCAGAAAAACTCAGGGCTTTCTTAACCGGTTGAGCAAAAGCGATTACCAATGCCGTGATGAACAGCATTCTGCTCAAAAGCAATAAAAAATGCTTTAATTTCCTGGCTGAGGAAACCTTGGTATCTACTTGCTTAAGGAGGGTGACGTTAGAGAAATATACACGTTTTGTCTTCCGAAAATTAAACAGGTGAACCAGCAATGGAATAGCCAATGCCAGCAGACCCCATAACATGTTCGGATTCAAAAACTGCATAGGTTGATCATTAATGAAAAAGTGATTCCACAATTCTACTAAGGAATTATGAAATCACTCTCATATTTAAAGGGAAATCTTACTTAAGAGATGTAGTATCCGGATTTGGATACAATTTCTCCTGAATTTCCATAGCACGAACTTCGTTCTCTGAATCAGGAGTGTACTGAACCTTTCTTTGACGCGCTGTAGAGTCCGGATGACCGTATACATAGTCATTACCCTCATTTACGTCCTTCTGGTCTATACGGTTGTTTTTTTGGTAAGTACAAGCCGAAACAAGCAGCGTCAGTGCTAAAGCAAGAAATCCTACGTTTTTCTTCATTATGTTCAATTAATAAATTCACACAAAATTACTTTGGGGATTTTAAAAAGCCAAAGTTTCTCTTGGGTTTGTTTACTTCACTTTTGCAGGTCTAACCTCAATTTTACTTGGAAGAGTTCTTGGATTCATTTTCAGAAGGTCTGCAACTAAATCACCGATGTCTTCCGGTTGGATCTTCCACGCATCATTTTCATTAGGCACATGGTGGTTAAAATAGGTAGCAACTGAACCCGGCATGATGGTACTTACTTTTACTCCTTTGGATCTTACATCAAGCATCAAAGCTTGAGAGAAACCGGTCACCCCGAACTTACTTGCGTTGTAAGCTGTACCGTTTTCAAAGAAGTTAGTACCTGCTAAACTTGAAATAGTAATGATATACCCTTCTTGTGCTATTAAAGCATCTAAAGTGGCCTTAACCGTATTGAACACACCCGTTAGGTTTGTATCGATGGTATCATTCCACTCTTCTAAACTTAAATCGGTAATATTCTTGAAAACACCCACACCTGCGTTTGCAATGACTGCATCAATTCTACCCCACTTATTTAATGTCTCAGCTACCGCCTTTTGCAAAGAAGAAGCATCACGTACATCTGCTACCACACCCAAAACCTCTCCTAAGGCTTTTAAAGACTCAGTTGCAGTATCAACCCCTTCCTGAGATCTTCCTGTAAAAGTTACTGCATATCCTTCCTTAAGAAGACGCTCAGCTACACCGTATCCAATCCCCTTCGTTCCTCCTGTAATAAATGCTACTTTCATGATTGCTTGTTTTTATATTTGTGCAAAATTAAGCATTATGGAGATAGCATTACTCGTAGCGGTAGCAGAAAATGGTGTAATTGGGAAAGATAACCAACTTCTTTGGAAGCTACGTGATGATCTTCAACTCTTCAAGAAAAGAACGCTGGGACACCCCATTATCATGGGAAGGAAAACCTATGAATCCATAGGAAAACCACTTCCTGGTAGGACAAATATCGTGATCTCTAGAAATGCAGGATTAAAATTAGAAGGCTGTACCGTAACCTCATCTCTGGAAGAGGCTTTAGAAGTTGCCCAAAACCTTCATCCGGAACAAGAAATTTTTGTAATTGGAGGTGGAAAAATTTATGAACTTGCCACTCCGATAGCCACCAAACTCTACCTCACTAAGGTTAATGTAGTATTGGAAGGAGATACCTATTTTGATCTAAAACCTTTTGAAAACTGGCAGATAGTAGAACAAATTTCCCTCCCTAAATCAGAGCATAACGAATATGACGCTGAAGTCATAACTCTTACTAGATCGTAAAAAGTCTAAATTACAGAAAATTCTACTGCATTTCCCCCATCCATCCATATTTTCTTAATATATTAAGGACAAATTAAGAATCACTCATTCTTGTACTAATCTTATTTAACCAATTATTCTATGAAAAAAAAGCTACTTTTTCTTTTCATGCTATTGGGTATTTTCCAATTAGCATGGTCCCAGGAAAGAAAAGTCTCCGGTAAAGTGAGTGCAGCCTCAGACGGCTCATCCTTACCAGGTATTACGGTGAGAATACAAGGTTCTTCCGTAGTCACTCAAACAGACGCAAACGGAGATTTCAGTATCTCAGCACAATCTGGTGACGTTCTCCAATTTACTGGAGTAGGTTACAAAGCCGTTACAAGAAACATTGGTTCTCAGACCATTCTTACCATTTCCATGGAAGATGAGGACAGTGTACTGGATGAAGTAGTGGTTGTAGCTTACGGTACCGCGAAAAAGGGTACCTTTACTGGTTCTGCTTCTGTACTTAATGCAGACAAGATCAAGGACAATCCCGTCACTTCATTTGAGAACAACCTAATAGGTAGAATTGCCGGCGCTCAGGTGACTCAAGCCAGTGGCCAGGCCGGAAGCACACCTACTATTCGTATCCGCGGTATAGGTTCTATGAATGCCTCTAATGATCCACTTTACGTGATTGATGGCGTTCCAGTAGTATCCGGTGGAGGTGGTCAGTTAGGAGATTATATCCTAAGATCAAATAACATCATGGCCTCCATCAACCCAGGTGACATAGAATCCATCACCGTTTTGAAAGATGCGGCAGCTGCTTCCCTTTATGGATCAAGGGCCGCTAACGGTGTAGTGGTTATTACCACAAAGAAAGGAAAGACTGGAAAACCTTCTGTGAACCTAAAATCTTCTGTGGGTTTCACGCCTAGTTGGGCTACAGACAACTATGAAACAGCAGGAGTTCAGGAGCAGATCAACATGCTTTACCAAGTATTCCACGACTTGAATACTTCTGCCGGTAGAGATGATGCCTATGCCAGTAGCAATGCTATCACACGTTTGAACTCAAGATTTGCCGCCCACGGGTACGAATTCTCTGCTACAGGTAGCGGAAGATTAGATAATGTAACTATCAAAGGGAAAACGGATGGAGTAGAGAACAGAGACGGTCGTTATTTCGACTGGCAAGATGCATTGTTCCGTACAGGTGTTTATAACACAAATGAAGTTTCAGTAAACGGTGGTAATGATGCAACCAAATACTACACCTCCCTATCGTACACTTTGGATCAAAACAGAATCAAAGTAAATAATTTTGACAGGATTGGAGGTAGATTAAATCTGACTCAAAAAATAGGCAAAGTAGCGGAAATAGGTAGCAATATCAACATTTCTAGAAACAGCTTAGAAGGTTTCAATGACACCCGAAACACAGGTTCTAACTACTTCATGCAGGTAAGAAACTTGTTATGGCCTATTTACTGGCCTACCAACTATAAAACGGGGCTACCGTACACCGCCCGATTTGGTAGTTTAGCACAAAATAACCTGTATCATGATAAAGAGTGGGAAAACAGTTCCATTACTCAACGCCTAAGCGCCGTAGAATCCCTTTCTCTTTTCTTAATGAAAGGTTTAACCTTCAAAACGGTATTTTCATATGATAATACCAGTGTGAAGGATCATTTATACTACAGCGCAAATCACTGGAATGCGCAAACTACCAGAGGAGCAGTGCATGAAATGACCACTTCTTATAATAAAATCTTAAGCTCAAATACCCTTAACTACGCTACAACAATAGCAAATAAGCATGATTTAGGATTATTATTCGGTTATGAAGTAGAAAAGAACGAGACTGACTTTATGCGTTCTTCAGGAACTGACCTTCCTTCAAGTGTATTACATACTGTAGCTACTGCGGGTACTACAAATGCTTCAGCATACTCATGGGGATATAACATGATGTCCTTCTTTAGTAGAGCAGAGTATAATTTTGACCAAAAATATTATGCTTCAGCATCCTTCCGTAGAGACGGTTCCTCCCGTTTAGGACCTGAGACAAGATGGGGTAATTTCTGGTCGGTTGCCGGTTCATGGAGAATCAGCAGAGAAGAGTTCTTACGTGACAATGAGTACATCAGCAACCTTCGTCTGCGTGCTTCTTACGGTACTAACGGTACCCTTCCATCAAACAACTACGGATGGAGATCCCTGATTGGCTACGGTAATAAGTACATGGAGCAAGCCGGCGGAGGTATAACCACCATTGCTGACAGGAACTTAACCTGGGAGACTTCATACTCTACTAATATTGCATTAGAGTTCGGATTGTTCAAGAACCGCCTGAACGGTAGCGTGGAATATTTCAATAGAGATTCCAAGGATCTATTGCAAGACGTGCCTATTTCTACAGTTACCGGATTTAGCTCTACTTTGAAAAACGTGGGTGAAATCAATAACAAAGGCATAGAAATTGAACTTAATGGAGACATCATCAGAAATAATAATTTCCGTTGGAGTGCAGGTGTAAATGCTACCACATTAAAATCTAAAGTAACCAAACTTTACGGCGGGCAACCTATCATCTGGAATGATCCTACCGGTGGAGATGCTCGTTCACAATTTATCTATCAGGAAGGAGAATCGACCCTTGCTTTCTACGGTTACGAATGGGCAGGCGTAGATCCTGAAAACGGTAAGAACGTTTGGTACATGAACAGCCCTGACGGAGATCAAGTAGGTGATTTCCAATTTAACGGTAGAGGCGCAACTTACACCTATACTAAGGCTACTCGTAAGATCATTGGTGACGCTACTCCTAAGTTATTTGGTGGTTTCCAAACGGATTTAGAGTACAAAGGCTTTAGTCTAGACCTTAACTTCATTTACAAATTAGGTGGAAATCTATACGATGGGGCCTTCAAAGATGTGGCAGATGACGGTTACTATTGGGAGAGAATCCGTGCTCAAGAGTACTACGATAACATGTGGACTCCAGCAAATACCAGGGGTACCCTGCCAAAATTGGACGGTAATGACCTGACGGATGCTATGCAGCACTCTACTCGCCAAATGCATAGCGCCAGCTTTGTAAGATTGAAAAACCTGACTCTTGCCTATAGAATTCCAAAACAAGTACTTCAGAACCTGAAGATAGAGAATTGTAGAGTTTACTTTAACGGAACGAACCTATGGACAGCTTCTAAATTCAAGATTGCTGACCCTGAAGTTAACCAGTACGGTACTAGAGGATGGGAAACACCATTCGGCAAAACTTATACCTTCGGTATTGAACTAGGCTTTTAATTAAAATTTGCAAGAAAGTATGAAGAATATAATTAAAATATTAGCTGTTACAGGTCTCCTCAGCCTTAGCTCATGCGAAGGTTTTTTGGACGTGGAACCTACGAACTCCGGTGATTCCACCACTGCTATCAAAACTCCAGATGACGCTAAGATCATCATGAGTGGAGTGATGCGGAGACTAACCAGCTCCAGCTATTACGGTAGAGATTTCATTATGTATGGTGATGCCAAAGGTGGGGATATGACTATCTATTCAGCCGGACGCGGAAACGATGCCCTCTATACCTTTAACCATAACCCTAATGCAAATGCTTATAGTGGATTCTGGACTTCTGCATACAATACCTTAATGCAGATCAACAACCTTTTGGAAAGTATTGACAAGATCAAAGCAGAAGGAAGCACGGAAAACTTTGACAACTACAAAGGTCAAGCTTTAACCACTAGAGCGCTAATCTACTTTGACCTAGTTAGACTATATGGGAAGCCTTACAATTTGGATAAATCAGCATTAGGTGTACCTAACATTACTTCTACACTTCCTGCTAATGCTCAACCGAACAGGGACAAAGTAGAAGATAACTACAATCAGATCCTGGCTGATTTAAAGGCAGCAGAAACCCTTTTGCCTAAAACCAAGACCAACGGCTTCTTGAACTACTACGGAAATAAAGCCATCCAGGCTAGAGTTAATCTGTTTATGGAGCGCTATGCAGATGCTTTAGCTGCTGCAGAAGATGTGATTAATAATGGTGGTTACACCTTATACACACCGGCTAACTGGGTAGAATCTTGGACCAAGCAGTTTGGTTCGGAGTCCATTTTTGAACTAGGAATGTTTCCGAATGAAGGTGATTTAGGAACAGCGTCACTTGGTTTCTACTTGAGAAGAAGAGCTCATGGAGCAAGTACAGCTCTGGGATGGTTCGGTGCTAGTGACTACTTCCTTAATAGACTGGGTCAAGATCCTACAGATGTGAGATGGGGTGTAATGGCAGCTGACGAGATCTCCACTAATGCTAACCCAAGGCTTGGATCCCTGTATAAATACAGCGGAAACACGACTCTTGCAGGCGATGGAAAATCTACAGCAACAGCTGTTAACATCAAAGTCATCCGTTCTTCTGAAATGTATTTGATCGCTGCGGAGGCAGCTCTACAGACAGGAAATGCTGAAAAAGCCGCTACTTATCTGAATGCCATCCGTAGAAGAGCGCCGGGACTAGAAGCAGCTACAGCAGCCACGGTGAGTATGGATATGATCTTAGACGAGCGCAGCAAAGAATTATTTGGTGAAGGCCACAGATTCTTTGATATGATCCGCTTGAACAAAACCATCACCTTTAATGACGAGATCATAGGTACCATCATTAACCTTCGTCCGAAGAGTATAGACAGAACCTATTTTAAAACGATCTTACCTATTTCAATAGGCGAAATCAATGCCAATCCGGGAATGGCTACACAGCAGAATCCGGGATACTAAAAATCAAAGGCCGCTATCACTAGCGGCCTTTTTTCTATGCTGAATTTCTACTTGCATTAATATTCCCAAATAAGGAGCGGGTAACCATCTTTTGGTACACCTTCTTCAATTCCTCATCTGTGGTTTCTTCAATCTTCTGCAAGGCGTATTGTTGGATAGCCAACAAAGGCAAGACGATTTGTTCTCTATAGTTAACCGACAATGAGCCTACTACCTCCGTTTCCATTAAGGTCTTTTGATCAGAGATGGCTAACATGTATTTTACACTTTTCTCATATTCCTCATACATGATCTTCCAAAGCTCTCCGTATTCTTTGTCCTCTTTCATATAAGAGGTCAATGGGAAATAGGTCTTTGACATGGCCATCATACTGTTTTGGATCAAGGTCTTGAAGTAGAGTGAACCATTATAAAGTTCTCTTAACTCCTTTTCTCTACCGCTTTGAATGATCTTTTCCATAGCCGTACCCAAACCATAGAAGCCCGGGATATTTTGTTTCAACTGGCTCCATGCCCCTACAAATGGGATAGCACGAAGATCTGAAAGCTTTAGCTTACCACCGGTACTTCTCTTGCTAGGTCGACTTCCAATATTGGTTTGCCCATAATATTTCAGAGGACTCTTATTTTCTAGATAAGGGACAAAGAGTTTATGATTCTTCAATTCCAGATATTTCTTACCTCCTATCTCCGCCATTTCTTCAATCAAAGCCCTATCCTTCTCAGAGATATTTGCCCTCTGATCCCCGAATACATCATTTAGAACACCTGCAGTTAGCAATTGCTCGAAATTAAATCTGGCCTGAGGTCTGGAACCATACATTGAAGTGATGGTTTGCCCCTGTATGGTGACCTGAATCTGATTATTGGCAATTGTAGGACCCTGTGAGGCATAAAACTGGTGGGTTTTACCTCCTCCCCGAGCCGGTGGACCTCCCCTACCATCAAAGAAAATGACACTCACTTCATTCTCTTTGGATACAGCAGAAAGTCTTTCTTTCGCACGGAAAATCTCCCAATTTGCCTTAATATACCCTCCATCCTTTGTTCCATCTGAGAAACCAAGCATGATGGTTTGTGTATTTCTTCTGATGTTTAAATGTCTTCTATAAGCTAAGTTATTATAGAGCTCTTCCATGGTCTCTTTCGCGGAATCCAACCCTTCTATGGTTTCAAAAAGAGGTATAATATCCACAGAAATATCAGCATCTCTATAGCCGCAGAATTTAAACAGAGCCAATACTTCAAGTACGGAACAAGCTGAAGTAGAATTGGATATGATATAACGATTACAAGCATTCTCACCGTTATGAGCCTGAATTTCTTTGATCACACGTATAGTCTTGAAGGTATCTTTTACCAATGGATCCGTGAAATCATCCTCCCAAACCTCTATGGTACTGGTGGTTAAGAATTCCACCTTCTGATCATGTGTCCATTCAGAATATGGTACAGGAGAAACCTTGAACTTCTCGTTTACTGCCTGCATCACCTTTTCATGGATACTGCTGTCCTGACGGATATCCAAGGTGGCAAAATGCAAACCAAAAAGTTTCACCCTCCTGATAAATCGATCTAACTCATCTAAGAACATACTACTATGCTGGGTAACCATCACTTCCCTTACCTCCTCTAATCTACTTATTAAAGCATTATAAGAGAGGTCATTATTAAGACCAAACATATTGGTATAGATCTTATTATTGATCTTGTCCAAAAGTGGAATAACCCCCTTGAAGGTGAATCGTCTTCGAATACTCTTGAAGTGATTATAATAACATTTTAGGATGTTCGAGCGTAACTCTTGGGCCACCTTCCGGGTGATATCAGCCGTAACAAAGGGATTACCGTCTCTGTCTCCTCCCGGCCAGAATCCCAGCTCTATGACCGGCGAAATATCTTCTCCTTCAAAGATTTCTTGTGAAACCACTTCCTGGATTTGGGACAAAACCTCATAGTATACATGACGTAAATAGAAAATGATACTCTGAGCCTCTTGTACAGGGGTAGGTTGTTCGCTATTAAAGAATGGCGTCTTTCCTAGTTGTTGCAATAGCTGATCAATAGCATTGATATCATTCACCAGGATATATTGTTCCAAATCCTGAATGATTCTTAAAACGGAGTTCGGATAAAACTGCGTAGGGTGAGCAGTGAATACTACTCTAACCTTAAAGTTTCTTAACTTCTCTCTTACCTCCTCTTTTTTATCGTATTGTCTAGCCAAAGCTAAGATAGCCTTCAGCGTACCCGGCGAATCTTGAGGGGTTAGCTTTTCAAAGGCCGCATCTTCTACACTATCAAATAATACAACTTGACGTTCTACATAACTGATCAGGCGGAATAAAAGATCTATCTTCTCCTTCTCTGTGCTTATCACCGTAAACTTCTCAAAGAAAGCGTCTATTATTTCTTTAGGCGTCTTTCCTTCATCAAAACCTTGCTTTGCATTATCATAAAGAAATGGCATCAACGACCCTATTTTAGCCATTTTATCATAAGGCAACCTAGAAAAGAGGGTATTAAATACCAAGTACTTATTGTGCACCTCCTGTGTAAATATGGCCTCTAGATTTTGTGTCGGCATTATTATTTAAGATTTGAGTGAAGACAAATATAGAAAAACCCCATGCACTGCATGAGGTTTTGAATAAAAAAGTAGTAATACCTATTTTAAAATAATATTTTTTAGTCAATAACTTGTATTTTCTAAAGAATATTTACTTTTATATATATTGCTTACCAAAATCTTCGGCCTTAGCTACAAATTCTTTAACTAATTGCTCGTCGTCTTTCGGACAGATCATCAGTACGTTATCGTGCTCTGCGATGATGTATCCTTTTAGGTCTTTGACAACTACTAACTTATCAGAGGCCATTTTCAAAATGGAATCTTCTACGTTATAAAGCAGGGTTTTACAATTGACCACATTGTTTACTTCATCCTTTTCTGAGTTCTCGTACAAGGATTTCCAGGTTCCGAGATCAGACCATCCTATATCACAAAGTACCACATACACATTCAAGGCCTTTTCCATGACTCCATTATCTATGGAGATGGCACGGCACCTTGGATATGCTAAGTCTAAAGCCTCCTTCTCTTTATCTGAGTAGAAGTGTATTTGAGCCTCCCTAAAAGCATCTGCTACTTCAGGAAGATGCTCATCCATAGCTTTTAGTATGGAAGGGATACTCCAGATAAAGATGCCACCGTTCCACACGTAGTCTCCACTTGCGATAAACATCTTAGCGATGTCCAAGTTCGGTTTTTCCGTGAAAGTTTTCACCTTTTTAACGTCTGAACTATCTGAATCATCAAACTGAATATATCCATAGCCGGTGTCAGGACGGGTAGGCTGAATGCCCAAGGTTACCAAAACATCATTAGATGAGGCATATTTCAAAGCCAAACTGATCTTCTCACGGAAAACATCCGGCTTAAGGATAATATGATCAGCCGGAGCCACTACCACATTTGCATTAGGGTCTTTTTTGGCAATCTTGAAACAGGCATAGGCAATACATGGGGCTGTATTCCTCCTACTAGGTTCTAAAAGGATTTGTTCATCAGAGAGGAAAGGCAGCTGCTCCTTAGTGATATCATAGTACTCTTGAGAGGTTACTACGTAAATGTTTTCCTTCGGGCAAATGCCTTCAAACCTTTCAGCGGTTTGTTGGATCAGGGTAGATCCTGTACCTAAAATATCGTGAAATTGTTTTGGGAATGATTGTCTGCTAAATGGCCAAAAACGGGTTCCAACTCCACCGGCCATGATTATAAGATAATTGTTCATAACATTGCAAATTAACTCAGGCTTGTCTTCTCTTTTTAAAAAATTTTCGAGGCTTGGGAGCCTTATAAACCTTGAATTCCGGTGCTGGCCCCAGCCCTAAATTTTCAGTAATACGCTGTACTTCTACTTCTTTTTCCAATAGAGCTTCTATATCCTTAACGGCTTTTCTGTCTTTTTCTGTCAGAAAAGTTATAGAAACTCCTTCTGTATCTGCTCTCGCGGTTCTGCCAATTCGGTGGATATAATCTTCTGCGTCCCGCGGGACATCAAAGTTCACTACCAAATTGAGGTTTGAGATGTCAATTCCTCTTGATAAAACATCCGTAGCTACCAGGATATTGAACTTACCTGCCTTAAAATCCCGGAGAGCCACTTCTCTCTCATCCTGTTCTATATCAGAGGATACTCCTTTGGCTTTCAGTTTATTCCTAGATAAATCTTTCAAGATCTTATGGATCATAGATCTTTGGGAAGTAAAAATGATGATTTTCTGCCCTTCAAATGGAGAAAGTAAGTGATTTAGAAGGGCCAATTTCTGTTCATCAGCGGCCATGTAAAACCTTTGATCTATCTTCTCTGCAGGTTTCGAAACGGATAGGCTGATTTCCTTAGGGTTTTTCAGGATATTTCTGGCAAAGGTCCTGATCTTAGGCGGCATAGTAGCTGAAAACATCAGCGTTTGCCTCTCTTTGGGCAAGTGCTTGATGATAAAATTTATATCATCAGAAAAACCCATGTCCAGCATCTTATCTGCCTCATCTAAAACTAGGCGCTTGATAGTATCAAATTTGATCTTCCCAGACTGCATATGAGCCAATAATCTACCGGGTGTAGCAATGATAATATCAGCTCCTTCTATCAAAGCTGTTCTTTGTTGACCCCAGTTTTCTCCTTTCCCTCCTCCATAAATGGCTAAACTGGTCACGCCAACAAAATAGCCTAAACCTTCTACTTGCTCATCTATCTGTTTGGCTAACTCACGGGTAGGTACAAGGATTAAGGTGGAAAGTTGATCTCCCCCTTCTTCTCTAATCAGACTCAAAATAGGAATTAAAAAGGCCGCAGTTTTTCCGGTACCTGTCTGAGCACAAGCCAGAAGGTCTTTTTTTTCCAGGACCAAGGGAATGGCCATTTCTTGTATGGGAGTGGTATCCTGGTAATTCATGGCTTCGATTCCATTTTTCACATCAGGATGTAAATTCAGTTCTTCAAATTTCAAATTCTACTTTTATTTAATTCCTTTTGACTTAGGGCTGATTTTCAACTCCATAGGCCAGTTTATCACAGACCTGTGTAAATACTACACTTTCTTGGTAATTTTTACCAGGTATTTATTGTTATAAGAGAAACGATAGGTAAAAGTAAATAATTCGTTCGTAAAAAATAATTTGTCAGAGGAAACAATAATTCGGAAATTTGTACCTCCAATTACTAGCAATAATGAGTGATTCTATTAAACATGAGTGCGGTATAGCCATGATTCGCCTCCGCAAGCCTCTTGAGTATTATATACAAAAGTATGGCACGCCTCTCTACGCGATTAACAGGCTCTACGTACTTATGGAAAAACAGTCTAACCGCGGACAAGACGGTGCAGGTGTAGCTAACGTGAAGATTGAAGTACCTCCGGGAAGTCGATATATAAGTCGCTACCGCTCCGTAGAAAACAGACCGGTTGTAGATATCTTCAAAAAAATTAACGAAAAGTTCATCGAAGTACAAAAACAAGATCCTTCACTCCTTAAAAATTCTGATTGGCTTCAGAAGAATATAGCCTTCACAGGTGAGGTTTGGTTAGGTCACCTTCGCTACGGTACTCACGGTAAAAATGAAATTGAAAACTGCCACCCTATGCTTCGTCAGAGCAACTGGAGAAGTAGGAACTTAGTGGTGGCCGGGAACTTCAACATGACAAATGCGGATGAATTGTTCAAGAAGCTTGTAGATCTTGGTCAGCATCCAAAAGATACTGGTGATACCATCACCGTACTAGAGAAAATTGGTCATTTCCTCGATGAAGAGAATCAACGCATCTTTGACAAATTCAAAGGGCAATATGAAAATCCTGAGCTAAGTGATGTCATCGAAGACAATATGGACATGCAAAGGGTATTACACCGTGCATGCCGCGATTTTGACGGAGGTTATGCCATGGCCGGTATCACAGGATTCGGAGCTGCTTTCGTAGTACGTGACCCAGCAGGTATTCGTCCTGCATATTACTGGTACGATGATGAAGTAGTGGTGGTTGCATCTGAGAGAGTTGCCATCAAGGCCGCTTTTGGTGCCAAATACAATGACATACTTGAAATTACTCCGGGAAATGCACTCATCATCAATAAGAACGGAGATTTCGCGGAACATAATGTACTTCCAAGATTAGAAAAGAAATCATGTAGCTTCGAAAGGATTTATTTCTCCAGAGGCTCAGATCCAAATATTTATAGCGAAAGAAAGGAACTAGGTAGAAGATTGATCCCTCAAATTTTGAAGGAGATCAATTATGATCTAGAAAATACGGTGTTCTCTTATATTCCAAATACCGCTGAGCCTGCATTCTATGGCATGGTAGAAGGTATTGAACAATACTTGACCACATGGAGAAAAGAGAGAATCCAATCCGGAAGTCTATCAGAAGAAGAGCTTGAAAAAGTTTTAGACTTCAAACCGCGCTTTGAGAAACTGGTTTCCAAAGACGTTAAATTACGTACTTTCATTACAAACGATGATGACCGCTCCGAAATGGTCTCTCACGTATATGAAATGACCCACGGGGTAATTCGGAAGAAGACAGATACTCTAGTGATCATAGATGACTCCATAGTTAGAGGAACAACCCTGGAGAAAAGTATTTTGAAACTCCTAGATAAATTAGGACCTAAGAAGATCGTAATCGTTTCATCTGCACCTCAGATTCGTTACCCTGACTGCTATGGTATAGACATGTCAAAGGTGAAAGAATTTGTGGCCTTCAGAGCCATGTTAGCGCTTCTGGATGAAAGAGGTCTTTCTGATATGAAAGAAGAGGTTTACCAAAGAATCTTAGCCATGGATGACCTTAGAAAGGAAAACTTGGTGAAGGACCTTTTTGCACAATTTACAGATGATGAAATCTCTAAAAAGATATCAGAAATCATTGCTCCTAAAGATATTGAAGCTGAAGTTTCTGTAGTATTCCAAACGGTAGAAAACCTCAACGCCGCTTGCCCTCAGCACTTAGGTGATTGGTATTTTACCGGAAATTATCCTACTCCTGGAGGAAACAAAGTAGTAAACAGAGCATTTGTTAACTTCATGGAAGGAAAGTACGTCAGGGCTTACTAATAGGCTTACGTATCACTTTGGGTAATACAAAGATATTCGCTGTAGCTTCCGTCATGCCTAAACTTTTTAGGCATTCGCGGATGCTGATGTTTTCTAGTTTGAGTGTCGATTTCATTGTATTGCAAGCATTGTGAACTTCAAATATAAATATAATTACAAGATATAGTACAATCTTTTTTAGTAAATGGCAAAAACAGGCGTACTTCTGGTGAACTTAGGAACACCGGACTCTCCATCCGTACCGGACGTCAGAAAATACTTAAGAGAGTTCCTAATGGACGAAAGAGTGATTGATATCCCTTTCTTGAATCGCTGGTTATTAGTTAACTTGATCATTGCTCCATTCCGCGCTCCTAAATCTGCTAAAATTTACCAAGAAGTATGGCTACCTAATGGCTCACCGTTAAAGGTGTATGGATTAAGCAATGAAAAGGTGCTGGGTGAGGAACTTGGTTCGGAATATGTAGTACGCTTAGCCATGCGTTACCAAAACCCAAGCATACCCGCTGTTTTAGCAGAGATGGAGAAGATGTACTTGAAAAAGATCATTGTAATTCCTTTCTTCCCTCAGTACGCCTCGGCCACATCTGGCTCCGTTCACCAAAAAGTGATGGAAACCGTAAAAACTTGGCAAAATATCCCGGAAATAGTATTTGCCGGCGATTTTTATAAGCATCCTTTACTAGTACAGGGTTTTGCAGATAATGCAGGAAAATTCTTACAAAACAATTCTTATGAGCACTATGTGTTCAGTTACCACGGTCTACCGGAAAGACAAACCGTTAAAGCTCACCACGGAAAAACCTGTTCAGAACTAGGATGTGAAGAGGGCATAACGGAACAAAACTACGCCTGCTACAAAGCTCAGTGCTTTGAAACTACCCGTCTTCTGGCAGAAAAACTAGGCCTTTCAAAAGAAATGTATACCACTTGTTTCCAATCACGTCTGGGTAAAGAAGTCTGGATACAGCCTTATACGGAAGATGTAGTGAAGGAACTGGCCGGTAAAGGGATCAAGAAGGTATTAGCTTTTTCCCCCGCATTTGTAGCCGACTGTCTTGAAACCACCATTGAGGTGGGTGAAGAGTACAAGGAAATGTTTATTGAACTGGGCGGTGAACAATGGGACTTAGTGGAATCTCTGAACGACACTCCCATTTGGATAGAATTATTAAAAGATCTGGTGAAAACGTATGATCAGCCATCGGTTTTCCGTTAATTAGTAATAAAAAACCCACTTTGAGATTAATCACCTCCATACTACTTTCCTTAAGCCTAAGCTCCTGCTGCTGGTTTGGGGAATGTGAGGATACCCCTACTGAGCCGGAAGTTCAATTACCGGAATTCACGAACTCTCCAAAGATTAGCAATTTAAATGTAGATGGCCTGGACGAGGTATCCGGCATGGGAGCCTCATTTCTATTTCCCGGGCATCTATGGCTAATGGAAGATTCAGGCACTGAACCGAAGATCGATCTAATACGCCAAGATGGCACTTATGCCAGAAAGGTAACCTTTGGTGGGCGAAACAGAGATTGGGAAGATATGGCAGTTGCTCCCGGTCCGGTAGATGGGAAAAAATACATCTATATAGGCGAAACCGGCGACAATAACGCTATCTATAAAGATTACTATATCTATCGATTTGAAGAGCCTTCCGGCACTCACGTAAGCCAGTACGAAACCATACATTTTCGATACCCTAACGGGGAATCTTATGACGCGGAAACCATTATGGTAGATCCTTGGACAAAGGACATCTTTGTAATCACCAAGAATCAATTAAACGTTAGAGTTTACAGATTAGCCTATCCACAAAATACTAACGGACTTAACGAAGCTGAGTTTTTGGGCACCATCAAGTATTTTTTAGTGGTAAGTGGAGATGTATCAGAAGATGGTACGGAAGTACTATTAAAATCTTATAGTACTTTATACTATTGGAAGAGGAAAGAAGGAGAAACCCTGATGGATGTGCTGAAGAGAAGTCATGATATGACTGTACCTTATGTGCTGGAGCCTCAAGGCGAATCCGTTTGTTGGTCGGCCAATGCTGATGGCTATTATACTATCAGTGAGAAAGGGGAAAACATGACGAAGAATCCTCCCCTTTACTTTTATATGAGGAAATAAAAAAAGCGGTGATTACACCGCTTTTCTTTTATCTGAACATCCTAGCCTTTCCTCCTGGGGTCATGGCATTGAACTTCTTCATCATCTTTTTCATTTGCTCGAATTGCTTCAGTAAGTTATTCACTTCCTGAATTGATCTACCTGCACCCGTTGCAATTCTTTTTCTACGACTACCATCAATGATATCCGGTTGAGATCTTTCTTTTGGCGTCATACTCTTGATGATAGACTCTATAGGTTTGAAGGAATCATTGCTGATATCTACGTCTTTAATAGCCGCCCCCATACCCGGAATCATACCCATGACATCTTTCAGGTTACCCATTTTTTTGATCTGCTCCAATTGGCCCAGGAAGTCATTCAAGTCGAAGTTGTTTTCACGCATCTTCTTGTTCAACTTCCTTGCTTCGTCTTCATCAAAGGCCTGTTGGGCACGCTCCACTAGGGATATAACGTCACCCATACCTAGAATACGGGAAGCCATCCTGTCCGGGTGGAAGATATCCAAATCCTCCATCTTTTCACCGGTACTCATAAACTTCACCGGCTTATCTACTACTGCACGGATAGAGAGCGCCGCACCACCTCTGGAGTCACCGTCTAACTTAGTGAGGACCACACCATCAAAGTCCAGTCGATCATTAAATGCTTTAGCCGTATTCACTGCATCCTGACCAGTCATGGAATCCACAACAAATAGGATTTCTGAAGGAGAGATGGCTTTCTTGATGTTTTCCACCTCCGTCATCATGACTTCATCTACAGCAAGACGACCAGCAGTATCGACAATCACTATACTCTTACCTTTGCTTTTCGCTTCAGCAACAGCATTACGAGCTATGTTAACGGCATCTTTGTTTTCAGGTTCTGCGTAAACGTCTACGCCTATCTGCTCTCCTAAAACTTGCAACTGCGTAATGGCGGCCGGACGATAAACGTCAGCAGCTACCAGCATTACCTGCTTACCTTGCTTCTTAAGGTAGTTAGCAAACTTACCTGAGAAAGTAGTTTTACCCGAACCTTGAAGACCAGCAATAAGTACTACAGCCGGAGAACCTTTAAGATTGACGGTCTCAGCCTTACCTCCCATGAGGGCAGTAAGTTCTTCCTGAACGATTTTTACGAACAATTGGCCAGGTTCTACCGCGATCATTACTTTACGATCGATGGCCTCTTGTTTTACTTTATCTGTAACTTCTTTGGCAACTTTATAGTTAACGTCTGCGTCCATCAAAGCACGACGAATCTCCTTCACCGTACTGGCGATGTTGATATCAGTAATCTTACCTTTACCCTTTAGGGTTTTAAACGCTCCGTTAAGTTTGTCCTGAAGACTTTGAAACATATGCTATTCTGTAGAAAATGAACTGCAAATTTAGGAAAAAAACATGAATATTCTTTCTCTACTTTTTTGGCGCAAGGGTCCAGCCGTTAGGCAAGTAACCAAAAAACATGAATTTTATGATGTCCTCTTTCGCTTCGCTCAAACGGACCATAAAATTCGGTCAAAGGAACATTAGTATTTATTCTTTCGACACTATTAAATATTAGTTAATCGCGAGGCGTCTATTAGGATAAAACTGGACTTTAATTATAAGAAGCGCCCCTTAAGCTAAAAGACATGAATTTTAATTCTCTACTTTTTTTGGCGCAAGGGGCCGTCCTTACGGAAAGTAACCAAAAAACATGAATTTTCTTCTTGTTACTTTTTTGGAGCAAGGGTCCGTCCTTACGGAAAGTAACCAAAAAACATGAATTTTATGATGTCCTCTTTCGCTTCGCTCAAACGGACCATAAAATTCGGTCAAAGGAACATTAGTATTTATTCTTTCGACACTATTAAATATTAGTTAATCGAGAGGCGTCTATTAGGATAAAACTGGACTTTAATTATAAGAAGCGCCCCTTAAGCTAAAAGACATGATTCTTCTTGTTACTTTTTTGGAGCAAGGGTCCGTCCTTACGGAAAGTAACCAAAAAACATGAATTTTATGATGTCCTCTTTCGCTTCGCTCAAACGGACCATAAAATTCGGTCAATGGAACATTAGTATTTATTCTTTCGACACTATTAAATATTAGTTAATCGAGAGGCGTCTATTAGGATAAAACTGGACTTTAATTATAAGAAGCGCCCCTTAAGCTAAAAGACATGAATTTTAATTCTCTACTTTTTTTGGCGCAAAGGGTCCGACAGTTCGGATAGTAGCAAAAAAACCATGAATATTCTTCTTGTTACTTTTTTGGAGCAAGGGTCCGACCGTTCGGAAAGTAACCAAAAAACATGAATTTTATGATGTCCTCTTTCGCTACGCTCAAACGGACCATAAAATTCGGTCAAAGGAACATTAGTATTTATTCTTCCGATACCCAAATAGCTCATTAAGCTAAAAAGCATCGAATCCTAAGATAACCTCAAAAAACAATCGAGTAGGAAGATAGGGATTATTTCCCTATCTGTCCTCTCACACCACCCGGCATACGGATCCGTACCAAGGCGGTTTGTTAGAATAACGTCGTTTGATGCGTTGTTCTCCAGTAATAGTAGTCTGCAAATCCTTCGTAACCTAATTTAGTAAAGTATGAGTTTGTTAGCGTTGTTTGAACGATAGGGCTTGTCCCTGTCCGAGTATAGGATTTACGGGTGTTCGCATGTTGGTAGGCAAGCCAGCGTTTGGCTCCCAGTTTCATTAAGTTCCGAATTCGATTACCTGCGGTCTTCCATTGCTTCCAAAGCAGAACACGCAAGCGTCTTCGCACTAGTTCATCTAGTGTTACCATCACCTTCTTATTCGTTGCTATACGAAAGTAATCCACCCAGCCGTGAATAATTTGCCGTAGTTTAGTCAGTCGCTCATGCATAGGAGTAGCTGTATTACGTCGAGTATTTTGACGTAACTTCTCTCGGATTCGTTCGATACTCTTTGCAGAGATACGAATCTGCCAATCTCCTTGAGTTTTGAAGAAACTAAAGCCGAGTAAACTACTTTGGGAAGGTTTGCTTACCTTACTCTTTTCACGGTTCACTTTCAGTTTTAGTGTAGATTCGATGTAACTGGTGATGTTGCGCATAATACGAGTGGCGGATTTATTGCTCTTCGCGTAGATACTACAGTCATCCGCATAACGTACAAATCGATGTCCACGGGAGCTGAGTTCCGTATCCAGTTCGTTCAGGATGATGTTTGACAAAAGTGGACTTAAAGGACTGCCCTGTGGTGTGCCCTTGGTTCGCTTTTGTTCAAGACCATGATCCATAATCCCACAACGAAGGTATTTCCCGATCAGCGCTAGGACTCGACGATCCGTAATCTTCTTGCTCAAAAGATGCATCAGTATGTCGTGGTTCACTTGATCGAAGAATTGTTCCAAATCAAGTTCAACGACCCACGTGTAGCCCAAGTTCAGATACTCTTGCGCTTTAATGACGGCCTGATGAGCATTACGATTCGGACGGAAGCCGTAGCTGTTATCGTGAAAATCACCCTCATACTTTAACCCAAGCCATTGGGAAATGCTTTGCTGAATAACACGGTCGATGACCGTTGGGATACCCAGCATACGCTTGCCCCCACTTGCTTTGGGAATCTCTACTTTCCGAACAGCTTGTGGGCGGTAAGTGCCAGAGAGAATATCCGAGCGCAGGGATTGCCAGTGCGTGTTAAGGTAGTCACGAAGATTATCGATCTGCATACCATCAACTCCGCTAGCACCTCCATTAGAGATGACACGATCAACTGCGTGTTTGACATTTCGGATGTGTAATATCTCTTCCAACATAGTATTACTAAAAAAAACCTCAGGCATTGTGTTCACTTCGTTGCACGACTCAGCTAAGCTCCTCTTGCATTTTACTATCAGTTTCCGACCTACCCTCATGCAAGCAGTTCTCTTATGTGGTTCGGCTTTTAACACTTCGTCATAAACTTCATGGTTCCTTTGCCATTCTAACATTCAGACCTTCCCCTGTATAAAGTAGAGAAACAGGGTACTATGTCTTCTGCTGACTTCTGACTAAAGCATACTAGCATTATTATTCTGCTATATGTTTCTTCGCGGGCATTCGCGTATACCTTTGACAGAGTTTAGTCAGATCTCCCCAGGTAAGAACAATAACTTTCACCTCATATATCCGCTACATTTACCATAGTGTTTCCGTACAGTTTAGGGCTTTGGCTTGTTTTGCAGCCTCACCCAACACTTGCGGCCTTGTATGTAGTTTCTGTTCGTCGGATCGAGGTTTTGCCTCAGACTTCCTTCAGATTCCACCTCACGGTGGACACCCTTGTCATAAGCTAACACTTCCCACTGTAAAGGCGTGTTCGGGACTTACACCCTAGAGTTATTGCACATGCTGGGCACACAAAAAAAAGGTCAGAACTTCCGTCCTGACCTTCTCACCCATAAGGGTATTTTCTTAGTTCACTGATGCTACTCTGTTAACTGTAGTGTTAATTTTAACTTCTTTTGACACTACTTTTCCGTCCACTTTTACTTCAAATGCATACTCTCCATCAGGAAAACCAGCTAGATTATATACTTTAGAGAAAACTGTACTCTCACCCACATATTCTTTATAAAGAACTTCACCAACGTTGTTCTTAATCATCACAGTAGCTTTCTCTGTAAGTTCAGGAATCACTACTTTGAACTTCAAACCGTCCAACACTTTAACTTCCACTTTCTTAGCTACTGATGGTAAAGTATCGTTAGCAAAAGAAGTACTCACCCCTAATAAAAGCACCAATGCGATCGCAAGCTTTTTCATAACTAATTCTGGTTTTATGATTATTAAAATACTATTTCTAATTGACACTACAAATTTACGCAACTATCTAATTACGTGTCAATTACATTTTAAAAGTTCCTCCCAGGATGCTACGAAAATATTAGAATAATACCATACTTCGCAGAAAAGTACAAGCATTCGTTTAAATTGTAATAAATATTGATTTTGCAAGCTTAGGACTTAACTAAGAAAATGATAGGATTCTAGGAAGATGCAGAATAAAATTACTTATATGGAGGGATTGGTAGAATAAAAAAAGCCTGCTTAAACAGCAGGCTTATAATTTCTTGAATAAGAAAATATACGTTCTAAGGTTTGATCTTGAGGAACTAGACGAATCTGGTCCATTTCTTCTTTGATCTGCAGGCAATCCAGATAAAAATCTAAATTATCCGTATCACCGGCTATTTGCTCCTCTATCCATTCATTTTCCGAAGGAGAAGTTTCATGGTAAACGTAACGTATTATCTCATTCTGAGTCGATGTAAAGGTTTGTATCATAGGCGTATTTCGTTTTACTCATCAATTTTCGCAGATTGATAAGAGCGTAACGCATACGTCCTAATGCAGTATTGATACTTACTCCCGTAGCTTCAGCAATCTCCTGAAAGCTCAGGTCCTCGTAGTGACGCATCACCAGTACTTCCCTTTGCTGCTGAGGGAGTTTTTTAATGAGACTTCGTAAATGCTCATGAGACTCCTTCTTGATCTGAGCGGACTCTACAGAATCCTCTGCAAAATTCAGCGAGTTAAATACACTGCTGCCATCCTCAAACACCACATTCGGATAACGTTTAGCTCTTCGAAAATAGTCAATGGCAAGATTGTGAGCAATTCTTAAAATCCACGGCAAGAATTTACCTTCTTCGTTATACCTCCCCTCCTTCAGAGTTCGGATAGCCTTTATAAAGGTATCCTGGGTTAAATCTTCAGCTACATAACTGTCCTTCACCACCAAATAGATGGTTGTATATACCTTAGACTTATAACGATTAACAAGAATTGTGAAAGCATTCTCATCACCTCTTATATAGGCGGATATAAGCTCACTTTCGTTAACTTTGTTTTTGTCCATTATATTTTCACATTAGTTAACGTAGAGCTTTATATCATATTGTATCTTTTAAGTGATGATTATTAGTTAAGCAGAGGGTACTTCCCTTTTGTTTTGTTCAAAAATCTAAACTATATATGACTTTTGCAAATTTTTGCACAAATATTATAGTCAATATTACGATTTAATATTTTTTTAAAGACTGGTACGATTTTTGGAATCACGCATAATACAACATTTTGTGCGTATGGTTTTCAGATTACTCGTGATCTTCCTATTCTTCTCTTTTTCTGCCTTTGGCCAAAGGGACCTGATCATTACCCAAGCAGGGGAACAGATTCGCTGTAAGATTACAGGCGAAACTTCTATGCGCTTTTCTTATTCATATACTAATGAGAAAGGCAAAACCGTTCACTCCGAAATCTTTAAAACCCTGGTTTCTTCTTACAAATATAATTTCTTTCAAGATGATAAGGCTGCAACCCCTAAAACGTTAGTCCAAAAGCCGACAAAAACGTATAATTCCCCTTTAAAAGAAAAAACAGAATTCTCCAACTACCTCAAGTATAGAGTAGGTTTCAAAGGTGGACTAAGTAACTTACTAGATGGCAGCACGGACAAATCAGATTACGGACTTTTCACAGAAAAACTAAAAAGAGGATGGCATTACGGTGCTGACGCTACCATCTTCTTCAATGACCACATAGGTTTAGGTGTTCAATACAATAGCTATCAAGCCTCCAATAAAAACAGAAAACTAGATTTCCCTCATCGCCTAAACGGAGGTGAAGTAAGAAACGGCTCTTTGGAAACCAAAATCAATCACAAATTTGTGGGTCCAATGCTGGTAGGTAGAATCCCTCTGGATTACAAAACCTTTGTCATGGCCTCCGCCGGACCAGGATATTATTTCTATACCGATAAAGGCCTAGAAAACGAGAAAGCTTACTCCTTCAAAGGAAAAGATTGGGGCGCAGCCGCCTCTCTAGGACTTGAATTCCTACTTGGCAACAACGATTCAGGACGCGATGTTATGCTAAGTATAGAGTGCGGGTACCAATACGGAAAGGTACTGGTGGAAACTCAGTCTATAGATTTAAGCCGACTAGACTTCTCCGTAGGCTTACGCTTCAACCGTTTTCCAAGACACCTTAGACAATAGGTGTACCGTATAAATCAAATTCAGTAGCTGAATCTATACGCACTTGCGTAAAGTCGCCTATGCGTACATAGTGCTCAGCAGGAATAAGCACCTCATTATCCACCTCAGGAGAGTCAAATTCTGTTCTACCTACAAAATGCCCACTCTCCTTCTTATCTACAAGGACTTTAAATACTTGTCCCACTTTCGCCTTGTTCCTCTCTTCTGAGATTCCTTGCTGAAGTTCCATGATGATGTCTGCCCTCTCCTGTTTTACTTCCGCAGGAACATCGTCTACAAAAGAATAGGAATGGGTTTGCTCCTCATGGGAATATTGGAAAACACCAAGACGATCAAACTTCTGGCTCTCCACAAACCTATACATCTCCTCAAACATGTCTTCCGTCTCTCCTGGGTGACCCACTATCAAGGTAGTTCTCAAATGTATACCCGGAACCTTTTCACGAATGGTTTCTAATAACTTCTCCGTTTTAGGTCGGTCTATACCTCTCCTCATCTTCTTCAACATCTCAGAAGAACCATGCTGCAAAGGCATATCCAAATACTTGCATATATTTGTACGTTCAGCCATCACCTCTAGGATATCCATAGGGAAGCCTGCAGGATAAGCATATTGTAGTCTAATCCAATCTAAACCTTCTACATCTGAAAGTCTGGCCAGTAGCTCAGATAAGTTCCTCTTCTTATATAAATCTAATCCGTAATAGGTAAGATCCTGGGCAATAAGGATCAGCTCCTTAGTACCTTTGGCTACCATATTCTTGGCACTCAATACCAACTCGTCCATTGGGCGGGAAACATGAGACCCTCTCATCAAAGGGATGGCACAAAAGCTACAAGGCCTGTCACAACCTTCAGCAATCTTCATGTAGGCATAATGAGAAGGAGTAGTCAGCAAACGCTCTCCTATCAACTCGTGCTTGTAGTCGGCTTTAAGCGTCTTTAAAAGTCTAGGCAATTCATTTGTACCAAACCAAGAGTCCACTTGTGGTATTTCCACCTCAAGCTCGTCTTTGTATCTGTGCGACAAGCAACCGGTCACGTATACCTTCTCCACTATGCCGGACTCCTTTGCGTCCACATAGCGTAAAATGGTATCAATACTTTCCTGCTTGGCATTATCAATAAAACCGCAGGTATTGATAACCACAATCTGTGAATCATCTTCCGGAGACTCGTGGCTCACATCCATGCCGTTACCGCGTAATTGCGTATAAAGCATCTCGGAGTCCACTAAGTTTTTGGAACAACCTAACGTTACTATATTGATTTTTGATTTCCTGTTGCCTTTGGTTTTCATTACCTGCCCACTTTTGGGGTGCAAAGGTCGTGGAAATAAAAAAGTTTTCCTAATGGATGACTACAAAACTACCGTTTTTACTCAGCACCTGACCGCTCTTCATCTCGGCTTTTATCTGGTAGAAATAGGACCCGGTGGGCGCTAATAGGCCATTTGGCAACTTCCCATCCCAGCCGGACATGGGATCTGTCACTTCCGCTATTTTTTGTCCGTTTGGCGCAAATATGTCCATTTGGAATTTCTCTATGCTCGTCAAACTGCCTTTAGCTCCGAATGTATCATTATGACCGTCACTGTTTGGCGTGAAAGCATTAGGTAAAAACAGAGCCCCTCTTACAAAGAATCTAACCGGATTTGAGTCAGAAACTCTACCGTCACTAGCTACCGCACGCACTATAAAGGTCCCTTCCGTTACCACTTCTGCGGTGCTTACGGGATGCGTATTTACTTGCGCTGATTCTTTAAAGGTTTCTCCAGAATTTACATACATTACCTCGTAATGAGAAATCGTACTACCATCAAATGGATTTCCAGAGGTCCAATCCAAGATGTTATCTCCATCTTCTGATAAGAACACAGAAGTCACTTCACCGGAATAGGGAGATTCGTTCTTACAAGCGTCAAAGAAACGAACCTTGTATGTCTCCGCTTTGGTCACTCCTTCATCTGTAAATTTCGTCACATCTTCTTCTGTTTGCGACAAAGTAAAGGTAGTCCCCTCCTTCTTATACAATTCCCAGGTTACAGGTTTGTATTGAATATCCCCAGGAGGATTGAACGATATAATATTATCTTGCTCCTCCGCACTCACCAAGAGGCCCAAAGGTGGATCTTGAAGATCCAGTCTATGATCCAAACAGACCGTATTAGAATAACTCCTGCTTTGGAAATTAGCACCACTAATGTGCCCTGTATGATCTAATCTAATGCGGTAGCAGTACTTCTTTGAACAGTCAACATTCTTATCTACGTACTGTACATCCTGATCTAATAAGCGCTTGGTCTCTAAGTTTTCCTCTGACCTAGCTATCTCCATCCAGGAAGAAGTGGATAAGGCGCCTGAAGGTGTAAATGCTCTATAATCCACCGGTCCACTGTATCTCTGCCATGTTAATACATTCTCCTTTATATTTGCGCTATTACCCTCCTTCAAGGGTATAGTACATATCTCAGCACTTCGGAACTGCATTTGAACACATGCCACTCTATCCGCTTTAATAAAGTAACAATAGGATTTATCTAGGGAAGGTGGAATGTCACTCACTAAATCTCCCGTTTTAATTCCCGTTTTCACGGCTTGCGCCACGTTATAATTCGCGCCAGCTGCATAACGGTATAAAGTATGGGTTTGATCATATTGACCTGTAATTTCCATACGGGGAATCAGGTCATCACCTAAAGTCAAGGTAGTGATTTCAGGATAGTAATCCCAGTCTCTTCCCCCCCCAAAAATGGGAACTTCAATCTCTGAGCTAGTGGCTGGACAAGTCTTAGGAGATCCATTTGCCGTCACATGTAGTTTAATAGGCTGATTGGGCACGGTAAAAGCGTCTCTATAAGTAAGTGCATCCGTGTAATAATTTTGGCCATTCACCTTGATGGAGTAATCCTGAAAATCATTCAACTCATGTTGAGGTATAGTAATCTCTAATTTAATAGTAGGTCCCGGACAGTAGGTATAACTATACACCGGAACATCCATATACCTCACCTTAATTTTCTTGCAAGCTACAGATTCTTTACCGTCGACTTTACCTACTTGAATGACGGTAAAAACGGAGGGTTTCTTTAGCTTTTCCATGTATTCGCTAAAATCTAAACGGGTCTCACCCTGACTGTAAGCCATCTCGTAGGTTTCTCCTTTATAATTAAAGTAGTACCTAGCATCCTGGACCTTCTCATCACCTGTAATTCTGATGTTTTCATTATGACAGATATCATAACTACTCAATTCAAAAGAACCTGTTGCATAAGCACGTGGGTCTTCACAAAGATTTTGCGCAGTTAAAGAAGGCAAGACACAGAATAGAAGAAAAGCTATTGCGACCAGTTTTCTCACAATTGATTTTAGCTAATTTTGTTTTAAATATAGGGGATTGATAGGAATGGGCGATGAAAAGAAAATAAAAAGATATGAGCCTTGGGGCTTTCTTTTAGTTTTAGGCATACTTTCTATGTCTCTTTCCTTTATTTACGCCATTTTTAAGATCCATATCCACTCAAGAATGGGGGGAGTATCAGTAGCTCCCATGGATCTACTTCGCATGTTAAGAACGCTATTCCTCACCCTGTCCTTTGTGAGTTTAGGAGGAGCAAGGCAATATATTTTGAAACAAGAATTCCCTAAAGTAAAACCCCTGCTTACTTTATCTTTCTTTTTACTGCTGCTTTTCATCCTTATCCCTTTGGCTTACCGAATTACTCCAGACATCAGTCAATTTATCATTCTATTGCACTTGTTGTACAGTTTACTGGCCTTGGTTGCGTTAGGGGGATTAATAGCCCAGATCTTCAGGAAGACTAATTATGTAGACACTTACATCTTCAGCGTAAATCCACCAAATGTGCTTAAATTGAAGTTACTTTGGTATTATTTTCTATTTATCTGCCTTAGTTGGTGGATAATACTAATCCTATTATCATCCTATGCTGCATAAGACCAGAGGAATAGTCTTAAACTACATAAAATACAGAGAGACCTCCATCATTGCCAAGATTTATACAGAGGAATTTGGCTTGCAGTCGTACGTAGAAAACGGAGTCAGAAGTCCCAAGAGCAAAGGCAGAATTGCCCTATTTCAACCGTTGAATCTGGTGGATTTAGTAGTTTACTTCAAGCCACAAGCAGATATCCAAAGAATCTCTGAAATCAAATGCACTCATCCTTTCTTCAATATTCCTACTGACATCCGAAAAACTACTTTAGGCATTTTCGTAGGAGAAATATTAGTTTTAACCTTAAAGGAGAATGCTGGGAATCCTCTACTCTTTTCTTTCTTACAAGAGGCATTGATTCACCTAGAACATCAGGATGAGGGCGTGGAAAATTTCCATCTCTATTTCTTAATGACCCTCAGCGCTTACTTGGGATTTGGTCCTCACACCGCTCAGGATATACGAATGGCTTTAGCTGAAAACGGTATTCCACTAACCAGATCTGCCTTACAGACTTTGCAAAGAATCTTGGAAAATCCTTTTGGAAATCCTTTGAATATATCGAAAACCCAGAGAATGGAGGCTCTAGATCATCTATTGGCCTTTTATAGCTATAACCTCGACTCCTTTCATGGAGTAAGATCCTTGCAGATCTTGAAAGATGTGTTGGAGGCTTAGATTTTACTTTCCTTGCCTTGTATGATACGGGAGATGTTCTTTCTATGAGATACTATCAATAGTATGGCGAGCACAGTACTGATCCACCATAAAGGTCCCATCTCTTTGGTTATCAAAATATAGATCCAAAAAGTTAAGACCCCGAAAATTGAACCTAAAGACACCATCTTTGAGAAATAAAGAACTGCACCAAAAACTAAAACGGCGCACAAAGCCGCCAGTGGACTAAAACCTAGAATTACCCCAAAAGCCGTAGCTATACCTTTACCCCCTCTAAAATTTAAGAAAGGGGAAAATAGATGGCCCAAAACGGCAAATACGCCAGCCAATAGCACATTTTCCGAAGAAAAGTCCAAATATTTAGCCAATAAAACAGGTATTAAACCCTTTAGAAGATCAATGAATAATACAATTATTGCCGCTTTTTTGCCGATAACCCTATAGGAGTTTGTTGCCCCTATATTACCGCTACCATGCTGGCGTATATCCAGATTATGAAAAAATTTCGCGTACCAAAAGCCCGTAGGAATAGAGCCAATTAGAAATGCTAGCGCAAATTCTAAAAACATAATGTCCAATTAAAATTTGCGCAAAGCTACAAAAAGGATTTCGTACTACACATTAAAATAGTACAATCAAACTGCTAGTTTCATGAGATCAACCAAATGACCATCATTTACTTCCTTGATTTCATCAGCCAAAACCAGGAATCTCTGATAGGTACTATCTAGCTCTTCTTTTTCCAGTTCAAATCCAAGCAAAGACAAACGATGCTTCAAGGCGTGTCTACCGCTACGTGCTGTCAGAATGATATCAGATTTATCAACACCCACCTCTTGAGGAGTCATGATTTCATACGTCTCCGCATGTTTCAAGAAGCCGTCTTGATGGATTCCGGAAGAATGAGCAAATGCGTTTCTACCCACGATAGCCTTGTTTGCTTGTACCGGCATACGCATCGTGGAAGACACCAACTTACTCAGAGGAGCTAACATCTCCGACTTGATATCTGTATGTAAACCCAAATCCTTATGAAGCTTTAGAATCATGGCCACTTCCTCTAAAGAAGTATTACCTGCTCTTTCTCCAATACCGTTAATGGTCACTTCTACTTGTCGGGCACCGGCCGTAATACCAGCTATGGTGTTTGCCGTGGCTAATCCCAAGTCATTGTGATTATGCATAGATAAAATGGCTTTATCTACATTTGGGACATGATTCATCAGATAGGAAATACGAGAATGCATCTGATGAGGCAATAAATATCCTGTAGTATCCGGAAGATTCACCACGGTAGCTCCTGCAGAAATCACCGCTTCTGTCAGACGAGCTAAGAATTCCAGATCCGCTCTCCCCGCATCTTCAGCATAAAATTCTACATCCTCTACGAAGGTTTTAGCATATTTTACCGCATCAATGGCTCTTTGAAGAATATCTTCCCTGGTACTATTAAATTTATACTTAATATGGGTATCTGAGGATCCAATACCCGTATGAATTCTAGGTCTTCTAGCAGGTTTAAGGGCTTCTGCAGCCACTTCAATATCTTTTTTTACGGCACGTGTCAATCCACAAACCGTAGCATTTTCTACTGCCTTTGCTATGGCTTCAACTGCCCTGAAATCACCCGGACTGGATACTGGAAAGCCTGCCTCTATGATGTCTACTCCCAGCTTGTCCAGCTCTTTCGCTATCATGATTTTTTCGTCAATGTTCAACTGACAACCAGGAACTTGCTCACCGTCACGGAGAGTAGTGTCAAATACATATATTTTTTCGCTCATCCTTTTGTTAGGTAATTACGGTCACAAAAATAGGTCATTTCTTCAGGTCATAAAAGGAAGCCCCTGCTTTATGCCATAATTAAGAATAATATGCCAAGCAACTGAAAACAATCTGAAATTTTATTCTGTTACTATGAACGAATATGTCTAATTTTACACGCGAATTTTTTGTTTAGCAGGAATAAATACCTGTTTTGAAAAGAAAATACTATGATAAAGAAGACCAAAATCGTGGCTACGGTAGGCCCAGCCTCAGAAAGTGAAGAGATGTTAGTGGCATTGGCCAAGGCAGGGGTAAACGTATTCCGACTGAATTTTTCTCACGGTACGCATGAAGAACACCAGGTGAGAATAGATCGGATCAAAAAGATCAACCGAGAACATGGTTTTAACT
The DNA here is from genome assembly GCF_000166395.1 of Leadbetterella byssophila DSM 17132. GTDB lineage: Bacteria > Bacteroidota > Bacteroidia > Cytophagales > Spirosomataceae > Leadbetterella > Leadbetterella byssophila. The sequence goes on from NC_014655.1 coordinate 2,166,179, forward strand.
GTGCAATCCTGCAAGACCTTCAAGGTCCAAAGATCCGTGTAGGTCTGATGGAAGGCGGAAATGCAGGGGTGCCTCTAGAAACGGGACGCCGTTTCATCTTTACCAATGACGATATTGTAGGAAACTCTGAAAGAGCCTCCACTCCTTACGACGGCATGTACAAGGACGTGAAGGTAGGTGACCGCATCCTAATGGATGACGGTAAACTTGAGGTAAAAGTGATAGAGATAGACGAAGAAAAACACGAAGTGATCACGGAAGTGGTTTACGGAGGTCTATTGAAGCAAAAGAAAGGAGTCAACCTTCCTAATACCAATATCTCTCAGCCTTCCGTAACGGATAAAGACTATAGAGATTTAGATTTCGGTCTGAAAAACGATGTAGACTGGATCGCTTTATCTTTCGTAAGAACAGCTGAAGAGATCATTAAGATCAAGGAATATATCCGTTCCAAAGGTTCAGAAGCAAAGGTTATCGCCAAAATGGAGAAACCGGAAGCTATACAAAACATGGACGCAATCATTGATGCCGCAGACGGAGTCATGGTAGCCCGTGGCGACCTAGGCGTGGAGATGCCTTCGGAAGAAGTGCCAATTATCCAAAAAACACTGGTAGCTAAATGTCATTTAGCGGTTAAGCCGGTAATAGTAGCTACTCAAATGCTGGAAAGCATGATTGACAGCCCTACTCCTACCCGCGCCGAAGTGGGTGATGTAGCAAATGCCGTACTAGACGGTGCAGACGCTGTGATGTTGAGTGCTGAAAGTGCCTCTGGCAAATACCCACTATTGGCGGTACAAACCATGACTCGAACTATCCAACATATTGAAGAGTTCGGAAATCCATCCGTATTATACTACCGCCATCATACTCGTGTTACTGAACCCACTTACGTATCAAAAGAAAAGGACAATGATAACGTGATCATGATGGGATGTAGGTTAGCACGTGACTTGAAAGTTAAGGCTATAGTAGGTGTAACTACTTCCGGATATACCGCCTTCCGCTTGTCGCATCACCGACCAAAATCTCAAATCTATATCGTAACGGGTAACGAGAAATTATTGACTCAATTAAGCCTTTACTGGGGTGTTAATGCTTTCTCTATTAAAGAACTTGATCAACCTGAAAACGAGTTACAACTCATAGATGAAGCAAATAAGCTGATGGTTAAGAAAGGCCTTTTACAGCCGGGAGATAAATTCATCAATATGTCCAGCTACCCTCTGGGTAAGCAGCATAGAACGAATAATTTGACACTCATGACAGTGTAAAAAAAAGCCCGAATTTTCGGGCTTTTTTTAAAATTAATAGCTAATAATTTCGGAAGAATAAATACTAATGTTCCTTAATTTATAGTTCTTAGTGATTAGTTTTTAGTCCAAAAAGCCAAAGGTTTTTTAGGTAGCTCTTCCTTAAATATTAAATAAAATAAACTTCCTTTGACCGAATTTTATGGTCCGTTTGAGCGAAGCGAAAGAGGACATCATAAAATTCATGTTTTTTGGTTACTTTCCGTAAGGACGGACCCTTTGCGCCAAAAAAAGTAGAGAAAGAAAAATCATGTCTTTTAGCTTAAGAGGCGCTCCTTTTAATTAAGGTCCAGTTTTATCCTAATAAACGCCTCTGGATTAACTAATAATTAATAGTTTCGGAAGAATAAATACTAATGTTCCATTGACCGAATTTTATGGTCCGTTTGAGCGAAGCGAAAGAGGACATCATAAAATTCATGTTTTTTGGTTACTTTTTTGCGCCAAAAAAGTAACAAGAAGAACATTCATGGTTTTTTTGCTACTTTCCGTAAGGACGGACCCTTTGCGCCAAAAAAGTAGAGAAAGAAAAATCATGTTTTTTAGCTTAAGGGGCGCTTCTTTTAATTAAAGTCCAGTTTTATCCTAATAAACGCCTCTGGATTAACTAATAATTAATAGTTTCGGAAGAATAAATACTAATGTTCCATTGACCGAATTTTATGGTCCGTTTGAGCGAAGCGAAAGAGGACATCATAAAATTCATGTTTTTTGGTTACTTTTTTGCGCCAAAAAAGTAACAAGAAGAACATTCATGGTTTTTTTGCTACTTTCCGAACGGTTGGACCCTTTGCGCCAAAAAAAGTAGAGAAAGAAAAATCATGTCTTTTAGCTTAAGAGGCGCTCCTTTTAATTAAGGTCCAGTTTTATCCTAATAAACGCCTCTGGATTAACTAATAATTAATAGTTTCGGAAGAATAAATACTAATGTTCCTTTAATCGAATTTTAGAGGCCGTTCGAATGTAGTGAGAGAGGCCATTCTAAAATTCATGTTTTTTTTGCTACTTTCCGTAAGGACGGACCCTTTGCGTCAAAAAAAGTAGAGAAAGAATATTCATACTTTTTTTTTGCTACTTTCCGAACGGTCGGACCCTTTGCGCCAAAAAAGTAGAGAAAGAAAAATCATGTCTTTTAGCTTAAGAGGCGCTCCTTTTAATTAAGGTCCTGTTTTATCCTAATAGACGCTTCGCGATTAACTAATATTTAATAGTGTCGAAAGAATAAATACTAATGATCCTTTGACCGAATTTTATGGTCCGTTTGAGCGAAGCGAAAGAGGACATCATAAAATTCATGTTTTTTGGTTACTTTTTTGCGCCAAAAAAGTAACAAGAAGAATATTCATGTTTTTTGGTTACTTTCCGTAAGGACGGACCCTTGCGCCAAAAAAGTAACAAGAAGAACATTCATGGTTTTTTTGCTACTTTCCGAACGGTCGGACCCTTTGCGCCAAAAAAAGTAGAGAAAGAAAAATCATGTCTTTTAGCTTAAGAGGCGATGATTTTTATTTTAGTGTATTTTAATCCTAATAGAGGCTATCGGACTAACTAATAATTAATAGTTTGGGATCAATAAGTGTTATTTATGAGGGTAATTATGACCATTTCAATCCTCAATATTCCTAAACTATTAGTTTTTAGTCCCAAAAAGCCAAAGGCCTTTTGGGAATCCACTTCATCTAATTATTAAACTTTCACATTAGTCCCAGGATCTTCGCATACTTCATCATCGCTCCCGGATTTGAGATCTTTAGCTTGCCCATCATCATGGCCATCATGGGATTAGTATTGCCTTGAATAATAGAAAGTAGATCATCTTCTTTAACGGTGATGTTCACTTCAGCCCCATCTGCTACCCCTTCTGACACATCAATGTGGTTATCTTTCACGGTAACGAACATGTTCTTTCCTTTTAGATCAAAATTGATCTTCGTATCTATACCCTGTAAATCTGCAGGACTAACCTTTTCCTTAAGTGAGTTAAAATAATCTGTTAATGTCATATTGTAAACTTTATTATGCAAGCATACTATTTTTTATCTTCATATACAAATGACGTTAGAAATTAGAATATTTGTATTTTTTTGAAATAGCGAATTAAAATGTAGCATGCATTTGCTACAAGAAATAAAAAAACTATAGTTTTGTTGGAATAATCGTATATAAACCTACGGTTTCCATGTTACTTTTTTAATAAACCCAGTCAAAATTGAAATCCTCAAAATATACCAGTTATAAAGATGAAGAATTGGTAAGCTTGTATATTACCAGTCAGAAGAACGAGTATTTTGAAGAAATCTATGAACGATATGCAAACAAAGTATATCGAAAATGTTATTCCTTTGTATACAATCAAGAAAAAGCGGAAGACTTAACGCACGATATCTTTTTGAAGTTGATTGTTAAAATCGGCACTTACAAAGAGACATCAAAGTTTTCTACTTGGCTGTATTCCATTACCTATAACTACTGTATGGACCAAATAAGGACTCGGAAAAAGAAGACCGAGGTGCCTTTACCGGATCAGATTGATATTAGTGATGAGGACGACGCAGACTTCCTAGATTTCCAAAGTGCAGAATTGGAGAAGAGCTTAAAGCAAATGCCGAGTGAGGAGAGAGCAATTCTTCAAATGAAATATCAGGAAGATTTCAGCATTAAAGAGATTGCTGAAACCATGAAAATCTCTGAGAGTGCTGTAAAAATGCGACTTTTGAGGAGTAAGGAAAAATTGAAGAAATACTATCTGGAAAATATCACTGTCTTTGTACTTATAGTTATGAAGATTTTAAGCCTTTTTGAAAAATGACAACCATAGATGAAGATAATTTAGAAGTCTCCCCTAATTTGAAGAAACTTCTGATGTCAGAAGTGGACTTAATCCGGGATGCTCTAGCCGTCCTTGAAGTATTTACTGAAGGAGCTGTAAATACCACCTTAAAATTTATTGAAGAACTAGAACACGAAAAAACCGATGAATGAGTTTCCTGACATCAGACAAATTTTGGTAGACACCTTTTCTAAATTGATAGAACAGTCAAGTACCTTTATCTCCAATTTGATCAGTGCCATACTAATCTTAAGTATCGGTTGGCTTGTAGCCAAAATCTGTTCATATATTCTTCGTTCCTTCTTGTCCAGGGTAGGAATAGATCAGTTGGGCGAAAAGATCCAGAACATGGAGCTTCTTCGTAAATACCAATTAGACTTTAAGCTGAGCAAGGTGCTGGCCACCATAGTCTATATCCTGATCATGCTCTTCCTTTCTGTATCTGCTGCAGATACACTAGGAGTGCCGGCCATTTCTAATATGTTTATGATGCTCGTAGACTTCATTCCGAAGTTGGGCGTAGCCATACTCATGACCCTTTTAGGTCTCTTCGTTTCTGATCTGGCCAGAAAATTTGTAGAAACGCTTTGTAAGTCCTTTAAGATCTCTTCCGGCAAATTGATTAGCATGGGAGTATTCTTCTTCTTGAGCTTCATCTCCGTGATCCTAGCTTTAGGACAAGCAGGCATTAACACTACTTTGTTAGAAAGCAGCTTCAACATACTTATTGCAGGCTTAGTATTAGCCTTTTCTATTGGATATGGAATTGCTTCTAAAGAGATCCTTCTTAACATCTTAAGTTCTATTTACTCGAGAAAGAGAGTTAGAGAAGGCGACTGGCTAGAGATACAGGGTGTAAAAGGCCAAGTGATTAGTATAGATAACACAACCATAGTTTTAAGATCCGAAGGTCAAGACGTATCCTTCCCTTTGCGCGTTATGCAAATGGAAAAAATTACTTTGTTCCATAAAAATGATTGATACATGAAAAAAACAACTTTCCTCATTCTCTTACTTGCCGCTTTTTCGGCCCATGCACAAGAAGTTCCAAAGTCAGACGAAGCTCAAAAAAAGGTAGCTGATGCTTTGACCACAAAAGATCTAAAAGGAGATTTTAAAGAAGGGTGGAACAAGAATTCCAGCTTTGGAACCACCGTTAATATCACTGGTTTCAGTGACAGCTGGAGACAAGTGAATACCGGAGTGGTAGGAAACACTAACCTTCACTTCATTTTGAAACATCAAAATGCTCTAGTGAAAGGAAAGAATATATGGATCAATGATTTTGAAGGTCAGCTAGGTTTCCAAAGTACCGGAAAAGATGAAGTAACGCGTAAAAAGGTTTTCAATAGAAACATTGACAAACTGTTCATCAACTCTCTTTACGGTAGGAAAATCTCCGATAAGGTATCCGCCTTTGCAGAAGGTAACTTTATTTCCCAGTTCCTGGCAGTTAAAGATAAAAACGCAGAGACGAGAAGAAATATAGCTTCAGCTTTCATGACTCCGGGATATTTAACCATCTCTACAGGTATTGAATATCGTCCTGCAGATTACTTTACAGTGAAGTTTGCACCAATTGCAAACAAATGGACATTTGTGAGTCATAAAAATGTTCAAATAGATACTACCTCAGGATTAGCTTATGGTGTTAATATAGCAGATGGTAAAAAATCCCTATCAGAATTCGGTTCTCAGTTGACCTTAGGATTTAACAAGGAAGTGATGAAGAACGTGAACCTAGGTTTCCGTTATAACTTCTTCAAGGCTTGGAAAGATACCGAGGGAAATAAAAACAAGCCCTTAGATCATCGTCTCGACTTACTAGCAACAGCTAAAATAAACAAATATCTGAATGTTAACTTTACCTACATAGGTATCTTGGACAAAGACATATTTAATCACAAAGCTTATAATAACGCTACACCAAAACCTATCGACCCCATCAGATCGAGTTGGCAGAGTGCAAGCGGCTTTGGTATAGGATTTTTAGCCACTTTTTAACCTAAACTAAATAGCAATGTTTAAAGAATTCAAAGAGTTTATCATGACCGGCAATGTCATTGACCTTGCCGTAGCCGTAATCTTAGGCGCCGCAACAGGAGGCGTAGTGAACGGTTTTGTACAAGACATCGCCATGCCTATCGTGGGATTCTTTACCGGAGGGGCAGATTTTTCTGACCTAAAATACGTCTTGAGCCCTGCTTCCGTAGGAGCTGATGGCACAGCCATTCCTGAAAACGCCATTCGCTATGGTTCATGGATCAATTCCATTATTAATCTGGTGACAGTTGGCTTAGTTCTTTTCCTTATTGTAAGAGCTTACAACAAGGTTCGTAAACCTGCAGCTCCTGAAGCACCGGCAGGTCCAACCGAAGTGGAACTACTGACAGAAATCAGAGATGCTTTGAAAAAATAAAGGTATTTTGTAGAGAAAAGGGGAAAGTCGGAAGATTTTCCCCTTTTTTTATTTGGCCTATAAATAATAATGGAAAGTTCTTTTAAATCTCCTCCCAAAAATTATAAATTTGTTGAGTAATCCTTCCCGGGATTGCAGCTTTCTTAATGATCCTAGTATGACCGAAAAACTTAAAAACCATCTGCAAGGCGACAAGCAGATCTGGTGGATACTTGGCTTACTGTCACTTATCAGTATAGTCACGGTATACAGCAGTATCAGCAGTTTGGCCTATAGACAAGCCGGGGGCAACACCGAAGCTGTCATTTTAAGGCATGCTCTTTTTCTATTTCTGGGATTTGTAGTGACTTACTTTGTACACCTCCTGGATATTTCTAAGTACGCGCACATAGCTAAGATACTCTTGTACATCTCCCCTTTCCTCTTGATCTATACCTTGATCTTTGGAGTAAGTATAGGTAATGCCAAAAGATGGATCAACGTAATGGGAATGTCATTCCAAACCGCTGACTTGGTAAAACTCGTATTGATAGTCAATCTGGCAGCCATGCTAGCCAGCAAGATCCACATTGAATACAAGAAGAAAGATCTTTTTGAAATCATCACCTGGTGCGGAATCATTATACTCTTGATCTCCATATCCAGTTTCTCATCTGCTATCATTCTAGGTTTTACCTGCTTTACCATCATGTGGATAGGGAAAGTGCCGGGTAGATATCTACGGGCATTGACCGCTGTCATCGTGGGGGTAATTTCCTTTGTACTCATCTCTGGCTATCTAATACGTTTAACTACTGGTAAAGAGGTTGGTAGGATTTCTACTGTAATAGATAGAACAGAAGTCTTTATCAATAAAGATTTAGACCGTGACGGTTATGTAGGGGGGTATTTAGGAGGCAAAAGTTCTCAGAAGAATTACGCCCACGTGGCCATCGCACGTGGAGGAATCTTCGGAGTAGGTCCGGGAAACAGCTCACAGAAAAACGTATTACCAGAGGCATATTCTGACTATATCTATTCTATTGTGATAGAAGAATATGGACTTGTAGGTGGACTGTTCGTACTTGCCTTATACCTATGGCTGCTGGCCAGAGGCATAAAAAATATTGATTTTACAGAAAGGGCTTTCGGCGGACTTCTGTGTGTAGGCCTAACCCTACTCCTGGTCTTTCAGGCCTTTGCGCATATGGCTATCAATGTAGGTCTAGGACCGGTTACCGGACAAACCTTACCTTTGATTAGTAGAGGGGGAACCTCAGCATTGTTCTCCTTTATCGCTTTGGGTATAGTATTAAGTGTTAGTAAACATTCTAAAGCAACATGAAAGTAATCATCTCAGGAGGAGGAACAGGAGGGCACATCTATCCAGCAGTAGCCATTGCCAATGAACTCAAGCGCCAAAAGCCTGAGGTGGATATTCTTTTTGTAGGTGCACTAGGCAAAATGGAGATGGAAAAAGTGCCTAGAGAAGGTTACGAGATTGTAGGGCTACCAATTGCCGGCTTCAATAGATCCAATCTTTTAGCTAATGTAGGATTTCCCTTCAAACTCATCAAAAGCCTTTGGAAATCATACAGCATCATCAAAAACTTTAAACCGGATGTAGCCGTAGGTGTGGGAGGTTTCGCTTCCGGTCCTACACTTAAGATGAGTAATTATCTGGGAGTTAAAACCTTGATTCAAGAACAAAATTCCTATGCTGGGGTAACCAACAAGATTTTGGCCCAAAAAGCCCAAAAGGTATGTGTAGCCTACCCTAACATGGAGAACTTCTTCCCCAAAGAGAAAATCGTATTTACGGGAAATCCCGTACGTAATGATCTTCTTCTTTCTGGAGTATCCAAAGAAGCCTCAAGGTCACATTTTGGCCTAGATCCGCATAAACCTACCCTGCTTGTGATAGGAGGAAGCCTGGGAGCATTGAGCATCAACAAAGCCATGTCTCAAGGCTTAAATACCTTAAGAGGAGCAGGAATACAAGTGATTTGGCAAACCGGAAAAAGCTACTTCCCGGAAGCACAAGCGCTTCAACAGGAAGGCGTTTTTATCTCCGACTTCATTTATGAAATGGATAAAGCCTACGCAGCCGCTAATCTTGTAGTATCCCGCGCAGGTGCACTGGCAGTAAGCGAATTAGCCCTGGTAGGAAAAGCAACTATTCTAGTACCTTTCCCCTTTGCAGCAGAAGATCATCAGACGAAAAATGCAAAGAGCCTAAGCGACCAAAATGCGGCCATTCTTATACCGGATAATAAAGTATCTGACCAACTGATATCAGAAGTTCTTACATTAGCTAAAGATCAAACAAAAATTGCAGCCTTAGAAACTGCTATTAAGACATTTGCCCGACCAAAAGCCGCAGAAGACATCGTTCACGAAATCCTAAAATTGATATGAAAATCTTCCTCTCTGAAAATAACGTAGACTACAACACCTACACTTTTAGCTATGCACTTTACGCTTTGAAAGAAAGCCAGGATGAGATTAGCGAGCTATACGATAAAGGTTTTCTTCCATATACCGGAAATCCAGACATGGAGAAAGAGGTGTACTATTTTGCCAGATCTCTACGCGTGAATCTGGAAAAATTTGACGATACATCAGAGAACAGAAGAGTCAATAGAATGGTAGAACCATTAGGAATCGAAGTAAGCGTGACCCCGAAGGCTTCTTTTCCTACAGAAAGTCCTGAATTCCTCAACTTCTGTGAAAACTACATCAATGAACGCATAGGTGAAGATCACATGAGTATGGAAAGATGGAAATACATCTTAAGCAGAGAAACCGGATCTCACCTCTTTGAATTCAGAACCCCTGAAAAAGTGGTGGGATATGTATTAGCCGCTCTAAACGAAGACATGGTACATTATTGGTTTGCCTTTTTTGATACCGAATATATGCGAACCCATTCTTTAGGAAAATGGATGATGTGGAGGGTCATCCGTTGGGCCAAAGACAATGGTCTTAAGCATGCGTATTTGGGAACGGCCTACAAACCTGCCGCCCTATATAAGATTAGAGACCATAAAGGACTTGAGTTTTGGGATGGCACAAAGTGGAATGAGGATGTCAAAATACTCAAAGAATGGTGCCAAACGGATCTTGAACCGAAAAGTGCAGACCGCTTTAAGCTCATTGAAAATCCAGACGAGTATTTAGAGAAACTATGAAGAACTGGAAATCCATACTGTACACCATTGGGGGAGGCTGCCTTGCGGCCTTGGCCGTATTCCTTATGTTTTCATCTGCCAAAGCAGACGAGAAACGTATGTGTGAAGGAGTAATAGTAAGGATTAAGGACGAGGACAAACAATTACTCGTAAAACAAGCAGATGTTCTGCAATGGGCTACCAGAGAAGGGACTTTCCCTTTAAAAGGAATGCCTTTGTCTAGAATAAAATTGAAAACAGTAGAACAAAGGGTAGAAAGTAGCGGCATCATCAAAGAATGTCAGGCCTACGTCAACTTAAACGGATACATCATTTTAGATGTGGTAGTGTACAAACCCATGGCTAGGATTTTGGGTAACGCAAGATTTCCCGATAGATACATGGATGAAACCGGACATTTTTTCCCCGTTTCAAAGAACTACACTCCTACTGTTTTGCTGTTAAGCGGCCCCTATTTTGAACAAATCAAAGGACTTAAATCAGAAGAAAATAAAGATCTATTAGAACTGATCCAAACCGTAGCTAATGACGAATTTTGGAGTGCTCAAATCACCAGAATGCATGTGGATAAGCACAAAGAAATCCAACTAGAACCTCTGCTAGGAGAACATCTGATAGAATTTGGTAAACCACAAAAGATCCGAACAAAATTGGAAAAACTAATGGTGTTTTATACCAAGATTCTACCGCAAGATGCCTGGAGCAAATTTACGGAGGTAAGCGTAAAGTATGACGGACAGATCGTGTGCAGATAGATCCATAAATGTATTTTCCAAATCATCAAACAACGAATAACTATGGAGGAGGGCAAGTGTTTCATAGGACTGGAAATAGGAAGTTCAAAAATTGCAGCTGTAGTAGGCCTACAGCAACAAGCTGTCATTAAAGTAATAGGATTTAGTGAGAGAAAGATATTGCCTTCCGATGAGGTAATCAAATACGGTAATATAGAAAACGCACAGATCACCTGCGAAAGAATCTCAGAGGTGCTTGACGACCTAGCTAAAGATTTTGAAAGAGCTGATTATGAGTTCCAAATGAACACTGTGAACATCAACCTGGCTAATCTCTCCATTCAAAGTCAGACGAAAAGCGGAAAAGTAGTGACTACCGCAGGTATGAATCGCATCAGTCAGGAGGATATCAACAAACTCACTGAAGACGTAATCCGTTCCCACCATTTGGCACCAGGATACACCCTGGTTCATGCATTGCCAAAGGACTTTTATGTAAATGAAGAAAAGACTATGGCTCACCTGGTGGGAAAAATAGGTAATGTTCTGAGCGGAGATTACTCAATGATTACTACCAAATCAGATAACTTGAATAACCTACTGGAATGTGTTAACCAAGTGCAGGCTAAAGGTAAATCAACAGGTTATTTAAAAGTAGATAATATTTACCTGAATACTGTAGCGGATAGCTGCGCATTGCTAAACAACAGTGCTCAGGAACCTTTCACGAAAAAGGACGGTATAGCCATAGTGAATATAGGTGCTGAGATGACTCAGATCTCTGTGTTCCATGGTAATACCATGCGCTACCAAAGCATACTACCTATTGCAGGTAATACCATCAATGCAGATCTGGAAAAGACCTTCGGCATCAATTTCCAGGAAGCTGAGATGCTGAAACTCGTATGTAGCACCATGATGGACGCTCCGGTGGAGGAAATTCCTGTAGTAGTTATAGAAAAGAAACTTGGCATGCCTTCTAAAGAAGTCTATCTAAGAAATGCCATGTTAGTGATAGAATGGAGATTGAAAGAAATAGCCGCACTTGTGCATGCTGAGCTGCATAGGTCAGGATATAAATCTCATCTCCAAAACGGTATAGTCCTAACGGGGGGAACCGCTAAATACGATAAGATTGTAGAAATCTTCAATAGCGTTATTCCAAATGGAGCAGTAAGAAAAGCCAGCTTTAACAATGCTATAGATTTTGGAAATTTCACAGATCTAAGAAATCCAAAATACTCTACTCTTTTAGGTTTAATAGTAGCTCCGGCTTATGCCTTTGACCGTAGAGTTGATAATAAGGTATTGACTCCAAAACCTATAAGCAACAGATACCCTGAAGCTCCCCAGCCGCCTAAGCCTACCACCCCTCCTCAGGAGGATAAGCCAAGCGGATTCTCACGTTTCTTAGGCTCGATTTTTAGAAGAAATGATCTTAATGACGACTATTAACCACAAGATGTAAATGATCTTTGAACCAAAATACGAATTAGAGTTGAAATCCAACCTGAATAAAATCATCAAGGTGATTGGAGTAGGCGGTGCTGGATGCAATGCCATGCTCAACATGTACAACCAAGGGATGCGTGACGTAGACTTTGTAGCTTGTAATACAGACCAGCAAGTACTCAATAACTTTCCTGACGATGTTGTCAAAATTCAGTTGGGTGCAGAATTAACCAAAGGTCTGGGTGCCGGTACCCACTGGGAGGTGGGTAGAGACGCCGCTTTGGAAAGTGAAGAAGCCATCAGAAGTGTCATGGGAGATCCTACTGAAATGGTCTTCATCACAGCAGGTATGGGAGGTGGAACCGGTACAGGTGCTGCCCCTGAAATAGCTCGTGTGGCCCGTGAATTAGGTCGCTTAACCATTGGCGTAGTAACTGACCCTTTCCGCCACGAAGGTACATTCAAATTAGAACAAGCATTAAACGGTATTGAAAAGCTTAAACAATACTGTGATACGGTACTGATCATCAAGAACGATCGTCTCTCTGATATGTTCGCTGACCTGGACATAGAAACAGCCTATAAAATGGCTGATGAGGTCCTAGCAGGTGGTGTGAAAAGTATTGCAGAATTGATCACTCGTCCGGGTATTATCAACCTTGACTTTGCTGACGTAAAAACCGTACTTGGAGGGGCAGGACATGCCGTGATGGGTACTGCAGAAGCATCCGGTCCCGAAAGAGCATTTGAAGCTATAGAAAAAGCGTTGAGTTCACCATTATTGGAAAATAACAATATACGTGGTGCTAAAAGGATATTGGTTTCAATGGCTTATTCTGATGAATTACCGGAATACCGTATCAAGATGTCTGACCAATCCAAGATCATGGACTTTGTGGAAACACAAATCCGTAGCCAGGCCCAGATCTTTAAACACGGTTATGCAGTAGACAGAACCCTAAAGGATAAGATCAGAGTAACTATTGTAGCCGCCAAATTTGAAGCTCCTACCCCATCTCAACACGTAGGATCAAAGCCGGCACCTGCTAAGGAAGAACCTAAAATAGGAGGCGGATTAGACACTGTCATTCCGGAAAAGCCTAAGAAGCCAACTAAAACTACTCCTCCGGGACAGATTGGACTATTTGAAGCAGATTCACGTTTAGTAAACTTCTATGATGAATTTGTTAAAGAAGTGCCAGATTTTGAACTGATCCGCGAAAACCCTTCTCACCAAAGATTACAAGTTAATCTGTATAGCGGAGAAGAAGTGGCAGCCAGAAATCCTACCACGGTGAAACTAGATGAATTATTCCACTTCCTTAAAAAGGAAAAAGTAGTAGATTAAACGAATTTCCCCTTAAGTTCTTCAAAAGCCTTAAGGGGTTTTTCTTTATTATACAGTACGTCATACGCAAACTTCACAATGGGAAGATCCACCTTGTACTGTTCATTGATACGTTGGATACAGTTAGTAGCATAATAACCCTCCGCTATCATCTTTAACTCCACCTTTGCCGCTTGCACAGAATATCCCCGGCCAATCATGTTCCCAAAGGTTCTATTTCTGCTGAACTGACTATAAGAAGTTACTAATAAATCTCCGAGATAAGCTGATACATTTACTTTTCTTTCCAATGGAACTACCGTATCCAAAAATCTTTGGATCTCTATAATGGCATTGGACACCATAACGGCCTGAAAATTATCCCCTGCCCCTACTCCGTGTACAATACCACAGGACATAGCCACAATATTCTTCATCACTGCGGCATATTCTACACCATGTAAATCAGTAAGGTAGGAGGTCTTAACGAAACGACAGGTCAGGAGTTTCGCAAATTCCTTTGCCGTGTCTTCCGAAGCGGAAGCAATAGTAATATAGGAATATTTTTCTAAGGCGATCTCTTCCGCATGACATGGTCCTGCAATAGCACCCAAATGTTGAGGATCCACAGCAAATTTCTCCGCAAACCAGTCGGTCACTAACTGACTTGTGCTTGAAATAATCCCCTTCACCCCGGAAATCACTTTTTTACCCTCAAACCAGGAAGGATCAGCATCTTTTAAAGCATCTTCAATAAAAGCAGAAGGTACAGCTAAAATCACCCAATCCACTCCTTTTAAGGCTTCTCTTAACTGTAGATAAGGCTTTACTTTTGAAGGGTGTAATTCCACACTACTTAGATAATGTGGGTTATGACGATATTTTCTGATATGAGCCACTGCCTCCGCATCACGCATCCACCATTTTACCTTAACTTGATTCTCCGTTAAGATTTTTATTAAAGCTGTTGCCCAACTGCCCCCTCCTACTACCGCTATTTTTTCACCCATAGTTTGCTGACTTTCAACCATATAAATAGATATTATATGGTTTATACCTTTAGAAAAACTCCCAAAACTACATTATTAACATTTTGTTAGCAAAACCTTTTGGTCTATTCTACATCTAATATACAAAACCTAAACAATTACGACAATGAAAAAGTGGATGGCATTTCTAGTAGTATTCTTCAGTGTAGTAACTGTTAATGCCCAATACTACGATGGGCCTGACCGCTACTTCTACGAAGATGAGTTCGACTGGCGTTGGGACGTCAGAGTGAGAATATCAGACGGTCACAGATCCGGTTATTTGACCAATCGTGAGGCTAACCGCCTATACCGAAGATTAGAAGACATAGAACGCAAGGAATGGGCGTTCCAATCAGACGGCTACTATAGCGTTTGGGAACAAGATGAAATCTGGAGAGATGTGGTAGATCTTCACCATGCCATAGGTCTTGAATTGAGTGATTGGGACAGAAGATACTACGGATACACCGGAGTGGTCATCACCCGTCCTCTACCTTGGTACTTCGGTACAAGCTATGACTTCTATCGTTTTGATAAGAGAGGATACGGATCTATCCATATAGGATATACTCCAAGACCTTATTATCCAGTGAAACATGTGTACTATAATAATAGAAAAAATTATACTACACACTGGAATAATCGTCCGGAAAGAATAGCTACTCCTTCAAGAAGTAGTAACGCTAGAAGAGAAGTTTATACAGGTAGAGATATGGCTCCAGACAGAGCTTCTACCCGTCCTAACGGCCGAATGAGCGAACCGAGTTCACGTAATGATTCTCGCTATAGCTCGTCGCGAGTATCCAGTCCGGACAAGAGTCCTTATGGTTCTGCAAACAGAGGCAGCTCTTCAAGAGTAGAAAAAGATAACAGAAGTAGTTCTTCTAGAGTAGGTGCTGAAAGAAGCAGTGCTCCTGCGAAAGTGGAGAAAAACAACAGTAGAGTGAGTACTGACAAAGGTAGAAGTAGCTCTCCTGAAAGTTCAAATGCCAGAACTAGTTCTAGTAGAAATTCAAGTAGATCTAGAGATTAATAAAGGAGCCTCCAAATGGGGGCTTCTTCTTTTATAAACGAGGCTGTTTTAAGACCCCGAGATGAATAGGAGATTCTTGATCTAATAAAGCAGATCCTACAGCCGGATATAGACAGACTTCAGTGAGTTGAGCAAGTGGAATCCAGGTAATTTCCTCCGCTTTGGTTTCTTGAGGATTAATAACAGGATCTCCGGAAAAATCTACACAATTAAAGATAAAATGGACCGTATTCTCCCCCTCGTACATCACCTCTGCCACGTGTAATAATTTTCCCAACTCACATTGGATACCTATCTCCTCCATTAATTCCCGTTCCAATGCAGGCTTGAGGCCTTCTCCAAATTCAAGATTGCCACCGGGCAATACATATACAGACCCTTTGGGGTAGCTGTACTTAAGTGTTAAAACTTGATTATCTTTTACTATTAATGCTGAGGGTCTGATTCTCATTTCCACTGTCCAAAGTTATACCCTATACCTATCATGGTACGGAATAAACCCGCATCCATTTCTTTTGCGGCATAAGGTGATATTTCAAAAGCTATGTGTAATTTTTTATACTTCTCGAAAGGTCTGACCTTTACTCCAGCATTCATAAAATAACCTTCTATGGGGTTATAATTATTGAACATGTTGTAAAAATTAACCTTAACCCCCACTCCGGTGTAATAATCCGCCTTCGGCGTTGAATAAACCGTAAATTGAGGTGAAATCTCTCCAGTTACTGACGTAAAGTAAGAGTTAGTGAACAACCTAAAATCTACCCAAAACAAATTATTAGGATTACTGCTAATGCCTAAAACACTATTAAATGGATAGTAAACTATGCTTTGAGCCTTAGATAAAAAAGGGAACAGAAATAAAGCTAAAAAAGTAAATTTACGAATTTTTAAAGTCGGTAGTGAAAACCGGTTCATGAGTATCAGATTCGATGAGATGATTAATTTTTTCTATTACTTTTAGGAAAGTATCCATTTCGTCTTTAGACACGATTTCATTCACCCGTGCATTAAATTCGAGCACACCCTCTCGGGCAAAATTACGCTTTTCTTTTCCAATATCTGTCAAGAAGACGTTTACAAATCGCTTATCACTAGGATCTGTCTCTCTATAGATCCAACCTTTCTCCTCCAATGATTTAAGCATACGGGTAAGGCTTCTAGGTTCCATACCTATTTGCGGCCCAATTTTCGTAGCAGGAGTACCTTTATCTATATCTATATTCAATAAAACGTAACCAATGGACATCGTCATATCCTGACTTGCCGCATATAGATTATACATGCGCGAAATCGCATGCCACACCCATTTGATATGGAAATCTATGGTCTTATCTTTTTTCATCTCCATAAAATTTCTCAAAACTAAGCATTTATAAATCGTATGCAAGCATACAATAAAAAATCTCCGGCGACCACTCACCGGAGATCTTCTTTGATTCTATTGAACCTAATTAAAACAATTTCACTGTATCATTGAAGAGTACATATAACATCAAAGCAAGTAAAATAAAAGTACCTACTTGCTGGGTTCTCTCCATAAATTTCTCAGACGGAGCTTTTCCTGCTATCATCTCATAAATAAGCATCACTACATGACCTCCATCCAGAGCCGGAATAGGCAATGCATTCATAAAGGCAAGTGCCATGGACAGCATACCCGTTAATATCCAGAACTTCTCCCAATCCCACTGTGGGGAAAACATTTGTGCCAATCCTACCGGGCCGGTCAATGCGTTCTGAGGGGAAATATGTCCTTTGAAAATCCGAGAAAATCCATTAATCTGCTGTGGAATAATACTTAAGGCCTCTTTTGAGCCTTCCACCACTGCCTCTCCAAATGTAAATTCAGATTTAGTGACCTTTAACAGAGGATTCATGGTAAACCCGATGGTAGAATCTGCACTCACCGTAGGCTGGATTGTTAACTCCGTGCCATCTCTCAAGATACCTAACTCCACTTTCTTTCCTGCATAAGTACGTAATTTAGGCGTGAATAGCTGATAATATTTAACCGGTTCTCCATTTAAGGAGATTACCTTATCACCTGCACGTAAACCTGATTCTTCAGCAGGACTGCCTTTCATTACATTTAGAATATCAAACTCAAACAAAGGAGTGATAAACATCTTCTTCTTTGCCACATCGTCAATGAGCTCATTTGGAACATAAACATCAAATGTCTTTCCTTCTCTCTCAATTGTAAAAGTGGTATTTTCCTTAACAATAGCAGCAGTGATATCGCTAAAGTATTTATAATCTGAACCGTTAATCTTGATGATCTTATCACCTGTTTGCAGACCAATCTTCTCCGCTACAGGATATGCAAAGATTCCAGACTTATTCAATTCTTCTTTAGCATAGTCTGTATCACCCCAAACGTACTTTACACCGGTATAGATCATCATACCCAAGATTACGTTCACAATGATACCTCCTAGCATCACAAACAAACGCTGCCATGCCGGTTTAGAACGAAACTCCCACGGTTGTGGTTCTGCAGATAATTGAGAGGCGTCTTTGGTCTCATCCACCATTCCGGCGATGTCCACGTAACCCCCTAGAGGGAACCATCCTAAGCCGTACTCTGTATCGCCAACTTTCTTTTTCCACAAGGAAAAATTCAAGACATTAGGAAGGGGAAACAAGAAGTCGAAAAATATATAAAACTTGTTCACTCTGATCTTAAAGATTCGGGCAAATAAGAAGTGACCAAATTCATGTAAACCCACCAAAATAGTCAGCGCCAAGAGTAATTGCGCTGCCATAATTAATCCATTCATATAAAATACAGTAAACGATACAAAAACTTAACGCAGTTTATTTTAATATAATTCACAAAAATAAAAAACACCCATATACACGGGTGTTTTCACTGTATTACAAACATAGTAAAATTATTCAGGCTTTGCCAAACTCGCAGATAAAAACTCTCTGTTTAGACGAGCTATATTATCTAGGGAGATTTCTTTTGGACACTCAGCAGCACATGCTCCAGTATTAGTACAAGAACCGAAGCCTTCAGCGTCCATCTGCGCTACCATGTTTAATGCACGGGTTTGACGCTCAGGCTGACCTTGTGGTAATAAGGCCAGTTGAGATACTTTTGCAGAAACAAACAGCATTGCTGAAGCATTCTTACAAGCAGCAACACAAGCACCACAACCTATACATGCCGCAGCAGCAAAAGCTAAGTCAGCCTTCTCCTTACCAATAGGTAAGTTGTTAGCATCCTGCGCATTTCCGGTATTTACAGATACATAACCACCTGATGCTATGATACGGTCAAATGCTGTACGGTCTACAACCAAATCCTTCACTACAGGGAAGGCCGTTGCGCGCCAAGGTTCCACTACTACTGTATCTCCATCTTTAAAGCTACGCATGTGCAACTGACAAGTGGTAACTCCTTCCAGCGGACCGTGAGGACGACCATTAATGTACATAGAACACATACCACAAATCCCCTCTCTACAATCATGATCAAACGCGATAGGCTCTTTTCCTTCGTGGATCAACTCCTCATTCAGCACATCAAACATCTCAAGGAAAGACATATCCGGAGAAACATTTTTCACGGTATAATCTTCCAAGTGACCTTTAGATTCGGCATTTTTTTGCTTCCAAACCTTTAGATGTATTGTCATATTCTCGTTACTCATTCTACTAGAATAGTTTAGATTATTTGTAATTACGCTGGGCTATCTTGATGTTTTCGTACTCTAACACCTCTTTGTGTAAAGTCCAGTCGCTTTCTTTATTATATTCCCAAGCCGAAACAAACATGAAGTTTTCATCATCACGTTTTGCCTCACCGCCGTCCTCTTGGTATTCTTCACGGAAGTGACCACCACAAGATTCTTTGCGATCTAATGCGTCAATACACATCAATTCACCCAACTCAAGGAAGTCAGCTACACGACCTGCCTTATCTAGTTCTGGGTTAAATTCAGAGATATCGCCGGGAACTCTAAGGTCTTGCCAGAATTCTTTTCTCAATTCACGAATCTCCTGGATAGCTTCCGTTAAACCTTTCTCATTTCTAGCCATACCACATTTTTCCCACATGATATGTCCTAAACGTTTATGGAAAGATTCTGCACTCTGCTTACCGTTGATTCCTTTTAATCTGGAAAGACGATCTCTTACTTCTTTTTCAGCTTGAACAAATGCCTCATGATCTGTAGGAATAGCCTTCGTTCTGATTTCACTGCTCAAGTATGCTCCTATGGTGATAGGAATGACAAAGTATCCATCAGATAGACCTTGCATCAAGGCAGAAGCTCCTAAACGGTTAGCACCGTGATCAGAGAAGTTCGCTTCACCTAAAGCATATAGTCCAGGAACAGTAGTCATCAAGTTATAATCTACCCAAAGCCCACCCATGGTGTAGTGTACTGCAGGATAGATCTTCATAGGTACTTCGTAAGGATCTTCTCCGGTGATTTGTTTGTACATATCAAACAAGTTACCGTATTCCTCCTTCACCACTTCCTTACCTAATCTTACTAAAGTGTCTAAATCAGGATTTTCAATACCTAATCTGGAAGCCTCCGCTTTTCCGTACTTATTGATCAGGTTATAACGGAAATCCAGATACACTGCTTTTTTGGTTGGCCCCACACCATAACCTGCATCACAACGCTCTTTTGCAGCACGAGAAGCGATATCACGAGGTACCAGGTTACCAAA
Source organism: Leadbetterella byssophila DSM 17132 (assembly GCF_000166395.1). Taxonomy (GTDB): domain Bacteria; phylum Bacteroidota; class Bacteroidia; order Cytophagales; family Spirosomataceae; genus Leadbetterella; species Leadbetterella byssophila. The sequence goes on from NC_014655.1 coordinate 2,186,180, forward strand.
CGCTGGGTATCTTCTTTCCAAATAGTAATCACGCTCGTCCTCCGGAATATCATTAGCAGCTCTTGGGTCGTCCTTTTTCTTCGGAACCCAAATTCTACCGTCATTTCTCAAGGATTCTGACATCAATGTCAATTTCGACTGATGATCACCGGACACCGGAATACAAGTAGGGTGAATCTGCGTAAAGCAAGGGTTACCGAAGAAAGCTCCTTTCTTATGTGCTTTCCAAGCCGCCGTCACGTTACTACCCATGGCATTTGTAGAAAGGTAGAATACGTTACCGTATCCTCCTGTACATAATAACACGGCATGTCCGAAATGACGCTCTAATTCACCTGTGATTAGGTTTCTTGCAATGATACCTCTGGCCTTACCATCAATAAGAACCACTTCTAACATCTCATGACGTGAGTACATCTTAACTGCACCCAAACCTACCTGACGTTCAAGAGCTGAATAAGCACCTAATAACAACTGCTGACCGGTTTGACCTGCAGCATAAAAGGTTCTTTTCACCTGAGTACCACCGAAGGAACGGTTTCTTAGTAGCCCGCCGTAATCCCTGGCAAAAGGAACACCTTGAGCCACACATTGGTCGATGATGTTCGCAGACACTTCCGCTAAACGGTGTACGTTTGCTTCACGTGCACGGTAATCACCACCTTTGATAGTATCATAAAACAGACGATAAACAGAGTCACCGTCATTTTGATAATTCTTCGCTGCATTTATACCCCCTTGAGCAGCAATAGAGTGCGCTCTACGAGGAGAGTCCTGAAAGCAGAATGCTTTCACTTGATAACCCATTTCAGCCAGGGAAGCTGCTGCAGATGCACCCGCTAAACCTGTACCTACTACTATGATTTCTAGATTTCTTTTGTTTGCCGGATTGACAAGAGGAACGGTAGATTTATACTTGGTCCATTTCTCTGCTAAAGGCCCTTGAGGTATTTTAGAATCTAGTTTTGGAGATGTCATAACCAATGATTATTTAAAGAAATAAAAATAAATCGGCATCGCTGCATAACCCAATGGAATCAGGATACCAAACACCCATACACTAATGCCTTTAATCAGCGGTGTATATTTAGCATGTCTCCAACCTAAGGATTGGAATGCACTTTGGAAACCGTGCACCAAGTGGAAAGACAACGCTACCATTGCCAAAATATAAAAGATCACAAGACCTAAATTCTGGAAAGAAAAACTAACCACTTTGTACAAGTCTTTAACTATAACAGTATTTGTACCTGCTACAGGATCCAACTTCTCCACTTTCTTCACATCTTGAGTGTAATCAGCCGGCATTTCCATAGCATCAACCTTACCCGTACTGATCTCCTCAGTATACTGTACATACGGTAGATTTTCGTAGTGGAATTTGTACCAGAAATCACTCATATGCACTACTATGTATACCAATAGAATGGTACCAAAAATAGCCATGTTACGACTAAACGGAGAAGATTGATTCTTAGTTACCGCATAACCTACAGGCCTAGCCTTACGGTTATTATAAGTAATGTACAATCCCCAGAAAGCGTGGAATAAAATAAAGAAGTAGTTCCCATACGAAATCACCTTGATGGGAGGAAAGGTGGTCATAAATACAGCATAGGTGTTGAAAGCATATCCTCCATCACATTTAAAAAGCTGTAAGTTACCGGAAAGGTGTACTACTAAGAAGGTACACAAAAATAAACCTGTAAGTGCCATCAGTACCTTTTTACCGATAGAACTCGTTAGGGTTTTGGTTAACCAGGACATAATGAATGTTTTAAAGTAGAGCTAAAATACTTAGAATAATCCAATTACTTATAGAGCCTCAAAGCTAGCAGATTATTGTTTTAGAATCAATCTAAATTCGAACTCTTTTCTTTTCTGCTCCCTTCTAATATGCCCCAGGAAATAGAACTCCCCTCCTGAATTTCTAATAAAATTAAATCGAAATTATAAAAATATACAAATAATATATAAAATATGTACAATCCATAACATCTCAAGTGCTGAAATGCCTTCCTTACCCTAGCTTAGTACCATCAACCATTTCTAAATTTATGATAAGGAAATTTACACTAACTCTCTTCCTGTTAGGTATACTTTCTCTGGCAGTAACTGCCCAGAATCGTACCATCAGCGGGAAAGTTACAGATGATCGGGACAATGCTCCCCTTCCAGGTGTGACGGTCACCGTTAAAAATTCTACCGTAGCCACCCAAACCAATGAAGAAGGCACTTTCAGCCTCCAGGTCCCACAAGGCAGTGAAACCTTGGTTTTCTCCTTCATTGGATATCACAAGAAGGAAGTAAGGATTGGAAATCAATCTCAGTTTGATGTCAGCCTGGAATCTAACGAAGAAGCCCTGGACGAAGTAGTAGTGGTGGGTTATGGAACCATGAAAAAGAAGGAAATCACTTCAGCAGTAACCAGTGTTAAAGCCAAAGATTTTAATCCGGGAGGAACCAGATCCCCACTTGACCTGATCCAGGGAAAAGTAGCTGGCCTAGTTATCACCCGTACCCAAGGCAATAACCCTAACTCAAGTGCTGCCGTACAAATGAGAGGAGTTTCATCCATCAACGGTACCAGAAGCCCCCTTATCGTAATTGATGGTATTCCCGGAGGTAATCTGGACCTGGTCCAACAGGATGACATCGAATCCTTTGATGTACTAAAAGATGGATCCGCGGCCGCCATTTATGGTACTAGAGCTAATGCCGGTGTGATCCTTATCACTACAAAAAAAGGGAAATCCGGAGCCTCTCGGTTTGACTATTCTACCTATGCCCAAAGAGAATATGTAGACAGAAAGCCTGATTACCTCACCGCAACAGACTTCCGTGACCTGATTAAAAAAGGTCTAATCAATTCCTCAGAAGATCTAGGTGCTTCTACAGACCTGTATGACGAATTGATCAACAAAAATAATCTTAGCCAATACCACAACTTATCTGCCACCGGAGGAACAGAGAAAAGCAATTACCGTGCGGCTATCTATTACAATGACGCTTACGGTATAGCTAAACAAAACTCCAGAGAACAGTTTGGGGGTAGAATAAACGTGAACCAAGTGGGACTTCAAGATCACCTTACCTTCAGTGCTAACCTTGCAGGAAACTTCAATAAAGCAAACCTGCTTGGCGGGCAAAATGGAGACTTTGAACAAGCCGTTCAAAGAAACCCTACAGCACCACTTGTTAATGCAGACGGATCATTTGTAGAGACTCAGGCCTTTAATAATTATAACCCTCTGTCCCGACTGGCCAACAGGATCAACGAAAGAGATCAGCAAACCATCTCTGCTGATGCTAAACTAGGAATTAAAATCATTGAAGGACTTAACTTTGACACCTTCATTTCCTATTTGAGAAATACCTATAATGATAGGTATTACAGATCTACTCGCGACTGGGATCAGCGTTTGAACTCCAGCTATAGAGGCATGGCTTACGCCTCCAAATCAAATTTTATGGAGTACACAAAGACCCTGGAATCTACTTTGAATTACACCAAATCCTTCCAGGACAAACATACCTTAACCGCCCTTGCAGGTTATTCCTACCAATACTACACGTACGAAACCTTCAATGTTAACAATAACGGTTTCACTACTGACGGCTTCTTAGATTGGAACCTAGGCGCCGGAGGTGCTATCAATAACACAGCCTTACCTAGACCTGGAATGGGTAGTGGAAAAGAAGATAATACCTTAGTAGCCTTCTTCGGAAGAATCAATTATTCCTTTGCCGACAAATATTTCGCGCAGGCCATTCTACGTAGAGAAGGATCATCTCGTTTCGGTGCTAATCATAAATGGGGTAACTTCCCCGCCTTCTCAGTGGGCTGGCAATTAGGAGAAGAGGATTTCATCAAGAATATAGATGCCATCTCAAGCCTAAAACTCAGAGTAGGTTACGGGGTAACCGGTAACCAAGGTATCCCGAATTATCAATCCGTGGTAACCCTAGGAACAGGTGGAGTTTATCCTCAGGATGGTGTTTATTACCAAACCTATGGCCCCGGGAGAAACCCTAACCCAGATTTGAAATGGGAGCAAAAACAAGAGATAAACATAGGTCTTGATTTCGGACTATGGGATAACGTGATCACCGGTTCCTTAGACGTATATAACCGTACTACGAAGGACCTACTTCATAATTACAATGCCCAGCAACCTCCGTATGTTACCGGAAGTATCTTCACCAACGTAGGAACCATCAGAAACCACGGTGTTGAATTACAATTATCCGCTCAAGCACTTCGTAAAGGAGACTTTGTATGGAATATTGACTTTACAGGCAATACCCAAAACAACAAAATCACGAAACTATCTAATGAAATCTTCCAGGCCAACTTCCTTGAATTCTATGGTTTGCCATCTCCTGGTAACCTGGGAAATGCCATCCGTCTGGAAGAAGGTGGTGCTGTGGGTAACTTCTATGGAAAAAGGTTCGCCGGATTTACTGATGATGGAAAATGGTTATTCTACAAGGCAGACGGTAGCAAAGTCCCTGCAAGCCAGATCAATAATGATGATTTAACCATCATAGGTAATGGTGTGCCTAAGTTGCAACTAGCCTTGAACAACACCTTCATTTACAAAAACTTTGACCTTAGCATCTTCTTCAGAGGTAAATTCGGATTTGACATTCTTAATACCAAAGAACTATACTTTGGTAACAAAAAATGGCTTCCTAATAACTTGCTGAAGAGTGCCATCACTACACATGATAAACTTAATGACGACCCTCAGTATTCCGATTATTACATAGAAAAAGGCGACTTCGTTAAGTTGGATAACTTGACCTTAGGTTATAATGCTCCGATCAAAACCAACAAGTATGTGCGTAACGTTCGTATTTACGTGACCGGAAGAAACCTCCTCACCTTTACCGGCTATTCGGGCATAGATCCTGAACTAGAAGATACAGGTTTCTCTACGGGTGTTGACGGTAGAGGATTCTACCCTAGAACGAAATCATTGACCTTAGGACTAAACGTAGGATTTTAAAGTGTACTGATCATGAAAAAAATATTCAAACCTCTTCTATACCTCTCTACTCTCCTACTGGGCACTTCCTGTACGGATCTGGATGAGACCCTGTATAGTCAATTGAACAAAAACAACTTCTACAACAACAAAGTAGAAGTTATGCAAGCGGCCCTTCGCCCCTTTACCCATATGCAGGCATGGTTAGCACCCACCGGCCAAAGCGGTTACTACTACCATGCTGAATTATCTGCTGACCAAGTAGCCTGGCCCCAGAAAGGTAGACACGGATATGATGGCGGAGACCACTTCCGTTTACACTATCACACCTGGACGGATAACGAAGGACGCATGCGCTCTTGTTGGAACCTACTTTGGACAGGCGTCGGCTTCATCAACTCCGCCTTACAAGATCTGGAAGGATTAGATTATGGAAAATTAGGCATCTCTGACAGCGAGAAAAATGCTATCATCGCTGAATTGAAGGTACTTCGTGCCTTTCACTATATGAAGATGATGGAATTATGGGGAAATATTCCTATCGCTACAAAAGTTGGAGAACCCCTTAATCCGGAGACAAAACCTCGAGCTGAAGTATTTAACTTTATTAAAACTGAGTTAGAGGCAAATGTGCCTAATCTTTTACCTTATTCTAAGCAGTTGATAGGAAGGGTATCAGCAGCAGCAGGTTATGCTATGTTAGCGGAATTGTATCTAAATGCTGAATATTTTGTGGGAACCCCTATGTGGGATCAAGCCATACAAGCCTGCGATAAGATCATCTCAGGCCAAGCTGGTGGCTTAAACGGAACTCCTAAGTTAGCGTCAAACCTGAAAGATACATTTTCAAATAGAAACCAAAATGCTGATGAAGCTCTGTTCCAATTCGCGTTTAGTCGCAGCGGAGGTTTCACTTTCGACTGGGGTGGATTCTACATGGGATATGACAATATCAAAGAAGTACTGAATATAGACTTTGGAGGTTGGAACGCTTTCGTAGTAATTCCATCTGCATTTGACGCCTATAAAGAAAATGATCTTCGTAAGAAAGAATGGTTCCTGTTCGGCCCTCAGTATAAATATGGAACAAATACTCCTGTCCTAGGTACTGAAGAGTGGAGTGGAAAGCCCTTAGTGTATGTAAACAGCATACGCAGAGAGAGTGAAGGAGACCTAACCAGCGAAGGAGACATGAGCAAAGGAGAGGAAAACTCAGGTGCCCGTTTTAACAAATACCAAGCCGGTCTATTAAGTGATCCTAACTACAGAGAGAATCATTACATCATCTACCGACTTACTGAAATCTACTTCATCAAAGCCGAGGCTTTAATGCGTAAGAACAATGGAGCAGCAACACAGGAAGCCGTAGATCTGATCAATGCTTCAAAGAAAAGAGCATTTACAGATGCCGATTGGGAAAAAGAAAAGTATACTACCACTACCTTGACCTTAGATGAACTCCTGGCAGAAAAAGGCAGAGAATTCATCTTCGAAGGCAAACGTAGAACAGACATTATACGTCATGGAAGGTATACCAAAGGTACATGGTGGGATCATAAACCTACGAATGATCCTAACAAAGAGATCTTTGCTATCCCACATACTCAAATCGCGGCAAACCCGAATCTAAAACAAAATCCGGGTTACTAAATACTCAAGGCCGGCTCCCTACAGTAGAGCCGGCCTTTACCGTTAAAGCCCAGCCTACTCCATATCTGTTTTCTATTGTAAGCACATCTGATTTCTGTAAGACCTTTTTCAATCTTCCGATATAAGTATCCAAACTTCGGCCCTTGAAATAATCTATGCTTCCCCAATATTCCAGAAGTAGTTCATCTTTCTTTACTATACGATCTGCAAAACGGATCAAATGAGCCAATACCTCAGCTTCTCTACGGGTCAGCATTTCCTTACTAGCTCCTTTAATGCTTACAGCATAATCTCTGGAAAAAAAGGTCAAATCACCCAGAACTAACTCATCGGTCTTGGTTTCGGTATCTCGTCTAGGCCTTTGCCACTGTATTATGTTCCTAACTCTGAGAAGTAGTTCCTCTATATCAAACGGCTTAGTGATATAATCACTTGCCCCATATTTCAGGCCTCTGATTCTATCGTCCTTTTCCGCACGAGCCGTTAAATAAATGAAAGGTATGGGAGTGTTAAGCTGGCGGAGCATCTCTGTAAACTGAAAGCCATCAATGCCGGGCAAACCTACATCAATGACGATCAGATCAATTTCCGCATGAAATTTAGCAAGGTACTCATAAGCGGCCTGGGCACGTGTGCAGCGCTCCACTACAAATCCGTTGATCTCCAATAACTGCTTCACCACCAAACCCAGATCATCCGAATCTTCGAGAAAAAGAATCTTTGGTTTCATATTATTTCTAGTTGCGTTCCTCTGAGAGCGGCATAGAAATGATAAAGCGGGAACCTTCACCCATCTGACTATCTACACGAATGGTCCATCCGTGGGCATCTACGCATTGCTTGACGTAAAACAAACCCAAGCCCAGACCTTCTTTGGCGTCATTTCTCCGGTAAAATTTGTCGAAAATTCGGTCCATATCTTCGGACCTCATTCCTACCCCGTTATCTTTAATTTCCAGTTGGACACTTTCATGGCTAAACCTGACTATCAGGTGAATTTGGATCAATTCGTTGTGGTTGTGTTTGATTCCGTTTTCTATTAGGTTGATAATCAGAGATGTAAACCAGAACTTATCCAGTAACACCGTCCTTTCTTCTCCAAAAGTAGTTAATTTAAATTGGATTCTATCATGAATCATCAATTCAAAATCTTTCAATATCTGCTCTAACACTTGTACTAGGGAGTAGGATCTCAGATGCAAAGAAGAAGATGATATAGCTTCACTTTGCAAAACCCTAGTAAATAGACTTTTTAACCATTGGGCATTTCTTTCTATGATCTCCGAGAGCATATTTACCTGTTGGATATCTGCTCCTATATTCGGATTCTGCAAATTCCTATTCGCCACAATGATGGTGGTTAGAGGGGTATTTAATTCGTGTGTGATGCTGTTAACAAAGTCTTGTTTCCTTTCTGCTAGTTTCTTTTGCCTAGCCCAGTTCCTATAGGTCATTAGGAACAATAAAACAGTCACTCCAATACAGAAGAGGGAAAGAAAGAGTATAGGTAAGATATCTTTTAAGATCTCTTGCTTTCTGGCTGGAGAATCTACCCATAGTGAAAATCTTACCGTGCAGGAGCATTGGTCTATATTATCTACAAGAATAGTGGTAAATCTATTTGCTTCATTACAATCTTCCAGATCCCCGCCTATGCGTATACCTTGCGTATAATCCGGTTCTGAATATAAAATGATGTCCTTACCGTCAACCTTGATGTAAAAATCACTAACTGACACCCTGTACTGAGCGGTAGAATCAGACATGTTTTCACTCATGATTTCCTGCATGAAAGAATCCAGAGTACTTTCTTCTTTTAAAGTAAAGAAAAGGGAATCCGTAACCCTTTTGGCATACGCACGGAAGGCTACAGTATCCTCGTGATACAGATCTCTGAGTTTTGTGTAATGCTTATCTGAAAATTCATGAATAACTTCAGCCCCGCCCGGATAAATTAGGTCCCCTTTTAGACTGCTGAGGTAAGCATTTCCCACTAATGGTCTTAAGGCAGCAAAATAATCGTGTTCCTTCCAGGCATAGGTATAATAGGTCATATAGCACTGCGTAAGGAACAGCAGCACTAAGCTTAGAATACCTACCAATTTATATCGATTATTCATCTGATAGGCAATATAAAAAAACGAGGCTGTCCAAAAAGGTCAACCTCTCATGTTTTTTGTTATTTTTATTCGTACCCCCTACAGGCAGGGTGTCTAAATATTCAATTCTCAGACCACTCATCTACCTTTTTTACTCGGCTCCATTCCTTAATCTATCTTGTCAAAACCGCAGAAAGCTTGTAAAACTTCCGGCACCTTTATTCCTGAAGGACTTTGGTTATTTTCCAAAATAGCGGCCAATATCCTTGGCAACGCTAATGCTGAACCGTTAAGAGTATGTAGCAACTGGGATTTGCCATCCACCTTATACCTCAACTTCAATCTATTTGCTTGATAAGTCTCGAAGTTAGACACAGAACTCACTTCGAGCCAACGTTGTTGGGCTGCAGAATACACTTCGAAATCATACGTTAAGGCAGAAGTAAAGCTCATGTCTCCACCACATAATTTCAAGATTCTATAAGGCAATTGCAGCTTTTCCAATAGACCTCTTACATGATTTAGCATCTCTTCTAAAGCATCATAAGATTTCTCAGGAGTGGTAATTTGAACGATTTCCACTTTATCAAACTGATGAAGACGGTTCAAACCGCGTACATGAGCACCCCAGCTTCCTGCCTCTCTTCTAAAGCAAGGAGTATAGGCAACGTTTTTCTTTGGAAGCTCATTTTCAGAGAGGATTACATCTCTGTACATGTTAGTAACCGGTACCTCAGCCGTAGGGATCAGGTATAAATCATCAGCCGTAGCATGATACATCTGACCTTCCTTGTCAGGTAATTGACCCGTTCCAAAACCGGATGCTGCATTGATGACTATTGGCGGTTGGACTTCAAAGTACCCCGCCTTCTCTGCTTCATTTAAGAAGAAGTTGATCAAAGCACGTTGAATCTTAGCCCCTTTACCTTTGTAGAAAGGGAAACCGGCTCCACTAACTTTGTTACCTAATTCAAAATCTATGATATCATATTTCTTTATCAGATCCCAGTGAGGTAAAGCATCAGCTGAAAGTTCTGGCACAGTACCTCCTTTCTCTACTTCTAGGTTATCTTCTGCAGTACGGCCTTCCGGAACGGATTCATGCGGAAGGTTAGGAAGAGTAACCAAGATTTCCTGAAGCGTATCTTCAGCCTTCTTAAGCGCTGCTTCTAAATCTTTAGAAACCTCTTTCAATTCCGCAGTTTGAGCCTTTAGCTTTTCAGCTTCTTCCTTTTGACCGGCTTTCATCAGCCCCCCAATCTCTTTAGCCAAACCATTGGCCTGCGCTAAAGTATTATCTAGACGCACCTGAATATCCTTTCTTTGGGAATCCACGTCTAAGGCTTGCTGGACCACCAACTCTGCATCTTTGAAGTGTTTCTTCTTCAAACCTGCTATGGTTCTTTCCAGATTATCTTTTATATAATTGATCTGTAACATAAACTTAATCTTCAAAGGTAAATAGCCCTTCATTCAAGGCTTCCAAAGCCATATTCTTATGTTTTGTATCTACTAAGATAGAAACATTATGCTCTGAAGCTCCATAAGAAATCATTCTTACAGGAATATCTCTCAATGCTTCCAGAATACGGATAGCTATACCGGATTTATCTGCAAAGAACTGACCTACCACACAGATGATGGTCTGGTTTCTGTCATGCTCTTCTAATTCCGCAAATTGACTTAATTCAGCAGAAATGGATTCCAAATGTTCTGAATTATCAATGGTCACGGCTACAGATACTTCAGAAGTAGTAATCATGTCAACCGGAGTTTTATACTTTTCAAAGATATCAAACACCTTTTTCAGGAAGCCATACGCATTCAGCATACGTGTAGAGTGAATGTAAATAGCGGTGATGTTGTCTTTAGCAGCAATAGCCGTAATTTCTGTTCCTGCAGAGGTATTAGCTGAAATCAAAGTGCCCACAGCACTAGGTTCCATGGTATTCTTCAAACGAACCGGCACTCCTCTTAGTTTAGCCGGTGTAATGGTGCTGGGGTGAAGGATCTTTGCCCCGAAATAAGCCAGTTCAGCGGCTTCTTCAAAAGTCAGATTTCGAACCGGGAAGGTTCTTTTTACTACCCTTGGATCATTATTGTGCATGCCATCAATATCTGTCCAAATCTGAATCTCCTCTGCCGTTATAGCTCCTCCAAGTAGGGACGCCGTATAGTCAGATCCTCCTCTCTTCAGGTTATCAATATTTCCTTCAGGGTTTCTACAAATGAAGCCTTGGGTTACTATGATCTGAGCAGTAGCTTTCTCTTCTAATATCTTTTTCAGCCCGCTTTCAATTTCATCAAATACCGGCTCTCCATCCTCATCAATCTTCATGAAGTCAAGGGCATGGATCAGGGTTACGCTATCCCCCTTCTCCATCATATAGGCTGTGAATAATTGAGTAGATAGAATCTCACCTTCTGCTACTAATTCTTTATCCTGCTTGATAGTGAATGGTTGATACGTAGCTAGATTCGCTATAACATTAAATTCGGTGCTGATGATCTGTTGGCCACGATCTAAACCTTTAGGAGTCTCAAAAAGATCATCTACGAAGGCACTGTAATGTGCTCTTAATTCATCTATCAGTTGATTAGCTCTTGAGGTATCCCCTTCTTTCAGGGCTGAACCTATTTCTAAAAGGGCATTAGTACTGCCCGAAAGCGCAGAAAGTACTACAATCTTTCTACCTGGATCTGCGGTAACAAGATCCCTTATGGATTTCATTCTTTCCGGCTTACCTACCGAAGTGCCTCCAAACTTCCAAACTTGCATAGTTCTAATTATTTTAAACCTAACATCTTGATGGCCGTAATGGCGGCCTCGTCCCCTTTGTTACCGTGGATCCCACCGGCTCTGTCCAAAGCCTGCTGATGAGTATTCGGTGTCAATACCCCAAAAATAACGGGTTTATTGTATTTTAATGCTACATCTGTCAATCCTTGAGCTACAGCATTATTAATATAGTCATTGTGACGTGTTTCTCCTTGGATTACACATCCTATGGCGATGACAGCATCTATATCTTCTCTTTGCGCCATGACTTGCGCTCCGAAGCTAAGCTCATAACTTCCCGGAACATGGCGCTTGATTATATTTTCTTCCTTTACACCGTGCTTTAGCAGGGTTTCAATAGCCCCCTTGCCTAAGGCTTCCGTGATGTCTTCGTTCCATTCCGCCACTAAGACTGCAAAACGTTTCTCCGAAACGTCAGGTAAATTAGCGGTGGAAAATATACTAAGGTTTTTATCTGCAGATGACATAATGAATTGGAATAAAAAAGGGATAAACACTTGGCTTATCCCTTCGATGAAATCAATAATTCGATCTTAGTTTCCGCCAAGTTCTGTTTCAAGTTTCGATTTATACTTCTTCGCCTGTACCGTTTCTATAGCGGCAGGATACTTTTCTATCAAAGAAGAATATACTTGAACAGCCTCAGAAGTCTTCTTAGCCTCTTGGTAAGCTAAAGCTAACTTCATCATATAACCAGGCGTAGCATATTTATTAGGCTTATAGTCGGCAGCCTTTTTGTAATATTTTATAGCATCTTCCGCTTTTCCTAGCTCTAGGTAGCTATCTCCGATTAAGGTATAAGCACGAGGTTGCAATACATCATCGTTAGCAGAAAACTTATCAAGGCGCTCAATAGCTTCAGTATATTTACCTTCTTTCATTAAAGCTATACCGGCGTAAAGATTAGCCAGATTACCTGCTTTCGTAGTACTATAGTTATCTGCTACAGAAAGTAAACCTTCATTTCCGCCTTGTCCTTTCAATGCTTGGGCTGTGGAGTCAGCTTCGAAAGAATATACGGCATCATATAAAGCTGCTTGCGCTTCTTTTTCTTGGTTTTTGTTCCAATAATTATATCCAAGGAATCCTCCAACTACGGCTAAAATAGCCACACCGGCAGCGATCATTCCCTTTTGATTCTTTTCGAAGAAGTTTTCCACCTTATATACTTCTTTCTTCAGGGTTTCTGCATCTTCTATGATTTCAATCCCCGATTTTTCTGTTTTTGCCATTTTAATTTGGTGTCAAAATTTTGGAGTGCAAATATATCAATTCCCTTTAAATTTCTGCTACTTAGGCAAAAAAAAATGCCAAACCTTCGTCATTTTCGAAAGTTTGGCATCTGGCTAACAAGCCATTCCTTACTATTCTTTCAAGAAAGGATAATCCGATTGAACATAAATATCTTCAAATGCTTCTTCCGGTTTTGGCCATGGAGACTCTTCCGCAAACTTAACGGCCTCATCTACTTGCTTTTTCACCTTTTCGTCAATAGCATCTAATTCTTCTTGAGTAGCTATACCGTTAGTCAAGATTCTATCCTTGATCAATTCGATAGGGTCTCTTTGTTTCCACTCTGCTACCTCCTCTTTCGTACGGTATTTTTGTGGGTCAGACATAGAGTGACCTCTATAACGGTAAGTTTTAAATTCTAAGAAAGATGGTCCTTCCCCTTTTCTAGCTCTTTCAGCTGCACGTGAAACCGCTTCGTGAACAATCTCCACGTCCATAGCATCTACAGCTTCAGAAGGTATATCGTAAGCTTCTCCTAAAGTATATAGTTCTCTTACATTTGAAGTTCTAGCTACAGAAGTACCCATAGCATAACCATTATTCTCTACTACGAAAATAGTAGGGATCTTCCAGGTCATAGCCATGTTTAAAGCTTCATGGAAAGCACCCTGACGTATAGCACCGTCACCGAAATAACAGATACATACATTATCAGTTCCTAAATACTTCTCAGCAAAACCTATACCTGCACCCATAGGAATCTGCGCACCCACGATACCGTGACCACCCATAAAACCTACTTCTTTATCAAAAATGTGCATGGAACCACCCTTTCCTTTGGTAGTACCGGTAACCTTTCCATATAGTTCCGCCATGATCTTTCCAGGATCTGTTCCTAAAGCCAATGGATGGCCGTGATCCCTATAGGCGGTGATGTATTTATCTCCTTTCTTCAGCGCAGACACTGATCCTGAAGAACAGGCTTCTTGCCCAATGTACAAGTGACAAAATCCTCTGATTTTTTGCTGTCCGTACAACTGCCCCGCCTTCTCTTCAAACTTGCGCTGAAGTACCATGGAGTCATACCAGTATAGATATTGTTCCTTGGAGTATTTTACTTTTGATGCTCCTTTGCTTTTTGCTGCCATACCTCGCTTAAAATATTGAGGCACAAAAATACGTAAATACACTGTATAAAAAAATGCAATTTTGAATTTCTCCTCTCTCCGGAATGAAGTATTCGCATTTGTTTCGGAACTTTGTGGCCTATGTATCTCCAAAATCTTCGCCTCTATAACTTTAGGAACTATGAGGAACGCTTTTTCACGTTCTCTCCTACCCTGAATTGCATAGTGGGAAAGAACGGAAGTGGGAAAACTAATCTTCTGGATGCAGTCTACTTTTTGGCATTGTCAAAAAGCTCTATACAGACCCAGGACTCCCTCAGTATCCGCTTTGAAGAAGACTTTTCTAGCTTAGAAGGGGCCTTTTCTAACCAAAACATCATAGGCATTCACCTCTTAAGGAATGGTAAGAAAACCGTCACCTCGAATCATAAAGTGTATGAAAAACTTTCGGACCATATAGGGAAATACCCGGTGGTACTTTTGGCACCAAATGATACCGACTATATCCGGGACGGAGCTGAAACCCGAAGAAAACTTTTTGATGGCATCCTGTCTCAGGTGGATCCGGAGTATTTACAAACGTATCTTAAGTACAATAAGACCCTTGATCAAAGAAACAGCCTGCTTAAACAGTTTGCAGAACAGAATTATGTAGACAAAGACCTTCTTTCTATATATACTGAATCTCTTCTCGTGTTAGGCAAAGCCATCTTTGAAAAGAGGAAATCTTTTATAGAATCCTTCTCCCCCTTATTCAAAGACCAATACGTACATCTTTCTGAAGGCAGAGAACAAGTAGAAATCCAGTATAGCTCAGACCTGTGGGAAGAAAATTTTGAAGAACAGTTCCAAAAGAACTTAAACAGAGACCTCTCTGCCCAAAGAACTACAATGGGAGTACATAAGGACGACTTTCTCTTCCTTATGGATGGAGTACTTGTGAAAAAATTTGGCTCTCAAGGACAAAGGAAAAGTTTCGTAATGGCCATCAAACTAGCCCAATTCCAATGTTTGGAACTAGAAAAAGAAACCAAGCCTATCCTCCTTTTAGATGATATTTTCGATAAACTTGACGACAGAAGAATACTCCGACTCATAGAAATGATGAACTCCGGAGCATTTGGACAGATCTTCTTAACGGACGCACGACCAGAACGTACAGCCGAACTCCTGTCTCATACTGAGGTTAATCTGATATCCTTATAAAAGAGCCCTATCTAAATGTACATACCCCCCGTCTACATGGATCAGCTGGCCAGTAGTATGACTAGACCTGGATGACAATAAGAACACGGCCATATTAGCAATTTCCTCTATGGTAGTCATTCGCTTACCCAATGGTATCTTCTCTTCAATGGACTTCAAAGTCTCTTCCGGATTCGGCAAGGTCTTAATCCATTTATCATACAAAGGAGTGTAACACTCGGCTACTACAATAGCATTTACTCTTATACCATATTTCAATAGTTCCACTGCCCATTCCCTAGTCAAGGCATTCCTGGCACCGTTCGCCGCAGCATACCCTGAAGTACCCCCCTGTCCGGTCTCCGCCGTTTTGGAAGTAATATTTAATATTGGACCCTTCGTTTTGATCAATTCCGGAAGGGCATGATGGGCCAATAAATAATAGTGAACCACATTTCTGTGCAAGGATGCCATAAAGGCAGCATAATCTCCCTTTTCTAACCCTACTCCGTCATTTACCCCTGCATTATTCACCAGACCATCAATTCTACCAAAACGTTCCACTGCCATTCGCACCGCCTTTTCACATTCTTCAGGCACAGAAAGTTCTGCTTCTATGGTCATTCCAAATCCTCCGGCTGCCTGAATCTTTTCCAGCGCCAGTTCATTATCTTGTTTATTTCTTCCAATAATCACGGGAATAGCACCTTCAATACTCAATTGGTTCACTATACCCTCTCCTATACCTTTGGCTCCACCAGAAACCAGAATGACCTTTTCGTTCAGTTTTAAATTCATGCGCTTGCAGATAGTTCTAAACAAAATTAGAATAAATCTCTAAATTCGCAGCATGATGAAACCGAAGGCTTTACTTTTCTTGTGCTTCTTGTACACCTCATGTGAACCTCCTACCTCTCCCTGTGCGGGCGCCGGAGAATTTATAATGGAATTAAGAAATGAACCGGGGGAGATCAAATGGGATACTTTGTCCAAAAAACATTACCTGTGGTTTAGCCCGGAAAGCAGATTGAAATTTGATACCAAAGCCCTTCCCTGTAAACTGGATACAGCGTATCAGAAAGATATAAAAATCAAATTCGACGGAAACTTCTTTGAAGGTGATAGTGACATGGTAGTGGACCTACGTCATATAGAAAAAGTATAAAAAAAACAGCATTCAAAATGATGCTGTTTTTAAAAATCTATTCAACCTTAAATAAAAAACATATTCACACAACTATGATTTTCTTACGCTTCTATCTGTCTCTCAATCACAATGCAAATTTAAAGGGCAATCGATTTCGGTGGCAGTATTCGTGCATACTATTTTGCGAAATTCTTTAAAAAGTACAATTTAAAAAAAATGTTTTCCAAAAACTTGGGAATTATACAAATGTATATTATATTATAAGAAAATAAAGAGGGTGAACCCTTGCGGATTCACCCTTACTTTGAAGCTTATTTTTTTATGCCGGGAAGGACTTTGATATATCTGTAAAATCACGAGATTTCAAAGACGCCCCACCTACAAGCCCACCGTCTACGTCCGGCTGACTGAATAATTCTTCTGCATTACCAGCATTCACACTACCCCCATAAAGGATAGAAATTTCTTCTGCCACTGCAGCTCCGTATTTTGAAGCCAAATGATCTCTTAAAACCTTGTGCATCTCCTGAGCCTGATCAGAACTTGCCGTCACACCTGTACCAATAGCCCAGATGGGTTCATAGGCGATCACCACCTGTTGAATAGCCTCCTCAGATAGATGAAACAAACTATTCGTCAACTGACCCTTAACAAAGTCAAAATGAATTCCCGCTTCCCTCTGACTTAAGGTTTCTCCACAACAAAAAATTGGAGTCAAACCTTCCGCCAATATAGCATCCACTTTCTCCGCAATAAAGGCATCTGATTCGGCAAAGTATTCCCGTCTTTCCGAGTGTCCAATGATCACATACTTTACACCTACAGATTTTAACATGGGAACGGATACCTCTCCGGTATATGCACCGGATGCTTTAGGGTAACAGTTCTGAGCAGCCAAGGCCACTTTGGGGGTGTCAACCAACTTAGAAAACGTACTCAAGTAAGGAAATGGAACCCCTAAAACCACTTGTACATTGGGATGAGTCAACTCATCTTTTACCATGTTTACGACTTCTGAAAGGAGAATTTGACCCTCTTCAAAAGTCTTGTTCATTTTCCAGTTTCCGGCTGCGTATTTTTTTCTCATTCGATTACCATGTTATGATATACGTTCTGTACATCGTCATCTTCTTCTAATTTATCTAAAAGCTTCTCAATATCCGCGGCTTGCTCCTCAGTTAGCTTCTTGGTATCTGTTGGGATACGTTCAAAGTCGGCATGCAACAATTCATATCCTTTTTCTTCCAAGTATTTCTGAACTGCACCGTAAGCCGTGAACTCACCGTAGATGTTGATCTGCTGTGTTTCTTCATCTAAGAAAACATCATCTACTCCGAAATCAATCAGATCTAACTCTAAATCTTCCATGTCAATGCTTGGAGCAGCTGCGATTCTAAAGATACATTTACGTTCAAAGATGAAATCTAACATACCGTTTGTACCCAAGTTACCACCGGTCTTGTTAAAATAACTTCTTACGTTTGCTACCGTACGATTATTATTATCTGTAGTACATTCCACTAGTACGGCAACTCCATGTAAGCCATATCCTTCTAATACGATCTCTTTGTAATCATCCTGATCTTTAGAAGATGCTCTTTTAATGGCATTATCTACATTTACTTTCGGCATGTTAGCCGCTTTCGCGTTTTGAATAACCGCCCTTAAACGAGAGTTTGTAGTAGGATCAGGACCGCCGGATTTAACGGCCATTACGATGTCTTTACCAATACGTGTAAAGGTCTTCGCCATTGAAGACCAACGCTTCATTTTACGAGCTTTTCTAAACTCAAACGCTCTTCCCATAGAGTTAAATGATTTGAAGTCGCAAAATTAAAGAAAATCTGTTTAGGATAATGCTTATAGCTTGACCATTTTAACCCCGTAAGTTACCTTCCCTACTCTTATCCTTACCAAATACGTCCCCGGAGGCACATTAACCTGAAGAATTACGTCATGTTGGGCCGGCCTGTATTCTCCCGTCATTAACTGTGCCACTTCTTTCCCTTCCAGAGTGACTAGGGTCACAGTGACCTTCGCCTGGTAATGCAGATTCATTCTCAAATATGTCCAGTCCTGTACTACAGGGTTAGGGAAGATCATGAATTTATCTCTCTCCAAACTGGGTTTTTCGCCTACTGAGGGTTGACCGGTCTCAGGATCTATGATCACCACAGGTGGATCCGGTGGCTTAGGGAGAGTGGGATCTTTTTGGGTACTCTTCAAAAAGCCTGTTTCATTTATATAGTTAAATTTCTGTCCAAAGATCCTCTCGGCAAAATCATGCGACTGCCCGAACCAATTGGTCACAATTTCATAGTATATACTCCTGAAATCTGTAGCATAAGTATGATTAAATCCATCATATAAAGGATAATATCCAAAGTAACCCCCTATAATCTCCCCTCTCACTGCAGACCCAAAACTGAACATGATGCTAGAGGTTCCATGATCTGTACCTGCGCTACCGTTTTCATACGGCCTTCTTCCGAATTCCGAGGCCGTGATACCTACTACCTTTTTGTCATGACCTAATTTTTCTATATCCGACTGGAAAGAAGAAATAGCTTCTGATAATTCCTTCAGCAATTTGGAATGTGTTCCGTCAAGGCCACCCTGGTTTGCATGAGTATCATATCCGGTTTGCTCTACGAAATAGACCTTCGTCTTCAGCCCCCCATCTATTAATCGGGCTACTAATTTCAATTGTTGAGATAAAGTATTATTGGTATAAGATTCCATATTCTTTCCGGAATCATACGCTCTTTTGATCACTTGGGAGTACTCTCTTACTTCTACCCCAACGTTATTAACATAGTCAAATTCCTGCTTAAAGAAACCTTCTGCTTCTATATCAATCTTATCACCTCCCACCATTTGCCCCTGGAGATACATATCATCAGCACTTTCAAGGACTATAGATTTTTCACCTGTTTCTCCCAGGAACATCAAAGAAGGGGTTTTCCCTATCTGTATACAATAAGGACTTTCAGGTTTATCAGCGCCCGCATAGGTATCAAAATATCTGCCCAGCCAACCGGTAGGAAGAGGCTGAGAAGTACTGGAAGGTACTATTCCACTTAACCATATATCAGTAGACCTAAAATGAGAGAAATCCGGATTGGGATAGCCTAAGCCACTCAGCACTCCTAATTTTCCTTCTTGAAACAGACCCAGCATGCCTCCTTTCACTCCCTGACTGAGACTAGGATGCATGGCCATACCTTGTTCTTTACTGATTATCGTAACGGATTTCTGTGGAATATGTAAGGTAGGGCGGAATTGATTATAGTACATGTCCCACTCGTACGGAGTGATGGTATTCATCCCATCATTTCCTCCGAAGAGCTGCACTACTACCACAATATTATCATTCTCATTGACGTAGGAGGCCGGTTGAAAGGCACTTAGATCCATTTTGTCCAACTTCATGCTGGACACTACCCCTAATCCTAATGTGGAATTCTTTATAAAACCTCTTCTCTTCATGACAAATAAAATTCAGGAGCCTTGATCACATTTTCCAACAGTTTCTTGATTCTATTTCCGGCTTCCGTCTTATTGATTCCGGACCAGTCGGCACCTAAAATATCAACAAATCCCTTAAACCTTTCCCCTGTCACGGGCCTACCAAAGAAAGTCTCCAAGATTCTACTAGTGAGCCTTTCTCTATCCCCTGAATTATCCATGGTTTCCGCCCAGTTAGCAAAGTCGTTAGCAGAATTATAGGAAAAGATCTCATGTATATAATATATAGTAGTAGGTAAACTTTTGGTGGATACCCAACTTCTATACCCTTTCCATCCGCTCACATTAGGAGGATTAAACAATTCTAAACCTAATTCTGACATGATATTTCGGGCATACTTATCTACAAACTTCAGATGAGCTACCATATTAACTATAGTCTCAGCTGGAGATTTTAATTGAATGCCAATATTTTCCGGTGCAAAGAAATGTTTACTTCTCAGTAAGGTTTTTAAGACAGGTTGGAATTCGAATTTCTCTTGTCTTAATTGGGCTGCTAATTCATTGATGATCTTCTCGTCCTGAGCATTGGGATTTGCGTATACAAAATACTTGTAGAACTTAGACATCATAAACTTCGCGGCAATGTCCCCTTTTTTATTCAGAATAACCTGGATCAGTCTTCTTACGGAATTATTAAAGACATTTTCCTGAGTTACTTCATAATTCACCTGGAAGGTTTCATCGAAGAAACGTTTGGTATTCTTGTCGAAGTCGTTCGGATTAAAATACCCCCTATTTGGAGTAAGAGATTCGTCAGAAAAATATTTGATCTTCCAGCCGGTTAAGATCTTTGCAGCTTCTTTGATATCTGCTTCTGTATAGTTACCTACACCTAAAGAATACAGCTCTAATAATTCCCTGGCAAAGTTTTCATTGGGAGCCTCCGCTACGTTTTCTCCTCCGTTAAGATATACCAGCATAGCGCCATCTATGCAGATTTTCTCTAACAAGGTATAGAAATTCCCGGCAAAATTCTTGCGGAATAGATCATTCTGCAAGTACATAGGAATGACGGGAATATTTACACAGTTGGCATATTGAGTAGTAAGGTGCCCATGCCAAAAGAAAGTCATCTTTTCAACTATGCTCTCTTTGTCGTTTTTCATTTGGGTTACCCACCATCCGCCCAGATCCCAGTTGTAATCTCCATAATGCAGATTCAATTTATTTGCTTCTGCATCTTTCGCGGAGCCTGAAAGCTTATCCGGGTCCCGAATCTGATCATTCACAAATGAGGGGGGAGCGGGAGAAGTATTTCCGTTCGCAAACAAGCCGTCCACAACCTCCCTTGCCGTTTTACCTACGTACTTATCAATGACATTAGGAGAAAGTGCAAAACAGCACCTCTGAAGGAGATGCCGAACTTCCATGCGAGTCAAAGGAGAGGTATGCTCTTCCAATCCTGCTTTAACCTCTGCTCTGTGTAGACCTAAAAATCCTCTTCTCGAAACCACAGCCATTTTTTTAGAAAATTTGCTATACCTCTGAAAATTAATAAATAAAGAAGTAAAAACCCAGAAAAATGCGGTGAAAACTTCTAAACACTAGTTCTCAACCTTGTATCACCTATACAAACAAACACCTGATTTACAACCACTTAACTACACATAAATCGCTCCATTTAAGCGAAAAATTAATCAAAAAATCACAATTATTGTCATACTAATAAATCAACCGCCCAATTATTGGACTACAGAATTAAATTTTACTTTCGGTTAATTTTTGCGAATAATTAAGAACTCATCCTTCCTTTTATAGAAATTTATTTTTATTATTGCTTCGACGATTTCTAACTAAATAACAAACATTAACTATGAAGAAAAATCTACTTTTTCTTCTGAGCTTGCTTTTGCTTTTTTGGAGCGAAACACAAGCCCAGAACAGAACCATTACCGGAAAAGTAACAGCCTCTGAAGACGGCTCACCCATCCCTGGAGCTACAGTACAAGTAAAAGGCAGCTCCATTGCTACTAACACAGATGCAGAAGGATCCTTTTCCATTCAAGCTTCATCAAGCCAAACTCTCGTATTTTCCTTCGTTGGATTTGCTAGTTCAGAACAAAGTGTAGGAAATCGCTCTGTCATTAATGTAAGTCTAGAAACAGACTTAAAACTGTTGGACGAACTGGTTGTTACGGGTGTTGCCGGTGCTACTTCACGTAAGAAACTAACCGTTTCTGTAGCAAAAGTAGGCGGTGACAAGTTGAGTATTGTACCAGCCACTTCAGCAGCCGGAGCATTAACGGGAAAGGTTGCCGGTCTTAAAACCTCTGCCGGAGGCGGTAGCCCAGGTGCGAACGTTGACTTATTATTAAGAGGTGACAACAACCTAAACACCAGCTCTGCTCCCCTACTTTTAGTAGACGGTATCATCCTAACAGGTAGCTTAGCTGACCTTAACGTTGATGATATTGAGTCCATTGAAGTAGTAAAAGGTGCTGCAGCTGCCGCCCTTTACGGTTCGCGTGCAGGTAATGGTGTAATTGCCGTAACTACTAAACGTGGTAGTTCAGGAAGCATTAACAAAACGGATATCGTGGTTAGAAACGAGATCGGTAGCTCTCAAATCGCAAAATATCTGGAAACAGCAGAGTCTCATGTTTATGCTTTAGCAGATGACTGGCAAACTGCTCAAGGAAGGTATACGAAGTACAAAGGCGTTACTTATCCAGCTGATTATGCAGGAGGTGGATATGATCCAAGAATCACAGGAAGTAGAAGTATTGACCCTGATGGCTATATGGATAATCCTTATGGAGTATATAGAGACATGCAAAGTGACATCTTCCGTACAGGTACTAACTTAACTAACTTTGTGTCTGTGTCCAACCGTACCGATAGGGGGAACGTTTATCTGTCGTTTGAGAACAATTTACAACAAGGCGTTATGAAGTTGACAGATGGTTATAACCGTCAGAACTTCAGAATCAACGTAGACCATCACCTAACTAAATGGTTAAAAGTAAGTGCTTCGAACTTATTCCTGAACAGAACCACTAACACTCCTTCTCAAAGCAACGGTATTTTCTATAACATTGCTCGTCTAGAGAAGGACGTAGATGTATTTGCTAAGAACCCTGATGGCCAGCCATATTATGTTCGTTTTAACCACTTCAATGACGAAACTGAAAACCCTCTTTATTATCTATATAAGAGAAAGCAAGAGGCTAAAACGCGTAGATGGTTAGCTAACTACTCCGCTAACGTACGCCTTACATCATGGGCTGATCTAGACCTTACACAAACCATGGAGATTTCAAACTTCCGTGAGGAAATTATCAACCCTATGGATACTTGGCAGCGTTCAGGTGGTGTGATTGAGGATAACTACCAAAAATATAGTGGTGGTAGTATTTCTAATTCTACTAACGAATCAAAAACAGCAAACAGCCAGTTCACTTTGAACCTGAACCGTAAATTTGGTGATCTATCTACTAGAGCAAAACTATCATACCTGTATGAAAATCGTCATTACGAAAGTAACTACATGTATGGACAGAAGTTCGTGATCTCAGGAATAGAAAACTTCAAAAACATCCGTTCAGAAGACATTACCTCAGGTGACTCTTACCAAGAAGACGAAAGAGCTCAGAACTATTTTGCCATCTTAGGTTTAGATTATAAAGATCGTTACTTATTTGACGGTATGTACCGTTATGACGGTTCATCCTTGTTCGGACCGGATGCCAGATGGAATTCTTATTACAGATTATCCGGGGCATACCGTATTTCTGAAGATGTAAAAATCAACGGAATTGATGAATTAAAAGTGCGTGTTGCTCATGGTACAGCAGGTATCCGTCCTAATTTCGCATGGCAATATGAAGTTTATAGCTTATCTAGTGGTAATACCTCTCCTTCTCAAAAAGGTAACCGCTTGCTAAAACCTTCTACTACAGCTGAAACGGAAATTGGTATCAATGTAGACTTCTTGAAGAAGTTTACCTTTGAGGCTACTTATGCCATGTCAGTAACCAAAGACCAATTCTTAAACGTTCCTTTGGTAGCGTTCTTGAATGACGGTTTCCCTAACCAGTGGCAAAATGCCGGGGAAGTAAAATCCAATACCTTTGAATTCACCTTAGGTGCCAACTGGTATAAGAAAAAGGATTTCTCTTGGAATACCAATATTGTATTCTCTAAAGTAAATCAGAAGATCACTAAACTCCCTATCCCTCCTTATAGCCCAGGTGGTCAAGACCTAAACGGTGACCAAGGTAACCTGTTCAGAATCGCAGAAGGCGAGGTTTACGGTGCCATTTACGGTTATAAAATGATAAGAACACTGGAAGAGATGTCTCAACAGCTCCCAGAAGGAAAAACCATTGGCGATTACGAAATCAACAGTGACGGTTATGTAGTTCCAAAAGGATCTCAAGGAACAGCAAGTGAAATGCCGATCAAGAAACTTAACGCTGATGGAACTCCTTGGTACGGAAAAATAGGTAATGGTAACCCTGACTTCATAGCCGGTATCACTAACACCGTTACTTATAAAAACTTCCAATTCTACTTATTACTAGACTGGAAACAAGGTGGAGACATCTACAATGGCAAAGAGCAGCGTTTGGCATTTAACAACGTGAGTAAACGACAAGACATGACGAATGTTCCTCAAGACAAGAAGAAAGTGGCTTCTTACGTAGGCTCTAACACCGGTTTCTACGATGCAAATAATGCAAATGCTTACTGGGTAGAAGACGGCACATATGTTAAAGTAAGAGAATTAGCTATAGGATATAACCTTCCTAGCCGTTGGGTGAAAGGCTTCTCTAAAGGTATTAATGCCAGAGTTATTGGTAGAAACCTTTTAACTTTCACTAACTATTCAGGGTATGACCCTGAAGTGGGATCAATCCGCTTCCCTGTAGATGGTATTTATGCCAACCCACTTTACAGACAATACGCGTTTTCACTTACTCTAAACTTCTAATTTGAACGATGAAAAATATAAAATCAATTTTCCTCGCATTTTCTGCCTTGATCTTGGCCGGATGTGACCCTGATCTACTAGATGTAGAAAACAAAAACAACCCCGATTTCCAGAAGGTGTATGCAAAAGGAGAAGACGTAGAAAATGTAGCCAGTAACCTTTTCAATACCTACTACCATGGAGAACATAACCCTAGTGGTGTAAAACCCATGTTAGCAGTAGCTTCTGATAATGTGACTTGTTCTCACGGTAACTTCGGTATGTGGCACGCTTCAAGCGAACCAAGGGACCTCGCTTGGGATAACAGCCCTAGCTATTCGAACCAATCGCAAACCAAATATACTTACGATAGAATGTATGGTGCTATAGCCACGGCCAACAACGTGATCAAAGCCATAGAAAGCGGTGTTCAAATTGGCAAAAACGGAGAAGGAAATAACAGAACTATGGCAGTAGCTAGATTCATCCAGGGTATTGCCTATGGAAATCTGGCCCTAGTGTATGACAGAGCTCATGTAGTGGATGAGAAAACTACTGTAGAAGGAGTGTTTGAAACCGCTATCCCGTATAATGAGGTGGCTGCTAAAGCAATAGAATACTTGGATCAAGCTATTTCTCTTAGCAACAATACTTTCTCAATTCCAACCAGCTGGTTCGCTTCGCAGACGGCTATATCAAACACTGAATTCAAGAAAATAGCAAGCACAGTGGCAGCAAGAATCATGTCAAACGTTCCTAGAAACAAGACAGAACTAGCTGCTGTAAACTGGGCAAAAGTGAAAGCATACGCGGATGCAGGTATCACTGCCGACTGGAACGTGGTATTTGATGGTGGTACCCTTTGGTACGATCAAGGTACCCAGTACCTTACCACTGCAGGTTGGGGCAAGGTGGACATGTACGTGGTACACATGATGGATCCAAAACAGCCTCAAATCTGGGAAAATAGAGCTGACTTCCCTCACCCTCCGGCTTCTACAGACCCAGTTGACCAACGCCTCTTCACTGACTTCCAATACACTGCATCAAACGGCTTCCGCGCAGACAGAGGATATTTCAACTTCTCAAACTATCGTCATTCGCGTTATGATCACCTGTTTGTTAACCATTCAGGTCCAAAAGCGCATATCATGAAAACTGAAAACGATATGATGAGAGCAGAAGCACGTGTTTATTTAGGTGAATTACAGGAAGCCGCAGATATTATCAATGCCTCAACTCGTATTACTAGAGGTAAAATGAGTCCGGTAGCAGTAAATAAAGACGATATCTTACAAGCTATTCATCACGAAAGACATGTAGAATGTACAGTAAGTAGTGGTGGTCTACAATTCTTCACTATGAGAAAACTAGACCTGTTACAAAAAGGTACCTTCTTGCATTTCCCTATACCAGCAAGAACATTAGAGACATTCCGCGTAGAACCTCCTTTCTACACCTTTGGCACTGTAGCTAAGGCAGACGGAAAAGGTACCTCAAATGGAGGATGGAAATAAGTTTAAATTGGTTAATAGACAAAAGGCCGCCCCTTTTAGGGACGGCCTTTCTTTATTAGATCCAAGACCAAATCAGGCTCAAATCCTTTATTTACCAGATGGTCCACCATTTTTTTTTGTCGAACCAAAGGATTGGTTTCTGACTTCAGTTTCTCTCTTTGCTTATCTATAAGCTCCAGTATGACTTCCTGGTAATCATCATCCGGAATTTCAGCCATCCCCTCTTCAATGCACCTATCACTCAGACCTTTGCCTTTTAATTCATACCGAATCTTTCGCCTTCCCCATCTCTTAACCCTAAACTTACCTCCTGCAAACTGCTTGGCAAACCGACTTTCATTGAGATAATTTTCAGTGATAAGATAGGCAATCACCTCCTCAACTTCATCTGTACTTGCCCCCCAAGAATATAACTTATCCCGTACTTCCTGCTGGGTACGCTCCTGATATACACAAAACTGAGCCGCCTTTAAGAGAAAGGACTTCATATTTATGCCGCCTCTTCTGCTTTAGGTGGAAATAGTAATGAAGCAATGATACTCACTGCAAGAATACCGATGATCATTAAAAGAGAATGCACATTAGTGAATCCAATCTCATGTAACCAAGTATGCGCTAACATCTTCACCCCAATAAACGTCAATAACACGCCTAAGCCATATTTCAAATAAGCGAACATATCAATAATGTTCACCAAGAAGAAGAACATAGACCTAAGACCCATGATAGCAAATACATTCGAGAAGAATACGATATACGGATCTTTAGTGATGGAGAAGATGGCAGGAATAGAATCCACCGCAAAGATCACATCTGTGAAAGCAATCACCACAATCACCATGAAAAGTGGAGTAACATACACCTTGTTCTTATGGTACTTGTTGCGGAAGAATAATCTATCTGCCACAAAGCGTTCATATACATTGAAAAACCTTCCGGTTATCTTTACAGCCGGGTGGTTTTTGGTATCAATATTCTCTTCTTCCTCCTTCTTAAACAAGATAGATAATCCCGTATAAACCAGGAATGCGCCAAATACTAACAAGATCCAATCAAACTTCTGTATCAAAGCTGCACCTAAGAAGATGAATACAAATCTTAAAACTATGGAACCTAATATCCCCCAAACCAAGACCTTCTTGTAATGCTTTGGCTTAACTCCGAAGGAATTGAATATCAGAATAAAAACAAAGATATTATCTACTGACAAGGAATACTCCACCAAATATCCGGTGATATATTCCAGTGCCATGTTATTTTGGAACAAGGTCATATCCCTGACATAGTCGCCTGTAAAATCTATGGCAGGATAGAACTCATCTTTAATATGCTGCAAATGGGCTGCATCACTCACATCATGTACCCAATGGCCATAGTGGCGCAAAAAGAAGTAAAACGCTATAGCCAAGCTCACCCATACGGCCGACCAAAAAGCGGCTTCCTTAAACTTCACTACGTGTTCCTTCTTACTACTAAATGCTCCCAAATCTAAAAGCATCACAAAAATGGTGAACAAGGCGAAGCCACCGAAAAATATAACCTCGTTAGATAGATTCATTTTTATAAATTAAAATACAAAGTAAATCAAAAAAATTAAAGTACAGACCCTAAGAATTCTGCTATCTCTTTTCGCTCGGCTAACTTCTCCTTCAAATGTTCCAAAAGAATCACCTCCTTTTCTTCATCCACAAAATTCAACTCTTCTATGACCTGATTGATTTCCTTTTTAATCTTTAATAAGGCTATTCTAAAGTTGATGCGAGTAATATTTTCTCCCAGATTATCTTGATACTCAGGAATGAAGATCTCGTACTTCTTCCAGTGCTGACTGAGCTCATGCTTTGGGGTCTCCCATTGTATCACTTTCTCTTGTATTCTATGATCAGGATGGGAAATGAAGTATCTGGTAGTTGGAGCTTCGCCCCTACTATAAAATTCATAATACTGACGGTATATAGCATTCAGAACAGGATCTTGAACAATATCAGCCTCCGTTTCGGAGAAGATATAATCTGCCAATACATGCGCTTCAGAGATCTGTACCTGACCATATAGTACCAAATCCCTTACCAAAGCCTCCTCTTCCGGATGATCCTCTTGAGAAAGGATCTCCATCTCAATGTTTCTTTTAGGCGCCACCTGCCCTCCATCCTGCTTAGCCACAGGCTTGAGATTAGTGACGGTCTTCTTATTGCCTTCATTGATCAGTATGGCTTCATCAATGTTAAGGAGCTTTGCTACTTCCTGATAAAAGATTTGACGCTTTACAGGATTTGGAACCTTGGTAATGGAAAGCACTAAACTCTCTACAAGTTCAGCTTTCTTCACTGCGTCCTGTCCTACATCTTCAAGAGAGATTTCCGTTTTAAAACGGATAAAGTCTTTTTGGTTCTGCTCTACATACCTGGTAAATGCCTCACCCCCAACCTTTCGAATATAACTATCCGGATCATCGCCTTCCGGAAAAACCACGGCTTTTACATTCAAACCCTCTTCAAGTATCAGATCTATACCTCTTAGGGATGCTTTAATACCCGCAGAGTCTCCGTCATAAAGCACCGTTATATTATCCGTAAACCTTCCTATCAAGCGTATTTGCTCTACCGTTAAGGAAGTTCCTGAGGAGGCCACCACATTCTCTATTCCTGCTTGATGTAATGAAATCACATCTGTATAACCTTCTACAAGGAAACAGTTCTCTTTTTGTCGGATCGCGTTCTTTGCCTGATAGATACCATAAACTATCTTGCTTTTATGGTAAATTTCCGTCTCAGGAGAGTTGATGTATTTCGGAGCTTTCGCATCCGTTTTTAAGATTCTGGCACCAAAAGCTATGGTTTTCCCCGCAACATTATGGATAGGGAATACTACCCTCCCTCTGAAGCGGTCCAGATATGTATTGTCATCCTTTTTAGAAACTAAACCCGCCTTTTCTAATACTTCCTGGGAAAAACCCGCTTGGGTAGCGGTTTTATAGAACAGATCTCTGCCGTCAGGAGCGAAACCCAAATGAAATCTTTCCATAACCGGCTTTGAAAAGCCTCTTTCTATGAAATAGCTGGCCCCTACACTTTGTCCTTCAGAGCTATTTAGGAGATAATCTCTAAAGAAATTATTTGCAAATTCTGAGACGATGAAGAGACTTTCCCTTTCATTTTGCGCAGCAAGCTCAGAGTCCGTAAATTCCTTCTCCTTGATCTCAATGTTATACTTCTTTGCTAACCATTTAAGAGCATCCGGATAAGAAAGACCTTCCAAATCCATCACAAACCTTACGGAATCACCGCCTTTTCCACAGCCAAAACACTTATAAATACCCTTAGCAGGAGAGACAGAGAAGGACGGAGTTTTCTCATTATGGAATGGGCAACAAGCTATTAGGTTTGCCCCCCTTCTCTTAAGGGTCACAAACTCGCCTACTACCTCACCAATATCAGCAGCTTGAAGAATTTGATTGACGGTATCCTGAGGAATCATAACGTAAAAGTAAGGCTTTTTTACCTATGGAATGTACAAATGCGTCCAAGCATTTTTTTTCCACAATAAGCCGAGTTATAAACATACACAGCGCAGTATATCTCTTAACTTTTTTATCTTTGTTCTTCTTTTAAAAAACCAATACTCCTTATGGGTAAGATTATTTCCATTGTAAACCAGAAAGGTGGAGTGGGTAAAACCACTACTGCCATCAACCTATCGGCCAGCCTCGCTGTGCTGGATTATAAAATCCTGCTCATCGACACAGATCCCCAGGCAAACGCCGGCTCAGGCATTGGAGTAGATAGTAAAGAACAAAAACATAATATCTATACGGCGCTCGTGGGTCAGTCGCCTATCAAAGACTGTATAGTTAAAACCCAAATTCCTAACCTGGACCTCATATCCTCTCACATTGACCTAGCAGGTTTCGAACTTGAAATCGTAAATCAGGTAGCCAGAGAATATATATTGAAGGAAATCATAGGGGAAGTTAAGGATGATTATGATTTTATCTTTATCGACTGTTCCCCTTCCTTAGGTCTAATGGTTATCAACTCCATCGTGGCTTCTGATAGTGTACTTATTCCCGTACAGTGCGAGTACTTCGCTTTGGAAGGAATTGCAAAGCTGCAGAACACTATAGAGATCATCCGTAAGCGATTGAATCCTGAACTAGCCATGGAAGGTTACGTATTGACCATGTATGATGGCAGAACAAACCTGTCTAAGATGGTGGTGGATGACGTAAGAAAACACTTTGGCACCTTATGTTTTAGCACCTTAGTACCAAGAAATGTGAAATTAGCCGAAGCACCAAGCTACGGCGTACCTGCCCTGTTAATGTTCTCTGAAGATGGAGAATTTGATATCTCTTATTTGGAAAACAAAGGAGCAAAGAGTTATATTGATCTAGCCAAAGAACTATTAAGAAGAAATTCGCTTCCTGAGATAAAAAATGGAGAATAAAGGAAAAGGCCTCAACTCCCTTTTGGGAGATTCTGACTTAGTGGTCAAACGTAAAGTAGCCGCATTTGTAGGAGTTAAAGAGGTAGAGGTAGACAGAATAGTGGTGGGAAGCTCCCAGCCCCGCAAATCCTTTGATGAATCTGCTTTGAGAGAACTGGCAGACTCCATCAAACTGCAGGGACTCATTCAGCCCATAACCGTTAGAGAAACTTCTGAAGGGAAGCTGGAAATTATTTCAGGGGAAAGAAGGTTCCGGGCATCCAAGTTAGCGGGCCTAACCCGCATACCTGCCTATATCAGGGAAGTAGACGATCAGCGCTCTTTAGAGATGGCTTTGATCGAAAACATCCAAAGGGAAAACCTCAACCCTATAGAAATAGCCCTTTCTTACCGCCGGATGATGGAAGAACTAGGTTTCCGCCAAGAAGACTTAGGCCAAAGGGTAGGAAAAAGCAGATCTAACATCACTAATTTTCTACGCTTGCTCCAGCTACCCACAGAGATTCAAACCGGCTTAGTACTGGGTGTAGTTACAGTAGGGCAAGTTCGTCCTTTGATCCCGGTGAATGACCCATCTTTGCAAATGGATATCTACCAGAAGATCCTGGAAGATAACCTTAGTGCCCGGGAGGTAGAAGCTCTGGTCAAAAGAGGTAATGCCTTCGAGGCTCAGGCGAATGAACTGGAAATGCACAGGGAAGATATGCGCATAGAGGAAATGACCCTAAAAGGTAAGACCAAAGTGCCTATTAAAATCAAGGTTCAAGACATCAACAAAGGACAGGTTACTATCCGTTTTTCTAATGCAGATGATCTGGAAAAGATCTTGCAAAAATTGAAATAAACCTAAGATATTAAGGGACTAATAATTCGCCGGACAAGAACTCCAATCGTTAGTCTTTTACGCGAAAATTTGTTATCTTTGTAAGATTTTAAGTCCCAAGAAGGGACTTTTCAAATGCTATGAGCGAAAACAACAAACAAGACTACTCAGCTAGTAATATCCAGGTACTGGAAGGTTTAGAAGCCGTACGTAAACGTCCGGCTATGTACATTGGAGACATCGGAATAAAAGGTCTGCACCATTTAATCTGGGAGGTTGTAGATAACTCCATAGATGAGGCTATGGCAGGATACTGTAACCGAATTGAAACTACGATCAATACTGACAACTCGATTACAGTAAAGGATAACGGTAGAGGTATCCCTACCGGTTGGCACGAGAAAGAACAAAAATCTGCCCTTGAAGTTGTACTTACCGTACTTCATGCCGGTGGTAAATTTGATAAAGACACCTATAAAGTATCCGGAGGTCTTCACGGCGTGGGGGTATCCTGTGTGAATGCCCTTTCTACTCACTTGAGAGCAGAAGTTCACCGAGACGGAAAGATCACGGAACAGGAGTTCAGCATTGGTAAGCCTCTTTATCCTGCCAGAGAAATAGGCACTACAGATTACAGAGGAACTATCATTCACTTCAAACCGGATGATAGCATTTTTCAGGTAACAGAATACAAGTACGAAACGGTAGCTAACCGTCTTCGTGAACTTTCTTTCCTGAACAAAGGAATCACCCTTACTCTGACTGACCTTAGAGAATTAGACGAAGAAGGAAAACCAAAATACGAAGAGTTCCACTCAGAAGGTGGTCTAATAGAGTTTGTAGAATATCTGGACAAAAGCAGAGAACGCCTGATCACCACTCCAATGTATATGGAGGGTCAAAGAGACGGGGTACCGGTAGAAGTTTCCATGACCTACAATACCTCTTATTCTGAAAACGTATCTTCTTTCGTAAATAATATTAACACTCCTGAAGGCGGTACACACGTGTCCGGTTTCCGCATGGCCTTAACGCGTACATTGAAAAGCTATGCTGAAAAATCAGGTTTATTAGCAAAAGAGAAGATTGAGATTTCAGGTGACGACTTCCGCGAAGGTCTAACTGCCGTTATCTCAGTAAAGGTGGCTGAACCTCAATTCGAAGGTCAAACCAAATCTAAACTAGGTAACTCTGAAGTAACCGCTGCAGTGAGTGGTTGCGTACAGGAAATGCTTGAAAACTACCTGGAGGAAAATCCGAAAGATGCGAAGATCATCGTAGATAAAGTGATTCTGGCGGCAAGAGCGCGTATAGCTGCAAAGAAAGCCAGAGAGATGGTTCAACGTAAAAACGTTTTAGTAGGATCCGGACTTCCCGGAAAACTAGCCGACTGCTCCGAGCATGATCCGGCACTTTGCGAAGTCTACCTGGTAGAGGGTGACTCTGCAGGAGGTTCTGCAAAACAAGGGAGAGATAGAAACTTCCAGGCCATTCTTCCATTAAGAGGTAAAATCCTTAACGTGGAAAAAGCTCAGGAATATAAGATCTACGAAAACGAAGAGATCAAAAACATCTTCACTGCTCTTGGAGTTCAGATCGGAAAAGAGGGCGACGAAAGAGCGCTGAATCTTGAAAAATTGAGATATCACAAGATCATCATCATGACGGATGCCGATATTGACGGTAGTCACATCCGTACTTTGATCCTTACCTTCTTCTATAGATTCATGCGTGAAATCATAGAAAACGGTTACCTATACATCGCTCAACCCCCTCTATACCTTGTTAAAAAAGGTAAAGATGAGATCTACGCATGGACCGAAGAACAACGCTACGCTGCTGTTAAAAAGTTAGCCGGTGGTGGAAAAGAAGAAAACGTAGGAGTTCAGCGTTATAAAGGTTTGGGAGAGATGAACCCTGAACAGCTTTGGGAAACTACCATGAACCCTCAGCACCGCACGTTAAAACAGGTTACTATAGAATCTGCCGCTGAAGCAGATATGTTATTCTCCATGTTAATGGGTGACGATGTACCACCTAGACGTGACTTTATTGAGAAAAATGCACGCTATGCTAACGTAGACGCATAAGATAAATATCCCTCCAAAAAAGCGGAGATTACCTCTCCGCTTTTTTTTCCTCCCTTCTCAAAAAATATATTATCAATATTTTATTTTTTTGTGCACTTTTCTTATATCAAAAATCGTTAATTGATTGATATTTAATTTTTTACGCACAAAAGTTTGCTAACTTTTTAAAATTAATAAATTAAAAAGTTGACAAATTTTCATTTATATTTGTTCATACAAGTGAACAAAATTATACAACCTACTGTCATTCAGTAAATAAGAAATTCATCTCCTTTTGGCATGAGCATATTCGACAAACGCATCAATTATAAACCCTTTGAGTATCCTGAAATTCTGACTTTCACCAGTGCGATAAACAAAGCCTATTGGGTACATAGTGAGGTTGACTTCACCGCTGACACGCAAGACTTTCACTCCCACTTAAGTCCAGCAGAGCGCTCAGCCGTCAAGAACAGTCTTTTGGCAATTGCCCAGATTGAAGTCGCCGTAAAAACATTCTGGGGAAACCTTTACGATCATTTCCCAAAACCGGAATTCAATGGACTAGGCACTACTTTTGCCGAATGTGAGTTCCGACACTCAGAAGCCTATTCCCGACTGTTAGAAGTTCTGGGTTATAATAACGAGTTCCAGAAACTATTGGAAATACCCGTTATCAAGCAAAGAGTAGAGTATCTGGGTGGGGTATTGAAAGACACTCGCTCAGAAGACCGTAAAAAGTATGTCATCTCTTTGATCCTTTTTACCATTCTCATTGAAAACGTTTCTCTATTCAGTCAGTTCGCCATTATTCTTTCCTTTACCAGATTCAAAGGATACATGAAGAATGTGTCGAATATCATCGCGTGGACATCCGTTGACGAACAAATCCATGCCAATGGGGGAATCTATATAGTGAACACCATCAGAGACGAGTTCCCGGACTTCTTTGATCCTGAAACCATCACACAGATAGAAGATACCGTAAGAGAATCCATAGAAGTCGAAGAAAGAATTCTAGACTGGATCTTCTCAGAAGGAGAGATAGAAATCATCAAGAAAAAAGACCTTTTGAACTTCATGAAATTCAGGATTGATGATAGCATGAAGAAAATAGGTTTCTCTCCTCTTTTCCACGTAAGTTCAGCAGATTACCAACCTATCGCTTGGTTCGAAGAAGAGGTTTTTGCTAATAGCTTAGACGATTTCTTCGCCAAAAGACCAGTAGACTATACTAAACACGACAAAAGCATAACAGCAGACGATTTATTCTAAGATATATGGAATTATTCATAGCAGAAGGAGAAGCCCAAAGATTATGGTGGAAAAACTCCGAAAGTGAACAAATATTAAACCGTGGTTACCTATTAAACGGTGAAACAGTTGAAGGAGCCATTCACCGCATCTGTTCCGCAGCAGCCAAACGTCTCTATAAGCCGGAGCTAACTGAAGCTTTCAAAGAGATGATTGAACGTGGGTGGATGTCCTTAAGCTCTCCTATCTGGGCCAATATGGGTACAGAAAGAGGCCTTCCTATCTCCTGTTTCAATGTACATGTTCCGGATAGCATTGAGTCTATTACTCATAAACTAGGGGAAGTTATCATGCAAACCAAAACCGGAGGAGGTACTTCCGGTTATTTCGGAGATCTACGTGGAAGAGGAAGTGCCGTAACAGATAACGGTAAAAGTAGTGGAGCCGTGAGCTTCATGAAACTCTTTGACACCGCCATGGATACCATTTCTCAAGGAGGTGTGAGAAGAGGGGCATTTGCCGCTTACCTTGATATTGACCATCCGGACTGTGAAGAATTCCTACAGATCAAAAACATAGGTAATCCTATTCAAAACCTCTTCTTTGCGGTCTGCGTTCCGGATTATTGGATGCAGGAAATGATTGACGGGGATATGGAGAAGCGTCAACTTTGGGCAAAAGTCCTAGAAAGTAGACAACAAAAAGGTCTTCCTTATATCTTCTTCACGGATAACGTGAATAGAAACAAGCCCCAAGTGTATAAGGACCATAACATGAGAATCAATGCCAGCAACCTTTGCTCGGAAATCATGTTGCCTTCCAGCGCAGACGAATCCTTTATCTGCTGCTTGTCCTCCATGAACTTAGAACTTTACGACGAATGGAAGGATACCAAAGCCGTAAAATTAGCCATCTTCTTCTTAGATGCCGTTTTGCAAGAGTTTATCGCAAAAACAGAGGATAACTACTACCTGGCAGCAGCAAACCGTTTTGCCAAAAGACATAGAGCACTTGGACTTGGTGTCCTAGGTTGGCACTCCTTACTTCAGAAACGCATGCTGCCTTTTGAAGGAATGGAGGCTAAGCAGCTCACCTCAGAAATCTTCCGGCACATGAAGACAGAGGCGGATAAAGCCACTGAGGAATTAGCCATGATCTACGGAGAACCGGAATTATTGAAGGGATACGGTAGAAGAAATACTACCACTATGGCCATAGCTCCTACCACTTCTTCATCTGCTATTCTGGGACAAACCTCACCCGGAATTGAGCCTTTCAGCAGCAATTACTTCAAAGCCGGATTAGCCAAAGGCAATTTCATGCGCAAAAACAAATACCTAAAGGCCCTTCTTGAAGAAAAAGGTATAGATAACGAGGAAACCTGGAGAAGCATCATGCTGAACAACGGTAGCGTTCAACACCTGAAAGAACTGAACGAGTATGAGAAATCTGTATTTAAAACCTTTAAAGAGATTAGCCAGTTAGAAATCATCCAACAAGCCTCTATTCGTCAAAAATATGTAGATCAAGGCCAAAGCCTTAACATCAATATACCTGCAGAGTTACCTATCAAAGACGTTAACCGACTGATCATAGAAGCTTGGAAACTGGGAATAAAATCCTTGTACTACCAAAGAAGCCAAAGTGTTTCTAAGGAATTAGTCACGAACCTGGTCTCTTGTAGCAGTTGTGAATCATAAAAAAAGCCGGAATCAATTTCCGGCTTTTATTTTTTCTAGCACTTTCTTCTTACCATCAATCTTGTGATCATATTTCAGACCTAGAATATCTGCGATCAAAGGATACACATGCACATTCTCAAAACTTCCAATGCTGTAGTTTTGTTTAAATGCAGGCCCCCAAGCCATAAAAGTAGCATGCATTTCCGGAGCCCATTTCACATCATATCCGTGAATTCCCGGATACTTTCTGGGACTGGGAGGATTAGAAGCAAAAGCTTTGGGAGGATAAGGTAGCAATATGATATCCCCTAACCGCCCATCTTCATTCGTCCTGAAATGCAATCTCTTAGGCATCCTCTTTGTTAGTACCACTTTGTAATTTGGATTCTTTTCTTTCTTTAAAGCCTTATAGGTGCTTTTGATTTGATCCTTATTCAAGACATGGATTCTGGCCATGGAAAAGGAGTTCATCACTACATACTTCCTATTTCTCACCATCTCCGGAATGGGTATAAGATGATCCACATCCGCTTCAGCCATTCCATGATCAGAGACCAAGACATAATTCACATTCTTGAGGCCTAGTTTATCTACCTCTTCGCATAATTTCTGAATGGCGCCGTCTACATTCTTAACGGCCTCTTTCGTTTCCTTAGAAAAAGGTCCATAGTAATGACCCTGGGAATCTACTTCAGGAAAATACATGGTAATCAAATGGGGCCTAACATCATCAGGTAAGGACAACATCTCCTTTACTATCTCTATTTTCCTATCATTACTAAATTCGTTATGATAATGGTAATAATAAGTAGGAGGAATCCCATTCGTCCTACTTTCAGAAGCTACCCAAAACAAACTCATAGATACCACACCGTTCCGCTCTGCTAAACTCCAGAGAGGTAGTCCTCCGTACCAACTGCTATCACGAACTGTACTTGCCGTATACATAGAATAAGACTGATCTCTTTTGGCATCATAAAAGAAATTATCCACTAAACCATGATTAGAAGGATACATGCCTGTAACAATACTAAAGTGGTTAGGGAAAGTATTAGTAGGATAAGATGGCACCATACCTTTGCTAAACACACCCTTCTCAGCTAATCTCTTTAAATTTTCGGCACCGTGCCGCTCTATATAATCCGGTCTGAATCCATCTAAAGAAATGAGAATTACGTATGGCTTATCCGGATCAATATTCTTTCTACCCGGCACCTCATACCTGTTGGTATCTACCTGGGCAATAGCTAATTGCCCCCATAACAGGAACAATACTGTAAATATTTTTTTCATTTTATTATGTATCAAAGACTCTACAAATTTACAGATTCTTTATTCCAACTAGCACTATCCCTTGTGCTCCCTTCCTTTTTTTTGCATTTTCACCGTCTAATTCAAAATACCATGAGAAAAGTTAAATTAGGTCGAAGCGAATTTGAGGTGTCAGAGATTGTCTTTGGAGCCTGGGCAGCCGGAGGTTGGATGTGGGGAAGCACTGACAGACGTTCTGCAGTAGATGCTATTAAAGCTGCATATGATGCAGGGGTAAGCTCCATAGATACAG
Source organism: Leadbetterella byssophila DSM 17132 (assembly GCF_000166395.1). Classification (GTDB taxonomy): domain Bacteria; phylum Bacteroidota; class Bacteroidia; order Cytophagales; family Spirosomataceae; genus Leadbetterella; species Leadbetterella byssophila. The sequence continues at coordinate 2,224,210 of NC_014655.1, forward strand.
CACCTATCTACGGACAAGGTACCAGTGAAGAGATAGTGGGAGAAGCTATAATAGACATTTCCCGTGATAAGGTAGAGATCTTAACGAAGTTCGGTTTAAGATGGGATGATACTAAAGGTACTTTGTATTTCCCATCAAAAAACAATGAAGGTAAAGACATAGATATCTACAAATATGCCGGAAAAGAAAGCATTATCTATGAATGCGAACAAAGCCTTAAAAGGTTAGGTACGGATTACATAGATTTATACCAAATACATTGGCCAGATGTTACTACTCCTATTGAAGAATCATTTGAAGCCGTAGAAAGGTTAATAGAACAAGGGAAAGTCAGACATGCAGGCGTTTGTAATTATGATGCATCACAAGTTCAAGTGGTGAAGAACATCATCATCTCAAACCAAATTCCTTATAGCATGGTGAATAGAGGTATTGAAAAAGAGGTTTTACCTTACTGTTTTGATGAAGGCATTGGGGTATTGGCCTATAGTCCTTTAGAAAGAGGTCTTTTAACGGGTAAAATTAAACCGGGTTATACTTTCGCAGAAGGGGACCATAGAGCTACCCACCCTCACTTTGCTCCAGATTTTGTAGAAAAAACACAGGATCTTTTACAAAAGATCCAAACCATCGCAGATTCGCATAATGCTAGTCTGCACCAAGTGATACTAGAATGGACACTGAATCAAAAAGGGATTAGTGCGGTGTTAGTGGGAGCAAGAAATGCTGAACAATCTGTAGCTAATGCCCAAAGAGTTCATTTAAGTGGAGATGAGCTATCACTTATTCAGGAATGGGCGGATGCTTTTGCTGCTTAAGAGCAGAAACGGTCACTATTAATTGACCTAAATGACGCATACCGTGTTCTGCACTATGGAAAAGGAGCCCCATGAGAGTAACGGGTATCCTTTTCCTACCCAAATATCTGGTTTCTGTCAATGTACTTTGATCCACTTCTGACAATTTACCCAAGGCAGACCCTATAGTATCATCCAAATGACGTAAGAGCTCTTCGAGAGACTTGGAATGAAGCTTTTCCTCTTCAAGTTCTCTGAATTGCCTATCATTTAGCATCTTACCCTCTGCATAAGTAAACATTCTATCTATAACACCTCCTATATGTAGTAGGTGAAAGCCCACTGATGCACGCCCAAATGGCCTTTCATAGAGCAGATTTTCAGGAAAATCTACCATACACTCGTGCACCTCTTTTTGCAATTGTTTTAACACGTGTGCCACGGGCTGAACTAAGGCCGGAATTCCCGGCAATGGACCTTGCATCCAGTATTCCATAGAAATAAGCTAAATCTTAAGATAATGTTTAAACTTGCATACTTTTCCGCAAAAACTTCCTTTGAAAAATATTTTCAATCCAAAAAATCCTACTATTTTTACAATTATTCCAATTTACCCGAGCGGTTTTTTATGTCAGTTTCTAACAATAATTTTCCCTGGTATAACCATTACCCGGAAAGCGTTCCGCATGAACTTAACGCGGATGCTTATCCTAATCTTGTAGAACTTTTAGAGGAAGGATTTGAGAAGTTTGCCCATCAACCTGCATTCACCTACATGGGCAAGACGCATACCTATAGAGATATTCGGGAAATGTCCATAGGTTTTGCAGCCTATTTGCAAAGTGTAGGATTAAAAGCCGGAGATAGAATAGGCATACAAATGCCTAACTGTACCCAGTACCCCATTGCCTTATTTGGATCTTTACTTGCGGGATTAGTGGTAGTGAACACTAACCCCCTCTATACTCCAAGGGAGATGAAGCACCAATTCACCGACTCGGGATGTAAAGCAGTGGTGATTGTAGCAAACTTTGCCTATAACCTGGAAAAGATTCTTCCGGAAACATCTATAAAACATGTCATAATTACTGAACTAGGAGACCCACTGGGATTCCCTAAGCGTCTACTAGTAAATTTTGTGGTGAAGAAGGTTAAAAAGATGGTTCCCCCATACCATATTCCTGATAGTGTAGGGTTTAACGATGCCATTTCAAAAGGAAAAGAAAGCACCTATACCAAACCGGATGTGAAGATCAATGATCTGGCTCTAATTCAATATACCGGTGGTACTACAGGGGTATCTAAAGGGGCTGAATTGACCCACAGGAACCTCATTGCAAACATGGAGGGAATTAGTTTATGGTTCTCCCCGGCTTTCAAATATGACTATCCTAGGACTATTGTAGGTGCATTGCCTTTTTATCACATCTTTGCCTTAACGGTGAATGTATTCGCCTCCTTGAAATTAGGTTTCCACAACATCTTGATTCCTAATCCAAGAGATCAAAAAGCCATGTGTAAAGACCTAAGGAAGTACAAGATCTTTATCTTCCCGGGTCTAAACACTTTGTTCAATGCCCTGCTGAATAATCCTGATTTCTTAGCCTTAGATTTCTCCCATCTTAAAATTACCGTATCCGGAGGAATGGCCCTACAAGCCACTGTTTCAGAAAAGTGGTATAAAGCTACGGGATGTAAGATATCTGAAGGTTATGGTCTATCAGAAACCTCACCGGTATTGAGTGTTAACCCCGTAGATGGAGGTCAACAAGTAGGAACTATTGGTCTTCCCTTCCCTTCAACTATCCTTAAAATCTTAAAAGAAGACGGAACTTGGGGAGCAGCGAATGAAGTAGGTGAGATTTGTGCCTATGGACCTCAAGTGATGAGAGGATACTATAATAGACCGGATGAAACTGCAATGGTCTTCCATACTGATCCTGAAGATGGAAAGGTGTATTTCAAAACCGGAGATATAGGCCTTATGCAGGAAGACGGATTCTTTAAGATCGTAGATCGTAAAAAGGATATGATCTTAGTTTCAGGTTTTAACGTATATCCGAATGAGATCGAAGAAGTAATTTCTCAATGTCCCGGTGTGCTTGAAGTAGCCTGCGTAGGAGTTGAAGATGAAAAGTCTACGGAAGTAGTGAAAGTTTTCATTGTTAAGAAAGATCCAAACTTAACAGAAGAAGACGTAAAAGCCTTTGCAAGAGAAAACCTTACAGCCTATAAACGTCCGAAGTTTATAGAATTCAGAGACGAACTCCCTAAGACTAACGTAGGAAAGATCTTAAGAAGAGCTTTAAGAGATGAAAAATAGAACGGAGCTTCCCGTTTAAACGTTATAAAAGCAGATCCCGAAAAGACCTGCTTATTTTATGCAATTTCTAAACAATACCCTCGGCAAATTCTTCATACTTTTGGTAAGAATATATCAAGCCGGCATATCGCCATGGCTCCCTAATGCTTGTAGGTATGACCCCACCTGTTCCCATTATATGATCCAAAGCATTAAGGAATGGGGCGTCATCAAAGGTACCTGGCTTGGCCTAAAACGTATTGGCAGGTGCCATCCTTGGGGTGGTTTCGGTTATGATCCCGTTCCTAAGAAAGATAAAAGTTCTTCCTGAACCCCTTTTCCTTTGTCCTCATTATACCATTTCTGCAGTTCAACAATAGCTAGCTCCTTAGGCATACTTTGGAAGAGTTCCTGACAACCCTTGGGCCTAGGTCCCCACACAAAAAGATCATTTCCCTCCTTGTCACGAATGACCAATTTCGGAATAGACTTAGATCCATTTGTTAAATACTTTTCAATGGAGAAAGGCTCACTATCTCTTAATTCATAATTTACCTCAACCTGTGGATTTGCCTCAGCAATCATCTGAATAAAAGGGACCGTATGGGCTGCATCTCCGCACCACGGTTCTGTGATAACTAACCATTCCTGGGGTTCTTTAATTACATTCTGTAATTCAGCCATCACTTTACCCGTCTTTAACCAACGGTTCATCCTCGTCCAGTTCATCTTGATGTAATCCTGATAAGGGTGTGGATCTTCTAAAATACTTTCAAAATAATTCAAATACTCCTCAAATCTCATTTCGGCAAGCTGTTATTCTTTATATAACAACTATTCCAGTTGCAAAGTGCTACTTTAGGATTTTTCTTTTCTATAAACCCAATAAAACACTTGTGGTAAAACCGTCAAAGAAAGGATCATACAAATAAGCAAGCCCCCTACAATCATGATAGCCAATGGTTTCTGAATCTCAGATCCCATTCCGGTAGAAAGAGCGGCGGGAAGTAATCCTAAAGAACCCATAAGTGCGATCATCACTATTGGTCGGATCCTACCTTTTACACCCTCTTCAATTGCCTCTTTTAGCTTCATTTTCCTTAGATTCTCTTTCATCACCGCTATTAAGATTATACCATTAATAGTATTCACCCCAAAGAGTATAATAAAACCTATACCGGCAGAAATCCCAAAAACGGTACCGGTAACTAATAAGGAAATCAATCCTCCTATAAAGGCAAATGGAATAGTACTAGCTGCGATCAAAGTATCCTTTAAGGTTCCAAAATTGAAGTACAAAAGGAAAAGGATCAATACCAATACAGCCGGAACTATCACGGCCAACTGCTGAGTGGCTCTTTCCTTGCTCTCAAATTCTCCTGCCCAAACCAATTTATTTTTCGAAGGCAAATGCACCTGCTCATCCACTTTGGCTTTCGCCTCTTTAATGGTACTGCCTAAGTCACGCCCTTCTACACTAAATCCTACTGCTATATATCTACTGCTTCCTTCTCTATAGATAAAAGTTGGGCCAGTGATATAAGAAATCGTAGCAATCTCCTTTAATGGAATCTTCCTTCCACTCTTACTTGGAATCAAGATCTCACCTATCTTTTGGTCATCATCTCTATAATTCTTGTCGAAACGCAACCTAACATCAAACATCCTTTCATTCTCAAAAATACGCGTAGCCGCCCTACCACCTATGGCCATCTCAATCACTGCCTGGGCGTCATGAATATCTACTCCGTAGCGTGCCAACTTATGATCATGGAGCTGTATTCTCAATTCGGGTAAGCCCATGTTTTTGTACACGTTGATATCTTTTATTCCCTCCACTGGCTCTATGGCTTTAGCTACCTGCCTGGCATATCCCTCTAATTCCTCTAAATCTTCTCCAAATATCTTGACCACTAAGGCACTTTTCACACCTGCCACATACTCTTCTACATTATCCTGGATAGGTTGACTGAAGCCAAATACTATCCCGGGATAGGTTTGCAACTTGCCCCTCATTTCTTCGACCAAGTCTTCCTTTTTGATCTTTCGTTTCCATTCCTTCTCAGGATGCAATTGGATATGAAACTCTATGTTGAAGAAACCGGTGGGGTCAGTCCCATCATTTGGCCTCCCTACCTGATTCAATACAAATTTCACCTCCTCAAACTCGCGGATCTGAGATTTCATCTCTTGAGCTAATCGCACGGACTCCTGAAGGTTAATACTATTCGGCAGAGTAGCTCGCACATACAATGCCCCCTCGTTCAGCTTTGGAATAAATTCTGTACCTATAAAAAAGAAGGAAGTAAGGCAAGAAAAGAACAATAGCAAATAGGAAAGGACTGTGACTTTCTTGTGTTTTGAACTCCACGCAAAAAGCTGATACATCCTATTCTTGAAAAAGCGAGAAATCCTATTTTCTTTCTCCTCAATATTTCCCCTTAACATCAATTTACACATGGCTGGAACGTAGGTAACACTGAGGATCAATGAACCTAGCAAAGCATATCCTAAGGTAAAAGCCAATGGAGAAAACATCTTCCCTTCTACCTTTTGGAAGGAGAATATTGGAATTAATGCTACAATTAGAATGATCTGAGCAAAAACGATATAGGACCCAACACTACCTGCACTCTTCTTGATAAGACCAGATTTACTCATTCTATTGAAAGTAGGCATTCCCACCGCATGAGCTTTCTTCTCCATGGCCACAAATACCGTCTCTACGATCACTAAAGTTCCTTCCAAAAGTAATCCAAAGTCTATAGCCCCTAGAGAGATTAAATTAGCAGGAAGACCCTGTATTCTAAGCATGATGATGGCAAACAAAAAGGCTAAGGGTATGACCGTAGCCACGATTAAGGTCGTCCGCCAGTTGTACAGAAAAACGAAAACTACTACTGACACAAAGAAAATCCCTTCCAGCAAGTTCTTCGTCACAGTCTTCACCGTAGCGTTCACTAACTCCGTACGGTCTATAAATGGTTCTATCTTAACATCTCCTGGAAGAATGTTTTGATTCAGCTCAGCTATCTTTTCCTTCAATCTAGGAATAACATCTCCCGGATTCTCGCCCCTGAGCATCATTACCACACCTTGAACCAGGTCATTTTCATCCTGCAGACCTACCTGACCTAGTCTTGGCTTAGCGGCTACAGCCACTTCTGCTACTTGCTTAACCAGTACGGGGCTATTGCCTTTGACGGTAATCAAAATGTTTTCAATATCCTCTATACTTTCCAAAAGACCCACTCCTCTCACTACATAAGCTTGGTTTCCTTGTTCTATGACATCGCCACCTACATTGATATTGCTTTTGGACACTGCTTCGTACACCTCCAAAGGAGAAAGGTCATAGTTAGCCAGCTCCGTAGGATTGATCTTGATTTCAAAGGTCTTCTCCTCTCCTCCAAAACTCACCACATTTGCCACTCCGGGCACTGCTACGAGTTCTCTCTCTATTACCCAATCCTGAATAGCAGTTAGTTCCTTGATGGGTCTTTTACTTCTCACTACATACCTGAAGATTTCCCCTGTAGCTCCATATGGAGGTTCTATAGAGGCTTGGGCGCCTTCAGGCAGCTCTACGCCCTGTAAACGGTTAGAAGCATATTGTTGGGCATAAAAATCATCTACATCATCATCAAATAATACCGTCACTACAGAAAGACCAAAGAGAGATATAGATCTTACTTCCGCCTTCTTAGGGATGGTATTCATCTCTTTCATCAGAGGAAGAGTTACAAATTTCTCCACTTCCTCTGCACTCCTACCCGGCCACTGGGTGATGATTCTAGCCCTCGTATTGGTCACATCTGGAAAGGCCTCTATAGGGGTATGTAAATAGGCTATAACGCCTCCTATGACCAGTAGTGCCGTGGCAAAGAAGACTATGATAGAATTCTTCAATGAGAATCCTACTATATTTTTGATGAACTTTTGCATGCTTATAATGCCTCAAATACGAGCAATTGATTCTTAGAAATAATTTTTTCTCCCTCTGATAGTCCTCCGGACAGATATGCTTTTTCCTTGTTTTTTACTGCAATTTCAACCTTACGAACCTCCACTTTACAGTCGCTATGGTGCACTAGAACGTAATATTGGTTATCTGAGAAAACCAATGCTGAGACCGGTACTGCCACTGCGCTCTCACCTGCCTTTTTCCAAGCCGTCACGTCTACTGTCATTCCCGGTTTGAGTTTCCCACCCCTATTTTCAAAGGTGGATCTGGCTTTTAAAACCCTTGCATCCTCATCAAATGCAGGAGATATCTTGGTAATTCTACCGCTAAAAAGTTCGCCCGGGAAGGATAGTGTACTTATGCTCACCTCCATTCCTTCCTGTATTCGTTGAACATTAGAAGCATAGATGTTAAGCATTAGCCAAAGATCCTCGAGATCTGAGATCACAAACATGGGCTCTCCTCCTGCCACAACTTGTTCTCCTATGTTTATACTCTTTTCTGTCACCACACCGCTAGTTGGCGCATAAACTTTAAAATAACCTTCCTGAGAATGGTTCCACTTGGATTCCGTTTGAGCCCTGACTTTCTCAGATTTTAGTACTTCGAGATCTGCTATTGCTTCTTCCAATTCTGTTTGGGAAGCCATACCGTCAGCCAATAGATGCTTTAAATTTTCCTTCTTCCTCTCTGCAGCCTTTATTCTGCTTTCCAATGAACTTAAGGTGGCTTGTAAAGTATTCCCTTCTGTACTTCGAATCTCAGCTAAAAGTTGACCTTTGCTAACCTTATCCCCTAGGGTGAAATAAGTTTTGACCACCGTTCCTTCCCACAATGGTCTATATTCTACTACTTTTTCAGGATTTGCAATGATGCTACCTGTCAGGTGGGTTCCTTCTACTACTTCTTCCAGACGGGTAGTGTAGAATTCTATCTTGTTTTTAAAATTTTCATCTAAGCAAAAGCTCTTTCTTTTCTCTTGTTGAGGCTGGTTCTCGCAACCCATAGCCCAAAATGCCAATACCACTAATATTCTTTTCATAATCCTTTTACATATCTATATTCCTCCCATCTTAATCGAACTGCTTCCTTCGCCTTTACATATAATTGCAAGGCTTTTAAACTACTTTCCGCTTGATCCAGAAATTCCAGTAAAGTGGTATTTCTCTCCAAAAGGTGCTTTTGATAATTTTCTAACCATTCCTTTTGTTCCTGTCTGAAATCTGCAGAAAATGCATCCAGAAATTCTTTTGCCTTATGAAGGTTTTCGAAGGCAACTTCCTTCTCCTTTTGAACTTTCCATTCCATTTGCTCTACTTCTAATTCTGAGCGCTTTTTAGCCCATTCTGCTTCTTTAATGGCTCCCTGTTTCTTATCCCAAAGAGGTAAATCCATGCTAACACCTAAACCGAAGAAGTTTAACATAGCATTTCCGTTACGGTCGTACTGCGCTTTCAATTGCAAATCTGGCATTCGCTCTGATTTTCTGTGAATAAGATTTTGGGCTTGATAATCTGCTAGCCCCTTTTTAATGGCCAGATCCGGGCGTTCACTCTCCTCAAAGACCTCTAAATCGTCAGGTATTAAAGGATCCGTAATCACTAGAAAAGAAGATGTGTTTAACCAAATTTTCAGTTGCAACTGGATTTCTGATTCCTCTGCTATGAGCTCTGCTAAGTTTTGTTTTTGTTCCAAAAGATAGGTACGCATACGCACCACTTCCTTCTTTGGAATCCTTCCGGTACTCACATGAGCTTCCATTTTTTGGAGGATATTTTCCACCTCGATAAGATGCGACTGTTGAAAGGAGATCTGTTCACGGAGGGATTGGGCGGCTGTACACTTTTGTCTCAACTGCAGCTTAGATTCCCATAGAAGCTCTGAAAAACTTAAATGTGCTAATTGTACTTCCCTTTCAGCAAGAGCTATTGACTTTCTTTTCTTTTTAGCGGTAAAAATGATCTGCTCTAACTCCACTCCAAACTGCCTATTTTTACCAAAACTTCCCCACAATGGAGGTACCACCTCTTGCCCTTTTGGTGCAGTAAGATTTAATTGATCTATCGTCAAGGTAGGATTGGGCCATCTTTTCTCTTGCTCTACGCGTGCCTCTGCTTCTGAAATCTGCATACGCTGCGCCATCAAGCTGAGGTTTTCTCGAAGGAACCTTTGCTCTACTTCTGATCTGCTAAGATGTAGCGTATCCGTAAAGAGTAGAAAAAGAAATAATAGCTTCATACAGGTGATTTTTGAGAGTACAAAATTCCCTCAAACCACCTTAAAAAGACCTTAATAAAAATAAAGATTAACTTAAGTCCATTGAATATGGAAAGTGTTTATCCCTTCTTTTGGGATAAAATAGGATATGCTGGCTCCATGCAGATTCAGGATACGCTGAGTCAAAGCAAGTCCCAAACCGAAACCGGGACGTGATCTGCTATTTTCCCCCCTAAAGAAAGGTGAGAATAATTGAGTTTGCTCCTCAGAAGATAATGTAGGCCCTTCGTTTTCAAAAAATAACTCCTTATTTGGCCCTAGCTTTGCCCTAACCTTTGACGCAGAGGAATAAGCTATACCATTCAGCAGGAGATTTTGTAGAACCTGTCTAAACATTAACCTATTTCCGTTAATCAGAAGATCTTCTTCCTGAAATTCTCTTTCCGGATAATTCCATTCCATCACAGCAGCAGGATATATATGCCGAAGTTCATCCACCACATCAAAGTAAAGCTCATCTATACGAAAACTCTCTTTTAGTAGAGGTTGACCCGAGTCTATTTTGGAGATTTCCAGTAATACGTGAATGATCTCTCCCAGATTCTTCGCATTGTCTCTCAACTTTGGGATCTTAGATCTAATCTCTTCAATGTCCTTTACCTGTGTCAAAGCATCTAACTCCGAAACCAAGACAGCTATGGGAGTTTTAAGCTCATGAGAAATATGGTGAATACTATGTTTTTGAAAGGCAAAGGATTCTTTAGTTCGGTCCAAAAGGGCATTAAAACTTTTAGCCAAATCCTGAATTTCTAGGGTAGTACTGTCTACTTCTACCTTTGCGAAGTCCTCCACTTTCATCATGTTCTTTGAGAGACGAACGATAGGCTGAGCGATGAGTTTAGATAGATGTAAGCTAAGTCCCCAAACTACCAGACTAAATAATGCAAACATACCCACCAGAAGTCTGCCCAAAAACACCCTTTTAGAATGCCCTAAATTGTCATAAGCTTTACTAATGGCATAATAGGACTTTCCATGAACCTCTAAATAAACACCCACTACATCGTATTGGTCAGAAACCTTTTCTATCCATCGTACATTAGGTGAAAGTTCATGAAGGATTTGGTCAGATCTATAAATTTCCAATTGATCAATACTGGAAAAGATCAAGCTCTTATCATGATCGTAAACCAATAGTTTCTCGTCGTAAAAATCATTGATATACTGTTCATCCAGCAATTGAGACAGCTCTGCACTTTTCTTTTTGTATTCTTCTATGAGGCTTATGGTATTCTTGATCTTACTCAACTGTTCCTGCTGAAACTCCTCCTCCCTATACTCTGAGAACAGATAATAGATCAGTGCAAAGAAGATGAGGGTCAAACTCATCACCGTCACAGAGAAATAGACCAGTATCTTATTTCTAATCTTCATGTAGATAATATCCGTAACCTACTTTTGTTTTGATGGATTGCTTGTGGAAGGGCTTATCCAACTTATTTCTCAAAAAATTAATGTATACCTCAATGGTATTCGTGTTCACTTCTAAGGTAGTGCCCCAAATTTCTTCTATCAGTTCTGCTTTAGAAACTAATTCTCCGGGAGTTTGACAAAGTCGAACCAAAATCTGAAACTCTCTAGGGGTCAAAATGATTTCTTTTCCTTGACGTTCAACTGTCTTCCTCCCCAGATCTACCCTAATATCCTCAAAAACTAACACATTCTTTCGCCCCATACCGCTTAGCTTTCTTTTAGTGAGAGATTGTACCCTTAGTACCAATTCTCGCATAAAAAAGGGTTTCGTAAGGTAGTCGTCTGCACCCAAATCAAAGCCTTTCACCTTATCTTCAAGCTCACCGAATGCCGTCAAAAGAAGTACAGGAGTTTCCTCATCTTTTTCCCTGAATGAGGCTAAGACTTCATAACCGTTCTTCCCGGGAAGATTAATATCTAGAATAATAGTATGGTAATCCTTCTTTGATAGAAATCTCTCCGCCAAAAGCCCGTCAAACACTCCATCTACATGAAATCCTTCCGCCTGCAATGCTTCAGCGATGTTCTTATTTAGAGTAGGGTCATCCTCTATGACAAGTATATTCATGGACGTAAAGATAAAGGCAATGTTTGTTAAATCTTTGTAAAGGATACATTTTCAATAGTCTAAATCTCTTTTTAATTCGTATATTAGAACAAACAAAGTTTTCATAATGAATAGAAGACATTTTTTCAGAAATAGTTCCCTAGCCCTGGCCGGAACCGGACTTATAGGCCCTCAACCCCTTTTTGCTGCTTCCGCCCAAAAAGCCAAAAATATCATATTCCTAGTCAGTGATGGCATGAGTACAGGTACTCTACACATGGCAAATCTATATTGTGAGAGAACTTTAGGGAGAAGTAGCCATTGGATTCAATTATACAAAGATCGTAAGGCCAGCAGAGGCTTGATGGATACTCAATCTGCCAACTCCATTGTGACTGACTCCGCAGCGGGCAGCTCAGCATTTGGTGGAGGATTTAAAGTAAATAATGGATCCCTAAACATTCATCCGGATGGGCGGGAAAACATGCCCATTTGGCAAAAATTCAAGAAAGCTGGCAAAAAAGCAGGCATCGTAACTTCCGTTACCGCTACACACGCCACCCCTGCGGGCTTCTGCGTCACTAGTAAAAGCAGAAACGCTGAACCGGAAATCGCAGAAAAATATCTGGAACTGGGTATAGATGTAGTTATGGGAGGAGGAGATGAACATTTTAATGCAGAACATAGGAAAGACAAAAAAGACCTCTATGCTGCTTATGCTGCAAAAGGATATGAGGTGGCAAAGAGTAGAGATGAGTTACAAAAGATCTCTGCAAAAAAACCTCTTCTAGCTATCTTTTCTTCGGGAGCAATTCCCTATGCCATAGACCGAGAAAATGACCCCGAACTTAAAAAAACTACGCCCTCTTTAGCGGAAATGGCTAAAAGTGCCATTGAGGTCTTAAGTAAGCATCAAAATGGCTTTGTACTACAAATAGAAGGAGGTAAAGTGGACTGGGCGGCCCATGCTAACGATATTGCGGGTTTGATTTATGACCAACTGGCCTTTGACGAAGCCATCAAAGTGGCCATAGACTTTGCGGAAAAAGATAAGAACACCTTAGTCATCATGACCACAGATCATGGGAATGCAAATCCAGGAACCATTTCAGGAGGAAAAGCTAGCGAAGGTTTTGATAGTATAAGAAACTACAAGAAAACGAATGAGTGGTTATTGAATCAAATCACAAAAGACACCACCGCTTCACAAATCAAAGACCTCATCCATGCTACGAACGGCTTCGCACCTACGGATGAGGAGATCAAGAGTATAAAATCCTACTATGACGATATTGTCAGAGGGGAAGACGGTTTGTACAATTACAAAAAAGTGCCGTTTAAACTCTATTCAGAGATTCAAAAGAAATACAATTATATAGGCTGGATCAGTATGAGCCATTCTTCTGATCATGTGGAAGTAGCTGCCTATGGCCCGGGGAGTGAACTTCTTCAACCCTACTGCATGAACACGGATCTGCATTACCTCATGCTACAGGCAGCAGAAGTACCTAATTCCTTCTAAGAGATTCTCCCCCAAAAAATCTGGGGGAGAAAACTATGTTATCTGAAAGATCTAGCGGCAGCTACCATTTGCTTTAGTGCAGGTTCAACCTCCGTCCATTTTCGGGTTTTCAAACCGCAATCGGGATTCACCCATAACCTATCTTTAGGCACCACCTTTAGGGCCTCCGCAATGCATTGAGACATTTCCTCTTTATGGGGAATCCTAGGAGAGTGAATATCATATACCCCAGGTCCTATTTCATAAGGATATGGTTCCTCCTTAAAGGTGTTCAGAAGCTCTTGAGGTGCGCGAGCACATTCCAATGTAATGACATCTGCGTCTAATGAAATGATGGCAGGCAAGATCTCTCTGAAGTGGGCGTAGCACATGTGGGTGTGGATTTGTGTTTCTGGTTCCACTCCGGAAGTAGCTACGCGAAAAGCTCTGGTAGCCCATTCCAAGTAGGTTCTAATGTTCTCCTTTCTCAAAGGTAATCCTTCCCTTAATCCAGGTTCGTCCACCTGTATGATTCTTATACCCGCCTTTTCCAGTGCTAATACTTCCTCTCTAAGCGCTAATGCTATTTGCAAACAAGTATCTCTCCGAGATTGATCTGTCCGCACAAAAGACCATTGTAGGATAGTCACAGGACCAGTCAGCATACCTTTGACCCATTTTGAAGTGCAGGATTGTGCAAATGCGCTCCACTTCACAGTCATGTCAGCTTTTCTCTTCACGTCTCCAAAGATGATAGGTGGTTTTACGCAACGAGAACCGTAACTCTGCACCCAGCCCTTTTGAGTAAAAGCAAATCCATCCAGCAATTCCCCAAAATATTCCACCATATCTGTACGCTCAAATTCTCCGTGTACCAAAACATCTAAACCAATGTCCTCTTGCCATTTGATTAATTTCCGGGTTTCTTCCTTCAATATTTCTTCATAGGTGGACAGGGAAATTTCGCCTTTTTTCAGATTTGCTCTAAGTTTTCGAATCTCTGTGGTCTGCGGGAAAGATCCAATGGTAGTAGTGGGTAATGGCGGAAGATCAAAAAATGCCTTCTGCTTCGGGTTTCTAACATCAAATGGTTCAGATCTTCGTTCATCTTCTAGGGTTAGCGCATATACTTTATTCTGAACTTCTGAAGTTTCAGTTTTTTGCCTATCAAAGGCTAGTAGATCTATAAGATCCCCGTTGAAATGTGCTTTTAACGTTTGGAGTTCTTCTAATTTTTGCTTCGCAAAGGCTAAACTTGACTTGATGTCCAAGTCCGTCTCCAGATCTAAGTCGCACGGCACATGAATCAAAGAGCAGGAAGGTGCTAGGAATAATCTCTCCCTTCCTACCAGTTGGATAGCTCTCTCCACCTGCGAAACCAAGGTTTTCATATCGCTCTTCCAAACGTTCCGTCCATCTATAAGTCCTAAGGAAAAGTTTTTATCAGAATTCTTACTCAAAAGTTCGAACGACTGATATGGGGAGCGAACGAGATCCAGATGGAGAGTATCCACAGGCAAATCCAGAATCCAATGGGCATTTTTACCATAACCTTCGAAATAATTCGCCAGGATGATCTTTATAGCGGAATTCTCTCGGGCAAAGGTGTCATATGCCCAACTGAAGTTCAAATCCTCCCTAACTCCCAGGACGGGTTCATCCATTTGTACATATTGGATGTCCTTTTCTGCCAGAATATGCAATAACTGAACATAAAGAGGAATGATCTCCTCCAGCCGATCTTCCATTTTACTGAGGTAGCAGAAAGTATAGGGCCCAATGATCACCGGCTTTACGTTAATGCCTAAAGCTTTTGCCTCTTCCACTTCTTCCAGCAATTTATAAGGCACAAGCTGAAGTTTTTGTCCAGGTTTTGGCACAATGTAATGGTAATTAGTATCCCACCACTTTGTCATTTTTAAGGCAGATAATCCATAGCGCTGATCTCCTCTAGCCATGGCAAAGTATCTGTCTAATGGCTCAGGGACGACTTCGTATTCTTTGGGAATCATCCCAAACATACAAGCAGTGTCTAGCACGTGGTCATAAAAGGAAAAATCATTACAAGGAATCAGATCCACTCCCTGTTCTTTTTGAAGGAGCCAGTTGCCTCTCCTAATTCTTTTTCCGGTTTCAATTAAATCCTCAAGGGAGATCTTCCCCGCCCAATAGGCCTCTGAGGCCCATTTCAGTTCTCTTTCACTACCAATCCGCGGATAGCCAAGATTCAATGTTTTCATAGATAAAAAATTAAAGGTAAACGCTGAGGTTCCGGTAGGTCTCCTGGCTTCTACCGCCTTTGTCGTCCTTCCCGCCTGAGCAGTGGACCACGAGGACATTGGCTTGAAGAGGTAGTTACAGTTGCGCGACAGCCCATGATTTGCACACGGTTCCCTGGCTCCTTCACCTAAGCAATAATGCAAATTTAGATTTTTTATCTACTATTGTACAATATTATAGATATTCTTTTCAAAAAGAAATCAAAATGAAGATTATATAACAAGCAAAATAATATATTACCAGATATTTTATCTATACGTAGAAACAAAAAAAAGGCCACCAATATGGTGACCAATTTTTAACTCAATTAAACAACTAGATTTTGTAACTACGTTGGTTAAACCTCTATTATTTTTTCTCTTTTCTTGGAATTTTAGCCTCTCTTTGCGCTGTATGATAAACGAAGGAAGCTACAATAGTGGCAGCCTGCTTCAAATCTTCAGGGTAGAGATGGTCATAAGTATCCATGTTAGTATGATGGGTTCTAGTACTGTACTCCATTGGATCCTGAATAAACTGGAATCCTGGAATACCCACTCTGTCAAATGAAAGGTGGTCTGTACCGCCCGTATTGCTAATGGTTACAGTTTTTGCTCCTAAATCGTGGAATGGCTCTAACCATTTAGTGAAAATAGGTCTTGCAGCCTCATTTTCTTGTAGATAAATACCACGAATCTTACCTGTTCCGTTATCCAAGTTGAAATAAGCGGAGATCTTTTCTCCCGCAGCATTACTCCACTGTTTAACAGTATCTGTCAAATGGTTTTTCACATAGTTTCTTGACCCGTGAAGACCTTGCTCTTCAGCACTCCAAAGAGCGATACGGATGGTTCTCTTAGGCTTCAAACCTGAAGCTTTTAAGATCCTAACTGCTTCCATCATTACAGATGAACCTGCAGCGTTATCTGTAGCACCCGTTCCTGTATGCCAAGAATCCAAGTGTGCTCCAAGCATCACTACTTCATCTTTCAACTTAGGATCAGTACCCTTAATTTCTGCGATTACGTTATATCCTTTAAGGTCTGCGGTATGGAACTTGCTCTTCACATCAAGATCAATCTTCACCGGAATACCCGCTTTTGCTAAACGAGCTATAGACAAGTAATCTTCAGTTGAAACCACTAAATCCAACATGTTTTCAGGATCTGTAGCCTTGTATGAACCACCACCCTGTACAAAAAGTGTACCGTCTTTACCTCTGGCATTGATACTTAAGAAGGCTACAGCACCATCAGCTTTTGCCATTTCTTTTGTTTTATTAGAGATATAAGTAGCTCTACGCATGTTAGCGATCATCTCACGCATTGCAGGATTACCTCCAGGTCCACCTGCCGGCTGTCCTGTACGAACTACGATCTCAGCTTTCGCCATCTTCTCTAACTCCTCATCGGTGTATCTTTTAACATCCGGATTGAAGCCTGAAGGCAATTTAGCGTCAGAATAAAGTAGAACTACCTTGTTTTTGAACTTTCCTTTATATTGTTCCAAAGCAGTAGTATCAGATTCATCCACTAACAAAACCTCAGCATTTTGAAGTCCGTTAGAACCGGCTGTCCATACTTTAGGGAATGCTAGAATAGGTTTGTAATATGGAGCGGTCATTGCTACATAGCATTTTTGCAACTCCCAGCCTTTACCAAATTCACCCCAAGGTTCTAGTTGTACATTCTCTAAACCCCATTCCTTTAACTGATTAACAGCATATTTTGACGCTTTCATTAAGCCCGGAGAGCCTTGTAGCCTCGGCCCTACCACATCGGTAAGTTGGAACGCGATGTCCATTACCTTCGAGTTTTCTAAGCCTTCTTTTCTGATCTTCTTAACCGCCGCTTCATCCACCTTCTCCTGTGCAACTGCGTTTAAAGAAAGACCAACGAAGAGCATTAAGTGTAAAATCTTCTTCATTTGTTTCAATAGTGTTTAATAAGTGAATTTAAATATACTATAGGAACTTGAAGTAGAAAATCTTTTGAGATTATACCACTTATTATGAAGATTAACAGTACTTTTTAGCAGACCTAAAATGAAAAGTAAACCGCAAGAAAATGCAAAATAGCTGCGGCCAATACGAAGAGGTGCCAAATAAAGTGATTGTATTGCCAACGGCGAATCTGGTAGAACAAAACACCGAAGAGATACATAAGTCCCCCTCCAATAACCAGATAGAAAGAAACATCAGGGAGATTTGACCAAAATTGTTCACCCATAGCCAGCACCATCACCCCCAGTCCTATATATACAAAGGACGATAACAAACGGAATCTACCCGTAAACCAAATCTTATTCACCAAGCCTGCAGCTATTACCACCCATTGTATACCTAATAGCCACTTTGCCCTAAGAGGTTCCGCATGTAAGAGTACTAATGGCAAATAGGTTCCCGCAATCAGAAGAAAGATGCTTATATGATCAAATACCCTTAATATGCCTTTGGCAACAGGATTTTGTGTAGCGTGATAAAGAGTAGAAAAGGTAAATACCATCAAAAGTCCAAACACATACAAACTAACAGCCTCAGGTAAATATTCGATACCGGAGGAATGTGCTTTTAAGAACAAAAGAGGAGAAAAAGCCAAAATGAGAATGATCCCTATTCCATGTGAAAGGGCATTGGCCATCTCTATGCGTAAAGCTCTTTCCAATTTATTCAATAGTAGTTCCTGCTTGACCCCGCACTGCTTGTAAGATATCATCCGCTTCACAGATGATCACCTTTCTAACACCGGATCTGACTGCCTCAAAAGCATTGTCTAATTTCGGTATCATTCCGGCATAAATCACTCCCTGCTCTCTATATTTAGCATAGGCTTCCGAATTCAATACAGGGATCACAGAATCATTGTTCTCTGCATCCAAAAGTACACCCCGCTTTTCAAAACAATAGATCAAATTGACCTCTGCCTCCCCTGCCAGAGACTTAGCTACAGCACTGGCCTGCGTATCTGCATTGGTATTTAGAATTTCACCTTCCTTACTATACGTCAAAGGCGCAAATACCGGATTTACACCGTCCAACAATAATTTCTGAATCCAAGAAGACCTCACCTCCACTATATCTCCTACATATCCATAATCTATGGTTTTCACCGGTCGTTTAATAGAAAGTATAGCTCCTCCATCTGCACCGGTTAAGCCTACAGCGTTACAACCTAAGGATTGTAACCTAGCCACTATATTCTTGTTGACCAATCCTCCGTATACCATGGTGACTACATCGCGCATCGGAGCATCCGTAATCCTTCTCCCCTCAACCATCTTAGTCTCTATCCCTAGATCCGCCGCCATTCTAGTAGCAATCTTTCCCCCCCCATGAACCAGCACCTTTGGACCTTCTAATGCAGCAAATGACTTCAAAAATCCCTGAAGCTTCTCCTCCACATCTATTACATTACCACCTATCTTGATTACATTTATCTGCATACCTCTGCTATCTGTCAGCGTAAAATTAGCCATTCCCCTGAATTCCAGAAAAAAAAACTTTGTCCTTCATAATACTTCTTCTATTTTTGCAACATAGTTGCATGTTTGAAGGGATGACGAAATGGATTATAGGAGGATTTTTCCTTCTTACTAGTATTCAAAGTTTGGCTCAGCACCTTTCCCTAAGAGGAAAAGTAGAACACCGTGGTGCCGGAGTATCCCAGTGCTTGGTGGTTCTAAATGATTCCTTACAGGGATTGACGGATAGACAAGGAAATTTCCGCTTCAAAAACCTAAAGAAAGGTCGTTATAAGTTATTAGTTACACATGTGGACTATAAACCCTTGGTCACTGAAGTTTACCTAGTATCAGATACCCTTCTAACTCCTGTCATTTTAGAGGAGAGCAAATATGAACTTAATGAAGTGGTGGTGAAAGATAAAAGAGGAGAACAAACTAAGCGCCAATACACTTTTAACTCCGATTGGGTCAACCAAGAGTTCATACGTCAGAACCTTAGTGGCAGCCTGATGCAAACCTTAGAAAAACTCCCTGGCGTAAATGCCATGTATATAGGCTCCGGCCAATCCAAACCACAGATCCGGGGACTAGGCTTTAATCAAGTAGCCGTAGTAGATGGAGGACTAAAGCATGAAGGCCAACAATGGGGTGCTGACCACGGACTTGAGATAGATCAATTTGCAGTGGGCTCCGTAGAAGTGGTGAAAGGCCCAGCCTCCTTCCTCTATGGTTCCGATGCCATAGGTGGAGTCATACGAGTGAATCCCACTCCTCCCCCAGCATTGCATCAATTAAATCTGACCTACACAGGCGCCTTGATGACAAACTCTATGGGCATTACGAATGCTCTGGTCTTCAATATGAGGAAACACAAATGGTATACAGATGCCCGTGTCACTTTCAGAGATTACGGAGATTATAAGGTACCTACAGAACGTATTTTCGTTTATGACTACGAAGTCCTTTTACCCAAGGGTTACGTGCGCAATTCCGCAGGACAGGACAGAAACCTGCACCTCACTGTAGGGAGAGTGACAGAAAAATGGCACCACAGATTAGCTGTTTCTAATGTCTTCAATACCTCGGGTTTCTTTGCCAATGCCCATGGCCTGGAGCCGCGAAGGGTAAACAGTGAGCTGCACGACCAGTCTCACCGAGATATCCTCTTGCCCAGCCAAAAAGTGAATCATTTCAAAGCCTTATTTCATACGGAAAGAGACGGAGAGAAAAGGCAATGGGAGATGGATTTGGGTTATCAGATCAACCACCGACAGGAACATAGTGCCTATGTGAATCATGGATACATGCCTGTAACAGCGCCAGAAGAAGGAGACTTAGAAAGGAAATACTTCAAACAAGTGCTTTCAGGGCAAATCAAGGACAAGTTTTCTGTGCAAAACCACGAACTTCAATGGGGAGCACAATACGAATTCCAACACAATAGAATAGGTGGCTGGGGCTTTTTGATCCCTGCTTTTGAGCAGCACTTAGCCGGAATTTTCTTGCACGACAAATGGCAGATCAATAAAGAAGAAAGTCTACAATTTGCCCTCAGATTTGATCATGCACGTATACATATTCACCCTTATCAAGACTGGTTCCCGTCCTTAGGCGATGAAAAGGTAGTTCGTGTAGAGGAAACCAAGAGAAACTTCTCCAGTTTTAATGCATCTTTGGGCTGGAGAAAGGAAGGGGATTACTGGAGTCTGTCTTCTCATTTGGGAAGCAGCTTTAGAGTACCTTTAGCAAAGGAATTAGCAGCAAATGGGGTTAATTATCACTATTTCCGATATGAAAAAGGGAATCCGGATTTAGACCCGGAAAAAAGTTACCAATGGGATGCTGGTATTAGGGGCAAAGGGAAGCTTATAGACTGGGAAATCACGCCCTATTTCAATTACTTCCCTAATTACATTTACCTTAATCCTACTGCAGATCACGACTACCTATACGGTGCCGGAAATCAGATCTTTCAGTACGAACAAAGCAAGGTGATGCGCTATGGTACAGAATTAGTGATCAAAGCAGCCCTAACAAAACAAGTGGATCTGTCATTTAATGGGGACTACCTGTACAGTGAGCAACTTTCCGGAAGTAAAAAAGGTTTCACTCTGCCGTTTGCTCCTCCTCCTTCAGGAAGAATGGAGCTAACGTATAAGCCTTGGACAAGCACCTATTTCCGGACGGATGTCAAGCATGTTTTAGCCCAAAATCGAATTGTTCCACCGGAAAAGAAAACCCCTGAATACACTCTTTGGGGAATGGCAGCCGGCACGAACCTGAAGTGGGGGAAACAGCCCCTGGAATTCAGTGTTCAATGGACCAATATTTTAAATACCAGGTATCTAAACCATACCAGTTTCTATAGATTGATTGATCTTCCTGAAATGGGATCGAATATAAATATCTTAATTAGAGTACCGCTTAGTCTTGCTATTTAAGAAGACATATCTACTCAGGCTGTTTGCAAGTTTTGCCGCAGTGGCACTGATAGGGATATCAGTGCACGGGATATTTTTGCATACAGACAAGTCAGATGTTCACGCATGTTCTCTCTGTGAACTACCGGCATATGAGCAGGTATTGCCAGAACTTCCAAAATGGAGGGCTAAGTTGGTTCCTCCAACACAAATTTCCCCGGAACCACAAATCACAATCCTCTACCGCACGGTAGATCACAGTAAGCTCAGAGGTCCTCCGTCCATGGTGTAGTACCCCGATTTAATTTTTAATTCTACATTTTTTGGACAATGAAAAA
This sequence comes from Leadbetterella byssophila DSM 17132, assembly GCF_000166395.1. Lineage (GTDB taxonomy): Bacteria > Bacteroidota > Bacteroidia > Cytophagales > Spirosomataceae > Leadbetterella > Leadbetterella byssophila. The sequence goes on from NC_014655.1 coordinate 2,245,550, forward strand.
ATACCCATTCTTACTGGTGGGAGTCCTATGCGCATGCAGTTCGGACGAATCCACCCTGGACAATACCGCCCCTACCATAGTAGTAGAGGGAACTTTCCCGCAGCCTTGTGAAGTACTTGAGCGAGGCAATACACATAGCTTTGTACTGAAATTTTCAGACAACCATGAATTGGGATCTTTCACTGTAGATATACATCATAACTTTGACCAACATTCGCACGGAACCAGTGCGGAAGAATGTGAGGAAGATGAACCTAAACAGGCCATTAAACCCTTCCTCTTGGTACACTCAGATAAAATACCGGCGGGGAATAAATCCTATACGGTAACAGTACCTGTGAACATACCAAATGATGTAGATCCAGGAGATTACCACCTGAAAGTGGATGTAACGGATAAGACAGGGTGGCAAAGCCAGAGGAGAATGAGTATAAAACTCAAGTAATATCCTTGGCCAATACATGGCCATAATCCCCATTTGACAATGAAAAAATACATCATATTTCTATTTACTCTAGTTGTTTTCGCTGCATGTAAAGATAATGATCCTGTAATTCCAGGCCCTCAAATCCAGGATCTTGAGGTAGGATCTAAGAACAGTAAAACCGTGCAAAGAGGAAAAGACCTTCACCTGGAAGCACAGGTGGTGGCTGAAGCAGGCATAGAAATAGTCCGCATCTCCATTCATCCTAAATCAGGAGCTGAAGGCTGGACTTTGAGCAGAGAGGTTCCTGAACTTGTAGGAAAAAAGAACGGAGAGATCCATTTGCATCTAGATATTCCTGCAGATGTCACACCCGGATTATATCATGTGGATATAGAGGTAAAAGATAAAGCAGGCAAGGTAGCCGAAGCCGAATCTGACTTAACTATCACAGAATAAAGCTTATGGCCGGTACGAAAATCATACCGGCCATAAAAATATCTTACCGTTAAATCAAAAGACTTCCCCTAAAAATCCTATATTTACCGCACTAAATCAATTAACTGAATGAAAAGGCTTTACTTGAGTATTGGATTACTATTACTAACTAAAGCCCATGCGCAAGACCCTCCACCTGCTGCTTTTTATGACGGAAGAGAGTACGTGATTAACTATTCTCTTGCTACAGGTACTCCATTTTATAAGGATGGAGAACATTCTGACGGAAATGTCCTGGTTTACGATGACGTTACGTATACCAATGTACCTCTTTGGTATGACATTCGCCTGGATCAGTTGGTTACCCGTAGACCGGATCATCAAACGCAGGTCATAGTGGTAAGAGAACGTGTGGGTCACTTCTTCATAGGAAATGAGAAGTGGGTGTATGTTTCTGAAAAGTACGGAGATGCCGGCTTTTACAAGGTATTGTTTGAATCGCCTAATTACAAAGGCTATGCGCGTTACCACAAAGTAATGCGAGACCCGAAAACGGTAAATGAAAGGCGATATTTTGAAGAGAGCGTGGAGTATTTTGTACAAACTCCGGAGAGTTCAAGCTTAATTCCTATTCGGAAAACTAACCAACTCTATACCTTGGGAGATAAAAAAGAATTGAAAAGTTTATTACGAACCGCAGGAGCAGAAAGTAGTATACCCGCTAAGATCACAGCGGTGTTAAATCACTTACAATCTACTTCACTTTAAAAGACTGAATTTATGAACCTTCGCCTTGTGGCGCTGGCACTTCTATTGACCTTCCCGGCCGTGGCCCAAAAGGTTAATTTAGAGCTGTCCGGTGCACCATTTAAAACTTTAATAAACCAACTAGAGAACCAGACCTCCTATCGCTTTTACTATAAAGTAGCTGAAACAGACACCTTAACTGTTAACTATTCTGCACAAAATGTAGAATTTACCGAGGCTTTAAGAACCATCTTGTCACCTAAAGGATTTCGATTCGCCATCGATCCACGTAAGATGGTATATATCACCAAAAATGATTTCATACTGACTGACTTTAGCACTCCTGCTACAGCAGCAAACGTGCAAATCAAAGATTTCGTGGAGGAAACTCCCAGCGATATTTCCATAGAAAATATGGTCTTTGAGATTGGACGGAAAGAACTTGGACAGGCCGGTCCCAAAACCCTAACCGGTCATGTCTTGACCAAGGCGAACGGTCAACCCATTCAAGGTGCCATGGTAGGCATTTTGGGGACTAGCACTGCAGTAGAAACAGATGCATACGGAAAGTATAGCATCCAAACCACAGAAGACCGTTTTACCCTAGTCATCTCTAGCGTAGGCCTTAAGGACACCAGGCGACAAATCCTGATGTACAGTAACGGATCTCTCGACGTAGAAATGACTGATAAGGTCTATTCACTACAAGAAGTAGTGGTAGCCGGAGAAAGAGGTAACCAGGTGAAAAGAATAGAAATGGGTCTGGAGAAGTTGAATATCAAAACTATCCGACAAACACCGGCCGTCTTCGGCGAAGCGGATGTGATAAGTGTTATACTTACGCTTCCCGGTGTGCAAACCGTAGGTGAAGCTGCTAACGGATTTAACGTGCGTGGAGGAGCTACAGACCAAAACCTGGTCTTATTCAGTGACGCAACCATCTTTAACGCTTCTCACTTCTTCGGACTGTTCTCCGCCTTCAACCCGGATGCCGTACAAAATGTGGAACTCTATAAATCCAGTATTCCGGCTCGATTTGGTGGCAGATTATCTTCTGTACTGGATGTAGTGAGTAAAGAAGGAAACCGTAAGAAATTCTCAGGACAGGGCGGTATAGGCATATTAACCGGAAGACTTTCCTTTGATGGACCTATCAATGAGAAAACCCAATTTATGGTAGGAGGAAGAAGTACCTATTCCGACTGGCTACTAAAACTCATACCGGATGATGCCTATAGAAATAGTAGTGCCAAATTCTATGATGTAAATGCCGGCCTTTCCCACTATGCAAACGAAAAAGATGCCTTCTATCTGAATGGATACTTAAGTGAGGATAAATTCTCCTTTGAGAACGGGATCACTTATGGATATAAAAACGCGAACGTTAACGGTAAATGGAAAAGAATCTATAACTCTAAGCTTAATTCTACCCTGACCCTAGGTCACGATAGGTATGGGTTTTCTATAGATGAGACTGCTGTGCCTACAAAAGCTTATCATATGGATTATGGCATACAGCAGACCTTTATAAAGGCAGAATTTACCCAATTATACGGAAGCAGACATAAGTTCTCTTATGGTCTTCACGCCATTCGCTACGGCATTTCCCCGGGAACTATGAATCCTAATAACCCAGAATCCTTAGTAAAATATACCAAACTGGATCAGGAACAAGGATTGGAATCTGCCATTTTCTTTTCAGATGCCATCACCTTTAACGATAAACTGAGTTTAGAGGCCGGACTTCGTTACAGTTTTTATAGTTATTTAGGTCCAAAGGCCGTACACTATTATACAGATGGCCTTCCAAAATCTGAAGAGACCCGCACGGAAACCATAGAGTATAATAAAGGAAAGTGGATTAAAACCTACCAAAGACCTGAGATTCGCTTAGGCTTAAGATATGCATTCTCTAATCAGTCTTCCGTGAAACTGGGTTATAACTCCTTGCAGCAATACATTCATATGCTGTCTAATACCACGGCAGCTACTCCTACTGATGCCTGGAAGTTAAGTGATGCACATATCAAGCCACAATATGGAGATCAGATCTCTCTGGGATACTACCAAAATGTTCCGGAATGGAAACTGGAGACCTCTGTGGAAGCTTACTATAAACGTATCCATAACTATTTGGATTATAAAAGTGGTGCCATCTTATTGATGAATGAAAACATTGAGACAGATGTATTAGGGACGGAAGCAAAGGCCTATGGTATAGAATTCTTAGTGAAGAAATCCACGGGAAAACTTAACGGTTGGGTTTCCTACACCTTATCCAAAGTACAGCAGAGAAGTACGGGAGAAGAGAAAATCAACAATGGGAAGTATTACAATGCGAACTTTGACAAGCCTCATAACTTCACCTTTGTGGGTAACTGGAGATTCTCTCATAGGTACAGTTTCTCTCTAAATACTACTTACAGCACAGGTAGACCTATCACTCTGCCTATAGCTAAATACGAATTTGGAGGATCTGAAAGGGTCTACTACTCCGAAAGAAATAAGTATAGGGTTCCTGATTTCTTCCGTATGGACTTATCCATGAATATTGAAGGTAACCATAAGATTAAGAAGTTGGCTCACAGCTTCTGGACCATTGGAGTGTATAACGTTACGGGAAGAAAGAATCCGTTCTCCGTGTATTATGTATCAGAGAATGGAAAGCTACAAGGTTATAAGCTATCCATCTTTGGACACCAGATTCCTTTCATCACCTATAACTTCAGGTTCTAGTTATGAGAAAATGGCTGCTTCCAATGGCAATCCTATTCTTGACTTCTTGCGAGGAACCATTCACTCCGGTTATTGAAGTCAAAGACAATAGTCCTATAGTGATCATCGATGCCTTTATTGATGTGAGTGGGAATTCCATAGTGCATTTAAGCCAGTCTGTACCTTTGACTTCAGACAGTAGCGCTATTCCTATCACAAAAGCAGCATTCAAACTAGAATCAGACCAGGGTGTAGCATTGGAGTTCAGCACACAATCTCCAAAAGGAGAACATATACTGCTGCACGGAGCTTTATCACCTACTTCAAAATATCGTTTGACAGTAGAAACAAACCTAGGCTCTTTTGAATCTGAATGGGTACAGGCCCATTCTAGTAGTGAGATTAAGGATATATGGCTAGTCCCTACAGATTTGGGTATGGAGGTCCATGTAAATTCTGAAGAAAACTCAGACCCATCTAGATACTATAGATGGCAAATAGAAGAAACATGGAAGTTTACGTCTTTGTTTGTTAGTTGGTTTACCTACGATAATGGCATCATCAGAAGAAGGACCGAAAATGAAAATATTTCAAATTGCTTCGGTCAAAACTTCTCCTCAGATATTGCCATAGCTACCACAGAGAACTGGGAAAGGAATGAAATCACTGATCAAGTAGTACAATTTATCCCTAACCTGTCTAACAAGCTTGGCCTAGACTACTCTATACTAGTGAAGCAATATAGCATTAGTAAAGCTTCATTCATTTTTTGGAACAACTTGAAAAAGAACTCTGAAAGTGTAGGAGACTTATTTGGAAGCATGCCTTCTGAATTAAAGGGGAACTTTAGCTCTAAAGGTAACCAAAATGTATTAGGATGGGTAGATGCGGGACTTCCCGCTAAAAAAAGGGTATATTACTCAGGTACGCGTTTTTTCCCTCCGTGGCGTCATTTTACACCCTTTTATACCGGGTGCACCACTAATAATATTGAGGTGGCGAATGCGCCTGATTTATTCAGGCTAAATCATCATTTAGTTCCTTTGAACGAATTATACCTGGCACCAAATAGCCCTGTCCCATCCCATTATTCCTACACCACTAAGACTTGTGCCACATGCACTAATCTTGGCACCACTACTAGACCAGATTTTTGGGAGGATAATTTTTAAGAAAAATGAAGTTTAACATATTTCAAATAGACAGATCAATACCTCTACCTTTTAATTCGCCAAATCTCTCGAAGAAGGTGGGAAGTTGGGGTACTGCAAACCTTCCTATTCTAAAAGAAAGATCAACGCAAGATAGGACACCTGCTTTGGTTGATGTCAATTCGGAAACATTTAACCATCAAAAAGCAATTGTCCCTCAAGAGTTTGACCTTGGTGAGCCTTTATTACTTACCAAAGAATGGATCAATTCATGTACTCAACACTTCGTTTTTTCTATAAAACCTACTCCGTTCACACGCTCAAAACTCACCTATAACTGTAAACACTTTTTATGAAAAAGTTATTATTTTTAATCACCACTATCTTCCTCTTTTCATGCGAGGAACCTTATACTCCGGTCATAGACGTTAGAGATAATAGTCCCATTGCCATAATCGATGCATTTATAGACGTTAGCGGTAACTCCATTGTTCATTTAAGTCATTCTGTTCCTCTAACTTCAGATACTAGCGCTATACCTATTACTAAAGCTGATTTCCTTCTGGAATCTGACCAGGGTTTAGCACTTGAATTCAGTACCCAATCTCCTACAGGAGAACATGTGCTGCCTCATGGTGCCCTGTCGCCAACAGCAAAGTATAAATTGACTGTCCAAACTAATCTAGGCTCTTTCGAATCTGAATGGATTGAAGCCTATACCAGTAGTGACATCAAAGATGTAAAGCTTGTACGTACAGATTTAGGTATGGAAGTGCATGTAAGTTCAGAAGAGAATCAGGATAAGTCCAGATTCTATAGATGGCAAATTGAAGAAACCTGGAGGTTCAACTCTTTTTTCGTTAGTAGATTTATTTTCAAGAATGGATCAGTGTTCAGACGCACAGATGAGGAGAATATTTCTCACTGCTATGCACAGAATTTCGCTTCAGATATAGCTATAGCCACTACTGAAAACCTGGAAAGAAATGAGATCACTGACCAAGTTATTCAGTTCGTTCCAAATATGTCTGATAAGTTAGGAATTAGATACTCGGTATTGGTAAAACAGTACAGTATCTCCAAAGCATCTTTCGTATTTTGGAACACCCTAAAAAAGAACTCTGAAAGCGTAGGAGATCTTTTTGGAAGTATGCCATCTGAATTACAAGGTAATTTTACATCTAAAGGCAATATGCCTGTACTAGGATGGGTGGATGCCGGCTTACCTGCAAAGAAAAGAGTGCACTTCTCCGCCGTAGGCATTGATCCACCATGGGCATTTGAAACTCCTTTTTATAAAGGCTGTACCTCAGATATTATTCTCATCCCTGATGCACCTACCTTATTCGGTTATAACCCTCAGTTGGTACCCATGGACGAACTATACCTTTTTGAGAATAATGGTGAACCTACCCATTATTCTTACACTACAAAAGTATGTGCCACTTGTACAAACCTTGGAACCACCACTACTCCTATCTTCTGGAGTGAAAATGATTAAATAAAATGAGGAAGACTATATTATTTATACTTCTGGGACTTCAAACGCTTTGTGCCCAATCTTTATATGTTCATACCGACAAGGAAACCTATTTGCCGGGTGAAATTCTTTGGTTTAAGGTCTATGCTTTAAACGCTGACACCCATGTTCCTGTTCAGGAAAAAGGAATAGCCTACATCCATATATTAGACCAGAACGGAAATTCTGTTCTGGACACAAAACTGGCTTTAGAAAATAAAAATTCAGGATCTGTATTCATTCCGCAGCGACTTCAAGCAGGGAAATACACTTTCACAGCCTCCACTTTAGGTCAAACAGGAGCTCCATTTAAGAAATCTTTGGTCATCTTGAACCCTTTTGCTGTAGTGGGACAAGTCATGCAGGAACGTACACCTTCAGTACAATTTTATCCTGAAAGTGGCAATTTAATAGAAGGGATTTCTTCAAGAATAGCTTACATTGTCAAAGACGGTACCGGCCAAAAAGTTGACGCAGAACTTTATCAAGGAGAACAAAAACTCTCTTCTCCTTTCCACTGGAATCCCGAAAATGGGACCTCTCTTTATGCTATTTTCCCGGGAGGGAAAAGAGTAGATCTAACTCTACCCCAACCATTGAAAAGCGGATATGTTCTGGAAGCGGTTTCCGGTCAAACGGCATACACTGTTCAGGTTAAAGCTAGCAAAGATTTTGCAGGAAAATCTGTAAAACTAACTTATGGTACAGGGAAACACATTAACCTTACCCTAAATGGAGAAGGCTCCGCCAGAACGCAAATAGAAAAGTCAGATTTACCGGATGGAACTTCACTTCTAAGCCTATGGGACGCTGAAGGGCTTCCTAGAGCAGAAAGGGTACTCTTCAGAAAACCTGGCAAGCAGCTTGAGCTGAAAGGAAATCTAAATAAAACGGTAGCAAAAACGCGCGAAGATCTATCTTTTGAACTTGGAAGTTCCAATGTTGAACAATTAGCTCAAGTTTCCATATCGGTACGAAAAGTAGATTCCCTGCTGAAAGAAAACGAGGAAAACATACATTCATACCTATATTTTAGCAAACATCTCAAAGGAATTGTACCCCATTCAGAATATTACCTGAGCAAGGCTAGCGAAGAGGAAATTGAGCATCTACTAATGACCCAAGGCTGGAGAAAATTAAATACTACAGAAGGATCCACCGAAGGTAGGTATCACCTAGTGAGAATTCGATTCTCCGATAAGAGTACTGGGGCTCCTATCTCACATCAAGAGGCATACTTCAGTGTACCTGACCTGTCTCCCATGATCTATAGTGCCAGGACAAATGCTGATGGAATAGCCCATTTCTGGGTGAAAAATCTTTACGGAACTCGCAATGTAGCCACGAGACTCGCATCAGGTGCGGCGGCTAACGCAGATTTACTTAAATATGAACCGGTCAAAGAAGAGGCTGATTTTGAGCTACCTTATGGAGGAAAAATCCCTGTAAAAGCCTATTCAGAACAAGCCATTTCTGCACAGGTTCAGAATGTATTCTACGCGAAAGAACGTTCACAATTTCTACTTCCAACTTCTCTAGATAGTCTTTCCATCTATGGAAAACCGGATTATCGTTATCTCCTTGATGATTATACCCGATTTGTGGTCATGGAGGAGGTACTTAGGGAATTTATCAAAGAAGTCAATGTGCGTAAAAACAGAGAAGATTTTCATCTACGCGCCTTTGATGCCCCTAGAGGAAATTATCTCAGTGGGGATCCTTTGATCCTTTTAGACGGAATTCCATTAAAAAATGCAAACGAGATCATGAATTATGATCCTCTTAAGGTCAAGAAAATAGAAGTAGTGGCATCTAAATATTTCTTTGGCAATCAAATCTATGACGGAGTGGTCAGTTTTCATACTTACAAAGGAAATCTTGACGGCTTCCAACTAGATCCGTCATTCACCGTATTTTCATATGAAGGTTTACAGCCTGAAAGGGAGTTTTATGTTCCTGACCAAAAGGAAGGGACACCAGATCAAAGAGACGTATTACTTTGGGTTCCACAAGTAGAATTGCAGGCTGGGAAAACCCAGCAGATTTCTATAAAAACCTCTGACTTAAAAGGTGATTTTATAGTGGATGTTCAAGGTGTGGATAAAGAGGGAAAATCCGGTGCGCAGAAAATCAGATTTACTGTCGAATAGTCCCACTAACTTTTTGTACTTTAGCAAACTTTATAAAACTAAAACTTCATTATGGTGAGAAAAATCCTGTTACTTGCCCTTACATGTTCATTAACCTGCACCCTTGATGTACAGGCACAAAAGAAAAAGAAAAAGCAAGAACAACCTGTAACACAGGAAGTTAAAAAACCCGAACCTGCCCCTCGTCCTGCAGCACCTCAAGCACCTAAAAAAGGCCCAAAACCTTATAAAGATGTTATTGATAGTACTGCCAAAACTAAAGTTGGTCTACATACCGTTCACCTGGTAGGAGACAAGTACTATTTCGAAATCCCTGACTCTCTAATTGGTAGAGAAATTATTGCCGTTACCCGTTACTCAAAAGTACCTGCTGGTGGAGGAGTATTCGGTGGTGAAGAAGTAAACCGTCAGGTAATTCGTTGGGAAAAAGGTCAGAATAACAACCTACTTCTACGTTCTTTAACTTACGTGATGATGTCTCCGGACAGCACTAAGCCTATTGCAAGAGCGGTAGCCAATTCAAGTGTTGATCCTATCATAGGAAACTTTGACATCTTAACCATCAACAAAAGCGGCAAAGCTCCGAACTATGTGGTAGATGTGACCAGCTTGTTTGATGGTGACCAACAAATCTTCTCGTTGAACCCTTTACGTAAGCAATTGCTTAACCTAGTGGCCTTCCAGAAAGATAAGTCGTTTATCCAAAGCATCAACACCTATCCTATTAATACGGAAGTTCGTACAGTGAAGACCTTCTCTGTTACCCCTCCTAGAATTTCTACTACTCCAATGCCGCAGATCGGAACTAACTTCCCTGCAGGTAATAATGCCGGGGTAGTAACTATGGAGTTCAATACTTCCCTATTGCTATTGCCTAAGGTTCCTATGAGAAAACGTTTCTTCGATGCAAGAGTAGGTTACTTTGCTAACCAATACAGCGTATTCGGAGAGGATTCTCATAAATCAGACAGAGAAATATTTGCAGTAAGATGGAAACTAGAACCAAAAAATGCTGCAGATGCTGAAAAAATGAAGAGAGGAGAATTGATAGAGCCGAAAAACCCTATCATTTACTATATCGACCCTGCTACTCCTGAAAAATGGAGAAAATATCTAAAAGCTGGTGTGGATGATTGGAACGCTGCATTCGAAGCTGCTGGTTGGAAAAACGCCATCAGAGGTGAATACTGGCCTGAAAATGACTCTACTATGAGCTTAGAAGATGCTCGTTTTGCAGTTATTCGTTACTTTGCTGCTGACATTCAAAATGCTTACGGTCCAAACGTTCATGACCCTCGTAGTGGACAAATCCTAGAGAGTCACATCGGTTGGTACCACAACGTAATGAGCCTTTTGAGAAACTGGTACATGATTCAGACGGCTGCCGTTGATCCGAATGCTCGTTCGAAAAGATTTAGTGATGAATTAATGGGTGAGTTAATCCGTTTCGTATCATCTCACGAAGTAGGTCACACCCTTGGTCTTCGTCATAACATGGGAGCAAGTAATGCTACTCCAGTTGAAAAACTTCGTGACCCAGAATTCCAGGCAAAATACGGTCACACTTCTTCTATCATGGACTATGCTCGTTTCAACTACGTAGCACAACCTGAAGATGGCGTGAAACACCTGTTCCCTAAGATTGGAGATTACGACAAATGGGCTATCAAATGGGGATATAGCTACTTCCCTGATGCAAAATCTGCAGAAGAAGAAAAGGCCATCCTTCATAAAATGACTTCTGAAGCCGTTAAGAATCCTAGACTTCGTTTCGGTACAGAAACCAGTCCTTTTGACCCACGTTACCAAACAGAAGACCTTGGTGATAATGCCATGAAAGCTTCTGAATACGGTATCAAAAACCTAAAACGTATCCTTCCTGAATTAGAAAAATGGTCTAGAGAAGATGGTGAATCTTACGCTGAGCTAAGTGTACTTTACGGTAACGTTACAGATCAGTTCAGAAGATACATGGGTCATGTGACCAAGTACGTGGGTGGTATCTACGATACTCCTGTTACTTACGATTCTGAAAGTAATCGTTACGAAATCGTACCTAAAGAACTTCAGGTAGAAGCCTTGAACTTCTTGAATGCTCAGTTATTCACTACTCCAAAATGGATCATCGATCAAAATATCCTGGCGAAAATCACTCCGGGTAATGGCGTAGAAACATTGAAAACCATTCAAGTAGGAACTTTGAACAGCTTACTAGCTACAGATAGAGCTGCCAGATTAATGGAAGCTTCTTCTCAAGGTTCTAAATACTTCTCCCTTGATGACCTTTACACCGGTTTAAGAACAGGCATCTTTAGCGAACTAAAATCAGGTAACAGCATTGATATCTTCCGTAGAAACCTACAGAAGGCTTTTGTTGAAAACTTGATCAAGCAACTTAAAGCAGCTCCTGCTCCAGGAAGACCTGACTTAAGCCAGACCGACTTGAACTCTATCATTCGTGGTAATTTGACCATCTTGAAATCTGATTTGAACGGTGCAGCCGGAAGAATCTCTGATAAAGTAAGCAAATATCACGTTCAGGATTTAGTAGCAAGAATTAATCAGGCTTTAGAGCCTAACAAATAATTCCTTAAGCCGTCTTAGCACACTGCTAAGGCGGCTTTTCTATTTCTTATGTGGTACGAACAAATCAAATGGGTTCTACTAGCAGAAGTAGCATATGTATTTCTGGTGCTCCTCACCGGTATACTCGTCATTTGGGACACCAGGTCCACCACTAAAACCCTGGGATACCTTCTCCTAATCGTCTTTCTTCCCGTCTTGGGCATTCTCTTCTACTTTACCTTTGGTATAAACTATAGGAAAAGAAAAATCTATACCTCCAAACTGCAATTAGACGAAGAACTACGCAAGGAACTAGAGGAAGGAGAACTAAAACTATTAGAATATTTACAGAGCCAAAAGCAGGAAGAGCTTGTTCAAAATAGGGAATTAGCCCAACTAATGGCCAACAAAAAAACCGCCAAAGCCCTAGTTTTCCCTAGGAATAAGGTCGAAATCTTGCAGAACGGAGAAGAGCTATTCCCCCTTTTGTTTGAAGAAATCAAAAAAGCAAAACACCACATACACATAGAATATTACATCTATGAAGACGATATCACAGGAAATCTCCTCAAAGATATTCTCATAGAAAAAGCTCGTGAAGGAGTAGAAGTCCGATTTATATACGATGATTTTGGAAGTAGATCCATCCGAAAGAAGCTAATCAAAGAACTTAAGTGCGCAGGCGTTCTGGCTTATCCCTTTAATAAGATCAAGCTCCTAGCTTTGGCTAACAAAATCAACTACAGAAACCATAGAAAAATAGTCATCATTGACGGCACTGTATCCTTTACGGGAGGTATCAATGTTTCCGACAAATACGATAATACAAAGAATGATTCCTACTGGAGGGATACACATATGATGATCAAAGGTCCAGCCACCCTAGCCCTTCAGGAAACCTTCATATCAGATTGGAACTTCTGTAGCCAAGAGAATCTAGTGGTGAGCAGGCCTTACTTCCCTCTCCAGATTTCCAATGGTAAGGCACATATTCAAGTCATTTCCAGCGGACCGGATTCTGATCTGCCAAATATCCTTTTTGCCGTCATCCAAGCCATTAATCTGGCCAGATATGAAATTCTTCTGACTACCCCCTACTATATTCCGGATGATACCCTCCAGGAATCACTCATTATCGCAGCCCTTTCTGGTGTACAGGTACATCTCTTGATTCCTGCGGAAGGAGATTCCCGTTGGGTAAGTACAGGAGCTGAGTCTTACTTCGAAGAACTGTTACGTGCAGGAGTAAAAATCTATAGATATAAGAAAGGATTTGTACATGCAAAAACCTTCGTCACGGATAGACAATTAGCCTCTGTAGGAACCGCTAACCTAGACCTGAGGAGTTTCGATCTCAACTTTGAAGTTAGTGCATTGATCTATGATGCAGAAATAGCAAATCAAATGGCAGAAACCTTCTTTGAAGATCTTAAAGATGCAGAAATTATTGACCCTGAACAATGGGAGAATAGACCCCTTTGGCGTAGAATGGCGGAGCAGGTTATCCGACTAACCTCACCCTTTATGTAATGTCATTCGCCTTACTACCTAAGGTTCTGACCCCACTTCTCTCTTCGTACTCTTCCGGACTTAGATGGAATCCGTCAAACTCAGAGAAACGAGTGTATTTACCTATGAATCGTAGTTTTACGTTATCTACAGAACCACTTCGGTTCTTTGCGATAATCACCTCTGCTAAACCTTGAGTACTTTCTCCTGTCTCTGTTTCTTCCAGTCCATAGTATTCCGGACGATACAGGAACATCACCACGTCAGCATCCTGCTCGATGGAGCCGGATTCCCTAAGGTCAGATAGCATAGGACGTTTATCCGGTCGGGACTCCACTGACCTACTCAACTGCGACAAGGCTATAACAGGTATATTCAATTCCTTAGCTATGGTCTTTAAGGAACGTGATATACTCGCAATCTCCTGCTCTCTGTTCATACCTGTTTTACCGTTACCAGCCGTCATAAGCTGAAGGTAATCCACAATCAGGAGTTTTATGTTATGGAAGGCTTTTAGTCGTCTGGCTTTGGTTCTCAGCTCCAATACGGAAAGAGCGGGAGTATCATCTATGTAGATAGGCGAGTTATCTAGATCATTCAAACGGGAGTGTATGGCTTTCCAGTCTTCCGTTTCTAAGTCTCCCTTTCTCAACTTCTGGGAATCTACCTCTGCCTCCGCGGAGATCAGACGGTACATTACCTGTTGGGAAGACATCTCCAAAGAGAATAAAGCTACAGGCATCTTATAATCTATAGCCGCATTTCTTAAGGCAGATACTACGAACGCGGTTTTACCCATACCCGGTCTGGCAGCTATGATGATTAATTCCGTATTATGCCATCCCCCGGTAATTCTATCCAAGCTCGGGAAACCGGATGGAACACTGGCTATTCCGGCCTCTTGTTCTTCCTTGTTCTTTAGTTCTTGTATAGTCTTTTGAACTACTAATTGTAAATCAGGAATATTCTTATTCAGGTTACCTTCCTGAATCTCTCTTAAACTTTGCTCCGTAGCATCTAAAAGATTAAAGACATCTGTGGTATCTTCCTGTGCCTTGATCAGCACATCGTCCATGACCCGCATGATGTTCCTTTGGATAGCATATTGCAGAATAATACGTGCATCACGCTCTATCTGGGTAGATATTCTTCTAGCCGTTATCTTGGCCAAATAGGCCGGCCCGCCTATGAATTCTAATTCTCCTGTTAACCTTAATTGGTTAGTAACGGTCAACAAATCCACCGGTTCTGACTTACCAAAAAGCAATAGAATGGCTTGGTAAATAGCTTCATGTTTATCTGAAATGAAACTATCCGGCTTTAGGATGTCAATTACCATGGTCAGGGCATCCTTTTCCCTGATTACCCCACCTAAAACAGCGGCTTCCAACTCCACAATATGGGAGGACTGCTGAAATTCCAATACTTGGTCAGCATTTCTCCTTTTCTTCTCCGGTAATCTTCTTTTCATACTCATTGGTCCGTTCTATCTTGAGATCCCACCCCCAAAGGTATGGTTCTGTTATCCTTTTTTCTAAAGAATGAATTGAAATTTCGTGAAATGATTAAACTACCTCCTGAAACCACCACGTTACCTTGGGAATAGAATACATAATAGTTTGTAGGAACACTTCTACTGTAGAGTTTGAATCTATAGGCACCATCGTCTGAGATCAGATATTCCAGTTCTCCACCTACTGATAATTGGCCATATGTACTACTATTCAAACTTATACTATTCTCTAGACTATTCACAAATGCACCTTTCCCGCTTAATTTAACGCGATTATTGAGGAATTTATAGGTGAAATCTAGCTGCATATTGTTCAGTAGATTTTCTCTAAAATCACCGAAACGAACCCCAAATTCCAGATTAGGATTCAGTTTATTCGCAAGGTTTCCTATTTGGTTAGATAATAAACTACTGATATTATCAATGAGGAATTGCTGGGTGATAGCATCCGCCAGGTTATTATCCGGGAACACTTCATTGAATACTAGGATACTGGAAACATTTCTACTTAACAATTGCTCGTCATTACTCAACCTTTGCTCAAAAGCCAAAATATCAGTTTGTCCGCTGATAGGTATTTGTTTCAAATCAAATTCAATATTGTATTTGATGGTAGGAGTCAATAACCTATCGGTCAAATACACATTTACAAACACAGGAAAACGAGCAGAGGAATTCGTCATCTGAGGCGAAACTTTATTTAAGGAAATATTCGCCGTGTACTGAGCGTGAATATCCAAATTCGCTTCAAATGGATCTCCATTAAAGGTGATTTTACTTTTGTCAGAAATGTCAAAGCGCCTTAAGGAGGCCAGGTTTTGGAAACTAAAGAAATACTTCCCTCCCCTTACATTGTAGGGGCCATTGATAGTAAACTCACCTCTACTGTCATAAAGGACGCTTAGCTTCCCATCACCATATAAACTTAAGATATCATTATTCGTACGATCAAAGATGATTTCCCCTTGAGCATCTGGTGTCAATGATAGGTTAACGGCTACTCTGACCCCACCTGTTTTTAAGGTAGGCTTTTTCACACGAGTACTGGTGCTATCTACATGTATCTGGCGTCTAAGAAAAGGAATACCTTCCTGCTGAGTATCTATCTTAGTATCTCCGTCAGTGGGGATGGTCACCGCTGTTCCTTCCCTGCTGCTCAGATTACCGGATATGAGTAAATCGTCAAAATCTCCGGACAAAGCAATATCTCCGGTGACATAAGCGGTACCAAAGAGGTAGTCATTACCAAAAGCCGGAATGTCCATCAGTTTAAAACCGGATCTACCATTGATATCTGCGCGAAGATCTACTCCAAAACCCGGCACATTTCTGTAAAACACCTTCCCATAGAGTCTGGCAGTGTTACCATTCAGAGCATCTTTAACTTCTACTCCGTCAATAGGCAGTTCGAAACCATTATCTGTCAGCAATACATCATCTTCGAAGTAGAGACTAGTTCCGGAAATAGCCACTTTTAAGGACCCGTCTGTGATGTGAATTGCTCCATTAAATAAGGGACGTTTAGGAGTGCCCTTCACCTTGAATTCTCCATTGGCTCTACCCTGTAGATCTGCAAAAACATCTCCGGTCATTCCTTTGAACATTTGGAGGTCTGCATTTCGCATAAACCCTTTCATGTTTAATCCTTCGCTAGGCTTGAAATACCCATCCGCCTTGAGGATCTCCTCCATGTTCCGAAAAACATTAGCCTCCAGATTAAGCCTTTCTTTCTCTTCGTCCCATAAGGCGGTGGTGGTGACTGTACCTATTAAGCTCTTCTTATAATAAAAGTCATTCACATGTAGATTGGAAACGTAAAGTGGAGATTGGAAATAGTTCTGAACATCAAAATTTCCATTCGCTATACCCTTTAACTCTACATTAATAAAGGGCAATAGGTTTTCAATATTGAACTCATTAACCTCAAGTCGTAATACATCTGCAGGATTTGTAGAAAGCTCTCCATTCAAGCTTACAAACTGGTTATTACCCCCTTGCAGCTTTAGGTAATTAAATATGACGTTTCTTTTCCTGAACTCAATCTTATTTCTAGGATCGAAATTCCAATCCAGATCGATAAGCCTCACCTTCGTTTGATCCGGTAATAAACGGACACTAAATCCATCCTCAAAGAAGTTTAGGTTTCCCCGAAGGTCTATGGTGGAACCGGAACTTTCTTGGGTAACAAAGGTCCTAAAATCAATGATCTGGGTTCCTTCCCAGTTACCATTAATCACTAACTCTTCTGTGTGTACATTATTACCTGTCCTCTGCTTGTCAGATTTAACACGGATCTTATTTACTACACCCGGTGCCAGAATGTCTTTGCTAGCAACATAATCAAAGACAGTACCATAAAAGAGATTACCCTTTACATCTAGGGTATCTGTATCTCCTGAAATCTTTAGCGTGCTTTCTTTGCCTGCCTGAAAACTGCCGCTCAAATGCGTTTTAGGTGACACATTTACACCCGGGGCAAAAAAATCAAAGAAGGGTGAAGGCCTATTAAACAGCACATTGAAACTCGCATTATAGGGGTCCAAATGATATTCTCCGGTCTCCTTTTTTCTTTCATAATAAGCCTCCCTCTCCTCTTCTGAGGTTTGGAAGAATTTAAGATGTTCCAAAACAAAATCCGAAACATCTGCACCAAGTCTACTCGGTACAAAATTCCCACGCATGCCAGCATTAAAGAATTCTGATTCTACTTTGAAACTCCTTTCGTTACCCACTAAATCTGAAAAGAAGTACAAGGAATTCGCCCGGAGGGTTTTTCCATTTTCCCTCAATTCCAAATTTTCAATATTAGCCTCTCCTAGCCAGTCATCTAACTTATTCCCCTTAAAATCTACATTTAGATCGAAGGTGATTTGGTAGTCCTTATTCGTAAAACCCAGGGTCTTTAGGTTGGCGTATCCTAAGCGGCCTTCAATATTAAAGGCATTGACTTCCTGATTAAAATCAATTTTACCTTCTACGTCTGCCAGAATATTTGGGTCATCAATATTGATTTTCCCATCAAAAAGAGATTCTTTAAGGTTTCCGTCTACTTCAATGTTTTTGTATCTATAATTCCTATAATCTATAGCTGAGACATGCCCATCTAAATGGATATTCGCATCTTCTCTGGTTCTTCCCTCTCCATTGATCTTGCCTAAAAAAGTTATCTCATTCAGTTGAGGATTATCAAAGAGTTCTCCAATCTTCACTTGGTTGATTAACAGGTGTCCTGAATACTCTAATTGCTCCTTAGCCTTTACATGCACTTCTCCCACTATCTCACCTATACGCGGAGAATAGATCTTTGGTTTAGACTGAAACTCATTATAAACTCCGTCAAAGCTTCCGGAAAAATCTAAGCGCTCCAGTTTTTGGATATATTTATGAAAAGTTGGTTCCGAAGTGTATTGGGCCACGTCAGCAGCCAGTAAAGTAGAAGGTTTTAAAACCCATACATTTCGGGTGGTTTTTAATTCCGGAAGCCCTATAAAGTGTGCGTCCCCCACAATCTTGGATCCCTTACCAAAGGTAATCTGGGCATCCTTCAGGTGTAAGTCAGCTACGGTTCCATCCAACTTAGAATTCACTTGATAAACCTCCTTAAATTCCTGCATAACGGGAATAAAGAAACCTATATCCTTGGCATGGAGGATAGTATTCTGGAGGTCTGCATCCATGTGCACCTTATTGAAAAAGTCTCCAAAATCAGAAGGTTTGGAATAACTGAAATGTAGCCTTTGCTGAATATGAGAATCATTCAAATGCGCATGAAACTGATCTAATCTTAGGGCCTTTTTGCAATGGAAAAATTTTCCTGTAGCATTTTTGATCTCTAAACCGCTAAATGAATCCTTGGCTTTAAGGTTATGAGAATACAGTTGGATAGTATCCCTTTTAAAAGAAACGCTCTCTAATCTGGCATTCAGGTCTCTGAATTCGAAATTCCCAAAATCAAACGTTCCATCCGTCTTTCGTTTCCCATTCTCCGCCACTATACTGACCATTCCGTCCCGAAGGTTCAGGTTATCCACCACAAAGGGTTTCACCTGTTTCTTGCCCTTCTTCTCTTTTTTAGTCAACTTATCAATTTCCAAAAGGAAATAGTCAAAGTTCAGCATTCCCTTCCTATCCCGTATGAAATGGGCTTCCGGCTGGTGCAGAGTGACAAAATCCAAACTATTCCGAAACTGTATAAATGCCGCCGGATTAAAGGTCCAGCCTTTCAGGGAATCTTTATGTATGGCTTCCTTAAAATTAAATCGCAGTTTAGTACTTAGGTCTACGTACACTTCCCGAACATAGATCATGTTTCGGTCTTGATTATCCTTGATGTTAAGATCCTCAAAGACCACCTTATCAAACCAAGTGATTCTTACGTTTGAGACAGAAATGTTATTTCCCATCTTCTCCGTCAACCAGCTCATGGCTTTCTGGGAGAAACGGGTTTGCACCTCAGGAAGCTGGAGGGAATAAAAAGCTATGAATAGACATAGAAACACCCCTATCAAGGTAAAGGTTAAGATACGGATCACTATGCCAATGGTACGCTTCAATAGTATTTTATTATTTTTGCAGATGCAATCTGCAAAAATCTTACATTTTACCGATATTAAAAAAATAATGCGCGACGATATTACCCTTTTAGCTATAGAATCCTCTTGTGACGAGACATCCGCCGCGATTATTAAGAACGGAAAAATCTTAAATAACATTGTAGCCTCACAGCTCATCCACGAAAACTATGGAGGAGTAGTTCCGGAATTAGCCTCGAGAGCTCATCAACAAGATATAGTCCGTGTAGTAAATGAAGCATTAACTGAAGCCGGGGTATCGGCGACAGATCTTCAAGCCATAGCATTTACCAGAGGTCCGGGACTACTAGGTTCTCTCCTCGTGGGAACCTCTTTCGCTAAAGCCATGGCTTTAGGCCTAAATATACCTTTGATTGAAGTGAATCACATGCAGGCACACGTGCTTGCACATTTTATTGATGATCCCAAACCCAGTTTCCCTTTCTTGTGTCTGACTGTGAGTGGGGGGCATACCCAACTCGTCATAGTAAAAAGTCCGCTAGAAATGGAAGTAGTAGGAGAAACAGCTGATGACGCTGTAGGTGAAGCCTTTGATAAAGCTGCCAAAATGTTAGGTCTGGGATACCCGGGAGGACCAAAGATCGATAAACTGGCTGCTCAAGGTAACCCTGACGCATTCCCTTTCCCTCTATCTGAAATGCCGGAACTAAAATTCTCTTTTAGCGGCATTAAGACCTCTCTACTGTACTTTATTCGTGATAAAGGCGAGGATTTTGTTAAGGAAAATATGGCAGATATCTGTGCATCCTACCAAAGTACCCTGATTAAAATGCTAATCAACAAGCTAAAGAAAGCTGCAAAAATCCATAAGATCAAAGAAATAGCCATAGCAGGTGGAGTATCCGCAAACAAAGGCTTAAGAAAAGCATTAGAAGCAGAGGCTGAAAAGCAGAGATGGAAAATATTTATTCCTGATTTCCAATATTGCACAGACAATGCGGGTATGATAGCCATGGCCGCTCATTTTCAGTTTATGGCCGGGAACTTTGTTGATCAAAGTGTGAGTCCTATGCCTAGAATGCGTATGTAATATTTTCCAGTTTTGAACAATAAGTTGAGCAGGAAAATCATTTAACTATTACCTTTACTTTAAGAACTAAACCGTTTCAATGAAAGAACTTTTCAGCCCGGGCAAATACAGAAGTTTGATCAAGCTTTCCTATCTCATTTTCTTTTACGGACTTGGAGCCGCCGCTATCTTCTTTATTGCCCTAAATCTGAATTTGTTTTGGCTTTTCGGGAAAATGCCATCAGTAGATGATCTGGACAATCCCAAAAGTGAAATAGCTTCTGATATCATTTCTTCTGATGGAAAGATCATAGGTAAATTCTTCTTTGAGAATAGAAGCACCATGACTTATGAAGAAATTCCTGATAATTTTAAGGATGCCCTTCTAGCTACGGAGGACGTTCGCTTCGCCATGCACTCCGGCATAGATGCTAGAAGTATGTTAAGAGTAGTAGGTGGACTGATTACCTTTGATAAAAAAGGAGGGGGTAGTACCATCACTCAGCAGTTGGCTAAAAACCTCTTCAAATTACGTAGAGACGAATCTTACGAAGGTATACTCTACAAAGTTCCCGGGGTTAGAACCTTATTGATCAAACTAAAGGAATGGGTTACTGCCATCAAATTAGAAAGAAGATACACGAAGCCTGAGATCATGACCATGTATCTGAACACTATTGAGTTCAGTTCCGGTGCTTATGGTTTGAAATCAGCCGCTAAGACTTATTTTAAGAAGGAACCTTTAGATCTAAAGCCGGAAGAGTCAGCCCTATTAGTGGGCATGATCCAAAACCCTTCACGTTATAATCCCAAGTTCTTTCCGGAGAATGCCAAACAGAGAAGAGACGTAGTTATCTCTCAGATGGTAAAATTCGGAAAGATCAATCCGGATCAGGGGAAAGAATTGGCAGCCTTGCCTATAGTTTTAGATTACCAACCGGAAAGTCACAATTACGGTATAGCCAGATATTTCAGAGAGCATCTTAAGAATGTAATGAAAGCTGAACTTAGGAAGCTAGGCTATTCAGAGAATGATTTATATACCAAAGGTTTCAAGATCTATACCACCATTGACTCTCGCATGCAGCGTTATGCAGAAGAGGCTATGATGGAGCACATGAAGAATTATCAAAGCATCTTTGATAATCATTTCAAAGGAAGGAATCCTTGGTTAAAGCTGATTCCTGGAACATCAAGATATCAAGAATTTCCTGGCTTTATAGAGATGGTAGCTAAGGAAACTGGCTATTATCAAGCACTAAAGAAACAGTACGGAGGAGACACGGATAAGATCATGGCAAAGATGAACGAAAAGGTTCCTATGCGTGTGTTTACTTGGCAGGGCGAAAGAGACACCCTCTTCTCCCACATGGACTCCCTTCGTCACTATAAACGCTTCCTAAACATGGGATTCATGGCCATGGACCCAAGAAACGGAAATGTAAAAGCATGGGTAGGTGGTATCAACTACAAGTTCTTCAAGTTTGATAACGTGTATCAGGGCGCCAGACAACCGGGCTCTACCTTTAAGCCTTTCGTCTATGTGACCGCCATAGATAATGGTTTCTCCACCTGTGATCGGGTGAGAGACGAACCTATTACCTTCCATATCCCAGGTAGCGCCTCATGGACGCCTAAAAACTCTGATGGTAAATACAGTTACCAGGACTTGACCTTACGACAAGCTTTAGGACAGTCCGTCAATACGGTCAGTGCGAAACTGATCAAGGAATTCGGTGCGGATAAGGTGATAGAATATGCCAAACTCCTAGGAATAACCACACCTTTGGCTAACTCCCCTTCCTTGAGTTTAGGGGTTTCTGATGTGAAACTATATGAAATGTTAGGTGGTTATGCCACTTTTGCAAACGGAGGAACCTATACAGAACCTATGGTTTTGGTAAGAATAGAAGACAAAAACGGGGAAGTAATCAAAGAATACTACCCTAATCATAAAGAGGTCTTAAGTAAAGAAACTGCTTATAAGATGATCCATTTGATGCGCGGTGCCACCGGTCCGGGAGGTACTGCCTTAGGTCTATCCAGATATGGCATTTTAGACGGAAATGAAGTAGCCGCGAAAACCGGTACCACTTCTAATTATTCGGATGCATGGTTTATAGGTATGACTCAAGACCTTATAGGCGGTGTCTGGGTAGGGGCAGATAACAGAGCCGTACACTTCGAAACCATACAGTACGGTCAAGGAGCCCGCATGGCCATGCCTGCCTGGGGTATCTTCATGAAGAAGGTGTATGAAGATGCCGGATTAGAATACAAGAAAGGTAAGTTCAATGTTCCTCCTACCATTCGAATAGCAGGTGATTGTGCAGTTACGGCAGGGGAATCCTTTACCTCACAGGAAATGGTACCTAACCCAGCAACGGGTAATCTGAAACCGGAGGACGACGACGAACAGCTTTAATTAAACTTTCGTTTCCCCAGATTATATTTCTCTAAGAATTCCAAAATGAGCCGGTCATAGGCATCGGCTCCTTTGGAAGGAGATTTGGATAAAATAACCGGTACCTGCACCGCAGTGGCATCAATGAACGCAGGATCTCTAGGGATATACGTATCAAAGACTAAATCCCCAAAATTCTCCCTCATCAGTTCTAAAATCTGAGTGGAAACACGGTTATAGGCGTCATGTAGAGTCAGAAGAATACCTTCCACATAAAGGCTAGGTTTCAGACGCTTTTGAATAATCTTTAAGGTTCCTAGTATCAATTCCAAACCTTCTATCCCAAAAAACTCACATTGCAAAGGAATGATAATGGAATCAGCAGCCAATAGACTGTTCACAGGAACTATACCCAAAGAAGGAGGACAGTCGATAATGATAAAATCGTACAAAGGTTTTATAGGCTCCAGCTTCTCTGTCAGTTTGTACTCCCTATCTATGAAGTTTACCATTTCAATCTCCGCCCCCACCAAGTGTGGAGTGGATGGGATCAAATCCAAATTCCTATAACCCGTAGGGATGATACAATCCTGAATAGGACTTAGGCCTACTAAAGCCGCGTAAATACTACGATTATCAAATTCTCGCTTTAGGCCGAAAGCTACCGTACAACTGGCCTGGTGGTCAGTATCTATCAAAAGCACTTTATAACCCCGGGCTGAAAGGCCCGCTGAAAAGTTGACGGCAGTCGTGGTTTTTCCCACACCACCCTTTTGGTTGGATATTGCTATTACTTTAGGAAGCATCACGAAAGTCTTTCGAAGTACGAAATTACGCAAAAAGAATTAATCCGATCTATGCCAATCAGAAATACTTTCGCTAAGCGTAGTGTAGACTTTCAGTAAGTCTTCGTCATCTTCCAGGAATGCCTGGTGCGCAGCCATAGTTTTCCTGTCCCTACGCACCGCAGGGCCTGTTTGTACTTCCGCAGGATGTTCCGATTGCAACATTTTCTTGAAGGTTTCCTGAATCAAAGGTTTTAACATTTCGAACGACAAACCCTCCGATTCCAGAATTTCTTTAGACAATGCCCACAGGTGATTGACGAAATTACAGGAGAACACTGCCCCTACATGATAGATAAGGCGCTCCCTAGAATCAGCCTTCACCACTTTATTGGAAAGCTTCTTCGCCAAAGACATCAAGCGCGAATCATCAGATTCCACTAGTATGGGTGTCTTAGAAAAATCTACCGGAACATCTTTAGAAAAGGTTTGTAAAGGATAAAAAACCCCACAATTCACTCTGCCTCCGTGATAAGGGGAAGTAGCCACAAATAATTCATCAATAGGCTTGGCTCCTGAGGTGTGGACCAGGATAGCTTCTTCCGGTAAACGGATAGCTTCCGCTACTGTAGCAATAGCATCGTCAGAAACGCAAAGGAAGAACACTTCCGACTTGCTACGGGTAAAATCAAGATTAGAAACGACTTTCGCCGCATAAAGCACATCCGCAAGGCTTTCTGCCTTACGGATGTCTCGGGAATAAATTTCATTGACGGCAACGCCCCTTTGTTCAAAGGCTTTGGCTAAATGCCAAGCTACATTACCGCTACCAATTATACTAATGTTCATGTTCACAATCTATGCCTAACCAGTCGTAATCCTGATCTATAGGCTGACCGTCAGGTGCTATATGGAAGTTCTCCGGTTCAAATGACTTCGGATTCTCTTCAAAGTTACGAATCAAAGTTTGAACCCAAGCATTCCACGCAGAAGCAGTTTTGGTCAATGCCTTGATTTCCGATATAGCAGCATGCGCGGAAATCTTTGCTTCTAATGAGGCTCCCTTGGATTGGCTAAGCTTCATCAGTTCGGTTAAATACATCACTGCATTTAATCTTCTGATCTGTGCCTTGTAGTCCGTACCGGAAATGGCCGGATTCTTCCATAAACTTTGAGTCATCTTCTGCAAAACTTCGCTAAGAGAAGGTAGACTCTTATCGTATACCTTTTGAACCGCTAATCTGCTAGCCCTTTCAGGATTCAGCATCAATCCCATAGTCAGGTAGGAAGCTGCCTCCACAGGTCCCAGCGGATCAAAAGTTAAGCCCGTTCTCTTGCGGAAAGTCTCTCTGATATTAGCTCCAAACCTATAGGCTCTAGGTGGAATCAACTTCAGCACCTCTGGAGATAAGGCTAAGAACTCCGGATCCAGAGTACTCATCAACGCATCAAATGCCTCCCATTGCTCTTTTGAAGTCGCAGGTTCAAAAACGGGAAGAACATCTCCTTTCACTCCAAAATTATAATAAGCTCCTCCTAAAACCTTGGCCGCAGCTTGAGTTTGGAAACGGTGCAACATATAAATCGGAACTAATACCTCTTCTAAGTTTGCATAAGGTGTGCCTGCAGGAATTCTGTTAGGCCCAAAACCTTGTAAAGCTATTTTCCGTACCGCCATAATATGCTTTAGCTCCTCAGTAGCACTGGATCCATTGTCCCAAAGATGCGTTTGTGGATGTACTGAACCGTCAGGACGAGCATCTCCATCCGACAAGAATTTATATCCTGCGGAGATCAATTGCTTCGCCATATCATTCAATGCCTTCTTCTCATCTACCCCTTCAGGGAACTGTTCATACCCCCAGCGTATAGCCATTTTATCAAATTCCCCAATTCCCATAGCATAAGCGTCTGAAAGATCAATCTTTCCGTCTGTGAGTTTTACGGTAGGATGAGGATAATCCATCACAGAGGCTCTACCCGCCACACTTGCTACATAGTTATGAGGCAATCCCAGAGTATGCCCTATCTCATGAGCAGACAGCTGCTTCAATCTATCTAAGGCCATCTTTACCAAATGAGGCTGTTCCTTTCCTGAATCAAAATCGCCTGTAAGTCCTTGGGCAATCAAATAGTCTTGACGAACACGTAATGAACCTAAGGTTACTTTTCCTTTCAAGATCTCACCGGTTCTAGGGTCAGTGATACTTGCTCCATAAGACCATCCTCTGGTACTTCTATGCACCCATTGAATCAGATTATAGCGCACATCCATAGGATCAGCATCAGCAGGAAGCATTTTTACCTGAAAAGCATCTTTGAAACCGGCAGCTTCAAAAGCCTGATTCCACCAGGTAGCCCCTTCAAATAATGCTGAACGGATAGGCTCTGGAACACCAGAATCTAAATAATACACGATAGGTTTCACCGGCTCACTAATGGCCTGGTTAGGATATTTCTTTTCTAGACGGTGACGAGCTATCAATTTCTTTACTATAGGCTGGTCAATAGGACTTGAATAGTCAAAATAATCCGTACCAAAGTATCCGATTCTCGTATCTAACTCTCGGGGTTTATAGCCCGGCTCCGGAGATTTAACAAAGGAATGATGCTGGTGTACCGTCACGTGCTCTACACTAGGCACCACAGATCTGAGGAATGGACCAGCACCCGAACCACTCAAAGTGATGGTAGCTTCAAATTCTGTATTTAAAGGGAAAGATTTACAATTTTCTAAGAATAGACCGGATCTACTGGCATCAAAAGAATAATTCCCTTGTCGGTTCATGGATATAGTTTGCGCTGTCCCGTCTCCATCTCTCAGCAGGAATGGAGTAAAATCTACCAGGAAGCTTCCGTCTTTTCTACCCAAAATCTCAAATCCAAAAAGTACCGAACTAGCAAAGGATTCTTGAACGGCTTTTCTTTCTAAGGGATCCGAAGAAGTGGCTCTATAAGAATAATTTGGCTCGATCAATAAAAGCTTATTGCCGGCTTGAATAAACTTCACCACTTTGCCTCTTCCCACCTTACCTCTGTCTAGTCCGAGATCATTCGAACCAATACCACGGGCAAGGCTGGTATAATACAGGAATTCCTCTCCGGTATTCTTTACCTCGAGGTAAATTTTGCCCTTGTTTTCATTGACATAAAAGTCAAAAAACCCTGAGGCTTTCCTAGTATCTTTTAAGTGGGTATCAAAATCCTGGGCCAGGACAGAATAACTGAAAAACAGTGCCCAAAAGAGGAAGATTTGTTTCATGAATATAGGTAGGTTTAATGAACAACAAATTTACATCTATGCCCCAGTAAAGCAAATTGGGTAGACAAGTACTTCAAAATCATTGACAAAAACCTAATCCTTTAAAAAAAATAGAGAACTTGCAGCATGAACCAACTCAAACTATACCGAGAAAAACGGCAATTCACCCAGGAGGAGCTGTCTGAGATTAGCGGGATTTCCGTGAGAACCATCCAAAGGATAGAAGCAGGAAACCCTTTAAAAGGCTATACATTAAGAACCTTAGCAAAACATCTGGAATGTGCAGAGGAGGATCTCATACGTAAGGAAGAACCTTCTACTCCACTCAAATGGATCAATTTATCATCTCTATTGATTCTTCCTCCTTTAAATTTGATGGCTCCTTACTTCTTATCTAAGTATTGGAAAGTAAATAGCCCTCTGGTCAAACAGATGATAGACGTGCAGTTCATGTGGTCCATCCTTGCCCCCATAGTCTTCTTTCTAGGAATCTCCTTAAAACTGGGAAACGTATTTACGATCTATCTTATGGCTGGAATCTACTTGAGTAATGTTTTCATCATTCTTTACAATACCTACACCCTAGACCAAAGGAATGAGCTGGGAATCCGATTAAAATTCAGCATTTTTTAGAAATGTCGGGAAAATGTCAGGTCATTAGCGCCAGCATTTCACCTGAAGTAATAGCAAATTGCAACCATAAAATGAAAAACAAAAATGCTATTACTCATCATCTTCAGCCTGTTTTCAGAAATCATGGAACAGGATAAAAAATTATTTGAACAAGGATTTAATCAATGTCAGATCTCCGTCTTCCAAGAACTGCTTACGGATGATTTTGAGTTCTATCACGACAAAAGCGGAAAATCTGATAAGGAGGGATTCATAAGAGATACCCAAAGGTTCATCTGCGGATCAAGCGTAAAGAGGCAGCATCTAGATTCTGAAGTGTACCCCATGTACAAAGCTGACACCCTGTACGCAGCGCTGCAGGAAGGCAGGCATACCTTTTCTGAAAACGGAATTATAGTTGGTCACGCCCGTTTTTCCCATCTTTGGATAAAACAAGATGGAAAGTGGAAACTGTCCCGCTCCTTAAGCTTTGCTCATCAATCTATAGAAGAACATTTGAAACTTTTAATTTCTGCACCCGTTTGGGCTATAGGCATCATGAAGGATGGGGAATGGAAGGGCAAATTCTACAACAACTCCAATGCTGAATCCAGATTCAATGTAGCGTCCTTAACTAAACCCATAACAGCTTTAGCGGTGTTAAAGCTGGTGGATAAAGGAGAATGGGACCTAGATACCCCTTTATATACCTATTGGACGGATCCGGACCTAACCCAGGACCCTAGAAGCAGGATCTTAAACACTAGGCATATCCTCTCTCACCAAAGCGGTCTCCCTAATTGGAGAGAAGAGAATTTAGCTTTCCAGTTTGATCCGGGCACCCAATACCAATACTCCGGAGAAGGGTTTGAATACCTTAGAAGAGCTATTGAAAAGAAGTTCCAAAAAAAGTGGGAGATCATAGTTGAAGAACTATTGTTTGCTCCCTTACAAATGACTAAAACATCTTGGATCGCCTCCCCTGCTGTGGCTGCTTACAAGGCTAATGGAGAATCTTATCTCCCAATAAAGAAGGTCTCAGTCAATGCTGCGGATGACCTTTACACCACTTTATCTGACTATGGAAAGTTTCTAAAATACATAGTGGAGGGGGCCGGCTTATCTACTGATTTATATCAAGACTTCCTGAAAGGATATGTCCAAACAAAGAAAGGAAAATACTTCGCTTTAGGTCTGGAGCAGTATCTCCTATCAGACGGTGAAAAGATCTATGCGCACGGCGGATCTGACGAGGGCAGTAAATGCATATTCTTCCTTCATCCTGAGAGCAATGAAGGCTTACTCATCTTTAGTAGCTCTGACATAGGATACGAACTTTATGAACCTATAATGAAAATCTTCTGGGGAGAAAAAGGAAAGCAAATTATCAGATTAGAAACGGATTAGAAATCAACTACTTACTTGTTTTTATAAATCCAAATTTTTAGATTTGGTAAACATCCCTCAACCCAATGATAAAAAAAACCTTTCTGTATTTTCTGAGTGTGGGAATGCTTTTCCTGCATTCCTGTAAAGCCATCCCTGAAAAGGCCACTCCCGTTCAAAATTTTGAACTTTCAAGATATTTAGGGAAATGGTATGAAATAGCCAGATTAGATATCAAGTTTGAAAAAGGACTTGATCATACTACCGCTTCTTACTCATTAAAGAGTGATGGCTCTGTAAAAGTAGTGAACCGCGGATACGATATTAAGAAGGACAAATGGAAAGAAGCTATTGGAAAAGCTAAATTCCGCGGAGAAGAGTCTGTAGGCGCACTAATGGTTTCGTTTTTTGGGCCATTTTACTCTGGTTATAATGTGATAGCCCTGGATGATGATTACCAATATGCGCTAGTTGCAGGTAAAGATCTAGATTATCTATGGATTCTCTCCAGAACTACTGAATTACCCGGTGATGTAAAAGAAAATTTCCTCCGTGCAGCCGAAGACATAGGTTATAATACCCAGGATCTCATTTGGGTAAACCAGAAGTAAATCACTACGTATACAGGATAATAGGTAATAGAAATTGCATTATTTAATATTTTATTTGGCATATTCTAATAAGTGCCAAATTTTTTAAGTGATACTATTTTGAATGTGCTACAGATTTTCAATTTTTAACACTTACTATTAACTAAATAACCTTATGAAAAAACTTCTACCTATGTTAATGTGGTGCTTGCTAATACCCGCACTACTAAAAGCGCAGGAAATAGAGGTCTCCGGTACGGTAACCTCTGCTGATGATGGCTCCCCGCTGCCCGGGGTGACCGTAATGATCAAAGAAACCCAAAAGGGAGCTTTGACAGACATAAACGGAAAGTACACCATCAGTGCACCTTCTAACTCCACCATCACCTTGAGTTACATCGGGTTTAAACCGGTTTCTCAGAGCGTAAATGGAAGAAAAACCATCGATTTTAAGATGGAATCTGACTTACAAGCACTTTCTGAAGTGATTGTAACAGGTTATCACACACAAAACTTAAGAGAAGTCTCTGGATCCATCACTTCCATAAAGTCCAAAGACATAGCACAGGTTCCTTTAGCCTCCTTTGACCAAGCACTGCAGGGTAGAGCACCCGGACTCTTGGTTCAAGCTAACTCCGGTCAGCCCGGTGCTGCAGCTAACATCCTAATTAGAGGTAAAGGCTCTGTTCTTGGAAGTAACACCCCTCTCTATATCATGGATGGAGTGGAGATCACCGCACAAGATTTTGCTACCCTTAACCCTTCTGACTTTGAAAGCATCTCCGTATTAAAAGATGCAGCATCTACTGCTCAGTACGGTTCCAGAGGGGCAAACGGAGTTATCCTAATCAGCTCAAAGCAAGGTAAAGTAGGTAAAACCAAAATCAATTATGACTTCCAGACGGGATACTCTACCCTGCCTACAAACAAATTAGTACTGATGAATTCTCAAGAGAAATTACAGTATGAAATGGACAGAGGAAATCCTTACGGTTGGACAGAAGAAGATCTTGCCCGTCTTAGACTGGTAGATACAGACTGGGAGGATGTATTCTTTAGAAAAGGTAAAACCAATGCCCATACTTTGAGTGCATCTGGTGGCTCAGGAAAAACTACTTATTTTACATCCGCCTCTATCTTTGACCAAACCGGTACCGTACCAAATACTGGCCTTAAAAGATACACCGGAAGATTAAACGTGAACAGTAGCGCAGGAGATTTTGATTTCGGTATCAATTCAACGTTCGGATATTCAGATTACACCAACACCTCTGAAGCAAACACAGGTATTGCTACACCTCTAAATGCTATCCGCTGGTCTAACCCTTATGAAACGCCTTATACTGAAACGGGTGAATATACTCAGATGGCTTCTGGTCAACCAAATGCCCTTCAAGAGCTTTTAGAAAACACAAACTTAAGAAACCAAATCAAAGGAGTAGGTAATGTGTTTATCCAGTATAGAGTGCCATTCCTAAAAGGACTTGTAGCGAGAACTTCTTGGGGAGGGGACTTCAGATCTAATGAAAATTCAGCTTACGTTAATCCAACTACCTATTCAGGAGGATTCGCTACTGGAGGACAAGGTAGTTACGGTAGAGCCTACGCGAAACAATTCCGTTACACAGGAACCACTTCACTTCGCTACACCGTTCCTATGCCGGAACTTCATAACTTATCTGTAGGAGTATTCAATGAAGTAGTAAAAACAACATCAAACTCCTTTAACTTCACAGGATACGGACTAGGTGGTGCCTTTAATAATGAGGCAGGTATTACTCCAGGAAACTCCACAAACGGCTTTATCCCTAGTGTAGGTGGTTCTGGTACAGCTAATGCCTTACTATCCTACTTCGGAGATGTTAAATATAGCTATAAAAACCGTTACTTCTTAGAGCTAAATGGTAGAAGAGACGGTTCTTCTCGCTTTGGAGATAATAAAAAGTGGGCGAATTTCGGTTCAGTAGGTTTGAGTTGGATTGTATCTGACGAAGCCTTCTTCTCCGGGTTAAAAAGCACATTTAATGAATTGAAATATAAGATCAGCTATGGATCTTCCGGTAATCAAGCCGGAATAGGCGACTTCCAATCGCGCGAACTTTATTCTCGCTCCGTATATGCAGGTGTGGGCGGCTTAGTACAATCCCAATTAGCTAACCCTGATTTACAATGGGAAAGAAAAAGCGTGTTCAATACCGGAATCGAGCTAAGTACCTTTAATGGAAGACTAAGCGTAACGGCTGAATACTATAACTCCATCACTTCTGATTTATTCTTGAACCAGCAGTTATCCAGAACCACAGGCTATTCTTCTATAGTATCTAACATTGGCTCGTTACAAAACTCAGGTTTTGAATTCTTCGTAGACGGTGATGTGATCAGAACCAAATCCTTCCGCTGGGCTTTGAATGCTAGCTTGACCGCCAATAAGAACAAAGTGAAATCCCTAATCGGTGGAGAAACTGAGATCATTAGCGGGAACTTTATCAACCGCATTGGAGAACCAATGAACTCACTTTACGTAGTAGAATACGCCGGTGTAAACCCCGCTAACGGTAACCCTCTTTACATCAACAGCGAAGGGGTTGCAGGAGAGGCCTACAGCCCTAACTTCCGCAAGATTGTAGGTACCTCTGAGGTTCCTTTCTTCGGTGGATTCGGTACAGCTATAAGCTATAAAGGAATTGCAGTAGACGCCTTCTTCTCCTTTGTATCCGGTAACAAAATCTTTAATAATGACCGTGCAAACGTAGAAAACCCGGCTTATCTCTATGACAACCTTTCTAAAGAGTTAACTACTTTCTGGAGAAAAGAAGGAGATATCACAAACATTCCTAGACCTGGAGCTACCTTCCGTTCTGCTACTACTCGCTTCGTAGAAGATGGAGATTTCCTACGCCTTAGAAACTTAAACGTTTCATATACTTTGCCAAGTGCTTTGGTTAACTCTTGGAAACTAAGCACCATTAGAGTATTTGCACAAGGACAGAACTTGTTCACTTGGACGAAATTCTTAGGATTTGACCCGGAAATGTCTACTACCAGTTTGACTGGAGCGCAGTACCCTGCCCTAAGAACAATCACCTTTGGATTAAATGTTGGGTTTTAAAAGAGAATTATCATGAAGAGAATATATTTAAGTTTATTACTTACCGCAGGATTAACCACCTCTTGCTCTGATGTATTGAATGTAGAGCCAGAATACGTTAAAGACGGAAATCAGATCTTTACTAATCTGCGCGACTATGAATTTGCCTTGACCGGTGCCTATGCACAGTTCAGAACCGTTGGCTACTATGGAAGCGGCGGACAAACCACCAGCACCTGGGGTAACCTCCCTGATATGATGTCAGATATTTTAGCCCAAACCGGAGATGATCTAGCCAACTGGCAGAACCAGTCCAACTGGGAATACGAAACCAATGAAAACGACCTGGAAGTGGCATGGCTTGCAGCTTTTGGCATCATTTCTCAAGCTAATTTGACTTTAAGAAATATTGAACAATTTAGCTCTACTTCTCCAAAAGCAGTAAACCGAATAAAAGGTCAAGCTTTAGCTATCAGAGGTCTGGTTCATTTTGACTTACTTAGATTCTGGGGCGAAAGCTATGGTTTCAATGATTCCAGCAAAGGTATCCCATTCGTAGATCAAGTGGATATCATGCAAAAACCCGCCAGACTTAGCGTAGCGGAAAGCTGGACAAAGATCTTTAAAGATCTAACAGAAGCGGAAACCCTGCTTGGTGATGTGGATCAGGCCATCAATTCCGGAACGGCCAAGTCATATATTGACGCAAATGCAGTAAGAGCCATATTAGCCAGAGCTAATTTGTATGCAGGTAGATATGCTGAAGCAGAAAACTATGCCTCACAAGTAATATCTGCAGTGCCTCTAGCTACCTCTAAAGCAGCTTTTGAGTCCATCTGGTCAGATGCTGGAATCACTGAGGTACTTTGGAAAGTTCCATTTAGTGCAGGTGAAGGTTCTCCTTCTTCAGGTCTGCATAATGGACCATCAAACAGAAACCGCTTCCGCCCTACCAGCACTGCTCTGGCTCTGTATGACCAGGAAGCAGATATCAGATATGCCGCCTACTTTACAGATCGAAACGCTGCAAATGGAACTCCTAGAAAGATAGTGAAGAAGTTCCTAGGTAGAGGTGATGCTATTGATAACCTAGTAGACTGGAAAGCATTCCGCGTAGCTGAACAGTACCTCATCAGAGCCGAAGCACTTGCTTTGCAAAACAAAACTGACCTTGCTAATGCAGACTTGAATGCTTTAAGAGCAGCAAGGATTACAGGTTACACCGCTAAATCCTATAGTGGTCAAGAGTTGTTGAATGAAATTGCTGATGAGAGAATCCGTGAATTAATAGGAGAAGGACATAGATTCTTTGATCTTAAAAGAACAACTAAGGTGGTTGAAAGGAAAGATCCAAGCCAACTAGCCTCCACTGTATTAACGCTACCTTCGAGCCATAGAGCATGGACTTGGCCTATCCCTCAAAGTGAAATGGATGCCAATGACAGCATGGCTGGACAGCAAACTACCGGATACTAATCCTATCTTAGAGTCTCTCTTAAGGGAGAGGCTCTAAATATCTTAAGATTTTTTCAGTAGCACCCGCATTAGCCCTAACGTACGTTTGGGCTTTTGTTTTTATAGCCAAAGGATCAAGCTGCAGAAAAACCTCTTCTAAGTTCTCAGCTATGGCATAGGCTACACCAAGCTCTAATAGATCCAAAGCCTCTTGAAATTTCTTGTATTTTTTATTTCCAAAAAAGACAGGCACACCAAACACTACAGGCTCGAGTGTATTATGCAATCCTGTTCTATAAGCCCCTCCCACCCAAGCGTATTGGCCATACTTATATAATTTGGACAAGATACCCACATTATCTATGTACAAAACTTGCTCTTTAGATTGAGGATCAAACTGAGAATATAAAATCCCCCCGGTCATGGATCTCCATTTTTGGATCTGGTCTGACTTAATATCGTGTGGTGCCACAATAAACTTCATCTCCGGATGATTCCGCATAAAGGGGATCAAAACCTCCATATCTTCTGGCCATACTGATCCGGCCACCAGCACCTTTTTACCCTCTAAAAATGTACTTAGCCCCTTTATTTCTTCTCCAACTTTTGCCGTGGCTATTACCCGGTCAAAACGGGTATCTCCCGCTAATGTATAGTCTCGATACCCTATTTTCTCTAATAGATCTACGGTCTTTTGATTTTGCACGAAAAGTTGATCAAATGCAAATAGAACATCTCTCAAATATCCTCCCCAAGGCTTGAAAAAAGCTTGATTTTCTCTCAAAATCACAGAAATCCCAATAAGCTCCGCCCCTGAGGCTTTAATTTCATGGATTAGATTAGGCCAAAATTCATATTTCACAATGACCACTTTCTCCGCCCTCGCAGCCTTCACAAAAGCCCTAGCCCTCCCTGGAACATCCCAAGGCACATAACAGATAAAATCCGCACCCGCATAATTCTTCCTGACTTCGTATCCCGAAGGAGAAAAGAAGGTTAATAATACCTTATAGTCCGAATGTAATTTCTTATACTCCTCTAAAACCGGCCTACCCTGCTCAAACTCACCTAAAGAAGCGCAATGAAACCAGATGACATGCTCACAGCTATCCCTCCAGGCACTTAGTTTGGAAAGGGTTTCTTCAAAGTTCAATTGCGCATTAACCAATAATCCGGCTTTGCCCTTCCATCCTTTGGCCAATGGAAAAAGGCTCAAAGCTACGCGCATGGCCGTACTATACAGGGTTTTCAACTTACTGATAATTTTGGGAGTAAAGTTAAAAGATTCTTTACTTTCTCTTAAGCATAAAAGGAGAAATACTCTGCCTAGATAATCCAGGACCTTCTATACTCAATTCCAAAAACGTCCAGTCCCTCTCATTAAAATACTCCACTTTAATAGGATGATGACCTGACTTTAATAGTATTTGACCTTCCAAATTAATTTCTTCCCGGTCTTCATTGATCAGCAACTTATCCTGCACCCATAACCTCAATTTATCATCTGCTTTACCAGAGAAAGTATATACCCCGTCTTCTTTTACCTCCAAAAAACCTTCAAATACCACCCCATAAAACTCTTTTCTATGTGGAACTTCATCCGGATCTAGCATACTCACTACCCCTCTACCCTCTAACTTTCGCTCATATTGATCAAATGGCAAACGCCTCGCCCTCTGAGAGGTAAAATAGGTGTAATTCAAACCCGACTGAAACGGGCCTGCAACTGGCTCACAGGCTTTCTCCTTTACCACATCCACCTCCACTATTGGACTTCTAAGGTTTCCGGAAAAGCTGGCTATTTTTAATTTTAATGTTTGGTCCAACTTTATACCATCCTTGTATAAGGATGACCTCTTCGTAGGTTCTGAACCATCAACAGTATATCTTATTTCCAAATGCTCAAAAACGGGTCTTAGCTTCAAATTCAACTCCTTTTCAAACACTCTCTCCTTCGTAATAATCACGGGAGCTGGTGGTTCCGGGAATTGAACCATTCTCACCTTGCCTTTCTTTAATGTAAACTGATCAAAAAGCTGACCGTTTTCATCTATGGCTTGGAAATTCAATTGTCTTTCATTTACTGTTACGTAGCAAAAATGATGGGTAGTCCTAACCTTTTGGGTAAACCATACCCTGTAAGGTGCTGCTTTTTCTAGGCCTCCACCTGCACCTCCCGTATTAATATAGATCACCCCCTTTTCTTCATTTACTCTATTCTGAAATATGGGCCATGTCCTTTCATAAGTATGTATATGACCATAGAAGACCATGTCCACCTGATATTTCTCATACAAATGAACCACATCTTTTAGGTCCGGATCACCGAATAATGACTGCTCCACATGCGTATCTCCAAAATCATTCTCCTCAGAAGAATAAGGCGGATGGTGATGTACTACAAAATTCCATGTCTTCTTACTCAAGGCCAGTTGCTCTTCTAACCAAGAATACTGTTCAGAACCCTTATGCAGAGGTCTGTTAGAATCCACCATAAAATACCGGGCATTTCCATAATCAAAGGTATATCTGTACTCCGGCTCAGGATTTGACATGTACATATAGTAATACGCTGCATCATGTTCGTGATTTCCAGGAACTGAAAAGAGGGGAACCCTACTCATAAATATTCTGGATGGGGCAAAAAATTCTGATACCCAGTCGTCTTTCAAATACCCCAGCCCTACAAGGTCTCCAGCATGCAAACCAAAGTCCGGTCGCTCCTTCCAACCACCTTCTGAGATCTTTTTCCAAACTTGAGGATTGCTTTGTGAATCTGAAAATACCACAAAGCTGAAGGGCTGATCTTCCTTCACCGCCGTTTTGAATGTGCGAATCTCACTCTTTAGCGTATCTCCGGACGGAAAAACGGATATTACCTGATACAAATAAGGGCTTTCTACCTCCAAACCTTTCAAATGTACTTCATGCATGGTTCTAAACCCCTCAATTTTCTTCATCTGATCTAATCGAGGTGTATCTGTATGCCACTCGGGCACACCATACCTAACCATAGTACTGGCCGGAGCAGTGGTCTCCCACAAAATACGCATTTCAGTTGTAGTGCCGTGTTGAAGATACGGATGCACCAAAAAAGTACCTGTCTGCGCACTAGCAGAGAAGGATAAAAGCCATAGGGTCAATTTTTTCATAATCAAAGAGATAACAACTATACTACGTACATCCACATGATTCAGACTATCCTTCCTGCGATAGGATGATAAAAAACGAAGGAAATACAGGTGATTTCCTTCTGAAATTCAAATTTCTCCTATACCATTCATCAAAAAATCGTAACTTTGCAGCCAATTTTTTTAGGAGAGGAAAGTATGAAATACCCAGAGTATAAATCAGTAAACTACGCCGCCATTGCGGATGAGATGCTACGCTTTTGGAAGGAAAATAAGATCTTCGAAAAGTCTATTGAAGTTAGGGAAGGCGCTCCCACCTTTACTTTTTACGAAGGACCTCCTTCCGCAAACGGTACTCCTGGGATTCACCACGTGATGGCCAGAACCATCAAGGATATCTTTTGTAGATACAAAACCCTACGCGGATACCAAGTAAACCGTAAGGCAGGTTGGGATACCCATGGTCTCCCTGTAGAATTACAGGTAGAGAAAGAACTTGGCATCACCAAAGAAGATATAGGTAAAAAGATCAGCGTAGAAGAGTATAACCGCAAGTGTAGAGAAGCGGTGATGCGTTTCACCGGTATCTGGAGAGACATGACAGATAAGATGGGCTACTGGGTGGATATGGATAATCCTTATATCACCTATGAAAGTAAGTACATAGAGTCTGTTTGGAACCTTCTAAAAAAACTTCACGATAAAGGCCTACTTTACAAAGGATACACCATTCAGCCTTATTCTCCGGCAGCTGGCACCGGTCTAAGTTCTCATGAACTTAACATGCCCGGCACCTACAAGGACGTAAAAGACACTTCTTTGACCGCCCAATTCAAAGTTAAGCAGAACGAGAAATCTCAATTCTTGATCGATGCCGCAGGAGAAAACAACGTATTCTTCTTAGCATGGACCACTACTCCATGGACATTGCCTTCAAACTCCGCTTTGACTATAGGTAAGAATATAGAATACGTCCTCGTTAAAACCCTTAATCCTTACACTTTCCTACCGGTAAATGTAATCCTAGCTAAAGATTTGATCGGTAAATACTTTAATGAAAAAGGAAAGGACGGAGATTTCGAAGAATATGACAAAAAAGCGCTACCATGGAAAGTGCTGGGCTACTGGAAAGGAGAAGCTTTAGAAGGCATTGAGTATGAACAATTGATGCCTTACGTCCAACCAAAATCTGCTGCCTTCCGTGTGATCATAGGAGATTTTGTAACCACAGAAGACGGTACAGGTATAGTACATACGGCTCCCACCTTTGGTGCTGATGACTATAGAGTAGCCGCTCAACACGGCATACCTGCCATTCTAGTAGAAGATGAAAATGGCAAGGAAGCTCCACTGGTAGACCGTAAAGGTAGATTCGTGAAAGAGGTGACAGACTTTGCTTTGGAATACGTCAAAGAAGCCTATTATACCGAAGCAGAATTAGAAGAAGAACGCATCAAACAAGGGAGAGACAAATACCTTTCCGTTGACGAACGAATAGCAATCAAATTAAAAACAGAGAACAAAGCGTTCAATGTTCAAAAATACGACCACTCCTACCCACACTGCTGGAGAACGGATAAGCCGGTACTTTACTATCCTTTAGACTCCTGGTTTATTCGTACCACCGCCGTTAAGGAGAAATTGGCACAGTTGAACAAGACGATCAACTGGCAACCGGAAAGTACAGGTACCGGTAGATTTGGCAACTGGCTAGAAAACCTCGTGGACTGGAACCTAAGTAGAAGTAGATACTGGGGAACTCCACTACCTATCTGGAAGAGTGAAGACGATGAAGTATGCATAGGTAGCATTGACGAATTGATTCGCTCCGTGCAGAATGCTCAAAACTCAGATGCTCTTACAGCTGAACAAAAAGAGAAAAACGCTGCCTTCCTAAAAGCAGCAGAAGATAAAGACAGCTTAGACTTACACCGTCCGTATGTAGATGAGATCTATTTGGTTTCAGCTTCCGGCCAAGTGATGTACAGAGAAGCAGATTTGATAGACGTATGGTTTGATTCCGGTGCTATGCCTTATGCACAATGGCACTACCCATTCGAAAATCAAGAGGTATTTGACAAAGCATTCCCTGCAGATTTCATCTCTGAAGGTGTGGATCAAACCAGAGGCTGGTTCTTCACCTTGCACGCTATTGCAGGTATGCTTTTTGACTCAGTAGCGTTTAAAAACGTGGTTTCAACCGGCTTGGTTTTGGACAAAAATGGAAATAAAATGTCTAAGCGACTAGGTAACGGCATTGATCCATTTGACACCC
The DNA here is from genome assembly GCF_000166395.1 of Leadbetterella byssophila DSM 17132. Lineage (GTDB taxonomy): Bacteria > Bacteroidota > Bacteroidia > Cytophagales > Spirosomataceae > Leadbetterella > Leadbetterella byssophila. The sequence continues at coordinate 2,284,870 of NC_014655.1, forward strand.
TAGCGAAATACGGAGCTGACCCTACCCGCTGGTACATGATCACGAATGCGGAACCTTGGGATAACCTTCGATTCAACTTAGACGGGGTTCAGGAAGTTCAAAGAAAGCTCTTTGGTACCTTGACGAATACTTATAACTTCTTTGCCTTGTATGCTAATTTAGACAACTACACCATCGAACAATTTGATAGGGTCCCAAAAGAGGCCCTGACTCAAATGGACCGTTGGATAGTTTCTAAGATCTATACCTTAGTGAAAGAAGTTACCGAAGAATTTGACAATTATAACCCTACTAAAGCGGGCAGATTGATTCAAGACTTCGTGAATGATGACCTATCCAACTGGTACGTGCGCTTGAACCGTCGTCGTTTCTGGCAAGGAGAAATGACAGATGATAAGAGGGCTGCATATCAAACCCTACAACATGCCCTCTGTGCAGTAGCTCAATTGATGGCTCCTATAGCTCCATTCTATGCAGATTGGCTCTACAGAAACCTAACAGCTAGTGTTCGTCAAGAATCTATGGAGAGAAACACTCCATTCAAGCACGAATCTATCCACTTCACAGATTGGCACACTTATGAACCTGCCTGGGTAGATGAGTCTTTGGAAGAAGCTATGGCTTTAGCTCAAAAAATCTGTTCTATGGTTCATGCCTTACGCAAGAAGAGCGGATTAAAGGTGCGTCAACCTTTGCAGAAGATCTTAATTCCTGCTTTAAATGCCAAAGTGAAGGAGGAGATCGAAAGTATAGCGCACATCATCCTAAGCGAGGTTAACATCAAAGAAGTAGAGTTTATTACTGACGACTCCGGCATCTTGAAGAAGAAAGTAAAACCTAATTTTAAAGCCTTAGGACCTAAGTTTGGCAAGGACATGAAAGCCGTTTCTGAAGCAATCAACGGAATGAGCGCGGAAGAACTTAAAAAGCTGGAAATTGAAGGCCAAGCTAATATCGGTGGATTTGAAATAGCCCTAGCAGACGTAGAAGTGCTTACAGAAGATATTCCGGGCTGGTTATTGGCCGTAGAAGGTGGCTTAACCGTTGCACTTGATATCCATGTAACAGATGAACTTCGTCAGGAAGGTATCTCCAGAGATTTTGTCAATAGAATCCAAAACTTACGTAAGGATAGCGGATTTGAAGTGACAGATAAGATTCATATCTGCCTTCAGGATACAAATGCGGAGATCACAGCAGCAGTATTAAAGCATAAGGATTACATCTCTACAGAAGTACAAGCCTTGAAATTAGAAGTTCAAGCAGAAGTAGAGGGTGCCCAAAAGATAGACTTCGATGAAGAAGAAATCCTGGTGAGGATAGAAGTAGCCAAATAAGATCCTCAAAGCCCGGGTATAACTCGGGCTTTTTTTCTTCCCTACGAACCCAAACAAATAGGTAATCTAGTAAATTAGGGTTTTACTAAAACCCATGCTAGAAAAACTTAAGCGCTTCAAGATTCTACAAATCTTTGTAATATACCTCAGATACCTCATAGGCTTTGCTTGGGTATATGCCAGTATCGTTAAGATCCAAAGCGAGCGCTTCACTAGTGTGGATGGCATCAACGCTCCTATAAATTCTGCTTGGCACATGTTTGAGACCTTTTACCAGTCGGGTATCTACTGGAATTTTATAGGTTGGTCTCAGTTGCTCATTGGCGGCCTACTGCTTACCCAAAGATTCAGTTTGTTAGGCGCTGTTTACGGGCTCCCCATCGCTGCAAACATCTTTGTGATTACCCTTTCCTATGATTTCGCAGGAACGCCTATTATAACTGGCCTAATGCTGCTTGGAATTATATTTCTTCTCATATGGGATATACGAAACTTACAAGTACTGCTTTTGCCGAGAGAATTTACATATAGAACACCTGACAAAAACGCAGAGATCTATCATAAGAACTGGATGTACTTAGGACTGGTCTATTTCTGGGGCACTATCTTAAACAAGGTATACTTCAATACTCACATGGGCTTTTTCCTCTTCATGGGGGGATTCGTGTTTCTTGGGATTTTGACCTTAGTCATTACCGTCACAAAAATTCCCTCTAGACCTCTACAAGGCTGATTTGGGTAAATTTTTGTCTAACTTAGTAGTAACGGCTTTCTGGTAAAAAAAAGTTGAAAATTTTTTTTTGACGTAAAATATTGGCGACAAAACACTTAGTAAAATTCCCTAAAAAAATCTTCAGAAATTTTTCGCAGATGTTTTGCATTGTAAAATCCGCGTTCTATCTTTGCACCACCAAAACGGAAACGGAGTCAGTAAGACAAAGCGAAAGTTAAGAGGTCCGGTAGTTCAGTTGGTTAGAATACATGCCTGTCACGCATGGGGTCGCGGGTTCGAGCCCCGTCCGGACCGCAAAAAGCTCTCAGAAATGAGAGCTTTTTTTGTTTTATGGCCTCCTTCCCTGGGTCAAAGACTGAACCTTGGGAGTAATGGGTGAGTTAGTAGATATTAGATTTATCTGACTTTTGAAAGTTTCCTTCCTCTATTTGATTTAAAACTTCCTGATTTTATCGTATCAGATTCTTAGCAGTGGATTTGAGTTTGCTTTGTAAGTAAAAAAATGGAACGTGAAGGATGATCATTCTCCTCTTTTGAAGCCTCTGAAAGTTATCACTAGACCTTAATACCGAATTCATTTTGAAGCCTGGTGCATAATTTCTATACAAATTTCCTTTATCCTTTATCAAAATAAAGAGGAGATATCACTTACTACATTGAGATAATTCGCCCACCTGCGCCTTTTAGGCTCTCTTGTGAAGAAGTTGCTTCGATACTGTTTATATAAGAAATTTAGCAAAAATCTGGCATATTTCCAAGCATTTGAGCAAAAAAAATGAGCACCGAAGTGCTCATTCATTAAGTATCTGGGATACATAAGTGGTCCATCTGGAATCAGGAATGCTTTTATCTAAATAGTAATCCGGCTGTATGCCTTTTCCGTCAATGGCAAAGTCGGGAATTCTTCTGCTTCTGGACAAGGCATACCCCAATTCAAACTCACCGCAAGGAGATGGCACAAAATACATATTAGAAATATCTAAAACCCCAAAGGTGGTAGTACCAAATAGCTTCACCTTCTTGCTTTGCTTAGCGGCAAGCAGAAACTGCTCGTCCGTGCTTCCGTTTTCATGGTTGATGATAATCCCCACCTGTTTTGGATAAGAATAAACGGTATCTCTCTTATCCACCATAACCGGATCCATCAAACTGACGAATTTACCTAAGTCGGCCTGTAGCTTGTCGTAAGACTCCTTCGCCCATTTCTTTCCTTCTTCATCGAATCCGTATTCCGGTTTAGAGATAAAATCTAACATCCGCTGGTTATTCAAAGGTGTAGATAAGAATTCAACTCCCATACTACGTATAGGATTGGTGTACAAGTATGGGAGGATTCCCTTGTAGCTCACATCGCTCCCTCCTGTTCCGTTTCTAATGTCTATGATCAGATTTTCTGTCTGCAGAATCTTACTTTTGTTTGCATTTAGTACAGAATCAATGGCTGACTTATACTCATAACTGAAAGAAGGAATTCGGAAGTACAAGGTTTTGGGATTCAAGTACTCCATGAAAGGTAATGCGGCCGACATAGACCTAAAATATTGTTCCAACGCGGGCTCGTCTCTAAACTCAGGATACTTACGTTTTAAGGTGAAAGTTCCTATTCTCAGCGTATTCTTCCCTTCCAGGTGGAAATTATCTGCATGTACTGCCGAGTGATCTCTCATATAGAAAACCGCTTTATCAGGGTGTACGGAGAATCTTAACTTTACCTGACCCTTTGTCCAGGTTGGAGTGCCAGATTCCAGGATAAAGCCTACATATTCCTCTTCCATTCTTTTAATTCCTATGGTATAGGGTTCAGTATACCAAATACCTTCAAAATCCGCTTCTTTCTTCATTTTGAGGTACTCCTTAAACTCCTTTTCATTCACAGATACCTTTTCCCATGATGAAAAATCCTGTTCTGGTGCAGGAGCACTGGATGTGGAAAGGGTAATTCGGATAGAAATATGGCCTGACCTAAAGAATTGCAGCCATTCATATAATACTGGAGTACATTCAGTTAAAGTTGTGATGGATTTTACTTTTTCAGCGATACGCTGGTTATGATCCAAATACGCCTGCCTACCTTTCATCAGCAAGGCGTATTCAAATCCGGCATCGTTCTGTTCAAAAGTGGTTTTCACCCATTCAAAGTTGCGGGTGCAATCGCAGCTCTGTGCAAGAACCTGTTTAGTTAGTAAAATAAGTAATAGCAGCTTTTTCATAGTCGTAGAAAATCGTTTGACTATAAAAAAGAAATATCTGTGCCAAAATTATATTATTCTTATTATCAGTAGCTTACAATTTTGACTATCCTACAATATGTTCGAAAATGATACAAACAGTGTTCGGGGGTGATACAGTTTTGGGCTAGTACATTGAATCTAATGCTGGAAAATGTGCTGATCCTCCTGACAGTAAGAATACTATTCCTAAAGTGAAGTAAGAGACAGAAATCGGAATGAAAAAATCATCTTGAATAATGCCTAAAGGGCTCAAATGATCCAAGTAAGAAAAGGCATAAGTTCAGCTATTCGGCCTTGTCGAAGACAAAACCAGACTACCAGAACTTTATAATAGACTATTTGAAAGGTTCCCGCAGCTAACCAAATCTTTCTATAGACTTCTCACCTCAGCCTTTCTTCTTCCACCCATTCGTCCCAACTGCTCCCCCAACCCTCATAGTGGACCTTGTACTTTCCGTCCTTAACTTCTAATATTTTACCTTTGTACCATGATCCTGACCAAAGGATTTCTACCGTTTGTCCCGCTTGGAACTTCGCTTTGGCATTACTTTTCGTTTCCTTTCTTACTGGAGAGGTCTTACTAGGTGTTTCTGTTTTGGTACTTCCCCATCTAGATCCCGTTGCAGCATGCCCACCAACCTCTCCAAAGAGGAAAATCAACTGGTCTGTCTCCTTCTTATACCAAAAATCATAGGTATTCTTGCTCTTATCTTCCACCCGATAATAAGTCACCCCTTCCTGCGCATACCAGGGATTTACCGTTTTCAACTTCCCTTTTACCTCACCCCACTGATAACTACCATCTGCCCGAACCTGTAGTCGGTTCATGGCCGCACCAGGTGTATACTGCCGGTACACCGCATCGTCTTTTGCTAGATAGGTTACCGCTCCGGGTATCCATACCTCCCACTCTCCTGATACTTCTTTGAAATTAGCCTTTTGCCATAGCAATAGCACAAACAATAAAACTCTCATTCTAAAAACATTATAGGGATATTTAATGATGAAGATACTAAATTTTCTATTTTCTTAAAATTATCAAAGTACTAGAACTTAATTCTCCTTATAATTTTAAAAAAAATCTCTCTACCTCAAGCCCTCTCCCACTTCCACTTTTATATCCTAATTATTAAGTACTTATACTAAAAATTATAGTTTTTCAATAAGATTTTTCACCTTTCTTATATTTCTACATAATACCTGAATCCTCGGGAACATTTTGCCTCCTCTGCTCCTTAATTTTGCATTGAAAAAGCGAGGAAATGGCAATAAACACTTCATATTCAGATGTCCCGGCACTCAAAATTCACTCTACAAAAGTGAGAGTTCGCTGGGCCGTATCTGCCTTCTATTTTTTCCAAGGTCTATGCTTTGCTTCATGGGCCAGTAGAATTCCCGATATCAAAGCTGCCCTAGCCCTTTCAGATGGAGCTATGGGTTCTATACTCTTTGCCCTACCTGCCGGTCAAATGTGCACAATGCCCATTTCAGGTTATGTGGTAGGTAAATACGGTAGTAAGAAGGTCATGCATTTTGCTTTACCTCTATACTCTTTAGCCATGGTGGTGTTGTCCCTATGTACAAGTTCTTGGCAATTAGCCGCTGCCCTTTTCCTCTTCGGCGTAACAGGTAATTTCTGTAATATTTCAGTTAACACTCAAGGCGTTAACGCTGAACGCATGTACCACCGCCCCATCATGTCATCCTTCCACGGAGCATGGAGTTTGGCCGGATTTGCTGGTGCATTGATCGGTTTGTTGATGACCGGATTCGATTTGAACCCTACTCAACATTTCGCTATCATCTCAGCCACCGCTTTCATAGCTACCTATGCAAACGTTAAATTCCTAGTGGAAGATACCGGTGCGAAGAAACAAGCGGTTAAGGAGAAAAGATCATTCAAACCTGATCCCCTCATACTTCAATTGGGTATCATAGGCTTCTTCGCCATGTCAGTAGAAGGGGCCATGTTCGACTGGTCAGGGGTATACTTCCAGGATATAGTGGGTGCCAAAGGGGCATGGATCAGTCTTGGCTATGCCTGCTTTATGCTGATGATGACTTCCGGTAGGTTTCTTGGCGACAAGATCGTGGCGAAAGTGGGCAAGAAACGTGTGATGCAAATGAACGGCTTAATCATCCTTCTTGGATTCATGCTTGCCGTCATCTTCCCTTACGTACCTACCGCCGCTATAGGCTTCCTACTAGTTGGCTTCGGGGTTTCAACAAACATTCCAAACGTCTACAGCTTAGTAGGCCAACAAAACAAAATCTCTCCAAGTGCAGCCCTGGCCGCTATCTCAAGCATCAGCTACCTGGGATTCCTGCTTGGACCTCCCATGATAGGTTATATCTCAGAACTGGTTAACCTGAGATTCTCCTACGCCATAATAGCCCTTTACGGAATCATGATTTCTGTTATGGTTACCCGACTTAAAGTCATTAAGTAAGAATATTTCCATCCAGAATTCCTTGATTTTCAACGGTAGGTTTATATGTTTGTATATCAACCTACCTGAAAATCATGCGAATACTAGTCCTCTGTCTTCTAACCCTATTTACAGCCTGTAAAAAGAAACCAACGGTTCTTGATGTCTCCCAACTCCCCGTTGCCTCGGAAGAGCAAATCGAGAAATTAATGGAACAATTCATCGACGCCAAAGATGGATCTACCATCACCATCCCGGAAGGCTTCTTCGAACTCCCCGGCCAACTCATCCTAGACAAAGTCAATAACGTAACTGTAAAAGGCGCAGGGATGTTTCAAACCGTACTTTCATTCAAAACGATGAAAACGGGAGGAGAAGGAATGAAGATCAGCGGAAACCATATCATTCTGGAAGATTTTACCGTTACGGACGCTCCGGGTGACAACCTAAAAACCCAAAACTGCGAAGGCATCACCTTCAGAAGAGTAAATGCCACCTGGACACATGGCAAAAAATCAGAAAACGGCACTTATGGTATCTATCCCGTTCAATGCAAAAACGTACTCGTAGAATACTGCGAAGTAAGCCATTCCAGAGATGCCGGAATCTATGTAGGACAATCCGAAAACATCATAGTGCGTAATAACTATGTACACCAAAATGTAGCCGGTATAGAAATAGAAAACTCTGACAATGCGGAAGTTTACGACAATCACGCAGAAAACAACACGGGAGGAATATTGATCTTTAACCTCCCTGGCCTCCCAAAAGCTTTTGGAAGCAAAACAAGAGTATTTAATAATCTCATTAAAGACAATAACCACGAGAATTTTGCAATCTTCCAGGACGGAAACCCGGTCTCCATGATTCCTCCCGGAAGTGGAGTTATAGTCTTAGCAGGAGATCAGGTGGAGATTTTCAATAATAAGATCATAGACCATAAAACCCTGGGTATAGCTATTGCCAGCTACCATATTACGGATCTTCCTATCCCTACACATCCCGGTTGGACTCCCTTCACTTCCTCCATTTCTATTCATGACAATACCTATGAGCGCCCGGTGGCCCTCCCTGATTTGAGTAAAGATTGGGGCAAGCTGATTGCCGCAAAATGCCTGAAAGCACCGGATATCCTATATGACGGAATCTTAGATGAATCCAAAGGAAAAGATCATTCCACAAATCCTATGCAGATCTTTATAGACGAAAAAGTGGAAGATCTAAGATTCTTCCGTATGGTCATCCCCGAAGATGGTAATGTGATGGGGATCAAAATGGACAAAAATGTAGACCTGTTTAAAGGCAAAAAGGAAATGAAAACGGATGCTAGCTGGTTATGAGATCTTGCTTTTTTATGGCTATTTGCCTTTTATTATTTCAGTGTACCAAAGAGGAAGCAAATACCACCTTTCCGTACCCAAAACTATCCGATTACCAACTTTTCAAAGGTGAGATGAAGCTCCTCTCCCCTAATGACGAACTTTTGGAATTTGAGCCTACTGCTTCACTCTTTACAGACTATGCCTTTAAAAAACGCTTTGTAAAGATACCCAAAGACAGTGTGGCTCATCTACCGGAGCACCCGGATGAACCTATCGTGTTCCCAAATGAAACCATACTGGTGAAGAACTTCTATTATCCTTTGGACTTTTCAAAACCAGAAGGAGAAAGGAAGATTATAGAGACCCGACTATTAATTCGTACCAAAAATACCTGGGAAGCCTACACTTATCTTTGGAACGAAGCACAAACTGAAGCTTTATTAAAGAATGTAGGGGCAACGGTGCCTGTCACTTATTTCGATAAAGACACGGTCAAATTAGACTATGTAGTTCCTCAAAAAACCCAGTGCCGCTCCTGCCATCAAAGAGACGGAGAAATGCAGCCCATAGGGCCTAAAGGTAAACAATTGGCTGACCAACTGAGCCGATGGAAAGCCCTAGGAAAAATAGATTCTGATCAATTTACAGGTAAAAAATTAGTACCTCCTTTTGATCCTAATTATCCCCTTGAAGACAGGGCTAGATCCTATTTGGACGTCAACTGTGGGCATTGCCACAGTTCCACCGGACCTGCATCCACCTCAGGACTGCACTATAACAGAGAGGAAACCCGCAATTTTCACTTGGGAGTGATGAAATCTCCTGTGGCAGCGGGTCTAGGTGGCGGTGGATTAAAATTTGACATCAAACCGGGTTCCAGTGAGGAATCTATAGTGGTCTACCGAATGAATTCTACTCATCCCGGTGTCATGATGCCGGAACTGGGAAGAGTTACGGTTCACCAGGAAGCTGTGGACCTGATTAGGGCATGGATTAATTCACTTTAGTTTTTTTCTGCTTATTTTGCACTTCAACCTTACCGAGATGAAGATGCGCTGGATACTGTTTTTGCTTTTGAGCACCTCTTCCCTTTTTGCTCAATTTCGCAAAATAGATATGCGTCATGGCCTCTCCTATAATTCTGTCATGTGCCTGCTAGAGGGCTCTGACGGTCGCTTATGGGTAGGAACCCGAGAGGGACTTAATCTCTACAACGGCTATGAATTTCAGGTCTTCAAACACAAGCCGCAATCCCCCCAAGATCTTTCGAATAATCACATCAACATCATATATGAAGACGAAAGCAAAAACATCTGGATAGGTACGGCTAACGGCCTTAACCTTTACCAGGAGGGTAAATTCATGCACTGGCTTCCGGACCCTAAAGGCCTTTCTAATGCTTACGTGAAGTCCATCTTACAGAAAGACGAGAAAACCCTATGGGTAGGAACCTCAAACGGACTTACGGTAGTAGACCTACCTACTAAAAAACTCACCCAACTTCGACTTCCTACTTCTGAAGCTAATAATATCATCTCCCTATTCAAAAGCAAATCAGGAAGGATTTACTTAGGGACCAAATCTGGAATTTATACTTATCAAAATGAAAGTTTCCAGCCCCTACCATTTTTACAAAACCTGGAAATCAGAGACATAAAAGAAGACAAAGTGGGAAAGCTATGGATCGCTACAGAAACAGATGGAGTTTATGGAATAAAAGATCATGTTACAGACCACTGGACAAAAGAAGACCAGGGTGTTATTAGCAATCAGGTAAGAAAACTACTGGTAGAGGAAGAAACAATCATGGCCGCCACTTTAGGCGGAATGTATATTGCGAATCTAAAATCCGGCACCTTCACCAACTTCTCCTATTCCATAAATGATCCTGACGGACTAAGCAGAGGAAGCATACATGATATTTGTAAAGATAAATTTGGAGGTTACTGGATAGCTACCTATAGCGGTGGTTTAAATTACTTCCACAGACAAAACAACCTTTTCAAACACTACAGACAACTTCCAGGAATCCCTAATGGTCTCTCCGAAAATGACGTTAATGGATTCGTCCAGGCGAATGAGGGTAAAATATGGGTTTCAACCGGTAGAGGCCTTAACCTTCTGGATCCTAAAACCGGAAATTTTCAGCATTTTACTGATGTATCAGAAAATGGCCTTTCAAACCGCATCATCAAAGCCTTAGCCAAAGACAAAGAAGGGAACCTATGGATTGGAACCTATAATGGCCTCAATTATCTCAATGCTAAAACCCTGCAATTTCGACATTACTTCCATGATCCTAAAAGGAACTCACTTAACCAAAACCAAGTACATGCCTTGTATTATGACGCAGATGGGCAACTTTGGATAGGTATGAATATCGGGGATCTTCAAATTTTTGATCCCAAAACCCAGCAGTTTACCTCTCTTCCAGGTATAGGGAATATAATATCATATATATATGAAGACAGCAAGGGATATTTATGGCTTGGAACCCGGGCAGGATTAAAATGTCTGGACCGTAAAAACCGCAAACTGATGGATATCAGCAATATCATTCGAGGATATGAAAATGAGCTTTTGTATATCAACTGGATCTTAGAAGACCACCAAAAAAGAATCTGGTTAGCAACTCAAGGTTCGGGTCTCTTTATGATCGAGAACCAAACTTTACATTGGTTTGGGAAAGATAAAGGTCTGAGTGGAAATACCATTAATGCTATACTTGAAGATGAAGACCATAGACTTTGGATCAGCACTAACTCCGGAATTTCTAAAATTGAATATAATAACAAAATTCTCACATCTACTGACTTCACTGAAGTGCATGGGCTACAAGGTCTACAATTTAATCCCGGAAGTGCATTCAAAAGTGAAGACGGCACCCTCTTTTTTGGAGGAATAAATGGATTTAATGCTTTTAGACCTGAAAACATAGTCAAAGAGCTGTATTTCCCTAAAGTCCATATAGACCAGATAAGAACTACCTCAGGTAAAAGTCCCGAGGTATTCCGTCCAAAACTAGGAGAAACTGTGATCTTGAGTTACGACCAAAGAAATGTAGTAATAGACTTTGCTGGCATCCATTTTATACATCCAGAAGGCGTTCAATACCGTTACAAACTAGACGAAGGATGGATAGAGACAGGAAATCATAGATCTATCAATTTCACCTACCTTCCTATAGGGAAACACGAATTAAAGATCCAGGCCACTTCTCAAGCCGGAATATGGGGAGAGGATCACACTTCTATTCAAATTCAAGTATTACCTCCATGGTGGAGAAGCCATTGGGCATATATAATGTATGCATTGAGCTGTATGGCCATCATATCTTTGATGATACGGGAAGCCAAAAAACGCAACCAAAGAAAGATGCAGGAGCTATGGAGACAGAAGGAGCAAAAGATGATGGAAAGGCGTTTGGAATTCTTTACAGATATTTCTCATGAGCTAAGAACTCCTTTAACCTTGATCTTAACTCCCTTAGAGAGATTATTGAATCACAATGATTTACCGGAAAATGTGAGTAAGTCATTGCATTCCATCCAAAGAAATGGGAAAAAGATGATGGAAATGATCTCCCAGGTTTTGAATCTTAGAAGATTTGAGGAAAGCCAGAGCGATGAATTATACCTCAAGAAGGAAGCATTAGATGAATTCTTCAAAGAAATCCTCCTATCATTCCGACCACTAGCTATTGCCAAACATATAGATTATCATTTCGAACTTTCTCCTATTCATGCCTGCATTGATACGGCAAAAATGGAGATGATCCTTCAAAACCTACTTTCTAATGCATTTAAATTTACTCCTGAATTTGGACAAGTGTATGTACGCTTGAACTCCCAAGATACAACTTGGATATTAACCATTTCAAACACCGGTAAGAAGCTGGAAAATATGGATCATCTGTTCCATAGATTCTATTCTAATCGCTCCAAAGAAAATCCTCAAGGTACCGGTTGGGGCTTAGATCTCTGCAAAAGAATGGTAACACTTCATCAAGGACAAATATCCGTACAGCAATCAGAAAAAAATGAAGTCTTCCATACTCATTTTAAAATTGAAATCCCCTTCCTTCAAGAAGGCACCGAACACGCTCCGGAAGTCCTGCTTGAAGAAACATCAGATCTACTACCGGAAGAAGCCTTACCTAAAACAGCCGAAAGACAAATTCTGCTATTGGTTGAAGACAATAGAGAGATAAGGCAAATGATTAAGGAAATCTTATCACCCTATTATCAAATTAGAGAGGCTACTGATGGAATGGAAGGATGGAATATGGCTCAAGAAATCAGTCCGGATCTTATCATCAGTGATATTATGATGCCACAAATGGATGGGATAGAACTTTGTGGGAAATTAAAAACAGACCCTAAAACCAGTCATATCCCCGTCATATTGCTTACGGCCAGAGCTACGGTAGCTTATAAGCAGGAAGGATATGAAACAGGAGCAGATGCTTATATCACTAAACCCTTTAGTCCTAACCTCCTTCTGGTACGTATTAAAAATCTCCTTCATCAACGTAAAGTGATCAGACTGCAACTACAAGTTGAAACAGCTTTGGAACCGGGAGAAACTTTAGTAAATAGTATAGATGACAAAATTCTGTATAGAACACGGGAATATGTAGATAAACACATATCGGATCCCCATTGGAGAATTGAGGACATGAGCAAGGAACTGGGATTAAGTAGAATGCATTTACATAGAAAATTAAAAACCTTAACCGGTATGACTCCGGCGGAATTTGTAAAACATATTCGACTAAAAAAGGCCGCCAAAATCCTACAAGAAAATACTATCAGCGTGAAAGAAGTCATGTTTCTGGTAGGCTTTGAAGATGCCGATCATTTCAGAATTAGCTTCAAAGAAATGTTTGGGGCACCTCCTTCAGAATACAAAAAGCACTGATAATCAAGACATGTTACATATGCCCTGTATCCTTGTTACACCATAATTTTTGCTTTCTTCAACCTCCTCCTAGTTTTGTCTCTTCCTCTCAAAAAGGGGTTAATTTCAATCTTAAATAATATATGAAACAAGCATACCTCTTGTGGCTGTGCCTATTTATAGGATTACACGCTCATGCACAAAGTCGGGAAGTTTCAGGACGTATTACTGACTCTTCCGGCGAAAGTTTACCCGGCGTTAGCGTCCTTGAAAAAGGCACGAATAATGCCACCCTTTCCGGTATTGACGGAGATTTCAAAATTCGTGTAAATTCACCTCAATCTGTCTTGGTCTTTTCCTTTGTGGGAATGAGTCCGAAGGAAATCCATGTGGGTGATCAAAGTAAAATTCAAGTAAGTTTAGAAGCTGCGCCCTCCTCATTAGATGAAGTAGTTGTAGTAGGATACGGTGTACAAAAGAAAAGTGACATTATTAGTTCTGTGGTATCTGTAAGCACAGAAAGTGTAAACAAAGTACCTACCAATGATCTAGGGGAAATGCTTAGGGGAAAAGCAGCCGGAGTGTACGTCACCTTAGGTGACGCCGCTCCGGGAAGTTCTTCAAACATACTCATTAGAGGCAGCAGATCACTTACAGCAGGAAATGCTCCTATAGTAATAGCTGACGGAGTTCCTATTGGAGGGATCAATGATGTAAACCCGAATGACATAGCCTCCATAGAAATCCTCAAAGATGCCGCCGCCCAGGCCATATATGGTGCTAGAGCATCCAATGGGGTCATACTGATCACAACCAAGAGAGCTAAAGAAGGAAAAACTACCATAGATTACAATAGCTTCTATGGCATTCAGACCGTAAATAGAAACTTCGACGTGTACTCCGGAGAGGAATTCGCTCAGTTAAAAAGAGAAGCATACAGAGCGGATAACAATAATCATTATTTGCCTGACGATAGAATCTTTACTTCTATAGAACAAGAAATCTTAGCCAATAAAGAATTCATCAATTGGGAAGATGAACTTCTGAGAAAAGCTAGTACTCAAAACCATAACCTGAGTTTTGCTACAGGAACAGGAAAAACCAGAATATACACTGGCTTAAATTATTCCCTGAGAGAAGGGGTTATTCCTGGCACAGATTTCCAAAGAGGTACTATTCGCGTTAACGTGGACCAATACATTAATCACTGGTTAAAACTTGGTGCTAACACCTCGTGGCAACTTTCGAAAAACAACAATCCGGGCACCGGTGAAACCTTGCTTCGTGCAGTAACTACGTCACCTCTTGGTAAAATCTACAACGAAGACGGCACCTATAGAATCTATCCTACAGGTGTTCAGGAAAGCATAAACCCCCTTTTGGATCTGGCAGAAGTTTCAAATACACGTAATGACAGAAATGACATCATGAACGTATTTTTGGACATTACTCCTTTGAAAGGATTTTCCTACAGATTTAATGCCAGTAGAAGATCTTGGAACAGAAAAACATTAAACTACTCTACGGCTAATTCCCTTCTAGGATTCAGAAGAGGAGGAATGGGCAATGGATTTATGCAATTTGAAGATGAGTCTGAGTGGCAGCTTGAAAATATCATCAACTACCAAGTCGAAATCCAAAGCAAGCATCATTTGGCGGGAACTTTTGTTCAAAGTGTGAGCAAGAAACAAGGAACTAGCTTTAGAAACAGTGCCAACAATATCCCGAATGACCTATTAGACATCTGGGGGCTACCCACTGCTGAAAGTAACATTCCTACCGTGTCTGCCAGTTCCAGAGGATTGTTATCCTTCGTGGCCCGTCTGCAGTACGACTTCAACCACAGATATTACTTAACGGCCTCCGCAAGAGCTGATGGATCCACTGTCTTTGGTGCCAACAATAAATGGGCCTGGTTCCCCGCTATGGCATTAGGATGGAACTTACACGAAGAGGATTTTATGGAATTTGTTCCAAAATTATCTAATCTCAAAGCTCGTCTGAGCTACGGTAGCGTAGGGAACGAAGCCATAGGAACTTATAGAAGCCTAAGCACTGCAGTGCAAAGAGACTATCTATTCAATGACGTAAAAAGAATAGGTTATGTTCCAGGCGACTACCTACCTAATCCTAATTTGAAATGGGAAACCTCCACTACCCTGAATGCCGCTTTGGACTTTGGTTTCTTCAATGAACGTCTTTCAGGTACAGTCGAATATTATAATACCAGGACCAAAGATCTCCTAGCTGAACTTTCCTTACAAGCAGATATAGGTTATACCCGAATGCTTAGAAACGTAGGTGAAGTGCAAAATCAGGGTATCGAACTTAGTGTGAATGGAATCCTTGTAGAGAAAAAGGACTGGACACTTAGTACGGCACTTTCCTTCTCCAGAAATAGAAATAAGATCTTAAGCTTATACGGTGAAAAGGACGAGTTCGGAAATGAACTAGATGATGTGGGGAACCGCTGGTTTATAGGCTATCCAAAGGATGTTTATTACCAATATGTACCTGACGGCATTTGGCAACAAGGTGAAAATATAGTAGCCAGCCATCAACCGTCCGCCCAGCCGGGTGATGTCAAAATTAAAGACGTAAACGGTGATGGTATTCTGAACGATAAAGATCGCGTAATTATTAAAAGAGACCCGAAATGGTTTGGCACTTTTAATATTACCAATAAGTTTAAAGGAATAGATTTCTCTGCTGATATTGTAACCGTTCAGGGAACCATTCGAAATAACGCTTTCCTATATGACTACTCCTCAGGTGGTTCTTTGAGAGGTATATTAAACGGTATAAAGGTAAACTACTGGACACCTGAAAATCCTGGAGGAACCTGGCCCAGACCACAAGAGTCAAATGATAGAACCTATATCTCTACTTTGGGTCTTCAAGATGCCTCATATGTAAGACTTCATACCCTGACATTGGGATATACCTTTCCTAATATGGCAAAATGGAAGATCAATAATCTAAGAGTGTATGCCACCGGGCACAATCTCTTCACCTTGACAGATTTCCAGTCGTATAGCCCGGAGAAAAACCCTAATGATTACCCTGAAGCAGTTTCTGTAGTGGGCGGAATTCAAATTAACTTTTAGAAAATGATGAAAAGGTTAAACATATTAATCGGAACGATATTATCCCTGACAGGGCTTATCTCTTGCGAAGGTTTCCTAGGAGAAGAACCTATCACCCAAGTATCAGTAGACTATATCTACAATACTCCCGATGGACTAGAAAGCGGTGTAAACGCCCTGTACAATCGTATGAGAAACTACAATATGCCAGAAGGTGAAGGAGACCCACTAAAGTCGGTCGCTTTCTTTATAGTGGCCACAGACCTCGGTCTTAACAGAACCTGGCATACACCTTACGGTCCAAATCATACACCACAAGGACACCCTGCAAGAAAATGGACTATGGGATACCAACTAATTGATAGAGCAAATGCTATCATTAGCAATGCACCGAAGGTTGAAATGCTAGAATCGAGAAGGAATCAAATCCTGGCACAAGCAAGGATCATTCGCGCGGAGATCTACTTCGATTTAATCCGTATGTATGATAATATCCTTTTGGATACCACTGCTACTACACCAGAAAATGCTTTTGAAGAAAAAGTATATATTCCTGCTGATCCTGTTGAAGTTTTTCAATTAATTGATGCTGATTTAGAATTTGCTACTACCCATTTGCCTTGGACGGTAGAATATGGCAGATATGGTAAAGGAGTTGCCCACCATTTGGCTGGTAAATCTGCTTTATGGCAGAAGAAATGGGATAAAGCGGCCAGTCACTTTGATGCCATTATTCAAGATAATACCCATGATTTATTGCCAAAAGATAGGATAGCAGAAGTTTTTGGCCAAAATGCCAAACACAAAGAAGCCTTATTTGTATATGTTAGAGATGAAATCACCGGCGGAAATGATAACCTTCCTGGAGGAGGACCCACGTGGATTAGTAGCTTTTTCAACAGCCGTGTGTATGAGCTTTCTAGCAATGAAATGATACGTTCTGTAGAGTATGGAGGAGAAGCATTAGGATGGTCTTTCCCTAACCGTTATTTGCGCTCATTGTATGACGAGTCTAAAGACCTTCGCTTCTCCACCTACTACTACCCTACTAAACTGATTGTCAACAACCCAGCTTCTCCGAATTTTGGTCAGCCTTTAGCTGAAAACAAGTATGAAGATGATTTCAGAAGATATCACTGGAGTCTAAAAAAATACCACGATTCCGAAAAAAAGGTGGGTACAAACAATAGCTACAAGGACATCATTTATTACCGTTATGCTGAAACCCTATTACTCGGGGCCGAAGCACATTGGAGACTAAGTGGAGAAAACGCCAATGATCCCATTGCACTTGAATACATCAATCAAGTCAGAGCCAGAGCAGGTATAGAGCCTTTCACTAACTTCACTTTAGATACCTACTTAGAGGAATCTGCTAGAGAACTGGCATTCGAAAATGAAAGATGGTTTTTACTGAAAAGACTAGGTCTACTCGTAGAGCGCGTAAACAAATACTATGAGATGGGCTCAAACTCTACTAATATAGCAGTGTACCCTATGGCTCCACATATGGTAAGGATGCCTATTCCTCAGTCGCAAATAGACCTAATGAGAACGTTCCCACAAAACGAAGGATACTAAGATGAGAAAAATACTAATTCTGCTATCTACGCTGGTAGTGGCCTGTGGTAGTGATGAAAAAGGTGGAAGTAACGTACTACCTGAAAGCAAGGTACTTAAAGACAAAGCCAAATATGCCATAGGCGCAGCCATCAAATCTTCACTCTTTTCGGAAAGTGCGTATACCTCCGCTTTAACCACCCACTTCAGCCAAGTGACTGCTGAATGGGAAATGAAAATGGAACCCATATGGGCCGGACATAATCAATACAAATGGGACGGAGCAGATAAGATCATAAATTTTGCCTCTGCAAATGATCTAAAGGTCCATGGACATACCCTGTTATGGCACCGTTCATGGCCACAATGGTTCAAAAGTGCAAAATATGATTCGGCAGCATTTGAATCTGCGGTAAAACAATACATCCAAGCTACTACACTTAGATACAAAGGTAAAGTAGTAAGCTGGGACGTAGCTAACGAGATATTCAATGATAACGGAACCCTACGGTCTACAGACTGTCCGGTTTTCGCCACCTTCAAAGATCCCATTGGATTCTATGGAAGATGCTTTCGCTATGTCAATGAAATGGACCCGGATGCTATACTGTTTTACAATGACTATAACGTAGTAACTGCATCTAATAAAAGAGCAGCAATCAAACGTATGATTACCAGGTTCCAAAAGGAAGGCGTACCCATACAAGGTATTGGAGATCAGTTTCACTATAAGGTGACAACCGACAAGAACGCTATCAAAACCGGACTAGCAGATCTAGGATCCACAGGATTAATGGTTCATATTTCAGAATTAGATATTGTAGTTAATACTGCACAGTCTGAGGGATATGAATTTAGTGGAAACGAGGCCATAAAGCAGGCTGAAATGTATCAGTATATTGCTGAATCATTTGAATCCCTTCCAGCAGCCCAAAAATTTGGAATCAGTTTATGGGGAGTCTCAGATAAGGATTCCTGGTTGCGTTCCGACTGGCACCACAAAGAGTATCCCCTACTATTCGACGATTATTATAAAGAAAAACAGGCTTATAAAGGCCTATTATCCGGCATAAAACAATGAAATACGCTTATATCTTACTCGCATTTATTTTCTTGGCTTGCGAAAAAGACGAAGCCATAGATTATTCTCAGTTTACTCCTGGAAAACTGGAAGCTACTCAATCCGTCTCCGCCATTAAGTTCGGAGAAAGTGTAGTGTACAGAGACTTATCCACCAAAGTACATCGCAGAAATTGGGTCTTCCCTGGAGGTAATCCGGCCTCATCGACAGACTCTGAAGTTACGGTAACATATCCTGTAGGCGGCTCATATAAGGCCGCATTGAATATTACTTTTATTGATAATCAAAAAGGCAGTGTATCATTTGATGTAGAAGTTGAAAAAGATCCAAGCAAGGAACTTCCTGAATACGACTTCGGCAAGACATATGGCTTATATACTGAATCTCCCCAAATCACTCCAGGTCTGCCATCTATACAAACCATAGATATGAACCAATTCCCCGCCACCCGGATTACAGATGCCCTAGAAGGTGTAGAAGCATTGAGGTTCGCGCCTACAGGAAATTCGGACTGGGCTATGGCGGCACTACAAGCCAAAAATGCTTCGCAAATCAATATCAGTGCATTTAAGGACGGTTTCTATAATATAGCTATGAAAACGGAATGCCAGGCAAGTTTCCTACTACGTATTAGAAGTGCAAATGGAGGAAATGCCATCTTGGAGTTCACAGCGAAAGGTGAGGAATATGGACTTAAAAGAGATGGTAGCTGGCATTTGCTCTCTATACCGGTAAAGGATATCCTATCAAAGGATCCCACTTTAAATCTCAACCAAATTACTGACTTCTTCCTATTCAGAAGCAGCCCTGGAGACGTGAGAACCATAGATAATTATGTATTCTATGTAGATCACATCTTTATGTCAGAGAAAGTAGAAGAAAAAAAATAAGAACACATGAAGAAATTGTCACTTAAGGCGAGAGCCTTATTTATGGCCCTACCATGCCTTATGGCTACCTCACTTTGGGCACAAAGCTCCTTTCGGACGGTTCAGGCAAGACCTAATGCTGACAGCACTGAATGGAAAACATATACGGCAAAAACCTTGGATCGTTTACCTTTCCAATTGGACAAAGACCCGGAAGTTTCTCTCTATGGAGGCTGGAAAATAGATCAACCTTTTAATGGAACCGGCTTCTTCCGGGTTGAGAAAAAAGCAGATAGATTCTGGTTAGTAGATCCTGAAGGATACCCTTATATCCACAGAGGAGTGGCCGTTTTTAGACCCGGCCGCTCTGCCCTTCAGTCTAAATCCATGTTAGAAAAATACGGATCTAAAGACTTATGGGCCATAAAAGAATCTGAACTACTATTGGAAAATGGCTTTAATGGCACAGGAGCATGGTCTGATCATGATGCTTTGAAAGACAACCATTCCTCTTTAGTCTACACCATCATTGTCAATCCTATGGGCTCCTATAAGGCGGATCATTTAAAAAGATTCAATGGAAAATATGAAATGGCTGGTTGGCAAGGCTACCGGTACGATCTCGTCATGGTTTTTGATCCGGAATTTGATCAATATGTAGAGAAATCAATGGCTCCTTTAGTCAAATACAAAGAAGACAAATACCTTCTAGGGTATTACACCGACAATGAGTTACCATGGAAAAACGATGCGCTAGACCGTCATCTAAAGTATTTGAAACATGATGAATACGGATACAAAGCGGCTAGGAAATGGCTGGAAAATAGAAGAGGGAAAAACGCTTCCGTTAAGGATATTACTGATGATGACCGACAAGCATTTAATGCCTTCTACTTTGAAACTTACATGAAAAAAGTAGTTTCTGCCCTAAAAAAAGTAGATCCAAATCATCTTTATTTAGGTTGTAGATTCAACCAAGAGAAAGAAGAATTGAGTAATCCGGTCATCTTCCAAGTAGCAGGCAAATACATGGATGTAATTTCCATCAACCACTACAGAAAGTGGGAGCCGGTACAAGAGATCATGGCCAACTGGACAAAGTGGTCACAAAAGCCTTTCATCATCACGGAATGGTATACCAAAGGAGAAGATTCAGGTCTACCTAATAGAACCGGAGCGGGATGGAATGTACCAACTCAAAGAGACCGAGGATACTTTTACCAAAACTTTGTAATAGAACTCCTAAAAAGCAAGGCATGTGTGGGATGGCATTGGTTCACATATCAGGATAATGATCCAAAAGACCTCAGCACTGATCCTTCTAATAGAGATTCTAACAAGGGCATTGTTAATAGCGAGTTTGTTCCATACACTCCTCTACTAGAAGAGATGAAAAAGATCAACTGGCACGTTTATGAACTAACCCAGAAGTTATAAATTCAAAATCCCCGTATAAAACGGGGATTTTGCTCTTACATTCCTCTTTGTCGCATACCTCCCGGGCCGCCCCCAGGACCTCTGCCTTGACCGGGACCACCTGAAGGCCTATTTTCTATCTCCTTCACTGGATCTTCCCTTCTTTTTAAATACTTTTTATATTGAGCATCGTCCAAGACTTCTTTCATTTCTGCATCCTTATCTGCAGTAAGTTTTTGCAAACCTGCCTTAAAGTTCTCTCTTCCTCCTAATCTACCGCCTTGAAAAGCTAATTTCATTAGATCCTGCTGAGCATAAGCATACTTTTCGGAAATCCTACTCACTTCTACGATCTATTCTTCCGTGAGCTTTAGTTTCTTTTTCATCCACTTGACTTCTTCCTCTATACGCTCTTCCGCAGTTTTGGGTTTAGGAGGGGTTCCGCCACCAGGAGGAGGGCCGTATTGGGAAAAAGCACAAAAACTTAAGACCCATAAAAGTGCCACAATCATTAATGGTTTGGGTTTCATTAATTTAGTTTTTTTCAGCATATAAATAACTCTAATCGTAAAAAAGAAATATCCATTTCATCTAATTTCTTACAAGACTTAGTTTAGGCGCAGGGTGAAAGACCAGTGGCACCGTTTCAATTTTAGGTTTATCTATACCAAAAGCCTTGTCGTCTTTTTGTACATATTTTTTAAGCCCAAAAAATGTATTCAAAACCCATCTTTCATGAAAATTAAATTCATTTTCTACAGAGATATATTTGTCCAGCACCACGAATGTATAATCGAAATTTTTTGAATATTTACTCCCTGGACCTACTTTTGATGCTAAACCCATTTCGTCCCTTTCTATCAAATCCTGTAATATCTTTTTGAAGTATAATTCACTACGAGGCTGTAAACGGAATCCGATATTTAGCACAATTTTGATTACCCTTTCATGTACTAACTCTGAGATCTCATAATTCAAGGTATAAGGATTATTAGTACGGTTAATATGATATAACCAATATACCTTGGCCTTTTTGGGTTGAGGAGAGAAAATGGAATCCATAATGATTTGTTCCACTTGGTCCCTGTGATCTGCCTTCGTTAAATACACTAAATGAGTAGAATATAGGGGAACTTGAACATCTTGGGAAAGTTCCACTATCTTAGAGGCATACTTACCTAAGGGTACAAATCGTGTATATCTATTGTTTATTTTCCTAGCTTCAAAAGAGGTATACATAATAGTCAAAAAGAGAAAGCCCACTAGTACAGTGATATATCCGCCCTCCATGAATTTCATCAGATTTGCAACAAAAAAACCTAATTCAACTGCTGTGAATACAGCCACAATAGTCCAAACGGTCCATTTGTTCCAATGGAGTTTATACCTTAAGAAATAAGCCAAAAGAAAAGTGGTCATCAGCATGGTTATGGTGATGGCTAAGCCGTAGGCAGCTTCCATCCTGGCACTGTTTTGGAAATACAAAACCACAAACACCCCTCCTATCCATAATAGGGTATTAACACTGGGAATGTAGATCTGCCCCTTGGCCTCCGAGGGTTGTTTAACCATAACCCTTTGCCAAAAATTTAAGTTGATGGCCTCATTCACTAAGGTAAATGAACCACTGATCAATGCCTGTGATGCTATAATAGCAGCTAGTGTAGCCAGTAATACACCTGGAAGAATTAATTCCTGAGGTATCAGACCAAAAAATGGATTGGCTTCCCCCAAATATTGTCCCTCTCTCGTCAATAGCCATGCCGCTTGACCAAAATATTGCACGATTAAACATAGTTTTACGAACACCCAGGTCAAATGAATATTTTTCTTTCCACAATGCCCTAAATCTGAATATAAAGCCTCTGCTCCCGTGGTACACAGGAAAACGGCTCCCAATAACCAGTAACCTCCGGGATATTTTGTAAGTAAATCCTTAGCATATACAGGATTTAAGGCCTTCAGGACCTCAGGGTATAAAAGTACTTGCTTCAATCCACTTACCAGTAAAAAAGCAAACCAGATCAGCATTACGGGGCCAAAAGCTTTCCCTACTTTTTCGGTTCCAAACCTTTGAAAAAAGAAAACCAAAGAAAGTATTATTAGTACAAGCGGAACAGTAGAAATTCCAGAAAAAGCAGGCAGTTGAACCAACCCTTCAACAGCTGAACTTACTGTCACTGCAGGTGTAATGATCCCATCTGCTAGAAGAGCTGAAGCCCCTACCATAGTAGGAATCACTAATTTTCTCCCGTATTTCCTTACTAAGGCATATAGGGAAAAGATCCCTCCTTCACCTTCATTATCTGCCTGTAAAGTCAACCATACGTATTTAATAGATGTTTGTAAAACCAAAGTCCAAAAAACGCATGACACACCACCTAAAACGAGCATTTCAGAGATCTGTCTGCTGCCAATTATCGCTTTAAATGTATAAAGGGGACTCGTTCCTATATCCCCATAAATGATGCCCAAGGCTATCATTAATGACGCTGCTGTTACCTTCTTCATATCGCCTACAAAGGTCAGCGATAAGGCATCAAGGAAGTATTAAGCTTCTAGAGGAGATATAAAGATTTTATAAAGATTCTAATCGGTAACCTACCCCGCTCACGGTTACCAGGCGCAGAGGATGATTTGGATCCTTTTCTATCTTCTTTCTTAATTGAGCCACAAAGACCCTTAGATACTGGGTTTCCGTTTGATATCCTACGCCCCAAACTTCTTTTAAAAGGAATTGATGCGTCAGCACCCTTCCGGCATGTTTTGCTAACAATGCAAGTAAGGTAAATTCTGTAGAAGTCAATTTGAGAATTTCTCCATCTAAACGTGTAGTTTGACCCACTAAGTCAACTTCTAAGGCGCCTAGTTGGATAATAGAAGAACTCTCCGTAGTATTCATGCGTAAAGCTGAACGTACTCTAGCCAGCAATTCCCCCACTCTAAATGGTTTACATAAATAATCATTCGCTCCGTTATCTAAGGCTACAACGATATCTTCTTCCTTATTTTCCACCGTTAAGATCAAAATAGGTTTGGTATACCATTCTCTTAGTTGTTTGAGTAATTCATGCCCACTCAAGTCAGGCAATCCCAAATCTAAGAGAATGAGATCTGGTAGATGACTTGCGGCTAATCTTAAACCCTCGTCAGCTGTTGCGGCTTCTATTACCTTATACTCTTGATTTTGAAAATTAATGGATAACAAGCGCCGAATTTGCGGTTCATCGTCAATGATCAGTAAAGTTCCTTTACTCATTTTTTAGTTGGTTCAAGTAAGACATTTCCACTGGCAATACTATCTCAAAAAGGGATTTATTTTTAATACGGATCTTTCCACCATGAGCATCTACAATACCTTGCACTATAGCTAATCCTAGTCCAGTACCCCCTTTTAGGGACAATCTATAAAACTTTTGGAAAACCTTTTCTCTCTCCTCTTCCGGAATCCCTGGACCTTCGTCTTCCACCGTAAGGACAAGTTGATCATTAGTAATTTGTGCCGACAAACATACTTTCCCTCCCGGTATAGAATACCTGAAAGCATTTCGGATTAGACTCAGCAGAACTAACTCTATTAAACCTACGTCTAATTTGACCAAGGGAAGATCTATAGGCTCAAAATCAATTTTTCGGAGATGTTCTTTGCTCATCTTCTCTATAACCCCAAAAATCATTTCATTTATATCCGTCCAGTCGTACTTTAGCTTCAAAGTGCCGGACTCTAGTCTACTCATGTTTAACAAACTCTCCACTTGTGTATTTAACCTTAAGGCCCCCGTCTCTATCTCCTTTAAAACCATACTTCTCTGGGCCGGAGCTAAGTTGCCATCTTTTAAGAGATCCACTCCTCCAATGATGGCAGATATGGGGGTTTTCAATTCATGCGAGAGAGAATTTAAAACAGTATTATAGAGTTCCAGGGTCTTTTCACGTTCCTTTTGGTCTCTGATTTTTGCTCTTTCCGTCTTTAATTTGTAGGACAGCACACTTGAAACTAAGGCTACAGATAGGTAAATGAGAAATAGCAGTACATTTTCTGAACTATTGATCTTGTAATGCCACACTGGCTCAATAAATACCAAATTAAGTAGCAGGGCACTCATCACCGCTACCAGAATGATGGGTAAGATATCTAACAATAATGACAGTACAGAAACGGTAAAAAGTAAGATTAGTGCTACCATCCTGTAATCCAAAACCCCTCTTAAGGTCCAACAGCAAAAGGAGATCAGAAAAACGGTGATAAAACCCAGGCCTATTTGCTTAGTTAATCGCATAGAAAAGTTATGGTTTATAGCAAATGTACTCCAGTTCTTCCTAAGCTCATCAAAAATTAATTTCGTAATTTTGGAAAATGAAGAATACAAGAATCAATTTAGCCGTTTTCAGACAGTTTTTACAATCTGGAATGGCAGGTGGAGTCATTCTCTTACTGTGCGTTATCCTTTCATTACTAGTTGCTAACTCTAACTTAGGACCTTCATTTGAATCGTTCTTACAACTTGAAATAGGCCCTGAACCTGTTCTTAAATACAGCATTTTGACCTGGATAAACGATGGCCTCATGGCTATATTCTTCCTAATGGTAGGTCTTGAAATCAAAAGAGAATTAATTGAAGGGGAATTATCCAGTCCTAAAAAGGCCGCTTTACCCATTTTAGCAGCGATAGGTGGCGCTATAGTTCCTGCCCTAATTTACCTTTTCTTTAATAAGGGCACAAATGCTGCCGAAGGATGGGGAATACCTATGGCTACAGATATAGCCTTTGCTCTAGCTATAGTTACTCTTTTAGGAAATAAAGTTCCTGCGGCTCTTAAAATCTTCTTAGCTGCCTTAGCTATAGTTGATGATCTCTTGGCCATATTGGTAATTGCCATTTTCTACACCTCAGAGCTGCATTACCTTTACCTATTGTATGCGGCCGGATTAGTAGCACTCTTATTTGCTTTTAATAAACTAGGCGTCAAGAAACTATACTTCTATCTCATCCCAGGTGCGTTTATCTGGTATTTCATCCATCATTCCGGGATTCATGCTACCATAGCAGGTGTTTTAGTAGCTATGACCTTACCTACTACTCCAGATGAGAAAGAATCACCTTTAGAAAAACTAGAGCATATTCTTCTCACTCCGGTAAACTTTGTAATCATGCCGCTTTTTGCACTGGTTAATACCAATATCCGCTTTGAGGAAGAAATGTTACATGGTATATCTTCTCCCATGGGCTTAGGTATCATATTAGGACTGCTCATTGGAAAACCTCTAGGAATTACGCTAATATCCAGAGTCGCTGTAGGATTAAAGATGGCAAATCTACCGGAAGGAACGAAGTGGCAACAACTCTTTGGTATTGGTATAATAGCCGGAATAGGCTTCACCATGTCTGTTTTTATATCTCTTTTATCATTCAAAGAGAATCATTTGTTCTTATCTGAAGCGAAATTTAGTATACTTTTGGCCTCACTCTTAGCGGGCATAATAGGCTCTATTTACCTATCCATTCTAGCTAAAAAGTGATCATTTATTATATAATATGAAAAAAATCTTATTCCTCCTCCTTTTGAGCCTTAGTCTAAGTGCACAAACTCCAATTCATAAAATACAGGGGAGCGGAGGAACATCTCCTCTAGTGGGTGAAAAAGTGATAGTTAGGGGAATTGTAACAGGCACCTTTTTAGGAAAGGATAGACTTAATGGATTCTTCATACAAGAAGCGGAGCCAGATGAAGATGAAAGTACCTCAGAAGGCATATTTATCTATGATCCGGCGGGAAAATTCAATGGTAAAAAAGGGGATTACGTTCAAGTCTCAGGACAAGTAGCAGAATTAAAAAGTCCAAAAAGCTCATTGACACAAATTAAAGACATCACGGAAATAGTGACTCTGTCTGAGAAGAAGAAATTCCCTAAACCTGTGGTCTTAAACTTACCTATAGAAAACCCGGAACAATACGAAGGCATGCTAGTGAAAATCAAAGGCCCGCTATTTGTGACGGAAATGTACCAAATGGGAAGATTTGGTCAAATTACCCTTTCTGTAGATGGTGAAGGAAATGCAGAAGGCACGGATGGAAGGCTAGATCAATTTACCCAATTCCACCGCCCTGATCCTGCTGCCTACAGAGACTATTTAGCGGAAGCGGAAAAAAGAAAAATCATACTAGATGATGGCAGCGGGCTTAGAAACCCGTCCAACTTACCCTTTGGCAGAGAAGGACACAGCTTTGATATGTTCCATGCCATTAGAGGAGGAGATATAAGCAAAGAGGTAGTAGGCATCCTAGACGATAGGTTTGATGCCTTTCGTATCCAGCCTACTGAAAAGGTTTATTTTAAACCAAAAAACAAAAGAGAATCTACTCCTGGGAAATTACCAAAAGGCACAAACCTCACCGTAGCAGCATTTAACGTATTAAACTATTTTAATGGTGACGGCAAAGGTGGAGGCTTCCCAACAGAGCGGGGCGCTTCTTCACTTGAAGAACTAAAACGTCAACAAGATAAAACTGTAAATGTCATCCTTGCATCCGGAGCAGATGTTGTGACCTTAATGGAGATCGAAAACGATGGATTTGATGAACATAGTGCCATCCAAACTTTGATCAAAGCCCTTAATGAAAAGTCAGGAGGAACTAGACAATTCGTAGCATGCGAAAACCCCGATAGAGGATGGGATGCAATAGTCTCTGCCCTACTTTATGATAGTAAAAAAGTCCAACCTGTAGGTGCAATGGTAACCATGCCTGATGGCTATGGTAGCGCGTCTTTTGACTCTACCCGAAGAAAGCCGGTCATACAAACCTTCTCCACTCTGAAAGAAAATGAAGTATTCACAGTAGTGGGCGTACATTTCAAATCTAAAGGCGTACAAAGTCCGGGAGAAGGAAACGAAGATCTCTTAGATGGCCAAGGAAGGAACAATAAACTCCGTGTCCAACAAGCAGAAGACTTAAAGAACTGGCTTGCTACCCGCCCTACAGGAACGGATGATCCGGATTATATTTTGATGGGTGATTTTAATAGCTACGCCATGGAAGACCCCCTCATTTATCTCGATGAGCAAGGGTATCATCCTCTTTTTCCTGCGACCTCCTATTCCTATGTTTACGATGGTTTCTGGGGCTCTCTAGACCATGCACTAGCCACTCCCACTATGAAGTCTCAGGTAAAAAAGGCAGTTAAATGGCATATAAATTCGGATGAGGCTCCGGTATTAGATTATAACATGGAATATAAGTCGGCTGAACAAATAAAGTCTTATTACGATGCATCTCCATTCCGTTCATCTGATCATGATCCTATCATCATCAGATTGAAGCTCAGTACAGCACGCTAAGAAGTTCTGCAACACATATCGGCTTACCCTCCACGAAATAAGTGACGCCTAAACGCATCTTCAGGCCTTTATTTCTGGAGGGTTCTGCTTCTAATAGACGAGCACTCATTTTGATCCTATCATTCACTTTTACTGGTGCTAAGAATCTCACTTTATCTACACCATAATTAATACCTGACTTCACAAAAGGCATTTCGTAGATCTCTTCTAAGAATTTAGGACTCAGACTTAAGGTAAGGAAGCCGTGAGCTATGGTGGAGCCGAAAGGTGTCTGACGGGCAGCTTCTTCATCGATGTGTATCCACTGATGATCTAAGGTAGCATCTGCAAAATCATCTATCATCTCCTGAGTAATTTCAATAAACGGACTTTCTCCTAATTCCATACCAATGCTAGCTAGCACCTCCTCAGGGGAAAGGAAAATTCGTTTTTTGGATACAGATCTAACCTGATCTTCTGCTATCAATCGAGGAGAAACTACTACCAAATATTTAGCCACTCCTCTTTTTTGTTTAAAGTCAGACAGGACAGAAACTGCCTCCTCCCATGCATACCTTTTCACCTTTGGCATCTGAATCTTTCCGGAAGCATGCAGTTGAAATATTTCACGGGCCAGTTCTTCTTGTTTGTATGGAAATTTTCTCGAGAAACTACCCCAAAAGACGCCCGTTACGCTTACGTCCTTTAGCAAGATGAGGTTCAAAGGAAAAACGGGCACTTCTCCTGCTGCAAATCCTACCACAAGATATCTGCCGCCGGGCGACAAGCACCTTAATGCCTCTTCTGCGCTAGATCCACCCACAGTGTCTAAAACAAGATCCAAAGGAGTACCTTTTACTTTATCTTTAAAAGAATCATAGGTATAGACTTCATCTGCCCCGTACCCTCTAAGCACCTCGGGACTGGAACGGGAAACCGCAATTACTTTTAAACCATGGGTATGGGCCAGTTGCACGGCTGCTGAACCTACACCTCCTCCTGCGCCAAGTATTAATATCCTCTGCCCCTGCTTCATTTTTCCTTTATGCTTTAGAGCATAGAGCGCCGTACTGAAATTATACATCATACTTGCGGCTTCTTCTAAACGCATACTATCCGCCAAAGAAAAAACTCTATCTGCCTTAAGGATAATTTCTTCAGACAATGCCCCCCAGCGTTCTATGCCGTAAACCCTTTGACCTATAGTAAAGCCTTGAACTTCTTCTCCAAGTTCAGTAATAATACCAGAAAATTCTCCACCCGGAGTATACGGAAATGTAGGCAGGAATTGATATTTACCTTCCTGAATAAGAATATCAGGGAAATTAATGCCACATGCGGCAATTTGTATTCTCAGTTCATTTGGAGCTAAAGGCCTTTGATCTAATTCCGTCCACTTAGGTGCTTCAGCTTTTGCACCTATCAGCAGTGCTTTCATTCTCAAAATATTTTGTATTCAAAGCTAATCCCTTTTAACTTTAAACCGTAGGAATAATTTTGCTTTATGCTGACATTAACAGAAGAAAACTATCTCAAGGCCATATTTCACCTCAGTGTAGATCATCCTGAGGTTTCTGTACTGGACCTGAGCAGGAGTTTGGACATAAAAATGCCCACTGTTAATAGCATGATCAAAAAACTTGCTGCTAAGGATCTGGTGGAATATGAAAAATACAGACCACTTAAACTTACATCAGAAGGACGAAAATTCGCCGGACTGATTATTCGAAAACACCGGCTTGTAGAGATGTTCCTGGTGGAAAAGATGGGATTTGCTTGGGATGAGGTACATGAAGTGGCAGAACAATTAGAACACATCAAATCCCCCAAACTATTTGAAAAAATAGACGAAATCTTGAAACATCCCACCGTAGATCCTCATGGGTCTCCTATACCTAATGCTCACGGTGAGGTGCCGGTACTCAACTATATTAAACTTTCAGAAGCGGAGCTGAAAATCTCCTATCGTTTTATGGCTGTTGGTTCCTCTGACGACAGGTTCCTGAGACATATAGATCACCTTGGACTGAAACTAGGTGATAAAGTAGAAGTATTGGAAATCATGGAGTTTGACCATTCCTTGAATGTCAGGATCAATGATGAAAAGTTCCTATCTCTTTCTCCAAAGATCAGCTCCAATCTACGCGTAAGCCCCCTCTAGTCCTCGCTTAAAGGCTTAATAATCTCACAGCAAAAACTTTAATAATTTTCAGAATATTTTGAAAATTCAAAATTATTATTGTTAATTTGAACCTAGAATTACGTGCAAACATGGATATAAAAGAAGCTAAAGACAGGTTCATACATACCTGGGGGACCCTTTCTGCACAATGGGGAATCAACAGGACTATGTCTCAGATCCACGCCTTATTGCTTCTGTCGGAAAAAGCCTTGAATGCTGATGAGATTATGGAAGAGCTACAAATCTCCAGAGGGAATGTAAACATGAACCTCAGAGACCTGATTAGCTGGGGCCTAATCTTTAAGCAACTCATCCCCGGTGAAAGAAAGGAATACTTTGTAGCAGAAAAAGACATCTGGAAGGTCACTAGACAGATCAGCAGAGAAAGACGAAGAAGAGAACTCTCCCCCCTATTAGATGCCGTACACGAGCTTAAAAATGGCTTACAGGATAATCCTGAAGCAGAAGGTATGCTTAAGATTCTCAATGATATTGACCAAATAGCCTCCCTAGCAGATAATACCTTAGAATTGATCTCAAAAGAAGAGCATCAATGGCTGGTTCAAACTTTCCTGAACCTTAAAAAATAGATGTACAATAGATAGGTATAAATAGATAGGAATAAAAAATGCCCCCAATCAGTTTTAAACTTTTTGGGGGCAATCTATTTTTAAGAAATTCTTAGAAGCATTTCGAACTTCCGTCAGCACAACATCTACCGTAGATCTTGCTTACTTTCTTGTATTGCTTCTTAGTCAATGGGATATAAATCTTACCGTAGTCACCAACCATCACGTCTTGCTGAGTGAATTGTGAGTTGATCGTCATAGGTACGCTGATATTCTCATTAGGATTTACATTACCCGTGTCACAAACATCGATGATGTGCTCGATCTTGCTGTTACCTTTCAAGTTATATTGTACTTGAGAGTTAGCCGGAATGCTATAGCTTCCAAGACATCTGTATTTGTCAGCAGTCTCTCCTTTTTTCAATTTACCTTCTTTGATGTAGCGACCGATCACAGTAACTTCTTTCGTTTCTGTTTTTACTGATGCATCAGCTAATTCACCATTTCCTTCTAGTGTCAACGTTTGTTTAACACAGCTCAATGGATCAACTTTAGTACCAAGTGCAGGAGCAGCAGAAGCCTCAGAGAAGTTGCTTACACGATTTGCAACAAGTGGAGTAGCGCTTGAAGGAGCAACAAAATCACTTGGACATTCTGTATAAAGTTTTCTAAGTTTCTTGTACTGCTTCTTTGTCAAAGGAACATTCAAAGAACTTCCATTCTCTCCACCTAGGGTTACATCAGCAGCAGAGATTTCATAGTTAAGAAGAACCGGCATGTTCAAACTTGTAGGAGCGTTTGTACCGTAATCACAAACCTGGAAAGTGCGAGAATAATCTACTTTACCTTCTGCAGTTAGTTCATAAGTTAAACGTACTGGAACGGTTTGCTCACCGATACAGATCTTCTTATCATTATAAGTACCTACGATAGGAAGCGTTTGAGTTGTATTTACCACATCACCGGCTTTGATAGAACCATTTCCGGCAAAAGTTAAATCTTGAGTTAAACAATCAGGACACTTGCTCTTATCTTTTGAGTTTGGATCACAAGGTTGACATGGCTCGCAATCTGAACATTCAGTAGGATCATAGAAAGCGTTACCACATTTCTTCATGATATAAGCATGACAAGCGCCATCTTTGGCCATGATCTTAAAGGTAGGGAATGGATTACCTAAGATTGACCATTTGTATTTATGTCCACGGGAATATCCACCCATCCATCCTATTTTTCCTTTTGGAAGGATAGCAGGAGTGATTTTATCCACAGTAAATGCTGGGTCATTAAATCCGGTATAACCTAGAGTCATTAAGAAATTATCAATCTCTTTCTTACTGTTTCTAAGGTTTCTACTGTGTACCTTTTTCAGGTGATCATAAGCTGATTTGGCTGTGTGCTGTGGGATTTCACCAAACTGAGGGCTTGTACCTAACCTCTTTAAAAGCACTGGCTTCGAGCTAGGAGCCGGGCCAAAAGCCTCAAGAAGGCGGGCTGTACTGGTTTTTGTACTTTGGCCAAAACTCTGGAAAGTGAAGGCACCAAATAAAAGTGCAACCGCCTGAATGGTGACAAAACTTAATAATCTCTTTTTCATTGTGAGAAATTTTATTCCTGTAACTTGATTTAATTTACTAATAAACAAAACTCAAGACAAAGGTAGTGTCTATTTGATTTGCAAATGTAATTTTTTTTGACAGACAATTAAAAAAATAAACGGAGTAATTTTGATTTTTCCGAGTAAAACTAACACACTTTTCTAATTAGAAACTAATTTTGTGACAAAAAATATACTTGAATGAGTCTTTTAACCGTTGGGTCCGTTGCTTTTGACAAATTAGAGACCCCTTTCGGTAGCACAGACAAGATTGTGGGAGGTGCAGCTACGTACATTACACTTACAGCATCTTACTTTGCTACAAAAAATAACTTGGTGGGTATCGTGGGAAATGACTTCCCTGAAGAGATGTTTGAAACCTTTAAAAAGCACGGTATTAATACCGAAGGACTCGCAAAGGACCCCTCAGGTAAAACCTTCTTCTGGCACGGAAAATACCACCAGGACATGAATCATAGAGATACCCTGGACACTCAATTGGGCGTATTTGAAAACTGGGATCCGATTATCCCGGAATCCTATCAAGATACCCAGTATTTGATGCTGGGAAACCTGGTACCTATGATCCAGTATCAAACCCTTAAAAAACTGAAGAAAAGACCAAAATTCGTCATGATGGATACCATGAATCTATGGATGGACATCATGATGGATGACTTGAAAATGGTCTTGAAAGAGATTGATTGTCTAACCATCAACGACTCTGAGGCTCGCCAACTTTCAGGTGAATTTTCATTGAAAAAAGCGGCAAAAAAAATACTTCAAATGGGTCCTAAAACCCTGGTCATCAAAAAAGGTGAACACGGAGCTTTGCTCTTCCAGGAAGATAAAATCTTCTTCTGCCCTGCTCTTCCTCTCGAAGATGTATTTGACCCTACCGGAGCTGGGGATACTTTCGCAGGTGGATTCATTGGCTACCTGGCACAGACAGATGACACCAGCTTTGAAAACCTGAAAAGAGCCGTAATCTACGGTTCTGCAATGGCTTCCTTCTGTGTAGAAAAATTCGGTACAGAGAGAATGCAATACCTCAAAAAAGAAGAAATCGTCAGTAGAGTTAGAGAATTCCTAAGCTTATCCAGCGTAGAAATCAGCGACTCCATGAGATACAAAAACTAATCAAGTAGGAAGATAGGGATTATTTCCCTATCTGTCCTCTCACACCACCCGGCATACGGATCCGTACCAAGGCGGTTTGTTAGAATAACGTCGTTTGATGTGTTGTTCTCCAGTAATAGTAGTCTGCAAATCCTTCGTAGCCTAGTTTAGTAAAGTATGAGTTTGTTAGCGTTGTTTGAAGGATAGGACTTGTCCCTGTTCGGGTATAGGATTTACGGGTGTTCGCATGTTGATAGGCAAGCCAGCGTTTGGCTCCCAGTTTCATTAAGTTACGAATTCGATTACCTGCGGTCTTCCATTGTTTCCAAAGAAGAACACGCAAGCGTCTTCGCACTAGTTCATCTAGTGCTACCATCACCTTCTTATTCGTTGCTATACGAAAGTAATCCACCCAGCCGTGAATAATTTGCCGTAGTTTAGTCAGTCGCTCATGCATAGGAGTAACTGTATTACGTCTAGTATTTTGACGTAACTTCTCTCGGACTCGTTCGATACTCTTTGCAGAGATACGAATCTGCCAATCTCCTTGAGTTTTGAAGAAACTAAAGCCGAGTAAGCTACTTTGGGAAGGTCTGCTTACCTTACTCTTTTCACGGTTCACCTTCAGCTTTAGTGTAGATTCGATGTAGCTGGTGATGTTGCCCATAATACGAGTTGCGGATTTATTACTCCTCGTGTAGATACTACAGTCATCCGCATAGCGTACAAATCGATGTCCACGGGAGCTGAGTTCCGTATCCAGTTCGTTCAGGATGATGTTTGACAAAAGTGGACTTAAAGGACTGCCCTGTGGTGTGCCCTTGGTTCGCTTTTGTTCAAGACCATGATCCATAATCCCACAACGAAGGTATTTCCCGATCAGCGCTAGGACTCGACGATCCGTAATCTTCTTGCTCAAAAGATGCATCAGTATGTCGTGGTTCACTTGATCGAAGAATTGTTCCAAATCAAGTTCAACGACCCACGTGTAGCCCAAGTTCAGATACTCTTGCGCTTTAATGACGGCCTGATGAGCATTACGATTCGGACGGAAGCCGTAGCTGTTATCGTGAAAATCACCCTCATACTTTAACCCAAGCCATTGGGAAATGCTTTGCTGAATAACACGGTCGATGACCGTTGGGATACCCAGCATACGCTTGCCGCCACTTGCTTTGGGAATCTCTACTTTCCGAACAGCTTGTGGGCGGTAAGTGCCAGAGAGAATATCCGATCGCAGGGATTGCCAGTGCGTGTTAAGGTAGTCACGAAGATTATCGATCTGCATACCATCAACTCCGCTAGCACCTCCATTAGAGATGACACGATCAACTGCGTGTTTGACATTTCGGATGTGTAATATCTCTTCCAACATAGTATTACTAAAAAAAAACCTCAGGCATTGTGTCCACTTCGTTGCACGACTCAGCTAAGCTCCTCTTGCATTTTACTATCAGTTTCCGACCTACCCTCATGCAAGCAGTTCTCTTATGTGGTTCGGCTTTTAACACTTCGTCATAAACTTCATGGTTCCTTTGCCATTCTAACATTCAGACCTTCCCCTGTATAAAGTAGAGAAGCAGGGTACTATGTCCTCTGCTGACTTCTGACTAAAGCATACTAGCATTATTATTCTGCTATATGTTTCTTCGCGGGCATTCGCGTATACCTTTGACAGAGTTTAGTCAGATCTCCCCAGGTAAGAACAATAACTTTCACCTCATATATCCGCTACATTTACCATAGTGTTTCCGTACAGTTTAGGGCTTCGGCTTGTTTTGCAGCCTCACCCAACACTTGCGGCCTTGTATGTAGTTTCTGTTCGTCGGATCGAGGTTTTGCCTCAGACTTCCTTCAGATTCCACCTCACGGTGGACACCCTTGTCATAAGCTAACACTTCCCACTGTAAAGGCGTGTTCGGGACTTACACCCTAGAGTTATTGACCATGCTGGGCACACAAAAAAGGGGCACTCTAGCTTATGTGCCCCTTTTCTTATTTAATTACTTCCACAAATTCATCCATGGGTAGTCGGAACTTCTTGTGCTTCACTAGCCAGTCGCCCTCCTCATCACGATACCCTATAGGCATCATCACTACTGATTTCCATCCGTTCAGCCCCAAATATTTATCCAAAGCCTCATTATCAAACCCTTCCATAGGAGTAGCATCTACTTTCTGCTCAGCTGCAGCCGCTAAAGCAAGTCCAAAAGAGATATAAGCTTGCTTCGCCATTCTGTCAGCTTGCCACTGCTTTCCTTGAGGACCATATTTGGATACCAACATGTTTTTATACGCTATGCTGTTCTCTGCAGGCATACCCCTCTCCTTTCCGGTTCTCAATAAAATCTCTTCAGCTTTTGCCTCATCAAAATGATCCCAGGCCACCCAGATCAAAAGGTGAGAACCATCTACCACTTGCGATTGATTATTAGCTATCTTCTTAATGTCTTCCAGCTTTTGCTTATCTGTAACTACTAAAATCTTATAAGGCTGCAAGCCCGAAGTGGAAGGCGCTAACCTCGCCGCTTCCAGTATATAATTCAACTTCTCTTCCGGAACGGCTTGGCCATTCATCTTTTTAGTGGCATAACGCCATTTCAAATCCTCTAATAATGCCATTAATCTTCTAATTTTATGGCACAAAATTAGGATAAGTCGATTAATTTTCGTAACTTAGTTACAAAAAGTAACAGTAACCTTTAGGTTATCATAATGGAAGATTGCAAACATCATATTTTATCTATCCAGGATGCAATGGACGTCCTTAAAGGTCGATGGAAAATACAAATCATCTCTGTCCTCTGCTACAGTCACAACAGGAGATTTTCTGACCTCCTTCAGGAAATCAGG
Organism: Leadbetterella byssophila DSM 17132; assembly: GCF_000166395.1. Classification (GTDB taxonomy): domain Bacteria; phylum Bacteroidota; class Bacteroidia; order Cytophagales; family Spirosomataceae; genus Leadbetterella; species Leadbetterella byssophila. The sequence continues at coordinate 2,321,472 of NC_014655.1, forward strand.
GGAATCTCAAATAAGATGTTAAGCAAGGAATTGAAGGACCTGGAAACTCACCGCTTAGTGATCCGTACAGTGGAAAGTACCCAACCTATCATCATCACTTATGCACTTACAGAACATGGCAAAAAATTGCAAGAAGTCATGTGCAAACTCTCAGAGTGGGGTTGTGAGCACCGTAAACAAATGATCCTTTAATCGATCAGTTGCAAATACTTGCCCTTATTCTCTATCATAATCCAACCCAGAACTATAGCCATCAAGCCCGCCATTAATAAACCTTCCGGATAAACCATGATGTGAAAAACTAGAACCCCTACCATTATAGGTAATAGCACTATCGCTCCTAATGCTCTGGTTTTTCGTAGCACCAGTAACACCCCCCCAACGATCTCTACTACCGCCACCAATGGAAGTAACCACTTGATCTCTGCAATGGCAGCATCATGCCGCACCACCGCCTCAGGAAGCCCCTCTGGAACGGGAATATATTGGAAAATCTTATTTAATCCGGCATTTAAAAAGAGAAGGGCTACAATTACAGACAGTACGTTTAAGATCTTGTTTCTCATATGTTTTAAGGTTTAATACCCAAACATATACAAACTTTTAATAACTACCTGCTCTTCTGCGAGTTACTTTCAAATCTTTCAGCAAATTAGCCTTAGGTCTTAAAGTAAAATCAAAACCTCCACTGCGCATGGCCGAACCGGAAAGCGGAGTCCAGTTTAAAGAGAACATCCAACAGTGCAACTCTCTCACTATACCCACCGTAGTTAAGGTCACCTGCTTGAAACGGAAGTCCCAACCACTGTTAAAAGTGACCTTGGTATTCTTGGTCAAACTAACGTCACCTGAGAATGAAAAGGACATGGTCCAGCGCTCCGGCGACAAACCCTGCTTTTGATAGTTAGCAGAGTAATTCATATTCAAATTCCATGGAATCTCAAAATCCACATAATCCATTGGATTCACCGGCAAATTAGTGTTTCTGTTTACAGCCGGAGTATTAGTACTTCCCCCCCTAAAAACTTGCGGATTGAGACTGGTACTGGCTCCAAAAGTTAACCTGCTCAAATAACTTCCTACATCCTCATTAGCAAACTCAGATTTACCCTTTTGCCACTTGAATCTGGTTATCCGAATACCCGCCAAGTTAGACTTCATCTCCGGATCAGATATGTACATATAGGGATCCAAAGTGGCATTGGCATTCAGATTCAACTTACGTTTGAACAAGGAAGTATTCGTACTCAACTGAATATCAGAAAGCGCAAATTCATTCAGGTCCTTCCGGGCAAAAATGTTATAACTGGTACTGATATTGAAGTTATCCAATAGCATAATCTTCTCCACATCTGTCTCTGAAGAATCTGAGCGACTTCTTACCTTTGCTTCCAACTGGTTACTCAAACTAAAACTAATATTCCCTGCATCTCTGGATGATGCACCGGAGCCGCCTATATACTTAGGTAAATAACGATAGGAATTCAAACTATCAGACCTCACCTGTTGGTACACCGAATTCTTGTTTTGAGGAGTATAACTAAAGCCTATGGATGGATTCAAGGTATGACGCAAAGCCTGAATTCTCCCTTTGGAACCTAAATTAAAGGTACCATACAAACGGGTGTTCATGGCAGCACCAAAACTCATATTGTTCGCAAAATTCAATCCCTGAACCGTATCAATCACCACTACCCCTCCACTTCTGGAATTCATATTCACGTGTAAACCTTCCTTATCTCTCACATAACTCAAGGTGTCAATACTGTCATCCACGTTAACAAACACCTTATTTCCATTCGAAAGGGTGATCTCCCGGTTTTCATTCACATAAGTATACTGCAAGGAACGGTCATACAAGTCTCCTCTCATGGTTATGGAAGGAGTCAAGTTGATATATTTCGCAATCTTGATATTAGGCAAAGTGATAGGAACCGAATAAGAGTTAGTGATGGTGCTATTCTTCATAATAGCACTCAATCCTTTAAGTCTAGGGTTCTGCAAACTCTCTAATTCCTCCTTATAAGCTTGCCTTTGTTCTAAACTTAATGTTAGGTCGTAAATCAAAAGATTCAGCTCATTAATCCTCCTTTGCTCAGCTTCCGTATAAGGCGAGTTCCTAACACCGGCGATATTATACTCGGTATAGGAATTCGAACGGTTCATCACCGTATTATTCGCTTGAATACCACCTGTAAGGTTCAAACCCACACGGAAGGAATCATACCATTTACCTACCTGATTTTTTGGCTTGACAAAAGGATTAAATTGCTTTAAACCCATAGAGTACCCTAGACTAGATCGAAAGTCGTTTTGGTTTTGGCTAACTGAAAAGGAATAAGTGGAAGTATATAGTTTGCCAAAGTTTCTCATGTAGTTAATACTACCCCCTACGTTATTCTGCATCACCGCACTTAAATTAGAAGTACGAATATTGCTAGCAGCAAAACCATTGGTCATGTAGTTCATGTTAGAAGAAAAGCTTCTGTCTGTCCGCAGGCTCTTCGGCGTATGATTCCACATGATATTAAACTGATGATCTACAGGATTATATTTTTTCCCTGTTAATCCATATTGATTACTCTGTACGTTTCTATTGAACTGTACTGAAAAGCTTCCCTGATATTTGTACTTTTTGGAATAGTCAATTTGTTCTTTTACCCCAAAGCTCAAGTTTGTATAAAACTGAAAAGTCAAGGTATTGCTTAACCTTTCATTGAAAGCATGATAATACCCAAAGTCGTTAAAATAGAAACCTCTACCGTCATTCCTTTGCTCTCCATAACTACCCATCACAAAACCGGAAGTACCTATATCCTGTTTAGGCTGTACCGGAAAGAAACCAAACAAGAAACCTACAGGAAGAGGAATATTATGTACTACCAAATTAAAAGGGCCGGAAAGGGCTGACTTCTTATTGATAAACATGATCTTCTTCGCTGAGATATGGAAATGAGGTTCAGCCAGATTACAAGTAGTATACTTCGCAAAACCTAAGTGCAGGTTATCGTACTCGTCCTTTTTTACCACCTTACCATGTATATACCCCTCCCCTTGCTCCGTGGCTATGGAGTAGATCTTAGCTCTCTTACTTTTGAAATTATAGCGAATAGTATCCATGTGATAGGTCTCCAGACCATCTTGGAATACCGGCTTCCCTGCTACCCTTAACCCTGTGGTATCCTCCGTATCTTTTACACCATGGGCGTAGATTTCATTCTTTCCCCAGTCCAGCATAATGTAATTCGCTCCTAAAGTAGTAGGTTGATACTCCACCTTTGCCTCATTGTAAAGGTGATAGAGCTTACGCTTTACATTAAAGACTACAGAGTCTTTTGCATATCGTTTTACGGTAGTAGATAAACCGCTCTCTTTACTTACCAGAGAGTCTGCTAATTGTAGCTTAACGGTATCTTTGGGAGGGACACGCATGCCTGTTCCACCTACGGGAGGTCTACCTTGTGAAAAAGCAGACAAGCCGTAAACCATAAGGGATAGGAAGAAAAACAGATGGTGTTTCAAGCCCTTCGTGTATCTGACGATATTAAACGATAAAATGCTATTTTTTAGATAGTATCTTGCATTTTTTTCGTTTCTACCGTTAATTCTTTTACATTTGTCACTGCAAAAATATAAAAACTAAATCTTTAAAAACACATAAATTTAGTTTCACGATGTTTTCCTATAAAATTTTACTTACGTCAATACTGACGGTGCTTTTCTATTTGGGTCTATCTGCTTTTGCCCCCAAACCTAGTGGGGAATATGTCATTAACACCGTAGTTTTAGATGCCGGGCACGGAGGGAAAGACCCTGGAGCCGGAAACGGTAGAGAAAAGAAATATGCTTTGGATATCACCTTAAGAGTGGGTAGAAAAATCAAAGACGCTTATCCTGATGTACGAGTGATCTATACCAGAAACTCTGATGTTTTTGTCCCTCTCCATGAAAGAGCGGCTATTGCCAACAGAAATAAGGCTGATTTGTTTATATCCATTCATTGCAATGCCAACACCAAGCCGCATATCAAAGGCACAGAGACCTATGTGATGGGTTTACACAAAACCCAGGACAACTTAGACCTGGCTAAGAAAGAGAATAACGTTATCCTCCTAGAAGAAGATTATAAAAAGACTTATAAAGGCTTTAATCCGGAGTCTCCTTTAGCACATATCATGCTGGCAAATTACCAACATGCCTTCATGACCCAGAGTACAAACTTTGCTGCAAAAGTGGAGAAGCACTTCGATAAAGTAAACGGCATGCGCAGCAGAGGCGTAAAACAAGCCGGATTTCTGGTCATCTGGGAAACTACCATGCCAAGTGTACTCATAGAAACCGGTTATCTATCTAACCCAGATGACTCAAAAGTATTAGGTTCTGAATCAGGTAGAGAAGAACTGGCAGAAGCTATTTTTAAGGCGTTTGCAGAATACAAAAAATAATATTTCGTACATTTGCACTAGCACAAATTGGCTCAACAAATGAATATATCAAAAGAGGTTAAAGTAGGGATATTGGGAATCATTGGTTTAGTTCTCCTTTATTACGGCTTTAATTTCCTCAAAGGCACAGACATATTTTCATCCACTAGAGAATACAAGCTTACTTTTAAAGACGTCATGGGTTTAGAAGTATCTAATACCGTGAGTTATAATGGGGTACAAGTAGGTAGAGTGGCATCTGTTACTCCCAATTATGAAAAAGATGAAGTGGATGTGGTAGTTGCCCTTAAAAAAGAGGTAACAGTCACAGATCAATCTGAAATGATTCTAGCAGATGACGGACTTGTAGGAGGAAAAATCCTAGTTCTGAAAATCAATCCTGGCCAGCCCCTGGCAGCAAACTCATTAATAAAAAGCAAAGTCCAGCCTAGTCTTTTAGGTTCCGTTACTGAAGCTCTAGATCCCACCATGCAAAAAGTTGACTCTCTAATGTCTAATCTAATAAGTCTAGTAGTAGAGTTTAAACATTCAGGAGATGCATTAAAAGTCCTATTAGCTAGTGCAACACAAACTACCACCGGCTTAAACGGAATAGTAGCTTCTAATAGTAAAAACTTAAATACCATTACTGGAAATGCAGCTCAATTAACTGCTGACCTCAACAGAGTGGTAAAAGACCTGGATACTCAATTGAAACCTATTCTAGCAAATGCTAATAAGTTTACTGATTCTTTAAGTACTATACAATTAGCTTCCACTATGAATAAACTGGATGCTACAATAGGTGAATTCCAGGGAATCGTAGCGGAAATCAATAACGGTAAAGGCACCATAGGGAAGTTAACTTCCAATGACTCTCTTTATACAAATTTGAACAATACAGCGGAATCTCTCAACAAACTCATGGTTGACCTCAAGGAGAATCCGAAACGATATGTACATTTCTCCCTCTTCGGTAGAAAATAAGAGACTCTGATTTTAAAAGCCCGATTATTTCGGGCTTTTCTTTTATTTTTACATCCGTACCAAAACCTATCAATGGAATGAAGAAATACGCTTGGGCAGCTCTACTGCTTCCTATCAGCTTATTCGCCCAAAAACAGGCCTTAAGTGATGAAGCATTAATCTCAGGAAAACTTCCGGAAAACTTCCTTAACCCTTTACCCAGGGTACTAAAATGGACAGGAGATGATAAAGTCATCGTAAACATGAAACCTAGTCCTTCTGAAAATCAGCAAAACCTAATGCTGAATCTTAAAACCGGGAAAAGAGAAGATTTCAGTTCTGATCTTTTAACGAAAACCATTCAACCAAGATTACAGGTTACTGTCAAAAATGGAGACCTATACCTCCTGTCTGAAGGCACTGAAAAACGACTGACTAATGACCCTGAAAAGGTAGAAAAGAATCCTACTTTTTCACCCGATAGCAATTATATAGCCTACACCAAAGAGAACGATCTTTACGCATATCATCTCAAAAGCGGTAAAGAAGTTCGTCATACTCAAGATGGTACCAAAACCATACTGAACGGTTATGCTACTTGGGTGTATTGGGAAGAGATCTTCGGAAGAGGAACCGCCTTCCGTGCATTTTGGTGGAGTCCGGATAGCAAAACCCTGGCCTTTATGCGATTTGACGAAACCAAGACCCCCATGTTCCCTATCTACAGCAGTACAGGGCAATATGGCTTCCTTGAAGAAACTCGCTATCCAAAGGCAGGCGGAAATAACCCAACGGCTAAGATCGGATTTGTACAACCGGACACTCCAGGCATAACATGGGCAGATTTCAATGAACAAGATGAACAGTATTTCGGTTGGCCAAAATGGACCCTTGACGGTTCAGGATTAATGGTTCAATGGATCAACAGAGGTAATGATCATTTAAAAATATACAATGTTTCTCCTAAAAACGGGCAAAAGAAACTGGTATACGAAGAAACCCAAAAAGAATGGATTTCCATTGATGAAGCTGACGAGAGACTAACGCTCCTAGATAGCGGTAAAGAAATGGTGATCATCTCTGATAAAACCGGATGGAAACAACTATACCTCTACTCTATCGACGGAAAACTGATCAATAAAATCACTGATGGAAAATACACAGTGACTCGAGTATTTGGTATAGACCAAAAAGAAAAAGTAGTGTACTTCCATGCCAGAGGCATTGAAAACTCAGCAAGATTTGACCTTTACCGAGTAGGACTAGACGGAAAGAATCTGAAACGCTTAACTTTTGGCGACTATAACCACCGTCAAATCTCTGCCTCCCCTGATTTGAAATACTTTGCTACTACTTATTCAAATACACGCACTCCAATGGCCGTAACTATCCTGGATAGAACCGGTAAACGTGTAAAAGAACTGGGAACAGCTAAAGGAGATGAATTAGATAAGTATGCTTTGAATCTACCCGAAATAGTACGCGTAAAAAGCAATGACGGTAAGTTTGATTTACCCATGAGCATAGTTTACCCGGAAAAAATGGAAGCCGGTAAGAAATATCCATTGATGATCAGCATCTACGGAGGGCCTGATGCAGGTACCGTTTATGATCAATGGGGCTGGTCACCAAGATCCCAATGGATGGCAAGAGAAGGTGTAATTCAGGTTGCACTAGATCACCGCGCAAGTGGTCACTTCGGCAAAGAAGGTGTAGCGTATATGCATAGGAACCTAAGCAAATACGAAATGGAAGACTACATCACCCAAGTGAAATACCTGATTAGTAAGGGTATTATAGATGAGAATAAAATCTTTATTACGGGATTTAGTTACGGAGGTTATATGACTGCCATTGCCCTTACAAAACATGCCGATGTGTTTACGCATGGTATTGCAGGCGGTAGCGTGACAGATTGGAGCTTATATGACTCCGCTTACACTGAAAGATTTATGGACACTCCTCAAGAAAACCCAGAAGGCTATAAAAACGGTAATGTAATGAACTTCGTAGATCGATATAAAGGTAAATTACTTATCGTTCACGGAACTATGGATGATAACGTGCATCTGCAGAATAGTATCCAACTCATAGACGCCTTACAGGAGAAAAACAAAGATTTCGAAATGATGTTCTATCCAGGAGGAAGACACGGATGGGGTGGAAACAAAGGAGTACATTACAGTAACCTGCAAACCAAATTCATCTACAAACATTTGTTGGAAAAACCAGTTCCAAAAGGCCTGTTAAGGTAACTCGACCGGGTGTTGGGGCTAATTGCAATTAGCCCCAACATTTTATACCTGCCTACGAAATTTTTCGTAATAAAATTTGCAATTTAATTTTTCCTTCATACCTTTACTACGAAAACATTCGTAGATACATGGAAAAGAAACCTACAGAGTCAGAATTAGAAATCCTTCAGATCCTATGGCGCAGGAAAGCCGCAACTGTTAAAGAGATACATGAGGAATTGAAGCGTGATGTAGGATACACCACCACCTTAAAGATGTTGCAACTAATGTTTGAAAAAGGATTAGTTACACGTAAAGAAGAGGGACGTTCTCACCAATACCTGCCTTTGGTAGAAGAGACTAGTACTCAGCACACACTTTTAGAAAAATTCATAGATACCACTTACAGAGGATCCGCCTCACGTCTCGTTATGCAGGCGCTGGGGAATCAGGAGGTCAGCAAAGAGGAACTTGATGAAATTAAGCGACTTATTCAATCGTTAGAAAACAAACAATTATGAAAAAGCTATTGATCGCATTACCGGAGAACGTAAGTTCTGCCCTCGGATTTACCTTGCTGCATTCTCTGTGGCAAGGTGCTCTACTTCTGATCCTCTTTGCAGGATTACACTTTGTATTCAAAACTTCCCGAACCAGATACTTCCTGGGCATGGGAGCACTTTTGACTCAAACCCTACTATCACTCTTCACCTTCTTCTGGATCTTTGAACCCTCCAGAGATAGTGAACTTTTAAGTTCTACTGCTTTACTTCCCGGAGAATTCATTAAAATGAATTCCTACACCGTCCTGCATGCTATCCAATCTTACATTGCGGAAAATCATCAAAAATTCACTTTTTTGTGGATCTTAGGGGTAAGTATCTTATTGACCAGAATGTTTATTGGTCTAGTTTACACTAAACATTTGAAATCTGCTGGCACTGTTTTGGCTCCCCTAGAAGCAGAAGAAATCCTGAAAGATCTGGCTAAGAGAATGAGGGTAAAAGATGCCATTGCCCTTTTTGAGTCTTCTAAAATCACTAGTCCTTTGACTATAGGTTGGTTAAAACCCGTCATCCTGTTTCCCGTAGGAATGATCAACGGATTAAGTCCTGCTCAAGTAGAAGCCATCTTAGCCCATGAATTAGCCCATATCCTTAGAAAAGACTACGTCCTTAACATTCTACAGACTTTCGTAGAGATTCTTTTCTTCTTCCACCCTGCCGTTTGGGCCATTTCCCACCGCGTTAGAATAGAAAGAGAGAATGCTTGTGATGACATGGCCTTGGAACACTGCGAAGGAAAATTAGTTCTTGCGCATGCTCTGGCGGAAGTAGCTACTTTCCAAAGCAAACCTACTTTCGCTATGGCCTTTGGTGCAAGGAAATACACCCTACTGGATAGGGTAAAACGAATAGTAGGTATCAATGAGAGACAAACGCCTACCCACTGGTTAAGTTTAGCAATGGTATTAAGTCTATGTTTTGTGGCTTGGTCTTATGCCAAAGAACCCGAAACTCCGGTTGAAATCACCTATGACGGTATTCCTACAGATACAATACCTAAGACAAAAGCAGAATTAAAACTTGAAGCTACTGCTAAGGAGATCTCCGAAATGTCTGCCCAAATGAACGTTATAGCAGAAAAAATGGAGAACAACACTTCCAAAATGAAATTTGATGAAATAGAAAAGCTATCGGAAAAAATCGCCTTAATTTCATCTCAAATGGATGCCCCTTCTGCAAAAATAGGAGTACTTTCAGAAGAAATCGCTGCCCTAAGCCTGGAGATAGCAGCTAAGAAAATGAGAAGATTAGACACTCGTGTGCTAGAAAAAGACTTGGAAAGAAATTCAGCAGAATTGGCCAAACTACAGGTAGATCTGGAGAAAGTATCAGAAGAAATGATGAGTATTCACAAGGAAATAGAAAAGCAACCCATGCAAGAAATACAAAATCAACTGTCTGAATTACAAGCTCCCTTAGAAAGCCTATCACAACTCATGAGAGAAAAGGGAAATGAGATGAAGACCTATGCAGAGGTAGTGGTAGCTGAACATGAAACCAGAGCAAAAGAATTCAGCCAGAATTTAAAATCTACTGGCCTCATTAAAGATGCTGATAATTACGAACTGAATATGATAGGGGATGAAATCAAGATCAACGGCAAAACCCTTACAAAAGAAGAATCAGCGAGGGTTCTAGAACTAATCAAAGGACACTACAGACTTCCTAAAGATTCTAAAAAATTAGAATTAGGAATGAAGCAAGGGAAGATGAAATACATGATAACGAATTAAAAGCAAGAGGTTTTAACCTCTTGCTTCCAATATTTTCTTAATAGCAGCCTGAACAGACCAAACCCTATTTCCGGCCTGCTGTATCACCGCGGAATGCGGACCATCAATGACCGCATCAGCTACTTTTAGCCCTCTCCTAACAGGAAGACAGTGCATGAAGAAGGCATCATCCGTTAAAGCCATTCTTTCTTCCGTAATAGCCCAAGAACGATCCTGAGTTAATACTTGCCCATAGTGTTCATAAGACGACCAGTTCTTTGCATAGATAAAGTCGGCACCTTTAAAAGCTTCAGCCTGGTCATGCATAACTAAGGCATCTTTACGGATTTCAGGAGCTAAATCATATCCTTCAGGATTGGCTATCACAAACTCATAGTCTGTCTTCAATACCCATTCTGCAAATGAGTTCGCAACAGCCTGAGGCAGAGGTTTGAAATGAGGTACCCAGGTTAGGACCACCTTAGGTCTTTCTTTCTTCTTCAATTCCTCTATAGTTATCAAATCCGCTAAAGATTGACATGGGTGACGTGTAGCCGACTCCAAATTCACTATCGGTACTCCGGCATATCTCCTGAAACTCTCTAAAACGATCTCTTTATAATCTTCATCTCTGTCTGTCAATCCCGCAAAGGCTCGCACCCCTATCACGTCACAGTATTGACCTAAAACTGCTGCAGCTTCCTTCACATGCTCTGCTTTGCCTTGATCCATGATGACACCATCCTCAAATTCTAGTTGCCAAGAATCCGAACCCACATTCATCACAATCACATTCATGCCCAAGTTCAGCGCCGCTTTCTGAGTAGAAACACGAGTCCTCAAACTAGAATTAAAGAAAACCAGACCCATGGTCAGGTTCCTTCCCAAATGTTGAAATTTGAGAGGATCAGCTTTCAATTCTAAGCCCAATTGAACCAATTCCTCTACACTATCTACATCATTCGGGTTTATAAAATGCTTCATCAATTTTTCACAATTTTGAAGCAAATTTACACCAATATCTAGAACATGGGCAGGAAATCTCTGTAAATTAACGACCTTTACCTCCCTTAGACCTAATTTGGAAATGCGTATTTGCCTCGAGAATGTTAGCGTAAAGAAGAACGAAGACCTGATTTTAAAAAACCTGAATTTCGCATCAGAATACCCTGAAAATTGGGCCATCATGGGACCCAGCGGATCAGGAAAAAGTACTTTTTTAGATCTTTTGGCAGGAAAAATCTTTCCATCTCAAGGTAAATTCCTCAAGGACAAAGAGCTAAAAATCATAAGCGTCAGCAGAGACTATTCCTTTCATCGTATAGTGGGTAACGCCTACCAATACTATCAGCAACGTTATAATGTTTATGATGCGGAAGTAGGACCCACCCTTTACCAGGTTCTACAAGATCAAGTCTTACCCTTATATACCATAGATGCCTCCTCCGTGGAGCTACCTCCCCTAACCTACTCCGAAGAAGAGGTGTATAAAACGGCTAAAACGTTTAGAGTGGACCATCTCCTAGATAGAAGAATAACTTCTCTATCAAATGGAGAAACACGGAGATCTCTGCTCACCTATTGGATGTTAAAAAAGCCTGATATTTTACTGCTTGATAATCCATTTTCTGGTCTTGATATACAAAGCAGAGCTGCACTCCGACAAATCCTAGAATCTCTGGAGAATACCCGTATCTTCCTGGTAGCAGAACCAAAGGACTTACCAAAAGGATTTAATAAGGTTATTCTATTTAATAAAGGCGAAATTCAATATCAGGGTGATTTAGAGCAAATGCCTCAGTTGCAAGAAGTAACCTATATCCCCGATTTCAGTGGCTTACATCATGCTGAAGAAGCGAATTTCTCCACAGCACTCCGACTTATAAACACGAATGTGTTCTATGGAGAAAAACAAGCCCTCTTTGATCTTAACTGGGAAGTAAAAAAAGGAGAATGTTGGGCGGTTTTAGGCCCTAATGGCTCCGGTAAAAGTACGCTAATGAGCCTTTTGACCGGAGATAATCCTCAAGCATACAAAAACGAGATGTATCTCTTTGATCGAAGACGTGGCACGGGTGAAAGCATTTGGGACATCAAAAAGAACATTGGATTCGTATCTCCGGAATTACACCTCTTCTTTCATAAACTCACTCCGGTATGGAAGGTCATTGGATCAGGATTTTTTGACGCTATGGGACTCTTTAGAAAATTGACCGTAGAACAGGAAGGCCTTATAGATGAATACCTGTATAGGTTCCAATTGTCTTCCTTGAAATTTAGAAGGTTAGACCAATTATCCTCCGGCCAACAAAGATTTGTCTTGCTCATCAGAGCTTTGATTAAGAATCCGCCCTTGTTAGTCTTAGATGAACCTTGCCAAGGCCTGGACCATAATCAAATGGTCTCCTTTAGAGAAACCCTAGATCATTTAGTCAGGGCCCAGAAAAAGACCCTTATATACATTACACATTACAAAGAGGAAATCCCCTCCTGCGTTAACCATTTCCTTCATTTAGAAGAAGGAAGGGTGGTTCAGAGTTCATAAACCTCTCCCTGCGCAGGAATGGTTACCTTCCGAAAACCTTGCCCCAGAAGCTTTTCTCGAAAGGCCTCTTGGGTTTTGATTTCCCCGTGGACCAAGAAGAGATTCTTCACTTTCTCCACCTTTTGACAGGACAAATACTCCATCATCTCTTTGTAATCTGCATGGGCGGAGAAAGAATCCATGACTTCAACATCCGCGCGAACCAACTTATCTTCTCCAAAAATCTTGACCGTAGAGTTTCCAGCCTTTAACTGAGCTCCTAAGGTATTGGGAGAACAGTAGCCCACTATTAAGATGGTATTCTTACGGTCTTCCACATTGTTTGCTATGTGGTGCTTAATCCTACCCGCCTCCGCCATCCCTGATGCTGAGATGATGATGCAAGGTTCCGGCCTAAAGTTAAGCGCTTTAGAGGCTTGAACATCTGTGATATACGTCAGATTTTTAAAACCAAAAGCATCTCCATCCTTTTCTATGTAATCTAAGATCTCTTGATTATAATCTTCTTTATGCCTGATCATTATACGGGTAGCCTCTACTGCTAATGGACTATCTACATACACCGGTATAGATGGTAGCCTGCCACTACTTTCCAATTGGTCCAAAATAAACACCATCTCCTGAGTCCGGTCTACGGCAAAAGCGGGAATGATTAACTTCCCCCTCTTTTGAACACAAGTCTTATATACCATGTCCAATAATCGGGAATGTGCATCAATATCCGGCTCATGCAGTCGGTCTCCATAAGTAGACTCACAGATTATATAATCAGCCTGAGGAAAAGGAGCCGGGTCATCTAAGATCCGGTCTCCTTTCCTTCCGATATCTGCCGTAAAAAACAGGGTCTTGGTATAGTGAGGAGTTTCAAAAGAGAGATAAATCCCGGCACTACCTAGGATATGCCCTGCATTATAAAACTCTACTTTAACGTCTTTATCAATATAAAAAGGTTTATTCAAAGGTTGAGGTACAAAGAGGGATAGAGCCAGATATACGTCTTCTTCTTCATATAAATACTCTAAGAGCTCTTCACCTCTGTTCTTTCGGCGCTGATTCACTCTATCCAAATCTCTCTCCTGAATCCTGGCAGAATCCAAAAGCATGATCTTGCAGAGGTCCAAAGTGGCAGGTGTACAATAGATCTTCCCATTAAAACCTTGCTTCACCAGTCTAGGTATCAAACCGGAGTGATCTATATGGGCATGTGACAATAGCAAGATATCTACCTCTTTAGGATCAAAGCCAAAGCTAAGATTAAGCTCTGAGGTATTGATCCCCTGAAACATACCGCAATCCAGTAAAATTTGCGTGCCACTATCCGTAGTAATCAAATGCTTACTACCTGTTACCCGCTGCGCTGCGCCGAAAAACCTTATTTTCATAGTTCACTTTTTACAAACTCCATGAGATCCGCAATGTATTCTTTAGAAAAATCAAAACGTATACCCGCTGCTGCATACAAGGATTTAATGTCTTTTGTATATCCCAGAGACAAACATGCCCTATACTGTTCCAAACCTTTTTTAGGATCCTTTTTATAATTTCTCCAAACACTGATAGCCCCCAATTGCGCCATTCCGTACTCTATATAATAAAAAGGTACTTCATAGATGTGTAATTGTTTCTGCCAACTATACCGTTGATACTTCTCTAAACCTCTCCAGTCTGTCACAGAATCCTGGAAACGATTAAAGATCTCCACCCATTTGTCAGCTCTATCTTCTAGAGAATGTGAAGGATTTTCATAAAGCCAGTGCTGGAATTGATCCACTGTAGCTATCCAGGGCAATGCACCCAATACATCTCTAAGGTGCTCACGTTTGGCACGCTTTAAGTCCTCCTCATTAGGGAAGAACACGTCCCAATGTTCCATAGAAATCAGCTCCATACTCATGGACGCCAATTCTGCCACTTCCATAGGAGGGTTACGATACGCATTTAGAGATAGATCTCTCACCTGGAAAGAGTGTATGGCATGTCCTCCCTCATGTACCATGGTTACCAGATCCCTTAAAGTATCTGTGGCATTCATAAAGATAAAGGGAACCCCGGTCTCTTCCAAAGGATAGTTATAACCTCCAGGTGCTTTACCTTTTCTGGACTCAACATCAAAATGTCCCAAACTCCGCATGGTTTGAATATAACTCGTAAAGTCAGGATGAATCTGACGGAAACAAATCTCCGTTTTATTCAATAGATCCTCTGCATTTTCAAAAGGCTTAAGCGGAGCCTTTCCGTCTACATCTGCCTTTGCATCCCAGGGCTTGTAATCTCCTAATTTTTCCTTTCTCTCTTGTTCCAAAGTATCTACTACTGGAATAACGGTCTCCGCTATGGCCTCATGGAAGTCAAAACAGTCTTGGGGACTATAGTCAAATCTACCCATGGCAGAGAACATGTAATCCCTGAAATTAGAGAACCCTGCATTTCTGGCCACCTGATGTCTCAAGCCCAGAAGATCAGAGAATAGTTTGTCTAAGGTTTCATGATCTTGGAGTCTTCTTTCTGATATAGCTCTCCAAACCCTCTCACGCAGTGGCCTATCCGGACTTTGAAGATAACCTCCTGCTTGTGGCATGGTTAATTCCTTGTCGTCTATGTGCACGGTCATTCCACCTGTGATGGTTTGATACTCCACCTGCTTCATTTGAATGTCCGTAAATAGGGAAATATTTTCTTGTCGAAAGATCTTCACTGCCTCCTCTATCCCCCGGATCATCAATGTATAGCCTGGCTCATTTATTTCAAATGTATTGGCTAATTCCAGGGTCTTTTGATTTAATATATCTCCATATGCAGCTAAATGAGGCTGAATGTTTTCTACAAAATCCTGATATTTCTTCTGTAATCCGGCATCATCCGTCTGGCAAGTCATTTTGATATATCTCCAGGCAAAATCTTCTGATACTACAGATTCTAGTTCGCTCTTGTCCTTAAGCCATTGTAAGAAGCTGTCTGCATCAGAAGGCTCCCTTTGCTTTAGATCTTCAAAATATTTGGACAGCTCATCCCAACTAGTTATCTGATAATCTTGTGGTAAGAATGATCTTTTCTTCTTCTCAAATGCTAATTTGCTCATTCGCTTCGTTTTCTTATTAAACGCAATTTAAACCCCTACTTCTAAAAAAATCACTTATAATGAAACTTTTAAACCCATGTATTTGTATTAAATGTATATACATAAAAAGAGAAACATATGAGCACTTGGAAAATCGACCCTTCGCATTCAGAAATTCAGTTTAAGATCAAACACTTAATGATCAGTACCGTTACCGGTGAATTCACTGATTTTGACTCAACATTGGAGTGTGCTTCAGAAGGAGAAGACTTCAATGGAGGTAAAGTAAACTTTACTGCTAAAATAGATTCGATTAATACAAAGAACGAGCAGCGTGATGGCCATTTAAAGTCGGCTGACTTCTTCGATGCTGAAAAATATCCTGAGATCAGCTTTACTTCTTCATCTTTAGATCTATCTGGTGGAGAAGTAGTATTAAAGGGAGATCTTACCATCAAAGGTACTACTAAGCCTATTACCTTAACCGGAGATTTCGGTGGAGTTGTAGTAGACGGATACGGTCAGACGAAAGCCGGATTTGAAGTAGCCGGTAAGCTGAACCGTCAAGATTATGGTTTGACTTGGAGTGCAGTTACAGAAGCAGGTGGTGTAGTGGTTAGTGATGACGTGAAACTGCTCTTGAACGTGCAGTTTGTTAAGCAAGCTTAAAAACGCAAGCTCAAATCCACATAAGTCCTCTTTCTAGAGGACTTTTTTTTGGTTATTTGAATTATTTTTCGTAACTTAATAATATAAAAAAGGGATGTTTTCACATCCCTTAGTCTAGCATCAAATACGCTTTGATAAAATCATCAATCTCTCCGTCCATTACTCTCTGAATGTCTGAAGTCTCATGACCAGTACGTGCATCCTTCACCAATTTATAGGGATGGAACACATAGTTTCTGATCTGCGAACCCCATTCAATCTTCTTCTTAGACGCTTCAATATCTGCTCGAGCAGCATTTCTTTTCTCTAACTCGATTTGATACAAACGAGATTTCAACATGTTCATGGCGTGCTCTTTGTTGGCCAACTGAGAACGCTCAATCTGACACACGATCACAATACCTGTAGGTTTGTGAGTCAACTGCACCTTGGTTTCCACCTTGTTTACGTTCTGACCACCGGCACCACCTGAACGAGAGGTTTGCCACTCTATATCAGCATCCTTAACTTCCACCTCAATGGTATCATCCACTAAAGGATAAGCATACACAGAGGCAAAGGAAGTATGTCTGCGGGCATTAGAGTCAAAAGGAGAAATCCTCACCAAACGGTGAACCCCGTTTTCAGATTTCAAATACCCGTAAGCTAAAGGACCGTCAATCTGCATAGAAGCGGATTTTATACCTGCTCCATCTCCATCCGTCCAGTCCACTTGCGTTACTTTATACCCATGTTTTTGGGCCCACATCAGGTACATACGGTAAAGCATACTCGCCCAGTCCTGGCTTTCTGTTCCCCCTGCACCGGAGTTGATCTCTATAATGGCTGAGAACTGATCTTCCTCGCTCGAAAGCATTTTTTTCAATTCCAGCTCTTCAATGATTTGGACCGTCTTCTTCGCTTCCGTGTCCACTTCTTCTTCTTCTACCTCTCCTTCTTGATAGAACTCAAATAGAGTCTCTAGATCAGAAATTGAAGCTTCAGCCTCTTCATAGGCTTCTGTCCAGTTTTTAAGGACCTGGATTTCCTTTACTACGGTTTGGGCATGATCCGAATCATTCCAGAATTCGGGTTGCGCTTGTTGATTCTCTAGATCCCCAAGCTTCTCTTTTCGGTTATCGTAGTCAAAGATACCTCCTTAGTGCCGTCACTCTGGCTCTCAAATCTTTCAACGCTTCTGTTGTCATGATTTCCTTAAAATGGTTAAACAAATGATTTAATGTGCAAAAATACAAAAAAATCCTCCTGAGACCCAGAAGGATTCTTTTTAAGAACGAAGATAATCCTTAGTACATGGTACCCTGAATCTCACGTGGCCTACCGCCCGGAGTGGTTACAAAGGCATCTATAAATGACCCAAAATCAGGAGAAATGGCTACTACATCTTCGCCTTCAAATAAGACAGCATAGTATCTCCCGTTTATATTTTCTATCCTATAGTTTTCTTCCAAAAGAATAATGGAATCCATTAAATCAAAGGCAATATCCCTGTCCTCCTCTGACTCAAAACCTTCTGATCTCAAATACAAAGTGGCATCCGGGTTATACACCCCAAAATAATGCTTCCCGTCCTCGTGCTGAAATTTAACATAACCGGTGATCCCATAGGAATCCCATATTCTCGGACGGTTTAAATACTGATCTACTTCCAGATAATTCTGCAAATTCAAATGTGCAGATTTTTCCAGTAGCAACTTCAAAGCTTCTTCCGCCTTTGCCTTACTGCTAAAATCGCATGACCGACCTATCTCCTTTCTATTACCACTCTTAAGTACCAAATAATACTTCTTACTCACTTCCTCCACATTCCAACGCTCCCGTACCTCCAGGTTCTTCTTAACAGCAGCTATGCCCTTTGTCCGACTAGAAGCGTCAGCATATCCTTCACTTCTCAACAAAAGACTACCCTTTTGGTAACTGAAATAAAACTTCCCCGACTTCTCAAATAATGAAAAACCTTCATTCTTAGGATCTGCAGGGTGACCTTCATACGACTTACACTTTAGATAATCGTCAACCATATAAATTATGAATGTTTAATCCACCGGAGTGAAAATGTAAACTAATTTACAAAGCAGATTCCTCAAATCCTTAATTTCTAGACTCAAAAAAGTATTTATTACCCTTTTCTTCAATACTTTATTTGAAAAGTATAATTATTCTGCATGCATACCGCTACCTCGCCTCAAACTCCTCAGTATAAAGCAGTAAATTGTGTACAATTGGCACAATTTTAAAAATTTTTATTATTTCTACGCTTGTAGTATTTTGCCAAAAAATACCTTAACATGATTCGCTCTATCCTATTTCTACTTCTTAGTTTCCTAACTCTTTCACTAAAGGCTCAAGATCTCATCCCTTTACCCGTTAAATGGGAAAAGAAGACGGGCACCTTCTCTGCGAAGAATGCCCTGGATATTGTTGTCTTAAACCCCGACCTAAGAAGCCAGGCAGAATACCTGAAGAATATCCTGCCCAAAGGAAATCACCAGATACTATCCAAACCAGGGAGTAAGAATTCCATTATACTTGCTCTTAGCAAAAATGATCTATTGGGGACAGAAGGATATTCCCTTTCCGTAAAAGAAAAAGAGATCAGAATTACGGCAAATACCTCAAATGGCATTTTCTATGGCATCCAAACCCTTCGTCAACTCTTACATGATGGGCAAGTCTCCCAAGGTGAAATCCTGGATTATCCGCGCTTCGGTTGGAGAGGTCTCATGCTGGACGTAAGCAGGCATTTCTTCACCGTAGAGGAAGTAAAGAAATACATTGATGTCATGTCTCAATATAAACTTAATGTATTCCACTGGCACCTTACAGATGACGAAGGCTGGAGAATAGAGATCAAATCCCACCCTAAACTAACAGAAAAAGGAGCCTGGAGGGTAGAACGTCATGGCCGCTTCGGCGATCAAAGACCCTATCCAAAAGAAGGAGAAGAAAATACCTACGGAGGTTTCTATACCCAGGAACAAATCAAAGATGTGATCCGCTACGCCGCAGAAAGAAACATCACCATTGTGCCGGAAATAGACCTTCCTGGCCATTCCATGGCCCTACTTACCGCCTATCCGGAATTATCTACGAAAAAGGAACCTAAGTTCGTAAACCCGGGTTCGAAATTCGCGGAATGGTACGGCGCTCACGAATTCAAGATGCTGATTGAAAACACAGTAAACCCTGCAGATGAGAAAGTCTACCAAGTCATCAATGACATCATGGGCGAAGTAGCCGCTCTATTCCCGGGTGAATATATACATATGGGCGGAGATGAAGCCTATCATGGCTACTGGGAGGAAGACCCCTCAGTGCAGGAATTTATGAAGAAGAACCAACTAAAAGACACCAAAGAGCTTCAAGCCTATTTCGTCAGAAGAGTGAATGATATCATTGCTTCCAAAGGCAAAAAGATGATAGGCTGGGACGAAATCCTGGACGGTGGAGGACTTCCTAAGTCCACCGCTGTGATGAGCTGGAGAGGAACATCCGGTGGAATCAAAGCCGCCAAAGAAGGGCATTATGTAGTAATGTCCCCCACCACTTACGCCTATTTAGACTACACCCAAGGGGATAAATCCGTAGAAAATCCTATCTATTCAGACCTTTCACTCGCCAGAACGTATGAACTAGAGCCCGTTCCGGATGGAGTGGAGCCAAAATACATATTAGGTGGACAAGGAAATTTATGGGCAGAAGTGATTCCAACCCTTAACTTCGCCTTCTACATGGCCTACCCTAGGGCTCTGGCTATTGCAGAGAAGGTTTGGTCTCCAAAAGGAGCCAGTGATTTTAACGGATTTCTTAAACGACTAGACACCTATTTTACCCGCTTTGACGAAGCTGGAATTCCCATCTCCAAAGCCGTCTATGAGCCGGTGGTAGAAGTCAAGAAAGAGGGCGAAAAGTATTTCTTGCACCTCAAGACCTATTGGCCAGGAGCAGAAGTCTATTATTCCTTAAATAATACCTATCCGGTGAAGTATTCCTCTAAGTATGAAGGTCCTGTAGAAATACCAAATGGGGATCTAAAACTCAGAACTCAGACCATAAAAGACGGAAAAGAATTAGGACGGGAACTAATCATACCCAGAGAGGACTTGATTAAGAGGGCAAAATAATAGGTATGTCATCACATCACGTAGTTAGAGAGAAACAAGAACCGGCATTAATCATAGCGAACGGGGAGGCCTGTTCGGAGGACCTTCTAGGCCAATTACTCGAATGGTCTCCCACCGTTATCGTTCTGGATGGAGCTCTGGAAAGAGTTCTGGACCTGGGAATCAAAGTGGACGTCATCTTAGGGGATTTCGATACTAGAAATCCAGAAGAACTTAAGATTCAACAGTACCCGGTCAAAGTAGTCCATACTCCCGACCAGGAATATCCAGATCTAGAAAAAGCCATACACTACCTCATACAGGAAGAATATCCCGCGGCAAACATCATTTGGGCCACGGGTAAAAGGGCGGACCATACCATGACAAACATCTCCATTCTATGCAGATATGCGAATAAAATCAGCCTCAAAATAATAGATGACTATTCTTGTATTTTTCCAATACTGCCCCGCCCACACGTTTTCAAAAAATGGTATAAAAAGGGCACTAACATCTCCCTGATGCCTCTTGGTACCACCACAGGCATAACCACAGAAAACCTGATGTATAACCTGCACGAAGGTACCCTGCAGTTGGGTTACAGAAACGGGAGTTCCAACAAGGTCCTGGAGGATGGCATGGTCAGTGTGGATTTCTCAGAAGGCGACTTGTTGATTATGGAATGTAACGACTAATAATTAATCCCTTAAATGTGGATAACTTTGTTAAAAAGTAGTGGATAACTTCTGAAGTTCCAAATTCATTTCCACAATTTTTATTAAATGGTATCCTATGAAAAAAATTTCATAGGATTTTTTTTAGTCGGACACAGCCTCCTATTTTAGCTAAACAATTGATAATTAGCAGCAGTCCTTTTTCGGACAATTTATATATTTTTAATAATCTCTCACCAGCCCTTCTGTTTATAATTTTTTTTGTACTTTTTTTTAAATAGCTTTGGTAAGCAAACCAGTGAATGATAACTACTTAATAAAATTTCAACCTATATGTTTGTTGTAAAGAGAGACGGCCGACGGGAGTCTGTAAAGTTTGACAAGATCACCGCCAGAATTGAACGCCTATGTTATGGGCTGGATCCCTATTTTGTTCAGCCGGTAGAAGTAGCCATGAAAGTAGTGGCGGGGATCTATGATGGGGTCACCACTTCCGAACTTGACACTCTGGCTGCAGAAACTGCCGCCTCCATGACCACCAAACATCCTGATTACGCTATTCTGGCTGCTAGAGTTGCTATCTCCAATTTACATAAGAACACGCTTAAGTCTTTTTCCGGCACCATGAAGTTGCTCTACCAATACGTAGACCCTAAAACCGGAGAAAATGCAGCTTTGATTTCTAAAGAAACCTGGAAGATCATTCAGGCTAACGCTGCTTTATTGGACTCATCTATTATATACGACAGAGATTTTGGGTATGATTTCTTTGGTTACAAAACCTTAGAAAAATCTTACCTCATGAAGTTAAATGGGAAGATTGTTGAACGCCCTCAACACATGCTGATGCGCGTGGCTGTAGGTATACATGGAGAAAACATTGAAAAAGCAATAGAAACCTATAACCTCCTTTCGGAGCGCTGGTTTACACATGCCACCCCTACCCTATTTAACGCAGGTACTCCTAAACCTCAACTTTCGTCCTGCTTCCTTTTAACCATGAAGGACGACAGCATTGAGGGCATATATGACACATTAAAACAAACGGCGAAGATCTCTCAGTCGGCCGGAGGAATAGGCCTTTCTATCCATAATGTAAGGGCTACAGGCTCCTATATCAAAGGCACAAACGGTACTTCAAACGGTATCATACCTATGCTGAGAGTATTCAATGATACCGCCAGATATGTAGACCAAGGCGGTGGCAAGCGCAAAGGCTCTTTTGCCATCTATCTGGAACCATGGCATGCAGATATCTTTGAATTCCTCAACCTGAAAAAGAATCACGGTAAAGAAGAGGAAAGAGCTCGCGACCTATTCTACGCCCTTTGGACTCCTGACCTTTTCATGAAAAGAGTTGAGGCTAATGCAGATTGGTCCCTATTCTGCCCACACGAGTGTCCGGGATTAGCAGACACCTACGGAGAAGATTTCGAAAGATTATATACCAAGTACGAAGCAGAAGGCAAAGCCAGAAAAACCATACCTGCACAAGAGCTTTGGTTCCAAATCCTCGAATCCCAAGTAGAAACCGGTACTCCTTATATGCTGTACAAAGACGCTGCTAATAAGAAGTCGAACCAAAAGAACCTTGGAACCATCAAGTCCTCTAACCTGTGTACAGAGATAATAGAATATACTGCACCAGATGAGGTGGCGGTATGTAACCTGGCCTCCATAGCCCTGCCTAAATTTGTAAATACAGAAGGACCAGCACCTAGTTTTGACTTTCAAAAATTATATGAAGTGACCAAAGTAGTCACTCGAAACCTGAACCGTATTATAGATATCAACTATTATCCGGTTCCTGAAGCCGAAAACAGCAATAAACGTCATAGACCTATAGGACTAGGGATCCAAGGCCTTGCTGATGCCTTCATCCTGATGCGCTTCCCATTTGATAGCGAAGAGGCTCAAAAGCTCAACAGAGATGTATTTGAGACGCTTTACTTTGCAGCAATGGAAACTTCCATGGAACTAGCCAAAGAAGAAGGACCATATTCCAGCTTTGAAGGATCTCCTATCTCCAAAGGTATCTTCCAGTTTGACATGTGGGATGTTACCCCGGATTCCGGACTTTGGGACTGGGAAGACTTGCGTAAGAAAGTGATGGAACACGGCGTGAGAAACTCTCTGCTCCTAGCTCCTATGCCTACCGCCTCCACTAGTCAAATCTTAGGAAATAACGAGTGTTTTGAACCATACACTTCAAATATCTATAGCCGAAGAGTACTTTCCGGAGAATTCGTAGTTGTGAACAAACACTTACTACGCGACCTGGTAAAAATAGGCCTTTGGAATGATACCATGAAGAACAAGCTGATAGCTGCCAATGGATCCGTACAGCAGATCCCTGAGATCCCTGAAGATCTAAAAGCACTATACAAGACGGCATGGGAGATCAAACAAAAGTCCATCATAGACATGTCAGCTGACCGCGGCGCTTACATCTGCCAAAGCCAGTCCCTAAACATCTTCATGACGGATCCGAACTTTGCGAAGCTAACCTCCATGCACTTCTATGCCTGGAAAGCTGGCCTGAAAACCGGTATGTATTACCTAAGAACTAAGGCTGCCGCTGATGCCGTGAAATTCACCGTAGACAGACAGGCCATAGCAGAGACAAGTCCGGTAACAGAGACGATACAAGAAAAACCCCTTGATTATAAAGGATATGCCAAAGAACAAGCAGAAAAAGCTGCTGCCAGCTTCCAAATGACGGAAGAAGAGCAAAAATATGCAGCCATGCAGTGTTCTCTTGACAATCCGGAAGGATGTGAAATGTGTGGATCTTAAGAAGGGGGACAAAATCCCCCTTTACCCTATACCATGATACGAAGAAACTTTCTAGAACTACTGGGTGGTGCCGGATTGTACACTACCCTTAAACCCTTAATGCCTGAATACCTGGAAAAGGTTAGTTTGCCGGGCACAGATGAAGATTATTGGGCTCAAATCCAACAAGCCTATACCACTTCCCCTCAAATCATCAATCTAAATAATGGAGGAGTTAGCCCCAGTCCGCAAATCGTACAGGATGCAGTGGAAAGGTATAACAAGTATGTTAACGAAGCTCCCTCCTATTACATGTGGAGAATCCTGGATCAGGGGAGAGAACCTCTGAGAGAAAATCTGGCCAAATATGCCGGTTGCTCTCCTGAAGAAATCGCCTTCAATAGAAATGCAACGGAAGCATTGGATACCGTTATCCTCGGACTTCCACTAAAAGCCGGAGATGAAGTGGTATTAAATCCCTATGATTATCCTAATATGCTTCATGCTTGGCGACAAAGAGAAATGCGCGATGGCATCAAACTGAAGTTCGTCAAATTTCCCATAGGGACAGAAGATGAAACCAAAATAGTGCAGGCTTACCAAGAGCAAATGGGGCCACAAACCCGAGTGGTTCATATTACCCATGTGATCAATTGGAACGGTCAAATATTACCCACTAAAAAGATAGCAGACGCAGCCCATAAGATAGGCGCAGAAGTCCTCATTGACGGAGCCCACTCCTTCGCCCATCTGGATTACAAGATTCCTGATTTAGGGGGAGATTACTTTGGCACCAGCCTCCACAAATGGTTGTCGGCTCCCATAGGCACAGGCATGCTTTGGATCAAAAAGGAAAAGATCAGCAAAATCTACCCCTTGGTTCCGAATGATTCTCCAAAATCAGACAATATACGAAAATTCGAAAACCTGGGAACTCGCCCTTTCCCCTTAGAGCAAGCCATAGGCATAGCCTTAAGATTCCAAGAAGCTATAGGGAATGTCAGAAAGGAAAATAGATTGAGATTCTTGAAAAACTATTGGGCAGAAGATGCAGCAAAAATGCCTAAGATAAAGATCAATACACCTTTTAATAACTCATGCGCCCTAGCACATGTAAGCGTAGAAGGTAAAACGGGAGGAGAGATTGAAAGCTACTTATTTAATAAGTTTAAGATTCACACCTCTCCCATTCAGTGGGAAGACCTCAACGGAGTTAGAGTCACCCCACATGTGTATACTACATTAAAGGATCTCGACCGACTCAAAGAAGCCTTATACCAACTTAGTAAAGCATAAAAAAAGAGGGCGTCTCAAAACCTAAATGAGGCGTTCTCTTTGTTTTCAATTTATTTAGGCTGGGATTTCTTATTTGATTTTTTATATTCCAACCTCAGGAGGTTGAATTTGCAAATAGTATTGAAAAAGGTCTCTCAGGAGGCCTTTTTTCGTATATTTTGTGCTATGGCCAATAGGCCGAACTCAATTTCGACCTTATGCTTACCCCGAAGCATAAATCGTTTAAAGCCGTGATTGCTTTTTATGTTTGCAAAGACGGGTTCCACATCGTAACACCTTTTCTTTCGCCTTTTTATTCCTTCTTCACTGTTAAGAAGTTCATAGGCCTGCTTCCGCTGTCGCTCCAGTCGTTCATTGACTTGGACTATCCGATTCCCTTCCATCTTATTACAAGTTCCGTTTAGTGGACAATGCCCGCAATTTTGGGCTTGATATTTTCTTGAGGTTTGTTCAAAACCTGTGCTGGTCTTCCTTTTACTCTCTCCAATGAAATTCATTTGCTGACCCATCGGACAGATGAAACAGTCTTCTTGGGCATTGTAGAATAGCTTATCGGTACTAAATGGGTCCTGGTTATTGGTGTTCTGCTGTCGGTCAAAGAGATTGTATTTGATGTAGGCCTTTACTTTTTTGCCTTCCAGTAAGGTATAATTTTCCTCAGAACCGTAGCCTGCATCTGCCGTGATAACTTTGGGAGCTTGCTGATAGCTTGCTTCATGCTGAGCTATATGCGCTGCCAGAGTGGTGGTGTCGTTGGGGTTGGGGTGAATCGTGTAATTTACAACGAATTGGTTGGAGCTGGAAATTTGAACATTGTAAGCCGGCTTCAATTGCCCATTCCTCATGTGATCCTCCTTTAACCTCATAAATGGGCTCCCTCATCCGTCTTGCTGTAACTGTTACGCTCTCCAAGAATCTGCTCCTGTTCTTCGTATTTGCCCATGTTCTGTGGAAAGTGTTTGGTGGCATAACTCAGTTTGCCTTTCACCTTCTTGTCAATATCTTTTTTCTTGCCCAAAACCTCATTGAGCTTATCGACGGTAGACTGTACTTTTTCTCTAGTAATGGTGGTGAAGTCAGGGGGATCGGGAAGGTTATCCTCTTTGCTGGCAACACTTTGAGCATATTCCCAAATGCCTTTCAATTGCTGCTTCATTTTCTCTTTATTGGTCGCAATAGCCTTTTTCCAAACAAAGGTGTAACGATTGGCATTGGCCTCTATTTTGGTCCCATCAACACAAACCTCTTCAATACTCAAAAGTCCTTCCTGGGCTAAAAGCTTAACTACTTCTTCGAACACACTTCGAAGACTTTCTCGAAGGCGGTCACTTCTGAAACGGTTAATGGTGTTATGGTCAGGATAGCTCATGCCGCTTATCCACATAAAATAAATACTCTCTTTACAGGCTGCCTCTATCTTCCTGCTCGAATATACATTGCTCACATACCCATAAACCAACACTTTAAGCAGCATCTGAGGATGATAACTGGAGGCACCGGTCAATTTATACGAAGCATGCAGAGGAGCGAGATTAATTTTATTAATGACCTCATTGACCACCCGTACCGGATGATTCTTGGGAACCAGTTCCTCCAAACTTGGAGGCAATAGCATCATTTGCTGCTGGTCGTAAGGCTTAAAAGTGGGTTTTCTTGATGCCATACCCTTGATTTTTTATACCTAAATATATGAAAATCAGGATAATAACGCAAGTTTTAAAGAGAAAATGTGAAGCCAAATCTAAAAAAACCTCGGCTTCAAAATAAAAAACGAGGGTGCCTTTATGAGACACCCTCTTTCCTCTTATTCAGGTTTGATCATTTCTAACACTTCAGCAGAAATTCCCGTCATAGAGAAACCTCCATCGTGGAACAAGTTCTGCATGGTTACCTTTCTAGTCAAATCAGAGAATAAGGTCACCACGTAGTCTGCGCAATCATCCGCGCTTGCATTTCCTAGTGGAGCCATTTTCTCAGCGAATTCATAGAAGTGGTCAAATCCACCGATACCACCACCCGCACGGGTTTTAGTAGGAGATTGAGACACGGTATTCACCCTTACATTCTTCAATTTACCATAACGATAACCGTAACTACGAGCTATAGACTCTAACATAGCTTTAGCATCTGCCATATCACTGTAGAAAGAGAACGTTCTCTGAGCAGCCATATAGGTTAAAGCTACTATTGAACCCCACTCATTGATGGCATCCTGCTTTTCAGCTACCTGCATGAATTTATGAAATGACATAGCAGAAATATCAATACTCTGCTTGTACCAATCGTAGTTCAAATCTCCGTATTCCTTACCTTTTCTAACGTTAGGGGACATACCAATGGAATGAAGAACAAAGTCTAACTTTCCACCTAAAACTTCAGTGGAGCGACTGAAAAGCTTCTCAATGTCTTCTAAGCTGGTAGCGTCTGCAGGAATGATTTCTGCATTACATTCCTCGGCAAGTTTATTGATTTCACCCATTCTCATAGCAATGGGGGCGTTGGTCAAAGTAAATATAGCACCTTCTTCTTTCGCTCTTTGTGCCACTTTCCACGCGATAGAATTTTCATCCAAAGCTCCGGAAATTATTCCTCTTTTTCCTTTAAGTAATCCGTAACCCATAGTATAGTATTTAATTATCGTAGCTGCAAAAGTATACTATTTTTCCAAAAGAACCTTACTCCTCCCCTGCATCTTTTCACAGAAAGACTTTGTATGCATCCAGATTTGGCTTAGATTTGAAACCCATTTTTCATTCAACCATGATTGTTTCACCAACAGAACCTTTTAAACTCGTATTTAGTCTTTATCAACACGAATTCTTGGGGTACCTACTGGAACCCTTTGTGGTGAAACTAACCCTGAAAGGAGAATACTCCCTTCAATCGCAAAACATCTCAGGAACGAATGTCAAGGATTTTAAGTCGGGACTTAGCAAAGAACAAATCCGACTCGTAGAACTTACTTCCAGAATCCAACAAGACGCCATTTACAGGAAGTTTAATACGAACAGAAAACTGAAGCGCGACGAGTTCTTCAAAAAAGTATATCAAACCAAAGACGGCGGTCCTGTTTTAAAGGAGAGCATCAATGCCTACCTGGAGAACTATCGCCAAGAGATCTATAAGAACATCAAAGGCCAAAACTTCTTCATCATGGGAAGCGATGGTATACCCACCTGGAAGGAGATTCAAATGGTGGAAGAACCCATCAGAGTATATTTCCACTTCAAACGGGAAGCCACCAAAACCATCTATTACCCCATTCTGAAATGCGGAGGAGAAAAGGTTAAATTCCAATTTAAAAACGGGCTGATCGTTAACGATTCTCCGGCTGTCCTCCTTTTGGATAACCTCATGTACTTCTTTGAAGATCATGTAGACGGAAAGAAACTTCGACCCTTCCTGAATAAGTCAAACATTGAAATCCCCATGTCCATTGAGGACACGTACTACAGGAAGTTCATAGTACCTCTTATAGCGAACTTCAACGTGTACGCTGACGGATTTGAGATCTCGTATGAGAAGGAAGAGTTTACCACCCGCCTGCTCATCTCTGAGGTTAAAGGACAAGGTAAGCTGTTTGAAGAAGGTGAGGAAGAAAGTAAAGATCTACTTCTAGAGCTAGCCTTCCTGTACGGCAATTACGAGTTCAAATTTGATAATTTCTCTGACCCTGCCTACGTATATCTGGAAAGAACAGAAGATTCCTGGAAGTTTCATAAGATAAAAAAGAATCTACAGGCAGAAAGAGCCGTAATCCATTTCCTAAAAGACCTAGGCCTCGATCTAAGAGCCGGAAGAGTGGCACTTCCTAAATCCAAAGCCCTAGACTGGCTAAACCAAAACCTAAAACGCTTAGAAGAATACCCCATTGAGGTTCAACAGCACGTAGGCAATGCCTCCACCTACTTCCTAGGCTATGCACATGTGGATTTAAAGGTCACAGAGAAGAACGACTGGTTCGATATAGAAGCAGAAGTGATCTTCGGAGAATTCCGCATTCCCTTCAAGAAGTTCAAGTACTATATCTTAAACAATATCCGCGAGTTCCAATTGCCAGACGGAACCACCGCCAGCATCCCGGATACCTGGTTTAGCATGTATTCCGAACTTTTTGAAAACATGGATAAGGATGAGCCCCGACTAAAGAAGCAGTTTGTGGGACTCGTACAACTTCTACATCAAGACGGCATCCTGACCGCCATGATGAATAGAAAATTAGCTGCATTAGCAGATTTTGAAGAGATCACAGACGTACCATTACCGGAACATTTCAATGGAGAGCTACGCCCTTACCAGAAGGCGGGTTACAACTGGCTGAACTTCTTGAAAGACTACGGCCTGGGAGGATGTTTGGCAGATGATATGGGACTGGGTAAAACCGTGACTACTTTGGCTTTCCTCCAAAAAATCAAAGAGGAAAATCCGGGTATACCCAGTCTATTAGTACTACCTACCTCTTTGATCTACAACTGGCAAAAAGAGGCTTCCAGATTTACCCCTGAATTAAGAGTCATGGTGCATTATGGAACCCAAAGGAGCAAAGACAGTAACGCCTTCCAGTTTTATGATCTAGTCATCTGTTCCTATGGGATACTGCGGTCAGACATAGACTTTATCAAACACTTCCGCTTCAATTATGCCATACTTGACGAGTCTCAATCCATAAAGAACGCCTCCTCCGCGAATTTTAAGGCTGTAATGGAGCTGAATACCAAAAACCGACTCATCCTAACCGGTACTCCTCTAGAGAACAGCACCCTGGATTTATGGAGCCAAATGAGCTTTGTCAATCCCGGCCTACTGGGTAGCCTCAACTCCTTTAAAAGGAAATACCAAAACCAGATAGAAAAGGAGAAAGATGAAAGTAGCCTTGCCCAACTTTCCTCTAAGATCAAGCCCTTTATGCTGAGAAGGAATAAGCGACAAGTAGCAAAAGACCTTCCGGAAAAGATTGAGTCTATAGTCTATTCTCAAATGACAGAGGAGCAGGAGAAGTTATATGACGAAACCAAATCCTATTTAAGAAATCAAATCATGCAGGAGGCCGGAAAGCCGGGCATGCTGGTATTACAAGGACTCTCGAAACTTAGACAGATAGCGAATCACCCTGCCATGGTTCTGCCCCATTATTCCGGCGGATCTGGGAAGGGTATTGACATCTTGTCTAGGATAAAAGAAGTGGTAAGTGAAGGTTCGAAAACACTAATTTTTAGCCAGTTTGTTAAACATTTAAAATTTGTAGCCGAAGGACTTAGAGCGGAGAAAATTCCTTATTTGTATTTGGACGGAAGTACTAAAAACAGGATGGAACTAGTGAACCGTTTCCAGAATTCAGCAGAAGAGCTCATTTTCTTGATATCTCTAAAAGCAGGGGGAGTAGGACTAAACCTGACGGCGGCAGAGAACGTTTTCCTATTGGACCCTTGGTGGAACCCTGCCATAGAGGCCCAAGCGGTAGACCGGGCACATAGAATAGGACAAACAAAAACGGTATTTTCTTATAAGTTTATTACCCAAAATACCATAGAAGAAAAGATCGTAGAACTTCAAAATACAAAACGTCAACTCTTTGACGAACTCATACTAGAGGAAGAAAGCTTCTTCAAATCATTGAGCACTGAGGATATCCTTCAACTGATAGACTAAAAAAAAGAGGACGTCTCAAAACCTAAATGAGGCGTTCTCTTTGTTTTCAATTTATTTAGGCTGGGATTTCTTATTTGATTTTTTATATTCCAACCTCAGGAGGTTGAATTTGCAAATAGTATTGAAAAAGGTCTCTCAGGAGGCCTTTTTTCGTATATTTTGTGCTATGGCCAATAGGCCGAACTCAATTTCGACCTTATGCTTACCCCGAAGCATAAATCGTTTAAAGCCGTGATTGCTTTTTATGTTTGCAAAGACGGGTTCCACATCGTAACACCTTTTCTTTCGCCTTTTTATTCCTTCTTCACTGTTAAGAAGTTCATAGGCCTGCTTCCGCTGTCGCTCCAGTCGTTCATTGACTTGGACTATCCGATTCCCTTCCATCTTATTACAAGTTCCGTTTAGTGGACAATGCCCGCAATTTTGGGCTTGATATTTTCTTGAGGTTTGTTCAAAACCTGTGCTGGTCTTCCTTTTACTCTCTCCAATGAAATTCATTTGCTGACCCATCGGACAGATGAAACAGTCTTCTTGGGCATTGTAGAATAGCTTATCGGTACTAAATGGGTCCTGGTTATTGGTGTTCTGCTGTCGGTCAAAGAGATTGTATTTGATGTAGGCCTTTACTTTTTTGCCTTCCAGTAAGGTATAATTTTCCTCAGAACCGTAGCCTGCATCTGCCGTGATAACTTTGGGAGCTTGCTGATAGCTTGCTTCATGCTGAGCTATATGCGCTGCCAGAGTGGTGGTGTCGTTGGGGTTGGGGTGAATCGTGTAATTTACAACGAATTGGTTGGAGCTGGAAATTTGAACATTGTAAGCCGGCTTCAATTGCCCATTCCTCATGTGATCCTCCTTTAACCTCATAAATGTGGCTCCCTCATCCGTCTTGCTGTAACTGTTACGCTCTCCAAGAATCTGCTCCTGTTCTTCGTATTTGCCCATGTTCTGTGGAAAGTGTTTGGTGGCATAACTCAGTTTGCCTTTCACCTTCTTGTCAATATCTTTTTCTTGCCCAAAACCTCATTGAGCTTATCGACGGTAGACTGTACTTTTTCTCTAGTAATGGTGGTGAAGTCAGGGGGATCGGGAAGGTTATCCTCTTTGCTGGCAACACTTTGAGCATATTCCCAAATGCCTTTCAATTGCTGCTTCATCTTCTCTTTATTGGTCGCAATAGCCTTTTTCCAAACAAAGGTGTAACGATTGGCATTGGCCTCTATTTTGGTCCCATCAACACAAACCTCTTCAATACTCAAAAGTCCTTCCTGGGCTAAAAGCTTAACTACTTCTTCGAACACACTTCGAAGACTTTCTCGAAGGCGGTCACTTCTGAAACGGTTAATGGTGTTATGGTCAGGATAGCTCATGCCGCTTATCCACATAAAATAGATACTCTCTTTACAGGCTGCCTCTATCTTCCTGCTCGAATATACATTGCTTACATACCCATAAACCAACACTTTAAGCAGCATCTGAGGATGATAACTGGAGGCACCGGTCAATTTATACGAAGCATGCAGAGGAGCGAGGTTAATTTTATTAATGACCTCATTGACCACCCGTACCGGATGATTCTTGGGAACCAGTTCCTCCAAACTTGGAGGCAATAGCATCATTTGCTGCTGGTCGTAAGGCTTAAAAGTGGGTTTTCTTGATGCCATACCCTTGATTTTTTATACCTAAATATATGAAAATCAGGATAATAACGCAAGTTTTAAAGAGAAAATGTGAAGCCAAATCTAAAAAAAACCTCGGCTTCAAAATAAAAACGAGGGTGCCTTTATGAGACACCCTCTTAAGATGTCACTTCTTCTGTTTGAAATATATCTACAGCTGCTTGATGAAATACTTTCTTCAGCCCTTCATATGCGCCTGTAATAATGCTAATAGGCAAAATGATCGGCGCGAAGACGATCCATTGACAGATCATAAAAAAATTTATCTTCTTCATAAGGGTAAGGGTTTGTGTATATGCGATTCAACTTGTTTACAAAGTGAAGTTATTTATAATAATTCAAATTTCCAAGCATTTTGTATAAATTTTATTATACTTTTTAGTCGCATAATACCACCCCCCACAGGGACCTTAGAACTTCCAGCGCACGAATGCTTCCATAGCCTGATACTCAGCTAATCCCAGCTTGTTATAAAGCTCAGCAGTAGCACGGTTTCTATCCTCCGCTCTTTGCCAGAATTCACGGGCATCAGAACCTTGGAACACTACGCCGTCTTTTTGCGACTGGTGTTTGAAGATACCTAAGCGTTTCTGCATTACCTGATCCGGACTCATAGGTACGGCCATTTCTATTTCGTGGATCTCCCACTCTGCCCAAGCACCACGGTATAACCATACCCAACAATCCTTCATGAAGTTTTGATGCTTGATTTGTCCGATGGCCTCAAAAATGGCATCCAAACAAACTTTGTGGGTTCCGTGCGGATCCGCTAAGTCTCCTGCTGCATAGATTTGATGAGGTTTAACGCTCTCAATCAATCCTCTAACAATAGCTATATCTTCCTTACCAAGTGGAGATTTCTGAACTTTACCGGTTTCATAGAAAGGCATGTTCAAGAAGTGTACATTCTCCATTGGGATACCTACGAATCTACAGGTGGCTTTAGCTTCACCTCTACGAATGATGCCCTTTACATGACGTACTTCCGGAGAGTCTATTTCGCTTCCTTTCTTGTTCTTCAAGAACAGTTTCGCGTTTTCGAAGATCTCTTCCGCTTCTTTATTATTGATTCCAAAGTGTTTGTTATAGTCCACTACGAAATCTATGAAGCGTAAGGCTTCGTCATCAGTCACTGCAATATTTCCTGAAGTCTGATAAGCCACGTGCACATCGTGTCCCTGATCTACCAAACGCTGGAAAGTACCACCCATAGAGATGATATCATCATCTGGGTGAGGACTGAAGATAATCACGCGTTTCTTCTCAGGAAGAGCTCTTTCCGGACGGTTAGTATCGTCTGCATTTGGCTTACCTCCCGGCCATCCGGTAATAGAATGTTGTAGGTGATTAAATACTTCTATATTGATATCGTACGCTTGCCCGTATCCGGCTAGAAGCTCAGATAGACCATTGTCGTTATAGTCCTTGTTAGTTAACTTCAAGATAGGTTTACCTAGTTCAAGCGCTAAACTACATACGGCTTTCTTGATCATAGGCGTATCCCAAACTACATCTTCCACTAACCATGGAGTTTTGATGCGTTTTAACTCTGTGGCTGCAGCCATGTCTACTACAAACAGACAGTTGTTATGCTGCTGCAAATAGGAAGCTGGCAGGTGTTCGGTTACTCTACCTTCCACGGCTTGAGCAATGACCTCAGCTTTTCTTTCACCCCAAGCTAACAGTACCACTCTTTTCGCCTGAAGGATCTTAGAAACCCCTAAGGTGATGGCTTTCTTTGGTACTTTAATCAATTCTCCGCCAAAATCACCTATAGCAGCGGCTCTGGTAGAGTGATCCAACATCATCAAACGCGTTCTGGAGTTCGCTAAGGAACCTGGCTCATTGAATCCTATGTGACCATTACCGCCTATCCCTAATAATTGAAAATCTAAGCCACCTAGCGCATCAATCTTAGCTTCATAACTATTGCAAAACTCCGCAATAGCGTTCTGAGGCAATGTACCTAGGGGAATAAAATAGTTTTCCTTTGGAATATCCACGTGATCAAATAATTGCTCACGCATGAAACGCCAGTAACTTTGAATGGCATCCGGCTCCATAGGATAATACTCGTCTAAGTTGAAAGAGATCACATTCTTAAAACTTAAACCTTCTTCTTTGTGCATACGCACCAGTTCGGCGTACACTGTTTTAGGTGATGAGCCCGTAGCTAAACCTAACACACAATTCTTACCCTCTTTCTGCTTCTGACGAATCAGATCAGCTATCTCCTTTGCTACAGATTTTGAGGCTTCTTTGGGATCCGCAAAAATACGGGTGGGGATTTTTTCGTAAGCGATGGGTTCGTGTACAACGGCCATGATACTTGTTAGTTGATAGTCTTGACTAAATAAGGGCTAAAATTAGCGCCCTTTTTTTTTAAAAAAAATTATTAATTCCATTAATTGTAATTTAACGAGATCATCTTTAAAACTTACATGAAAATCCCATTAATATTATCTGGATTTATTATAAATAAATAAAACTTTTTTATAATTTTGTGGCGTAAAAAAAAATGAATTGTCTAAATCCGAATTATATAGTACTAGCAAAGGTCGTTCACTCCAGTGTGATCTTAGTAATTCTATATATATTGAATTCAGAGAATACACTTGGAAGTTTTCGATCACTGATTTTTTGGTATTCAGAAAGAATCTCCATTCAGTAAATGTTAAAGAATTACTCTTTAACCTTTCTGACGAATGTGATTTCGTATCTCTCCAGCACGCCAAATTATCTTCTACCGTTACTTTGACACTTTGTGACCTGATCCAACTAAGAGAATTAGTAGACGGCACCAAGTTTTCTCTAGAACTTGTTTCTATGATTCACGAGGTTTTGGGTGATTACGAAGTAGTCTAAGCCCTTGGAACTCTGCTCCTCCCTGAGCTAATTGGAGGCATTTTAAATTTAGATTCAATACAAATATCTGTAAATCAATTCAAAAGGGAATTTATCTCCGTTTCTTGTGTGTTAATTTTGTAAACGAAAACACAAGAGCACATAATATGAAAAATTTATTGAGAGATAAGACTTCATTGAAAGAAGATATAGAGATAGCCTTGAACGGACAAGCTAAAATGGAAGCTGAGGCTTCTAATAAATACCTTGCCATGGCATCTTGGTTAGAGCGTAATGGATTTGAACGTACTTCAGAGTATTTATATAGACAAGCAGAAGAAGAAAGAGAGCATTTCTTGAAGATCTTCCGCTACATCAATGAAATGGGAGGTGCTGCTATAACTCCTTCCTTAGGTGAAGTTCAGCAAGAATATCCAGATTTAAGAAGCGTGTTTGAAGCAGCTTTGCATAGTGAAATTGCCGTTACTAATTCCATAAATCGTATCGTTGGTCTTTGCAGAGCTAATAATGATTACGCTACTGAAGATTTCTTGATGTGGTATGTAAAAGAGCAGAGAGAAGAAGAAAAGAATGCACGTAGAGCATTGGAGCTATTTGACCTGATAGACGTAAACAGCGCAAACGGCCTTTACCTATTGGACAAGGAAATCGCGAAGATAGGCAGAGAAGAATAAGATTTTGAATAGTATGAAGGAGGAAATTTTCCTCCTTTTTTTTGTCCAGCCCAGAGATACCGCGTTAAGGCAGCAAACTAACGCACACCCACCACATCCTCTATCACCAAAAATTCACGCTCACCGAAACCGGGAACCCTTTGCCTGCTGCTATCCTTCCTAGCGAAAACATCTCGCAGTGAGCAAGGCTCCATATCCAAGGAATTCCAATCTTTGTGTAGGTTCTTGGGGATAATTTTTACAAAGTATACCTGATTATAAAGTCTACCGTTTACAGTAAGTGAGTCAGTATAGCTGCTTACTTCTCGGACCTCATCACATTGTTGGTATTTAGTGAAGAGATAGTCATCCTCCCCTACGTTCATAACAAAGGATCCAAAAACTGAAATTTCGCTTTTTGGAGCCGCGTCAGGATCACATCCCCATGCACATGTTGCTAGATATAAGATTATTTTTTTGATACTTACTCCATGTTTTAATGATCAGAACATCTTACACTCAACCGTCCGAGTACCTATTTCCACTTAAACCTCAAAACCAGGCCCTTTTCTCAGAGGCCCAAACTCTTATCTACTTCAGAACTACTTTTGCAATATACTCTAATTTAATTCTATAAATGAACTTTTAGCTTGAGAATGTACCCCATTAGACTGACGGTGCTGTAAAGAGAACTTAAAGAATTTAAGCCCCCCTATCTTAAACTTTTTATAGGCCTTCACCCTAGATGATGACTATGAAGATTGGTTTTAATTCCACTCACAATCATCAACACCCGTCTTACTTCCTCACAATTTTTTATTTTTTTTCATTTTATCAAAAGGTTTTCTACATTTGTAGCATGAAGTTAAACTTAAACATAGCGGCTAACTGGTGGCGTTCATCTCTTTGAGGTTGAACAACATTCGCTATGTATAACTATAGACAAGGCTTGCTGTTCAACCACAGCAAGCCTTTTTTAATGCCTTTTGCAAATGAAATTTAAGATAAGTACCCGAAGTAAACGTCTGCTGGCAGACACCCTCACCCCGGTGAGCATCTTCCTTAGAATCAGGGAACAATACCCCCTCTCCGTCATGTTGGAGAGTGCGGACTACCACGCTATGCACAATAGCTTCAGTTACATAGGCTGTGACCCTGTGGCATCCATACGCATAGATAGAGGTCATGTGGAGGAGAGCTATCCAAACGGCACTCAAAAGTCATATCCTCTACCCCATAGTAAGGATACTGTCAAGGTACTGCAAGGCTTTGCGGCCAGATTTGAAGGAGAAAAATCTGAACACGGCTTCATTTCAAACGGCCTGTTCGGTCATATCAGCTACGATGCCGTACAGTATTTTGAAGACATAGAACTGCAGGATAAGTCAGAAGAAAACGATATCCCTGAAATCCAATATCGCGTATACCGCTATGTGATTGCCATCAATCACTTCAAAAACGAACTCCACCTTTTTGAACATACGTATACCGAAGAAGAACTAGAACCTCAACCCCTTCAGGACGGCCTAGAAACCCTAGAATTTTTCGTTAAAAACCCTAAAAGATCTACTTCCGTCTTCCGTCTCACCGGCCCTGAAGAAACAAACATTCAGGACGACAGAATGCGGGAAATCATACAGCAATGCATCAAGCATTGCCTCCGCGGAGATGTCTTCCAGATTGTGCCATCTAGAAGATTCAGCAGAAGCTTTACCGGTGATGACTTTAACGTCTATCGAGCGCTGCGAAGCATTAACCCTTCTCCATACCTCTTCTACTTTGACGGAGGAGACTACAGAATCTTTGGATCCAGCCCAGAAAAACAAATCTACATACAAGGAAATCAGGCTGAAATTCATCCAATAGCCGGCACATTCAGACGCACTGGCGACGATCAGCGCGATAGACAACTAGCCCTTGACCTACACGCTGACCCTAAAGAATCTGCAGAACATGTCATGCTGGTAGATTTAGCTAGAAATGATCTCTCCAGAAATGCAGAAGAAGTGAAAGTAGAGATCTTCAAGGAAGTACAGTTCTATTCCCACGTCATCCATCTAGTATCTAAGGTGACGGCAACCATGAATCAAGACGTGAACCCTCTGCAATTAGTGGCAGACACCTTCCCCGCCGGAACCCTCTCAGGTTCTCCAAAACATAATGCCATGACCATCATCAATAGATTAGAACCGAATTCCAGAGGCATTTACGGGGGAGCTATAGGATTTATGGATTTTAACGGCAACTTCAATCACGCCATAGCTATCCGTACCTTTCTAAGTAAAAACAATACCCTCTTCTTCCAAGCTGGCATGGGAGTAGTAGCTAAGTCAGACCTGGAAAGTGAAATGAATGAAATCCACCTTAAACTGGGTGCATTAAGAAAAGCATTAGAAATGGCAGAAGAGATTTAATTTTGTGCAACAATGAAGATATTAGTTTTAGACAATTACGACTCCTTTGTATATAACTTGGTCTATATCCTTAAACAATTAGGGGGAGACGTAGACGTATTCCGCAATGATAAAATCGCACTAGAAGAGGTAAAAAAATACGACAAGATCCTCTTATCCCCCGGCCCGGGTATCCCGGAAGAAGCGGGAATCATGATGGATTTATTGAAAGAGTATAAAGAAACCAAAAGTATCTTTGGGGTATGTCTAGGCCATCAAGCCATAGGTGAAGCCTTCGGCGCTAAACTGGAAAACATGGGAGATGTACTCCACGGAGTAACCACACCATGTATAGTCAGAGACCCTTCTGAAGTCCTTTTCCAAGGTATACCCTCTACTTTCAGCGTCTGCAGGTATCATTCCTGGACCGTCATCAAAGAGAGTATGCCTTCAGATTTAAAAGTGACCGCTGAAGATAACCAAGGCTACGTCATGGCAGAAGCCCACCAAAAATTTGATGTAAGAGGAGTACAGTTCCATCCCGAAGCCTACCTCACTGAGCATGGAGTTAAAATGGTAGAAAACTGGCTTAAACACTAATGCACATGTTCCAGCTGTTTCGAAAACCGAAGATCATCCCCAAAGACCAAATGTTCAGGAATGCTTTCTCAAAGCATATCCCCGAAACAGCTGTGGACTATGTCATGTCTCTCTGGACGGAGCACCCCTTCTACTTCAAAGTGGCCAGGTCCAGGAAGACTTGTCTGGGAAACTACATGTTCAAAAACGGGTCACACCACATCTCCGTCAACGGAGACAGCAATGCATATAGTTTTCTCATCACACTCATTCATGAAATAGCACATCAAAGGGTACAGATCCAGCAATCCCTCTTTAAAAGAAAACCAAGCCCCCACGGCGAAACCTGGAAAAGGGAATTTAGCCGACTGATGTCTCCCCTCCTAAAACCTAATGTGTTTCCGGAAGACATCCTCGAGGTCTTAATACCTCACATGCAGGATCCCGCAGCTTCAAGCGTAAAAGATCCTAACCTGGTAAAGGTTTTAGCCAAATACTCCCCTCAAAGCGAAGGCATATACCTTTCCGATCTAAAAGATGGAGAAGAATTCCTTTTCAAAGGCAGGAGATTCAAAAGAATAGCACAGCGTAGGACACGAATTTTAGTAGAATGTGTAAATTCGAAAAAAAGATACACCATTCCTGGAATTGCCCACGTCAAACCATGAGGATATTTGCCTTCCTGATCTTTCTATGTACAAACCTTTTCGCTCAGGATACCTGGCTTAAATTAGGCATAGAGAAAGCAGGAGTGTATAAGATTGACCAGGATTTCATAAAGAAATACGCCCCTCACCTCCAAAACCTCTCCCTGGAAGAACTAACCATCATGGGTGGACATCCCAAAGCTCTACCTCAAAAGAATTCAGATAAAAGAATAGTTGATTGGGAGATCATCCATACACAGATCATAGAGGTGAATGGGCAAGCCCAACTGTTTTTCTTTGCCGAAGACCCTCACGAAGGGAGCCTGAATCCATACAGTAAGTCTAACTTTTACTTTCTAGGCAAAGGCGAGATCAAAAAAATCCCTGTAGTAACAAGCAAGAATTCCGGACAGATCCTCACTCATCTGGGTTTCCAACAACGTTATGAAAAAGATGAAGTAAACCTGCTTCAGTCCGGCCGCCTATGGTTAGGAGAGCTCTTTAAAGACCAATTTACCCTTCCTGCACCGGCGCTTCACTTCCAATCCGACTACCAGATCACCCTGTCCCTCTACCCCATGGGGATCAGCAGACAGTTCATTGAATTTACTTTTGGTACACAAGTCAAAAGAGACACCCTTAGGGGAGCGCCCTACCATCCCAATGATGCCACCGCCAGATACCATAGGATATCAAACGAACACCGATATACTTTCTTTGGCACTCCAAGTGAATTGAAAATGAAACTAAGTGCAGAAAGTGTAGGAAATGTAGGAGTATACCTAGACTATTGGGAAGTGAAGTACCAAAAACTTCTGAAAGGTGCCGGAGAATGGATATTCGAAAGAACTCCCATCCCTCCCGTCTTACAGTGGGACAATAATGCCCTGAAAGTTTGGCAGATAGGAGAAACCGTAAAAGAGCTGGACTGGGATGCAAATAACCTTATCCATCCCGAAAACAGGGATTCCCGTATAGTAGCTTTCTCACCCCTAGATATTCAGTACCCTCTATATGCAGGCAAAGTAATTAAGCCCTCCATCCTCAACCTACCTGTGCCAGAGCTATTGATAGTATATCCCAGAGCATTCCAGCGAGAGGTAGACCGATATATCTCTTTTAAAAAAGAGAATGAAAATATTGATCTAATCGCCGTGGATGTAGAAGATATTTACCTCACCTTCAGTTCCGGAAAAGTTGACCCTACTGCCATTAGAGATTTCTGCAGGCACTTATACCGGAAAGATCCTGAGAGATTCTCTTCCGTGCTTCTTATTGGTGACGCAACATACGACTACAGAAACCTAAAAAACGCAGATTATGTCAACTTGGAAACCATGATTCCCACCTACGAGTCAAGAGAATCCTTAGAACCCATCTATAGCTATTCTTCAGATGATTATTTCGGGTTCTTAGAAGATCATGAGGGAGATTGGCCGGAAGGTAGAAGCATCAATAACATTTGGTTTAGCGAAGATGCTAGAGACCACACTTTAGACATAAGTGTAGGAAGAATTCCAGCCAGAAATCTGACTGAACTTTCCTACTATGTGGACAAGTACATGCAAAGAAAACCCGGAACCTGGATGAACAAACTGAGTTTCATCGCAGATAACAGAGATTATAATCTCCACCAACAAGACGCGGAGGATTTAGAGAGAAGAGCCCTGGAAAACTATCCCGGCTTTAACACTGAAAAACTACTTCTTGATGATTTTCCTATAGAAGACGGTATTTCCCCCAAAGCAAATGCCCGCTTACACGAAATGATAAATCAGGGCTCTCTTGTGTTAACATACATAGGCCACGGATCTTCTGAAGCCTGGACAAATGAAAAACTACTTCATCTATCAGATATTTCAAAGTTAAAGAATTCAGGTAAGCTCCCCATCTGGTTGACCGCCACCTGCGAATTCGGCAGGTTTGACCAGCCCGGACAAGTCTCCGGAGCTGAGTATGTGCTACTCAGTCCTCAGAGAGGAGGAATTGCACTACTTACCACTACCCGCCCCGTTTATTCCAGCACTAACCAAGCCATTAACAGAGCCTTCTTTCAATATTTACCTACTTCCCGCACCTTAGGAGAGGCCTTTCGAAAGACAAAAAACGCTTCCGTTAGAGGAGAGGTAAACAGAAACTTTAGCCTCTTGGGAGACCCTACCTTACCTCTGCCCTACTTCTTGCCGGAAAAAAATGAGCTTTTGCCCGATCTCATGCAGGGAGGGGAGCAACATAATTTGGCAGGAGCAATTGAACAAATCCAAAATGGGGAAATGTCAGTACAAATAATGGATACCCCTATTCCCGCTAAAACAATAGGAAACTTTCCGGACAGTCCGGCATTTAACTACGAAATCCGTTCACAAGCTTTAGTAGAAGGCAGATTTGAAATAAAGGATTTTAAAGTTTCTACACCTTTCATTGCCCCTAATCCACAGCAAAATGGTAAAACCAGGGCACTCTTCCAGTGGACAAATGGACAAGAAATCTATTTTTCTTATAAGAGTATTTCATTAACCAAACTGGATACCACTTTCTCCTCTTCCGGACCGGAATTAAGTGCGGCTTTGGAAGATAATAAAGGCTTAATTTGGTATATCAGGGATCAATACGGTATCAAACCCGACTTCCATCTTGAAATCAATGGTGAAAAAATCCACCATTTCACTTTTGTTCCTACCAAAGGATTCCAAGAAGGCATTTTACTGCTACCTTTAAGTGAACTAAAGAATGGCAAACAAAGCAGTACTTTAATCGCGTCCAATATCTATAATATTACCGCGCAAAATACGTTTGAATACGAAATAAAAAGGGAAGCTTTAAAGATTCAAAGTTCCGTAGTCTATCCTAATCCGGTGAAGGATTTTGTTCGAATAAAAGTCAAGCACAATAGGGTTGGAGAAAACCTGCTAGGTACTTTCCAACTGCTAAATGAAAAAGGACAAATACTACAAAGTACAGAGCTGGAATGTATGGAATGTTTGGAAACTTGGGACTCGGAATTTCAATTGGAAAACCTATCCACAAAAGGACAAAAACTCTTTTTGCAGTGGACCTTAAAATCAGCTGTGGATGGAAGCTCTGAAAAGCTAGGCAGACCCTTGTTTTTTTGGAAATAAAAATAAAAATCTCTTATTTTGGGAGCTCATTGGGCTTCAGATATTTAATCATATATGAAAAAACACTCTTGGTTTATAATCCTCAGCATCTTCTTGATCCCGGGACTAATTCATGCACAGAATAAAAACTATCCGCTGATTTATACAGCTGTGCCATTTTTATCCATCTCTCCAGACGCCAGAGCCGCAGCATTAGGTGACGCGGGTGCCGCTACTTCCTTTGATGCTAATGCCATGCATTGGAACCCTGGTAAACTAGCTTTCTCTGATTCACGTTATGGAGGATCTTTCTCTTACACTCCTTGGCTGAGACAAATAGTGGATGACATGGCCCTTTTAAATGCCAGTGGTTACTACAAGATTTCAGATAAGCAAACTATCGGAGCCAGTGTAAACTTCTTTAATCAAGGTGAGATTCAGTTTACGGACTGGAACGGTTTTGAAATAGATCGATTCATAAGTAATGAGTTTTCTTTAGCTGCGGGTATCGCTCAAAAACTAAGCTCTGACTACTCCTTAGGTTTGAATATCAAATACATTCATTCTAATCTAGTAGGAAATGCGTCAATTCCAGGTACCTCTGTTACGGCTAAGCCGGGACAAACCGCCGCTATGGACTTAGGTTTCTACTATAACAAAACACGTCCTACGGATAATGACCCTAGAAACTTCAAGAAATTTGATGTAGACTACGGTATAGTATTGCAAAACTTAGGCGGTAAAATCAATTATGGTTTTGGTGAATACTTTCTTCCGGCAAACTTGAAAGTGGGCACTCAGCTCTCTTTCCGTCCGGACCTATCTAACCGCTTCTCCTTCATCGTAGACTT
The DNA here is from genome assembly GCF_000166395.1 of Leadbetterella byssophila DSM 17132. Taxonomy (GTDB): domain Bacteria; phylum Bacteroidota; class Bacteroidia; order Cytophagales; family Spirosomataceae; genus Leadbetterella; species Leadbetterella byssophila. The sequence goes on from NC_014655.1 coordinate 2,364,908, forward strand.
TAATAAGCTATTAGTTCCTGCTAACCTGAGCTCTGATTCTACCTCTTATGATCAGGCGCAAATGAGTGCCATGAAGGCCATCTTCAAATCCTTCGGTGATGCAGAAGACGGATTTAGAGAGGAATTAGCGGAGATCACTACTTCAGTAGGTTTTGAATATTCGTACCAGGAGATCGTAGCACTTCGTGCCGGTTATTTTCATGAATCAAAACACAAAGCCGGTAATCAATACATCACAGCCGGTGCCGGTGTGACCTTGAAAGAAAGATTAAAATTAGATCTAGCCTACCTGATCCCTACTAAGACCGGAAGCCCATTAGCTAATACTTGGAGAGTAACATTGAGAATTCAAGTTCCTCACAAATCCGGCAAAGTAGATACCATTGGTGACAGAATTGATAATTAATAAAAACATTAATTGAGACAAAAAGCCCGTATCTTCGGGCTTTTGTTGTTTATATCATGGACTTTTTTGAATTAGATTTAAGTATAGATGCGGATTTCGCTGAAATCCTGGTAGCAGAATTAGCTGAAGTAGGCTTTGATTCTTTTGTGGACAAAGAGGATGGGATCATTGCCTATATCCCGGAGGAACTCTTCCAGGAACAAGATGTAAAATTGCTCCTAGAGAAATACGCCTCTAAAGTCTCTCTGCATTATAGCATCTCCAAAGTTGAAAGACAGAATTGGAACAAAGAATGGGAGTCTAATTTTCATCCTATAGATGTAGACGGTAAGGTCTATATCCGTGCCAGTTTTCACGACCCAGCCCCTTCATCTTACTCGCATGAAATCATCATCGTGCCAAAGATGTCATTTGGAACAGGTCATCATGAAACCACTTCTCAGATGATCGCTTTACAGTTAGATATAGATCACAAAGGCAAATCCGTTTTAGATGTAGGAACGGGTACAGGTATTTTAGCTATCATGGCTAAACAACTGGGAGCAGCAGACGTTCATAGCTTCGACATAGACGAATGGTCAGTGGAAAATGGGAAAGAGAACTATGAACTTAACGGTGTGGAAGACATCACCATAGATCAAGGAACCATCAGAACACAAAATATCAAGGAATACGATATCGTTTTGGCAAATATCAATAGAAACATTCTATTGGATGAAATTCCGGAATATGCCAAGTTCAGTAAGGATTACTTATTAGTCAGTGGATTCTATACCCACGATATACAGGATATAGAACGTGTGGCAGAGGAAAATGGATTTAAAAAAGTAAAAGAAATAAGTAAGAACAATTGGGCTGCTGTCGTTTTTAGGAAATAAATAGCTGTCATGAAAAGAGTTGTCTGGATCTTTTTATTCTTCTTCTCTACTGCTCAGGCTCAGGTATTGAATCTACCTGCTGATCCGGAAAAGTTTATAGAAGAATATGCCAGACAAATGGAGAAACTCCTAGGAGCTCCTAGTAACTTCCCCAGCTTTTACAAAGAGACTCTAAACGAAGAAGGCAAACAGCAGATTAGAAGGATCATCCCCTATATCAGTAAAAAAGGACTTCGACCTCAGGACATACAGAGCTTTACGCAGATGCTGCAAGCCTATAACTCCCGGTTCCCAGCTGCAGACTTAAACAACTTACTGATAGGATTAGGAAAGTCCTTTGAAGCCTATCCGGCCAAGATCATACAAGAAACTATCCCGCAGATGTATAACTTTTTCACCAAAGAAGAGTTATACACTTCTGCATTTAACCGAGTTAAACTGGCAGGAAGTTCACTTGAATGGAAATTCCTAGATCAGAAACAAGATTACTTTACGGGTACATCAGGAACCACTGGGACGGACGAAGATTTAGGTTGGGACGATACCACTGGGAATTTTATAGCCAAAAACTTTCAACTCCCTCCGGTTCAAGGCCTGATCTGCGTGTGGTCAGAAGCAGACCTCTCTCTAATCAGCCCTTCAGATTCTTTTGTCATCCAAAAAACAAAAGGTGCCTATCAATTTTTTGAAGGACTTTTCCTCGGTGAAGGAGGAGAGATTCATTGGTCAGTTGCCGAGAAAAAAGTAAGAGCCAACTTAGGAAAATACTCCTATAAAGGCTCTAAAGGCCGACTCCTAGCTGAAGAAACCTCACTAACCCACAAAGGTGTACTGGAAGTACCGGTAAAGGGTATTTTGGAGATCAAGATGGAGAAAAGAGCAAACGGTGTACCCTCCACTTTTCCCAGATTCAAATCTTACGACAGCAAATCCAAACTGGTTCTGCCCTTTGAAGACTACGAAATCACAAGTGGCTACACCTTGGTAGGTCAAAAGATCTCTACAGCATCTTTGAAGAATCAATACACCAGATTAGTGGTCAACAAAAGCAGCCAAACCCAGCAATTTGAGGTCATAGGTAAGAATATAATTATCACAGACACCCTGTTAAGTTCTCCTCAGGTCTCTTTCGTAGCTCGACTGGGCAAAGACTCCGTAAGTCATCCGGGAATTCAATGGACCTTCCATATCCCTAATCAATTAGTGAAGCTTAATAAAGTAAGCAAGGGTGGCTTCCGCAACAGCATGTTCTCTGACACCTTCCATCAGGTGGACATTCGCTGTGATGCCATGTCCTGGAACCTAGGCAGCGGACAGATGGATTTTTATATCGTATCTGGTAAACATGAGGTAGCAGCAGAGTTTGAGTCTTTTGACTATTACAATGCCCTCCGACTGAGTAACCTCAGTAATGCTGCCGGTTTCAATCCCTTAATGGCAGCTGCCACTCTAGTGGGAAGGAAAAAGCAAAATAAGATCACCGTTGATGAACTGCAGCAGTTTATTAAAAAAGAAAGGCACTTTGCATCAAATGGCCTCCTAATAGGTCATCAAATGGGCTTCTTTGACTATCATCCCTTTGAAGACTATTACAGCATTTCCAGAAAAGGATTCCATTATTACCTCGTAACTACCGGCAAGAAAGATTACGACGATTTGGTCATTTCTTCTTTAAACAAAGGGAAAGAAGAAAATGCCAGCATAGATTTCAAATCCAAATCACTCAATATTTCCGGAGCCCAAAACTTTAAACTAAGTGATAGCCTGGGGATACAGCTTTTGCCCGACCAACAATCCATGCAGGTGATAGGCAACAAGGTGTTTCAGTTCAATGGCAAAATCATAGTCAAGAACTTCACCTTCTATGGTGATTTTGTACTTGAATACGAGAACTTTGTGGTTCAATTAAATCGTATAGATTCCATAACCTTTACCCCTTTGGACCTTTACAGAAAAGGCTCAAAGATTCAACTAGGTGGGAAATTCGAATTCGGAAAGACGGGAAAATTGATCTTGAATGCGCCTGATAACAAGTCGGGAAGAAGAATATTACCCGAATATCCAAAACTCGAAATAGCCGGAGGAGTAAACGTCAGTTTCCCTCATCTCTCAGATACCTATCATTTCAAAGCTGACAAATTGTATTTGGACAGCCTAAATACCAAAGACCCGAAAATAGCCGGGATCTTCACTTTGGGCAATATTTTTAAGCCTATCAAAGACCACCTGGTTGTTTTACCTGACACCAGCATGGGCATGATCCATAAACCTGTAGGTCCTTATCCAGTCTATGGCCTCGCCTCTGCATTTACAGCGAAAGAACCCATAGTACTGCACAAACGCGGAATTAAATCTGTAGGAGAACTCCAGCATTTGACTTCTAAACTGACCTTAGAAGAGGTAGCCTTTACACCGGACAAAATGAGTGCGAAAGGAAACGGTGGACAAGTAAGAGAACAGCAAAGCGGTCAAGTGTATTTTCCCCAAGTGAATCTAAGTACCTACGGTATGGAATGGGCTCCGCTTGAAGATAGCTTAGCCATAGCCTCAGAACAAGGCTTTGAATTCTACAAAGGCAGCTCCTTCCTTAAGGGAAGTCTGGTTATTCGGAATTCAGGATTATATGGTAATGGAAGCCTGCATAGGTCAGATTCTGACATTAGTTCAGAAACCTTCAGATTCGACAAGAGTGGATTCCTGGCAGAAAAAGCCGACTTGAAAGTCAAGACGGAAGGTAGTGAGCAACTAGCCTTTGCAGGAAAAGGGGTAGACATAGACTTCGTGGTAGATAAATCTGAAGTTAAGATATCAGCTGAAAGTAAAGGATTTGAGAGTAGTGGATTCTTAGAATTTCCGGCATCTCAATACAAGACCACCATAGACAAGGCCCTTTGGAAAATCAAAGACAAGCTCATCACCATGGACGGAAGTCTTGAAGGTTCAGTCTTCACTTCTACTTCAAAGAATCAATATGGACTATCTTTCCACGGTACCGCAGCCACTTATAACATCAGTGAAAAAAGCTTAAACATCTCTGGTGTAGAAGAGATCAGAACAGCTGATGCCGCCGTTAAACCGGCAGATGGAAAGGTTTTTGTGAAGTCAGATGGAAAACTGGATTCGTTTAAGGGTGCAACCATAGTTGCTGACACTATCAACAGATACCACACGCTGACCAATGCTTCTGTAGAAGTAAATTCAAAACTTTCCTATAGTGCCCAAGCAGATTATCAATATGTCAACATCAGTTCTGATACCTTCAATATCAAGTTAGGTGGTTTTGAATTTGCAGAAGTTACACCGGAAGGAAGGATATTAGAATCTAAAGGGTCAGGGAAACTTTCCACCATAGCCAGAGCCCGAGTTCAGGAACAAGACCAGGTATATCTGGCTAAAAAGATGCTTTATATAGGAGAGCTTACCATGCTGGCGCCTTTTAAAAACTTGTCTTTAAAAGGTCAAATCTTACCGGATTTGAAGAAATATCCCATGATTGGTGGTTCTTGGATTGATTATTCCGGTTCAAAATCTGAAAACATCAAAATCCCAATAGATGAAACCTTAAAAGACGGAGGGAAACCACTGTATGTGGGGCTTCACATGAAATACGGAGCGAATACGGATGGCATGTATCCTACCTTCTTGTCTATGAAGAAATCAGCAGACGATTCAGATATTTTCCTGGCCAAAGGCACCATGGAAAGGGACGAGGAAAATGCTAGATTCAACGTTAGCACCGGTACGGAAAATACGGCTGAATTCTACGAAGAAGAGGGCAGGTTTGTACTACGTGGCAAAATGAATCTACTAGGAGCGCCTAGCAAGGTATTTGACACCTATGGACAGGCTACTGTTCTACTTGACTCATCCATTTACAGATTTTCGAACTTCATGCTCTTTGATTTTCCTTTGCCTATTCCTACTGTACAAAAGATGGGTGGAAATCTGGTAAAACACAATCTGGATGCCGGAAATTCCCAGGCTGCAATAGATACAGGCGATGAGGAATTCTTAGAGAACCTACGTTTGATTCTAGGTCAACCTGACCTTCAAAAGTACCTTTCCAATACGGAGAAAGGCCATATCCCTCTATTCAAGGAGTCGAACAAGTTCCTGAAATCTTTGGTGCTTAGTAAGGTGGATCTGCAATGGAATGCCACCGCAAATGCTTACTACAGTCGAGGTCCTATAGGCATTTCCAATATGGGGGATGTAGATATCAATGCTCTAGTAAATGGATATATGGAAGTGGCTACTTCCCACAGTACAGGTAGCGAACTTCATCTATACCTGGATATCTCTCCAAATGTGTGGTTCTACTTTGTCTATCGCAATGGTCAATTAGGCATTGTTTCAGCTGACGAAGAGGTTAACAAACTTCTAAACACCGGAAAGGAGAAGAATGTAGCGTTCTTAGATGTCACAGAAGCCACACGTTTCAAAAAACGTTTCCTAACCACTTATCACGGCATGAGTGAGGATGAGTATAACAAGTTGCAAAGAACGCCAGCCAGAACAAGCAAGAAGACCAAAAAAGAGGAAGGTGAGGGTTTTTGATCCAGTACCACCTAATAAATAATACAATTGAACTGTTGACCAAATTAGCATAAATATTTACATTCGTACCGTAAGTTCCTCTTTGACCTATCTGATAGGTATTTTTTAGATTGCTCTACTTCAAGCTATTTTTTTATTGTTCTTCATTACTCCCATAAGGGAAGGAAATTCCTATACCATGTATGTAAAAAATGAGAACGGTGAAGTGATGTCATCTGCACGGTTTGCCGCTGAGATAGTTGCCATGATTCTAAAAGATGCGGATAAAGCAGTCTCCGAGGAGGAAGCTAAGCAGGCTCTTTATTCTTCTTCCCAATCGGTTGTTGACAGGGATCTGCTTTGGAAAAAGCTTTTAGAAAGGATCAAAAAGATAAGAAGGGAGGAAAAAATGATGGGATATTCAGAAGCAGTGGTGTGTGCTTTCAGCCAATTACTGCAGACTGAAGTTTTGATCACAGCAAATGTGCTAATGGTTTTGAAATATCTTCTAAAACTAAATCGGACCACAAAAGATGTTTAAGATTTGCATAGCTATGGCGGGGGCAGTATCAGCAGGTGCATATACTGCAGGCGTGATGGACTACTTAACAGAGGCCTTATCCCTTTGGCAAGCTAAAAAAGAAAAGAATCTCTCCATTCAGGCAAGGAGGCCAAATGACTACTTCGAAGACCCCGAATATGATGCCTCTGTTCCTATGCATGAAGTCCAAATAGAGGTATTGGCAGGCTCATCAGCAGGAGGAATAACGGCATCTTTAAGTTTTATTGAGGCCAATACGCACAGAAACCATTCACTTTTATATGACTGTTGGGTAAATATGGCCGATGACAACAAAGGCAGCACTATACAGAAAATGTTGGGCTCTGAGGGCGAAAACGAGATCAACTCCCTGTTCAATGTAGCACCCATAGAACAAATTGCAGATCGTGCTTTTGAAAATATGGAAGTCAGGGAAACCCTCCCCCCTTATTTCTCGCCTAATGTAGATTTGCTTTTAACAGTAACTAACCTGGAAGGTTTAAAATATGAAATCCCCTTTGGTAATGAAAGAAGCTATGTCATCACTCAAAATGCCGGATTCATGGACTATAGACGAAAGGGAGCTTCAACGAAAGGTTTCTTTTCAGAAATAGATTTGAGAGTACAAAGCGATAGAGAGAGCCTAAAAGAAATGACCCTTAGTACAGCCGCTTATCCAATAGGCTTAAAAGCGAGACAGCCAAGTATCCATGCGAAATACCTTAGTCAATATACAGATTTCCTCTTTCCTCCTTATGTGGGGGCAAATGGTGAAATAGTACCTTACCAAAGGCCCAAACTCGTCCCACCAAAGACGGTTCAAGGCGATAAATATAACTTCCGCGCTATTGACGGGGGGCTGATCAACAATGAACCTTTTGGATTAGGAGGGGTGGTTTTACAACAAAAAGATCCAGAGTCCTATAAGAAGGAAAAGTATGCTATCATCATGATTGATCCCTTTCCCTACCAGGAGAAAAAGGAGATCGAAAGTAAAGTAGACATGATTTCTATAGGGAAGTTACTCTTTTCAGCTCTGAGAAATCATGCTTTCTTCAGTCAGTCAGGTATTCAAGATATCATTCTTACTCAATTCAATACCAGATTCCTGATCCTTCCCAGTAAGAAAGAGACGAACGATGACCCTTTAGCTGCCGGACCTATATTTGGCTTTGCCGGATTTCTTCAAAAATCATTTCGTCAGCACGACTACGAGCTAGGCAGAAAGAACTGCCAGGATTTTCTTCGGTATCATTTTGGAATAGAATTAGGGCAAGTCAAGAAAAAATTAGAGTCTGAACCCCATGCAAGTGCAATGGAGCGATTTGTCATCCGAAAAATGGACACTAAAGAACCTTATGCCTACCCTATCATTCCCGATTTTCATGAAGAAGTCATCACCGAACCCAAATTTCCTAAGGTAAAGGAAACAGAAGTAGTGGATGAGGTAGCCCAAGCTATGATCTCACGAATCAAGATCCTGATTAAAAGTATAGACAAAACTTCCACACGCTGGCTGGTCAAAGCAGAGATGTTACTGTTTCAGAGCATACTTAGGAAGGCTATAAAAAAATATCTCAAAGAGGCTCTAAAGAATTTTATTTAATTACTTTGCAGGTATTCATCAGAGGTTTATGCCCTACTTATTAAAAGAAAATCTAGAAGTATTCCATTCGAATGATATAGGTCTTCTGACCCTTCAAACACCCCAGAAATTTCCTTACCATCTTATAATATTATGTACCAAAGGAAATCTACAAGCAAATGTGGGCCTGCATTCTTTTGAATTATCAGAACAAAGTCTGACTATCGTTCCCCCTCAAACCCTATATAAATTTACCGGAAGAGGTGTTCATGTAAGTTTTCTGGCCGTTAAGGAAGACTTTCTACAACGAGCATTTATGAGGAACGAAGGATTAGGGGAATTACTGTTTATAAGTCCTGACTATCCACCTACCTTTCCCTTGGAACGGAATCATTTTGAAGATACTTTATATAAGTTCCAAAAGATAAAAGAAGAGTTAGATAGGGAAAGCCCTTTCTACTTAGACATTATAAGGCTGTATATTGTCCAAATTCTTTACGAATACAATAGAGCCTGCGAGTATTGTTTACTGCATTCAAACAAGATGATCAATAGGCAATACCAGGTCATGCACGAGTATAAAAAACTAGTAGAATTGCATTTTAAGGACGTAAAAAACCTTAAGGATTATTCAGAAATGATGAATTTAAGTCCAAAGTACCTCAGCGAATGCGTAAAATCCCAAACCGGCAAATCTGCCCATAAAATCATTCAGGAGAGAGTGGTAATGGAAGCCGAATGGTTACTCAAAAACAAGAGTTTATCTATTAAAGACATAGCTTATCAATTAGGATTCCGTACACCTGAGTCCTTTACCAGATACTTTTCCAAAAACACAGGTATACCTCCTACCTTATTTAGTAAAAACCGTAAAATCGACAGGTCAAAAGGACATCCGGCCATGGACTAAGGTTTAGAAATCCGACAATTTTGCTAAAAAAAACATATGAAAAGCAAATTAGCATTATTGGTACTTCCTTTTTTATCAGCATGTTCTCCCAAAAACTACCAACAAGTAAGAATTGCTCGTCCGACGAATCAATTGGCGGAAATAAAACATTTCTATGGCACTGTTCTTGGATTACCTATAATAGGCAGTTTTGAGGGGCATGAGGGATATGATGGTCTCATGTTTGGATTACCTAACAAAAGATTCCACTTGGAATTCACATCACAGACCCCGAAACCAGAACTCCCTGCACCTACCAAGGAAAATCTGACTGTACTGTACTATCCTAATGAAAAAGAGTACACAAAAGCTCTCAACAGAATATTATCTTATGGCTACCACCCCGTAGAACCCGAAAATCCCTACTGGCTAAATAAGAGCCAAACCTTCGAAGACCCTGACGGATGGAGGGTGGTATTGTTTAGGGGGAAGTTCTAAAAAACCTACGGCATTTTAGGATTAATAATTATGGATCATTTAGTAATGAAATGGCCAAAAGGCTCTTAACAAGTTAAAACTAATGTTCCATAACTATTGGTTAATAGTTATTAATTAGCCGGCCCCGTCAAAAGAAACAAGTAAGGGTTAAACCAAGAAGGAACGACCCTTAGGCTAAAAAGCAAAAAAAAGCCCTCAACTTTAGCTGAGGGCTTCGAATAAGAAACCGGCGTCTACCTACTCTCCCTGGTTTGATCCAAGTACCATCGGCGGTATGGGGCTTAACTGCTCTGTTCGAAATGGGAAGAGGTGAACACCCATCCTATTGACACCGTGAATGTCGTTAGGTAATTGTTAATGTTCAACTATTAATGGTTAATGATTTCTCATCAACTCATTCATTAATAATTAACAATTAATCATTAACAATTAGTATGTCTTTTTACATGACAACTGGAAAAACTGAGCTTTGATTTTTTAAAATTAATAGAGCTCTCGGTTCATTAGTACTACTCGGCTTTGATGTTACCACCTTTACACCTGTAGCCTATCAACGTCATCGTCTATAACGTTCCTCTATGGAAGTCTCATCTTGAGGCCGGTTTCACACTTAGATGCTTTCAGCGTTTATCCTAACCATACTTAGCTACTCTGCCGTGCCCTTGGCAAGACAACAGATACACCAGAGGTATGTCCAATTCGGTCCTCTCGTACTAAAATCAGACCCTCTCAAACTTCCTACGCCCACCACAGATAGGGACCGAACTGTCTCACGACGTTCTGAACCCAGCTCGCGTGCCACTTTAATCGGCGAACAGCCGAACCCTTGGGACCTTCTCCAGCCCCAGGATGTGACGAGCCGACATCGAGGTGCCAAACCTCCCCGTCGATATGAGCTCTTGGGGGAGATCAGCCTGTTATCCCCGGAGTACCTTTTATCCTTTGAGCGATGGCCCTTCCATGCAGAACCACCGGATCACTATACCCATGTTTCCATCCTGCTCGACTTGTCGGTCTTGCAGTCAAGCTCCCTTATGCTATTGCACTCAACGCACGGTTACCAAGCGTGCTGAGAGAACCTTTGGAAGCCTCCGTTACTCTTTTGGAGGCGACCACCCCAGTCAAACTACCCACCAAGCGATGTCCCTCTTTGAGGTTAGAAACCAAATACCCAAAGGGTGGTATTTCAACGTTGACTCCCGAACGCCTAGCGACGCCCGTTCACAGTCTCCCACCTATCCTACACATCGAATATCCAGTCACAACGCTAAGCTATAGTAAAGGTTCACGGGGTCTTTCCGTCCCGTGGCGGGTAGACGGCATCTTCACCGTCACTACAATTTCGCCGAGCTCACGGCTGAGACAGTGCCCAGATCGTTACACCATTCGTGCAGGTCGGAACTTACCCGACAAGGAATTTCGCTACCTTAGGACCGTTATAGTTACGGCCGCCGTTTACTGGGGCTTCAATTCAGTGCTTCTCTTGCGATAACACCCCCTCTTAACCTTCCAGCACCGGGCAGGTGTCAGGCCTTATACGTCGACATTAATCTTCGCAAAGCCATGTGTTTTTGTTAAACAGTCGCCTGGGCCTATTCTCTGCGGCCTCATCGCTGAGGCTCCCTTTTTCCCGAAGTTACAGGGTTAATTTGCCTAGTTCCTTAGCCGTGAATCACTCGAGCACCTTAGGCTTCTCGCCTCGACTACCTGTGTCGGTTTACGGTACGGTCGATACATATCCATAACTTATCAGCTTTTCTTGGAACCCTATCCCCTAATTCGATTCGTCCGAAGACTCCTCTCAACGAACATTTCCGTCGGTTCGTATTAAGCTTTAGAATCCGTCCCTGAGATCGTAATATGCATCGGTGCAGGAATATTAACCTGCTTCCCATCGGCTTCTGCTCTCGCATTATCCTTAGGATCCGACTTACCCTCCGTTGATTGACATAGCGGAGGAATCCTTAGTCTTTCGGTGTGAATGGTTCTCACATTCATTATCGCTACTTATTCCTACATTTGCTTTTCTGTACGCTCCAACGCCACTCAAATGACGCATTCTCCGCATACAGAATGCTCCCCTACCCAAGATTACTCTTGACTAAGCTTCGGTACTATACTTTATGCCCGCTTATTATCGATGCCCGCCCCGCTCGACCAGTGAGCTGTTACGCACTCTTTAAATGATTGCTGCTTCCAAGCAAACATCCTGGCTGTCTCGGCAGTCAGACCTCCTTTGTTCAACTTAGTATAGATTTAGAGACCTTAGCTGTAGTTCTGGGTTCTTTCCCTCTCGGACTCGGACCTTAGCACCCGAGCCCTCACTGCTGTGTATATTTATCCGCATTCGGAGTTCGTCTGAATTTGGTAGGATGTGACTCCCCCGCATCCAATCGGTAGCTCTACCTCGGATAAACTCTCCACAACGCTGTACCTAAATACATTTCGGGGAGTACGAGCTATTTCCCAGTTTGATTAGCCTTTCACCCCTACCCACAGTTCATCCGAAAACTTTTCAACGTTTACCGGTGCGGTCCTCCATCCCGTGTTACCGGGACTTCAACCTGACCATGGGTAGATCACTAGGTTTCGCGTCTACAGCAACGAACTTAACGCCCTGTTAAAACTCGCTTTCGCTTCGGCTTCGTTCCTTAAAAACTTAACCTCGCTCGTTACCGTAACTCGTAGGATCATTATGCAAAAGGCACGCCGTCACTTCATCTCGAAGCTCCGACCGCTTGTAGGCGTACGGTTTCAGGTTCTTTTCACCCGGGTACTCCCCGTGCTTTTCACCTTTCCTTCACAGTACTAGTTCACTATCGGTGTCTCAGGAGTATTTAGCCTTGGCGGATGGTGCCGCCGGATTCAAAGGGGATTTCACCGGTCCCCCCCTACTCAGGATACTGCTCGTCCATCATCTCTTACGCTTACGTGTCTATCACACTCTATGGATGACCTTCCCAGATCATTCAGCTTAAGATAACTTTCTAAATGCAGTCCTACAACCCCCGGTATGCCGTAACATAACGGGTTTGGGCTATTCCGCGTTCGCTCGCCACTACTTGCGGAATCACTATTGTTTTCTTCTCCTATGGGTACTTAGATGTTTCAGTTCCCCACGTTCGCTTCACATGCCCTTTGGCATGGATTCTCTGGCTTCACCAGAGAGGGTTGCCCCATTCGGAAATCTACGGATCAATAGATATGTGCTCTTCCCCGTAGCTTATCGCAGCTTATCACGTCCTTCGTCGCCTCTGAGACCCTAGGCATCCCCCGTACGCCCTTCTCTTGCTCTAATAAAAACTCTTTCTTAACTCAGTCTTTCCAATGATGTCAATGTACGTTCTGCAAAGAAGTAAACTCCTTCACTTTGTGATCTTTCGTCTGTTTTTAGTGGGCCTGCCTGGACTCGAACCAGGGACCTTTACATTATCAGTGTAACGCTCTAACCACCTGAGCTACAAGCCCCGCTCCAGCGAGCCAAAGCCGGCTCTCACAGATTCTGATCTCTCAACAAACTAACTTGTTGATGGGAATAAAAACTTCCACAACCTCTAGGTCTTTCTTATATATGTTTGTAACAAACACTCACCTTATCATTCTTCTGGTCTTGCCAGAATATCTCTATAAAGGAGGTGTTCCAGCCACACCTTCCGGTACGGCTACCTTGTTACGACTTAGCCCCAGTCACTGGTTCTACCCTAACGAAGTCTGTTACCTTCCGCTTCAGGTCTACCCAACTCCCATGGCTTGACGGGCGGTGTGTACAAGGTCCGGGAACGTATTCACCGCATCATGGCTGATATGCGATTACTAGCGATTCCAGCTTCATAGGGTCGAGTTGCAGACCCCAATCCGAACTGTGACATGATTTTTGTGATTCGCTTACTCTTACAAGCTCGCTGCACTCTGTTCATGCCATTGTAGCACGTGTGTCGCCCTAGGCGTAAGGGCCATGATGACCTGACGTCGTCCCCTCCTTCCTCTCTACTTGCGTAGGCAGTCTGATCTGAGTCCCCAACTTAATGATGGCAACAGATCATAGGGGTTGCGTTCGTTGCGGGACTTAACCCAACACCTCACGGCACGAACTGACGACGGCCATGCAGCACCTTGTTTCGCGTCATTGCTGACTAATCCATCTCTGAATTATTCGCTCACATTCTAGCCTAGGTAAGGTTCCTCGCGTATCATCGAATTAAACCACATGCTCCACCGCTTGTGCGGACCCCCGTCAATTCCTTTGAGTTTCACCGTTGCCGGCGTACTCCCCAGGTGGATTACTTATCGGTTTCCCTTGGTCACTGACCCATCGGCCAACAACTAGTAATCATCGTTTACGGCGTGGACTACCAGGGTATCTAATCCTGTTTGATCCCCACGCTTTCGTGCCTCAGCGTCAGTTAATTCGTAGTGACATGCCTTCGCAATCGGTATTCCTCCCCGTATCTATGCATTTCACCGCTACACAGGGAATTCTAGCCACCTCCAAATCACTCAAGCTCTACAGTATCGAGGGCATGCATACAGTTAAGCTGCTGCCTTTAACCATCGACTTATAAAGCCGCCTACGCACCCTTTAAACCCAATAAATCCGGATAACGCTTGCACCCTCCGTATTACCGCGGCTGCTGGCACGGAGTTAGCCGGTGCTTATTCTAATAGTACCGTCAAATAGCCTCGCAAGACTACGTTTCTTCCCATTCAAAAGCAGTTTACAATCCAGAGGACCTTCTTCCTGCACGCGGCATGGCTGGGTCAGAGTTGCCTCCATTGCCCAATATTCCCTACTGCTGCCTCCCGTAGGAGTCTGGCCCGTATCTCAGTGCCAGTGTGGGGGATACTCCTCTCAGAGCCCCTAAGGATCATAGCCTTGGTAAGCCGTTACCCTACCAACTAGCTAATCCTACGCATGCCCATCCATATCCGATAAATCTTTTAATAAAAAACGATGCCGTTCTCTATGTTATGCGGTATTAATCCCAGTTTCCTAGGGCTATCCCCCTGATATGGGTAGGTTGCATACGCGTTACGCACCCGTTCGCCGGTGACATTGCTGCCCCCTCGACTTGCATGTATTAAGCCTGCCGCTAGCGTTCATCCTGAGCCAGGATCAAACTCTCCATTGTAAATTACTTTTACTCGTAAGCGTTTGCCTTTCTCTATATTTTACCTAGCTTTTCGTTTCAACTCCTAAAAGCCAAAACTAGTGCTTCCATCTTTATCCCCAACAAGTTAATGAACTTTCTCCCACCGTAGTGAGCTTGTGCGTCTCAGCTATCTTTCCGCTTTCGCCGCTCTTCTATTTTTAACCCCGCTCGCCTTCGTTTCTGCGTGTCTCTCGTCGTTTGGGAGTGCAAAGGTAGAGACAATTTTTGACAACGCAATACCTACTCCAAAAATATTTTTGAGGTTTTTTTAGCATTTTTCTATAACCTTCACAAAACCAATATTATGCGGTTTAAAAAAATTTTAAACTTTTTTTTGAGAATGCAAAAATCCCCTTAAAAAGTACAATAGAGGCCATTTCTACTCCATATCCCTATTATTACTCTATTTGATAAGAAATATAAATTATATCAAATGCACCTACCCACAGAAGCACCAAAGAACCCATATCAAAGTACCGGCTTGAGACCGAATAGTTGTTAAACTCGAATGGTGGGAGATAATAAAATAGTTAGCAGAGCAAACTTTGATCTTAAAGTATGAGAACTGCAAAATAAATGAATGTTGAATCAAAAAACTACTCCCCCTCTGTAGAGAATGCATAAATAAATGATTTGGCACTCCTACTTTTTCATGCCCCTCCTTAGTAAAGCGAGCTTGGATCAAAAGTTGCGGACAGAGGGAATACAACACTTACCTTTAAAAATATAAACCTGCCATTAACTTAGAACTTAAAATGGATCTTCTTTCAAAATCTAGCCACCATGCCTCTCCTTGTTTAAGGAAGAAGAAGAATACTAAAGAAGTCTGGAGAGGTGTCCCATATTATCACAGCGTTTTCACATTAAACTAAAAGAATGATCTACACGCTTTCTGAAACTCATTAATAAGGTTGGGTATATATATAAGTATGGATAAGACCCATGGCTCTCTATATAAAAATGCAGATAGGATAAATATTCAAATCTATACCATAATAAAGGAAACCTCTACCAAATGATCTATTTCCTATAAAGAAGTAAAGACCCAAGTATGCACATGCTTAATCTCCTTCTCGCCTACAGAAAGCAATGAACACATTTCCCAAAATAAAAGTTGAATCTAAACCAACACCTGGTACAAAAACTGTAGCATATCGACGAAGACCTTTTGGAAACACAGATACAAGAGCTCCCTTACACTACATTTAAGATTTCCGAAGAGTGCAACACCTCCTTTCCAAAACTTTGGAACAAAAAAAATAGGACGAGATAGCAAGCAGAAAAGGCATCAGTTAAAACCCTAGTAAATCTAAATGCAGGCTGCCCCTCTATACCTATCTATATATAGCATCAAAAAGACAGGAAGAAAACTAAATAGACCATTCTGCTAGTTGCCAATCCCTAAAATCCTACATATATAAAAAGTAGCCGGCGATTATAGTGAAACACTCTATGACAGGAAGTAAGATGGGAAGCACATTACTCAGTTAAGAAATAACCTTTACCTATCTTATCTATGAAGAATATTAAGAAAAGGGTTTTAAGGATCTGCTGACACCCATACAATACCTATCCAAACACGTAGATCCATCTTATAAAAATAACCAAAAAAAAGGACATTTCCAAAAAAAATTAAAGGTTTACTATAGTAAATAACTTGATATTCAGCAGACAAGGGACTGATGTTAAACTGCTGATGTAAAGACTGATCAACATAAGCTACCCTTCCAAACACACAAATAGCGAAATTGCACGAAAAAAAATAATACGAAACAAGACTTATTTTCGTCTAAAGAAAATACCATTTTACAGATTCCTAAGTTTGGGAACTATTTGAATATCGACTTTCTTTTAACTTGATTCTCAATACTTTAACTTCTATTTAAAATTGTTCTAAATTTTTTGAATTCCCGAAATTTCACAAAGCAGATTTTGTTACCAACTATTCCTCCATTAGTTTTGCAGTCTGGATGAAATAGCAATATTCTGTTAAATATGTTACATATCATTACGAGGAAATTCTTACTACTGTTTACCGTTGTATTTTTAACGGCACAAGGAGTAAAAGCACAAGAAGCTGAAGCTTCTGCCGGAGGAAGCACTGGAGATGCAGTAGCGGGAGAAACCCTTTTCAAGAACAACTGTAAACAATGTCACTCTCCTGAGGAGAAAATTGTGGTAGGACCGGGCCTAAAAGGCATTGAAGAGAGAAGAGACTTTGCTTGGATCAAAGCTTGGATCAATAACCCGGATAAAGTTATCAATAGCGGCGACAAATACGCAGTTGATCTTTACAACAAATACAATAAGCTACAAATGACTGCATTCCCTTCTTATGGAGAGAAGGAGATTCATGATATTTTGGCTTATATTAAGAAAGCAAATGAAGCCCCAGCAGCAGCTGCAGGTGCCGTAGCAGGAGCTACCACTACTGGTGGAGAAGCTGGAGGCGGTAAGTTCTTTAATATCATACTAGTATCCTTACTAGCAATTATGGTATTGGTTCTTGTAGCCCTTCTTTCTGTGATCCGTTTATTAAGCACAATGAACAAATCAGAAGAAGACATTAACCAAGAGGTACAAAACCCTGAGCCAAGCTTCGGAGAAAAACTTAAAGTACTATTCAGCAATAGCACAGTAAGATCTGCAATTATTTGGTTATTTATCATCTTAGGTACTAAAGCTACACTAGATGGTTTGTATAGCATAGGTGTTCACCAAGGATATGCACCGGCTCAACCTATCAACTTCTCACACAAGCTTCATGCAGGTGATATGGAGATTGATTGTGGATACTGTCACACAGGCGTTTACAAAGGAAAACAAGCAGGTATTCCTTCCTCAAGCATCTGTATGAACTGCCACAACACGATCAAACGTGAATCTCCTGAAATTCAGAAGATCTATAGAGCTATTGAAAATGATACCCCAATTGAATGGGTACGCGTTCATAACTTACCTGATTTGGCCTACTTTAACCACTCTCAGCACACAGCTGTTGGCGGTTTGGATTGTGAAAATTGTCACGGTGATGTGAAAAACATGGAGGTTATCCAACAAAGAAGTACATTAACTATGGGTTGGTGTATCGACTGTCACCGCCAAACAGATGTAAACTCAAAAGGTAATGCTTACTACGACAAGCTCCTTACTGCTCACAACGAAGTCTCTTCAAAACCTATGAAGGTGGCGGACATCGGTGGTCTGGAATGTGCTAAATGTCACTATTAATTACCTTTAATCAAAACTAGAATTTTACTTATATTATACTCATGGAGGATACTAACAAAAGGTATTGGAAAGGTATTGAAGAGTTAAAGAACGATATCAACGTAGTTAAGAACGCCGATAGAGAATTTAACTCTGAAGAAATAGAAGGCGGAACCTATAGAAGGGATTTCCTAAAGGTGCTAGGCTTCGGTATGGCTGCAGTTAGCTTAGCTGCTTGCGAAGCACCGGTTAGACATACTATTCCTTATCTAAATAAGCCTACAGACGTTGAACCTGGTATTCCAAACTACTACGCTTCTTCATATGTACAAGGTGGAGATTACGCCAGCATTCTTGTAAAAACGGTAGAAGGAAGACCTATCAAAATTGAAGGAAATACCTTATCTCCGGTTACAAAGGGAGGCGTGAGCGCCCAAATGCATGCATCGTTATTAGCTTTGTATGATAATGACCGACTAAGAACTCCTACAAAAACTGGAAAAGAGATCTCTTGGGAGAATCTTGACAAAGAAGTAAGTGCTGCTTTAGCATCATCTTCTAACATCAGAATAGTATCAAATACTATCTTATCCCCTACTTTCAAAAAGCTGATTGGTGAGTTTACAGCTAAATATCCATCAACAAAATGGATACAATACGATGCTAACTCTTCTTATCCTTTAGTTCAAGCTAACGAAAAGAGCTTTGGAAAAGCAGCGATTCCCACCTATAAATTTGAAGATGCTGAAGTTATTGTAGGTATTAACGCAGATTTCTTAGGTACTTGGATCTCTCCTTTAGAATATAATGTTGGATGGGCAAAAACAAGAAAGGTAAACAGCGGTAAAGACGGATCGAAAAACATGTCCCGTCATTATCAGTTTGAACCTACCATGACCATCTCAGGAGCAAACGCAGATTATAGAGGCCGCTACAAACCATCACAAGAAGGTTTACTAGTGGCTAATTTATACAATAGAGTAGTTGAAAAACTTGGCCAAGGATCTGCTCTACCGGTACAAAAGGTAGATTTCGAATTCATTGACAAGTGTGCGAAAGACTTGGTTAAAGCAGGATCAAAAAGCTTACTTGTAAGCGGATCTTCTGACGTTAACACTCTAGTTATCGTAAACGCCATCAACGCTCTTTTAGGTTCTGTCGGTACTACTATTGACTTTGCAAATACAGTTAACTACCGTCAAGGTAATGACGCTGAAATGGCTCAATTCGTTTCCGATTTGAACGCCGGATCCGTAGATGCAGTCATCTTCGTAGATGCTAACCCTGTATTTGACTATGCAGGAGGAGCAGAACTAGAAGCTGGTTTGAAGAAAGCTAAATTAACGGTTGCCATCGCTGATAGAGCAGATGAAACGGCTTCAAACTGTACGTATATCGCATTAAACACTCACTTCCTTGAAAACTGGGGTGATGCTAATCCAAAAGTAGGTCAATACTCTTTGGTACAACCTACCATATCTAATATCTTCCAATCCCGTCAACCTGAAGCTAGCTTCTTGAAATGGATGGGATCCAATACTAGTTACCATCAGTATTTGAAATCCAACTGGACTGCGAATATCTTGAATGGTGCTTCTTGGTCAACTGCTCTTCATGACGGTGTATTTACTAATGGAGTAGCAGCTCCTGCGGGTGCAAGCTTTATCGGAAACGTTCAAGAGGCTGCAGCACAAATAGCGAATCCTAAAGCTTCTGGAATTGAATTAGTAGTGTTTGAAAACGCTATTATCGGAACCGGTAAGAATGCCAACAACCCATGGTTACAAGAAACTCCAGATCCAATCTCTAAAGTAACTTGGGAAAATACTGCTGCTTTTTCATTAAAAACAGCTAACGAGCTAGGCATCGCACAAGGAGACTGGGTTAAAGTAAGTGTAGGATCAACTAGCGTAGAGCTACCTGTTCTTATCCAACCTGGACAAACTGACGGTACTGTAGCTATTGCAAGAGGTTACGGAAGAACAAAAGCCGGTAAGTCAGGCAATGTAGGTGTAAACGTACTTCCTTTATTAAAAGGAGCTAAAGGTGCTAGCAACTACTGGGCTGACGGCGTACAAATCGAAAAAACAAAATCAGGATATAGACTAGCCCAAACACAAACCCATGAAACATACATGGGAAGAAAGGCAGTTATCCAGGAGACAGTTCTAAGCGAATACGTGAAAAACGTTAAAGCTGGACGTTTCGAACCTATGATCTCTACTTCTGAAGGTCTTAAGAAACCAAATACCATTTCCCTTTGGAACGGTCACGAGAAGAAGAATCATAGCTGGGGTATGGTAATCGACTTGAACACATGTACGGGTTGTGCAGCGTGTGTGGTTAGTTGCCAAGCTGAAAACAACATCCCTGTGGTAGGTAAAGCGGAAGTAACTCGTGCAAGAGAAATGCACTGGATCCGTATCGACCGTTATTATAGCACTGATGCTCCAAGAGAGACGGGATATAATCCAAATGGATATAAGGCAATGGAAGTAGCTTCAGAAAACCCTGAAGTTGTATTCCAACCCATGTTATGTCAACACTGTTCTAATGCACCTTGTGAAACGGTTTGTCCTGTATTGGCCACGACTCACTCTTCAGAGGGCTTGAACCAAATGACTTATAACCGTTGTTTCGGTACTCGTTATTGTGCTAACAACTGTCCTTACAAAGTAAGACGTTTCAACTGGTTCAAATACTTCGAAAACGATGAATTTGACTATGCATTCAACAACGAGCTAGGAAGAATGGTGATTAACCCTGAAGTAACAGTAAGATCTAGAGGGGTTATCGAAAAATGTTCCATGTGTGTACAAAGAATTCAAGCTGGTAAACTGGTAGCTAAGAAAGAGAAGAGAGCAGTGAAAGACGGAGACATCCAAACTGCATGTTCTTCATCTTGTCCTACCGGAGCCATCACTTTTGGAGACATGAACAATCCTGAATCTGCAATATCTAAATTGTTAGCTGTAGAGAAAGAAGGACGTGCCTTCCACATGTTGGAAGAAATCAATGTTCAACCGCAAATCAGCTACCTGGTTAAGGTTCGTAACAAGGATATAGAAGATTCAAAAGTACTTTCATAATTAGTTATTTATTAAGCCGAACTGAAGAAATAATATGTCATCAGTAGTTTCACCGATAAGAGAACATTTGGTAACAGGCGGTAAAACCCACCACGATGTTACTGAAGATATTTGTAGGCACGTTGAGGCCAAACCCACAAAGGAATGGAAGATTGCTTTTACGATCGCTTTGATCGTATTAGCATACGGTACCTTCTGGGTAGCCAGAACCTGGTGGGAAGGTCTAGGTGTATGGGGTCTTAACAAAACAGTAGGTTGGGCCTGGGATATCACCAACTTCGTATGGTGGGTAGGTATCGGTCACGCAGGTACCTTGATCTCTGCCATCTTGCTTTTATTCCGTCAAAAATGGAGAACATCCATTAACCGTGCAGCTGAAGCGATGACCATCTTCGCGGTAATTTGTGCGGCTTCATTTATCTTATTACACATGGGTAGACCATGGTTAGCGTACTGGGCACTTCCATTACCTAACACCTTCGGTTCCCTTTGGGTAAACTTCAACTCCCCTCTAGTATGGGACGTATTCGCAATCTCTACCTACTTCTCAGTATCATGTTTATTCTGGTACATAGGTATGATTCCAGATTTAGCGACCATCAGAGACCGAGCTACAGGTATTAGAAAAACCATTTACGGTGCGCTTTCATTAGGATGGACAGGAGGTGCTAAAACCTGGGCTCGTTACGAAGACGTTTCTTTAATTTTGGCAGGTCTATCTACTCCCCTAGTACTTTCCGTACACACCATCGTATCCTTTGACTTTGCTACTTCAGTAATACCGGGATGGCACACCACCATCTTCCCTCCTTACTTCGTAGCGGGTGCGATCTTCTCTGGATTTGCCATGGTGCAAAACCTAATGTTGATCACTAGGGTAGTATACAAATTAGAAGACTATATCACTTTGGAACATATCTCTTTGATGAACAAGATCATCACTTTGACAGGTTCGATTGTAGGTATTGCTTATATCACAGAGTTCTTTATAGCTGCTTACTCAGGAGTAGAATATGAGAAATATGCGTTCTTAAACAGAGCTACAGGTCCACTTTGGTGGTCATATGCAGCTATGATGACGTGTAACGTACTTTCTCCTCAAGTATTCTGGAGTGAAAAACTTCGTAAGAACATCGTACTATCTTTTGTCATTGCGGTAATTGTAAACATCGGTATGTGGTTTGAGCGTTTCGTAATCATCGTAACCTCTCTACACCGTGACTACATTCCATCTAGCTGGACCTACTTTACACCTAGAATGGGGGATATCGGAGACTACTTGTTCTCCTTCGGATTGTTCGGAACATTGTTCCTGCTCTTCTCTAAATTCCTTCCGGTGATTAACATGGCTGAAGTAAAATCTGTATTGAAATCTTCAAGCGAAAAAACTCCCGGAGATAAACATTAATTAAATCGAATTTAAGACTATAACAATGGCTGCAAAAAGATATTTAGTAGGAATCTTCGGAGATGAGGATATAGTACTTGAAGCTGCAGAATCAGTAAGAAAACAAGACGTTAAGATCCAAGAGGTGTACTGTCCATATCCTGTACACGGATTAGATCACGCTTTAGGATATGAAAGACCAAGAATGGGGGTACCTGCTTTCTTCTTTGGTTTAACCGGAACCACTTTAGCGTTTCTTTTGACATTTTGGACTTTGGGCGTTGACTGGCCTATGAATATTGGTGGTAAGAACTTTATTCCTTTCCCTACCAACATTCCGATCGTATTCGAATTAACCGTGTTATTAGCGGCATTTGGTATGTCCTTTACATTCTTCATAACTGAAGGTTTAGGGCCAACAAACAAACCGGTGATCTTCGATGAGCGTTCTACAGACGATAAGTTTGCAATGGCTATCGACCTAAGTAAAAATACAATATCTGATGAAGAAATCACCCGTATTCTAAAAGATGCAGGTGCAGAGGAAGTGAATGTTAAAGAGGTTTAAAATTATGAAAATGAACAATAGATTAGCAGGTTTACTACTGTGCACTGCATTTGCTGCCGGTCTTACTTCATGTGACCGCACCCAAAGAACGGGTTGGGAATTTGCACCTAACATGTACAATTCCGTAGGGTATGAAGCACAGACCCAAATCGACAAAAATCCTGTAAACCCTCATGGAATGAACATGAGATTACCGGTTGAAGGAACTATTTCTAGAAGAAACTATCATACTACTTTTGCTACAGGTGATAGCACAGAAGTAAAAGATTTGATGCTATATAACTTGACCAAGAACGATGCGGATAAGTCTGACGCTTTAGCTAACCCTATCCCATTGACTCCGGAAACCTTAGCAGAAGGAGAAGTACTTTACAAAAGATACTGCTCTCATTGCCATGGAGCAACCGGTGGAGCGGACGGAAAGGTAGCAGACATCTACAATGGTGTACCTACTTATACTTCAGACGCGGTTAAAGGACTTTCTGCAGGACGTATCTTCTTTACCATTACACATGGTAAAGGAAGAATGTGGCCTCATGCAGCACAGGTGAATCCTGAGGAGCGCTGGAAGATCGTACACTTTGTACAAACCCTTCAAAAAGGTAGCTGAGATAGTTAAGAAAAGAAATTTATTATTGGAATATAAGTTAACAATATAATGGCTCACAAGCACGATATACCCTCACTTGACGAATCATTTGAATTTAGTCCGGAGCTGAAAAAGAAATTGCTTCTGTCGGCTGTAATTGGAGTGATTCTGGTAGCTCTAGGTGCATTTCTCATTTCAAAAGGATGGACTCCAGGCTCACACCACGAGGTGGCACACCACGATGCCTCACACGATGCCGGTCATCACGGTGCTACCCTTGCTAACCGATTGGTAGCAAATCTATGGATGAACAGTGTATACTTCATAGGTATCTCTTTGGTAGGATTATTCTTCATTGCTTACAATTATGTAGCAAAAGCAGGCTGGATGGCTTCCATCAAGCGTGTTGCAGAAGCGTTCCCTTCCTTTGTCATCGTGCCTGCCGTAATAATGCTGGCCCTATTTTTGATTCCTTCTACTCGTCACATGATATTCCACTGGACGCATGACGGAATCATGGATCCTAATTCACCTAATTACGATGCTATCATTGCTACGAAAAGTTGGTTCTTGAACGTTCCTTTCTTCGTAATCAGAATGGTGGTTTACTTTGTAATATGGTATTACCTATGGTTACAAGTTCGTAAATTCTCTCTATTAGAAGATCAATACGGGGGATTAGAATACTATACAAAAAGTAGAAATTACTCAAAGATCTTTTTGCTATTCTTTGCAGTAACTTCTTCAACTGCTGCTTGGGATTTAAGCATGTCAATTGATACACACTGGTTCTCCACTATGTTCGGTTGGTATCACTTATCTTCTTGGCACGTAGCAGGTTTAGCAGCTATCATGTTAACTATTCTTTTACTTAAAGAAAATGGTTATTTGAAAGCGGTTAAAATGAGTACCATCCACGATTTAGGTAAACTTATTTTTGGTTTCTCTATCTTCTGGACTTATACATGGTTTAGCCAGTACTTATTGATATTCTATGCAAACTTGCCTGAAGAAACCATCTACTTTGAAGAGAGGGTAAATGGATACGGTGGACGTTATTTTGCTCCATTTATCATCAATTTGATCTTGAACTTTGTTTTCCCATTCTTGATCTTAATGGCGCGTAATTCTAAGCGTAACTTCACTCTGTTGAAATTAGCTTGTTGCTCTATCCTTTTAGGTCACTGGTTTGATTTCTATCAGATCATCATGCCTGGTGTAGCAAAAGATCAAGGTGGTATCGGTATCATCGAAATCGGTACAACATTGACGTTTGCCTCTCTACTGATATATTTCGTGGCTAATCAATTGACAAAAGCGAACCTATATCCTAAGAAGCATCCGTTCCTAGAAGAAAGTGTTCACCACGATATATAATTGTAAAACAGCGTTACTTTTTATAAGATGATATACATAATAGCAATACTGGCCATTCTGTTTGTAGTATTAACCTTTAAGGTGATATCACAAACCAGAAAGATTATCAATAAAAACAAAGTGCAGCCTGGTACTGATTCAGAGTATCTGGGAGCTCCGGACGCGTCAAATAACTTCAACGCTATAGCATTGATGGCATTCTGGGTATTAGCGGTGATAGGAATTGTATTTTCCTACATTCACTATTCTCAGTTCTTCTTACCTGAAGCGGCGTCTGAGCATGGAAAGAGAACAGATTTCTGGTTCTGGGTGTCCATGTCCATCATTACAGTGGCATTCTTCCTAGTAAACACTTTCTTGTTCTTATTCTCCTATTTATACAGACATAATCCAAAGAGAAGAGCTACATTCTCTACTCACAATAACACCTTAGAGATCATCTGGACATCAGTACCTGCTGTAGTAATGACCGGATTAGTACTTTCAGGTTTAGTGGTATGGAATGATATCACAAGCGAAGCTCCTGAAGATGCTGAAGTGATAGAGATTACCGGACGTCAGTTTGCATGGATGGTAAGATACCCTGGCGCGGACGGTCAATTTGGTAAGTCTAACTACAAATTGATTGATGACGGTAGCGGTAACCCTATAGGTGTAGACTACACGGACGCAAATTCCTTCGATGATTTCTTCAACTCTACTGAACTACACATTCCTAAAGGAAAACCTGTATTGTTAAAGATCAAAGCTCGTGACGTATTGCACTCCGTATTTATTCCTCACATGAGGGTAAAAATGGATGCTGTACCGGGCATGCCTACTAAATTCTGGTTTGTAGCTGACAAGTCTACTGCAGAAATGAAGGCTATGCTAAACGATTCTGAATTCGACTACGAAATTGCATGTACTGAAATCTGTGGTAAGTCGCACTTTGGTATGCGTATGGTATTAAAAGTAGACGAACCGGCAGAATATGAGAAATGGAAAGCCGCTCAAAAACCTATGATTACCTTGAACCCTGACTTATTAAACAAGGTTCCAGAGAATCTTAAGGCTAAGGCTATGAAGTTTATAGAAGTTGACCCAGCTGCTGCAGCTGCACCAGCAGATTCAAGCGCAGTAGAAACCAAGTAAGAATTTTTAAAACAGTAGATAAACATTATGGCAGCTCATTCAATAGCAGAAGGACACGGTCATCATGAGGAGCATCACGAGCAGGGCTTCTTCAGCAAGTATATATTCTCTCTTGACCATAAGACTATCGCCAAACAATACTTGATCTCAGGTATTATCTGGGCGATCATTGGAGGATTGATGTCTGTAATATTCCGTTTACAGTTGGCATTCCCTGATATGGACATGTCCTTCCTAAAACCCATCTTGGGTCACTGGATCAATGAATCCGGAAAATTGGACAATAACTTTTATCTGGCCCTAGTGACCATGCACGGTACCATCATGGTATTCTTCGTGTTAACAGCGGGATTGAGCGGTACCTTCTCTAACTTATTGATTCCTCTTCAAGTTGGAGCAAGAGATATGGCTTCCGGATTTATGAATATGATCTCTTACTGGTTATTCTTCTTAGCTGGTGTAATCATGTTTGTTTCCCTTTTCTTACCTCACGGACCAGCAGGTGGTGGTTGGGTAATCTACCCTCCATTAAGTGCTCTTGAAGAAGCAAACCCTGGATCAGGCGCAGGTATGACCCTTTGGCTAGTAGCAATGGCCATCTTCATTGCTTCAAGTTTATTAGGTAGTATTAACTACGTTACTACCATCTTGAACTTGCGTACCAAAGGTATGTCTATGGACAAGTTACCATTGACCATCTGGTCTTTCTTGTTCACAGCCATTTTGGGTATCTTATCTTTCCCAGTGTTATTCTCTGCTGCCTTGCTTTTGATCTTTGACAGAAGCTTCGGTACCAGTTTCTTCCTTTCAGACATTTACATTCAAGGTCAAGCTCTTCCAAACCAAGGAGGTAGCCCTATCCTATTCCAGCACTTATTCTGGTTCTTAGGACACCCTGAAGTATATATCGTTATCTTACCTGCATTTGGTATTGCCTCTGAGGTAATCTCTACAAACTCTAGAAAGCCGATCTTTGGTTACAAGGCCATGATCCTTTCTATGTTAGGTATCATGTTCCTGGCGTTCATCGTATGGGCTCACCACATGTTCGTTACGGGTATGAACCCATTCTTGGGATCTATCTTCATGTTATTGACGCTAATCATTGCTGTACCATCAGCTGTGAAAGGCTTTAACTACATCACTACCCTTTGGAGAGGTAATTTGATCTTCACTCCGGCGATGTTGTTCTCTATAGGTATGGTATCCTTCTTCGTATCCGGAGGTTTGACAGGTATCATATTAGGTAATGCTGCATTAGATATTCAATTGCACGATACATACTTCGTAGTAGCTCACTTCCACCTAGTAATGGGATCATCTGCATTCTTTGCTATGATCGCCGGTGTATACCACTGGTTCCCTAAAATGTATGGAAGATTAATGAACCCTACTTTAGGATATATCCACTTCTGGTTGTCATTCATCGGTGTATATTTGGTGTTCATTCCAATGCACTACATCGGTATCGCAGGATTCCCAAGAAGATACTATCAGTGGTCAGGTTTCAAAGTATTTGATACTTTCCACGATCTAAACATTGTGATTACTATAGCGGCTATCGTAACCGTATTCGCTCAGTTCATCTTTGTTTACAACTTCTTCTACTCTATGTTCAAGGGTAAGAAATCTTCTCAAAACCCTTGGAAATCGAACACATTGGAGTGGACAACTCCTGTAGAAGTAGGTCATGGCAACTGGCCGGGAGAGATCCCAACCGTTTACAGATGGCCATATGACTACTCTAAACCGGGAGCAGCTGATGACTTCATTCCGCAAACCGTTCCTTTCTCTGCTACACCAGAGTCTAATACTCCGGAAGAGAACGAACTAATTGCGAGAGAAAAAGAAATAGAAAACATTAAGTACGATCATTCGATCCCTGATTGATAGGTAGTGAGATCATTTAGAAAATTTGCTGTCATTACAATAGTCGCCGTCATCTTCTTGATATTTGTCGGCGGCTTTGTAAGGGCAACGGGCTCAGGAATGGGATGTCCGGATTGGCCAAGATGTTTTGGCAGATGGATACCTCCCACCTCTATAGATCAACTTCCGGCAAATTATCAAGAAATCTTTGGTGCTAAACTTAAAGGAGAAGTAGAGTTCAATGCTACTAAGACCTGGACAGAATACATCAACAGATTAGTAGGTGCATCTGTAGGCATATTTATATTCATTACCGTAATATTAGCCTATAGAACCCAAACAGATAGAAAGATTTTTTATATCTGTTTATTATCGTTCTTTCTAGTATCTTTTGAAGGTTGGTTAGGTGCCAAAGTAGTGGCCACAGAATTAGCTCCAGGAATGATTACACTACACATGGTAGTGGCAGTGATTATCCTGGGACTGTTAATTTGGGCGGTACTACACTCCTACTCTGACACTTCTTTCCATACAGGAAAAGAACAGAAATCAGATCTACTTTTCTTATTGATGATGGCTTTGTTCATCACTATCGGACAGATCATCTTCGGTACACAAATAAGAGAAGGAATAGATCATGCTCAAAGATTATTAGGGGATCATAACCGAAGTCTTTGGGTGCAAGAAGTAAAAGGTAAAGTAGTTTTCCATGCTATTCTATCTATAGGAATTTTAGTATTACATGGACTAATTTATAAGAAGGTAAAAAGCAGATTTGAGGGGAAGGTCCTTCGAAGGTTTGCAAGTTGGGCACTGATACTTGTCATTTTAGAGATGTTATCCGGTACTCTTTTGAGCTTAGCAGGATTCCCTGCAGCCTTGCAACCTCTCCATTTGACATTTTCAACTGTCATAGTGGCAATTCAATTCATTCTGTATTTTATCCTTGCAAAAAGGAGTAAATGAATAACACGATAAACATATCGGTAGGTGACAAGTTGAAAGGATACTTTGCTTTAACAAAGTTTCGCTTGTCTATGACTGTAGTGTTCAGCAGTTGTTTCGGGTTTGCAATTGCGGCTCCCCAACTGAACGCGGGTGCAATATTATTATTTGCACTGGCCTCCTATTTGGTGACGGCTTCAGCCAATGTCATCAACCAAATCAAAGAAAAGGAACTAGACAAACTGATGTCTCGTACTCAAAATAGACCACTTCCATCCGGTTTATTGAGTGTACAAGAGGCCATTGGTTTTAGTGTATGGTGTGGTGTACTAGGATTAGGTATCCTTTTCTATTTCTATAATGTCTATGCATTCTTGTTATCCTTCCTATCGCTATTGTTGTATGGCTTTGTGTATACTCCTTTAAAAAGAGTAGGACCAATAGCTGTAGCGGTGGGAGCCTTACCAGGAGCATTTCCTCCTATGATTGGATGGGTAGCCTGCACTGGACATTTTGGTTTAGAACCGGGTATTTTGTTTGCCATACAATTCTTCTGGCAGTTTCCACATTTCTGGGCTATCGCTTGGGTATTGGACGAAGACTACAGTAAAGCCGGATTCAAATTACTTCCATCTAGTGGAGGAAGAAACCTATCATCCGCTTTGCAGATTATGTCGTATACCTTGTTTTTGTTACCTCTTTGCTGGGTACCTTATTACCTAGGAATGACGGGCATCAATTCAGCGGTGATAGCACTCTTGTCCGGCATACTGTTTTTGAGTCAAACCTTTCAGTTGATGAGACAGCAAAGCAATAAGGCAGCGTTGAAACTCATGTTTGGTTCGTTTTTATATTTACCTGTTGTACAGATAGCGTATCTATTGGATAAAGTATCATGATGGCAAAAACGCAAAATATCAAACCGATCTATACGGTAAACCCATGGAAATTTATCATATGGTTGTTTATCATATCGATCATCATGCTGTTCGCTGCGTTCACCAGTGCATATCTGGTACGTAGAGCGGAGGGCAACTGGACTGAATTTGAAATACCTGTTATCTTCTATGTGAGTACAGCAGTACTATTATTAAGTAGTGTAAGTATGCACTTCTCTGTGAAGGCGGCGAGAAAGGGAGATACCGGAGTTTTAAGAAAATGGATTACCGTAACTACTATAGGTGGTCTACTGTTCTTATTATTCCAGGTTTTGGGTTGGCAAGATTTACAAGCTGCCGGTGTTTATGTGAAAGGTAATCCTGCAGAGTCATTTTATTATGTTCTGACGGGCACGCACCTATTTCACGTAGTAACAGGTTTGGGAGTATTATTATTCGCCTTTTATAGTACCTTTAAAGGAGACATTACCATCACACAAATGGAGGTATGTGCTACTTATTGGCACTTCTTGGATATCCTTTGGGTATATCTGTTTCTGTTCCTGATTTATTTCAGATAGTAACTTTTGAATTAAAATAATAGATTTATAAATTTGTTCGAATTTTTAACTTACACGTATGGCAGTTGAGAAAACATCTATAAACCCTCCTCACCTTTTATGGCAGGGTGGAACCCAACCACTGAAGGCAGGTTACGGTAAATTAATGATGTGGATATTCCTACTTTCGGATGTCTTCACATTTTCAGGTTTCCTGGTGACTTACGGTCTTATCCGTTTCGGTTACCCTACCTTTAGCGAATATGTCCCAGGCATGACGCACAAAACTTTCGAGTTTTCTCAGCATTATTGGCCTATACCTGAAAAAGTATTTAAGGCAGTGCCTTTATTCCACGGGCTAGATGCTCCATTGGTATTCGTAGGTATCATGACCTTTATTTTGATCTTCAGTTCCGTGACTATGGTATTAGCTGTGGAAGCAGGACACAGAAGAGACAAGGCAGATGTGGAGAAATGGATGCTATGGACCATTTTAGGAGGTTTTATCTTCCTAGGATCTCAGGCATGGGAATGGACTCACTTCATTCACGGTACAGAAGAAGGTTATACCTTAGAAAATGGTATGAAGATCTTTGGTGCTAAACTTGGTATTAACGAGTACGGTCCACCGAACTTTGCAAACCTATTCTTCTTTATCACAGGATTCCACGGTTTCCACGTATTCATTGGTGTTCTTTTAAATATCATGGTGTTCTATAACACCGCTAACGGCGTGTATGAGAGAAGAGGGCACTATGAGATGGTTGAAAAAGTAGGTCTTTACTGGCACTTTGTAGATTTAGTTTGGGTATTTGTATTTACCTTCTTCTACCTGGTATAAAACATTAATATTAAAGTTATTGACATGGCAGCACAAGTTGAAAGACAAAAACCCAATACAAAACACCTTTGGAAAGTATTCTGGATTCTATTAGGCCTTACCGCTTTAGAATTCTTGGTAGCCTTCCAAGTGGATGCAGATCACTACAAGTGGACAAAGATCTGGATCTTTGTAATCATGACTATCGTTAAGGCGTACTATATCGTAGGTATTTTCATGCACTTGAAAAGTGAGACAAAAGCCTTCATTTGGTATATGGTTTTACCTATTATGTTTGTGATTTGGTTAATCATCGCCCTACTGATTGAAGGGGATTATGTAGGAACCGAAAGATTATTTTAAATGAATAAATCCTGGAAGACCGGAATACTCATAGCAATATTGGGTATTCCGGTTTTAGCTTTTCTATTCCTCAAAATCTTTGGCAGGAATAACTTTGATCTACCGTACTTTTTCCCCGAAATGGATGAAGAAGGGGAAGTGATCATGGTATCCGGAGATACGCTCTTTTCCACTGCACCTGAATTTACCTTACTCGATACCAAAGGAGATTCTGTGACCATAAAAAATGGTTCTATCAAGGTGATTAATTTCTTTTTCTCCAGATGTGGGACCATCTGCCCTATAGCCAATACATTTATGGCAGAAGTAGCAGATAATTTCAAGCATAAATCAGATGTACAATTTTACGGGATCACGGTAGATCCCAAATACGATACACCCGAAATTCTTCACACCTATTCCAGAGCATTAGGTATAGAAGGTTTGAACTATGAGCTTTTGACCGGAGACAAGAAGTACATCTATTCCCTCTGCTTAGAAGAATTTCATCTCCCCGTTGCTGATGCCTCAGAATATGATCCTGGCATTACAGATATAGATCAAATGTTTATTCATTCTGACAAGGTACTGCTCATTGACCAAAACGGTTATTTCAGAGGGATTTATTCGGGTACACAAAAGGATGAAATGGACAGACTCAAACTAGAAATTAAAGTATTATTAAGTCAAAATGAAAGTAGGGATTAAGACCATAAATGTAGTTTCCATAGCAGTGGTGGTAGTGGTGATGATCATGTTAGGCATGCGTCAAAAACCGTATATTGGCGAATGGACTAAACAACTTACATTAGTTAACGCTATAATCAACTCATTAACGGCCTTCTTCCTTCTTTTGGGGCTATATTTCATCAAGCAAAAGAATATCAGTGCACATAAGAAATCCATGAGTGCCGGATTCGGACTTGGAGGTCTGTTCTTAGTGTTTTATGTTCTTTACCACATCAGTAATGAAGAAACAAAATTTGGAGGAGAAGGATTTATCCGATATTTCTACTTTTTCATATTAATAACGCACGTTTTAGCCTCATTTGTGGTTTTACCATTAGTACTACGCGCTTATTATTACGGGTGGATCAGAGAAGATGCAAAGCACCGAAAAGTGGTAAAGTATGCTTATCCCATCTGGTTATATGTTTCTATCACTGGCGTAATAGCTTACTTGATGATTCGTCCGTATTATCCTTTTTAAGAGATGAAAAGATTTATAGTTATTACCCTCTTATTCTTGATCAGTACTGCTTCTCAGGTTATGGCTCAATGTGCCATGTGTAGAGCTACAGTAGGCTCTAACCTTAGCGAAGGAAGAAATACTATAGGAACAGGTTTGAATTTTGGGATTTTATACCTTTTAGTTATTCCTTACCTGATAGCAGGTTTAGGGGTATATTTCTATATCCGCGCAGCAAAGCAGCGACTAAAAGAGCAAGGCCTGGCTTAAGTAGTACCGTTCAATAAATTCTAATTCAATTTCTTAGACTCATTCATGGAACATTAAGGATGTCCTTGTAATATTAGGGTATCGCCATGAAAAATTCTATTTTCAGCCAATGGACCTATTGGCTTAAAGGATCTTTTATGGCCTAACCATATAGCCATGAAAACCAAAAAAAGAACTGAGTCTCTCTCCAATTTCTACCTTATCGATTTAGATACAGGAATTTACACACTTTCTTATTGCAATTCTACCAGAATCAAATTTCAGGATTCTGCTGGCAGCCCTTACATATCAGTTCCTCCCCGGTATTTTTTAGGTTATATCCAGTACACTTCCAATTATTGAAATAATCAATTTTTCAACCTAATCATACTTACTATGGATGAATTTGTAGGAGTAATTAGACTTTGCTCCGGAATGTATGTACCTAAAGGGTTTTTACCCTGCAATGGGCAGCAGCTCCCTATCAATCAGTATCCCGCGCTCTTCGCAGTCATAGGCATCACCTACGGTGGCGATGGCACTTCCTATTTTAACCTGCCTAATTTTAACGGACGAGCACCCGTGCACGCAGGAACAGTACCTGGTCTGACATCCAGAACATTAGGACAAGCCGGAGGCACAGAATCAGTTACAATGACAACGGATCAGATACCCGCACATAGTCATCCCGTAGCCGGTACAAACGTTTCCATACAGGCCACCGTACATGTTAGTGGCCATCAAGGCTTGATGTCTGCACACACATTTCCAAAGCACTTTTTTGCTTACCACCTTGATCGCCCAAGAGATATCCTTTAAGAGGATTAGATCATAACTCCCCACAATTCTTTGCGGTGTTATACTCTTTACCTTAGAAAAATCTTTCATCCAGGCAAAATAAGACAGGACGAGAGCCTCAATGAGTAGCCCTTTCTTCTTATGACTTAGTGTAAAAAACTTCCTCACCATCTCTCGCAAAAACTTAATAATGCCTGAACTCCCTCTGAGATGGAAACCTTATCAGTAGAAATCACCTGATCTACTTGAGTCGGAGTTTCATACGGTGAGCTAATTCCTGTAAAATCTGCTATTTCCTTTGCCAATGCCTTTTTATACTAGCCCTTGGGATCTCTTTCTACGCAAGTACCTATGAGAGCATCTATATAAATCTCACAGAAATTCTTGCAAAAGGATCTTACTTCCTTCCTTACATCAGCAAAAGGAAAAATCAGTGCCACAATAACTACATGACCCTGACCTTACAAAAGAGCTGCCAAACGCCCAATTTGAAGATTATGCAACTTGCGAGATTCTTCATCAAAACCCCTGCGCTCCAATATATCTCTCAATTCATCCCCATCTAAGTAGATAGGTAAATTACCATTATTTTGAAGTTCAGAAATTAAACCTTTCGCCAAGGTCGTTTTACCCGCACCACTCAAACCCGTAAGCCACAATACACCCGGCTTCATCTAATGTACTCCTTTTTAAGAAGTTCTTGAATAACACGCTCAACCTCTGCTCTGCATACCTGCTCTTCAACTTGGTATTCTTCTCGCAGCGCATGGATTATATCTTCGGAATCTTCTCCTTCAGATACCATTTGAAAAATACGGAAATAGGTCTCATTCATGGATTGATATTCGTTTTTTTCAACATCCATCAATACTCCTTCCTCGCCCAACTGGGTAAAAATTACCTTCTTTGTGTTTATTATATATTTCATGACTTACCAATATCCAAATTTTCTCATCATAGGCTCATTAAACATCCTGATCTTATGAACCTGATCCTTCGTTAATTCCTCTTTCCATCTTCCCACCTGCCCCTTAAAAAAGAAGTCCGTTGTAGGATCTAATTTTTCCTTAAATCCAAATTGCTGTACCTTCGCTTTTAACCTCTCAAATGCCGTAAGATCTATTGCTTTTTGAATTACTTCCGGAGAATAAGTTAATCCTGCCGCTTTAACCGCTAAGCTAAAGGTTTCAAAAGGCTTCTCCTTTAGGTCTTCATACCTCACAAAGTGAACTGGAAATTCAGGATATTTTAACCAACTTTCTACATGCTCTGACCATGTACCTAAAGGCTGCTTAAATTGATTAAACCAACGCCCCTTCTTTCCTAGAAATGCCAAATCTGAATTGCAGATAAAGCTATTGATTGCCACATCTACACCTCTATTCAAATGATTAGCCAATGATAAAGCCACATCTAAAGGATTTCTTAAAATGTAGATTGCAATCCCTGCATTTCCTCCATAAATCAAGGGTAGACCATCCACAGAAGAAAAAGTATAAGCATCATGAATCTTAATAAATTGCTCTTCTTTGGGATGCAAATACTTAATAGCTTCCCTTTGGTACAATACCATTTCTCGATCTGACAAATAGGAAGCGTCCATATCCAAAATGTTTTCCACTCAATATTTACTAGAATAAATGCCGTCAGTCTGATGTGCATTAAGATCCGGTTCCTTGCCAGATTTTAGTGCGCTTATAAAACTTCTAAACCAGGTATTACCCGACTTCGGATAAGACGCCAGCCAAATAATATTCCTATCAATCAAGCCTGTAAAAATTGATGTGCAATTGCAGAAGAAAATTCATCGAAGGTTTTCTTACCTTTTGGTCGGACAGCTTTATAGACGGAAAGTCTCTTACAAATTTCCGTCAAAAATGTAAAAAGCAATTTATTCTTTTTCATTCCCGCTAACCATTGTCGCCTATAAACAAACTGGCTTAACAGGGTCATAGCTTCCGTCTTCAATAATTGATCTATACTGATCCCTTTGGCACCCTCTTCTTGTAATATTAGAATATTTGCTACCTCTCTTTTCTCAGCCAAAAATTCTTCATGAAAATAGAAGCCAAATTTCTCTTGCTCTACATTAGAGCGTAGGGCCTTCCCCTCTATTTTTTGGTAAACGTTTTGATGCTCTAAGGTCTCATTTCACAGTCTGGTCATAGGATATGAAGCATAACATTTATCCCCTTGAAAAGTTAGCACACAGGTGTTATCTGTAAATATGGAATAACCTTTCGAATTGAGGAATGTAGCAGTAGTAGACTTACCCGCTCCCGAATTTCCAGCAAAAAGGATAACCTTACCTGTAGGATCAAGGACGCCAGAAACATGCAAGGGTATGGAATTCCTCTGCATAATGGCTGCGGCCAATGCATTTGAATAAAAATACAGAAGCACACTATCCAGATCCCCTACCTTAGGTCCTATGCAAATGTATTGGCCATTCCTGATATAGTAATTGCCAATCTCGGGGACTTTATACAACAATTCCTTCTCATTAAATTGAGAAAAGGGCTTATAACATTGGGGGCAGAATCCCTCAGGAGTTTGACTTACTTTCACGTGTATGCCATCCTCCGTGCCTTTATAAGGCATTAATGTTTTTAGCTCGACTCGGAATAGATCGGTACACCAAAAGCTTGGTATTTAAAATTCATGACTATTCTATAAAGTAAGGGTGGACAAATATAAGCGTTTAGCGTATATTCCAAGCACCCTTACATAAAAAAAAGGAAGCAACATTCGTTACTTCCCTTTTCAGCGCT
This sequence comes from Leadbetterella byssophila DSM 17132, assembly GCF_000166395.1. GTDB lineage: Bacteria > Bacteroidota > Bacteroidia > Cytophagales > Spirosomataceae > Leadbetterella > Leadbetterella byssophila. Next base: position 2,401,166 of record NC_014655.1, read on the forward strand.
GTAAATTTTATATTACTTCAAAATGAACTCGGTTCTAGAACCTGATTTGATACCTGCTGCATTAACATATGCATTTGTTGGATCTTCATCAGCTGCGCCTTCGTAAGCTAATCTGCTCTTATCAATACATTTTTTGCTCAATAAGAAGTTATAAACTGCTGCAGATCTGGCAGTCGCTAATTTCATGTTTTTCGCGTCTGCAGGACCATCGTTATACGTACGGATAGTCAATTTTGCATCTTTACATCTTTTGATCACATCACAGATCTTTTGCAATTGTGCGTTAGAAGCTGCCTTGATTCTGCTAGTTCCAGGGTGGAACTCGATGCTTTGAGCTGCATAGCTAAGAATGTCTAATTCATCTTTGGTGATAGCACATCCGCTAGCAGATTTAAATCCTTTCAATAAAGGAACGCCATCTTTATAATCTTCAGGACATCCAGCATTATCCACTAAACCTGCAAGGTTAGGACATTTATCTGCTACATCCGGAACTCCGTCTCCATCAGCATCAGGACATCCTGCAGCCGCAGCAGATCCCACTTTGTTCAAACAGTTGTCGATATTATCAACTACACCGTCACCATCTGAATCAGGACATCCGTTTAATTCTGCAGTACCTGCTGAATAAGGACAAGCGTCATCTTTATCTGCTATTCCGTCACCATCAGAGTCAGGACATCCGTTTGCTGTACCTGCTTGATCAGGACAAGCATCGTCTTTGTCTGCTACGCCATCGCCATCTCTATCAGGACATCCTTGTAGAGAAGCAAGACCTTTTACATCTATACAAAGATCATCTTTATCTGCTACACCGTCACCATCCGTATCAGGACAACCTTGAAGGCCATGTGAACCTGCTACATCCGGACAAAGGTCAAATTTGTCAATCACACCGTCTCCGTCTCTATCAGGACATCCTTGGAATTTAGGAAGACCGATTTCATCCGGACACATATCACATTTGTCTACTACACCGTCACCATCAGAGTCTTTGTCTCCGAAACGGTAAGAAGCTAAAACATTACCTAAGAAATAACCGTCCTTTCTGTCCGGGTTACCAGCAAGTGAAAGTCCGTCTAAGTAGTCAGAAGTAGAGAATCTGTATCCTGCTTCTAAACCTAAGGTCCAACGATTTGAAACGTTGTATTTCACACCCACACCCACTGGAAATACCACTCCCAAACGGTTGCCGAATTTGTCCATTTTCTCACGGTCTTGGGCTAAAAGTGCTGGATTTACAGGAAAAGTAGCGCCCGCCTCCTGAGTGATGGTTGGATTTGAGTAAGTAACACCTACTCCGGCAAAAATATATGGTGATAATCCATTTTTCAAGAAACCGTCACAAGTGAATCTACGTTCGCGGAACGGATAATATTCACCAAGTAATGCTGCTTCTACGAAAGGGGAGGATTTAAAACGAAGTCTTCTATAATCCCATTGATCAATTGGGCTATCTAAATCTCGTCCGGCCAAACGACCCACAAGAATTTGAGGTCTTAAAGAAAAGAAGTCATTCAAGTGTCTTCTAGCAAACACACCGCCCATAAAGCTGTTTTGTGAAGCATATGGTTTGCTGCAGTGCATATCACCGAAGTATTGATTCACGCCAGCTGTAACTCCAATCTCCCAAGGATATGGCTTACATACCTGACAAGAGTCCTGTGCATTTGCGGTAAGTGTACCGAATGCAAAGAAAGCTAGAATAATAACTCTTAACTTGTTCATTTTGTTAGTAAGTAATATAAATATTGTGAATTAAAATTAATTTAAAATATCGACTTTTCCTCTTTTCCCAATAATAAGCTTTGTGCAAAAGTAGAACAAAAATACTTTTTTATAAAATAATTTGTCCAATTATTCCACAAAATTATATTTTATTTTTTGGCCAAATCCACCACAAAGGCATATTCTAAGGCTAAGGTTTTTAAGGCCTCAAACCTACCTGATGCCCCACCATGACCGGCACTCATATCCGTAAAAAGAAGAAGCAGATTATCATCTGTCTTCTTGTCCCTTAACTTAGCTACCCATTTCGCTGGTTCCCAATATTGCACTTGGGAATCATGCAAGCCCGTGGTCACCAAAGTATTTGGATAGGCCTTTTCTTCTACATTATCATAGGGAGAATAGGATAACATATACCAGTATGAGTCTTCATTCTTTGGATTTCCCCACTCTTCAAACTCACCCGTTGTTAAAGGAATGGATTCATCTAACATGGTAGTCACCACATCTACAAACGGTACGGCTGCCACCACTCCTTTGTATACCTCAGGAGCCAGGTTCATTACTGCACCCATCAGCAAACCACCGGCGCTTCCACCCATAGCAAACACCTTATCTTTAGCGGCATATCCTAAAGCTACCAGGGCTTTGGAACAATCTATAAAGTCATAGAAAGTATTCTTTTTCTGCATCATCCTACCCTGCTCATACCACTGCCTACCCATCTCTAATCCTCCTCTGATATGGGCAATGGCATAAACAAAACCTCTATTCAATAGACTTAAACGTGAAGGGCTAAAACTGGCATCCATGGTAGCACCATAAGAGCCATAGGCATATTGTAACAGAGGAGAAGTGCCATTCAAAGGAGTATCCTTCTTATAAACTATGGATACCGGAACCTTTGCACCATCTCTAGCAGTAACGAAAATGCGCTCAGACACATAGTCTTCCTTATCAAAGCCCCCTAGCACTTCCTGTTCCTTCAATAAGACCTTTTCCCTAGTATCCATATGATAATCATACGTTGACCTAGGCGTAGTCATTGAGGTATACCCATACCGCAGTACCGTGGTATCAAACTCAGGATTAATACTTATAAAAGCAGTATATGCCGGCTCTCCGAAATCTACATAATGTTCCTCCCCTGTACGATGATGAATAATCCTCATTTGGATCAAGCCTTCTTTCCTTTCCTGCACCACCATAAATTCCTTAAAGAGTTCCAAACCCTCAAAGAACACCTCTTCTCTCGAAGGAATTACCATTTCCCAAGCTGCTATATCTGCATGCTTCTCCTCCTTGACCTGCATTAAGGCAAAGTTCTCTGCTCCGTTTAGATTAGTTCTGATATAGAATTTATCCTCGAAGTGCTCAATACTATACTCGTGACGATTGCCCCTAGGAAGAAAAGTCACCGGTTTTGCCTGAGGATCATCCGCTCTTAATAACTGAAACTCAGAAGCTACTCCGATATGCTCAGAACCTATGGCTATGTATTTTTTGGACTTCATCCTAAATATGCCCATATAGTACTGATTATCCTTCTCTTCGTATACTAATTCATCCTCCTGATTTCCTAGTTGGTGCCTGTATACTCTATTGCCTAACAGGGTCTGTTGATCCTTTTTTACATAATAAAAGGTCTTACTATCAGCAGCCCAGGCATAATTCCCACCCTCTGTTTCGGGAATCTCATCGGATAAAATCTCACCAGTAACTAGATTTTTAACTTTGGCTGTATAATTTCTTCTACCTACTGTATCTACAGCAAAAAGCAATAACTGTTCATCATCAGAGATCTCCATTCCACCCACATGAAAATACGAATGGCCCTCCGCCAAGGCATTTCCATCCAATAGAATCTCCTCTACTTCTGTACCCACTTTTTTCCTGCAATAGACCGGATATTCTCCCCCTTTCACAAACTTCGTAAAGTACATATACGAACCTTCTTTATAGGGAACTGATTCGTCATCTTCCTTGATACGGCCCTTCATCTCTTCAAACAACTCCTCCCTCAATTCTTTCAAAGGGGACATGACCTGCTCCAAATATTCGTTCTCCGCCCTGAGATACGACAAAACCTCTTCATCCTCCCTCTGATTCAGCCAGTAATACTCATCTACCCTGGTATGTCCATGTGTCTCTATAGGGAAGGGAACCTTCTTCGCTACCGGAGCTGCAATGCCTTGACCCGTAATGCTTGACGCCATATTGTTCGATTTAAAATTTAAAAATTCTCGTTTGAGCTACAAATTTCATTGCGCATGCAACAAAATACTTATCTTGCAAAGGTATTAATCATTTTTAATCTATGAAGAGACGTATACTCCCTGTATTTTTTTTACTGCTAGGCGCATTCGCATTTACACCTCCTGAAAATGGGCTTCAAGCGGTCTTTGAACGAATCAATCAGGATGTACTTCAGAGAGGTAAAGCCTACGAAACCTTAGGTGAAGCTACTTCAACTATCGGTCACCGACTAACCGGTAGTCCTAACGGTAAAAAAGCAGAAGAATTTGCGTTTAATCTTCTGAAAAGCTACGGATACGACGTAAAATTCCAAGAATTCAATGTAGAAGCCTGGGCCAGAGATACCGTGAGCTTAACCTTGGTTCCGGAAAACAGTGATAACTTCGTAGATTATGAAGTAGTAGCTCTTGCTCATTCCCCTGTTTCTTCCCACATCACAGGAAAGATAGTAGATGTAGGTGATGGGCTTGAAGATGATTTCGAAAAAGTAAAGGATGAGGTCAAAGACAAAGTAGCCCTGTTCAATATCAATATCCAGGACGAGAAAAATAAAGGCAAAAAGAATCTTCACCGTTCAGAAAAGACTGCTTTAGCCATTAAATATGGTGCAAAAGGAGTTATCATAGCCAATGCTGTAGAAGGTGGAGTGCTACTGACCGGGACTGCTTCTGTAACCGGGGAATTGATTCCTATACCGGCAGTCTGCGTGTCTGTAGAATCTGGGAAAAGCATAAGAAAATGGATCAAAGATGAAAAGAATATCCTGGCGGTAATAGATATGATGAACTTCTCGCGCCCTATCAAAGCGAGAAACGTGATAGCTACTCTACCTGGAACATCTAAAAAGCATAAAAACGAAAAGATCATCGTAGGTGGACACCTTGATTCTTGGGATCTAGCTCAAGGAGCTATGGATAATGGTGTAGGTTCCTTCTCTATCATGGATATAGCCAGAGTATTCAAGCAGTTGAATCTTCAAACCAAAAGACCTATAGAATTCGTACTCTTTATGGGTGAAGAGCAAGGGCTTTTAGGCTCACGCCACATGGTTAAAGAACTGGAAAAGAGCAAAAAAATCAAAAACGTGAAACTGATGATGAACATGGACATGACCAATAACGTTCGCGGATTCAGTGCCGGCGGAAACGATGCTCTTAAGACTAAAATGGAAGAAATAGGAAAGATCATTCAACAAGTGGATCCTTCTTACGGAAATGCCGTTAGCAACGGTGTAGGTTTACATTCTGACCATCAGCCCTTCATGATCAGCGGGGTTCCTATCAGTTCTCCTTCCGGATCTTTCCCTATCAAAGCGTACGGTTGTTACCATGCCAACTGTGACCGTTTTGATCTAATCGACAAAAACCATATCAACAACAATGTGCGTTACACCGCCATGATGTTATATGCATTGGCCAATGAAGAAACATTGCCTACTCAATTCAGAAGCAGCAATGAAACCAAAGAGTTCTTGATCAAACATAATTTGAAGACCGAATTAATAATAGGCAAAGACTGGAAATGGGAAGAATAATCTCCTGAATCTAAGGAAAAAGCGCAGCAAAACTGCGCTTTTTTTATGCTCTTTTGGAACGAAAACCATAAAATTCAGACAATCAACAATTTAACAAATTTGTCAACTTTTTACCATAGCAAAAATTTTAAATCATTTATTATCAGTGTACTATAAATATTTCTTGCGAACTTTTTTACCTATCCTATTTCAAATAAGTTGATTTTTTTGTAGTTTTCACACAACAATTACTGCATATATATGGGAAGGATAATAGAAGAAACTCAAAGACAGAAATATACCACAGAAGAAGCTACACAAGCAGCTCTTGAATACTTTAAAGGTGATGACCTTGCGGCAAAAGTTTGGGTAACCAAATATGCCTTGAAGGATTCCGAAGGGAATATCTATGAGAAGTCGCCGGAAGATATGCATCACCGAATAGCTTCTGAAATAGCAAGAGTAGAATCCAAGTATCCTTCCCCTATGAAGTACGAAGAAATCCTGGATCTGATCCGTGATTTCAAGTACATAGTACCTCAAGGAAGTCCTATGACCGGTATAGGAAATCCGTTTCAGATTGCGTCTTTATCCAACTGTTTCGTGATAGGTCATCCCAATGGAACGGGTGACTCCTACGGAGGCATCATGAAGATAGATCAGGAGCAGGTACAATTGATGAAAAGAAGAGGAGGCGTGGGACATGATCTTTCTCATATCCGCCCAAAAGGTTCTCCCGTTAAAAATAGCGCTCTAACCTCGACAGGTCTAGTGCCATTTATGGAGAGATATTCTAATTCCACTCGTGAAGTGGCTCAAGATGGGAGAAGAGGTGCCTTAATGCTATCCGTTTCCATCAACCATCCGGATGCAGAAGATTTTATAGATGCCAAATTAGAAGCCGGAAAGATCACCGGTGCCAATGTATCCGTTCGTATCGACGACGACTTCATGAAGGCCGTGAAGAATAAGTCTGCATATACACAAAAATTCCCCATCTTCAGTCCCAATCCTAGAATGACTAAGGAGATAGATGCAGAAAAGATTTGGCAAAAAATAGTACACAATGCGTGGAAATCTGCTGAACCCGGTATACTCTTCTGGGACACCATCCGTAGAGAGTCTCTACCTGACTGTTATGCTGATCTAGGATACGAAACGGTTTCCACTAACCCATGTGGAGAGATCCCTCTTTGTCCATATGATTCCTGTAGGCTTTTAGCTATCAATCTCTACTCCTACGTAGTAAATCCTTTCAAAAAGGATGCTTATTTTGATTTTGATTTATTCAAACAACATGTAGGGGCTGCGCAAAGAATGATGGATGATATCATCGACCTGGAATTAGAGAAGATTGATGCCATCTTACAAAAGATTGACGAGGATCCTGAAGACGAAGAGATCAAGAGAATAGAAAAGAATCTTTGGCTAGAAATCCGTACCAAAGCCAGAGAAGGAAGACGTACAGGTGTAGGTATAACTGCCGAAGGAGATATGTTGGCCGCTTTAGGTATACGTTACGGCAGAGAAGAAGGAATAGCATTCTCCATTAAGGTTCATCAAACGCTCACCCTAGCGGCATACAGAGCTTCATGTGAAATGGCCAAAGAGAGGGGTGCCTTTAGTATTTTTGATGCACAAAGAGAGAAAAATAATCCTTTCCTACTCCGCATTAAGTCTGTTGACCCTGCCCTTTATAATGACCTGCAGGAATACGGTAGGAGAAATATTGCTCTATTGACCATAGCACCTACTGGAAGTACATCCATTCTGACTCAAACTACTTCCGGCATCGAACCCGTATTTATGCCGGTCTATAAACGCAGAAGAAAGGTTAATCCGAACGATAAAAACGTGAGAGTTGACTTTGTGGATGAAGTGGGCGACTCCTGGGAGGAATATGTGGTATTCCACCATAAGTTCAAGACTTGGATGGAAGCTCAGGGCATAGATACTTCAAAAAATCTTTCCGATGCAGAAATAGATGAGCTTATAGCTCAGTCTCCTTATTACAAAGCCACTTCTAATGACGTAGACTGGGTGAGCAAGGTAAAAATGCAGGGAGAAATCCAAAAATGGGTGGACCACTCTATCTCCGTAACCATCAACATTCCTAACGAGGCTACGGAAGAGTTGGTGAACGAACTTTATATCACTGCGTGGGAGGCCGGCTGTAAAGGAGTAACCGTGTATCGTGACGGTTCTCGTTCCGGTGTACTTATTGGAAAATCAGAACCTAAAAAAGAAGAGGAAGAAGCACCACAAGCCTTCCCTCTGAAGAGACCACAAGTTCTGGAAGCTGATGTAGTAAGGTTCCAAAACAAAAAAGAGAAATGGATTGCTTTCATAGGTAAGATCAATGAAAAACCTTATGAGATCTTCACCGGATTGGCAGATGACGAGGACGGCATCCTACTTCCAAGATGGGTAAACGAAGGATATATCATCAAGAACAGAGATGAGGAAGGAAATTCTCGTTACGACTTTAGGTTTACTAACCAAAGAGGTTATAAGACCACTATTGAAGGTCTATCTCATAAGTTTGATCCGGTTTACTGGAACTATGCAAAATTGATATCCGGGGTACTTCGTCACGGTATGCCTACTGAGAAGGTGATTGACTTGATCAATTCCTTGCAGCTAGATAACGAGTCCATCAACACTTGGAAAAACGGGGTTGTTCGAGCGCTGAAAAAATTCATTCCTGATGAGACAGAAGTAAAAGGACAGAAGTGCCAAAACTGTAATTCTACTAATCTAATGTATCAAGAAGGCTGCTTAACCTGCAAAGACTGCGGCAGCTCTAAATGTGGATAATGCTTCGGTGGGTCTCTGCCCACCGACTCTTTTTTTCAGATTCTTGCCTTCCTTTTTGATGAAGTCTATATTTGTGCATTAACCTTGTAGACCATGTTATCCACCACTTTTGGCGCCGCCGTATTTGGCGTTAATGCCACACTCATTACTGTAGAAGTTAGTATACTTAAGGGAGGTTTTGGACTGAATGTAGTTGGCTTACCGGACAATGCCGTCCGAGAAAGCCTTCAGCGCATTGATGCAGCCTTAAAGAACGGAGGCTTTGAACAATCCCGATATAAAACGGTCATCAACCTGGCTCCAGCTGATCTCCGGAAGGAAGGAACGGCTTATGACCTACCCATAGCCCTCTGTCTACTTGCCTCCTCACAAGAATACACCCGAAATCTCTCCGATTATGTCATCCTTGGAGAATTGGCTTTGGACGGCAAACTACGTCCCATAAAAGGGGTATTACCTATAGCTATCGAAGCCCGGGCTCAGAAGCTGAAAGGATTTATATTACCCAAGGAGAATGCCTTAGAAGCGTCAATTGTCAACCAATTAGACATCATAGGAGTGGACACTTTAGAAGAGGCAGTTGAATTTCTAACTGGCAACAAGGACATTGAACCTTTAGTAACGGATACTCGGGAAATCTTCTACCATACGGTAAACGATTACGAAGCTGATTTTTCCCATGTTCAAGGGCAGGAGAACATCAAAAGAGCTTTGGAAATAGCCGCTGCAGGGGGACACAATGCCATCATGATAGGTCCTCCCGGTGCAGGTAAGACCATGTTAGCCAAGAGACTACCTAGTATTCTCCCTCCCCTCACCCTCTCTGAAGCACTGGAAACCACGAAGATTCACAGTGTGGCAGGGAAATTAGATAAGCGATCTACCTTGATTTCCAAGCGACCTTTTCGCCAGCCCCACCATACCATTTCAGATGCGGCATTAGTAGGTGGCGGTAGTTTTCCGCAACCAGGGGAGATTTCTTTAGCCCATAACGGGGTGCTGTTCTTAGATGAACTTCCAGAATTCAAGAGGACCGTATTAGAAGTGATGCGTCAACCCCTGGAAGAGCGGAAGGTCACTATTTCTCGTACCCGCCTAGCCGTAGAGTTTCCGGCCAGCTTTATGCTGATCGCCAGTATGAACCCGTGTCCATGCGGGTATTATAACCATCCCGACAAAGAATGCAGTTGCGCACCCGGCACCGTTCAGAAATACCTGAACAAGGTTTCAGGACCCTTACTGGATAGGATTGACTTACATGTAGAAGTTACACCGGTGAGCTTTGACCAGATCTCCAGTTCCCGCAAGAGCGAAACTTCTGAAGAAATACGAGAAAGAGTGGTTAAAGCTCGTAAGATCCAGGAAATAAGATTTCAAGATCATCCGGGGATACATTGTAATGCCCTTATGCCACCAGAGATGGTGAAGGAAATTTGTCAAATTGGCGAACCGGGAAAATTGCTATTAAAAAGAGCCATGGAAAAAATAGGTCTTTCCGCTCGTGCCTATGACCGCATCCTGAAAGTATCCCGAACCATAGCTGACCTGGCAGAATCTGAAGAGATCCGAATTGAGCATTTGGCAGAAGCCATACAGTACCGGAGTTTGGATAGAGAGAATTGGGCGGGATAACGAAATGTTCTATATATCTAGACGATTTTAGTTTTCTTGGTTCGGGCTTAATTCTTCCTAGAGCATAGTGTTGCTTTTCTGATCCAAAGCTACCTTCCAGGCGCGTAGCCCGCTCTTTGCTCAGTAGAGAGCACATCTGCTTGTGCTGCTTCTTTTCATCTTTGGTCGGTTTTCCTTTACGTACAAAGTTGGTTACTATGTCCTTTACCCAGGTGTGTCCCTGAAGCCAATAAAGACCTTATCATCAATTATTAGACCCTACATCTCTACATGGGCAACACACCCCCATGAACAACCGGTAACTTTGCAAGTAGTAGATACACTACCATTTGTATTAACCGTTACAGTAACTTCGCATTGAGAAGATGGGAATGTATTATTTCCACACGAACAATACACCGTTACCGGAGGCTCCTCTTCCACTGAGACCCGAAGTTTTTCAGAATTCATCTCCTCTGCATCTTGAACTTTATTTGCAGGCATAAGAACTACTTTACTTTTGCCATGTTCACTATGTTCAAAGGAAACTGTAGCTGCAAATCCCTCTGAAAGGTTCAAATAATCAATTTGCACTAATTTTATTTTTGAAGACGGGTCTTTATAAATATCAGCTATCCTTTTAACTAAATCTTCATGTGATTTTGCGATATAATCACCACTCGGTGCCATAAGAGAAATTGAATTAGAATTATCAATCTCCGCAACCTCTGAAGACTTGCATCCAGAAACAAATAAACAGAAGAAAACTGTCACTAATGATAAAGTTATTACTCTCATTTTTTGTAACTATTTAGTTAAACATGATTAAAAATTTAGTTTTTCAGATTTTATAAAGCAAAATTTATGTCAAGTTTCTACCATAAAATTTATTATGTCGTAAATTTTACTCATTGATTAATCTTTAAACATTAATAATAAGGAGCATCGATAGTTTGTTGCGGGAAATCGGATACTCCGGATACCAATAGGTATGGATGTGGTTTATCCACTGTTTTCTCGTATCGCAAAAATGGCAACGCAACAATGTCCATGCGGGTATTATAACCATCCCGACAAAGAATGCAGTTGCGCACCCGGCACCGTTCAGAAATACCTGAACAAGGTTTCAGGACCCTTGCTGGATAGGATTGACTTACATGTAGAAGTTACACCGGTGAGCTTTGACCAGATCTCCAGTTCCCGCAAGAGCGAAACTTCTGAAGAAATACGAGAAAGAGTGGTTAAAGCTCGAAAGATCCAGGAAATAAGATATCAAGATCATCCGGGGATACATTGTAATGCCCTTATGCCACCAGAGATGGTGAAGGAAATTTGTCAAATTGGCGAACCGGGAAAATTGCAATTAAAAAGAGCCATGGAAAAGATAGGTCTTTCCGCTCGTGTCTATGACCGCATCCTTAAAGTCTCCCGAACCATAGCTGACCTGGCAGAATCTGAAGAGATCCGAATTGAGCATTTGGCAGAAGCCATACAGTACCGGAGTTTGGATAGAGAGAATTGGGCGGGGTGAGAAAAAATGAATAATTGACAGGCCGCTCTGATATTTATAATTTGCTGCAGTGTAAGCTACCCCTTCAGATTACGTTTCAAAAGTATAAAAGATACAAAAAACAACCCAATAATTTGGTTTATAGATTTTAATTAATATGTTTATCACAATAAACTAAACATAAACCTTTAAATATATATGAAATTAACTACTTTAAAATTAACCTGTTGTACATTAGTTATATTTCTTTTTTTCTTTGCATGCAAAAACCTAGAAAAGGAAAAGGGTTATATTTCTTTTAAAGATGGCCCATCTTTGGCTCTTAAAGAACATGGGTTTTATTCTGAATCTAGTTTTTTAAATATCAAAAAGGATATTTTTGATGATCAGAAAAGAATACAAATATCTTTGAATGGTGATCAATTCAGACCTCACGAATTAAATATATATTTAGAAGAATCTGTTTGGAATGAGATAAATATGGCATCTGGAAAATATGAAGTACTATTCTTAAAAGGTGTAGTGTTTATTAATAGTTTAGAACATAATAACCAATATAGTTTCAAAGTAAAAAATGAGGCTACTGATGGTTTGCTAAATAGATTACCAAAAAAATATCTTTCACAAGATATTAAAGATGTGATAGGCATTACTCTTTTTGGAAATCACGATGCTAAAATAGAATTAAGAACAGGTGATGATGATGCTGGCGGTGCTTTATTGTAATAAAGCTGGAGAAGTTGACTCAAAGTTTTGACGTCCCACTGACCCTTCCCCCGAAACAAGACAGTTTAATATTAGAGAATCCAAGCTTCACATAGCCTTATTATCTGACCTTTTCATATTCTTTTGGTCATTATTTTATTCGGAGTTGTCTGTCCAGTCTCCCACGAACAAATAGTTGAAGCATCAACAGAAAGTAATTTTCCCATTTTCTTTTGATTTAATCCATGTGTCAGCAGAAAGGCTTTGATTCTACCCCTTAGGTCTCTCTCTGAGACCTCAAAAGGGATATTCCGGAGGAATTAATCTATTATCCGAGGATAAAAATGAATATGAGGCAGACTTCTGCCATTTTCCCAGCCAGTAATTGAGTCAACACAAGTATTAAATATTCGGGCACTATCAGATTGTAGCAACCGCAAATCCATTCTTCGTTTACGAATATGCTCACCAATCGTCTTGGGTTGCGCAGGGTACCAGTATACATGCGGTTTAGGCACTGTTTTTTCGTATCGCAAAAAAAGCAACACAACAATGTCCATGCGGGTATTATAACCATCCCGACAAAGAATGCAGTTGCGCACCCGGCACCGTTCAGAAATACCTGAACAAGGTTTCAGGACCCTTACTGGATAGGATTGACTTACATGTAGAAGTTACACCGGTGAGCTTTGACCAGAACTCCAGTTCCCGCAAGAGCGAAACTTCTGAAGAAATACGAGAAAGAGTGGTTAAAGCGTATCCACATGGTGAAAATTAATTATTTTACCACTCCTATAGAGTATTATTACACTCTCGCACACGAAATCATCCACTCAACCGGACACGCTAGCCGTCTTGATCGCTTGGTGAAATTCGCCAAAAAGAATGAATACGCCTTCGAAGAACTCGTTGCAGATACAGCCGCATCCTACCTCTTACAGCACTTTGGGCAAGCTACCGATTCTACCCTGCAGAACTCCGCATCCTACGTCACCAATTGGCTTGAAGCCTTAGGTAAAAATCCGTACTTCTTCTACCAAGCTGCTAAGCAGGCAGAGCTGGCGACGAATTACGTTTTAAAAGAGGCCCTGTGATGGCCTCTTTTTCTTAATATTGCAGTAAGAACCTAATAATGAATCATGAAGAGCTTCGGCGATATTAAAAATGTAATGCTTTGCGGAAGCATTCTTATTGGTATTGTTTTCTTCCTGTATGTTTATAATACAAGATTGTGTTGCATATCTTACTCATTATTATTTATAATTACCAATTTTTCCTATATAACAATACAAAATACAAAAGATTAAAACCACTACCAGAGGTAATTACAAATGCAGATTTTCTTATAATGGTTTTTAATCGTATAAAAATAATAATAAAATGCGGTACAAAATTATTATTTGTTTAGTCCAACAACACAAGGACGGTAGAGCTTCAATTTTTATGTTTACATTACCACTATTTTTTTCCATCAAAAAAGTATAATTGAAGCGCATTCTGTGCAAAAAGTGCCTCTATATATTATAAATTACCTTAATTACTGTAGTTCGACCCTTTAAGGGATAAGATCGATTTATTGCTGTATTATTCATCAAAGTAAAAATTTCATATTGCTTTTCACCCATTATATTGCTAATTTCGAGTAGCCATTCTACCCGTTTGTTTTTAGTTCGATATCCTCCATTTAAGTTCATAAATAGATATTTTATTGGAGAACCACCGTATACTAAAGTGCGGCTTTGTATTCCAGAAAGCTTAGCTTGCCATTGGGTGCCTACTAAATAGCTTAAAGAAAAGTTGTGCTGAAAACTTGTATACTGATTTTTAAATTGTGTTGTTCCAGTTTCGGTTATTGCCCTACTGGAGAACCAACTTCCAAAGTAAGAATATTCTGCGGATAGTCTTTTTAATATATTTTTTTCAAGTTGACCTTTCATTTGGCACTGGAACGAAGACAGTGGCACTATATTTCCATTGAGATAATGTTCACCTTTGGTAAATGTTCCTGAAGCATCTATAGTCATTCTGAATTTTGGTTTCCAGAAAAATTTGCTAATTCCGCCATTCACGTCTAAAATTTTTTGGCGGTTCACTAATTTTATTGTTTTCGATCGAATGATATTTTCTTCAATCTCCATTGATTTTATGGTGTTGGAACGCTGAATTGTGTATATGGTTTTACCATAAAATGTCAGCATGGATAGAGATTGTTCCTCTTTGTATTGCAAAGATGTGAACGTATTATGCAAAATTTGAAGATGTGGGTCATTAACCATTAATGTCTTAAAATCCAATAGGATAGGTTGGGTATATATTTGAGTAAAATCCCCGATACTTTTCTGGAAATTGTAATCAAATCGTAGGTTTTTTTCAGTGCTAAAATTATATTGTAAATATAATTTTGGTCGGAATAGAAAAAAGTTCCTTTTATTACTCATGGACAGCTGTAGGTCTTGGAAAGTTATTCTGTAGTATTCCAGAGGCAATAAAATTTCTGCATTCATTTTTTTTCTTCTTACTTGGTACATTGCGGAGAAATAAGGGTAGGATCTTTGCCAATCTAAACCGTTTTGTGAATCCGTTATTTCCCTTAAACCGGTATTTGAATATAAGCGGGAGTGTAATTTTTGTTCCTCATACATATATCCCGCTTTGTATTGTTGCGTAACGCCTATTTTCGCGTAAGTGTAGGCTAGATAAGAATTGGAAATGAATGTAGGTACCAGTAGATTTTGTATGATAGATGCCGAATCTACTGAGGCAAAATTTGGACGATATCCAGAACCAAGGTGTAAATTTTTCCCATTTCTATTTTGTTCAAGTAACCAACGTAATTCTACTAAACTATTTTTTCTATAGGTAGGAATGAATGTAAATTCGTTGGTGTAATTTTTATCATAGGTAGTCAGTGCTTGAGAAAATTTTTGGTCATTAAAATGCATTTCTCCTGTGCTAAGGTTCGAGGTCCTGATTACTTTGAAAGAATTGTTAAGAAAATACAATTTTTTATTTGCCATTAAATTAATGAGGAGATCATGGCCCCAAGGTTTATTAGTTAATTGGTGGTTTTCTGTAAAACGAATAGTATCTTGTAAAACAAAATTTGCTATCGCGCTGGACGACTCATAGTGTGTCTTATCGTACTGACTTGTTGTATTAATTCTTAATTGTACCTCGTTTTTGAATTTGTACAGGTTATTTATAGATGCAAATAGGGAACGATTATTTAAATAATAGATAGGTGGTACACTAGGCTTAGATGTAGCGCCGAGATTGATGTAGATTTCAGGTAATTTATTGGTTAGACTCCCCATCATGGAATTTGATCCAAGGTTTTTTAGCTGATCTTCGTAGTTTATGCCAAGAGTATTGCCGCCTGCAGCATTTAACATTTTAAATTTCTTATTTAGTGCTACTTGTGCTAAATCAAGTTCATAAAGATTGGGAATGCCAGCGCCAACCCGTAAATTTCCGGAAGATTTCAGGCTACTGTCATCTTGTAATATTAGATCTACAGAAATTTTATCGGAATGTACTTTGTTTTGGAGTGCTTTGACTGGTTGATGATTTTGGATGATATGAACACTGGAGATCATTTCCTTTTTTATGGTTTTTGTTGCCATCCCGTAGCGCCCTCCCATAAGGTCATCTCCGTGAATATATAAATTGTCTATCTTTTTGCCGTTGTAAGTAATGCTGCCATCGTCACCGACTCCTATTCCTGGTAATCTTTTTAGGACATCAGAAATACTTCTATCTTGCTCTCGAGCAAATCTTTGAACATTAAATCGTGTCGTGTCTCCCGTCTGTCTTACTGCCGGAGCTTCTACCCTTACTTCCTGTAATTCTAGCGGATTTGGTTTTAATATAAAAATATATTCCATTTGGTTCAGCAGTACGGCTTGACGAGCCTTATGGAATCCGTAAACATTCACCTCTAACCATAGCCCTGGTTTAAAGTAAATATTATCGATTCTATATGAGCCATTTTGGTCTGATTGGGTATAGGAAATTACTTTTCCCGTGCTGTCCCCTAAGGTAATGATAGCTTCAAGAGGCTCTAAACTTCGGTCAGATTTGATAGTGCCTCGTAAGTGGATAGTTTGAGAGTAACCACTATAAATGTGGGAGCAGAGAAAGATAAGGATGAAATATCTAATTCTAGTGGAATGTAAATTAAAGGCGCTCAATGGGATTGTATTTTTTCAAACCAACTATTTTCGTTTTCTGTCCAGTATCTTCATTTACAGTCGTGACCTTCGCTCCATTTACTTGGGCTTGGGTGTAAGCTTCGGGATCTTCAAGGAACATCGTTAAGGCTTTAGTATATTCTTTTTCTTTTAAGGCAATTGCTTTTTCGTATTCATAAAAGGAGTCAGTATTTTCCAAAGTACTAGCGCTTCGGGTTATAGATTTTGCTTTAAATTGAACTTCACCTGTACTATCTTCAACCTCCAGAATTAAACCTGGAAGACCATGAAGAATCCAAGGACCCTGAGTAAAAGGTAGGTCTGTGGTAAACCAGACTGAATAATTTCTACCAGAATATTGTCCTCGAGCCATTTGGCAAGTGTACCCTAATACGGTTTTTTGTTGGCTAGTGATCTCCCATTTTATCGATGGCAATTTCTTCTTTACATAATATGTTTTTATTCCAATTTGCCCTATTTTGTGCACTAGTTGATTTTTTACATCTACGACTAATTGTTCTCGAAATACAATGCCTTTATTAGAGACTGGCAAGACGGGTCTACCGACCACCGTTCTTGCAGACGTTGTATTTATTACAGGTTGTGGCTCATTTTTCTGATTTTTGTTATTATGAATTTTAAAAATTTCCATTTCACAATATCTACTAGAATTTTTGCCTATCGATAATATCATTTCTTGTTTATACGGACTATTTGGGGCATGAAGGTCTAATATTAGTGTAGAATCATAAACAACGTGGTAAACAACCGGTTCTTGTATAAACCATAAGAATACCCAGAGTGTGTAGGTTGATAACTGGAACATTGGATTAGATTTATATCAATTTATTATTAATTTTGCCGCCTCAAAATCGTCTCTGTTATTGAGGAAATCTCCAATTAACAAAATTTCATCATTTAAATTAGTAACAATACATTGATCTGGTAAAATACCGGTATTCAACGTATAAAATTTGCTTTCAGTGTCTAAATAGAGGGTTAGATTTCCAACTTTCACTTTGCCTGATTCTACTAAATATTTTATTGATTCAAAATCCTTATTTTTGGAATAACAAAATGGTATTATCTGTACTTGACTGGCACGCTCAGCAAGTTTGTCAGACAACATGTTAATTTGTGAAAACCTGCTTAAACATGTTGCACAAGATACATCAATAGGAATATAAAGTCTAAACGTCCGCTCATCATCGCTTGCATTAGAATATTCTGATCTATATTTTTCAATCTGGACAGGGATTTTCAAAACTTTATGCTTTTCAGTCTTAGCTTGACAAGCAATCAAAAATAAAAAAATAATAGGGAGAGATTTCATTTTAATAGAGGTTTCCACTTTCAATACTTCTCGTTTCGGGATTGAAGACATATATAGTTGAATCATTGGAGCTCACCACAAAATCGACGATGCCATTTTCGAGGTTTATACGTTTTTTTTCATTCCCGTCCCAGTCAAAAACAAAAATTGATTTCCCTAGTTCTGAGTCTTCCTTTTCTCTAAAATTTCCTGAAATAAGCAGATAAATGTATTTCTCTGTTGTTTGGCCTCGTACATATCCAAAACGAGTTTCTTTATTAATGCTCATAAATTCCTTCCCTTCTGCCGTTTTTGCTAATTTCAAGTTTGGCCCAAATCCTTCTGGTCCGAATATTTGCTTTTTGGTTCCAGCATCTAAATCTATGTATTGTAGATAATCAGCATACCTAGCAGCAAGAAAATACTTATTTTGAGTGGGATGCTTGTACAAAAAACTTTCAAATGCTTCCTTTTGTGTACGGGGAAAATTTTCTGGGTAAGGGAAGTACGTTTCTTCAATTTTGCCCTTATTAAGATCTACTTTTTCCAAGAGATAATTTGAGTCATGGTCTCCGCTACAAATAAATGTATGTTTTGTAAGTGGTTGAATTCGGTAGTAATTTGTGTTTTGAAAAGGCAATTCCTCTGTAACTGAGTCTAAATCTTTAATTGAAACAAAAATTATTGCAGCTTTCAATAAATCTAAAACCCATAGTTGATCTCCTAATATACCAAAAGATAAAAAGGATAAACTCTCACCTGCCTTTCTACCTGCAGGCAGTAAGTCTCTTACTTTTTGTTTACTATGTAGACTATAACTTGAAAAATGATGACGAGTGGTACTTTCATCGTGTCTAATTAAGAGCAAAGAATCGTTGAAAAGCATCATATGATATGGCGACGTTACATCAGCTGTAAAAAGCTTTTTTGTTACTAGTGCTTGTTCAACCGGAAATTTTTTAAAAGTAATATCTTTCTTATCTTGTGCATCGCAACTGTTTAAAAAAAGTACAAAAAGCAATAGGTATATCTTATTCATTCTAAATTATAGTTTACAAGTTTAAATATAGTTTACAAGCTCAAAATGTACTTTCAAAATATTTTTGCTTAGAACTAGGTAATGGAAAAAAAATAGCATATCTAGTAACTTTAATATTTGGCTGCGACTTATGTGTCTAATATTTCGAGTTTGTTTGAACGCTAATTTTAATTGTGATGCCGTAATAAAAAATTACGGCATCACTAAGTTGCAGTTGTTCTCTTAAGGAAGATTATACCCACAAGTCTTAGCGCCCTCTTCCGGAACGCATTTAGTCACATTATAACCTCCATGGCTGCAACGATCATCAGCTTTCCCAGTAAATTTACATCCAACTGCAATAACATCAGGTTGATCTGGATCTTGATCTTGATTACTTTGAGAACTAACTTGGAAAGAAATACCGATAGTCAGAACCAAAAATGGTACGATGATTTTTTTCATTGTTTAGTAATTTAAGGTGAATAATTGTTAAAATTTATTTTTAGAAATAACATCAGCGGCAAATCTGCCGATTTAAGTCTTTGATAAAGTTACGCGGCAAGGTTAATATATGATATAAATATGGTAAAAATTTATTAAGTGGTAATTTGTTAAATCTTTTAATTGTAATACTCTCTATTTTATGGACAACCTGATAAGTAATTACTTAGAGGTTTATATGAAAATCGGGAGTACTTCTTTTTGATTTAGATTTGTAGAATTGAGCAGGAAACTGAAACTTGAAGGAAGAGTGCTTTCGCTCTTCAGTCCTAATTAGAATTTTTTTTGAGAGATGCAGTGTTATTTGTTTGTCATCTAATTATCTTTATCTACAAAATTAGGTGAATGCATATTGACGAATTATTAAATAATGCTTTGAATATTGGTGGGGGTTATTTAAACCCTACAAACAGGTACGGTGTGGTAGATCCCAATAGCTCGATAAAAACTTGGACACAAAACTAAGTTAATAATTAATTAGATTTGTGTATGTCAAAGCATAGGAAAACGTGGTCTTCAGAAGAAAAGGAGAAGATAGTACTTTACTCAATTGAGCATGGGGTTAGTGTTGCTTCAAGGGAATTTGGGGTGTCGTCTGTAAGTATTTATAGTTGGAAAGAGAAGTTTGACCAACTGGGTAAGACAGGTTTACCTCCAGGGTCGATGTCAGATTCTGAGCGTGAGTTAAAACAATTGCGTCGAGAAAACGAAGCTCTTAAACGGATCGTGGCCGAAAAAGAGTTAGCTATTCAGATTAAAGATTCCCTTTTAAAAAAAAGTCAATCCCTAAAGAAATGAAAATCATGGTTGTTGACGAGTTTTTAGAGCAAGGGAAGCCAAAATCAATAGTGTTGAAGCATGTAGGGTTAGCTAGAAGTAGCTATTATTATACATCTACTGGCACAAAACCCGGTAAAAAGATCTCTCAGTTTGTCTATGATTTAGAAAACAACAGGCATGATTTGGAGTATGTTTTGCAAGAAACCAAGAAACTTTTGGAGGGAGAATTTGTGGATTACGGTTATTATAAAACCTATCGCTATTTAAACCAAGAAAAGGGGTTAAAGATAGGTGCTTATAGAACCTACAAACTCATGAAAGAGCATAATTTACTGAAATTTCAACGCAATAATACCAAAAGAACTAGCCGAAATTGGGTAAAAGACCTCGTCCCTAATGTACAAAACGAATTTAGTTTCCTTGAATTTGACATTAAGTATGTTTATATCCAAGGAACACGCTCAAATGCACAAGTCCTGACCGTTTTAGATGTTTTTTCAAGATGGCAACTTGGACAATACATCGCAAATTCTATTAAATCAGAAGATGTAATTAGACTTTTTGAGCAAATTTTTGAAACTTATCCTATGCCTAAGCAATTTATCGTAAGAAATGATAATGGTTCTCAATTTGAAGCAACAATAGTTCAGGAATATTTAAGACAAAAAGGAGTTAATCAGGAATTTACGAAGCCTGCTACTCCGCAACAGAATGCACATATTGAGTCCTATCATTCAATCTTAGAGAGTGCTGTTTGTCAGAGATTTGAGTTTGAAGATTTGCAAGATTTCAAACAAGTGATGCATAGATGGAAAAAATTTTATAACTTCGAAAGAATACATGGAGGTTTACAATATATGTCTCCTCGAAAATTCCTCGAATCAATACAAGTAGAAATAGACCCTACGTGGTAAAATAAAGTAAATAAACTGTCCAAGTATTTGCGTTTAAGACAAAATATTTTGTTTTCTTATTTAATTGTTGTTTGTGCTTAATTGTAGAATTTATAAATCTAGTTAGAGTATTTAACCATACGAAATCATGAAAACGCATTCGACTTTTTTCATTCTTCTGCTTTCAATTATTCTATTGATCCAGTCTTGTAATAATGAAGTTATTACGCCTGCAGGCTATTACAAAGCTAAAATTACAGGCAGATTTTGTACTCTTGCAGCTCAAGTAAAGGGAGGTGAAACAACTTCAGAATTGGATAAATATGAGTATATATATATTGTAAACATTCCTGAAGAATTGAGTTTTATAGGAGCTGAATTCTATTTTGAAAAATTTGAGAAAGTAGATCCGCCCATCTGTTTAGGAAATACCTATTCACCTCACCTGACTATATCCGTTGGTAGTATTTTTATAAAGCAACCAAAATAAATCGATTATGAAATATTTTAATGTACTTATTTTCCTAACTTTTATCTCAGTTTGTCAAGCTCAGATAGATAACAGACCTTTTTATTATTACTTTGATGAGAAGGTACTGATTGACATTGACTCTTCCAATGCTATTTTAGTAATTGGAGATCTTAAAAGTAAAGAGGACTTACTCCGGTTGGTACAAAAATATGGGGCTTTACACAAGCCTCAAAACCCTTACCAGAATATACTTAACATTACATTTGGTTCTTCTAACAACAATAAGAATTTTGAAAGACAACTTAAAGAAGAATTCCCTGATGTATTTTTTAGTTTTTCCTACAAGTATCAGAATGCTTATGTGTTAGTATTAAATGAGGTATGATAATGGACCCCAGAATTAGGACAAGGAATTAAGTTTGAAAGATCAATTTTAATAACTTGTCATATTATGGGAAATACACGTAGAAAATTCAGTTCGGAATTCAAGAGCAAGGTGGTCTTGGAAGCCTTAAAGGAGCGACAAACTTTGTCGGAGCTTGCGTCATTATTTGAGGTTCATCCTCAGCAGATCACTAATTGGAAGAAGGAATTCATGGAGAAAAGTGCTCAAATTTTCGAGTTGAAGTCTGTTGGAAAATCAAGTGTTGAAGAACAGGAGAAGGAATTTCTTTATGCTCAAATCGGCCAGCAAAAAGTAGAAATTGAATTTCTTAAAAAAAAGTGGCATCAAATACAGGCCTCAAACAAAGGCGTGAAATGATCGAAGGGACGAATAAACTGCTGGGTATTTCTAAGCAATGCAGTCTATTGGGGATTCATCGCAGTGGTCTATATTACCGGCCCGTAGCAGAGCGTGAAGAAGATTTACAGCTTATGCTTGAAATTGATAAGATTTACCTCAAATACCCTTTTATGGGTAGTCGGAGGGTGGTAGATCAACTAACAAAGTTGGGCTTTCAGGTGAACCGTAAACGGGTGCAGAGATTAAGAAGACTTATGAGATTGGAAACCTTTTATCCTAAACCCAATACCAGTAAAGCAGACCCAGCGAAATATAAGTATCCCTACTTGCTAAAGAATTTAAAAATAGAAAAGATTAATCAGGCGTGGGCTGTGGATATCACCTCTGTCCCCATGAAAACCGGATTTATGTATCTGGTGGCAATAATAGACTTATATAGCAGATATGTGGTCAATTGGTCAATCGGCAACACTATGGATGCACAATGGGTAGGCAATTGTTTGTCAGAGGCATTTGACAAACATGGAGTGCCACAGATAATAAATAGTGATCAGGGAAGTCAGTTTACCTCAGAAGTTTACCTGGACTTACTGAAGGAAAAAGGGGTAGCCATTTCTATGGATGGAAAAGGTAGAGCCGTAGACAATATCTTTATAGAGAGGCTTTGGCGAAGTGTTAAATGGGAATATGTTTATCTTAATCCTGAAATCGATGGAGTGGCGTTGTTCAAAGGATTAACCCAGTGGTTTAAATTTTACAACCATGAGCGAAACCATCAGGGTATTGACATGGAAATTCCAGCAGAAAGATTTAACTTAGTAGCATAGAAAATCGGGTTATCCACAAGCAGGATAAGTTATCAACTCCCCCCTGCACCCCCCTATGTTAACAATAGTAATAATTGTCCTAAATGTGGGGTCCACTTAATATCTCTCAAACCAAAAACATCTTTAGCTGATATAGAGGCCTCTTTTAAAGATAAAATTCGTTTGAAAAAATCGAAGAAGCACAAAACAGCTTTGTTTGAGGTTATACCAGGTAACGATGTATTAAAGGTTGCCAATGAAATAAAGGAAAGTGGCTTAGTGGAATGGTGTCAACCAAATTTTATTGCGGATAGAAAAGTTGGCAACCCTTTATATCCTGATCAATATTATTTAAATAACACTGGACAATTTGGAGGCGTAGCTGGAATAGATATTAATGCTCCCGAAGCATGGGCCCTTACTACCGGGTGTGGAATTAGAGTTGCAGTAGTAGATGAGGGGGTAGATAACCATAATGATATGAATGGGAGGGTAACAACGGGTTTTGATCCTGTAAACTTAACTAACCCGGGTCGTCCCTTGGTTGCCGCGGATAATCATGGAGTTGCATGTGCTGGAATAATAGCTGCCTCAAATAATACCATTGGAATAAGGGGTATTGCAGAGAATGCAATTATAGTACCTGTTAAAATATTTGCAAATGGTACAGCTTACACTGATTCTGATATTGGTGACGCGATTAATTGGGCTTGGGATGATGGCAATGCGGAGGTTTTAAGCAATTCATGGGGAAATGGTCCACCATCTTCAGATATAACAAATGCGATTAACAATGCTACAACCTCTGGACGTGGGTATCCGCCCGACGAACTACATGTTTGATTTCTGAATATTATTCTTAAAGGTCTGCGGGTAGAGATCTTTTAAGTTTTTGTGGTTGATTGACATGATATTTTCCAAGGCATATTTCAGCCACTGAAACGGGTTCACCTCATGCTTTTTGCAGTTGGCAAAGAACGAATAGATCATTGCTGCCCGCTGTGCCGCATCGTGGCTTCCGGCGAACAGGTAGTTCTTACGCCCCAGCGCAACTGGACGGATGGCATTCTCGACAAGGTTATTGTCGATCTGTAGGTTTCCATCGTATAGATACGCTGATAGCGCATCCCAACGTGCGTAGGCATAAGCCATGGCTTTTCCGATCTGGCTTTTGGGCAAGGTGTTTTTGATCTCTTCAAAGATCCATTTGCCCATTTCGTTGATGACCGGCAGTGATCCTTCCAATCGCAGTTCCTTTATCCGATCTGCGGACAGTTGTTCTTCTTTTACCCTGCGCTCTACTTTATAGAGTTCCTGTATCATCAGAAGTGCCCTTTCAGCTCTCGGGCGATCATTGTCCAATGCCTTTTCAAACTCACGGCGTGCGTGTGCCCAACAGGCCAGGTGGGTGATCTCTTTTTTCTTGCCATACTTTTCATATACGGCATATCCGTCCGTCTGAAGATAACCTTTGAAAGTGCCCAGTATGGACATGGGTGCACTGCTGCCCCGGGTAGGGCTATAATCAAAAAGCACAGTCCCATCCAATGGAGCGTGGTACACCCAATAATAACCTTGATGGGCAGCGCCTTTCTTATCGCTGTCCAATACTTTTATCGGTGTCTCGTCAGCCTGTAAATATCCTTTTGTTTTTGTGTCGAAGACCAATTGTTCATAGAGCGGCTGGAGTTTGATCAGGGCCTCCTTGGTCCATCCTTCGATCGTTGAAGAAGCGATCTGTATGTTTTCCCTTGCGAAGATCTGCTTCTGGCGGTATAGCGGGAGATGATCGACATATTTATTTGTTAAGATCATCGCTAACAGGCCTGCTCCGGGGATGCCTTTTTCGATCACCCGTTCGGGAAGTTCGCCAATTTTTATTTCATCCTGCTTTTTGGAAGCATATTTATACCGGATGTAGCGGTTGATATAGAACCTTGCGGGTTCGCACTCCAGTTCCTCGGTAATTTCTTTGCCAATGCATACCATTTCTGAAAGGTCGCCTTCGGGATGAATCTCAATCTCCACTACAGGAAGGTGCTGGGGTAATTTCGCACGGCCTTTATGATTGGGGCGACTGCGGGTGTATTCGATCTTTTGCTTGATTTCCTCTTGCTGCTCTACTACCTCTGCTGGTGCGGCTTCAAAAGGCAAAGAAGTCTGGTTGGGGTCGCCTTCGAAGCGCTCGCGTTTCTGTCCAAACTGCATACGCTTGTACATAGCAAGCTGGGATTCCAGATAGGTTATTTTTTATCACGTTCTGCCAAGGCTTCATCACGACTGGAAATAACCTTGATAAGGTCTTCTTTTGAGAGGTTTTCCAATGCCGTTTCCATACCATAAAGATACGGATTTTTCGCCGTTCTACCTATAAAAACACGCACAATTATGGCAGTGAATAACGTTTTTTTTGTATGCTGCTCACTATCTGAATTCCTTCGATCATCAGCACCAAATCACTCCATGATAGCTCTCCCTTTTTCAGTGTAGACCTGCCAAAAGTACCTTGTTCGAGACGCTTGTAATACAGTACAAAACTGCCACGTTCCCAGTGCAAAAGCTTAATGTGGGTACGGCTCCGGTTCAAGAACACAAACACCTCTCCGCTGGTGGGCTGTCGCTGCATCACCGATATGACCAGCCCGCAAAGACCATCGAAAGATTTTCGCATGTCGCAGTGAGCATCGTACAAATAAAAACGGTGCGAGGAACCTAGCGAGAACATCAGTAAAGATGGATAAACTGGGAAAGTAGACCAAAATCAGTATCTACATTGATCCTTACACCATCGGAATAGATAACTTCAGCTTCACTTTTTTGTCTGGCTTATAAATCCTTATAAAACGTCTGCCGCCCGCATCTTTCTCTTTACTGCGCGAAAACCAGTAATAAAATGTAGCAGTGCTGATCCCATTTTTCTCGCAGTAACGTTTCTTGCTCAGGCCGCTCTGTTGCCAGCCTGCTAGCATAGACAGCATCTGGACTCTGATTTCTTCTTTGCTCATCCTGCAAAGTTCCGCATTATACAACGCTCATGAAATATGCACTTGGTCGGACGGATACGTGTTATCGTATAACACTCTTGGAATAAAAGAAGGAGAGTTAGGTTATAAGAAACGGAAAATTCGTTATGAATTCCCCTATTTAAATCTGCACTATTTTAGGTATTTCTTGATTTTTTAAAGTAGTAATTAATAGATTATTGTATTGATAATATCTATGTTATTATTCAAACAGTAGTCTAATCACTTCAGTTTCATGACCTTTCTTTGTAGCCTGAAGGTACCATATCCCTCGTTCAAACTTAGTAATGTCAAGGCGATATTTATTACCATTTAAGTTTTTAGAATCTTTCAATAAGTCTTCTGCTGAAAGTACTAACTCTTTTTTAATACTTTTTTCGTTAATAAGTTCTATAGCATCAGGTAGCCCGACACCATTGGAAAGGTCGTAAAACTCTAATACAAGGTATTCTTTGGCAGGATTTGGGTATACTGCCTTAAAGAAAGCAGGAATATAAAACACAAAGTCCTCGTAATAGCTTCCACATGTGTTGGTGGCTGTAACTCGAACGTGCCTCGAACCATAGGTAGAAGTGCTGTGAACATACATTTGTGTATTTGCTGAGTTAGGAGAATAAATATCAATGACCATATCCCCTGATCCAGTATAATCATTATAATTGAATGAAGTAGAAGGGCTTTGTGTCTCTGCTGTAAGGTTATACAGGTTTCCAGGGAATACAGGAGTAGTACCCGCCGGAACTCCATCTATTTTTTTTGTAAGATTTGGGTTGCCTACCCATACAATTTGGGTAAGTTGAACATTACCGCATCCTGCATTTATTGTTACCGTAATAGTTACCTGTCCTTGTGCTGACCCTACTCTGGATGCAGCTCCTGTAGAAGAATTAATTGTTAGTATAGAGCTATTGCTTGAAGACCAGGAAACAGAACCAGCGGGTGTTCCCGAAAGTGTAAAATTCCCGGTTGAACAAATGATGGTTGGTCCGGAAATAGGACCACCAATGGCTGCTATGAGGGCAGCTTGGGCATTTAATCTTCCATATCCATAGGTATTATCGAAACCCGAAGTACCCATATCTGTTGCTGTTTGCTGAAGAATTGTTCTCACTTGACTTTCTGTCAGATTAGGATTAACAGCTAGTATTAATGATGCAACCCCAGATACCTGCGGTGCCGCGGCTGAAGTTCCGTTAAATCCATCAAAATAATCCCCTGTACTGTAACCGTTATTGCCAGGTCTGTCAATTGTTCTCACGTTTCCATCTGGGATAATGCAACCACTTAAATTCGAGGAACTTCTACCTCCAGAGGGAGCTACTAAATCCATTTCTGCTCCTCTACTACTATAATCATGGATGGCTCCAGTATTATCAATAGCTCCTACCGTAACGACTCCTGTGACATTTGCAGGAAATGCAACGCCATTGAAACAACCAGAACATCCCGAATAAGGATTGTAATTTCCTGAAGCAAAAACGACCACACACCCATAGCTAATACCCCCTCTGACACGCCCTAAAGTACGAGCATCTGTTATTTCATCAATCAGAGCATCTCCTCCCGTTGGTGTAGAAGTTGTAGTGAAACCCCACGAATTACTAATAATATCTGCGTTTCCGTGCGAAGGATCCCATGCCCTGTTCATTGATGTAACAATGTTGCCTATTGTTTCCCCTCCATGAAATATATTAATTGGATAAATCAAAGAATTTGGAGCTATACCAGCTATTCCTATATTGTTGTGTGACGCCGCCATTATTCCTGTACATGCCATTCCATGCCCTACCCTTTGATAAACAGAAGGGAGAACCTCCATACATACACTGGCCGGTCTTCCTAAGCCCAGAGAATCTAAATGAGTGTATCCATTAAGAACCCTGCCATCAAGATCATCATGGTCTTCTACACCATCGTCAAGCACTGCTATCCGAATATTATTACAACCGGTGGTAATATCCCATGCCTCGGGTGCATTTATATCTATCCCAGAAGTACCACCATATTGTCCCGTATTATTCAAATAATACTGCTCAGTGTACTTTGGATCGTTTGGGGTTATGCTCTTTTCAATTTGTGCTAAAAAATCAGGTTGAGATCATTTTACTAATCCACTTTCGTCAATTTTATTTGAAATTTCTAATACTTTCGAACCATCTAAAACTTTAAAAATATATGTACCACTGGATAATCTTTCTTTTAGCTCTAAATTGTGGTCTACTAGTTGAAGTATACGCTCAATTTCAACTCCTTTGTTTGGCCGTAAAAGAATGTCGCCATTAAAATAATATGGAGCTTGACCTACATAATATACCCATTGTTTGAAAACTATATTTGAAAGATCAATATTATCAGCATTTAACTTCTTATCTTCTATGAGAATAAACTGATCCGATCCAATAGGAAGTACTTTGTTGTTGATATTTTCCCTATTTAAAGCATTAATAATTTCTGTTAAATTGCTTTTATCCTTCACTTTAAGCAATACGCTGGACGAATCAATCCGCAGTTCAGTTTTGATATTCCTTATTGATACATATGGTGTTTGTGAAAACGACTGGAAACCAAATAACATACAAAGAAGACCTGTACAAAGTACAGTTACAATTTTCATAGATTATTACATTTTTGGTTGGACATAAATTTTATGCATACACTTTTTCCCGGAGCTGATGTATCTTCAGCCCATTGGAGGCATGTTTTTTCAAGTTGACAATTCTCATTTTTGGTTGTTGCCTCTATATCTACTATGAAATATATTTTCCCATTTCGGGTTTCATGAAAAGTATTCAATTCTTCATCAGATATTGAAGCATTTTTAATTAATATAGCATTGTTATATTTTTTTCCATTAAATGTCCATTTTTGACCTATCTGACCATTTGTAACATTTACTACTAAATAGCTTGGGCAAAAACCGCGGATAACCTCTCCTTCATAGCATTTGTCAGCACTAATTGGCTCCATTAATTCAGCAGAATCGCATTTAATAAAAAATGCCGCAATTGATATAATAATTAGACTTTTGAAGCCGAAATAAGATCTTTTAAACTTTTCCATCCTGATTTGATTTAGATAATTATTGAAATTCAAAATAGTATAAAAGTGCAATGAATTTAATAACAAGCAACTAAGAAAATAACACTAACCTACCAAAGATTAATAATACTATTTCCACCAATCGAAGACAAGTTTATGGCAATACTTAATTCTATAAGTAGATTAAGTTGTTTGTTATCAAATGTAATAATATTACAATTAAATAAAAAAAAAATCCAATAGAAAACTTATTGTACGGTAATAAATTTTTCCATTGCAATCAATCTTTTATGTTTTTTGCTTTTACTCTAATTATTTAGCAACTTTTGAATATTTCCATTTTGCTGTTGGATTCCTTTATTCTGTTAAATCAATCCAAGCACATGTTTTCTGACATCCTAACGCTGTCTAGCTTTGCATCATATGTACACAATACAAGCGAGTCCGGATGCTGTTGATGATAGCCAACTGGCTGGATAGGGGTAAAAGCAAAAATCAATGCTGTGCGGAAATTTTTAAACTACTATTAAGATGCAGTTTTAAGCTCCCCCATCTTAGTACCGTCTAAAAGGAGACAAAATACATTATGTTTCAGTCTGTTGTTGGGCTGCGTTCCGCTACGCTCCACTTCGCCCAACAACAGACTTTTTGTTTTTAAATGCCACAGGACTTATACCTCCTAGGCTATCATGTGGCCTATAATGATTATAATCCTGAACCCATTTTTGGCTAATTTCACGCACTTCATCTATACTTTCAAAGTATCCGCCCGACGAACTACATGTTTGATTCCTGAAGATTATTCTTAAAGTTCTGCGGGTAGAGATCTTTTAAGTTTTTGTGGTTGATTGACATGATATTCTCCAAGGTGTATTTCAGCCATTGGTACGGGTTCACCTCAATCTTTTTGCAAATGGCAAATAATGAATAGATCATTGCCGATCTTTGTGCTGCCTCATGACTTCCCGCGAAGAGATAGTTTTTTCGTCCCAGCGCAATGGGACGGATGGCATTCTCGACAAGGTTATTATCGATCTGTAGATTTCCATCGTATAGATAAGCTGATAGCGCATCCCACCTAGCGTAAGCATATCCCATAGCCTTACCGATCTGACTTTTGGGGAGTGTTCTTTCAAAGATCCATTTGCCCATTTCGTTGATGACCGGCAGTGATTCTTCGAGCCGGAGTTCCTTGATCTGTTCAGGTGATAGTCTTTCTTCTTTTGCCTTACGCTCGATCTTATAAAGCCCCTGTATCATCAGCAGAGCTTTTTCGGCTCTGGGACGGTCGTTCTGCAGTGCTTTCTCAAACTCTCTTCTGGTATGTGCCCAGCAGGCCAGGTGGGTGATATCTTTCTTCTTGCCATATTTATCATATGCCGCATATCCATCCGTCTGCAGATAACCCCTAAAGTTATCCAGCATGGATTTAGGCACGTGACCACCACGTGAAGGATTATAGTCAAACAGTACGGTTTGTCCAATGGGCAGCGATAGACCCAATAGTAGCCCTGATGGGCAGCGCCTTTCTTGTCGCTGTCCAACACCTTGATCGGGTCGAGTAGGTAAGGGGAATTTCACCCCGAACCTCTCACAGCACCGTGCGTGACAGTCTCCCGTCACACGGCGCTTCCAGATCAGCCTTTACTTTATTTAGTACGGTCTGGCAAGCGTCCAGTGGATGAATAGTTTTGGGTTCTGGTTATAGATTTTCCTCAACCACTGATGTGCTCTCCTTCTTCCCATCTTTTTACGTCTCATAACCCATCGTACCAACTTGAGGTTAATCCAATACCAAAGTCCGTACACCGTCCATCTTGAATACACACAGTAGTAATTAATCCAACCTCTGGCCATTGCGTTCAGGCGTTGGGAGATGTCTTGCAGCTTTCCCATGAAACGCCTGTTCACTACACTCTTCACTTTCTCTCGAACGGATTTCTTCGCATCCTGACTCATACATGGAAAATACGTAAGTTTCCAGCCGTTTTTGGTTGGCCTGCCCAAGGGTCGAAATGTATGACCAAGGAAGGTGAACGAAACCGGTACTGGATTTGACTCTCTGTGGATCGAGTTTTTGCAGTATACGATTTTTGTTTTCTCGCTGTTGAGTTCAAGTTTGCACTCCTTCATACGCTTGGTTACCGCATTCTTGATAAATACAGCCTGATTCCAAGTGGTACAGTGGATGATGGCGTCATCGCAATACCTTTCAAAAGGCATATTGCCGTGATGCTTTTCCATCCATTTGTCGAAAACGAAGTGCAGAAAGATGTTGGCCAGCAGGGGACTTATCACTCCACCCTGAGGTGTCCTTTTTCTCGTTTGTGCACTTTACCCTCACGCACTACGCCCACTTCAAGCCAGCGTTCGATGTACATGATTATCCATTTCTCATCGGTATATACACACACGGCTTTCATGAGTAGTTCGTGATCGATGTTATCGAAGAAGCCACGGATGTCCAGGTCCACAACCCAGCTGTAGTACCCACAGTTCCGCACCGTTTTGGCCAGCGCATCATGCGCACTCTTGTTCGGACGATAACCGTAGCTGTCCTGATGGAAGCTCGGCTCCACCTTGGGTTCAAGATAGCTTTTGACAACCTGTTGGGCTACCCGGTCTGACACCGTAGGTATTCCGAGTCCTCGATAACCTCCACTTTTCTTGGGAATTTGCACCTCCCTTACTGCTTTGGGATGGTAACTGCCCGAGGTCATACGGTTCCAGATCTTATATAGATTATCCGCTAACCGTTCCTCAAACTGTTCCAGACTCTGCGTATCAATCCCGGCACTCCCCTTATTTGCCCGTACTTTTCGGTAAGCATCCAACACCATTTTCTTGGTGATTGGATGTTGCTTTGTTTCATAGTAATCAATCATCCGTTTTACTGTTGTTGTTTATTATGAAACTGATCCGGTCACTCCCTTTCCTCCATTTCCATTACAGAAATTTCATCGGTACTACGGAGTGATCCGTCCCTATGGAAGGCTTTGGCAATTTTGACCTTGTACATG
This sequence comes from Leadbetterella byssophila DSM 17132, assembly GCF_000166395.1. Taxonomy (GTDB): domain Bacteria; phylum Bacteroidota; class Bacteroidia; order Cytophagales; family Spirosomataceae; genus Leadbetterella; species Leadbetterella byssophila. Next base: position 2,433,108 of record NC_014655.1, read on the forward strand.
TGTTGCACTTGTGTCCTTGCCTTGGCATCCTCCCATAAGTTCCCTTGTTCCATACGATCGCCTGATCCAAGTTCCTGCGACCTCTGCACCGCCTGCCATCCAGCCGACACCAGTTTACTGCTGCTGGACTCTGATCTCGGCCACGAAACTTTTTGTCCGATTTTGGCAGGGTATCAGTCGATAACGATACTTTAATACAGCCGTTCACTTTCGTTCAGCTCCTTGGATCACACTTGATAGTTACATTACTACCTTTTCTCTCGTCGCTCAATACCACCCCCTTTCGGAAAGGCAGCACCACGGAGTAGTTTGTTGGGTATGTCTGTCATCCCCAACGGCAGGCCAAACTGCCATCAATCGTACAGCATGCAGCCTAGCCTTAGGCTGTTTCAAGGCACACAGTCTCATCCACCTGTAGGTAACCTTTTGCCTTCGTGTCGAAAACCAGCTGCTGATAAAGTGGTTCGAGTTTGATCAGCGCTTCTTTTGTCCAGCCCTCGATGGTCGATGAAGCTATGTTGATGTTTTCCCTGGCGAAGATCTGCTTCTGGCGGTACAGCGGCAGGTGATCCATATACTTGCCGGTCAAGATCATCGCCAGCAGGCCTGCTCCCGGAATTCCTTTGTCGATCCCCCGCTCCGGAAGTTCTGCTATCTTGATACCCTCCCCGTTTTTAGCTGCATATTTATAGCGGATGTAACGGTTGATATAGAACTTGGCAGGCTCACATTCCAGTTCTTCGGTAATCTCTTTGCCGATGCACACCATCTCCGACAGATCACCTTCGGGATGGATCTCAATCTCTACTACAGGAAGGTGCTAGGGTAATTTCGCACGGCCTTTATGATTGGGGCGACTGCGGGTGTATTCGATCTTTTGCTTGATTTCCTCTTGCTGCTCTACTACCTCTGCTGGTGCGGCTTCAAAAGGCAGGGAAGTCTGGTTGGGGTCACCTTCGAAGCGCTCGCGCTTCTGACCGAACTGCATGCGACGAAGCATCTCAACCTGGGCTTTTAAATAATCACGTTCCTGAGCGAGAGCTTCCCGTTCTTGCGAAAGTATGTCGCGTTCGCTGGTAAGCAAATTGATTTTTTTGTCTTTAGAAGAAGAGTCTTTGGAAAGTGATTTTATCTTTTCATCACGGCTGGAAATGACCTTTAGTAGGTCTTCTTTCGAGAGGTTTTCCAGTGCTGTTTCCATACCATAAAGATACAGATTTTTCGCCGTTCTACCTATAAAAACACGGACAATTATGGCAGTGAATAACGTTTTTTTTGTATGCTGCTCACTACCTGAATCCCTTCGATCATCAGCACCAAATCGCTCCATGACAGCTCTCCCTTTTTCAGTGTAGACCTGCCAAAAGTGCCTTGTTCGAGCCGCTTGTAATACAGTACAAAACCGCCACGTTCCCAGTGCAAAAGCTTAATGTGGGTACGGCTACGGTTCAGGAACACAAACACTTCCCCGCTGGTGGGCTGACGCCTCATGCCGGAAATTACCAGGCCGCAGAGACCGTCAAATGATTTTCTCATATCGCAATGCCCATCGTAGAGATAGAACCGGTGGGATGATCCCAAAGAAAACATATCAGTACAAATGGATCAACTGGGAAAGTAAACCGAGATCTGCATCTACCTTGATGCGCACACCGTTAGGATAGATAACCTCAACTTCCCCTTTCTTGCACATCTTATCGATCGATAAAAAGCTTCTTGTGCCAGGGGCATGGACTTTACTGCGCGAAAACCAGTAATAAAATGTAGCAGTACTGATTCCATTTTCCTCGCAGTAACGCTTCTTGCTCTTACCGCTCTGATGCCAGTCTGCTAGCATCGCAGACATCTGTAATTTCTTTTCTTCTTTGCTCATAAAGCAAAGGTCTGCTTAATAAACCGCTCATAAAATATGTACTTGGTCGGGCGGATACAACTATTCTAAAATCTATGCATGTGTTGAGGATACTGGAACGAGGCAAAGGTTACGGCAATTAGTGCGTGAACTTGAACCGTTCCCTGAAATGGTATCAATTGGTTCTGAACAGGAGCTTATTAGTTTACTGCAAAAATCACCTGAGAGACCGACAGAAGAACGTAAAAAAGGTTACAGAATAACGGTGCAGCACAAAGCTATAACCCCTGAGGAAGCCAGTATTAAACGGGCAATTATTGAAAGTATCGCTAGGAATACAAAACCTTAATGATTCCCCTCTATGAGTTTTTCTATAATCTTTTGGAGGCGTTCAATCTCAGCATTCTTAGCAGCTAACATCTCGTCATACAACTCTTTGGGAGTAGAGGTATAGGTTTCAATATTACCGATGGCTTGCTGTGTTCCTTTATTAGATTGAAAGTTTATAATTACTGGTTGATGACTCATGATATCAAGAGGGCTAACATTAAGTACACTAGCAATTTTTTCAATCATTTCTCCCGTAATCTTTATCTTATCACTCTCATATAGTGAATATGTACTTTGAGAAATATCGAGTTCATCTGCGACATTCTCCTGAGAAAGCCCCCTCATTTCACGTATCATTCTAATCTTTGCTCCGTACATGGTATCAAAGGTATAAAGAAAAATTATATCAATAATATTTTATTAGAATGGTTAATAAGGTTTTTTTCTAAGTCTTTAAAACTTTGTCAGGAAAATCAATAACACTATGAAACCCATTATCATTTTCTTTTTATTTTTATTACCCCCCATTAACGAGCTATAGTCAAATAAGATTCGATGCTGAGGAAATGGTCTTTATGTATTACCTCAAAGATTTTTTGGGCGATAAAGCACAATCTTATAGCCAGTTTAATGATTCCTATTACAAACAATATTGTGAAATCTTTCATACCAAGGAGTTCAATAAGTCTATGAATGAATTTGATAGGCAAGAATTCCGTGCCAAAATGCAGGAAAGGATGAGAGATGGTATAAGAGCAGTAATAAATAGAGAACAATTTTATTACCTCAGAGAAGCTAGACTCAGTGAATATAATTTTGGGGCTCAATTATTTAGTTTCCCAGGTTCTGCCCTACCGTATTTTAAGTATTTCTTTTATGCCTCAGATGGTGGCGTAAGGATTAGGTTAAATACCGTGAATGAGAATAAATTCAATTTCGTCTTAAGAATGACCCCTGAAAAAGCACGGGAATATTTAACAAAACACCCAAATCGAACAGTTTACTTACTACAAACCTATTCATTTCTTGATGAAAAACAACAAACAGGCACTTGGACAAATGAGAATGTGAGAAATAAAACTGTATATGTCACCCTTAATAGTGTTCTTGTCTTTTCTGATAAAAGTAGGAGGAATCTAATTGCCTCCTTTGAGCCAGCAAACCAAGACTAACAGAAAAAACTTGTTTATCTACAATAAGTTAGTTATCATTGTATTATGAATACGAAAACTTCAAATAGTTACGATACGGATTAGTAGAATGTATTCATGGTTACGCCATAGAATACACGCCCAAAGCCACCACGGTTTTGGGCTTTTTTATTGCCCTACTCTCACCAACGCTCACTTATTTTTTAGCATATTAACATGGCTCATAAAGTATGAATTCTATCAATACTACTTTCTCTTTCGTCCTCAGATATTTGCTTTCCCAAACCATTTACCACTTTTTTATGAAATTCTTTATACTTCCCCTTATTTCTATTGCTCTTGTATGTAGCAATACTTCATATGCCCAAAATGCACCTTGTAAGACCAAAGTAGAAGTTGATGACTTCACTGGAGAAACCAAACTATATTCCCAAGGAGTAGAAGTAATCGTACGCCGTAATATGGTACTCAGCAGTAAGGTACTTTCGTGGTATTTGAGAATATCATTCGAGAAGGAAAGTGATATTTTCTTACGTGTGAGACACGAAACAAATGATGACATTCAGCTATCGTTAGTTACAGGTCTTGATGTAAAGTTTTATGACGGTTCAGTTCTTCGACTTAGTGACCCTATTGATAAGGGAGAAAAAGCAGGAAAGTTTCTAGTTGACAGATGGGAACGAAACTACTCCTCCCTATTCATCTTAACTAAAGACCAGCTTGATATGTTTGCCTCAAAAAAGATTGTGAAATGCCGTGCAGTATTTGCTGCTAACAAGTTAGACCCGACTTTTGAAAAGGAGATTAAAACCAATGTTGCAAGCAAAGTACAAAAAGAGGCAGGATGCTTTTTAGACACCCTATTGACCCACCAATAATCAAGCAATTATCATGAAAAAGAAAATACTTCTTTCGGTATCCCTATTCTCTTTCACCTTTGGTGTCAATGCTCAAACCATCACTGCCAAAGCAGGACTAAATGCTAACACTATGTATCTCCGTTCTTCATATGGCAAGGAACCAACGGACAACCTTTTAGGATTCCATATCGGGGGAGTAATAGATATTCCTGTGTATGAAAAGATTTCAATTGAAGGTGGTTTACTTATATCTCAGAAAGGGGTAAAGGAAAAGTATTCTGAGGAAGAATACAGTCATAGACCACTTTACTTAGATATTCCCATTGTTGGAAAATACACACATCAGTTAGATAACTCTCTTTCCATATATGGCTCCATTGGCACCTACTTCGGTTTTGGTGTCGGGGGTACGACCCAAAGAATTGACACCTATAGTGGTGTAAACTCATACAAACGTCCGATACCTTGGGGAAGCTACAATGGTGCTGATATCAATTTAAAAACAACGGATGCCGGTATCATACTTGGAGGTGGGGTTTCATTTAACTCTTTTCTATTGGGGATTAGCTATAATGTTGGAGTGGCAAATATTTTGACCTATGGCAACGTCACAGGAACCAAATTAGCCAATAGAGTTTTTTCTCTTTCGCTGGGGTACAAACTATTTGAATTTTAATACAAACGTGTTCACGTATAGAAAAACCTGTCTTTATGAAAAAATCACTATTCTTCCTATGCTGTCTGTTCCTGTCCATTACCGTAGTAGCACAATCTCTAAAGGCTGATGTGATTATTACATGAGATAACACAAAAATTGAGGCTATTATTCAGGAAATAAATAACACCACTATTAAGTACAGGCGTTTTTCAAACCAAAAGGGGCCGCTCTTTACTATTGAAAAAACAGAGGTAGTCTCAGTTCTGTATGCCAATGGAGAGGTAGAAGATTTTGAGGATATACATGCTGTGCCGAATCTACAACCAAAACCAAGAAATGATTTTGAGACAAGGATATTAAATGAAAGTGATGAGTATCTTTTGCAGATGTTTCAGCGAAAAAAGAACTATGCAAAAAATGGAACTATTACCGGAATTGTGTTTACCGGATTAGCAGCTGGATGTTTTATTTTAGGAGCAAGTTCAGAAGGGCAGAATCCAAACAGTATTGATGGCTTGAAAAGGGGGTTAGTGTCAGGTGCTATCTTTGGTACATTTGCATCTTTAATCTGGATAAATAAAGGGAAACACAGTTCTCACGCAAAATACATTGAACAGGAATTGTTAAGACGTAAAATTGACCCGAGGGCTTTTTCTTTAAGAATACAGCCAAGCTATGACCCACTATTACATGCTCCAACCCTGACACTTCGCGCTAGATTTTAATTACCAAAGACTTAATAATAAATGTTCTGAGAAGCTGAAATGTTTCAGTATTGAAAAATGAGACTCCTTTTCAGGTAGCCTCATTGTCTAAAATTTTCACTATTTTTTCTATCATTCTTTTATACGGAATTGTCTGTCCAGTCTCCCATGAACAAATGGTAGATCCATCAACTGACAGCAGTTTCCCCATTTTCTTCTGACTTAATCCGCGTGTTAGCCGAAATGCTTTTATCCTACCCCCTAATATCTCCTCTGACACTTCAAAAGGAACATATCCAAGGAAATCTATTATGTGCGGATAAAAATGAACCTGCGGCTTGCTTCTGCCGTTTTCCCACCCGGTGATAGTGTCTTCACTCGTATTAAATAACCGAGCGACATCAGCTTGAAATAAACGCAAGTCCATCCTCTTTTGACGAATATGTTAGCCTATGGTCTTGGGTTCCTCTGGATACCAGTATACATACGGTTTCCGCACTGTTTTCTCGTATCGCAAAAAAGGCAACGCAACAATGTCCATGCGGGTATTATAACCATCCCGACAAAGAATGCAGTTGCGTATCCGGCACCGTTCAGAAATACCTGAACAAGGTTTCAGGACCCTTGCTGGATAGGATTGACTTACATGTAGAAGTTACACCGGTGAGCTTTGACCAGATCTCCAGTTCCCGCAAGAGAGAAACTTCTGAAGAAATACGAGAAAGAGTGGTTAAAGCTCGAAAGATCCAGGAAATAAGATTTCAAGATCATCCGGGGATACATTGTAATGCCCTTATGCCACCAGAGATGGTGAAGGAAATTTGTCAAATTGGCGAACCGGGAAAATTGCTATTAAAAAGAGCCATGGAAAAAATAGGTCTTTCCGCTCGTGCCTATGACCGCATCCTGAAAGTATCCCGCACCATTGCCGACCTGGCAGAATCTGAAGAGATCCGAATTGAGCATTTGGCAGAAGCCATACAGTACCGGAGTTTGGATAGAGAGAATTGGGCGGGTTGAATGAGGGCAACTGAGAGAACTTCAACCCATATCTATTAGGTATTGTTTCCTTATTTTTGAAGTCACCATACTTTTCCTTAGGAAAAAGAAGCCTGCTTCACCCTATGTAATACCCTATTATATTTGCCTTTGGTATCAAAAAAAAGCGGACCGAAGTCCGCCCTTTTATCAGTAACCGTCATTTTGGGGATATGATTTTCCTAAGAGGTTCATTTCAGCTAGTGGAATGGCCCAATTCACCATATGAGGTCTCATACGAGTTCTAGCTTCTGAACGGAATGGGAAAGGATCTTCAGGAGTGTTCGCATGACCTGGGGAGTTTTCTGCGCTTAAATCTCCTCTTTTGCCATATCCTGCGTGATCCACGATATATTCATACAGTTTACCGGTACGCTTCAGCATATACCATCTTCTCCCTTCAAAAGCTAATTCCCTTGCTTGCTCATCTAAGATGTCCTGTAAGGTGATTGTTGTTCGCTCTTTCACTCCAGCACGTTTTCTCACAGCGTTCAATTGAGCCAGAGCTTCTCCGGTATTTCCTAGCATCAAATTCGCCTCAGCCGCAAACAAATAAGTTTCTGCTAGTCGTGCCATCATAATATTCTTTGTTTGCGTATCTACTGTAGGATTACCGTCATCGGGGAAGTATTTTTTACAACCTGCATTCAAACGAATAAAGAAGGCATTTCTATCTGCCGCCAGTGGTGCGAATTCTTTCCAAGTATCGTGCACTATTTTCTCCCCTATCACCTTACCGGCCGGTAGAGTTGCAGGATCATTGTACACATAATCCTGAATATAGTAAGATCCTTTTATGCGGGTATCATTTGGATCCTCATTCAATAGATCGCGCAGATAGTTGTTCATGGTTAACCAACCAAACCCTCTGCCGCCTTGCTCCACCGTATACTTAGACCCGGGCATCAATTCTGCATAGTTAGGCATCAAGTTAAAGTTGATCTTATTGGGACCACCGTTCACCAAGACCTTAAATTGGAGGGCCCAGAGCGTTTCAGAATGATTCAAGTCTCCTTTGAACACTAAACCTGTAGAGGACAAAAGACTATGCGCTCCGGAATTAATAACAGCCTCTGCTTGAAATTTTGCTTCCTTCCAATCTTTTTGCCAAAGGGCTACTTCCGCCCTGAGATGTCTAGCCATGCCCTGTGTGATGCGTCCAGGTTCAGAAGTTTTGTAATCTAACTTTTGGATGGCATCATTCAGATCCGCAATCACTAGAGCGTAGATATCTGCCTCTGATGACTTGTTGGTTATCACCTTAGCCACATTATCCGGACGCGTAGGTTCAGTGGTTATGTAGATATTATTGAATAAACGAAAAAGAGTGAATACGGAGTTTGCTCGGAAGAATTTAGCTTCTCCCAAAACCTTATTCTTCCTCTCCTGACTCATGCCCTGTAGCTTTTCAGCAGATTCAATGATGGCATTTGCCCGGTCCATGATGCGGTAATAAAGTTTCCAATAATCCGAGTGAACGTAGGAGTTTTCCGGTGTTGTACCTTGAATCATTCTTCCGTAGTTAGAAATCTCCCCACCACGCGGGAGGGTCAAATCATCTTTGGCATCAATCACTATAGGATTCGAACCATTATTCGCCATATTCTCCCAAAAAGAGCGCTGTATATTGTACAAACCTACCACTCCTGCTTCAAGTCCGTCAGGAGTATTGTATACAAAGTCAGCTGTAAAGGAAGCAGCCGCCTTTTCGGTTAAAAATTTCTCACAACTGCTCAAACCGAGCAAAAGCACTATATATAGTATCGTATTTTTCATGTTTTCTCAGTATTAAAAGCCCAAATTAAGTCCCACAGTAAAGCCCTTTGCATCAGGAAAATCATTCGGATTATTCTCCGGGCTGTACGATTTATAATCTGTAATGGTTAATAGATTGTTGGCATTGACATACACTTTGGCCGTCTGCATACCTATCCTTCTTAGTGCCAATTTTGGCAAGGTATATCCTAATGATAAAGTTCTCAAACGTACATAGGAAGCATCAGCTAAACCTATGAGTTCTACGTTAGCCGCTTTAGTGGAATAGTTAGGACGAGGGTAAGTATTTGATGGATTTTCCGGTGTCCAATAATCCCTCTTAATACCATTTCTTACTGCTGTGTTATACCCTCCTTCATTGAACTGACCTAAGTAAGGATTATACTTCATCACTCCTTGTACTGTGTATACATCCGCCATGAGCTCCCAGCCCTTGTAATTCAAAGTGGTAGAAATGGAGCCAAACCAATCTGGCGCTGTATTGATGATCACATTGTCATTGATATCAATTATTCCGTCCCCGTTCACGTCTTTCACTCGAACGGCTCCAGCATGAAGAGTAGCGTCTGATTGGAAAGGATTAGCTATAGTACCACCTTTTGAGCCCTGAGGAGAATTCTTAGCCTCCTCGTCCGTTTGGAAGATGCCGTCAAAAAGTTTGGTATAGATCACATTCACCCCATGACCTATAAATCTGTTACTCGAAATATCGTCCTTCGGATTTCCGTTTTCATCCACTATGCCGGACTTTAACAAAGTGTTTCTGTTTCGGGTAAAGGAGGCGGTCATAGACCACTTTAATGGCCCATCTCTCAGGATATGTCCTGTCACTAATGCCTCAATACCTTTGTTTCTTACCTCACCGCCATTTGTAATCATAGATGAAAAGCCGGATGTTCCGCCTAAAGGAATATTGGTTAGTAAGTCGCGAGTATGCATATCATAATACTCCACAGTTCCTGTGATACGGTTTTGCAAGAAGCCAAAATCCAGACCAAGGTTAAAAGTAGTGGTCGTTTCCCAAGTTAAATCAGGATTAGGCAATAATCCACCCGGCAGGTTTCCTCCCTGTAATACTCCCCCGAAAACATAAGAGTTGTTATTCACCAAACCTAAGGTCTGATAGGCTGCCAAAGCCTGATTACCCACTGAACCATAACTTAGGCGCAACTTTAATTCAGAAAGGTTTTTGGCATCCTGTAGGAAATCTTCATTATGGATTTTCCAGGCAAAAGCTGCGGCAGGGAAGAAGCCCCATTTCTTACTTTCAGCGAATACAGAAGCACCGTCTTGACGCGCAGTGAAGGTGAATAGATATTTATCCAACAGGTTATACCTTACCCTTCCTAAGAAACCTACCAAAGCTTTGCGGGCTTCATTTCTTTGAACCTTAAAGTTCAAGGCATTCGTAATACCATCAAATCCTAGTAGGTCATTCGGAAATTGAGTACCCGTGACATAGGTGGAGGTATAGTCTCTTTGATTCACTGATTGTACGAAGGTCATATCCAGTTTATGCTTTTCATTCTCTAATGGAATGTAGTTGATGATGTTTTCGATCAAATATTCCTCCCATGAACCGTTTGTCAATGTAGCAGTACCATTAGTAGCTACACCCTCAGAATGAAGTCGGGTTCTATAGGTTCCATCCTCCACGTGTTTACGGTTATACAAGGTATTTAAACGATACGTCAGATTTTTAAGGATTCTGTAATTACCGGCTAAGTTGAGATTATAGTACGAGGACTTTGTTCTATTATCTGCTTCACGTATGTTCCAAAGCGGGTTAATGGTACTACTACTGGCATTAGCTCCCGCCAGACGATACACCAGATTACCGTCTTGGTCATACGGTCCCATAAAAGGTGAGATAGTAATAAAATCAAGGGAAGTACTTTCTCTTTGTTGCCCATCTGAAGCAAGATTCAAGTTGGCATCAATATCTATTTTCGAATTGATCTTACGATTGAGGTTCAAGCGGAATGCTCCCCTTTTATAGTCGGAATTCGGCAATAGACCGGTTTGAGTGTAATAATTTAGACTGGAGAAGATACGGGTTTGCTCATTTCCTCCACTGATATTGAGGGTATTGCTATTGGTCAAAGCGGTACGCATCATGATCTTTTCCCAGTCGGCAAAATTTCCTGCTTTGTAATTGATATATTCAGCGGCGGCTGCGGAACCACCAAAGTTGACCTCATCCGGGCTATATTCTATCCCTCCTGGGTTATTAGCACGTACGGCTTCTCTACGGTACTGCGCGAACTCCTCCGGACTAAACATTTCAAAGTTCTTAGTCAAGCGTTGAGTAGTATAATAGGTATGAACCCCTACCTGCATTTTTCCCTCCTTACCGCGTTTGGTGGTTACTAGGATCACCCCATTTGCAGCTCTGGCACCATAAATGGCTTGAGAAGATGCATCTTTCAAGATTTCAATTGACGCTATATCATCCGGATTGATATCGTTGATATTATCTATAGGAAAGCCATCCAAAACGATGAGAGGATCATTTCCCCCACTGATGGATTTTTGCCCACGAATCAGGATATTCGAAGTACCACCCGGGCGAGCAGACCCTAGGGTTACTTGTACTCCGGCCGCTTGTCCGCGTATCATCTCAGCAACGTTTGTACTAGGAATGGCTAAGGCCTTATCCATATCCACTTTAGAAAGTGCCCCTGTCAGATCACTACGTTTTTCCGTACCGTAACCCACCACGATGAGCTCTTCTAGGGCTTGATTATCTTCCTCTAACACCACATCATAGATAGACGCATTTCCTACTGGAAGTTCCACCCTTTTATAGCCAATATATGTAAATACCAAAGTATGATCTCCCTCCGGAACTTCAAGCGTATACTGTCCGAGGGCATTGGTCATGGTGCCCCGATTTGTATTCTTCAGAGTGACAGTCACACCTATCAAAGCTTCTCCTTTCCCATCTTTTACTGTACCTGTAATTCTACGATCCACTGCAGCAACTTGCAGTTCCTGCACAGCATCTAATCTTTTCAAGTCTGAAATCTTCCTCTTTTTTAAGAGAATCCTTTGATCAAAAACCTCGTAATCAATACCCATTGGACGAAGTACCTCCGTTAAGACATCATATACGGTTAGGCTTCGCTTTTCTGGTGTATAGGTTTGGTTTAGATTAATCTTTGAACTGTAGACAAACTTCAGACCCGACTGCTCTTCCACCTGCCGAAGCAATTCTTTTAGGGTGGATTCAGCGTTAGCAGTTTGCACCTTTCGAGCCAAATAATTCTGGGCATGCAGGTCATGGGCAAAAGACATGCTTCCGCAGATGATGGCTAAGAGGAATTGATAGAAACTAATTTTCATAAGCTTCAGTACGTAATTGAGGCTCTCTGTTCTTTTTTTCATAAATTGGCATATGTTTTAGTGATAAAGCATGGCCTTCTATCTTAAATTGGCGTTTACGTGGAAGGCCTTAAGTGGGGGGAGAAATCCTCCCCTTTTTTTGTACTAGGGTCAAATCATATTCATATCTAGTTTAGGTTACATCCTTCTCCGTTTAAATAGACTGTGGTTTCACGAATGGTGTAGGAAGCCTCAACCGACTTACAAACCAGTTCGAGCTTTGTAAACATGGGCAAGTTCTCCAAATCTGCACTGACTAGGCAGTTTTCCATGTTAGGGTCATCTATCTTGAATTCAATTCCGTATACGGCCTTGAAGGTCTCAGCTACTTTTTTCAAAGGAGTATTTTCAAACACAAATTTCTTTTCGACGGACTCCTTAGAAGGAAGAGGAACCGGGGTCTCTACCAGCGTTTGGTTAAAGTTTTTGTATAGAAGATGGTACACCGCCTTTTGGTTAGGACTGAGGACTACTTTATTCTGATTTTTCAATCGGGGATTATAGACGGTCACTGCCCCTGTCACTACTCTTACCTCTATTTGATCATGCTTCTGAGCAATCTCAAAACTGGTACCCACTACTTCAGTCACCAACTCTCCGGAAGTGATAATAAAAGGTTTTGATTTGTCTGGTTTAACATCAAAAAATGCGGAACCTTGAAGGCTCACATTTCTATGCGTAAGATTAAAGTCTTTATCATAATTCAGACTAGCATTCTCCTCTAAGTGGACTTCCGTACCATCAGGAAGAACCAGTACGCCTTCTTGACGATAGCTGGGAGAAGACCATAAGAAGTATCCTAAAGCCAGAACTACACTTGCGGCAGCAGCCCATATCCAGCGAAAAACACTACCCTTAGGAGTCATTTCATGACGAATGTTTTTCCACATTCGTTTTTCTATAGCCTTTTTTTCCTCAGCAGGAAGAGATAAGGCATCCGTTGATTGCTTAGAATACCAGGCTTGAATTTGCTCCTCTTCTTCAGGTGTACAACTTCCCTCCAGGTATTTTTTTAGCGTGTCATTCCATTCTTTTTGTGTCATGGTCTTAATTATTGTGCTGGTACATGCTCAAGTTCTCTTTCAAAAACTTAAGAGAGCGCGTAATGTGGTACTCCACGGTTTTATCGCTGAGATGCAATTCCTCAGCAATTTGCTTGACGGATTGATTATCAAACCTACTTCTACGGAATACTTCCGCACTTTTCTCCGGTAGGCGGGCCAGCGCATCTTCAACAGCCTTGGAAAGTTCATTGTATGCCAAATGTTGGAATGGGACGGTACCCTGCACTACTTCCTGAAGAATAATGTACTCTTGGTATTTGCGATAGCTTATTTGGGATTTAATAAAATCATAGATCTGATTCTTGATGGAAACGGTGAGATAGATGTCCAATTTCTGGATCTTCACTTCCTCTCTTCTTCTCCATAGGCTCAGAAACACATTTTGAACCAATTCTTCACATTCTTCTTTCACCCCTAAGTGATGAAAGGCTATACTGTAAAGCTTTAACCAGTAGCGCTTATAGATCTCCTCAAATGCGCGACTGTCGCCGGCATTCAGCATGGACACTAATTGTATGTCTGCGTATTCTTTCATGAAACCCCCTTGGTTATACATATAGTAGAACTTCCCCCGAAAACCCCTAAACCAAAACTAGAAAAAATTAAAAAAAATAATCTCATTGTACCAAAATTGAAACATAAGATCATACTAAATGAGATAGTTGAACATTAAAAAAGCCGAGCCTTAAGGCCCGGCTTCCTATAGGATGGTTAGTCTTTACTTGATCAACTTCAAAGCTAACTCCGGCTCATCCGTGGTCAGGAAATCTATTCCTGCATCTAAAAAGTACTTCATTTGATCCTCTTTATTTACGGTCCAAACGTTTGTACTCAAACCCAAAGATTTCGCTTGCTTTATCCAATCCGGATTCTTTTGCAATACCCCAAGATTATAATCTAATCCCGGAACCCCAGCTGCCTTTAAGGTAGAAGGATCTTTATCTCCGGATAAGTATTGTACATGCGCCTTTTTATCTATGGTCAATAATCTTTCTACAGCCGGATAGGAGAAGCTGATGAATATGGTTCGGTTCAAAGCTTTGTACTTCTTAGCCATTTTATAAACCTTCTCCGCTGATTCTGCAGATTTCGCAGCTCCTGAAGGAGCACTTTTAATTTCAGCAAAGAGAATGGTTTTCTTAAATTTTTTCGACATCTTAAAAAAATCTTCGAGAAGTGGAAGATTTTCTCCGTTCTTCAATTTGGTTTGATTGAGTTCTTCATATGTATGATCCTCAATGCGTTTACCTAAATAATCCGCATCGTGGTTAACTACTAATATGCCGTCCTTAGTCATATTAATATCAAATTCTGTCCCTCCGCATCCCAGTTCGAAGGAATGTTTTAATGATTCCAATGAATTTTGTGGAGCTCCAGTATTTTTCCATGCCCCTCTATGGGCTACTACCTTGTTTTGCCCAAAGGCTACACTACTCATAAATAAGATTGAAAGAAGTACTTTATACATGATTGAGGTATTTAAAAACCTAAATATACAGGGGAATGAAATAGGCTGCACCTATTGGAGATGAATTAAATATTAACAGTTGCCTGAACCTAATGGATTTAAGAATTTACCTTTGAATAAATGTGTGAAGCAAACTGTAATAGATCAACGAATTTTACTATTTTTGCTCACGATCACATTATCCATTAAGAAAATGAAATTTATCGTTTCAAGTACGGAACTCTTAAAAAACCTTTCATATATAAGCGGAGTGATAGCCCCAAACCCTATCGTTCCCATCCTAGAAAACTTTTTGTTTGAACTTGATCAGAATAAATTGGTGGTCACTGCTTCTGATATGCAAACCGTCATGGTGGCTGAATTAGACGTTAATTCATCAGATGTAGCCTCTATAGCTATTCCTGCTCGTCTATTAATGGACACCTTGAAAAGCTTACCGGAGCAACCTATCACGGTTAACTTAAATACGGATACCTTCGGAGTGGAAATTGTAACTTCTACTGGTAGATTTAAGATTACGGGAGAGAATCCATTGGATTTCCCAAGACCTCCTCAAGTGAACAAGAATTTCAATATTGAATTAAATTCTGACGTATTAGCGGCAGCTATAAATAATACCATTTTCGCCACAAGTACTGACGACTTACGTCCGGCTATGACTGGGGTATTCATGGATATCCAGTCTGACCATACTACATTTGTGGCTACTGATGGGCATCGTTTGATTCGATACAGAAGAAACGATATCCAATCTTCTACAGATAACCGTTTAATTCTACCTAGAAAGGCCTTGAACTTGTTGAAAAGCTCATTGCCATCTGATGTAGTTCCTGTGGTTACTGAATTTAGTAGCTCTAATGCCTTCTTTAGCTTTGGCAATATCAAATTGATCTGTAGATTGATTGATGAGCGCTACCCGGATTATGATAATGTGATTCCAAAAGCTAACCCTTACAAGTTGATCGTAGAAAGATCTACTTTTTTAGCTACGCTAAAACGTATCTCTATCTTCTCTAACAAGACAACTCACCAAATTCGCTTGAAAATGGAGCCAAATGAGTTGACCATCTCTGCTGAAGATTTAGATTATTCAAACGAAGCGGTAGAAAAGATTGCTTGTGAATTCGATGGGGAACTGCTTGAAATAGGATTCAATGCTAAATTCCTTTCGGAAATGCTAAGTAACCTATCCTCTTCTACCGTTATGATGGAATTATCTCAGCCTAACCGTGCCGGATTGATCGTTCCAACTTCCAAACAGGATAATGAAGATATTCTCATGCTGGTAATGCCGGTGATGTTGAATTCGTATAATTAATATTCCTCAAGCCGTGGCATTCCGTCACGGCTTGTACTTTTTTACCCAGTTCTTACACCAGAACGTCCCCCCCTTTCATATTCATCTCATTTTTCAGTATTTTCATATCCCATGAGAATGCTGATCCTGATATTACTCATCTTTACTTCGTGTAAATCTATCTCTCCCCCTTCTGAGATAAGCAGTGCATTAGTTACTCCTAATCCCAGTAGAGAGGCTCAGGCCTTAATTAGATTCCTACGGGAGCAATATGGCAAAAAAGTAATCTCCGGGGTTATGACACTCAACAGTTTTGATGAATTTGATAGAGTGAAGAAGATAAGTGGAAAAGCGCCGGCCATACTTGGTATGGATTTCATGCATCACGGTAGAGGCTATACCCAATGGTTCAATGAGGACCAAATCCTTCTAGATGCTGAAAAACATAAGGAGCAAAATGGAATTACCACGTTCATGTGGCATTGGAGAGATCCCTCCAGAAAGACGGAATCCTTCTATACTTCAGAAACCAATTTTGACCTATCCTTACTCCAAAACCCACAATCAGAGGAGTATGAATCTATCATCAAGGATATAGACTATATAGCATCATTTTTAAAGAGAATACCGCATATTCCTATACTGTGGCGCCCACTTCATGAGGCTTCCGGTACCTGGTTTTGGTGGGGTGCCAAAGGTCCCCAAGCATATAAAGTACTTTATCGATTGATGTTTGAACGCCTAGTTCATCATCACCAAATCAATAACCTGATCTGGGTTTGGACGGCAGAAAAGAATGACATTCTTTGGTACCCGGGAGATGATGTGGTGGATATCATTGGCACAGATATCTATAATGGAAGTATGGACGAGGCCTTTGTCAGCTTACAATCCAGGTATCCGGATAAAATCATCTCCCTTTCAGAATGTGGCACCCTGCCAGACTTAAATAAGAGCAAATGGTCATGGTTCATGTGCTGGTATGGAGATTTTGTACTAAATAATTCAGCTCTTTGGACCTCAATCCTGCATCACCCTGAGGTCATCACCTTAGATAAAATGCCTAAACTATGAAAAAATCATTCCTTTTTCTTTGCCTCCTCACCACATTTTCAGCATTCGCTCAGCCTTCCCGACTCCTAGCGGGCAAAGGAAATGTATACTTAGAAAATGGAAAACCAGCCCAACTCCGAGGAATAAGTTTCTCGTGGAGCATTTGGGGAGGTGCTAAATACTATAATCCAAATGTTGTAGATCATTTGATTGATGACTTTAAAGCTAAAGTGCTTAGGGTTTCTATGGCTGTAGAGCCGGATCAAGGCTATCTTAAAGATCCAGAATTACAATGGACACGTATCATCCCCGTGGTGGAAAGATGTCTGGAAAGAGGAGTATATGTTATAATGGACTGGCACGATCATCATGCCGACAAGAATGTGGAAACTGCTAAGGAATTCTTCGAGAAGTTCTCAAAAAGGTACTCCCACTCGCCCTTCATCGTCTATGAAATATGGAATGAACCGGAAAGGATTGATTGGTCAATTATAAAGAAATACGCAGAAGAAGTCATTCCCGTAATCCGAAAGAATGACCCTTATAATCTGATCGTAGTAGGTTCTTCCACCTGGGATCAGGACATAGATATAGTAGCTAAGGACCCATTACTTGGATTTCACAATATCGCATATTCTTTCCATTTTTATGCCTCAGAACCACATCACCAGGAGCCCCTAAGAAAACGGGCCACAGAGGCTATAGAAAGCGGGCTGCCGGTATTCGTTACAGAATGGGGAGTAGGTGAAGCAAATGGTGACGGAGCCTTTGATCTAGAAAAGAACAAAGCCTGGATGGACTGGATGGAGAAGTATCAGTTGAGCTGGGCCAACTGGAACGTAACGGATAAAAAAGAAACCACTGCCCTATTACTTCCAGGCGCCCCTGCTAATGGCAAATGGAGGAACAAACATCTCAGCCCTTCCGGGAAATATATAAGAGAAGTTTTAAGGAAGCATGCAAAGTAAAAGCTCCCCTTTTCAGGAGAGCTTCACATTAGAATTTAACTGCGATTCCTGCGGTATATCCCAGGAATGGCTTATCCGTGTTTGAAAAAACACGTCTATCCGGGAATTTTGTGCTTAACTCGATATCTTCAAAGCAATAGTTGATTGAAGGACCACCAAATACTTCAACTCTGTTCGCTAAAGTGATAGAAGGCAATACCTTAAAAGAAGACTTTTGGAAATAATCATCATCAAACTTACTGATCATTAAGTGGGTTGCTTCCGCCTTTAATCTGAAGTTACCTTTTCTCCAAAGTACTGCACCAAGACCTGCTTCAGCTGCATAATAATCATTGAAGGTATAACCTACCCCTACAATTCCATACAATACTCTACCTCCTGATCGGAATCCTAGGATTAGGGTACCGGTTTCATCATAACTTACTCCGAGAGACTTCTCCCCATTCTTTACGATGTTGATGATTCCGATAGGATAATCACTGCTATCTGCAACATTCATGAAACCTGAGATCTGAACGCCTTTCACTTTGCCGCCCACATTCAGGAATCCGGCGATTTGAGTATTAGCTGATGAAGCAGTGTTCAGGAAGCCAGCTATCTGAACAGCATCTGAATTTTGAGTCACATTGGTAAATCCGGCTACCTGTACCTTTGAACTTTCAGATAAATTATTGAATCCAGAAATCTGCACACCGCCCTTTTTAGCGTAAGAACTAAATCCTGCTATTTGAGCACCTTTGATTTCCTGTCCAACATGGCTATGTACTCCTGCTATATGTAAACCTCCTGCATTCTCACGAATGATGCCTGCTACAGAGGATAAACTAAAATATTTTTCACATTTAGATACACCGGCAATCACATTGAAAGAGGCTCCGTTAGTGTAGGTATGCGCTAAAGAGCCATTAGTGCTTAATGGAGGGAAAAAACCAAATTGGAAAGCCTTTTCTTGTGCCGAAACCGTGGTAGTAAATAATGTAAGAAGGATAACTTTGAAATAGTTTTTCATTTTTTTATGTGTTTAAATCGTATTCCCAATTTTGGGGGTTTGATTTAAAGACAACTCATCTCCTTCTTACCCTAAAAAAATTTCAACTTTTTTTTCGGAAGTACCAGGCAAGGCCTGCTTGAGCTCCCCAAGTATGCTTATCCGGCTCCAAAGTAAATGAAGGACCAGCCATAATTTGAAGTGGAAAATGAGCGGGGTAAGTTAACATAAATTGAAACCTATGATAACTTGGATCCTCCTCTTTTACAGACATGTAATGAACATATTCCAATAATGAGGTGACTTGCTTTCCAATGGTCAACTCTCTACCTAATCCCACTCCAGGCCAGATATGCTCAGTCTTCCATTCCTTTCCTAGTGTGAGTATAGTGTATAATTTCTTATTACCGGTTTTTAAGGAAGCATTCCAAACTAAAAACTCCGAAGTTCCCAGAGAGAAATTAGCATTTCCATTCCCTATAAGATTAAGGAGGCCAATACTATATCCACTTGAACGCTTGGCTCGGTTTACCATCCCTATCTGTACCCCTCGCAGCTCCTTGGTTTGGTTATAAAAACCTGCAACCTGCACCCCCTCTAAGGAATTGCTTACAATATTCATAAATCCAGCCATCTGAAGTCCAGCAAAGTCAGTTGAATGATTGAAAAAACCAGCAGCTTGAAATCCTTTGAGATCATTAGCTTTATTGAATAAGCCGGATAACTGAGCACCTTTGCCTGAACTTTGATTACCTATACCTGCGGCTTGCACACCCTTGATTCCTCCGTGCACATAGTTATACGCTCCGCTGAACTGCCCCCCTTTCATCTCCCCTTCTACGAGATTGAATAGGCCTGCAGCCTGAACATACCTCACATCTCCTCTAGTGATATTAAATGCCCCGGAAAGCTCTACACCTTCTGTGCCGGAGGTGTATCCACCCGTAGTATTCAAAGACACTTTATTGATGGACTTGGTAGCCATTCTTCCCTGTGTACCCACACCAGGGAACAGGGACAGTTGGTAAGGCGTATTGACAAAGAAATGAGTAATGTTTCTGCTGTGAATTCTCAGCTTCTTAGACACAAACCATCTGCTTAAGAAGCTCCGTTCTATAGGATTATGCTGTATTCGTACCTCTTGTAAAAGATAATCCTTTGCCTGTAACCGAATATTTTCAGGATGGGAATTTGTAACCAAAATACTAGTATCCTTGTAACCCAATCTGCTAAAAGTTAGAGTAAAAGGTAAAATCTTTTCCTTCACCTTTAAACGATAAAGCCCTGACTCGTCTGTCAGGGTAACTAGGAGTAAATCTTTGGAATATACTGAAACGAAATCAACCGGCCCCGTATCATCTAGTACTTGGCCGGTTACATTTATATATTTCTCATAATTTGTGGGCAATATGACCAAATGTTCCCCGCTCTCTTTAAACTGAAACCGTTCCTGGAACAATGTATGCAGCACACTTCTAAGGGTTTGCTGATTTGCACGTACACTCACTATACTATCGAGCTTCAGCAATTTGGAATCGTATGAAAAATAGAAGCCGCCCTGTTTCTCCAATTCGGTAAGTACTGTTCTTAGGGGTTCCCGCTCTGCCTGTAAGCTGACTTTCCGATCTACATATTTCTGAGCGAATAATGTACCTGATAAAAGTATACCTAAAAAGGTGACTAGCCAATTCTTCATTTGATTACAAAGTACTCATCCCTATCCTCCACTCTTATAGATAAGGTTTTACTGATGATTTCCAAAATGTTTTCCAAAGACTGATCTTTAAACACCGTATTAATCCGTCTTTTTGCTACAGAGGAATTTTCTATACGGATTTCTCTTCCGTAGATCTCTTTTAATTTTTCTACCAATTCCTCTATCGTGGTCTCCCTGCATACCAAGGTCCCGGTTCTAAAATATTGGTGGAACTCATTCCTAGCCTTTGTCTTCTGCAAGGTTCCGGTAGTAAAAACGGCAGTCTCCCCTTTTTCTAGGAGCACATATTCCTCCTTCCACTGCACTCGAACTTTACCCGTTTCCACCACTACTTCTGTTTTCTGCTCATCCGTTTTTACATTAAAGGAAGTTCCTAGTACTGTTACCACTACCTCATTAGCCTGAATAACGAAGGGTTTATTAGGGTCAGGAGCCACTTCAAAGAAGGCTTCTCCTTTAAGATTTACGGCCCTTTTCTTCCCAAAATTATGGTTATAACTTATACTGGATAGTTTATTGAGAGTAATAACAGATCCGTCACTCAAGGTTTCTGTTTTCACTTCTGTTCCTGTCTCTAATGTATAAATTTCCTCCTTTTGATTTAGGAACCAAAAGGTTATTCCCCCTACTAGGATAAGAGAGGCCGCCACCCAAAACCATCTTCTATAAAGCTTCATAGGAGCGGGTTTCACCCTGCTTTGGAACCTGTTCCAAGCCTCATCAACCGAAACCTGGGAACGCGGTGTAGCAGCCCAGATCTTTTTCAATTCCAGGAAGTACCTACGATTCTCCTCAGAGTCTGAAATCCATGCTTCTGCTAACTGCATTTCTTCAGGAGTAGCTTCACCTACTAGTACCTTTGCTAATATCTCATCTCTATTCTCCATCACATTAAAATATAAAGCACCAGTGCCAAGAAATCCACCAGTTTGATTCTCAATAATCTCAAAGCCTTGCCCATTTCATTCTCCACGGTTTTAGGAGGCAATAGTAGCCGTTCAGCAATTTCACTGTATTTTAACTCTTCAAATCTGCTCAATTGAAAGATAGTTCTGCATCTTTCAGGTAATTCGTTCAGAGCTTTAATGAGTTGGCTTTGTAATTCCTTCGCTTCTACATCTTCGCTAACGGTATTTGGATGTTCTGCCCTTTCCATAGCATAATCTTGATAGGTTTGTCGGACCTTGAGGTGTTTTAAATGATTTAGACAGTCATTATGCACAGCCCTGTACAGATAAGAACTGAGAGAGCCCTCCACTTCTAAGGCTCTGTTTTTTTCCCATAATCTTACGAAAAGGTTTTGCACTACTTCCTCAGCCATTTCACCATCCTTCAGAATAGAGGTGGCATAGGCAAATAATCCTTTATAGTGGGTTTTAAATACAGTCTCGAATGCTTTTTCCATACTTGGCGTAAAAGTAAGGCATCTTTTGAACTCTGCCTCTATTATAATGACAACTAAAGAGCCATTTACCCTAAATATTTACTAATTTTATTTTCGGATAAAAACATATACACCATGAAAAAGATACTTTTATTTCTCGCCATGTCAGGAACGGCAGCTTATTCTCAAAACATACAATTACAGTGGAGTACAGACTCTACCTTATTAACTCCTGAGAGTGTATTGGCTACTTCAAAGGTTTTGTATGTAAGCCAAGTGGATGGCGCCGGATGGGATGCTGATGGCAAAGGGGGAATAGCCCTCGTAGACCATCAAGGGAAAATCCTCAACAGAGATTGGGTTACTGGACTACATGCACCGAAAGGAATGGCTATAATTGGGAATATCCTTTATGTAGCTGACCTAAAAGACCTCGTATCTATAGAGCTTTCTACTGGAAAAGTACTTAAAAGATTAAATATAGAAGAAGCCAAAGGATTGAATGATGTTAGTGCTGATCCTTCGGGGACTTTGTATATCTCAGATACTGCAGGAGGAAAGATTTGGAAAGTAAAAAATGACAAAGCAGAGGTTCTATTAGAGAACATGAAAGACGCCAATGGAGTAAAATGGCATAAAAACGTTCTCTATATCACTGCCAATAATGCTTTCTTAGCTTACAATCCCTCTACAAAAGATGTAAAAAAAATCTGTGAATTAGAAAAAGGGGGGGACGGAATAGAACCGTATAAAGATGGCTTCTTTGTTACCTCCTGGTTAGGTTATTTATACCACGTAGATAAGAACGGAAAGCGAGTAACTTTACGAGAAACTCATCAAACGAATAAATTCAAAACTGCTGATATAGGCCTATTGAAGGACATTCTTTATATACCTACCTTCTTTGGGAATACTGTTGAAGCTTGGAAAATAAAATAAGACCGGGAATAACCCCGGTCTTTTCTTTTATTGTAATCTTGCCCAGGTGCCTTCACTCACCCAGTTTCTGCCTGTCTCTACAGCTCCTTTGAATTGACCTCCGGTAAAGTAAGCATCCAGAGTTGAAGGATTAACGGCACCTTCAGTACTGGTTCCTATATACCCGTTCATGTACGATGGCTTGCTACCAGCTCCTACAGTTACTGCATTCTTGAAAAAGACACTTTGAACCAAAGAAGACAGAGAAGATTTAAAGGGATTAGGACCAAATAGGTCACTATTCGCAAAGATTAACTTATCCTTCAATGCATTATCCACGGTAATGTCATGCTGAATATCTACTCCGTGGTTAAATCCGTAAACCACGAAGTTATACATCTTGCCACCTGTACCCGCTCGTAATTTTAATCCAATGGTCTTGCCCTTGTCAGCATCTGTAGCAGCGTCCGGATTATCGTTTGTTTTTGCCTCAGTGGAGCCAACCAGAGTGATATTCGATAAGAGCGGAGAAGATAAAGGGCTAAGTGCATTATTATCTCCATTATTATCCGCTTCAATCCCTCTATCTGCTACGTCGTTACCCTGTATTCCTACCCAGTATTGGCCTTTACCTGACCAACCGTACGTCCAGTCAAAAAGATCATCCTGAGCACCCACCACCACGGCGTATTTTAGGTTCACTGTTCCTCCGAAAAACTCAATACCGTCATCTGCGCCTTTATATACGGCCAAGTATTCCAAGGTTGTTCCGTTCCCCACTCCTTCAAACGTGAATCCGTTATGTTCCTTAGAAGCATCCTGCTTCTTACCTGTATATTCTACTCTAACATATTTTAAAGTACCGGAATTATCATTCGGTTCATTTCCTCCATAAACCACTCCGGAACCCATCTCAGAAGGGGCTGTTCCTCCTTGTGGATTAATTGGAGCTTTACCGCAAAGGATGATTCCGCCCCAGTCTTGAGGTGCCGGCGTAGCAGCGTTTGATGTAAATACTATTGGCGCATTCGCTGTGCCTACTGCATGGATTTTAGAACCCGGCTCCACTAAAAGATAGGCCGTATTCGCAAAGTCTGTCTTGCTATTCGTAATAGCCTTTACTGTCACTCCTTCCTCTATGGTTAAGGTGGCTCCATTTGTTACATGGACTCCCCCGCGAAGGGTGTAAGTGTTTCCTTTTTTAAGCAGTGTATTCTTGGAGATGTCCCCTGAAATTTCCGTGCCGTTTGGTAGTTCTCCTTCCTTTGTGATGTCCTCTCCCTTTCCGGAATCTTTATCGCATGAGAAGTTCCAGGCCGCTAATAGGGCTAAGGCTAAAAATCTTAGTTGTTTCATAAAAGTTTTGTTTAAAATGAATATGTTAAACTGGTATTTACAGTAATTCCTCTTTGTATGTTCATGTATTCCACAGGACCGGTCTCAAATTCTTGTTGGTACTTCACTTGTGGATTTAGCAGATTGTTCACACCTACTTTTAAGGCCCAATTTGCGGTAAACGTATGGTTATAATTCAGATTCAGAGTTGGCACAGGCATCTCATAAATGTCTCCGGTCCCTTGTGCTCCTGCTATGAATAGTCGCTTACCAAAGACATTAAAATTGACCGCCAGACTAGCCTTAAAGGGTAACTTATAAATCACATCTGTATTAACCAGGTATGGAGATGCTCCAAATAGGGGTCTTTTAAAGTGGGTTGGATAGAATGGAACACCTTTATCTGAAAGTTTTTCCTTATCAAATTTGACTTGAGAGTACAAATAGGACACATTCAAGCCTAAGGTTATGGCATCCCAGGTCTTTCCTTGCCACACATTTCCCAAGTTCTTTTGGAACTCTAACTCTGCTCCTGCTACCAAAGCATGATCAGAATTCACAAATGAAAACATGGGTTCTGAACCGTTCAGTCTTACTAATTCAATGGGATCTACCAGTTGCTTACCGAATAAAGAGATGCCAATGAGCTCTCCCAGATGAGGAAATACATCATACCGCAAGTCAAGATTGTAATTCGATCCATTTCTTAATTGAGGGTTACCTTGGCGTTGTGCTGTTCCGGCGGATTCGTTGTAGCGGAAAGGAGCTGCTTCAGTAAATAATGGCCGAGAAATGGTTTTACTAGCGGCTACTAGGAAATGAGACTTCTCGGTGAATTGATATTTCAGTGTTAGGCTAGGCAAAAGGTCATTGCCTTCTATACTGGCATTTCTATAGGGTGCCTCAATAATGTCCCGGTCTAATTTATAATCCGTACTCTGCAAAGAACTTTCGAAACGGAGACCAGCCAGAAGTTGCCATTTATCAAGCCATTCCAACTTATAACTCACATATGGAGCATAAATCTCCATACTTGATCTGTACTTGTTCTGTTCATTTGGGACTTCTTTATATCTCCAGGATGTAGCAGACCCCACTCCTAGGGTCTTGGGAGATAAGATCTCGTCTAATTCATCCAGACTAAATAATTCACGGATGTTTTTGACATCAGCGTCTATTTGTCGTGCATCAAACTTTCTGTTTTTATATCTAACATCAAAACCGAAGTTAATCTCTCCTTTACTCGTATTCCAAAGAGCGTTCAAATGAGAGGCCATATCATGATCATTTAGGTCAGCAAAGAAGCGATTGACGTCAGTGATACCGTTGGGCGAGAATTGAAATTGAGGTCTTTCTCCTCCTCTACTTTCTACCATGATCTGAGTTCTATCAGGAATGCTACCTTTGGTAAAGGTATAACCCCAAGCTCCGGAAAGTGTCCATCTTTGATTCAGTTTATGATTCAGGCTATACTGTACGGTGTTTAAGGTATTTTGTACCAAAGTATTTCTTCTTCCATAGACAGGTCCCAAATCCCAGTTTTCACCGTAATTGTCCTGAATGCCGTCGCGAGAATCATTGACCATCAAACCGGTCAAAGACATACTGGTTTTAGAACTTCCCTTTAAATATACACTGAGTAAAAGAGAGGTATTGGTCTTATAGAAATAGTCTTCTGTGGTGTAATCGTAAATGGCATCTTTCTGAGCATTAAACCAGGCAGATTTTCCAGGTTGATAAACGTATTCGTTTCCGTGATTTAAACTAAGAAGATAGCCCAGGACTTTGCTGTTTTTAAGATGATATCTATTACCTGAAGCAAAAGTCAAACCTGTATTGAGTGGAGCCGTATAGGCCGAAGGGCTAAAGGGGGTTTTAAATCCGGGATCCTGATTATCCTCGTAGTAGGAATCGTAAGCTTTACTATTCTTCACCAGATCAGGGATAGCTCTATTTGATCTGGAAAATCCCAAATAATCCAGACCGGCCCGTGGTTTTCCTAGAAAGGTTTTCCCCGTGGACAAGGAATTATAACCCGCAGAGAGGGAGAGTTGAGAGAAAGCTTTATCGGGATAGTCTTTCGTGACGATGTCTATTGACCCTCCAGAGAAATCCCCGTATGAGCCGGGATGGTAAGACTTTAACACTTCAATATTCTTCACTATAGCCGTGGGAAAAATGTCTAAAGGGATAAGTTTTACGTCCGGATTTGTGGAGGGAATGGGTAAACCATTCAGGGTAGCATTATTGTATCTGTCGCCAAGCCCTCGAATAAAAAGAGACTTATCTCCCATGATACTCACCCCTGCCACCTTTTTCAGACCTTCGTTTACATTTCCTATTCCTTTAAGACTCATCTCCTCTGCTCCCATCTTTTGGAGAACCACAGAGCTGAGTTTTCTGTCCTGCAGTAGCGCATCTGTGGAAGTTTTGTCCGTTCTACCTTGTACTATGACCTCTTTCAGCAGGGCCTGATTCTCTTCTAATTTTATTTCAATAACCTTCTTTTCTCCGGATTTGAGTTCGATTTGGGAGATCAGCAATGGCTGATACCCTACGTAAGTTAGTTGCAATTGATAAATCCCTGCGGGCAGATTAGAAAAGGTAAAATTCCCTTCCATATCTGTCAGGGAGCCCATAGCTAGAGGTTCAAGTTTGACGCTAACTCCTATGAGAGCGTCCCCGCTAGTGGCGTCTTTGACTATCCCCTGAATAACTTGCCCTTTCAGACCTAGATGAATGCAGGAGAAAAGAATGCAGCAAATAACACTTCTATACATTTTGGAACTTCATATTTGCTGCAAAGCTAGAGACCTGGTATTACCTCAATTTTGTTCTAATGTTTTGAAATTGTTAAATAAAAATCGGGACTTTCGTCCCGATTTAAAAGCGAATCTTAGCTGCAATAGGCAAATGATCAGAAGGATATCTTTGATCTTTATGGTCAGTGAGGGAAGCGTACTTCAGTACCTCCATGGTTCCACTTACAAAAATATAATCTATTCTATTCTTTAAAGGTGCATCTAATTTGAAGCTATTAGCAGTCCCTACGGGACCGTAAGGAGGGGCTATAGAAGAAGTGTATGCGTCCTTTAAAAGTCCTGATATGGCTTTTATTTGATCTGTTTCAGGAAGAGAATTGAAATCTCCCGTTAAAATCACCGGAAATTTCCCAGCTATCTCTTGGATTTTGCTGATCATCAGTTGCCCTGACTCCCTCCTTGCCACAATACCTTGATGATCAAAATGCACATTAAAAAAGTAGAAAGTCTTCTTTGTTTTTAGGTCCTTGAATTTCCCCCAAGAGGCTATACGATTACAGCAAGTGGCATCCCACCCTTTACCGGGTTTATCCGGATCTTCGCTCAACCAGAAATCTCCGGAATCAAGTAATTTGAATCTTTTTTTTCGGTAAAAGATAGCCGAATGTTCACCGGCTTGCTTCCCATCATCCCTACCAGATCCGGTAAATGCATATTCTTTCAGTTCGGAGATATCGTTTAACTGATGGATAAATCCTTCCTGTGTTCCAAAAATATCAAACTCGTGATATTTGATCAACTCCTTGACCATCTCTTTTCGATTCGGCCAGGCGTTTGGTCCATCCTTTGGTGTATCCATCCTTAAATTATAAGAAGCTACGATCAGCTCCTTCTGTGCCAATAAAGGCGCAGAAAGGAGAAGTAAAACGAATAGGATCTTGTTCATTACCAACCCGGATTTTGTTGTAAATTTTGATTCTTAACTATAGCGGAAGCAGGAATAGGATATAAGTACTGTCTACCATCAGGGTACCATGTACGTTTCTGAGCTCTAAACCATTCTAAATGATTATCATTGGTTAAGGTTTGGAAATTATTTGCTGAACCTCCCAATGCTACACGTGCTACCCCTGTAGGAACTGTTGGGGCTGTGGTTCCACCTGTGTAAAAGACTACATCCTGCTTACCATCTTGATCTAGATCCAAGATTTCATTCAATGCAGGAACATAGATCCCTGTCCAGGGCAGTTCCGCCATTAATTCTCCCCTTCTCCATCTCCTCAAGTCATTAAACCTAAAACCTTCTAATGCCAATTCCACTTGACGCTCGCGTCTAACTTCCAGAATTATTGGATCATTTATGCCAGGAAAGAAGGTATTCTGCAAGTAAGGATCCACCTTTGTAGGAAGAGCATCCAGTCCGCCGGTGATTCCTGATCGAGCTCGTAAGGCTCCTATAGTCCTAGACCAGTCTGCGGTAGATAAAGTTCCTAATTCAGCTTTAGCTTCAGCGTAATTAAGCAAAACCTCGGCATATCTTATGAGCGGCAGGTTATTAGTATTTAAGCCACTATTATCGTATAAAGTGGGATCCAAAGTATACTTGATGGGCTGATAACCGGTATAGGTATAACTCGCAAAATTTGGAGGTGTATTTACTCCATCTCTTTTATAGCCCGGAGTGCGAATCAACTGCGCCAAGCGATAGTCTCTGTTCTGAGTTTCTTCAAAAAAGGTCTCCGATTGAAATTTTGCCCTGCCTGTATAAGGAGTACCGTCTAAATTCAGAATGGTATTTATAAAGGGACGAACCAAACTATATCTAGGACCATAGGTGGCAGAAGTCCACCACCAGTTAGCATCTCCCAAAATGGCTAAATCTTTACTTAGAGCAACGGCCAAAATCACTTCGGTGGTGATAGGAGCATCACTAATAAAAAGAGCCCTTTGTGAGGAACTTACTCCCTGCGCTGTATTTAAACGGTGAGGTCCTTTGTCCATCAATTCCAAAGCAGCGTCTGCAGCAGACTGTAAGTACTTGTTAGCGGTCCCTTGGAGATTTAATTGAGCATGGTACTTGCGGTAGGTTCCTTCAAAAAGTGCCACTCTGGATTTGAATGCTAAGGCAGCCCATTTCGTTACAGTTGTACCGTCAGAGCTGTTAGTTGTCATATTTTGGTACGCAAAATCCAAATCTTCCAATATCTTATCGATGATAATGGTTCTGGAATCCCTCTTGGCGAATAATACGTCTTCCTCATCCACTCCAATGGGCTTATCTATCCAAGGCACATCGCCAAAAGTGGTCAACTTATCATAATAAAAATATGCCCTAAAAAAGCGAGCCAATCCATTATAGTGGTTTCTCACTGATTCTGGTACAGCGGGGTCATTATTCTTAACGATAAAGTGATTGATGTTCCTCAAAGCAGACCAAGACCATCCGCTGGAGGTCTCAGCCGAGTATGCCCCATCTTGTAAGAAGCTATTCAAACTGTTGACAGCGCCATAATCTGCCATCGCATCTAAACGGTAAGCCGTGGTTCCCGAAGGCAAATTATTATAGAAAGAGTAGGCATAAGTTTTCAATCCACTCTCTGTACCAAAGATATCCTTTTCACTGGCAGAGGCTTTTGGAAACTCTTCCAATTCGCAGGAGCTCAAACTGCAAAAAACTAGTAAACTGTATATTAACTTTTTCATCTTTCTCTTAGAAATTAACCAGAATATTTAAACTATAAGTACGAAGGGTAGGATAGTTAAACCCATCCCCATGCCCTGAATTGATATCGGGATCAGATGCTCCGATGTTCGCTATATCAATATCCTTGGTCCGTTTGTACAGAGGCGACCAAGTAAAAAGGTTTTCTCCCGACAATGCCAAACGAATGTTCTTTGCCTTGATCTTAGATGTGATTTGATGAGGCAAATTGTAGCCAACCTGCAGATTTTTCAATCGGAAATACGCTGCATTCTGCAGATACCTAGTCTGAGGAGTCTGTTTCAAATGTGTATTATATCCTGCGTACCTAGGCAAATAAGCATCTCTACGGTCTTCTGTCCAATAATTGTTCAAATGCCATTCAGGAAGCTTATTATAAGGTCTGTTATATTGTCCCCAGAATATGGATTCATTAGACGGGTACCAATCCTGCTTTCCTACCCCCTGGAAGAAGAAAGATAGGAAGAAATTGTTCCAATCAGCGCCCCCTTGGAAACTATAAATGTAACGCGGATCTCTGTTTCCTATAATCTTGCGGTCTCCGGAATTGTAGATGGTATTATCTCCGTAATCTATCACCCCATCTCCGTTCAAATCGGTGAATCGGATATCTCCGGGATAGTATTTACCTGAGTTAGAAGATTTGATGAGAATCTGAGAGGGAGCATTATCTATTTCTTCTTGACTTTGGAATAATCCCTGAGTGACATATCCCCAAATCTCACCTATACGCATACCTTTATAATAGTCGCTTAAGGCTCCGGTTTGATTATTGTATCGATCTATGGTAGTGATATAATCTGCTAGAGTAGCTTTAAGGTTATAATTAAGTCTTTTTGAACCGATATTAGCATGATTATTATACCCTAAAGAGACTTCAAATCCTCTGGTGGTCAGGTCGGCATAGTTCCCTTTAGGAGAGCTCGCTCCAAAAACATCTGGAAGAGTCTGGCCCACGGTGTACATGTCTAGTGTCTTTCTCACATAAACATCTGCTGTCAATGTTACACGATTATTAAACGCGGCCAAGTCCAAACCGAAATTAGAAGTCTGAGCCGTTTCCCAAGTTAAATTATCCGGAATTACGCCAGGTACTGATGTAGAAGGATTCCGGATACCATCCAGTACCCTTCCAGAGGTACTTATACCGTATAGGTCCATGAAAGCGTACGGACTTATGTTTCCGTTTCCTAAAGACCCAAATGAGTAACGTATTTTTAAATCATTGATGGTTTTGATCTTCCAAAAGTCCTCACCGGAGATTCTCCATCCGGCTGAGATTGAAGGGAAAAAGCCCCATTGTGAATTTCCTGGAAATTTGGAAGATCCATCATACCTGCCGTTTAACTCTAATAGATACTTATCTGCGAAGATATAATTAGCACGGGCAAAGACGCCTGCAAGTCTGTATTTATTATATCCGGCAGTTGCAGTTACCGCAGAACCTAATGCAAGATTGATGTTTTCGGTATTCTCAGTCAGCAAGCCATTTTTGGAGATATTAGTGGAATTGTAGGTTTGTTGTTCATAATTATATCCTATCAAACCTTTGAAATAATGCTTAGTAGCGAAAGTATTTTCATATTCACCATATAGGTTACCAAAAAGATATTTGGTATTTTGTTTAGCATTAGTAATGAGATCATTTCTTGAGGTTTTCAGGTAGGTAATAACCCCTTCCCGAGTACTGTAAGGTACCGGCAGCAAGATAGTAGTAACCTCATGGTCGCGATTTCTAAAGGTAAAATCTCCTTTAATTCGAAAAGTATTGTTGAAGAAATTTGCTTCAAAGGCCGTGGTATTCCTCAGATTATTTGTCAGAGCATCTGCACCGTTCTTTCCATAGATAAAATCTCCGATGGTATAGGCTGCAGGAAAGGAAAGTGTTCCATCAGGATTAAAGATAGGTGCAGAAGTATGGCCTTCATCTGCGATGTTCCTGAAGATATTTCCTCCTTCTCCGGCGGTCATGGGATTGTGGTATTGGATAGATGAGAAGTCCATGTTATTGGTAATTCTCAACCAGGAAGTGACATTCACTCCTCCTTTAGCTCGCAAACTGTAGTTGTTATAGGTGTCTGAATTGTATCTATATATACCGTCATAACCGTAGTACCGTCCCGACAGGTAGAAGTCAGATTTCTCTGTATTGCCACTAAATGACAAATTTTGATCTCTGGCATACGTGGAATTTCGGATAAGGGCGGAATAATAGTCCTCATTACCGTAATAGATGTAGTTGCCGTTAGCGTCTGTTGTAACAGGTTCATTGATCCCTGCTTCCTTCCTACGCTTAAACTCTTCTAACCAAGCCAAGGAAAAGTTTTGTGTTTTGTTCAAGCGGGCAGGGATAGAGGAGTAATTATTCCAGGCATTGTAGGCCTCGTAAAACCTTTCTGCGAAGACGTATCCGTCTTTGACAAATTGAGGAGAAGATGCTTGTTCTTGAATGGAGAAGTTTCCTGAATAAGATACGCTAGTCTGCCCCTTTTTAGCGTTTTTAGTAGTAATCAAAACCACTCCATAAGTACCCCGAGAACCATATACGGCAGCTGAAGAAGCGTCTTTTAGAACAGATACAGATTCTATGTCATTAGGGTTCAAAGTGGAGGGGTCTCCCTCCACCCCATCAATGATGATCAATGCAGATCCTCCCTGGCCTATTGAAGTGGTACCGCGGATATTAAATGATGGAGATCTTGTGGGCTTTCCGTCAGCTAAATTGATATTAAGATTAGGCACGGCACCCATTAACATTTGGGAGACATTGGGCATCACACGCCCTTCAAAAACTTCCCCTCCTACTTGGTCTACAGCCCCCGTGAGGTTTACTTTCTTTTGCGTCCCATACCCCACCACTACTACTTCACTCAGCAGCTCGTTATTAGAGGACAAGCTTACATTAATGATAGAGCGGTTACCTACCGTTTCTTCCTTTGTATTGACGCCCACTAATGAAAAAACAAGAACCTCCTCACTTCCACCCACAACAATAGAATAAGATCCAGAGGCGTCCGTTTGAGAAACAGTAGATTTGCCTTTTACTCTAACTATTACACCGGGTAGATTTGAGCCATCTGACTCATCGGTGACTTTTCCTGTTACCGTGCGGCCTTGACCCAAGACCGTCTGACCCATACTTAGTATACTCCAAATGAGTATTAAGGAGAGTTTTGATTTCATATTTTAATAATGATTAAGATGGATGTACCTCTAATACAATTTCGACCGCAAAACTAGAGTAAGAAGATTACTCATATGTTTAGAAACTGTAACCAGATCGTAAAGCAAACGTAATAAAATGAAAGTGTACTAATTCAATAAAAAACATAAAATAATCTTTTTTAAGTTGTTTCACCCTCCGAATTACAGTGCTTTCACCCCCATCAAATAGGCATTTTAGCGGTATTCTAAGTTATTTAAGGCCTACCAAGGCCAAGGGAGATAGAAATAAAGTAGGGAAAAGAAATGAAAGGATTTTAAACCACTAATTATCAGTATTTAGCAATACTTTCTTAACTTTTATTTGTGATAGTATTTTTCTGAGTTGAGTATATGCCGAGATGCGTCAATAAAACCAGACAAAAAAAGCCCCGGGGATTACCCGGGGCTCTATATTTAGCTAAGTTAAAAGCTTATGAGTTAGCTTTCTTGATAACTTCGTCAGCTATGTTTTGAGGAACAAAATCATAATGAGAGAAGGTCAAGTTAGCCGTTGCTCTACCAGAAGTGATAGTTCTTAGGTCAGTTACATAACCGAACATTTCAGAAAGAGGAACGTCAGCTTTGATTACTTGAGAACCGGCTTTAGTATCCATACCTTTCATCATACCTCTTCTACGGTTCAAGTCACCTGTGATAGGACCAGTATATTCATCAGGAGTGATTACTTCAAGAGCCATGATAGGTTCAAGTAATTTCGCACCTGCTAATTTACCAGCTTCTTTGAAACCTATACGAGCGGCCATCTCGAATGAGAAGGCATCAGAGTCAACGTCGTGGAAGGAACCGTGGAACAATCTTACTTTGAAGGAATCCACAGGGAAACCAGCAAGAGGACCGTTCTTCATAGCTTCTTCGAATCCTTTTTGGATAGATGGGATAAATTCTCTTGGAATCACACCACCCACGATGTTATTCACGAACTGAAGACCTGGTTTAACTTCGTTAGTTCCTTCTTCAGGATCACGTGGACCGAATTCGAAAACGATATCGGCAAATTTACCTTTACCACCCGTTTGTTTTTTGTAAACTTCACGGTGTTCGATAGTCTTAGTGAAGGTCTCTTTGTAAGCTACCTGAGGAGCACCTTGGTTAACTTCTACTTTGAATTCACGACGCATACGGTCGATGATGATCTCAAGGTGAAGCTCTCCCATACCTCTCATGATCGTTTGACCAGTAGCCTCATCTGTATGAACCACTAACGTAGGATCCTCTTCAACTAATTTAGCAATAGCTTTAGAGAAGTTATCCTGATCCGCAGTTTTCTTAGGTTCGATAGCGTATCCGATTACCGGCTCAGGGAATTCCATGGATTCCATCACGATAGGATACTTCTCATCAGAAAGGGTATCTCCCGTTTTGATATCTTTGAAACCTACTACCGCACCGATATCACCAGCATGTAGCTGTTCAATCTGGTTCTGCTTGTTAGCATGCATCTGGAAGATACGAGAGATACGCTCTTTGTTTCCTGAACGGTTGTTCAAGATGTATGAACCTGAGTTCAACATACCTGAATAAGAACGTACGAAACATAGACGACCTACGAATGGGTCAGTAGCGATCTTAAACGCCAAAGCTACGAATGGAGCTTCAGGATCTGGAATTACTTTAACCTCTTCGTCTGTCTTAGGGTTCACCCCTTTGATGTTCGTTCTATCCACAGGAGAAGGCAATAAAGCCATCACCATATCAAGCATAGCCTGAACACCTTTGTTTTTGAAAGAAGATCCACACATCATAGGAACGATCTTCATATCGATAACTGCAGCTCTTAATGCGGCAAGGATTTCATCTTCAGAGATAGAGTTTGGATCTTCGAAGTATTTCTCCATCAAAGTCTCATCGTATTCAGCAACTGCTTCAAGAAGTTTCTCTCTCCACTCAGCTACTTCGTCTACCATGTCCTCAGGAATTGGAACTACTTCATAAGTCATACCTTTATCAGACTCGTTCCAAACGATACCACGGTTGTTGATCAAGTCAACCACACCTTTGAAGTTCTCTTCAGAACCTATAGGTAACTGTAAAGGCACCGCGTAAGAACCTAACATCTCTTTTACTTGGTTCACTACATTCAAGAAGTCAGCACCTGAACGGTCCATTTTGTTAACGAAACCGATACGTGCTACGTTATAGTTGTTAGCAAGACGCCAGTTGGTTTCCGACTGAGGCTCCACGCCGTCAACGGCTGAGAATAAGAACACTAGACCATCTAAAACCCTCAATGAACGGTTCACCTCCACAGTGAAGTCCACGTGACCTGGAGTATCGATGATGTTAATGTGATACTGTTCTCCTCTATATTGCCAGTTAACAGTTACCGCAGCTGAGGTGATAGTGATACCTCTTTCTTGCTCCTGCTCCATCCAGTCAGTAGTAGCTCCACCTTCGTGAGTCTCACCAATTTTGTGGTTAACTCCAGAGTAGTAAAGGATACGCTCAGTAGTTGTGGTCTTACCGGCATCAATGTGAGCCGCAATACCAATGTTTCTTGTTAGTCTTAAATCGCGAGCCATTTAAATTAATATTAATGTTTTAGGAGAAGATTTCTCCGTTATTTTTCGATAGAAACTTTTGACACTCTCTTTCGGGCTGCAAAATTAGATAAAAAATCTTTTTTTGTAAAGAAAATCCTTATTTATAGTTTATTAAAATTCTGTAATAGAATTTCTTACTATCCGAAAATCGTATCTAGGTGGCTTAAGGCAAACCTTTTGAGATTACTTTTTTTTCTTTTTCACCAAAGGTTTTCTTGCATTTTTAGCCTTTTTCTCATGGAATGCGCCCTGGAAAGTAGGATCTAATTTCTTCCTTTGAGTATCTATAGCCTTTAACATCTCTTGATTTTCTTCAAAAGAGGTCTCCTCGATCTTCACTTTTTCAGGGATAGGTAGTTCAGGGATGGGATTTCTAATCAACTTTTCTATCCTTTCAATATGAAACTCTTCATGTTTTAGCACAAAGGTCAAGGCTATCCCTTCTGATTTGGCCCTACCGGTTCTTCCTATCCGGTGCACATAGTCTTCATAAACCAATGGCACGTCAAAGTTAATCACATGACTGACCCCACTGACATCAATGCCTCTGGCAGCCACATCCGTAGACACCAACACCTGGATTTCCCCACTCTTGAAGTCGTTAATGGCATTGATTCGGGTGTTTTGCCCCTTATTTGCATGTAAGACGCGAATCTTTCCGGAGCCTATTACCTTTCTCTCTAAGAACTTATACACATTATCTGCTACGGCCTTCGTTCTACAGAAGATAATGGCTCTTGGGATTTCTGTATTCTCAAACAAATACCCCAATAGATTAATCTTCGTTTTAAAATTTGGCAGTCTATAGATATGCTGCTCCACGGTCGAAGCAGCCGTAGCGGAGGGAGTTACCTCTATTTTATAAGGAGCTTCCAAAAACTCTTCGGATAGCCTTTCTACCCTAGGCTGAAAGGTAGCAGAGAAAAGTAGATTCTTTCTCTTCCTTGGAATAACCTCTAAAATTTGTCGGATCTGTGGCATGAAGCCCATATCCATCATTTTATCCGCCTCATCCAGGATCAGGTATTGCAGACTCTTCACCGGGATCTCGCCCATTCGGTACAAATCCATAAACCTTCCCGGAGTAGCGATGATAATATCCACTCCTTTTTTCAGGTTCTCCATCTGAGTCTTTGGCCCCAGTCCTCCATACAAAGCCACCATTCTGAGATCCGTGTATTTAGCCAGCCCAACTGCCGCCTCGTGAATCTGCATGACCAACTCTCTGGTAGGAGCCAAAACTAAAGCCCTCATGTTCTGTCCCTGAGCATATTTCACCTTCATGAGTACCGGTAATAGATAGGCTGCGGTTTTACCCGTACCCGTCTGCGCTATACCTAGCACATCATGCCCTGCCTGTATGATAGGAATGGCTTTTTCTTGTATCTCTGTAGGCTCTGTGTACCCCAATTCCTCCACAGCCATAATCAGCTGTTTATTGAGGTCCAGATCTTTAAAAGTCTTATTCATGGCACAAAGTTAGGGCGAAAATGTGCTAAATTTTGATAATACCGTTAAAAAACGGTATCCCATTTAGTGTTTATACTAGAAATTATACAAGCTTCATAATTTACCTTTGCTCCAAAGGTTTATGCCCTACTCTTTTTATTTAATATTGAACCGTACAAATTGTATATAGGGTTAATTGGTTTTGTCGTCTATTAAATCCCACCTTCTTCACCGGGATGAACGTTGGAGAAACTCTCTCCAATGTTCCTTCCTCGGGTTAATCCCAAAGTGTGCCGTTTAACCCTAGTACAATACCCAGCCATATAAACATCATAAAAATAAACCCTCCTAAGAGAAGTGCCCAAAATTTCCTTCTCCATGCCACTAAATATGCAAGACCCGCTCCACAGGCACTGATCAGCGGTGTCACTACTAATGGCTTCACTCGCCAATACGCACCCCATTCCAGATTTCCAGCATCCATTACAAACAGACTGATAACAACCACTCCGATAAGATAACCGGAAAATATGGCCTCCTTACTGCTCAAACTTTTTGTTACTTTCATATTCTTAAAAGTACTTTGTTTTTCAAAGTAAAATAAACAAACTTTTGAAAGCTGTCCAAATTATTGGCTAGATTTAATGATTTGCTCTAAGGCATTTAAATGATTCTTGAATGAATTAGTACCCAGCAATGTACACTTATAGCGAGTATTAGGCTTCCTGTCTACAAAAGTTTTGTGCACTTCTATATAACCTGCCTTTTCTAGTGCCTTAAGATTAGATGCAAGATTCCCATCCGTAACATCAAGAAGCTCTTTTAAAGAATTGTAGTCATAGGCTTCGTTGACCACCAATACACTCATGATCTGCAGGCGGATCCTGTTCTCTAGCAGTTTGTCGTATAAACTTAAATCTACCTTCACCCCCCGTATGTAGATTTAATGATAAAACCATACCCTATATGAAGCAGACCAAACCCCAAACCAAAGAAGACTACTCCATACTCCGGTACCCAGAAGGATACCATGCCAAGTAGGAGAAAAAGTATTCCTACCGACTGCAGCTCCTTAAAGGTATAAGTACTTGCGGCATACAATCCCAGCCCGTAGAAGATCAGGAACATGGGTACAACCAAGCCGTACAAATCCAAAGACATAAAGCTTATCACCAGAAACCCTCCTACTAACAAGGGTACTGCCAGTGCCTTTATCATGGCTTTACTGCTAGCACTCCATAAGGATTGTTTCACCGCCATGGCCCTCTTCTTAGCCCATAAGTATCCTGCAGTAACACTCAGTATGAGCAATAAAACGACTTCCGCAGCACCATCTGCCGAATCCACCTTTAAACCCCAGCGGTAGGCCCTATACACACTGAATAGCAAAGCTAATACTCCTACCCATATCCCAGACTCCCCACTGAGAGCATGAAACCGAGTAGATCTCTCCATGATAGATCTAATATCTTTTAGTACATCCTGTTCACCCATACCAAAGTACTTTATGAACCAAAGTTAGATCAAATTATAGGACAAAAAAAAGGTAGGTGACCTAAAAGATCAACTACCCCAAGAAGTAACGTAGTAAAAATTGTGGGATTTAGTAGCAATTCAACCTTATACTATTATTCATTCTGTGTTAGGACTTTTTTACTAAGTACAATTTGTTGTTCCGGTATGAATTCAATAATAGCTTTATCCGTTGGAGATACAGTATAAAAGGGATTGGTCACGCTCAAATGGGTACCGGGATATCTTCTGTCCATGGTAAATCCATTTCTAAATACATCAAACTTCCTATGACCTTCCCATGCCAATTCTAGCTTGCGTTCTGCCATCACTACATCAAGAGCTGTTTTATCGCCTAGTTTTTCTACAGTCCAAAGGCCTGCATCCGGAATCCCAGCTCTTTTTCTAATTACATTCACATCCTCTAAAGCTGCTAGCGCATTACCTAACTTGGCATTAGCCTCTGCTCTGATCAAGTACATCTCTGCAAGTCTGGAGATGGGAGGCGACCAAAGGTGCGCCTGCCCCTCCTGACCTGAACATTTGGTGATGAAGTACTTAAGGAATCCGTTACGGTTTTCTAATTTGTAGTCCATGAGCGCCGTTCTTTCCTTACCATTAATAGTAATAAAATACTGATACGCCCCTGCCCCATTAGACTTACGGGTCAACAACTTGCTTGCCCCATTCTCCGTATAACGGTAATCGTCCCCCTCTTTCGTAACCACTACACTAGCATACTTGTAGTCGTCCGTAACATAATAAGCATTCAATTCCGTACTGTTATTTAACACTTTAGGAACTATGAATTTCGCCCTTACGTCTTCAGGGTATTTCCTCACTTCTTCCAGGTAAGACCTGGAAGCATACATTTCTCCCCATCCACTTCCGTCTATAGAAGCATATAAGGAGCCGATGGTGTACCATCCGTTATCCGGATAGTCTACATCTTTCACGAATCGAATCGCAAAGATGTTTTCGGGATTACTTTCAGGTGCTCCCGTTGCAATTTGTGTGTAGTTAGCGGTACTCAGCAGTGAAAATTCTCCAGAGTTGATCACCTTATTCGCATATTCCAGCGCTTTCTGATCCCTACCGGTATAGATATAAAGTCGAGCCAAAAGAGCTTGGGCTGCATATACACTTCCATATACATTGCCCTTATATTGATTAAATAATCCTTCCGCCTTCAGCAAATCCGTTTCAATTTGATCATATACCTCCTTTACCGTATTTCTAGGCAATACCTCAAAAGGATCTGCACTTAGCTGTAACGGTACTGCCAGGTTTTGCGTAGGATTTTGACTATACGGCTTACCAAAAACATTGACCAAATAGAAATACATCAAACTCCTTAAGTATAGGTTTTCTGCAATAATCTGATCACTTTCTGCCCCCTCCCCTTCTTTTAATTGTGCCAAAAGGGCATTCGTCCCAGCAATGATCTTATAACTATTGGACCAATAGTTATTCACCCTGGAATTCGTCACTAATCTTTGGTAGGTATAACTATAAAACAAATTATCCGTAGTAGTACCACTTAGTGCCACATTATCTCCAGGATACTCCGTAACCCTGTGCCAGTTTTCTACCCAAGATTTTAAGGTATGATAGTTCCCCAGGTTCAATACCCCTAAAGCTCCGGGGGTATTCTTAATGGATTCATTCGTCAAGGAATCATATGGAGTTCTGTCCAAGGAACAAGATCCTGCTAAAACTCCAACGGTCAGTATAGTTAATATTTGCTTCTTCATGGTGGATTAAAAGGATACGTTTAGACCAAATGTGATACGTTTTGGAGATGGATACTGTGAAGTAGCATCACCGTACAATGCCGCTTCCGGATCTATCCCTGAGAATGGAGTAGATATCCATAAATTATCTCCGGAAACATAGATACTGGCCGATTTCAATTTGGCCCTTTTCACTAAATCCGAAGCCAATTCATAACTCAATGTCACATTCCTCAATCTCAAGAAAGAAGCATCTTCCAAATAGCGCGAGGACGTCTTGTTTGAATTGTTTGTATTTGAGTACGAAGCAAGGGGGTGCGTAGCCTGCTTATTATCCGTTGACCACCTGGACCAGCCCTCTTTGAATACCATCTGATTATAACTTGGATAAGCACCATCAGAATCAAATAACTCCCGTGCACTGTGATAAGCAAAAGCGCCTTTTAGATAGGCCATATTCACATTCAAGGACAATCCCTTGAAACCAATTCTCGTAAAGGCTCCTCCCTGGTATTTAGGAGATGAAGTTCCCACGTATTGTAGGGTAGCAGCATTATAATTTGAAGACAAAGTCACCTCTCCGGTCTCAGGATTTAAGATCTCCCACTGAGGTGCTCCATTCTCGGGATTCACTCCCGCCCATTTCCTCATATACCAAGAATCTATGTCTCTTCCCTCGGAATAGCGTTTATTGCCCGCCGGAATATCCACTCCATCTTTTAATGCCTCAATCCTGTTCTGATTATGAGCCCAGTTCAAACCCAATGTCCAGGACACCGGACTGTTCACGCCAAGCAGATCAGCATTAACAGCCACTTCAATCCCTTTATTCCTCACCGCACCTACATTTTCATAATAACCGCTCCAACCCGCAGTAGATGGAAAAGAGATATAAGTCAAGAG
Source organism: Leadbetterella byssophila DSM 17132 (assembly GCF_000166395.1). Classification (GTDB taxonomy): domain Bacteria; phylum Bacteroidota; class Bacteroidia; order Cytophagales; family Spirosomataceae; genus Leadbetterella; species Leadbetterella byssophila. The sequence goes on from NC_014655.1 coordinate 2,473,899, forward strand.
ATCATCTGTGTTCTTATTGTATAGGTCCACAGTAAAATCTAGTCGGTTCACCAACCCAAACTCAATACCTAGGTTAGCATCTTTTGACTTCTCCCAACTGACCAATGGATTATTATACTGCCCTGGAATAGCGGCCGGCATGCCATTATATTGTCCATTTAAGGAATACAAGGAGTAAGACGAGTAATAACCTGTAGGTACGTTACCTACTTCACCATAGGATAATCTCAACTTCAAATGATCCATTGCTTTCCAATTAAAGAAAGTCTCATTATGCACATTCCAGGCTGCACTTAAGGCATAAAAACTTCCATATCTCTTATCCGCACCGAACCTTGAGCTTCCATCCAGACGATAAGATGCCTGAACATTGTATCTGTCAGCAAAGCCATAATTGACTTGAAGCATACCCGACTGGAACGCGTAGTCGTTCTTTGTACCACCCATCCCTTGGAAGTCTGCGGCATTGCCTACAATCTCAGATCCCGGTGCTATGCCCTTTCCTGTAGCATTTACACTACTATAAACATAATCAGAATATTCATAACCAGCTAAGGCAGACACATTATGCTTGCCGAAGGAATTATTATACTTCAACATTTGGTTGAAAAAACGCACAATGCGCTTGTCAGCAAATTGATAGATGGAACCCACATTGGAAAGACCGGAATTGGACTGTGGGTCAGTATAGCTCATACTGGTATTAGTATAGTATGCCAAGTTATTCATGGACTCAAAAGTCAAGAAACTGGCAATCTTATAAGAGAAGTCTAAGTTAGTTTGAATATCAAAGACCTGACCTTTACCATAATTGAACTGCTGGTCATATAAATAATTACGATTATCTCTACCATACCAAGTAATTCCTCCTGCCTGGGGATTCAAGATCTTTCCATTTTCATCATATGGTTTATCCCAAGGCATGTTAAGATACATATCATACAAGGAATGTTGGCGACTGTCCGTAGTGGTATAGGTAGCATTAACCTTAGGCTTAAAAGTAAGTCTCTTGGTTAAGGCGTGTTCCAAATTCATCCTACCTGAAATCCTGTCATAAACGAAACCTTTAACTGATCCTTCTTCCTTGTAGTAGTTACCGCTGGCATAGAAAGTGGTCTTTTCTGTTTTGCCCACATATGAACCGCTATAATCACGGAATTGACCCGCTTGAGTACCGTTATCTAACCAGTTATAATCCGTCTTCAAGACCTCAGAAGTGATATTATTAGGGATAGCATTAGGATTCGAGAAACTTTGGTAATAATCCCACATTTGCTGAGAGTTCATAAGTTGGAAGTTGCCACGATTATAATGACTGGCTCCTGTATTCAGACTAACTGTAAAAGTTCCGTCTCCACTTGCTCTTTTGGTGGTGATCACAATGACACCATTTGCACCTCTTGAACCGTATAGGGTCGAAGCCGCAGCGTCTTTAAGCACCGTTACCGTTTCGATATCACTTGGATTGATATTCGGAGTTCCATGTGCAATTACCCCATCCACAACCCACAGCGGGCTTGAACTGGAAGAAATAGAACTTCTACCGCGAATTCGAATAGTAGCGTTATCTCCCGGCCTACCGCTTCCGCTCACCACATTTACTCCAGCCACCTTACCTTGGAGTAGATTAGAGACATTGGGAGATTTGACATCCTTCAAGGCTTTAGCATCCACTTTTACAATGGAGGCTGAGATTTCCTGTTGCCTCTGAGCGGAGTAACCTGTAACCACTAATTCATCCAGGTGACTGTCGTTATGCGCCAGGGTTAAATTCATAAAAGAATCTTTTGCATCCACCTCTATACTGTGGAAGCCCACGCTTGAGATTTTTAGTCGGGCACCTGACCTAGAAACTTGCAAACTGAATTCTCCTTCGGCATTGGTGATGGTAGCGTTTACTGTACCCAGCTCCACCACAGCAGCTCCTGCGATCGGCTCCCCTGTGGAGTCCGATAATCTCCCGCTAATGCTCGTCTTCTGGGCCATGGCCTGCCCCAAGAGCAGAAAGAAAAGAAGTGTAAAATTTAGTCTCATATTTTTTATTTAAGATGAACATACTTGTGGAGCTTCAAAATTAGAGTGTGGACCGCAGTCTAGGAGAGAGAAATTATTAGTGAAATACCCATAAGAATCCAAAAACACCTTGAAAAAGCCATAAAACCTTCCTATTTTGCAGTTGCAAACGTGTGCGCAAATTTTTCCACTAAACCATTAAAAGGGTCGACCATGGCAGAGAATGTAACGATAAAAACCATTGCTTCGCTACTGGGTATTTCACATTCCACTGTCTCCAGGGCTTTGCAGAATAACCCTAGAATAGGACTTCGAACTCGAGAGAGAGTTCAGGAGATGGCCAAGAACCTTAAATATGTAAGCAACTCAGGCGCGCAATTACTGAAAAACGTTACTACGCATTCTGTGGGTATAGTAGTACCTAATCTCCATGAAGAATACTTCAGCATGATGATCTCAGGCATAGAAGATGTTCTGGGACAAATGGGCTATCAAGCCATCATCTGCCAGTCCAGAGATGACATGCAAAGAGAAAAAAAGGCGGTAGAACATTTTCTTAGGGCAAGGGTTGAAGGCCTATTGGTTTCCCTCTCTGCTACTACGAATCAGTATGATCACTTCCAAAATTTGGGCAGTTATGGAATCCCCATAGTTTTCTGTGACAGAACGCCGAAAGGCTTTCCTTCTTTTAGAGTTCGCTCTGTAGTAGAGACCGGCATGAAGTCGGGTTTAGAATATTTGTTCCAAAAAGGCATAAGGAAAATAGCATTATTGAACGGGCCTTCCTATCTACTTTCTGCTGATGAACGTTTGAATACCTACCTACAAGGCATGCTCGAACTTAAGTTGGAAACCAGTCCTAAATATATTCGCACCACAGACCTGAGTAAGGAGGACACTTCCCATCAGATGCGAGAACTTTTGGCACTGGAGAACATACCGGAAGCCATCATAGCCTTCAATGACTATGTGGCTTTAGATGCCATAAAGGTTTGTCGGGAAGCAGGCTACAATATTCCTTTTCTAAGTTTCGGAAATTTACCTATAACAAATTATATGGAGCATGGCCCCATCGCTTCGGTAGAGCAGTTTCCGTACGAAATTGGTCAGAAAGCAGCAGAACTGTTGAGAAACGTATTGAACACTAAGGATCTAGAATACAAAGAAGAAGTAGTACATTCGGTACTGAAAATCCGCGAATAAGGATGCTCCTTTGCGTTTGCCCTCTCTAGAATTAGTAGCAAGCCGGAAGGTACAATTGTACTTTTCTAATTTTATTTTGAACATATCTACCCATTTCTTCCCATTAAAGAGCGTATTCTCTTTTTTTTTCGCTTAAAGTTTGGACAGTACAAGGGTAAAACTTAGTCTTGTAGAGTACAAAATATAAAATTAGCGAATATTCGCTATTAGCGAAAATCAACATGAACGGGGCAGAAGAACTCAACAAGTACAGTAAAACCCTCACACAGGAGGTCAGCAATCCGGCCGCCCAAGCCATGCTCTATGCCATAGGCTTGAAGGAGGAAGACATGTCAAAACCGCAAATCGGTATAGCAAGTACAGGCTATGAAGGTAACCCTTGTAATATTCACCTGAATGGCCTGTCCGTACACGTGAAAAAAGGAATACAGGCCAACGATATGGTGGGTCTGATCTTCCATACCATTGGAGTATCTGATGGTATGACTAACGGCAATGACGGTATGAGCTACTCCCTGCCTAGTAGAGATATCATCGCTGATTCCATAGAAAACGTAGTATCAGCTCAATGGTATGACGGATTAATCACGGTAGTGGGTTGCGACAAGAACATGCCGGGAGCCGTAATGGCCATGGCTAGAATCAATCGCCCATCCATCATGGTCTACGGAGGAACGGTAAGATCCGGCTCATATAAAGGCAAGAAACTAGATATTGTATCAGCATTTGAAGCTTATGGCAAAAAGATCAACAATGCCATTAGCGACGAAGACTATAAAGGAGTCATCCAAAACTCCATTCCAGGTCAAGGAGCCTGCGGAGGTATGTACACCGCAAACACCATGGCTTCCTCTCTTGAAGCCCTTGGCATTACCCTCCCTGATACCGCCTCTTACCCGGCCACCCACGAAGGTAAAATAGCAGAGTGTGTAGCCATTGGCGCTGCCATGAAAAACCTTCTGGAAAAGAATATCAAACCTAGAGATATCATCACACGCAAGAGCATAGAAAACGCCCTTACCATAGTAATGGCCCTGGGCGGTTCTACCAACGCCGTACTACACTACCTGGCTATAGCTCACGCTGCAGATGTGCCTTTGACTTATAAAGATATCCAGGAGATTTCTGATAGAACACCATTGATAGCCGACTTCAAGCCTTCAGGAAAATACTACATGGAAGAAGTACTCTCAATAGGAGGACTGCCTGCCATCATGAAGTACCTGATGAAGAAAGGACTTATTCATGGCGACTGTTTAACCATCTCCGGTAAAACAGTAGCGGAAAATCTTGCAAATGTTCCTGATCTTGATTTTGAAACCCAAGATATGGTACACCCTCTGGAGAATCCTTTGAAACCTAGCGGTCACATCCAAATCCTTTACGGCAACCTCGCTGAACGCGGCGGAGTGGCTAAAATCACCGGAAAAGAAGGACTTCGCTTTGAAGGCCCCGCAAAAGTATGCGACAAAGAAGAGGAAATGCTTGAAGCCATAGCAAAAGGGGAAATCAAAGAAGGTCAAGTCATAGTCATTCGCTACGAAGGACCTAAAGGAGGACCAGGTATGCCTGAAATGTTGAAACCTACCTCAGCCGTGATGGGTGCCGGTCTAGGAGATAAAGTAGCCTTGATCACAGACGGTAGATTCTCAGGAGGAACTCACGGCTTCGTGGTAGGTCATATTGCTCCTGAAGCATATGAAGGTGGAAACATTGCCCTGGTTAAAGACGGAGACATCATCAGCATTGATGCTGAAAGCAAAGAAATCACTGTACACGTATCTAACGAAGAACTCGCAGAAAGACGCAAAAACTGGAAACCACTTACTCCTCCATTCATTGAAAAAGGAGTATTGAGAAAATATTTTAAAACGGTGTCCGCAGCTGATGAAGGCTGTGTAACTGATAAGTAAACGATGAATACAAGCACAGCAACCGAGGCTTTAGAGACGGTTAGTACCGATCAATTCCTCACAGGTGGTCATGCCCTTATGGAATGTTTCCTTCAAGAAGGTGTAGACCTGATTTTTGGTTATCCTGGCGGGGCCATCATGCCTATTTATGATGCCCTATACGATTATACAGATCGTATTAAACATATTCTGGTAAGACACGAGCAAGGTGCAGGACACGCAGCGGAAGGATTTGCCAGATCAAGTGGAAAAGTAGGTGTCTGCATGGCTACTTCTGGTCCGGGCGCTACAAACCTGGTGACCCCAATCGCTGACGCCATCATTGACAGTACTCCCATGGTGGCCATCACAGGACAAGTTAACTCCTGGCTACTGGGAACAGATGCTTTCCAGGAAACAGATGTTATAGGCGTAACCATGCCTATCTGTAAATGGAATTACCAAGTCACTAACCCGGATGAAATACCAGAAGTGCTGGCTAAGGCTTTCTTCATTGCCAAAGCAGGTAAGCCGGGTCCTGTACTCATTGACATCACCCGTGATGCTCAAGTGAAAAAGATGACTAAGCATTTTTCTTACCAAAAAGTGGACAAATTACTGGGCTACAACCCTCGCTTGACACCAAAAATGGATCAAGTAGAAAAAGCTGCGGAACTAATCAACAAAGCCAAGTACCCTTATATCCTATTCGGACAAGGTGTTCTTATCTCCAAAGCTATGGAAGAATTCAAGGCCTTTGTAGAGAAGACAGACATCCCTTGCGCAAGTACCTTACTAGGTATTTCAGGTATCGAAATTGATCATCCCAACTATATGGGCTGGCTAGGCATGCACGGCATGTATGCTCCAAACGTCATGACAGACAAATGTGACGTGCTGATTGCCATTGGTATGCGTTTTGACGACCGCGTGACTGGAGATGCAGAGCTATTTGCCCGCCAGGCGAAGATCGTTCACATAGAGATTGATCCTGCGGAAATCAATAAGATCAAGCATGCTCATGCACCGGTAGTGGGTGACGCTAAAGAAGTCCTCAAACTTCTAACTCCATTGGTTGAAAAAAGAGACCTCTCCCATTGGAAAAATGAATTCAGAAAACTTGAGGTCCCTGAGAAGGAATTAGTAACAGATCGTGATCTGGCTTGCAAAGGAGAAATCAAGATGGCTGAAGTGGTCAAAATGGTTTCTGACAAGACCAAAGGAGAAGCCTGCATAGTGGTTGACGTAGGTCAGCACCAAATGGTTTCTGCTCGCTATTACGAATTCCGCAAACCCCATTCTTATATCGCATCAGGAGGATTAGGAACCATGGGATTTGCCATTCCGGCAGCCTTAGGGGCTAAATTCGGTGCCCCTGATAGAGAAGTGGTGGCTTTCATAGGAGATGGATGTTTCCAAATGACTATCCAGGAGCTTGGAACCATTGCTCAGAGCGGACTAGATGTTAAACTGGTACTTTTGAACAATAACTACCTGGGCATGGTGAGACAGTGGCAACAGTTGTTCTTCCAAAAAAGATACTCTTTCGTAGAGCTTCAAAACCCTGACTTTATCACCATAGCAAAAGGTTTCGGTCTAGAGGCTACAAAGGTTACTCAAAGAGAAGAATTAGAAGGAGCTATAGATCAGATGCTCGCACATAAAGGTGGTTTTGTACTAGAGATTCTAGTGGAGAAAGAAGAGAACGTCTTCCCTATGGTACCGGCAGGCAAAAGCGTTTCAGAGATCAGATTACAGTAATTAGAGAGAGATGACACAATATACCATATGCGTTTACGGAGAAAATGCCGTAGGACTGCTCAATAAGATCACGATTCTCTTTACCCGAAGAAGAATCAATATAGAGTCATTAACGGTGTCTGAAACGGTAAGAAAAGGAGTTTCCCGCTTTACCATTGGCATCAAACATGAAAAGAGAGAAGAAGTTGAAAAATTAGTAAGACAGATCAGAAAAGTGGTCGAAGTCTTGGCCGTATTTGGATACTTGAATCAAGATATCGTCTATAACGAGATCGCCCTATTCAAAATCCCTACTCCGGTAAATGCCAAACCTTTGGACATTGACACCATCAATAAGGTGTATAAAGCCTGGGTAGTGTATTGGGAATTGGACTATGTAGTTATAGAAAAGACAGGTTCTGAAGAAGAAATCTTTGAGTTCTTCAGATACTTAAAACCTCACGGCATTACAGAATTCGTAAGATCAGGTAGAGTAGCCGTAGGAAAAACCCCTCAAGGATTAGTAGAGTACCTTCCGGAAGAAATGGAATGGGAATATTCAGTTTAATCATCTAAAACAAAACATAAAAATGGCAAAATTAAATTTTGGAGGCATAGAAGAAGAAGTAGTAACCAGGGAAGAATTCCCATTAGAAAAAGCTAGAGAGGTATTGGCTGGAGAAACCATTGCCGTGATCGGATATGGTGTACAAGGTCCTGGTCAAGCCCTAAACATGAGAGACAATGGTCTTAACGTGATCGTTGGTCAAAGAAAAGGTAAAACGTATGACAAAGCCGTTGCTGACGGTTGGGTACCAGGTGAAACACTTTTCGAAATCGAAGAAGCTCTAGCTAAAGGTACTATCATCTGTTATCTACTTTCTGATGCTGCACAGATAGAACTTTGGCCTACAGTGAAGAAGTATTTGACAGCCGGTAAATCTCTTTACTTCTCTCACGGTTTTGGTATCACTTATAAAGAGAAAACAGGAATCGTTCCTCCTGCTGATGTTGACGTGTTCCTAGCAGCTCCAAAAGGATCAGGAACTTCCCTTCGTCGTCTATTCGTAGAAGGAAAGGGACTTAACTCTTCTTTTGCCGTTTACCAAGATGCTAGCGGTAAAGCAAGAGAGAAATGTATAGCTATGGCTATCGGCGTAGGTTCTGGATATTTGTTCGAAACAGATTTTTATAAAGAAGTAACTTCTGACTTAACCGGTGAAAGAGGTACTTTGATGGGTGCTATCCAAGGTATCTTCGCAGCACAATACGAAGTACTAAGAGAAAACGGCCACTCTCCATCTGAAGCGTTCAACGAAACAGTGGAAGAACTTACTCAATCCCTTATGCCTCTAGTAGCTGAAAACGGTATGGACTGGATGTATGCCAACTGTTCCACTACAGCTCAAAGAGGAGCTTTGGATTGGTGGAAACCATTTAGAGACGCAACAAAACCTGTTTTCGAAAAACTTTACAACAGCGTTAAAACTCAGAATGAAGCAGCTATCTCTATCGAACGTAACTCTCAACCGGATTACAGAGAGAAACTAGAAGTAGAACTTGCTGAACTTAGAGATTCTGAAATGTGGCAAGCCGGCAAAACCGTAAGAAGCCTAAGACCAGAAAACAATTAATCATACTCCCCGCTCAGGCGGGGATATTTTTTTTGTTGACTTCTACGAATTTTTCGTAGATTTGAAACATGAAGCATCTCACCTTAATTCTCTTTCTCCTGCCTTTCCAAATTTTGGCACAAATTAAAGGGCAAATATTCAGTGCGGGCGACAAAAAACCGGTGCCCTTCGCTGCGGTATTCATCAATAACTCCACCATCGGTACCACATCGGATGAAGAAGGAAGGTTTACCTTACCTCAACTCTCTCCAGGAAAGCACGAACTAATCGTCTCTGTATTGGGATTTGAGAAACATCTGGAAGTCATTAATGCTCCTGTAAACCAAGCGTTCAAAATCTACCTGACGGAAAAAAGTCAAGAACTGGATATGGTCCTGGTAAAAGCCTTTGATAAAGATGGCTGGATGACCTGGGGAAAACTCTTCACGGAATGCTTCATAGGCACAGGAACCAATGCCTCTCAAACCAAACTACTCAATTCAAAAGATCTTCGATTTAGACATAACAAGAAGGAAAAGATCCTCGAAGTATTTGCAGTTGCCCCTTTAAAGATAAAAAACAAAGCCCTGGGCTATGATTTAGAATACCACCTGGAAGTATTTCGAGTGGACTTTAATAACAATACCCAACTCTACGCCGGCTACCCTTTCTTCAAAGAACCATCTAAGCTCAGTAAAAAACAGAAGGAAAGACGACAAGCCTCTTATGATGCCTCATTAACCAAGTTCTTAAAATCACTCTATCATAACAAGCTTCAGGAAGACGGATACTTGGTAAGGAAGCTTGTAGAAGTACCTAACAGGGAAAAACAAAGAGTCAGAGCCTTGTATGATAAATACACCATCCGTGGATTTGATGAAAATGGATCCTCCTTCATCATCAGCGGTCCTAACTTACCACAAGAAATCTACACTCCAGATTCTTTGAGCTATTTCCAAAAGATTTTGGCCCAACCTAATGGTACGAAAAACCTATATAAAGATACCCTTAGTAGAAGCCAGATCTTAAAGAGAGACACTAAGGGCAACAAGTATATTCAATTCCGGGATTACTTGCATATCGTTAATACTAAACACTTAGAGGATCCGCTTTATCTAAGCTTCAATAGGGAATCCAGAACCGTAGGACCTCAGACATCCATGTTAAAAATGACGGAAGATGAACCCATTGAAATTCAGGAAAATGGAAATTATTTCCCTCCTTTGAACCTGATATCTATAGATTATTGGGGATGGTCAAATAAGATTGCTGATTTGCTGCCTCTGGACTATAAATCATCCACGCCGTAGACTTCGAAGTTTTCAAAATCTACCCCACTGTAGGCATCTGCGTAGAAATCCCTACTTAATTTCCTTACTGTTTCCTGAGAGGAAGCCCAAAACGGCTTTACACCGGGCAAAAGAAACTGAACACAAGTTTTCTCCCCGTAGAATTTGACAAAATAGTATTTCTTCTTTGGGAACTCACCCCTAAGTTCAAAATTAGACATTGGCACCGGGAAACCTGCCCAGTCCCCGTCACTGCCCGGATCTTCAGAAAGAACTCTCCATTGATGGGCTATGGGCTTTAACCTGTTTTCTTCTCGCAAAGCTTTTTTTAGGATCTTATCCGCCTCTTTAAAGGAGTAAAAGCCATGCTCTTCTAAGTATCTTCTTTTCTCTTCATTGACAAAGAAGGCACGGGCAAATTCAAGCTCATAGGAATCATGATATACATTATAAGCTTCCGTAATCTTTTCTTGGTGAAGAAGTTCTAACTGTTGCTTGCCCTTATAAAACCCAGCCGCATACAAAAGAACCAAGCAAACAGCCGTAGATAAATAGGCCTTTTTGCCCCATCTCCTGCCCACTATTACAAAGAACATGAGTAAAGGAAAAGCACCGTAGATCTTATACCTACTTTCTAAAACACTAGGGTAACCCGTAATCCAATAATTATATCGTAGGATGACAATCAAGCCTAAACTAGCTATAGAGAACAGGAAAACCATCTTCTCAAAATCTAATCTCCATTTCCACGGATAAAACATCTTCCAGATCACATACCCTATCACGAAAATCATGGATATAGCTACAATGGGCCATATAAAACTGTGCTGTATAAAGACCAAAATCCCTCCTAAGGAAAGAAAATACGCATAAAGCAACTGATAATTATACTTCATGATATTTTCCAAAATGCCCGCAGATTTGCTATCCCCGCCTAGTACCAAATAAAGTTGAAAGATGAGGATTACTAATAGCACAAAGGCCATCCTTTTCTTCTCCAAGAAGAAGTACAATATGATGAGACTGCTGGCAATGAATCCATTTATACTTCCAAGAGGCGTCAGCATAAATCCTAACAAAAATAAGCACCGCAACCATTTAGGAGCAGACTGATAATTCGTTGCCCCATAAAACAAGAAAATAGCTAAGCTGAAAGAGGCAAGTTGGTAAGTCCCCACATCATTCCTAAAATACATCTCATAAAGAAGTGGATTTAAGAACAATAAACAGGCAAAACTTATGGCCAAAAATTCTTTCTTTTTATAGAAATGTAAGGAAATACATCCCAGAAAAACCACTAAAGAAACATTACAGAAAATCAGTAGATGCTTAAAATTCAAGGCTCCGTCAATGAAAAACTGCGCCAAGACAGATAGACGCATCACAATAGGCCTACTTTCGTTTTCAGGAAGGGCCAAAGCTGCCCACTTATCAGGAGACTGTAAATAATGATAAAGATAACTTACAAATACCCGATAGTCATCTTTCAAAGGAAAGTTAATGGCATACTTTCCCAGAAGTATAAAGTGGAGGAGTATAGGAAGTAAACCGAGTGCCCAAACACTCGGTTTTCTTAAAGTCTTCATCATTTTTTCTTTTCAGCCAGCTCTTGAATCTTCTGATGAATCATCACTTGGTTAGAGGCAATTTTAGAGAACCCTCTTACGTCATCCCCTGACCATGCATTGTTCATTTCACCATAAGAACCAAATACATCAGACATGAGATCATAATCCGACTGAATACCTAGAACTTGGAAGTTATAAGGAGCTAATCGTACCCGAACCGTTCCGGTTACCGTTTTTTGACTATGTTCAAAATATGCCTCGATGTCTCTCAAAACAGGCTCATTAAAATGTCCTTCATGAAGTAACATGCCATACCATTCAGCTAGGTTTTGTTTCCAGTATTGCTGCCATTTGGTTAGAACATGCTTTTCCAATAGGTGGTGAGATTTAATAATGATCAAAGGTGCAGGAGCTTCAAATCCTACTCTACCTTTGATACCTATAATGGTGTCCCCTACGTGAGTATCTCTACCTATAGCATAAGGAGCTGCTAAAGCATGTACTCTACGGATGGCCTCCACAGGGTTTTTGAATCTGCGATTATTTACGGCTTTCAATTCACCCTTAACAAACTCTAAAGTAATCTCTGAAGGTTTCTTCTTCGTCAACTGAGTAGGATAAGCCTCTTCCGGTAAGTAATCCCAGGAATTAAGCGTCTCTTTACCTCCCACACTTGTTCCCCAAAGTCCTTGGTTGATGGAATAGGTAGATTTGTGCCATTCTCTCTGTACACCTTTCCCTTTCAAATATTCAATCTCCGCTTCACGGGATAATTTCAAATCACGAATCGGGGTAATGATTTCTGCATCCGGCACAATGATTCTGAACGCCATGTCAAACCTAACCTGGTCATTTCCTGCTCCTGTACTTCCGTGTGCAATGGCCGTAGCCCCTATAGATTTAGCGTATTCCGCTACAGCAACTGCCTGGAATATCCTCTCTGCACTCACAGAAAGAGGATAGGTATTATTTTTTAGTACATTACCAAAGATCAAAAAGCGAATACAATCCTTATAGTATTTATCCGCCACACGTGCAGTGTAATGAGTTTTTACACCCAAATCATAGGCTTTCTTCTCTATGTCTGCTACTTCCTCGTCCGTAAACCCACCGGTATCTACCAGCACGGAATGGACTTCCATTCCTTTGTCGTCTTTTAAGTATTTAACACAAAAAGAGGTATCCAATCCTCCACTAAATGCCAGTACTACCTTTTTCATTCCCTTTAAAAAAAATTTCCCGCAAATTTAGACTTTAAGTTCTTAAAAAACACCAATTTTCATTGGGGATTATTTTTATATGCTGCAATCAATTCTTTTAATCGGGATATTCTGTTTGCGGGACTAGGATGTGAACTGGAAAATTCATCCCTGTCCATATCTCCACCAGATGCCTCCGCTAAGATTTGCATTACTTCAATCATAGCCTCAGGATGATATCCGGCATTGATCATATACTTTACTCCAAATTCATCTGATTCTAATTCATCCTCCCTTCCGTATTTCAATAGCTTCATATTTGCCACATAGGAAGCAATCTGCCCCGCTCCCAAATCACCTGCAGATGCTGAAGCTGCTCCAGCCAAACCCTGATAAAGCTCAGTTTTTGCCATTTGTTCGGAAGAATGCCTATGAATCACATGAGCTATCTCATGCCCCAATACTCCGGCTAACTGATCCTCTGTTTTCAACCTACCCAATAATCCCGCAGTAATAAAAATCTGCCCCCCGGGCAAGGCAAATGCATTGACCGTCTTCCCGTCTCTTAGCACATAAAAATTAAATACATAAGGATTCTTGATCCCCTTATTATCCAATTCTCTGTTAAAGGCCTGAACCAATCTGTTACCCACACCACTCACCTGCTTTTGTACCTGCTCATCAGGATACAATCCTCCATACTCCTGAGCCATCTGAGGAGCACTTTGTAAACCAAGGGCCACTTCTTCCTCAGGGCTCAGACTCACCTTTTGAACTTCACCGGTCAATGGGTTTTCTTGAGACTTTCCTAAATAACTGAAGTAAGCCACTCCAGCTAAGACTAAGCCAATGATGATTCTAAATGTAAAACCACTGTTGCGTCTCATATGATTCAGTTTTAGGTTTCAATATTAGATGAAATTTCCCGTAATCCAATAATTGTGCCGATAAAGCTACTCCGAGGAAAATAATATTTTTCATTTTAAGCCAAAGTCCTTATTTTAGATGCCATAGTACTTAACCTTAAACACTCTCACCCGATGACAGATGAAGAATTACGGCAGATTGAACCTCTGCTCATGGATGATCCAACACGCTTTGTTATCTTTCCTATCAAACACAATGACATTTGGGAATTCTATAAAAAAGCAGAAGCCTCATTCTGGACAGCAGAAGAATTAGACCTTTCTCAAGACCATAAAGACTGGGCCTCACTGAATGACGGAGAAAGACATTTTATCTCTCATGTCTTAGCCTTCTTTGCTGCATCTGATGGAATTGTAAACGAAAACCTTGCGGTAGGATTTCTTTCAAATGTACAATACGCAGAAGCCAAATGCTTCTATGGTTTCCAAATCATGATAGAAAACATTCATGCTGAAACCTACTCCCTTCTCATTGATACTTATATCAAAGATACCACTGAAAGACAGCGGATGCTGAATGCCATTGAGACCATCCCTTGTGTAAAGAAAAAGGCGGATTGGGCTATACGCTGGATAGAGCAAGGTACCTTCATTGAAAGACTGATAGCCTTTGCTGCCGTGGAAGGAATTTTCTTCTCCGGATCCTTTTGTTCCATCTTTTGGCTAAAGAAAAGAGGACTTATGCCGGGGCTGACCTTCTCTAATGAATTAATTTCCAGAGACGAAGGTCTGCACCGTGATTTCGCCTGCCTTCTATATACCAAGTATATTGTAAACAAACTACCTGAAGAACAGGTTTACACCATCATTAAAGACGCCGTAGAAATAGAGAAGGAGTTTGTCTCTGACGCCCTTCCTGTTTCACTGATAGGCATGAATGCTCCGCAAATGTGTCAGTACATTGAGTTTGTGGCGGATCACTTGCTAGAATCCTTGAATCTTAAGAAGGTATACAATGCCACTAACCCTTTTGATTTCATGGACTTGATCTCTCTTCAAGGAAAAACCAACTTCTTCGAGAAGCGTGTAGGAGAATATCAAAAGGCAGGGGTGACTGCTGACAAAGACAAGATGAACTTCTCTCTGGATGAAGATTTTTAGAATGGTAAACCAACGGCAAAGTTCCAGATGATGTTTTCCCTACGCCATTCTTTGCTCTTTAAACTCATCTGATCAAATACCCAGCGGTTTGATTCCTCTAACCAAGGCTTCCGGAAAGGTGTGGCCACATCTATTCGGAACACGAAGATGCCAAAATCTAGTCGGAAGCCTATCCCACCCCCTACAGCCAATTCCTTCATAAAGTTCTTGGAAAACACTGCCCCTTCATCATAGATGTAAGGATCCTTAAACATCCATATATTACCCGCATCCACAAAGAATGCAGTACTAAACAGGCTGTTCAGTTTATACCTTAACTCCGTATTAAACTCTATCTTAATATCCCCCGTATTTGTGGCTACAAACTTCTCTGCGTTTGACTTACCTTCCGTGGTATACGTTCCCGGACCTACCCCTCTGGCACGGAAAGCTCTTAAAGAGTTATTTCCCCCCACAAAAAACTGATTCACGAAGGGCAGAGTATAGGAATTCCCGTAAGGTGCACCAATACCCACAATAGCACGGTTTGCCCAAGATACATCTCTAGAAAGTTCATACCTATACCGCACCTCATTCTCCACCCTTACAAACTGACTATATAGCTCCCCAAAAAACTCTCCTCTTTTTGACTCATCTTTTTTCAACTTATCAAAGAGAGTCAACAAGGTTCCGGCAGCATCTACTCCTCCTCTATAACTGAAGGTACTCTTCTTCCTACTGGTAGGCGTAATCACAATCTCATACCCGGATCCTATAATCAAGTTGTTATTCAGGATTTCCAAAAGTTGTGGATTCAAAAAGATCTCCTCCACAAATGCTGGTGTTAGGTTAGAAGATTTTACAAAGGTGAATTTGAACGGTTTAAATGCATGTTCTATCCCTCTACCTCTGGTCCAGGCATAACCCCATTCTGCACTTGCAGAGTTCAAATCATACAAGCCTCTCTTAATAAAGTTTTCGTAAGATATCCTCAATAAAGTTCTGGGTAATACCTTAGAATTCTCAGGGTCAATCTTGATCCAAGGTGCTATAAATCGTGGAAACTGCAAAGTAGTCCAAGCTCCCGTCCTATAGTTTTCATTGTATTCGGTGTCTACTCTTTTACCGCCCAACTGAAACTCGAAGTTGCCATTCACCCCCACTTCTATCCGTTCAGCGCCCTTAAAAGTATTGATGTTCTTCCAACTCAGACTCACCTGAGTACCCGCCAAACCACTGGAGCGGCTCAAGGCGTTTGTCTCAAAATTGATGGTCTTTTTCTTATTGGTCTGAAGATTATAATATACGTCTATCAAGGTGGAGTCTAAGCGGTTCACCACCGTAAACTGGCTTTGAATGGAGCGGAAATTCCCTAAACTTAATAGCCGGTTTGAGGTTACAGATACCGCATCATTATTGTACAATACCCCTGGACGGAAGGCAATGGCATCTAGGAAAATCTTCTCCTTATACTTCTTATTAGGGTCATCCAGAATCAAACCTCTAAAGAAGTCAAAAGAGGAACTGTCTCGTCTATTGATGACTGTAGGTTTATCTATGTTCACATAGATGTTATTGATCTGATATCTCTTCTTCGCCGTAGTGGGAATATGCTCTCGGGGTGCAACTTTAGCACTTAGTCGGGTGCCGGCACGATTAGAATCTATTTGAATATTGATGTATTCAGGTCGGAAATAATAGTACCCCATATTCCTCATGGAATTATACATCTCCTGCCTTTCTTCCTTGATTTTTTGGAGGTCAAAGTACTTCGGAAATTTAAAATGTTGAGAAAAACTTAGGAAATCCTCATTGAAATCCCCTTCTGAAGGTGGATCAATGATCACTGAATCTATCTGGTAACGCTCATTCGGCTCCACTTGATATTTTGCGAAGCCTAATACATTCTTCTCTTCCAGATCTCCGGAAACCCTTCCATCAAAATAACCGTAAGAATGCAGTATGGATTGAAGGTTAAGTACATTTTGATCTACCAAATAAGAATCTATAAATACAGGTTCTTCGCCTAGACGCTTTCTAAACCACTCTTTAAACCCTTTGTCCTTCTTCTTTGGTCCTAACCAATAATTAAAGGCTACTTTATAAGGGTAACCAAAAAGCATGGTATTGGGAGACGGGCGGGTAGCATCTTCTAAGATTGTCTTAAACTCAGGAACTTCTCCGCCTTTCAAACTGTCATGCTTCACCACTTTTACTTCCGCTCCTCCATACAAGCGTTTCTGCGGCGGGATCTTGTCCGCTACTTTACAGGCTTGAAAGACCTGAACAAATAGGATTAAGAGCAGTAGTTTCCTCATTTCTTTCTTTTCATCAATTCCCTCCAGGTATCATAGTCGATGGCTATGATAAAACCTAAACCGGTTTCTATCACAGATCCTTCCACGGCCGTTTGGTTTCGGTTTTTCCGGAATACTTTTAATCTATATCGACCATCCGTACTGATGAGCCAGTTGGCCTCCACATTATCAAAGATCTCGTCACTTTGTAATTCCTTGTTCTCTAATTCAAAGTTTTTACCTACGGAAAAGATGAGGCGGTCATTAGCCAACTTCTTACTCACCCCTAAATTCAGGTTCGTACTCCTATCGCTACCATCCGTAGTAGCCCCTCCTGAAGATTGTAAACCTACGTTCAAGTCCACCCCTTTGATCAAACCAGAGGCATACCGTTCCAGTTGGGAAGAAATGATCTGACTCACATTTCTTCGGGCTAAATCCTCATACCCTGCACCGGAAGAAGAGGTAAAGCTGTCTAAAATTTGGTCCATGGAGAAGCTACCTGCCACTAATAACATGATTGCATTCTGCTTCAACATCTCTTTATTCGCTGCGGTAACTGCCCCTTCGGAATCAGATTTCTTTTCGCCTCTGTCATTGACTATACTCCACCCTTGACCTTTTAAGTCTTCAGCTATGGAAGCCACCTCGTTCTCTTTGGCTACAATTTGAAAATCTACATCAGAAAGATTTAAAACCTCCCCTTTAAGAACCAGATCCACTCTTACATCCGCAAAAACCTTTTCCTTGACATCATCTAGTCCAGGATATGTACTCACATCCTTTCTACCCGGTACCTTATATTCCGCCGTGATATCCATGATTCCTTTGGTTGGATCTCCGGCAAATGAAATACTACTTCGGCTGCTTTCCGTGATCTCAAAACGCTTCTTGATGGTTTGGAAAGTCAATTCATAACTACCGCTACTGATCTGCAGATTACCTATAATGAAGAGCTCACCGGCATTATCAAAACCAATGTTCAACTTACCATTACCGGAAGCCGTTAACATGTCTCCCGTAATAGGATTCATCAGCATATTTATGGTGGTCTTTTGGTCTACATTAATGTTTACATTTAATGCATTCGCTAAAGACAACTGTGTCTCTGTACTTTCCTTTTTATTCTTCTCAGGATGTTTAAAATCCACAAAGGTCACCACAGCATTCAGGTCTTCACCTACACTTTCATCCGGTAAGAGTAGCGTCAAGTTTGTTCCCTCTCTGGAGGTAATATCACCTGTTATTCTGAATTCAGCGTTTCTACCTCGGATATTCAATTTACTGTCCAAATACGCAGTTCCATAGAACAACTCACTTTGTCCTCTTTCTGACTGTGCTATCAGGAAGTTATCTGTACTTATGTCCAAATTGTATCTAAACACTGGCAAACCGGAAAAGTCTACGCTTCCGTTAATGGTCATAGGCTGGTCTTTAGCATCCTTCACCACGAAGTCCTCAAATCTGAGGCGGGATTGAGTAAGCTCTAGTTTTTGCTGATCAATCTTCAGAAGACCTGCCGTTTCTTTTATTCTTAATTCTGCATTATTAAAAGCTAAAGTACCGTTGACATCTGGCTTAGACACCTCTCCCTTGATACTTATCTCCCCTAGGATAGCCCCTTTCATGTCATAGGCTATATCTTTTAAGAAGGGCTCTACGGCATGCAAGTCTAATCCACCCATATCTAAGACAAAGTCCAGCGCTTCCTTCCTTTGGCTATAATATTTCCCTCTTAATTCAAACTCATTATTCGAACCTGCCAGGGTAGCGTTTACAGTAATGGTCTCCAAATTATCACTCTCAGCTTTGGCTTTTAGATCACCCAGCACTACCTGATTAAAATGGAAGTCTTCGATTTCCGCTTCGCCAACAAAAGCCAAGTTACCTTCACCCATGTATTGGCTGACTTCTAAATCTAGATCCAGATAACCTGAAACCAACAATGAATCCTGCAAAATGGCCCTAGACAAGAAGTTCAGATCCAGATTTTCCGCAAAGATGGCTAAAGGAGCATTAGTTGCCTCCGCTGTACTATTTATCCTTAACACTTGACTTCCTGAGGAGAATACTATGTTATCTACATATAGGCCTTCAGGTGAATAATCTATATAACCATAAGGGTTCCCCCCCCATTCTTCATAAAAGAGCTTACTTCCGGTCTCATCAAAACTCAACCTGACTTTTTTCCCATCACTTTCCAGAAGCCCTGCCAATGAGTGAATTTCTGTATCCAGACTGTCTTTCACAGACAAGTCAAAACTTGCCGCATTATTCTTTAAACGTCCATGCAGATCCGCCTTCCTGAGACGGAAAGAAGGATTTGAGATTTGATCAGAGAGTAACTCGTAATCTAACTGAGTACCGTTTCCTTTGAACTCAAAGGTAGTATTGACCACATGTATGGAATCATACACCAGGTAAGGCACTTTAAGCAATCCTGTAAATGGTAAGTCACCTTCAGAGCGCAAAGCAGAGTTGATGGTAATAGGTTTAAAATCCCTGATTCCCGGTACAAAAACGGAGATAACAGGATCATATTCTACCGTACCATTGATATCGAAATAATAAGCCAAACTATCAGAAGGAGGAGTAAAATCTGGGAGTTTAAAGTACTTATTAACCTCATTCTTGAGAATGTCCGCTAACCTATCGTATTCAAAATTACCGGAAAGAGAAAGATTTACGAATTCGCCTTTCAAATCCAGTCTCTTATCCAGTTCTCCATATTCTGTTAACACACTCAACTCACCAATTGGGAACTGTGTGGAATCTGTGGAAACTTGTATTTGTGTTCCCTTGAAATCTATGAATGGCTTTTTCAAGTCGGCTACTAACCTATTGATATCAAAATTCCCTTTGAGGTAGATCCTATCTTCTGTGATGCCAAGTGCTTTTAAATCCAGATGTTTAACATCTGCATTTCCTGTTAGCAATATGGCCTCTTGACGCATATCCACTTGGGCATCCAGACTCAAACGTGCTTTGGGGTCATCCAACTGAGCTTTGGCATCAACCAATTGATTTGCTAAAGTTCCGTCTAGACTTAAGTTTTGATATACTTGTCCCGCCCAGGAAGCTTCTTCTACCTTCCCATCAAATTTTACGTTGGGATTTTCAAATCCTGAACCCTCAAAATTTACCAATGCACTGATATTTCCCAGTTGAGGATTTTGGATCAGTTGTCCTACACCAAAGTTTTCTATATAAGCAGAGCCCCCATAACTTGGAGTTTTAGAAAGATTCTTTAGGTAAGCGTTCAGCCGGGCACCCCCATACGTGGAATTAAGATAAGCATCTGCCTTTAGATCCTCTAACGTTCCTTTTACTTTTCCGTTCAGCACCATGAGGTTAGGTAATCTCATACTATCCGGAAGAGTTACATATTTTGCCAGGTCACCGGGATGGGTTGAGAAATCTTTGATAGCCAGATCCATACCAAAGACCTCCCCAAAACTCAAGCTTCCGTTAACTGTCACTCGGGTATCTGAACTTGCGGTCAGATACACATGGTTCAAATTCAATTTTTCAGGAGTACCTGTAATCCTACCTTTTCCCGTCAGATAATCCTGATGTGATTTAGGCAAGGTTTGTTTAAGAGATGAAGCAAAGTAAAAGGCATCTGCAACCGCCACCTTCAATTCCGGAATGACTACATCAAATTGGGTCTTTTGGAAGTTAGCAGTATCTAATACAAAGGTGCCATTTGCCTTAAGGAGTGATCTATTCGTTTCAAGAACTAAGCCTTCCACTCCCCCATCCTGGCCTTTTAAAGCCACTTTACCCTCCAGATGTTTGACTGCTAATCCACTCTTTTCTTCGACTTTCAGCTCTTTTACTTCCAGAGCCAGGTTTCCTTCGCTGTAAACTACGTTTTCTAGGTCTATACTGCCTTTTGTCAGCTCCAAATCAGAATAGTTGATTTCTCCTTGAGGAACCCTCTGAGGGTTTTTCTGCGCAAAACTTATGGCATCAAAGCCAGCGTTAAGGGCTTTCACATCCACTTCTAGTTGAGGCAGATTGATATCTTTAGGTTCCAAATGCAGGGCTACATTTTGTCCCTTGGTTAGCTGTTCTCCTAAGTCAAAGTTCCAGTTTAGGTTCTTAGCGTCAATGGTTTTTAGTCGGATATCAGGAAGTACTCCAGAGGAGCTGGTATCCGTAGAGCTTTGGCCTAAACTACCTTGTACATAGAGGTTTTCCACTAGAAGCGGTTTTAGGTCAAACCTACTCTTTTCCAGATCCAAGACATCAAAACCGGTATTTAGAAGGCCCAGATGGACGAGGAACCTTTGACCGGAATCCTGATCATCATAATCCACCTTAATGGATTTCAAATCCACGCCTGTCAGATTAATCTTTAAAGAAGAGCTATTGGTATCCTTAGGTGTAGGTTCAGAGGCAAAAGCATTCAGAATAAAGTCGAAGTTAAAAGCCTCATCCTTCTTTTTGAGTTTTACAACGGCGTTCTCTAATTCTACTTGTTCAATATAGAGCTCATTATGCAGCAGTTTCATCAGAGCTACATCTAAGTGAGCGCGCTGGGCATATACTAGGGTGTCATTAGACAAGTCCCTAATAAGTAATTGATCTAATTGAACCCAATCCGGCAGAGAAAAACTTAACCTTCCTTCAATGGGAGTCCCTATCTTTTTGGACAATCCATTAAAGATTAAATCGCTCAACTTCTTCTGACCGGGTGTAGAATTAAAGTAGAGCAGGATAGCCACCATTGCTCCCAGGATCACCAAAATACTGATGCCGAAGACCTTGAGTGTTTTTCGTATGGAGCTTCCTGTCATAAAGAGGAATTATTGCACAAATATATGAACCAATCTATTAACGAAGGTAAAATGAGCTTTCCTGCCTAATATAAATAAAAAAATTAGAGAAAAGCCAATGGCCTTTCTCTAATCCATGCATTACTATTACTTATTTACCTACAGGAAAGCTCACTCCGGCTGAAATTCCGAAGTTGCTGGTTTTGCTATCCACCTTCACCGGACCGAAATTGTCCACTGCATTTAAGAAGCCTTGTCTATAGGTAGCTTCTACAAAACCTTTCATTTTGCCGTTTAAAGGCATTTCATATCCTAGGCCAACTACTCCTCCTAAGTCAAAGTTCTTGAAGTTCATGTTTACATTGTAGTTCAAGTCTATCAATCCTAGGATGGAATTACTCATGGTATGTCCCACCATAAAGCCTAATGACGGACCGGCTACCACGTATGGGGAACCTTCTCCTTCAGTAGAAATGTTATATTTAAATAGGAGCGGTATATCTATATAGTCCAGATTCAGACGTGCATTAGCTAAATTCCCAATGATCTGCCCGATAGTCCCCGAGCCTAGATTCAATCCCTCTAACTTCCCACCTCTTCTGTTATAAGCTATCTCCGGACGGAAGCTAAAATTTGCATCCAAAGGAATCTCAGCGAAGAGAGCGCCTCCACCCGTTGCCATGTATTTTAGGTCCTGACCTAAACTTTCAATTACGGTAAATTTAGGAATGTTTGTAAGGTTTAAGGATCCTTTTGCACCAATGTTAATACCTTGTGCCTGAGCCGCTCCGGTAGTCAAAACCAGGGCAATCGCCACTTTTAAAATGCTTTTCATCTTTTATGTTTAATGTCTATACACTTTAGACGAAAAGAGTAGGCAAAAGTATTGTTAAGGCATTGTTAATCTCTGAATTTTCTCTCTTAATGCCATGATTTCGTCCTGTGAAAGATAGGGGCTACCGTTTTCCAAGCCTTCTTCCGCATACGCTTTCATAGAAAGATCAAGAGCCTTCTGAACATAAGTCCTCCAAAGCAAAGGTGAATCCGGCTGAAATTCTAAAGCATAGAAAATCAAATTGTAGGCATCTAGTTTTCTTCCTTCCTTACTTAAAGCATCCGCCGTCTTCACCAATACATAAGGATTTAAAGGCGCTTTCTTCACTGCTTCTAATGTGGGAGCTAAGCTTTCCGACTGTCCACGTAAAGCAGAATCCACTTTTATTCTTATCTCTGGAGTATTCAACAGAGCTGCCGAAGATTCATCACCAGAAGATTTCAGAAATTCAATGGCTTTCGTATAAGCACCTTCATTCATCAACCACATGCCCAGGTTCTGTTTATACACCGGTGCCATTTTTGATGGACTGTCGCCCAATGTCCTCATGGCCTTGATCCCGTCTAACTTATCCTCTCTATAGTATTTTTGCATAGCATAAGCCCATGATAAAGGCTCAAAGTACTCTTCGTTTTTCTGTTGAATCTTCCTAACTTCCTCAGCAGTCACCTTTTCATTCTTAGTAAATCCGTGACTCAGGGAATTCAAAAGATAGGCGGCTCTACTGACATCAAGTAGGGAATCCTTTTCTAATCTAAAATCTGATAAATCCAGCTCTTCCCCTATTACTCTAGCCATAGCGGCTCGGTTAGCTTTGACACTATATCCTTCACCCCCTTTGCTTAAGGCGCTCATCTCTTCCCATTTTTCAGGCTTTCCGTTTGCTATCCAAAAAGCCAGGAAATTGGCATTCTCAGGTGCACATTTAGGACATAAGTCCATGGCCTGATTAATATTTACCAAGACGGAATCCATCACCCCAGCACGTTCCTGTAAATGTGCGAGATTCGTATAAAGTTTATGCTCTTGAGGAAACAGCTTCGTTCCCTCTTTTAATTGGAACAAAGCATCAAAATAGAAATCCTGAGCATCTAAATATTGGCTAAGACCTAAAATACTAGCTAAGTTCGGCTGCTTTTCTCCTGCTTGTCTATAATAAATCACAGCATTTACATCATCTTTTGCCTTCACAGAAAGGGAGGCTAATGCCAGATTCGACTTTTGATTATAAGCATCAAAACCTGCAGCACTTTTGTAATAGGTTTCTGCCGAACGAAAATCTCCTTCCAACTCATAGAAATCTCCTATGGCATTATGCAATCCTGACTTGAACTGATAAAGAGAATATTGACTCTTTAAGGCAAATAGGAAGAAAATCACAAACAAGGCAGCCACTCGGGCAATAATAAAGGATAAGAACGGCGGCTTATATATGACCTTATGAAAAGGAAGTCCTCCTTTGATCAAGGGCCAAAAGTTCAGTAGCGAATAGGTCAAGAATACTCCCCCTCCCGCTACTGCGGAAATGCTGGCAAAATCTTCTAAAAATTCTATCAAAGGAGTATTATACGTGCCATAAGCAAAAGCCCAGGTTCCTAAACTAACCAAAAACAATCCTAGATAGACCCAGAGGCCTACTCCTAGATAGGTGAACCATTCTTTCTGTTCCGACAATTTTCTGAAACCCCAAATACCCAACAAGCCATTACTAACAAATACCAAGAATGCCGGTGGGATATAAGACCCTGTACTGATCCTGTTCGAGTTCTCCAAATACACCAGTAGGGCATTAAAAAGGAATACCAATCCCATGATCAGGACTTCCATCAAGCTACTTTTCTCTTTTACCGCCCTGTCAGAGACTATGCTAAGCAGAGCAGAAACTATCTCATGCGCACACAAAAACATGAAGAGCATGCTGAGAAGAACGCCTATGCTTACTCCATAATGACTCAATGCAACCACAGGCACATTAATCACTGAAAACTTCAGGCAAACAAGAACAAGCAGAATCCATACTCCTATCCATATGCCCAAAGTTTTAAAAACATTCAGGCTCTTAGCGGCATTATGCGTGAAATAGTAGGTTAGTCCACAAATGGTAAAAGCCACTAAAAAAGGCCAACGGTGTGCTGTCAAGAACAAATTTTCCGGTCGGACAGCCACTAAAACCCCACCTAATAACAGAGCTCCTACCAAAAACCAAACCCCTCGTAAGCGGGAAAGACCATTTAGGATTAAGCTGGTCCCTAGCAGTAGAGCAGCTAAATAGATATAACTAAGTACAGGTGAAAGTTGGATAGTAGAAGGCGAGTAATATTCATTCACGTACCACAGAGGTGCAGTGGAAGAGAAAGAAAACTTATCCCAGTATAAAGCCGGAGTTTGAACTAATTTTTCCCTCAACACTGACACTACATCCCAGTGAACCACATTCTCCAGCCCCTTTGACTTTAGAAAAAAGGTGTATGCAATAAGACCTATTAAACACAGAAAGAAGGCAAAAAATAGGATCTTTTCCTTTTTTGACCAGTTTCCCCAGAAAATCCAATCTTCTTTCATCAATTCTCTTAGTATATTTGTCGCGAAAAAGAAACATCTATGACTATACATAAAGAAGGTACAGGAACCCTGCTGATCACTATAATCGCCCTTGCAGCTATTAACGCTATTGCATGGTTCTATGCATCAGATCTTGTCCAAAATATTTTATGGATCTTCAGTGCCTTATTCTTTTTGATAGTCCTACAATTCTTCCGCAAACCTACAAGAAAAACCCCAATAAACCCACAGCACATCATTGCTCCGGCTGATGGTAAAGTGGTAGTTATCGAGGAGGTTATGGAGACAGAATATTTTAATGACAAGCGTATTCAGGTGTCTATATTCATGTCACCGTTGAATGTACATATTAACTTCAATCCGCTTTCGGGGATTGTTTCTTACTTCAAATACCATCCGGGTAAATACTTGGTAGCTTGGCATCCTAAGAGTAGTACAGATAATGAACGTACCACTATAGTGACGAAGCATGAAAACGGCACCGAGGTGTTATTTAGACAGATTGCCGGTGCCTTGGCCCGCCGCATTTGTTGGTACGTGGACAAAGGAACGGTCGTTACCCAAGGTCAAGAATTTGGCTTCATCAAATTTGGTTCAAGAATTGATCTTTACCTTCCATTGGATGCAAAAATAAACGTGAAGATCGGCGATAAACCCGTAGGAGGTGAAACCGTCATCGCTGAACTATGCTAAGACCTTGCTATAATTCCTCATGTATTGAAGCCGGAGTCGATGAAGCCGGCAGAGGATGTTTAGCCGGTCCGGTAGTTGCCGCCGCCGTCATTCTTCCTCCTGGTTATGAGAATGAATGGTTGAATGATTCCAAACAGCTCAGCAAGGAGGATAGGAACCAACTCAGAACAGAGATAGAGAATATCGCTGTGGCCTTCGCCGTAGGCCAAGCTTCTCACGAAGAGATTGACAAGATAAACATATTACAGGCTAGCTTTCTAGCCATGCACAGAGCCATAGAGCAATTGAGCACTAGGCCTGACCACCTGCTCATAGACGGAAATAGATTCTCCCCTTACCCTCTGATTCCTCATACCTGTATAGTGAAAGGCGACGCAAAGTTCATGAACATAGCTGCAGCCTCCATCCTAGCTAAAACCTATAGGGACGAGATCATGGAGATCCTTTCTCAGGAATATCCTCAATACAAATGGGAAGCCAATGCCGGCTATCCCACCATTTTTCATAGAAAAGCCATACAGGAGCACGGGTTTACCCCCTACCATCGTATGACTTTCCGGGTTAAAGTGTAGTGTCGTGAACTACCACTTTGGTCCAAAAATGAGAGAAATTCTTGATGGCTTCCAGGTGAATAGGATGATTTTCATAAACCCCTACTTCCTTAAGTGAATCAAAGGTCACTATCAGGTTATAAGAAAAGGAATTATCTACCACCGGTCTAGGGTTCGTAGCTGCCGGTCTACCGTAATTCAGGGTCTTTATTTCAGGTATCTTCCTCAGCTCTTCAAAAAAGGCCACAAAATCTTCCACTTCCTTTTCTGTCAAATCTTCCCTCAACCAGAAAAGTACATAATGTAAAACACCTCCTAAGGATGCTTCATTTTTTGGAGCTCCACAAGCCGTTAGAAGACCTCTTGAAAGGGCCAAACCGCCCACGAAATCGCGTCTATTCATAGCTAATATTTGGTTTCTAAAAGGAAAGATAAGAAGATTTTCAGCATTTCGTAGTATTTTTAAAGCTGCTATTAAAATTATTCCTAATGAAAAAGATTCTAATTCTCCTTTTCTTATCTACCGCTGTATTTGCGCAAATTCCAAAGAAAGACTGGAAGCCTTTGTTTAACGGTAAGGATTTGAAAGATTGGGATATCAAAATCAGAGGTTTCGAACTGAATGATAATTATGCCAATACCTTCTCTGTGAAGAATAAAAAGATTGTAGTGAACTATGATGGCTATGACGAGTTCAAACAAAGATACGGCCACCTTTTTTATAAGACTCCCTATTCCTATTATAGAATCAAAGTAGAGTACAGGTTTATAGGAGAACAAGCCAAAGGCGGAGAGGGATGGGCGTTCCGTAACAGTGGGATCATGGTGCATGGCCAACCGGCCAATACCATGCTGAAAGATCAGGATTTCCCTATTTCCATTGAGGTGCAATTATTAGGTGGCAAAGACGCCGAAAGAACTACTTGTAACCTTTGTACGCCAGGAACAAATGTTGTTTATGATGGTAAACTAGACACTCGCCATTGCATCAACTCCACCTCTTCTACTTATTATGGGGACCAATGGGTTACCGCAGAAGTGGAAGTCCTTGGAGATTCACTCATTCGCCATTATGTAAACGGTGAAAAAGTAATGGAATATGAAAAACCTCAAATAGGTGGAGGGAACGTAGATCCATTTGATCCAAAAGTAAAGATTGACGGTATGCTCCTAAAAGAAGGAACCATCTCTCTTCAAAGCGAAAGTCATCCCGTAGAATTTAGAAAAGTAGAACTTTTAAACTTGAAAGGATGTATGGATCCAAAAGCCAAAAACTACAGATCCTACTTCGTAAAAGAAGATAATTCTACCTGTCGATATTAAGATTTAACCATTCCAAAGACTGATCAAAGGTCTTAAACACGCGATCTCGAGGAACAGCATTAGGTATGAGCTCCAAGCGCTCTAACATATATCTAGGCTGTTCCTTTAATCCAATCAGCAATACTGTTTTTTTGCGCCGTTTTAAGTCGGCAAGAATATCCTCCAAAGCATACAATCCGCTTTGGTCTATATAAGGAACTCTATCCATACGAATAATCACGTACTGAGCATCATTGGGTATTTGACTATACAATAACTTTAAGTCATTCGTATACCCAAAGAAGATAGGCCCTTCCAGTCGCTTCACATGCACATGGTGCATGACCTCAGAACTTAATCCTGTTTCATCATCCCAGGGAAGCGTATTCCCCATTTCATCAAGACGCTGCACATTTGATTTCTCTGAGGAGATCTCTCCCATCTTCTTCATGAAGATCAGAGCGGAAATGATCAAACCTGCCCCTACAGCTATCACCAAATCCCAGAAAACAGTCAGTAACATGACTACAAACATGACAAACACATCCCCTATTGGCATCTTCTTCACTGCCTTGAGCCCTTTGTAATCCATGATACCTATACCCACGGTGATTAATACCCCGGACAGAACGGAATAAGGTATTTTCGAAGCCAAAGGTGCAAGAAACAAGACTATCATCAGAAGCAACAGAGAAGCTACAAGGCCTGAGATCCGTGTTTCTCCTCCCGTCTTCATATTTAATAAGGTCCTGATGGTGGCACTAGATCCCGGAATCCCCCCGAATAATGCAGACATACTATTTCCTACCCCTTGGGATATCAATTCCTGAGAAGGATTATGCCGCTTCTGGGTCATGTTATCTACTATAACTGAAGTCAGAAGAGAGTCTATACTCCCTAACATGGCCAAGGAAAAGATAGCCAAAAGATGTGGACGAATGGCCGGAAAGCTGAAATCTGTAAATATCCCCGATTGGAATTCAGGGAATCCCTGGGGTACCGTAGAGATGGTATTGAGCTTTGCTCCGGAGAGGATGGCAATGAACGTAACTACCACAAGTGCAACCAGAGTATTAGGCAAACTGGAAGCTATCTGTTTCAAAGCCTTAAAGACACTCCATTTGTCTGGTAAGAAATTCACCAGCCTCCTGAATCCGTAGATAACCAGCACCGTCAAACTCACAAACAGGAATTCTATGTAATTGACATTAGCAAGCCCCCGATCTAAATGTTTAATCACACCCCAGGTGGATTTCACCTGAGCCTTAGAAATATATTTGGCCTCCAAGATGATCTCCTGTTCAGTAATTTGCTTAGCTTTTCTGACCTTATCCTCTATTAGCGCCAGATCTTCCTTAGTTAAGGTTTCAGCTGACTTAAGCTCCTGAAAAATCTGCCCCATCAACTTAGATTCTGCTAAAACCCTGTTCTTCTGAATCATGACAGGATCATTTTCCGCCACATATCCTAAGAGGGGGAACAATTGGGTCAAGATAATAATCACTCCAATACCCGTCATAAAGCCTGAGATCACGGGGTACGGAATGTATTTCATGTACTTTCCAAAGCCTATAACCCCTAATAGTATTTGAAGCAGACCGGCCATAAAGAAAACAAACAAAATGGAGGGTAAGGCTTTTTCCAAGTTTCCATCAAAACTTTGAATCACTTGAGAGATAACCACCACAGATACAGCCGTCATAGGCGCCGTAGGTCCACTGATCTGCTGCTGAGTGGAACATAATAAGGAAGCAAAGAATCCAATGAGGATGGCACCATAAAGTCCTGCTGCTGCACCTAAGCCACTTTGTTCTCCAAATGCTAAAGCTAGAGGCAATGCTACAATACCTGCTGTAATTCCACCAAAAAAGTCGCCTTTTAGATTATCGAAATGCACGTATTTTCCCTGTTGAGATCTCATCCAAGATTTTAGTTTTAGGCTTCCCCCCAATTTACACCTTTTTTGTGGTTTTTTTGATATAAAAAACGGCTATATTTACCCAAAAGAGACCTTAAATAAATGAAAGTAATAGCCGCCATAGATCAAGGCACCACCAGCACCCGTTGTATCTTCGTAGACCGAAAAGGGGAGATCATCTCTGTAGGACAAAAGGAACACAAACAAATCTTCCCAAAGCCGGGCTGGGTGGAACATGATCCCATTGAAATTGCACAGAATACATTGGAAGTCATCGCCAGAGCCAGAATCCAGAAGCAGATCCAACTGAACCAAATCGTAGCTTGCGGAATTACTAACCAGAGGGAAACCACTGTTATTTGGAACAAAAAAACAGGAAAACCATACTATAATGCTATCGTTTGGCAAGATACTAGAGTAGCAGAGAGAGCAGATGCCCTTGAGAAGGAAATTGGCTCAGAATACTTCCGTAAAAAAACAGGCCTACCTATCACCACCTATTTCAGCAGCTTGAAGATTCAATGGCTACTAGAAAATGTGCCGGGTCTACGCCAGGATGCAGAGGAGGGTTTAGCCCTCTTTGGTAACATGGACACCTTCACCGTCTGGCACCTTACAGGCGGTAAACTTCATATTACGGATGTAACAAATGCTTCCAGGACTCAATTGATGAATCTGGAAACACTAGATTGGGACGAGGAAATCCTACAAAAACTGAATATCCCCAAAAGTATTCTTCCGGAAATAAGATCCAGCTCAGAGGTATACGGAGATATCAGTGCGGAGCCATTAGCCGGAGTACCTTTAGCCGGAATTCTGGGAGACCAACAAGCGGCACTGGTGGGTCAAACCTGTTTTGAAGCTGGAGAAGCAAAGAACACCTATGGCACAGGGTGCTTTATGCTTCTAAATACCGGCACAAAAATAGTGCACTCAAAACATGGACTTTTGACCACTGTAGCTTATAAACTGGGAGAGTCAGAAGTACAATATGCCCTCGAAGGATCCGTGGCGGTAACAGGTTCCCTGGTTCAATGGGTCAGAGATAACCTAGGTATAATTAAAGAAAGTAGAGACATTGAAGCATTAGCCGCTAGCGTAGAAGATAATGGTGGAGCATACTTTGTCCCCGCTTTCTCCGGTTTGTATGCCCCTTACTGGGAATCCTCTGCTAGAGGCATCATAGCGGGATTAACCCGATTTGTATCTAAGGGACATATTGCCAGAGCGGTTCTAGAAGCCACCGCCTATCAAACCCTAGATGTACTTCAAGCCATGGAGAAAGATGCCGGTCTACCTCTTAGCACCTTAAAAGTAGATGGAGGCATGGTAGTAAATGAATTACTCATGCAGTTCCAGGCTGATATGCTGGAGGTTCCGGTGATCAGACCCAAGATGATTGAAACCACGGCTTTAGGAGCAGCCTATGCCGCAGGTTTAGCTACGGGGTATTGGGCCACTCTTGAAGATCTGAAAGCCAACTGGGGCGAAGATAAAAGATGGAATCCTCAAATGGACGCACAGAAGCGTTTGGAACATCAGAAGGGATGGAAGAAAGCCATAGAAAGAGCCAGAAACTGGATGGATTAATTTTTTTACCGCTAACATTTTAAGGGAAACCTTCTCCTATTGTACCTTTGGCGTCTTATGAAAAAAGCAGGACTCGCATTTATACTTGTTACAGTCTTAATAGACGTCATTGGTATAGGATTGATCATCCCTATTATGCCAGCTCTATACCAGGAGTTGACCGGTGGAACCATCTCGGAATCATCTACCTACTCGGCCTATCTTGTATTTGCGTATTCTTTAATGCAATTCATCTTCTCTCCTATAATTGGGGGATTAAGTGACCAATATGGCCGAAGACCCATACTCCTTCTCTCTCTATTTGGCTTCGGACTGAATTACCTTTTTATGGCCCTAGCGCCTTCACTGGTATGGCTGTTTGTGGGGAGAATTATTTCCGGAATTACTGGAGCAAGCTTTGCTACGGCTAATGCCTATATCGCAGACATCAGTTCGCCGGAAAAACGGGCTCAAAATTTCGGATTAGTGGGAGCCATGTTTGGAATAGGTTTTATCATAGGACCTGCCCTAGGGGGACTTTTAGGAGAACTCGGAACCAGAGTACCTTTTTACGTTGCAGGGGCGCTTTCACTAGCTAACTGGCTATACGGATATTTCTTCCTACCGGAATCATTAGTCGAGGAGAAAAGAAGAAAATTTGATTTTTCCAGATCAAATCCTCTAGGCAGTGTGATGAACCTGAAGAAAAACAAATTTGTATTTGCATTGGTGACCGCTTTATTCCTGGTATATGTTTCCGGATTCGCTGTTCAAGGGACCTGGGCATTCTATACTATTGAAAAGTTTCATTGGAGTGAAGCACAAATAGGAATTTCACTGGCCGTCCTAGGCCTTTTAGGAGCAATAGTTCAAGGCGGTCTCATTAGATATGCCATTCCTAAGTTTGGAGCAGAGAAAGCCCTTTTTCTGGGATTAGCTTGTAATATGATTGGCCAACTAGGTTTTGGTTTGGTAGCAGACGGATGGATGCTGTATGCAGCAATGGCCATACACGCTATCAGCGGATTAGCTAACCCTGCCTTCCAAGGCATCATAACTGCTAAAGTAGCTCCTAACGAACAAGGGGAACTTCAAGGCGGTTTAACGAGTTTAATGAGTATAGCGGCTATTGTGGGGCAGCCTTTGATGTTAGGCTTGTTCCGCATGTTTACGAAGGAAGATGCACCCGTGTACTTTCCAGGTATGCCGTTTTTAGTTGGGGCTGTACTGAGTGCTGCAAGTATTATTTTAACTTTGCGAATAATCTCTAGGAAAAATTTTGCAAATGAGAATTAATATGACTACATTTGCACCCCGATTTAATCACAAACAGGTATAGTTTAAAGGTAGAACTGCGGTCTCCAAAACCGTCGGTCTGGGTTCGAGTCCTAGTACCTGTGCTAATGGCGAAAGCCTTAACAAGAATACTATGAATAATGTTATTCAATTCTTTAAAGACTCTTGGCACGAGATTACAAGTGAAGTAACGTGGCCGGAATGGAGCTCCTTGCAATCAAGCGCTACGCTTGTTTTGGTAGCCTCTATTATCTTCGCCCTAGTGGTGGGAGGTATAGACTTCATTATCACCAATGCTCTGGAATTTTTGCTTGAGTCTATCTAATAAAATCATCATATGAGTGAATTTAACTGGTATGTGGTGAGAGCTGTTTCGCAGCAAGAAAAAAAGATAAAAAACTACATCGAAAATGAAGCAGCAAGAAGAAAGCTTACTGATTTCATTCCAGAGGTTCTTATCCCCACAGAAAAGATCATAGAAGTTAGAAACGGAAAGAAGAGGGTTCGTGAAAAGAACTTTTTTCCGGGTTATATATTAGTGAATGCTGACCTGAATAACGGTGAGGTATTACACTTGATTAAAAGTATTCCTGGTGTTATAGGTTTCTTAGGAAAGAACGGTGGAGCTTCCATTGAACCGGAACCTTTACGTCAATCTGAAGTAAATCGTATCTTAGGTGTACAAGATGCACCACAAGAAGAAGCTATAGACGCAGGCGTATCTTTCGTAACCGGAGAAACCGTGAAAGTTATAGATGGACCATTCAATGGTTTCGAAGGAACTGTAGAAGAAATCTTCGACGAGAAGAAAAAATTAAGCGTAAGTGTAAAAATCTTCGGAAGAAGCACTCCTGTAGAGTTAGGTTACTTACAAGTAGAGAAACTACAATAATCTTTTATAAATTATAATAGAAAGCCGTCAGGGTAACCCGACGGCTTTTTTATTGCTTAATATCCTCCTTTTCTGCCACTTAACTTTTCTTAACATATTTTTTATATAGTCCATGCAACGTTTACATGCCTTTTTCCGTCTATAAATTAAAGCTGTAAACAAGTTTTCAGCCATTCAGAACAAAAATCTGACCATTCAAATAGAATCGCTTTCCAGTTAAGAATATCAGATCTAATTTTGAATCAGAAAAAGCAACAAAAATTACTTAAAATTATGAAAAAGCTATTTAAAACCTTCGCCGTATTGGCGCTATGTACTTCATTCGCCTTCGCTAATGTTAAGCCTGCATCTTTTAAAGTTGGAATGTACAATGTACAAAACACTCACACTTTAAAAGTATTCGTTGAGAAGAAAACTTCTGACGCTTTATTACTTGAAGTAAAAGACAGCAAAGGAGCAGTTCTACAATCAGAGAAATTAGGAAAAAATAAGAGCCAGATGGGTGTAGCACTAGACTTGTCTAGCTTGCCTTCGGGAGATTATACTTTGCATATTTCGGATAAAAACTCTACGTATGTTAAAGACATCCGTTTAGAGAAAGAGCAAAAAGAAGAGTTAAAAATTGTTATTTAGTTAGAAATGAACAGGACCGGCTACTGGCCGGTCCCCTGTTTCAAATATATTTTCTTCGGATGAGATAATACCTCACCACACCGAATATCATCAACAACACCAAGGGCAATCCCAAATTCATCCACTGTATCTTTGTCCTTTCATCCCGGATCTTTAAAGCATCCAATGGTCTCAGGCCTACCGTCTTATTTCTTGAGATCAATAAGCCATCATCTTCTATAAGGTAATTCAAAGCATTCAAAAGGAAATCCTCATTCCCGTACCAATGTTTGAAATACATATCAAACCCTAAGGGATAATAGGTCCCCTTCTTAGGATTCGTTTCGTTTTGGATAATATCTCCATCCCCAACTACCAAAATCTTCGCCGGAGCGCTCTCTTTGATTATACCGGGATCTGAAATTCTATGTCTGTATAAAGAAGGGAATCTACCTTCTACTAAATATGCTAAAGCCTTCACTCCTGATGTATAATTCTCTCCCTCCGTTTCCGTTCTAGCTTCGTTAAACGTTATTAAAGCAGGTGCATTCAAAACCTGAGTATAATCTGAAGTCAATAATAGAGGGGTCTTCCTCAAACCATCACCCGAATTCACAGTATCTACAGATGAGGCATACTTCGTCAACACCATCCCAATGTTCTTTGTGATAATGCTATTCCCAAAATTGTTAACCAAAGGGAAATACCTGTACACCATAGGTTGGATATTCGGCTCGTCCCCCATTTGACCCACCACTAATGGGATAACGGCTGCATTTAGACCGTCTTTTACCAGATTCTTATTGATCCTGATCCCATAATTGAAAAGTAAATCATCCAGGTTCACATCCAGTGCCTTAGCATAACTTCCCTCTAAACCTACCGAATCTACCTCTAAACCATCTACGAAAAAGAGTACAGAACCTCCTTTCATCACAAATTGGTCAATCTTGAACTTTGTACTATCATCAATAGGCTTATCCGGTGCAGGTACTATCAAGGCGTCAAGACCGTCAAAGTTCTTGGAAGCTTTGGCATCCAGAATAAAGAAATTATACCTGTCTTTTAAAGCATCTATCATTCCTCTGAAGGCCAAAGGAGATTTAGAGGTAAAATCCGGCATAAATCCTACATTCCTTTTATCCGTATCGCTCAACTTATGAATAGCGGTGGCTAATAAATATTCCACATTCTCATAAGATTGATTCAACTTCTCTTCAGCAGTAACAGAACTTACTAAATTAGATTTCAAAAGCATCACTACCTCTTCCCTATTCCCTACTTTAACCTTTGCGTATGGGAAAACCGGAATCTCTACCCTTCTTCCACCTTTTTGATCAAAAACATTCGTAGGCATCATGCCCCATTGCTGGAATTCAGCGTATCTGGCTTTCTTTTCCTCATCTGAACCCGACTCAGGGTCTACAAACTTTACACTCAAATACCTACCGCCGTACTGCCTGAATTCTACCAGAGTCTCTTTTACCGCTCTTCTAAGGCGCTCAAATCCTCCGGGCAATTGATCCCCCTCCAAATAAACCGTTACCTCCACCGGTTCCTGTAAATCACGAAGGAGGTTTTTACTCGGATTAGAAATTGAGTATCTCTTGTCCTCTGTAAGATCCAGACGAAAATAAAAGAAGAATCCAATGATATTTAAGAGGAGCAATCCTCCCCATAGTAAGGCATTTTTACCCATGTTAGCAGATGTATATCTTCACAAAAATACGGAGATTATCTATAAGGACTCATAACTCAAATTAAAGTTGTATTTTTGCACAAAGGTTTAATATTTATGATCCAAAGAATCCAATCGGTCTTCTTACTTATCACGGCCATGGCCATGGCTGTATTCTTAGGTACAAACGCTTATACACGTACCCTTTCTGAATCAGAAACTATTTCAGTAAATGCCTATCATGTACTTCATAAAGTAGGTGGACTAGGCACTGAAAAACCCATATACTATGTAGCTGTCATGGGCGCTATAGCTGTACTGGTCAGCCTTGTAGCTATCTTCCAATACAAAAACAGAATTCGTCAAATCCTTTTCGTAGCATTTAACGCCTTGATGATGGGAGCTACCCTAGCCGTGACCGTCTACCATATCATGAAGGATGCCAAAGAAGTAGGTACTGGAGGGACAGAATCATATGAGGTGGGTATTTTTGCCATCATCGTAGCTATGATCAGCAATACCTTAGCCAATTATTTTATTAAGAAGGACGAAAAACTGGTGCGCTCAGCGGACCGTATGAGATGAGAATAATCTTTATGGGTACGCCGGATTTTGCAGTGGCTACCCTTAGGGCATTAATTGAAAACGGGCAAAATGTGGTGGCAGTTGTCACTGCGCCCGACAAGCCTACCGGAAGAGGACTAAAACTTAGCGAATCTCCGGTAAAAAAATATGCGGTGGAGAAAGGTCTCCCTGTCCTTCAGCCTGAAAAGCTGAAGAACCCTGCCTTTTTAGAAGAATTAGCTTCCTATAAAGCTGATCTACAAGTGGTAGTGGCCTTCAGAATGTTACCAGAAGCAGTATGGAACATGCCACCTATGGGAACCATAAACCTACATGGATCACTGCTTCCAAAATACAGAGGGGCTGCGCCTATTAACTGGGCCATCATTAACGGAGAAAAGGTTACCGGTGTAACCACTTTCTTCATTGAGAAAGAAATTGATACGGGAAAAATTATATACACCCGAGAATTAGAAATAGGTGAAAACGAAACCGCTGGAGAGCTACATGATCGTATGATGGAATGTGGAGCTACTTTAGTAGTAGAAACCGTCCAAGCCATTTCTAAGGGCGACTATCCTCAAAGAGATCAGGAATTTACTGCTGACCTGCCCTCAGCACCAAAGATCTTTAAAGAGACTACAGAGATCAACTGGGAAAATACTGCTCCACAGTTGCATAACTTCATACGTGGATTAAGTCCCTACCCTGCCGCTTGGACCCTGCTCTTCGGTAAGATGGTAAAGGTCTTTCAAGCTCTACCCGTTCAAGAACTACCGGATCAATTATCCCCATTAGAAGATGGGAATAAAACCTGGTACACAGATCACAAAAAACTCTTGTACGTTTCTACAGCTCAAGGATTCCTTCAGATCCTCAGCCTACAGATAGAAGGGAAAAAACGTATGGGTACAGAAGAATTTTTAAGAGGTTACCGCTTCTGAATTATATTTACTTATCAATTAACACACGATGCTGCTAAGTGACATCCTCTATAACATCTCCCTAATCACTGTTTCCGGAAAAACAGATATAGAGATTGAACAAATCACCTTTGACTCCCGTCAGGTAAATAAAGGTACTCTCTTTGTAGCGGTACCCGGGACACAATCTGACGGCCATGATTATATAGAGACCGCTATAGATGCAGGCGCTTCTGCCGTACTGTGTGAAGTATTACCCAAAATGCTGGAGGAAGAGGTGACTTATATCCAGGTGGAAAATTCTGCTAAATCCATGGGCATAGCAGCGGGTAATTTCTATGGAAATCCTTCTAAGAGACTAACTTTAGTGGGAGTTACCGGCACCAATGGGAAAACCTCTGTAGCCACCCTTCTATTCAAACTATTCCGTAAACTAGGTTATAAATGTGGTTTGATTTCTACGGTCCAAAATCAGATCGAAGACGAAATCATCCCAGCTACACATACTACCCCGGACTCTATCACCTTAAACGCACTCCTACATGAAATGCATCAGAAAGGCTGTGCATTTGTCTTTATGGAAGTAAGCTCACATTCAGTAGTACAAGGTAGAATCTCCGGTCTACATTTCTCAGGCGGTATCTTTACGAATATCACTCAGGATCATTTGGATTTCCACAAGACCTTTGATGAATATATCAAAGCCAAAAAAGGCTTCTTTGATGCTCTCCCTTCCACGGCATTCGCACTTACAAACGTAGATGATAGAAACGGGAAGGTCATGCTTCAAAACACAAAAGCAGAGAAGCACAGCTACTCTCTCAAGAACATAGCGGATTTCAAAGGTAAGGTCCTAGATTGTGGACTTTTCGGACTACAGATGGAAATTGATAAGCAAGAAGTTTGGTTCAAGCTTATCGGGCAGTTTAATGCCTATAACCTCCTTGCTGTTTATGGTGCCGCCGTATTACTTGAAGAAAATCCTGAGAACATTTTAACTGAGCTGTCCCAACTCACCCCTCCTCCGGGCAGGTTTGAGCAAGTGATTTCTTCTCAACAAACCGTGGGAATTGTGGACTATGCACATACCCCGGATGCCTTAAAAAATGTACTAGAAACCATCAATGGACTTCGTCAAGGACATGAAAGAGTAATTACAGTAGTAGGGTGCGGAGGTAACAGGGACAAAGGCAAAAGACCACTTATGGCCGGAATAGCCTGCGAACTTTCAGATACCGTCATTTTGACTTCAGATAATCCTAGATTCGAAGAACCTGAGGATATTTTGAAAGACATGGAGGCAGGCATACCTATCACCAAGCAAAAACGCGTACAGGTTATAGTAGACAGACGAGAAGCCATACGTCAGGCCGTAGCACTGGCAGGACCAGAAGATATCATTCTAGTAGCTGGCAAAGGACATGAAACGTATCAAGACGTTAAAGGAGTTAAGTCGCACTTTGACGATAGGGAGGAATTGAAGTTGGCTTTCCATGCCCAACAGTAAAAGCCATCACCCCACTAATTATACTAAAGGTTAACCAAGCGATATCAGTGGCCAGCACCATCGGTAAAGGGGAATTCCATACCCAGTCTCCTGTGGTAAATCCATTACTTAAAGGTACACATAGACCTAAAACACCTCCGGCGAATAGGTTTAGTCGGAAAGATTTAGCTTCATTACCTGAGAAATAACTGATAACACTCCAAACTAACCAAAAAAGGAAAAATATTAGGTTAACGTTCTGCGCATGATTCTCACCCGAAGGAACGATTAAATCCATTGAAAAAAGGAGAGCCACTGCCGGAAATAAAGAAAAACAAATGCTCAGAAAAATCTGAGTAGTACGTGCATGAAAATCTTGCTGTTTTAAGGTGTACCTACCATTCTTCCTCGCTTCCTTCCAAATCAGAATTCCACTAACAAACACAAAACAGGAGAAAAGTGCCAAAAGAAAGTATATACCCTTTATCATCCATCCTCCAAAACTGGCAAAGTGCAACTGCATGATGCCTTCAACAAATGCATAGGAAAATTTTGAAGAAGGCATAGCCGAATATATCACTTCTAAATCTTTAAGCCTATAGCCTACATAACCATTAGAAATAAAACGGTGCGGGTCTTTACTTACCAGTCTAAAATTAGCCACCCCATCTTCTTTGAGAAGATGATGGGTTTGAACGGCTAAAATTTTATAGTCTTTTCCATAATCTTGTACAACTCTTTCATAGGCGCTCTGAACAGACAAAGGAGTACGGAGTGTCAGAGCTTCCTCATTATATTCCACACCATACATGGGATAGGCTAATGCATAAACCTTTTCTGGTTTCCCTTCATAAAAAAGCATAACCGCAGGTAGTAAAGCCAATAGAAGCAAAAGATAAAAGGCCCCCGTTACAGCATACATGAACTGGTAGGGTAAACCCAATAGGCCAAAAACAG
This sequence comes from Leadbetterella byssophila DSM 17132, assembly GCF_000166395.1. Lineage (GTDB taxonomy): Bacteria > Bacteroidota > Bacteroidia > Cytophagales > Spirosomataceae > Leadbetterella > Leadbetterella byssophila. Next base: position 2,513,338 of record NC_014655.1, read on the forward strand.
TGTGAGAATTTGTCCAAATTTGTTTCCAGGCGCCTTTTAAAGAAAAGGACCAAAACTTAGTCCAAATGTTATTCCAATGAATAATGACCCCCGTAATAATGGCAAAGATGAAAAACAATGAAACAAATCCTGCAAGCCACATGCCCACGTAAGGAATTTGAGCAAAATAGTGCAATTTATAAAGCGTTTGACCCGTGGTACTTGGGGGATTCTCCAAGAGTTCACCCGTGTTTGGCAACCACTTCCCTTCATAATGCAGTTCTCCTTTAGGAACATGTAGATGTCCGTACACTTGCATAAGGGGATAATCCTTTTGAGCAAAAGTCAAGTAGGTGTCATCGTTCCAATCAAAATCAGGCTTGAGCTTAGAAATCCCTTGTATGACCTCATCTAACTGTGGCTCAGATACAGATATTCTGCGTGCAGTGGGATTCTCCCATAAGTAAAATTCCCCCTTAAATAGCGTAAAGGCGCCGGCAAAGAAGATAATAAACAATGCCGCAGACAGAACAATCCCCGAAACAGTATGAAGGTGGAAAATAATGTTATAATTGCGTGGACTTAATTTCATACCAAAAAATAAAATAAAACGGTAAGAGCTAAATAAGTGCCACCTACTAACCATCCCCGCTTACTTAAGAAAGGAATGATAATAAGGCTAGCCCAAAGTATAAAAAAAGTGATTCCGGAAAGGATGATAACCTCTGACCTGATACTCTCTATTGAGGATAAAAAAAGGTGGAATGAAGCCGACAATAAATAACCTCCCAAAATCCCGGAAACAATATTTATTGCTCGCGCCCATTTAGAACTAAAATATTTACTTTGTGCCGGCATATTCGAGAAGGATAAGTACTATACAAATGAAGAATAGCATCTTGTAGCTCTTTAATGGGACAAAAAAGGCCACCAAACTAAAAGCAAGCATGATCATCCACAAACTAAAAACCAAGCCCATTCCCCAACCCTTCTCTATCACCAACAAAACAGTGGCCGCAAAGGTCAAACTGTGACCCGCCCACCTAGCGTGCTTCCACCTGGTACCTGTATTATACCTGGAACTTAGAAAATAGGAATATGCGCCTAGTGCAATCAATAAAAATGCTATCATGTATTTTCCACAAATGATGGCAAATATTATTTGTATTTAGATTAATTCCAATTAATAGCCCTATTTTTCTTTAACATTTCTATTTTTATTGCACTTTTCATATAACTAAATAGGACTTTTTAAATATTTTCTAACAAAACCTCTTATTTTATTTTTATTTGGACTTGTTCTTAATAGTAAATTTGGAGAAAAAATAGGTCATATGCGACAAATATATCTTCTCACCTTTTTACTTTGGGCAACTCACCAAGTAAGCGCCCAACAAAGCGATACTCTTAAATCCTACACTTTAGAAGAAGTGAAAATTCAGGCACAAAGCATACTGAACAAGCAAAGTACAGATGCCAATAAGATGCCGGTTCAGTACTTACAAAGTCCCCAAATCTATAATAGTGTTTCTAGGGTGGTATTGGAAAAACAAATCGCCACCACCTTAGAGGATGCCATGCATAACATTCCGGGAGTTACAAAGCTTTGGGATGCCACGGGCAGAACGGATGGAGGTTCATTCTTTACCAGTCGCGGATTCTACACCTCCACTAAAGCCAGAAATGGATTGGCAAATATTGCATCCACAAATATGGACATGGCTAACATAGAAAGAATAGAGGTGATCAAAGGACCATCTGCCACATTATTTGGGAGTATCATCACGTCCTATGGAGGAGTAATAAACAGAATCACTAAAAAACCCATGTTCAAATCCGCTTCCACCGCACAGATAGCAGTTGGCACCCAAGGTTTCTATAGAGGACAAGTGGACGTCAATGCCCCCCTTTACAAAACCCTGGCCGTACGCGTGATAGGTGCATGGCAAAACCAAGATTCTTGGCAAGATGTTGGAAACCAAAAAAATTACCTCATAACTCCAAGCCTGACTTACATGCCAAATAATCGTCTTCAGATAGATCTGGAGGCTGAATTCCTAGGTTCAGATGCCAATTCCGGAGGGGGTTCACACATCTTTTTCTTGACTCCTTCCACCATTAATTCCAGCATTCGATCTTTCCTCTCGGCACAAGGCATGCCGGAAAGTTCCGTGAATGACATAATGAAAAATGCCCCTAAAACATTTAAAGAAGCCTTTGGCGTAGACAAAATTCAAGATGTAAAGGTACATTATGACAGATCTTATCTAAACAAAGACATTAGGTTTAAATCCAATACAGCCTCCTTCTTTGGAACCTCAAATTATATCCTATCGGAGAATTGGAGATCACAAACTTCAATCACTTATAGCAATACAAAGAATGATGGCTACATGGGCTACCAATACCTGCTCCCTAATTATCTCTTGAATTTTGCACAATCCATTGGCACCGGAACCCCTGATTTTGGTACTGCCGGACACGACTACCTGGCCAGGATGGTCTGGAGTCCCAATGGAAACGCTGATAACTTCGAAGTTCAACAAAACTTTATCTCCGATCATTCCTGGGGTACATCCATGCGTAATCGCGCAGTATTTGGCCTAGACTACTCCCGATTTAAGTCCGATATCGTCTATACACGCTTTTATGGTTCTTTGGCGGGTATTCCATATCCCGACTTGTTCGATATCGTACCGGCATATGCAGAAGTACCAAATTATAAAGACTTTAATCTCCAAAATGTAGAAAAATCCTACAAAGAAAACACCTCGGGCAGTCTAAATTATCAATATACTAATCAAACGTATAGTGCTTACCTTAATGATCTCATTAACCTAAATGAGTACATCATCTTAAATGCCGGCTTACGCTTAGACCACTTCCGCTACACCACTCCTACAGCCGGAGATTATAATCAAACTACACTATCCCCTAAATTCGGAATTATACTATCTCCTTGGAAAGATAAAGCTAGTCTTTTTGGGAATTACCAAAATGGGTTTACCAATAAAAACGGAGTTGATTTCAACAATAAGCCCTTTAAACCAGAAGAAGCTCATCAGTGGGAAGCGGGATTAAAATACCAATTATTTGAGCAGAAACTTACCGGTAGTATCAGTTATTATGATATACAAGTCAAAGACATAGTAAGGACAGACCCTGAAAATCCCCTCTTTAGTATACAGGACGGTACTCAAAAAAGTAAAGGTATAGAACTCGAAGTTCTAGCAAATCCCCTCAGAGGATGGACCATCATGGCCGGTTACGGATATAACGATAGCAAGTATACCAAATCTGATCCGGATGTGCTCGACAAAAGACCGGCGGGTTCCGGCCCAAAAAACACAGCGAATTTCTGGACCAATTACACCTTCACTTCTGGCATTATAAAAGGTTTTGGAGCGGGAATTTCCGCCAATTATGCTAGTGAAGCCTATGCCATCAGTAACAATACAGACGGAGATCTAGTGATCCCAGCCTATACCCTCTTAGGCGTACATATCACCTATGATACACGTCATTGGAAAGCTGGACTTAAAATCAATAACCTGAGCGACGAAAAATACTGGATGGGATGGACAAACATGATCCCTCAAAGGCCTCGCCAAGCCATACTCACCCTTGGATATAAGCTATAATTAAAAAAAACGCCGGTTCAACCGGCGTTTTGAAATGCTTTTAACACACTTTCCAGCCCAGTACTCCTAGAGCCTTTGACAAGGATATAGGTATTTTCATATTTCCTATCCAACAGCCAATTGTGCATAGAGAATTTATCTGTGAAGTAATAAGCTTTAGGCAAAAAGGCCAAAGCGGCCTTCATGTTCTCACCGAACAATACCACATCATCAAACTTCAATTCACTCAATAACTTGCCTATAGCTGCATGCTCCGCTTCGGAATAATCTCCTAATTCATACATATCACCCAGCACCACTACCTTAGGCGAGTCAGTCTTTAAAGCGCCAAAGCTCTTCAAAGATGCTTCCATAGAGGAAGGATTAGCGTTATACGCATCCATTATGAAGTGATTTGTACCTACCATTACATGCTGTGAACGATTATTGTCAGGATTGTAGTGGGCGATAGCCTCACAAGCTTTGTCCTCCGATACATCAAAATAACGCCCTATGGCATGAGCAGTCTGCATATTGTCAAAATTATACTTACCGCCAATAAACGTAGTATAGGTTTTACCGCTCACAGGTGATTCGAAAACCACCACTGGACTCTCCTCTTTTATGAGCAAAGCATCTTCGTCATCTCCGTAATATACTATCGGTAGAATGTTTCTCTCTTCTGCCAAGGCTCTTACCTTAGGATCATTTGCATTTACAAAGACTATGCCTCCGCTTTGCTTCAAGAAATCAAATAACTCTCCTTTGCCTTTTCTGATGCCTTCTTCACCTCCAAAACCTTCCAAGTGCGCCTTTCCAAGATTAGTGATAAATCCATGGGTAGGTTCTGCTATGGAACACAATAACGCAATCTCTTTTTGATGGTTTGCTCCCATTTCTATTATGGCCACCTGCGCATCATCCGGCATGCTCAATAAGGTCAAAGGAACTCCAATATGATTGTTCAAATTCCCTTTTGTAGCATGAACCTTATATTTCTGTCCCAATACACGGGTCAATAGTTCTTTATTAGTGGTTTTACCATTAGAACCTGTCAATGCTATTACAGCAATATCAAACTGTCGCCTATGGTGACGAGCCAAAGCCTGCAAGGTCTCCAGCACATCTTCACAGTATATCATCCTCTCCTTCCCTTTCAAGGAAGCATCATCTACCACCGCATACGCCGCACCGTCTTGTATGGCTTGCTCAGCAAAACCATTTCCATTAAACTTTTCACCCTTAAGCGCAAAGAATAGATTATCCTTCTGAATATTACGTGTGTCTGTAGTGATTCCGCTAGAAAGCTTAAATAGGGAATACAGCTCTTCTATTTCCATGATGAACTTTAAATGAGCTTCAAATTTCCGTATTTTTCATTACTTCGCCAGTAGGATTGGAAGAAAGTTTCAAAACATATCTGAATGCAGGGGAAAGCATCATTCAAATCCTGGAAAATGATTTCGCTATCAGAAAAGTTAGGTTGGTAAATCCAGTAGAAAAGGACTAAGCTAATCCTTTGCTTAAAGAAGGTTTCTATTTTAAGGGCAACTTAAAGCCATGTGACTTACCTGTTAAACCTTACGGTTCCAGAAAAAAGTGTGACTGCTTTTACGAGAGATAACGTACCACTTGGACATTTCCCACACTCGGAGAGAAATTAGAACTTTTAAGACCATTGGACCTACAACTTATGCCAATGGTAAGTATCCCATCCTAATACCTTGTCCTAGAGTGAAAGGTAGTGACGGTTCTCTAAGCAGGTATCACGTAAGAATAGAGAACAAAGAATGAACTGGAAAATGCTAATGGAGTACTATTTTCCCCCTAAAACAACCACTGCAGGGCTTTAGGAAACTCTTGACCCCACCTCTTTTCGTTGTGCTTTCCGTCCGGGTCTAATTCAGCTTTAATTTGAATCTTGTCTGCGGAGAATCCTTGTCCTTCTATGGTCTGCATTAGCTTGTCAAGATTACTCACCATACTAGCGCTTTCCTGTCCTCCACCGTACAGATAGATTCTGGTATCTAATGGATGAAAGAATTCTACTGCATCAAAATATATCTTAGGACTGGTCCAAAGTGCAGGAGAAAATACCATCAATCTTCCCATCACTTCCGGATACATCATACCTGTATATATGCTGATCAATCCACCCATAGAACTTCCACCAATTCCGGTAAATTGCCTCTCCGAAAGAGTTCTATAGGTCCTGTCTATCAGGGGTTTTAAAGTACGGACAATAAAGGTAGCATAACGCATACCCTCTCCTTTTTGATTAGTCTTAGGTGCATGGTAAGGTGAATATTCTACATTCCTGTTATCATCACCGTGATCTATAGCTACAATAATTAGCCCTCGATGGCCCTGCTTAGCTAAAAGCGACAATCTCTTGTCTATTTCCCAGTTGCCATACGCAGATCCTGCACCAAATAAATTCTGGGCATCATTCATGTACAAAACCGGGAACCTTTTCTCCGGATTTTGATAATAATCATAGGGCAGCAGAACCGTTATCTTTCTTTGCCTTTTCAATTGCGGAATTTCAAAAGCCTCTGAAAATACTTCTATGATAGGAAATGTGTCTTCGTAGTATGGAGTAAAACCCTGATTTCTCCACAAAGGCACAAAATCTCGTGTATTATATAAACGGAATCTTCTGTTTTCAGGATTATTACCCAAAACATCTAATTCTGCATGATCCCAGCCGCCCTTGGTATATTTATAAGTGGCTTCAGGAGCCCACTCAGGGATTTTTTCTAAATCTATCCTAAATAGACCGTCCTGCACTCTATCCATGCGTAAATCAGGGTCTGCCGGGTTCCAGTTGCAGAATTCTCCTGTTAAATACACCGGACGATCATCTTTAATTTTCGTCTCAACCTCTAAATACATGTCTCATCTCTAATCCCTTACAAAGGTAAGAAGCAAAAGGAGATTTATTCCCCTTTTGCTACAAGAATACGAAAGGACATGGATGGTATTTTTACCTTTTCCTTCCAAATACTTCCATCTAAGGCATCAGAGAAAGTAGAATTTCCTTCCGTGATTTCCGTATATTCCTGAAAAGGAATTTCCACCTCTTCTTTATTTTTATTCAATATCACCCAGACTTTTTCTGTAGCCGTAAACCTCATATAAGTATATACCCCCTGCTGAGGAACAAAGTGTATCATCTTTCCTGCGTGGACCGCTTTTGACCCCTTTCTCCAGTTGAACAGTCTCCTAGTAAAGTCCTGGAGCTCCTTCTGCAAAGGATCTAGATTTTCGCCGGTAAAAGCATTCACTTTATCCCCCTTCCATCCACCAGGCATATCTGCTCTTAACACCCCATGTTCCTCTGAGTCCGGATTACTCATACCTATCTCCGTTCCATAATACACTTGAGGTATCCCCCGCATGGTTGCTACTACGGCCAAACCCATCTTAAACAGTTCCTTATCTTCTCCTATCTGGGTAAAGAAACGGTTCATATCATGGTTGTCTGCGAAAATAACCAACTTATCCGGGGCAGGATACAGATAATCATCCGCCATAGCTGAATATAACCTAGCCCAGCCTGTATGAAAATCCTCTTTTTCTGTCAAAGCCTGAACAAGTGCTCCCTGGAAGGGGAAATCCATCATTCCCGGTATATAGCTTTTGTATCCGTCAGGATTCACTTTGCCTTGTTGCCAGTACGCTATTGTAGAAGCCTTCAAGGTCATCTCTTCTCCCACCATGTGCAGAGAAGGGTATTCATCCAGGATATCCTTTGTCCATTGCTGCAAAAAAGCCTTTTCAGAATAAGGCCAGGTATCCACTCTTAATCCGGCTAAACCGGCATATTCTATCCACCAGATGGTATTCTGAGTCAAATATTTCGCCATAAAAGGGTTTCTTTGGTTGAGGTCAGGCATGGTAGGCACAAACCAACCGCCCTTCATGGCCTCCAAGTCCTTTTGAGAAACATGGATATCTTGATGTACCTCTCTCCTATGGTTAGATGGTGTAAATTTCCCCTTATTATTGATCCAGTCCTCAAAAGGCAAGTCTTTCATCCACCAGTGGTCTATCCCGCAATGATTCGGAACCATATCCATAATCCACTTCAAACCCTTTTCTTTAGACTTTTGGACAATACCCTTAAACTCTTCATTACTACCAAACCTGGGGTCTATTCTATAGTAATCTGTTATAGAATAGCCATGGTAAGTAACTTCTTCCAAGTTATTTTCTAATAAAGGCATACACCATAGTGTAGTGAATCCCATATTTCTGATGTAATCTAACTGCGCGGAAATCCCTTTCAAATCTCCTCCGTGCCTACCGTTGTAATGTTTTCTGTTCGCTTTTTCCTTCGTGTCTGAGGTGTTGTCATTACTCGGATCTCCGTTTGCAAATCTGTCCGGAGTGATAAGATAGATCACATCTGCCCCGTCAAAACCCTCGCCTGCTTTTGAACTTCTTTCCTGAAGATCTAAGTATGCTATATGGTCAGGATTTTTCAAGGCTATAGGGACCTTGCCGGCGGCAGCTTCAGGTTTAATTTCTATATCCAAAAACAAATAATTAGGACTCTCTGCCTTATGTACTTGCTTTAACTCTATGCCTGGATAGGAGATTTCAACTTTGGAGGATCCTATTCCCTTTGCGTGCAACAGGATCTGTAGGTTCCTATTTTTCATTCCTACCCACCAGGAGGCAGGTTCCACCCTAATATTTTGCGCTTGGGCAGAAAAAGCAAATAGGAGCATAAAAATGATTTTTTTCATGATTTAGAATTTCTTTAATGACCAAATACTGTAAGATTTAGCGCCGGTTAGAATATCAGCTCTACCCTGTGCATCAGTTTTAAGGGTGGTATTTCCGGTGTAGTCATAGATCTCCGCATTTTTCCAAGGAGTGACTATCGTTCTTTTTTGTGATTGAGCGGAATTATTCAAGTGTACCACTAATCCCGGCACCTTTCCATCCCCTCCACGTTGTGCGATATAATGCTCTCTATCAGCGTACAAAACACTTAGTTTTCCCACTGCTAAGCTTCTATGGATTTGAACTAATCTACTTAGTTTCTCTTTATTAAGAATCTTCTCATAGTCAGAATAAAAGATACAAGGATAACCGGGATGCGTAAGTATAAAAGCATACGCCATCAATCGGCTTTCTGCTGATCCTATACGGTTGCCTTGTTGGGTATCCTTCTCGGTATCATGATTATTCACAAATGTCACTGACTTTTCAGGAGATACTTTCCAGAGTGCATTTCTCTCCATCAGTAATTGCAGGTTATTACCGTCCAATGCCTGCTCCATGTTATAAAAATTAGGGAAATCGAAAGCATTTATACCCGTCTCATCTACCCACTTCTTTAAGTAATCCGTATTGCCATCCCATACCTCCAATACACCGAAACCTCCCACTGACTGCATCCAGGACTTAATCACTTTGGGGTCAAATCCTTTCACATAATCAAACCTCCAACCGTCAAAGCCTACCGTATTCTTGTAGTATTTTGCCACGGAATTTTCTCCTACCCAAAGCCAATGCTGCACCTCAGGATGATCATGACAAAGGTCTTGCTCTTCAAAAAACATGGCCTCCGCATCCCTCTCATGTATGGAATTAGGATGAAAATGCTGGGAGCTCCTAGGAAACTTCCCTGAAGCCGGTTCGAACAAAGTGTAAGTATCTTTATTTCTAAAAGGATTAAACTCTAATTTTCCTCCCGAATTATGATTCAGAACTATATCAGCTATGACCCCTATTTTTCTAGTTTTGGCTGCTTGGATCAGGGATTCTAGCTCTGCCCTTGATCCAAATCTGGTTTCCACCGTTCCCATTTGATCATACTCTCCTAAGTCGTAATAGTCCATAGGATCATAACCCATGCTGTAACCTCCGGACATGCCTTTGGATGCGGGTGGCAACCAAATCCTGTCCACTCCCATCTCCTTCCACTCCTCTAGTTTAGACTCTAAGTGGGACCACCAGGATCCTCTGGGTTCTACATCCCAGTAAAAACCCTGCATCATCACCCCCTCCGGTCTCACATACGCAGCTAAATCTTCAGGAGCAGTAGAGCTAGGTACATTAGTATCTTTAGAGCAGGATAATACTAGGAGAAAAAGTAAAACGGATATGTACTTCATGTTTGGAGTAAGGGGCTCCTTATGAGTGCCCCTATTATCTTATTTCTTAGTTAATTTATACACAGGCGCCCCTCCAGAGAAGTCCAGAACCACGTCATATACCCCGGCTTCCACTTTGATGTTCTCCCCTCCTTCTTCTAGGGTTCCACCTGAACCACCATAGTTTAATGTCCAGGAATTGTTTGCTCTAAACTTGATCTCCCCGGATTTCAGCGTAACATTTCTAGCTATCCATACCCCATTCGTATTGAAATTCTTATCGTATTTTGAGTAGTCCAAATCAAAAGGCACATCCGGACCATCCCATCCATTTGGTGCAGCATCACCTACAATTCCCCAAAGGTTAGTTACCGGTAATATGCTATACGAGAGATCTTTCAAATTAATGGTCACCAAATATAATCCTTCATTAACCTGAATATTGCTGCCTCCATCTACCAGAGTACCGCTCAAACCAGGGCCCCCATAATTCACTCCCCAATCGTTATTCAGCCTAAACTTAAGCTCACCTGTTTTCAGTTTCACTATACTTCTCCATTGATCAGAGAACGGATCATACTGCAATTTGCCGTCAGGAGTAGCTCCCCAGTCATTAAAGGCACTTCCTACCACTCCCCAAGTATAAGGCTCTATTTTATAGCTCTTACTAACGAGATTCAAGGTAATCTTATATGTACCTGCTTTTACAGCGATATCAGCGCCACCTGGTTCTAAAGTACCGTCAGCTCCGTCATCTCCATAGTTTTCCGCCCAGTCCTGGTCTTTTCTAAATTTAATCATCCCATCTGTCAATGTCACATAAGCTACGTAAACATCATTTTGGGAAGTCTTATAGAATGGACCATCAGGAGTAGCCCCCCAATCATTAATGGCTGACCCAACCACTCCCCAAGGTGAAGATAAATCCAGCACAGAAGAATATGGGGTGGCTTTCAAAGAAGCAATTGGTGAACGAAGAGAAAACGCATTAGACAAAACAGCATCTACTCTAACGATCAATTGATGTGCCTCTTCCGGTGCTAGATCCAGATTAAGTAGTAAAGCATTTAGCTCACTGCCTCTGAAAACCTTTTTTAGTTCTCTGCCGGTACTGGTTGCATAACCCTTTGAAAAATCTCCACCTTGTTTATCAATAAACAACATATAAGAGGGAGCCGCATCATACCCAAAGTTCGGGGCTTGCCAGTTTATGGTCAAGACATCATTGTCTGCCTCATCTTTGCTTAAGATCAGCTCCGGAGCAGATAGAGTCACCGAGCTTACGGCGGCGTTTTCATCTAAAATGGCTCTTACTTCGTCTTTCTCACAAGACCACAAGGCCAACAAACATAATATTAATACTCTTTTCATCTTTGGATCGAATTAATAACCTGGAGTCTGCGTAAGATTAGGATTCACGGTTCTGGCTTCAGCCGGCACAGGGAAGAGCTTATACTTTGGATCTACCCCTCTTCCTCCTTGAACTCCACCTTTCCAAGCCCACAAATAGGTATCAGTAGTCAACTGATCATAACGGATCAAATCTGTTCTTCTATGACCTTCCCAATACAACTCTCTGGCTCTTTCGTCCAGAATAAATTGCAGTGTCATATCTGAAGCGGAGATATTTCCACTGCTGTTTCCATAGGCTCTAACTCTTAATGCATTGATCAAGTTTAGCGCCGTTCCTGCGTCACCTGTACTAGCCCCTCTCAATACTGCTTCCGCATAGATCAAATGCATCTCTGCCAATCTAAACACCGGAAAATCTGTATCCGTAAAGTTTTCGTTAACATCATTACCTTTTCTGCCACTGATGTAATTGTTCGTCCACTTTTTCACATGTACTCCATTCTTAAAATCAGAGACATCAGGAATCTCATTCGCCACCGGGTCAATTTTGAATACAGAAGTGGTAAATAGAGCTCTGCGGTCATTTGTGGTAGTAGCATTTCCTGCATAGAACTTAGAAGAAAGGCCCTTCGTAGCTCTATAACCTGCCCATCCACCTAGGACATTATAATCTGCCACGTCATCACCCGCCGCTGCATGCACTAGGAAAGTAGTATTTCCGTGACCTTGTGTCATCAAACCATCGCAAGCAATTGACCAAATGATCTCATTGGTGTGTAAATGATTATCTGCCTGGAACAACTGATAATATTCTGAATGCAAAGAGAAACCGGCATCAATCACCTTTTTAGCATACGTAGCCGCTTCGTTGTACTTCTCCTGACCTATGTAGGTCTTCGCATTTAGATACAATCTTGCCAATAAAGCCCTGGCTGCATGCTTATTCACTCTACCGTAAACGGAAGTTTCAGGCAGAGAATTTTCTACTTCCAAAAGTTCACTTTCAATATACTGGAAGATTTCCGCTGCCGACTTCTCCACAGGTGTAGTTCCGGACGGATCTGCTTCTGTCAAAAAAGAATATTTCCCGAAAAGGTCCATAGCCACCCAATAATTAAAGGCCCTTAAGAAGCGAACTTCAGAAATCATATTCGCAATGTTTGAAGCGTCCGCCCCAGTGATTCCCCTTTCTGCCAATTTAGCGTCAGAAGATTCACGTATGAACTCATTGATCAACGCTATGTTCCAAATAGGTCTGGCATATGCTCCTTTGATAAATGGATCTGCGCTGGTCCAGGACAGATTATGGAAATCCTTTATGGTTTGGTCATTCCAGGCCACCACTGCCTCATCTGTAGGCAGTTCCTGCAAATTGAAGAAAGGACGAATAAAAGAGATCTGAGAACCACCGTCTAATCCTGAAATGTCCGGCTCTCCGTCACCGGCATTACCACCTAAAGCTAAACTTCCGTAGATCTTAGCTAAAACCGCCGTATAGCCTTCCACATTAGCGTATGCCTTATCCGGAGTCAAATCATTCTGAGGAAACAAGTCTAACTTGTTCCCGCACGAGCTCAACAAATAAAGAGCTCCGGCCATTAGAAATATTTTCTTGAATATATTTTTCATCGTCATTAAAAGTCAAAGTTTATACCAAAGCTATAGGTTCTAGGACGAGGATAAATGGTGTTATCCACTCCGGTAGAAGAGGAATTCTCCGGATCTAAGCCACTGTATTTGGTGATCACAAAGACATTGTTTACTCCTGCATTCAAACTCAGTGAAGCATTTCCAAATACTTTGCCTACATAGTATCCCAAATGAATCTGATCCAAGCGGAAGAAAGAGGCATTCTCTATGTATAAATCAGACAAGTATTGATTGTTTTGGAAGCCTTGTTCCAGGAACAAAGAAGTAGCATTGTTGATGGCCAATACCGGATTAGTCAAGTTACGCATTACAGACCTCTCTGCTTGGAAGTTGTTATACAGATAATTCCCTGCCATTCCATGTCCGGAAGCACTCAAGCTCCATTTCTTGTACTGGAAGGAAGTATTCACACCAAATAAGAAATCCGGAGCCGGCTTTTGGAACAAATACTTATCAGCGTCAGTAATCTGACCATCCTGATTTCTATCCACATATACCCCCTCTAATGGCTTCCCATTGGCGTCATAAACTTGTTGGTACACATGATAAGCATAAGGCCACTGCCCTACTGCATGCATACCTATGGTATTACCTGTCCCCCCTTGGATACCGCTCACAGGAATTCCGGTGAAGTTAGGATCCTCTTGCTTACGTAGAGAAGTGATCTCTGTTTTGGTTTTGGTTACATTGAAACCTATATCCCATCTAAAATCCTCTTTACGGATAGGATTAGTATTGATCACTACTTCAAAACCTTGGTTCACCAGATTTCCTACGTTCGTAAATAGGTTAATATCAAAGGTTGAACCATAAGCTACAGGAACGGTGGCAAGAAGATCTTTGGTATCCTTACGGAACCATTCTACTGTACCACTGATCCGATTATCAACGAAACCAAAATCCAATCCTATGTTTTTAGTGGTGGTAGTTTCCCATTTGATGTTAGCATCAAATGCGGCCGGTCTAGAGAAGCTGTAATATTGATCACCAAACTGGTATTGAGCGGTATTCGAGCCTATACTATATCTGGCCATATAAGGATAATACTGACCAAAATCCTGTTGGCCCGTAACACCCCAGCCCAATCTTAACTTCAAATCCGTAACATTAGAATTAGTAGCAAACAACTCCTCTTTAAGTTTCCATGCAGCCGCCAAGGCAGGGAAATAACCTACTCTGGTAGCAGGTGAAAACTTGGAACTTGCATCTCTACGCAAGGAAGCCGTTAATAAATACTTATCCATTAAAGTATAGTTAACTCTTCCTAAATAGGAATCCAGTCTATATTGAGGTCTGTCAGTAGCAAATACAGGCATAGAACCCGGAATCATAGTAGATTTATCTGCACTGTATGCAGGATTCATGTACACTTTGGTTAGGAAATCCTGGTAAGAATGAAGCAATAACACATCAAACTTGCTTCTGATATCTTTCAGATCCTTTTCATAGAAAAGGGATACATCCCAAAGTTTATTGACCTTACCTTCGTCCTCGTCTCTGAAGTATCCTCCGGTCAGGAAGTTGGAAGCAGACTGTGCTGAGATCAGTTCCGTTCTGTTCCCATTCGTCTGGTCTAAAGCCAGGTTTGTCCTTAGACTTAAACCATCTACAAATGGGAGCTTATAATCTAATTCAACGTTTCCTAAGAAACGACTCGCGCTTCTTTTATCATTACGTAGCTCCAACATGGCTAGAGGGTTTCTTCCTGCCAAGGATTTAAAATTACCTTCAGCATCTGTCCACTCCCAGTAGCCCCCAAATTTATTTTCAGCATACACCGGTTTAGTAGGGTCCATCATCAATGCCGCACCTACAGCACCCCCATCAGCTGCTCTGTTTTGAGTATTAGCATACCTCACATTTACTTGTACGCTTAAAGCATTTTCGAAGAACTTTGGATTTAAACTTAAAGCACCTGAGGTCCTCTGGAAGTTATCTGTCTTAAGTATTCCGTTCTGATTGGAATAACCTACAGAAGCACGAAAAGGTATTCCAGCTAAAGCGCCCGTAGCACTTAAGTTATTATCTGTGCCACTAGCATTTCTGAAGATCTGATCCTGCCAATCCGTATTTTCAGATCCTAACATTTCCTTATACGTAGTGTTTCCAGTGGCTGCCGCATGTGCATTAATGATATCACGCACCTGATCTCCGTTCAGCATTTCTACCTTTTTGGCTATCACACCTGTAGAGAATTGGGAATTGAAGTTAAAGCGAGGTACTCCACTAGCACCCTTTTTGGTGGTTATGATAATCACCCCATTTGAAGCACGAGATCCATATAAGGCAGCTGCGGAAGCGTCCTTTAACACAGACATACTTTCTATATCATTTGGATTGATAGAGTTTAATAAGTTATCAGAACCTTTGATCCCGTTTCCTTCCACCGGAATACCGTCAATCACAATCAAAGGATCATTTGATGCATTTAATGAAGCTGCACCCCTGATTCTAAGGGTACTTCCTCCACCTGCAGAACCGCCTCCACTCGTGATCTGAAGGCCCGCCACTTTACCTTGTAATAATTGTTCTGACGACTGGATATTGCCCTTTTGAAAATCTTTGGCATTAATGGCAACAACGGATCCGGTAAGATCAGCTCTTTTGCGAGTTCCATATGCCACCACCACCACTTCTTCCAGTGACCAGTTAGCATCTTCTAAACTCACATCAATAGTACTCCTATTTCCTACTGCTACCTCTTGACTAATTTTTCCAACATAAGAAAATACTAAGGTAGCACCATCAGGCACACCAGCTAGAACATATTTTCCTTCATGATCAGTTAATGAGGCCAGGGTACTTCCCTTAACTGCTACCGTAGCTCCTATTACCCCGGAACCATCCGCAGCATGTGTCACCTTTCCACTCACACTCCGCTGAGCCCAAGCCGTGGAAAGTGCGAAGAGGAAAAGAAGTGCAGCGCCTATAGCACCGCGAAATCGTACGTGTCTTTGCATATCCGTTTAGTTAATTGTTAGACCTATATAGAAGTTTCCCATCATAAAATAGGAAATTTCTCAGGCAAAGTTACGAAGTACTCCTCCCATGGTTCGCCCCGCCTTGTACAATTTGTATAAAAAATTGCACACAAATAACTAACTCATTTTCAATGTCTTATAAAAAAGAAGAGTACCGCTTTTATAAACGGTACCCTTACACTCACTCACTTATGCACCCCACTATCCTTTTTTAAGGATATGGGAGGTGTTAATTATAACCAGGATTTTGCTTCAAATTTGGATTTAGCTTTAGTTGGTCATTCGGTATAGGGAATAACTTAGTATGTGCCGGAGAAGCAGGTTTAAATCTCCACGGATCATTAAACTTCCCAAACCGGATCAAGTCTTGGCGCTTATGTAGTTCCCAAGCCATTTCCCGGCCTCTCTCAGCTAACAGTTCGTTAAGGGTTAATTGGGCTGCTGTATACGGAGCCACTCCCGCTCTTTCCCTGATCACATTCACGTCAGTCAATGCCGCAGCGGTATTTCCTAGTCTTAAATTAGCTTCTGCACGCATCAAAATGGCATCCCCAAGTCTGTATACCACAAAGTCATTATCCTGACTGCTCAAAGGGTTATTCTTTTGGATCTCATATTTTGCACATCTGGCACCTCTCACACGAGTATCCGCACCTCCCGGCATCACAAGTGCAGGTACTTCAGGATTCAAGATCAAAGGGATATCATCATCATACAAAGGCGTTCCATCAGCTGCGTAACGCTGTCCTACCATCCACATGTTCTTCCTAATATCATCATCAGAGAAAGAGTAATAGAACTCCGGCACCGCACATGGACCGTTCCATGGACTGTTTCCTATGTTAAATTCCAACTGCTGCCTATAATGAAGTACCGGCATTTGGATATTAAATCCGGTACGCTTCGTCTTATCAAAAGCAGTAGCCAGGATGATTTCCGGAGAATCCTGATTGTTCACAGAGAAAGTACTGAAGAAATCAGAAGGGAGAGAGAACTTACCTGAACCAATAATCCTGGTAGTGTAATCTACTACTTTTGCCCATTGAGGAGTACCGGTATAGGTCTCAGCATTTAGGTATAGTTTTGCTAAAAGCATATCTACCACAAACTTGTTAAAGCGGGTATAATACGCTCCCCCTACGGTTTCACTAAGATTTGGATAAATCTCTAATAATTCTTTCTCAATGAAATCATACACCTGCTTGCTGGTACTCTGTGGTGGATTACCTGAAGAGACCCCATCAGCTATGATCACGTTTCCGAAGTGATCCAAAGCAATGTAATGGAAGAAAGCTCTCAAAGCTCTTAACTCCGCTACAGTACTAGGCTCATTTACAGAAGCTAATTGTAGATTAATGGCGGTAATGGCATCGTAACACCAGGTCCAGATACCGTTAAATCTGCCATTATCTTGGATGGCATCCCAGGTATGCGTATACATTCTCACGTGCTGTCCACCGTCGCCCCAGTCGCCACCACGCGTAGGAATCATCATCTCATCTGTACTAGGATATACCCAGAATAAAGTAGGCCAGTAATTCCCCACACGGTTATACAGTGGCCCAATCAGGGCTGCCTGCTGGGCAGGTGTACTACCGAACTTTTCTGTTGGAATTACATCATAGGTATTTTCTGTCAAATCTGTACAGGAAGCCATTAGCACACCTATACTCAATATTCTTATTATCTTTTTCATCGCATTCAAGAATTAAAAGGTCAGATTCACGCCTAATTGGAAAGATCTCGTTTTCGGATACACAGTAGAATAATCTAAACCCAAAGCATTTGGTCTTTGAGAAGAATTAGATTCCAAATCCCCCTTCGTTTGAAGCTCAGGATCTATACCCTTATACTTAGTGAAAAGAAGTAGGTTATTTCCTCCTAAGTAAATTCTGGCACGGCTCAAATTCTTACTTTTCACCGGTACATTATAACCTATTTGCCAGTTGTCCAGACGAACAAAAGACCCGTTTTCAATCCACATGGTAGTCAATCGGTTAGTATTATAATTATCCGGAAGATCATTCATGTCTTCTAGCATGTTCGTCTCCAAGATAGAACCCGGAATCATCAGGTTATTCCTGATATTGTTCAATATGCTATTACCAAAGGTCCCTCTCAACTGGAAGTTCAAATCAAAATTCCCGAAGGTGAAATTATTGCTCAATGCCCCCGTCAGGAATGGCTGAGGATTTCCTTGGCCTATCGGATTGCCCGCCTCTACGGCTACATACGCATCCGACTTAGAAACGTCAGTAGTACCTTGTCCGTCTCCACCTTTCATCACCACTTCACCATTACTGTTGAACTCTAGGAAACTTGGCACATTATTAAACTCACCTAAAGGTCTTCCCGGAGTTAAATACGATGCAAATACATCACTCAAACCTCTACCACCGAACGGATTGAAACGAATTTGCCCGGTTTGGAACTGATCATTGGATAAGGAAACTACCTTGTTTTTATTGTAGGATACCACTAATTGTGGCGTCCAAGTAAACTTAGGCTTCTCCACCACAGCACCTCCAAATGAGAACTCTACTCCGGAGTTTTTCATACTTCCTACGTTTGCTAGGATAGAACCCGTGAAGTAATCCACCCCATTAGCAGGTACAGAGTAGTTATAAAGCATGTCTTTCGTTAACTTATTATACCATTCCACGGTACCTGAGAACCTTCCGGACATGATTTGGAAATCCAGACCTACGTTTGTAGTCTCCAAAACCTCCCATTTTAGGTTGGGATTAGCATTCTGGGTAATAGCATATCCCGGTAAAAAATCTCCCACACTACCATCATAGTAGGTACCACTTGGTCCGTAAAGCATAATAGAGTTATAGGGATTAATACCTTCCGAGTTACCGGTTTGACCCCAACCAACTCTTAATTTTAGATAATTCAAACCAGTAGGCTCTCCAAAGAACTCTTCGTTAGAGATAATCCAGCCCGCACCAAATGAGGGGAATAAACCCCATTTATTGTTCTTACCAAATTTAGAACTACCGTCTTGACGGATGGTGGCTGTCAAGTTATACCTATCATTCAAGTTCAAAGTACCTCTACCGAAGAAAGAGATTAATTTCGCTTGATTTCTATAAGAAGTAGCATAGTTATTACTTGGATTGATCAGCGTTCCTGATCCCAAACCAAGGTTATCAATGGTAACAAAATCTGTCACAAAGCCGGAGTTAGCCGCCTGGAAACCGCTATTGTCGTTCTGCTGATAAGAGTAACCGGCCAATATGGCAAAATTACTTTCTCCCGCCAGGTTCTTGTAATAGTTGGCCGTTACTTCCATTAGCTTGCTATGCCCTTCCCAGTAACTTTTGCTAGCTCTACCGTTATTACCTTGGAAGGCCTTGATATTAGGGTTTGTCCAGAATTCACTTACCCCACTTTCTCTTTGCAACTGCCCATTCACTCCCAGAGTCAAGCCATCTAAGATCTCATATCTTAAGTTTAGACCGCCTTGTGTCAACTTCTTGTTCTGCTGGTTCGTATAATTCTCTATCATAGCTACCGGATTGAACAAGGAGAAGTTACCTAATACCTCATAGTACGAACCATCCTGATTTCGAATAGGTAAAGTTGGTAAAAATGTAGTAGCTCGTTCAATGGCTCCGATATCGTACTTGTTCTTCGTCTCTGTATATACCAAGTTGTACTGTATGTTCAATCTGTTATCAAAAGCCTTTTGATCCAAGTTAATTCTGGCTGTAGCTCTATTTAGACCTGTATACTTCACCAGACCCTCCTGGTTGAGATAGTTGACAGATCCTCGATAAGTTAAGCCTGTAGATCCCCCGGCTATACTTAGATCATGATTATGAACAAAAGCATTTTGAGTAATTTCCTTGATCCAGTCTGTATTATAATAATTTCCACTAGCGTCTTTTGGGAAACGAAGACCATCACTTAAAGCGGATTCTCCTTTTATCCTTCTTACAGCATCTATATATCCCGGTCCATCAAATAGATTGTACCGGCGTGAGATGAGTGATGTACCTATATAATTGTCAAAGGAGATGGTAGGTGCACCTACTTTACCTCTTTTGGTTGTAATCAAGATCACCCCGTTAGCCGCTCTCGATCCATAAATAGCCGCTGCTGAAGCATCCTTCAATACATCCATAGTCTCTATATCATTAGGAGATACGGAAGAAATAGGGACCCCAATCATTCCGTCCACCACATAGAGAGGATCACTACCCCCCGCTAAGGAAGTATACCCTCTTAAACGTACAGTAGGATTTTGGTTCGGGTCTCCTGAAGGCTGAGTAATCACTAAGCCGGCCACTTTTCCCTGAATGGCTTGCAGAGGGTTAGGGTTGATACCCGGATTCAGGTCCTTAGAAGCTATGGAGGCTACTGAACCTGTTAAGTCCTTTCTTTTGGCAGTACCATAACCTACTACCACAATCTCTGAAAGGGAGGTGGTCTCATCTTCTAGATTTACATTGATGACGGTTTGGTCTGCCACTATTACTTCTTTACTTATTTTGCCAATGAAGCTAAAAACCAAGATGGTTTCTTTAGCAGGAACAGTAATGCTATACTTCCCGTCGACATCGGTCATAACGGCTTGTGTAGAACCTTTGATGGCCACGTTTGCTCCAGGTAAAGGACTGCCGTCTGTACCATCAGTGATTGTACCCGTGACTGCAATTTGTGCAAAAACCAAAGGACCTGCAAGAAGCAAAAACGAGGAGAGGATCCAACGCCGAGTACGGCTACGGATAGGTAGATTTGCTTTCATTCTGAGTAATTTAAGGTTAAATTTTCTAATTCCGACGAAGAATAACCTGACCGTATCTTCGTCCTATTCACGTCAAAACAAAATTCCGTGGTTTTTAATAGAAAGATTATATCTCTATTAATCGCTTTTTGTTCTGTATTAATCAGAAGGAACGATTGATCATTTCGTTCCTGAACTGCATAGGACTTCTTCCCTTGACTTTTCTAAAAACCTTGCTGAAATACGACTGGGATGAAAATCCACACTCAAAACCTATATCAAGCATACTCTTATCGCTTAATAGCATTTGGCAGGCTTTGTGAATTCTGTATTCGTTCACAAAATCCGTGTACCGCATGCCCACCATTTTCTTGAAATGATTACAAAAGGCAGGTACCGATAAATTCACCAAAGAAGCCACTTCCTCTATATGTATAGGTAGGTGGAAGTTTTGTTCCAAATATTCTGAAAGCTTCTTCAGCCTACTATGATCCTTAATGGAAAGATGATATGTATTCTCCTGTGGATTTAATAAGATGTATTCTTTTGATTGTGCCAACATATGGAATATCTCCATCATGTACAGGAAGCGCTCAAATGTCCCTAATTTAGGAAGGCGCTTCATCTTTGCACCTACCTCTTCTTTGGTCTTTCCATAAAAACAAATACCAAATCGGGCGTGCTCAAAAAGTGATTCTATGAATTGAATTTCCGGAATCCCCAGGAATGCTTTCTCTTTGAACTGAATGACGATTTCCTCATGTATGCCTTTAGAACCATACCCAAAGCCGGCATGAGGCAACTGAGACCCAATCAACACCAAATCCCCATCCTGATAATAACTGAGGTGACTTCCTACATGACGTCTCCCCACTCCCCCTACCACATACACTAATTCTAACTCCGGATGACAATGATACTCCCAACGAAAATGCTCAGCCTCCACCCTATGATGCAGTAGTTTAAAAGAACTGCCTGCATCAGGTTGAATGATCTCCACGGGCATTGCTCTGACGGGTAAAGAAGTCATGCTGGGTCATTTAAGTAGTACAATATTATTAATATAATACAAAAATAACCACATCTAATCCTATAAATTTTCACCAAATCTCTATATTTCGAGCATGAGCCGAACCATGACACTCCTTTTTTACCTTCTCTATTTTGTTTTCGCCCTCCTACTTAATAGTGTAGGAATACTGATTTATAAGTCGTTAGAATTGTATAAAATCAGCGAATGGGAAGCTAGTAGTCTTGAGGCTTATAAAGACATACCCATAGCCATCGTTTCTTTTGGGGCTGGTATTTTTTTGTCTCGACTGGGATATAGACTCTCTCTCATCCTCTCGGTGACCTTGGTCAGCTTGGGATGTTTAGGAATGTACTTTTTCCCCAGTTTCCAAATGAGCAAATTTCTCTTTGCCACTGTGGGAATCAGTTTTGCTGTAGTCAAGATCTGCATTTATGCCATTTTTGGCAAGAGTAAGAGGCATTTAAGTAGCATTGAATCCGTTTTCATGTTAGGAATTGCTGCCGCGTATATAGGCTTCCCGTTTTTTGAGAAGGCTTTAGATCCCTTCGCATGGACCAGAATCTACCTTATATTAGCAGTACTCTTATTCCTGATTTTAGTAGGAATAACGCAGATAGAATTAAAAAACTTAACTACCCCTACCACCAGTTTAAAGAAAGTGAAAATGGCCTTGAGCCAATCTTCCTTGTGGTTATTCGCAATTTGCATCTTTCTTTATGTAATGATGGAACAAGGAATAATGACTTGGTTACCTACATATAATGAGAGAGTCCTTCATCTCAATTCCCACATGGCCATACATCTGGCGCTTTTGCTTAGCTTAGCATTGGCTTTGGGAAGATATCTGGTAGCTTATCCTTTACAGAAAATTCCTAGCGTACTAATGCTATATCTATCTGTCATTGGTTGTGCTGTCATGCTTTTCTTCAGTAAGCAAACTGCTTATGCCTTCCCATTAATTGGAATCTTCCTGGCTCCCATATACCCTCTCCTAAATAACGGTATATTAAAAAACACCTCTGAAAGCGACCAAGCCACCTTAGCCTCCCTACTGGTTTTCTTTTCTGCCTTAGGAGGAACAGGAGGGGCCAGATTAGTAGGATATGCCTTCTCAGAAAAGCCAGGATTTGATATCATTCTTATTCCCTTAATTGCCTTCGCTATGGGAATCTTTCTTCTTCACCGTAAATGGAAAAAATAATCTATATTTGAAACAACAATTCAACTCATTATGAACGAACTAACACTAAACTCTGCCGCAAAACAATATCTAAGAGATTCCATCAAATGGGGGAAATTCCTTGCCATTGTAGGGCTTGTCATCACTGGTTTTATCGTTTTAGGAGCCATCTTTGCGGGTACTATCTTAAGCGTCCTTGCAGAAAGATCCACTGAATGGGAAAGTATTCCTTCGGCAGCCATAACCTTTATCTACTTATGCATGGCTGCAGTCTATTTTTTCCCATGCTGGTTCCAATTAAAATCCTCTCAGAAACTGCAAGTTGCCCTAGATCAAAACAACGAGGAGGAGTTAGCGGAGGGATTAAAATACATGAAATATAATTACCAAATCTTTGGGATCATGACTGCCGTGGTTCTGGCTTTCTATGTATTGGTGATCATCTTTGCCATCATCGGTGGAGGTATAGCTGCTGCACTATGACAACATTTTCTAAAATAAGTAGTAAGATTCTTGCTAAGGTTTGCAAAGCACTCGCCTTATATGGCTTAATGACACTTATCCTTCAAATATTATTCTATTATGTGGCCTATCTATTGGCTTTTGCAGCCCATATAGAATTGAATAAAAACATAAGCCCATCAAGCTTTGGCACAAATCTCATATTCTCCATTTTTCTCCTTGTGACATGTAGTTATCTATATTTCTTAGGCGATAAATGGGAAAAGCAATAAGGGAATTTTTTTGTAGGGAAATCTTGTTCTACAACATATGGATATATATGTAAAAAATATGGTTTGCCCCAGATGTATTTCTGCGGTTGAAGGTATTTTAAAACGACAGGATTTACCCTATGAATCAGTAGATTTAGGCCATATTGTGCTTAAATCTATCCTAAATGAAGAACAATCTCAATCTTTAGATCAAGAGCTCTTATCTGCAGGATTCGTAAGAATAGACGATAGAAAGAAACAATTGACAGAACAGATCAAAAATATCATAGTGAAGATCGTTCACGGCCAAGAGGAGGACAAGGAAAAACTATCCGAACGCTTGAGGCAAGAGCTACAGTTGGACTACAAGCATCTCAGCACTGTGTTTAGCGAAGTAACCGGCCAAACCATAGAAAAATTCTATATCCAACACCGAATTGAACGTGTGAAAGAGCTTATTTCCTATGACGAACTTAGCTTGAAGGAGATTGCTTTCCAGATGGGGTATAGCAGTGAAGCCTACCTCAGCAATCAATTCAAAAAGATCACTGGACTAACGCCCTCCCAGTTCAAATCCTCAATACAAAGAAAATCATTAGACCAAATATAAGAATATGTGGAGAGTACTATTCCTAATCATTAGCCTTCCCGCTTTGGCCCAGTTCCCTAAACTCAGCCATGGATTCAACGAACAGGAAAAAGCTTTAATTCTTAGTGGTGATACTACTAAGATGATGAGAATCACACAAACCACTGACCCGGACGACTTACAGATCCTAAGTGCCATCTCTCAGGATATCTCACCGGATGATCCCCTACTACCACTCTTGGCTAAACGTATGCATTTGGCCGTAAAACAAGCTGGAGGCGTAGGTATTGCTGCCCCGCAGGTAGGAGTCAACAGAAATGCCATTTGGGTTCAAAGATTTGATAAACCCGGACAGCCTTTTGAATTCTATATTAATCCTAAGATCACCTGGAAATCAGAGTTGCTCCAACTAGGCGCTGAAGGTTGCCTGTCTATCCCTGATACCAGAGATAATGTAGTGAGAAGCTATGCTATACAATTGTCCTACTCTCAATTAAACGGAGCTCATCATACTGAGGTGATTGAAGGCTTCACTGCCGTCATTTTTCAGCATGAAATAGACCATTTGTACGGAATACTCTTCCCTCAAAGAGTAGATGAACAAAATACCCAAGAATTCAAGAAATCAGAAGAGAAAGGAAAGGTGCTCTTATACAATAAACAAAACAATAAGAGACTTTAAATTCTTCTCGAAGAATCTCTGACTACGAGCTCTGAACGTAAGACCACCGTAGAACCCTGATTCACGTTCAGGTTTCCTTCCAAATGACTAATGATGGTTTGTACAGCTATCTCTCCCATCTCTATCCCGGGATAATGGATCGTGGTAAGGTTAGGTTCTACTACTTTAGAGATAGGATCATTGTTGAAACCTACAATGGCAATGTCCCCTGGAATTGAATACCCGGCCTTCTTTAATAATATACATGTACCTGCTGCACAGGCATCATTGGTAAAGAAGATACCATCTGGAGGAGTTGTCATCTCTGAAATCTTTTCCATTACATTTTGAGGAGCATCATTATCAAAACTAGTAAAGATGACATTCTCATCTGAAAAATCCAGGTGATACTCCCGCATAGCCGCTTCGAAACCTCTCAATCTATCTTTATACACGTTTCTTTGCAAACTTCCCGTTACATGTAAGATCTTCTTACACCCCTGTTCAATCAGATGTTTGGTACCTTCGTACCCATCCTTAAAATTATCAATGACTACTGAAGTACATGATGGATGATCCAAGACCCGGTCAAAGAAAACTACAGGTATCTTCTTCTTGATGAAAGGAGTAATATGGTCAAAAGTCTCTGTATCAAAAGCAAGGGAAATCAACAAAGCATCCACCCTGCTGTTAAACATGGTCCTTGCATTTTCTATCTCCTTCCGTTCTAATTCTAGAGACTGGCTAATGATCAAGTTGTAACCGCTTTCGTTTGCTACCCTCTCCATTCCTGAAAGGATAGAAGACATCACATAAGAATTTAACCGAGGCACAATTACCCCCAAGGTATTGCTTTTCTGCTTCCTTAAACTGCTGGCAAACTTGTTAGATTGGTAACCAAGGGCTAGCGCCGCCTTATTCACTTTCTCCGCCGTCTGTGCATTGATTCCGGGATGACCGTTTAATGCTCTGCTTACTGTAGCGGCTGAGATGCCCAAATGCCGGGCGATATCATAGATGGTGGCTTCTTTCATAAATCGGTTACGCAAATTTCAAAGAACTCAAAAATACAACAATTGCAAGAAATAACGCTGATAAGTTCTCTCTTTTATAGAAAACCCAGGATTATACGTAGACTCAGTGGTTCTTTTCATCGGTAAATTGAAACTATTTATTGATATGTTGCAAAAAATATTTATGCAATCGATTGCATATATAAAATTAACTTTTCATATTTGTTTCACCTTAAACCTCTTGTGTTAGGGATTTACATAAAACCTTAAATAATTATGCACTTCAATCATTACCTCATTTCACGGCTACGCATATTGCTCTTGCTGTTGGTTTCCACAGTAGTGGTACGAGCGCAAGACTTGACAGTACGCGGAACTGTAACGGATGAAAACGGCGCTGCTCTAACCGGTGTATCTGTGACCTTAAAAAGCACCACTTCAGGTGTGATCACGGATATCAACGGGAATTTCAGCCTATCCGCCAAATCGGGCAACGTCCTGGTCTTCTCTATGATAGGCTACGTGACAACAGAACGGACGGTCAATGCAGCACAGACCGTCATTAATGTACAACTGGAATCTACAGACACCCAATTAACAGAAGTGGTAGTAGTAGGTTATGGTACCCAAAGAAAAGAAGCAGTGACAGGTTCTGTGGCCTCTATCTCGGGCGACAAAGTTCGGGAAATCCCTGTACCAAACATCTCCCAGGCCTTACAAGGAAGACTGGCCGGGGTAGAAATGTCTCAAACCTCTACTCGCCCAGGTGCCACCATGCAGATCCGAGTGAGAGGAACTCGCTCCCTAAGTGCGGATAATAACCCACTCATTGTGCTTGACGGTATCCCGTTCCCTGGATCTTTAGCAGATCTGAACCCCAATGACATCAAAAGTATTGACGTACTAAAAGATGCCTCCGCCACAGCGATCTACGGTTCAAGAGGTGCTAACGGGGTAATCCTAGTGACTACTGAAAAAGGTACTAGAGGGGCAAAGCCTAGAGTAAACTATAATGCTTATCAAGGCGTACAGGAAATTTTCGCCAAATACCCCATGATGGACGGCCCCACCTTCAATAAGTTCCGTAAATACGCCGGAATCTATTCTAATGCCATAGACGAAGACGAAAATGCTAATACCGACTGGCAAGACGAACTGTTCCGCAAAGGCTTTGTCTCTGACCATAACGTGAGCGTGACGGGAGGTACCGCCTCAGGTTCATACAATTTCGGTGCCGGTTATCATTTTAACCAAAGTGTAATTCCTACTCAAAACTATACCCGTTACTCCTTAAGAGCTTCTGTAGATCAAAAGATAGGAGAAGCCTTCCGAGTAGGATTCAATACGAACAGTAACTTTAACCTGAGCAAAGGAAACCAAGTAGGTGTGGGCGGAATCTTGAGAGCCTCCCCTCTAGCTGTCATAAGAAACCCTGACGGTACACTGAAAAGAACCGTTAAGACAGGTATTGACGAATACTATGTATTAACCCGCGAAGTAGTAGAGAACCTTGGCGACGAATGGATTAGCCAAAGTAGAGGTTACGCCTCATACAATTCCATGTTCGGAGAAGTAAGCATTCCATGGGTAGAAGGATTAAAATACAGAACTAACCTGGGCCTTGACTTTATCCAAACAAACGGCGGTAGCTTTACCGGTAAGGGCGTAAATAACGTCAACCCTACTACCCCAAGTTCTGCATCTATTAGCAACAGCCAAACCTACCACTGGACAGTGGAGAACATCTTAAGCTACGACAAGAACTTTGGCCAAAAGCACACCATTAATGCAGTGGCCCTTTATTCCGCTGAACAAAGCAGATATAACCGCTCAGCCATGGGCGCAAGAGATATCCCCGCCAGCGCATTCCAATTCTATAACCTAGGTCAAGCTACCGGTGAAATCACCGTCAACCCAGGAGATCAGGACTATCAGCAATGGGGACTACTCTCAGCCATGGGTAGAGTGATGTACTCCTATGACGACAAATACATGATCTCCGCCACCCTTCGTTCTGACGGTTCATCCCGCCTTGCAAAAGGACACAAATGGCATACCTACCCGGCCATATCTGTAGGCTGGAATATAGCTAACGAAAGCTTCATGAGCAGTGTTCCTACACTAAATGCATTGAAACTTAGAGCTGGTTATGGTCAAACGTCCAACCAGGCTATTGCACCTTATGCTACTCTTGGTAGACTATCTACCCGCCCGTATAACTTCGGGGATGATGAATATGCTGTAGGTTATTACGTGTCTCAATTACCTAACTCCTCACTGGGATGGGAATACTCAGAAACCGTTAACATTGGGGTGGACTTTGGACTTTGGAAAAACCGTCTAAGCGGTACAGTAGAATATTATGTAACGAACACCAAAGATATCTTACTAGGCCTTGGACTTCCGGCTACTTCCGGAGTAGGTAGCTACACCGCAAACATAGGTCAAACCCAAAACAAAGGCCTGGAAATCAGCCTAAACGGTAGAATCATTGACAATATGAACGGATGGACCTGGGATGCAGGAATCAACTGGTACACTAACCGCAACCGACTAACAGCCTTGGCTTCCGGACAAACCCGTGACGAAGGCAACTCCTGGTTCGTAGGTTATAATATCAATGCCATCTATGACTACAAGAAGATAGGACTTTGGCAGGAAGGTGACCCTTACTTGCAAATCCTTGAACCAGGCGGTAACGTAGGTATGATTAAAGTGGAATACACAGGAGATTATAACGCTGACGGTACTCCTACCAGAAGAATTGGACCGGAAGATCGCCAAATCTTCAACGTGGATCCTAATTGGCTAGGTGGTTTTAACACTAGAGTAGGCTACAAAGGATTTGACTTAAGCGTAGTAGGAACCTTTAGAAATGGAGGACTACTATTGAGCAACCTTCACGGACCTGCAGGTTATATGAACCTTCTAACAGGTAGAAACGGTAACTTAGACATCGACTACTGGACACCAGAGAACACTGGAGCTAAATATCCAAAACCGGGTGGACTCATCAGTGGAGACAATGCCAAATACGCCAGTACATTAGCCTATTTTGACGGATCATACATGAAGATCAGAACCATCTCCTTGGGGTATGACTTTAACGAGAAATTATTAAAGAACAAAAGCACAAGATTAAGAATGTATGTAACCGTTCAAAACCCTCTTGTAGCCTTCTCATCCTTCCATAAGGAGTCCGGCCTAGATCCAGAACCTAACTCGTACGGAGATGAAAACAATGCCACCGGAGGATTCAATAGAAGATTACTTGCCGTAAGTGCAAATACTCCTTCTACGAAAAGTTATGTCATAGGTCTAAACTTAAGCTTCTAATTCGCGATGAAAAATTTGAAATCACTCTTGGGGACAGCCCTATTGACTCTACAATTAGTAAGCTGTAATTCCATTTTAGAGGAACAACCCCGCAGTATATATGAACCCGGTTTCTTCAAGACAGAAACGGGCGTAATGGGTGGCCTTACCGCCATGTATTCTCACCTTCGCTGGCTTTATGGCGACGGATACCTCTACTCTGCCTGGGAAACAGGAACAGATGAAGCTACATGGGCACAAAGTGCTGATGGTAACTTCAAGGATATGGACATGACAAACGTAGGACGTATCAGTGTCACTACCCATCCTACTAGCATAGTTTGGAACGTGGTTTACTCCAATATCAATACCGCAAATGGTGTTATTGAAAATGCCAGCGAAGTAGGACTTTCACCTGCTCTAATCGCAGAAGCCCAGTTCTTCCGTGCATTTGACTACTTCCTACTGGTACAGACCTACGGTGGAGTTCCCCTTGATTTAGGCTCAGGTGAATTGAAATTCAACACTTCTCCCGTGCGTGTATCCGTAAGAAACACAGTTCCAGAAGTATACACAAAAGCCATCTTCCCAGATTTGCTTGCAGCTGTAGCTAACTTACCGGATAATCCTAGAGTAAAAGGCGGAGTTTCCAAAACCCTGGCTAGATTATACCTTGCCAAAGCTTACCTAACGTATGGATGGTGGCTGGAAAACCCTAACAATATCCCCACTTACCCGGAAACCCCTAGGGTTGACCCTGATGGTAAGAATGCAGCCTGGTATTTCCAGCAAGCCTATGATATAGCCACTACAGCCATAGAAAATCCCGGGCCTTTCGGTTTACAACCTACTTTCTATGATCTTCATTTAGGAGCAAATGACCGCAATATGGAAATGCTTCTTTACGCTGATCATACTGAAAGAAGCGAGTTCTACAATGGGGGCAGTCTTACATTTGGCGGAGGAGGAGCACCGGACAACTGGGTTGTGTGGATGATGACATGGAACTATACCAACATCCGCTCAAGTACTTCTGCGAGCAACTGGGCCCCGGTAAGTACCGTTCAGCGCGCCGCTACTCAAGACTTGGGTAGACCATGGACACGTATGGCTCCTCCTGCTGAAGTGTTTTCGAAAACGTTTGCCGACAAAAAACTTGACTCTCGCTATGATGGTACTTTTGTTACCGTGTATAGAGCCAACTGGGATCTTGCCGGTGACCGTACTCCTCAGTATTACAATGCCAACTATCTACCTGTAAAACCGGGAGATCCTATATTGACCTTTTTGGATGAAACTCCAGCCCAAGCTATTGACTATTCAAACCAAGTATTCAATAGTAACGTAGGCGCCGGTGTCCTTCCTGGTAGAGCTGACTTTGTCATTGCCCCTAACGCTATAAGTAGATTACGTCATCCCGGACTGTGGAAATTAGGGACCTACAGAACGGACAATGCAGGTGGGCTAGGCCAGCCTAACGCTGGTCTGACCCGTCCTTACTACGTAGCTAAGTTCTCTGAACTATACTTTATAGCCGCAGAAGCTGCCGTGAAAGGTGCTACCACTAAAGCTGGCAAAAGCGCAAGAGAACTCATCAATGTAATCAGAGCACGTGCAGGAAAATGGAGATTCTCTAATGCATTAAATCTTAGTGTTATTCAGGACAATAGCGCTGCATTAACCGCAGCAACTCCTGCAAACATTGATATCAATTATATCCTAGCAGAAAGATCCAGAGAGTACTTCGGCGAAGGATACAGATGGTTTGACCTGGTTAGAACTCAAAAATGGGGAGAACTAGCCGCCAAATATACCATAGCAGGACCTAATGCAACAGACATAGTTCAGGAAACCTTCACCCGGGATATTCAGCCTCACCACTACTTAAGACCTATACCACAAGGTCAAATAGACGGTATGGAAATGACGCCTGAGGAGAAGAAAGCATATCAAAACCCTGGCTACAATTAATAAGAAAGGCTGCCTGGAGAGGCAGCCTTTCTTATTCTATTACATATCTCCGGCCCTTTTCCGTCTTAAGGTCATACAGATAGGTACTTCGTATCTGAGGCAGATGGATTTGAGCCTCAGAAGAAACTACAGGTTCACCAATCTCAGGCACAAAAAAGAAGGGATTAGGATTTTCTCCTTTCGCCTCTACTCCCTTCGTCCAGGCACGTGGCAACCTCAATCTTAAATTACCTCCTAAATGACTCTTTACTACTAAACGCTTCAATTGACCCTTCTCCCAAACTAACTCCTCAATCTCAAAACCTCCCAAACATTTTAAACCCTTAACCTTACCCTCTGCCCAACGAGAAGGCAAGGCCGGCAATACCTCCACAGCCCCGTCTGCACTTTGTACTAACATCTCTGCTATACCCGCAGTACAACCGAAGTTTCCATCAATCTGAAAAGGAGGATGAGCATCAAATAAATTAGGATAAGTCCCCCCGCCGTCCTTGTTCTTACCTAAGGGAGTCAATTGATTCTCTATCAACAAATACGCATGATCACCGTCCTTTAACCTGGCCCACCAATTGACCTTCCAACCCATACTCCACCCCGTAGATACATCCCCTCTGTGTTCCAATGTAGTCCTTGCCGCTGAAAACAAAGCCGGATGACGGTAGGGAGAAATCTGAGACGAGGGGAATAGTCCATACAAGTGAGACACATGCCTATGTTTATCCTGAGGACTATCCACATCATCTAACCACTCTTGCAATTGACCATGCTTTCCTATATGCATAGGAGGTAATTGCTTTAATAATTGCTTCAGAGAATCAGAAAATTGAGTCTTCACTCCCAGAATTTTACTTGCCCAAATGGCATTTTGGAAGACGTCGAAAGCCAATTGATTATCCATAGTCACCCCAGCGCTTAAAGAGGATCTTTGGTGGGCTTCAGGCGCATTTTCCGGTGAAGTGCTTGGGTTAATCACCAGATATGGATACTTTGGGTGCTTTTGCAGTATGTCCACATAGAAACGTGCAGCGCCGAATAACACTTCCTGATTTTCCTTCAGAAAATGCAAATTTCCGGTATACTGATAATGTTCCCATATATGCTGACTTAACCATGCACCACCGCTGGGCCATAATCCATAAAAGGCCGCATCTACCGGCCAGGTCAATCTCCACAAATCCGTATTATGATGCGCTACCCATCCTCCAGCACCATACAGACGCTTAGCCGTAACTGCTCCCGTTTTCGTTAAATCTTTCACCATCTCAAAAAGGGGCTTGTGCATCTCCGATAGGTTTGTCCGCTCTGCCGGCCAATAGTTCATCTCCGTGTTGATGTTAATAGTGTATTTACTATCCCAAGGAGGACGTATTGAAGCATTCCAAATGCCTTGAAGATTAGCCGGCTGACCACCCGGCTGGGAGCTGGAAATCAACAAATATCGGCCAAATTGAAAATAAAGTGCCGCAAATCCAGGATCATTCCCTTCTCTGAACTTTTCCAGGCGTATGTCAGTTGGCTCCCTCCTATCTGACCCCAGCGTAAGCTCTACCCTATTGTACAGACTTTGGTACTTTTCTATATGTTTCCTTTTTAATTCTGTATAGGGTGACTTTAAGGCAGAAGTTAGTCGGGCCCTGGCTAATGCCTTCTCATCCCCACTCACATCTTGATAACTCTGATAATTTGTGGCCAAACTCACGTAGAGTACAAGCTCTTTAGCATTGGAGATGATTAAAGAAGAATCCGTCCTACTTGAATTTCCGCCCGACTGCTTCACGTGAATGATTCCATGAAATCTCAAAGCCCCCTCACTTCCTTCATGAGCAATGTTCCTACCTCCTATCTGCAACTCATTACCTTGCACTTGTACTACCCTGCCCTCCGGAAGCGGAGTTCTATACAGCACTTCCACGTTCATAGCTTCAGTGGAACTAAGCTTCATTACCAAAACTTTCTCCTGCAATGGAGTAAATACTTCTCTTTCGTAATTCTGCTTTCCCACTGAGAAACGAGTGCTAGCCACAGCTTTAGAAAGGTCTAATTCTCTATAGTAAGAAGTAGCTTCCTTTTGTCCTGGGAACTTTAAAATCAGACTACCTATGGGCAAGAACATTTGACCGTGAGAGCCATGTGAAAACAGCACCCTATTCGCCATGTTTTCTGCCTCTTTGTACTTTTCAGAGAACACTAAACTTCTCAGCTTCTCCAGGGAGTCCCTATTTAAAGTAGGAGAAGTGGCATAAGGTCCCCCACTCCAAAAACTGGTTTCATTCAAATCAATTCTCTCCTCTTCCGTATTTCCGTATACCATACCTCCAATAAACCCATTTCCTACAGGCAGGGCCTTTTCCCACACTTTCCCTGCTGGATTTTGATACCACATCTTATATTCCTGGGCAAAGGAGAGACTGGAGACAAACAGAAAGAATACTACAATTACTCTTTTCATTATTTAAATATTTGTTGGGCAAATTGATAAAGATCATGTCTCCAAACCGGCCAAGTATGGCCACCGGGGTATTCAGAATACGAGTATTTTAGCCCAAGTTCCTTGTACCTCTCCAGCATGATTCTGCAGTTTTCGTGAGCTATATCTTCTTCCCCTCCCATACTTATATAGAAGACCTTAAATCTATCGTTCAATTCTGCCGCCTTCTCTTTTACTATGGCGTAATGGGGATCTGACAAGCTAGGGTTATTCGCAAACCATCCTGAACTAAATACTCCCAAGGAGGAAAACAGTTGAGGATTTCTTATCCCCGCAAAGAGGGTTTGAATCCCCCCCATGGACAAGCCGGCCAGCGCCCTTTGCTCACTTACCTTAAAGTTCTTTTCCACAAAAGGAATGACGTCTTTTACTAGCTCGGACTCAAATCGCTCCAAATAACCCTCCGAAAAATAACCCCCTCTTACGTTTCCATCCATCATGACGATCACCATAGGTACTGCCTTACCGTCAGCTAATAGATTATCCATGATGATGTTCGTCTTTCCTTGGTGGAACCAGGAAGTATGATTCTCCCCTCCTCCATGTAGTAGGTACATCACCGGGAATTTGTCGGGAGATGCATCATAACCCGGTGGTGTATAGACATACATCTCCTTGTACACTCCTCCTGTCAGATATTTTTTAATTCTGATGTCTCCATTAGGCACATTTCTTTCCTTGTAGAAGGCCTGATCTCTCTTAGGAATCTCTATGCCACTGGCATACCTACCCATACCATAGAAGGCTTTGCTATGCGGATCCACCACCTTTACCCCGTCTATAACCAAAGAATAATAATGCAGTCCTCCGGATAAAGGCTCTGTGTTACCGCTCCAATTTCCATCTGCATCCTTCACCAAATCATACATCTTTCCCAGGTCAATCTGCACTTTCTTTGCATCCGGTGCCTTAATCTGGAAACGTACGCGCTGATCCGGCAATATTTGAGGGAATTTCTGGCCTGCCACATTGGTGCTGGCAGGTATCCCCAACTCCGTCAAACCTACTAAGGATTTTTGGTCTACTTCTTTAAAAATCCTTTGACCGAACTGTATCAAGCCGTTCTTCCACACCTTAAAGTCATGTCCTCCCGGTTCTACATAATACACATGAGGGATACCCTTTTCAAAGAGATAATCGTGGGTTCTTTGGCTAATGTTCAATAGTCCGTCAGCATCTCCACAAGAGATCCAAATCAACTTGAAATCAGGCTCTCCCTTAAACAATTCCTCCGGCATCTTCGTGTTCGGGGCGGCTGAAAATGCACCTACCCAAGAAAAATACTCCGGATGACCTAAGCCAAAGTTCAAAGATTGCCCACCTCCCATGGATAGACCAGCTATAGCTCTGTATTCCTTTCCTTTTTTGACGGAATACTGTTTCTCTATATGAGGAATAAGATCATTCAAAAGATCTCCCTCAAAGGTAGAAAAGGCCTCCACCTTCTCTTTGTCAAACACATTCCCTATGGCCCTGTCATCCTTCATGGCTCGTCCATTTGGCATGACTACTATCATGGGCTCCGCTTTCTTTTCTAAGATCAACTGATCCAAAACTTCTTGAGGCTTAGCTCCTCTAAGCCATTCCTTCTCATCCCCTCCAATTCCATGCAATAAGTACAATACAGGATAGGTCTGCTTCTTGTTGTATCCCGGAGGGGTATATACCAAAGCCTTTCGATTCGTCCCCACCGTCTTAGAGACATAGGTAATAGAATCTAATTTACTTTGGGCCTGAAGTGTAAAGCCCAAAAGAAGTAATACAAGTAATTTTTTCATAGCTCATTTATCTTATAATAATCAAAATCTGCGTATCCACCTTCTGACTTGGTGGCCTGTACGAACAAGCCGAACCTATACCCCATGAAATGAGTCAACTTATACTTCATGGCCAAACTTCCGCTCGCCTTTTCCCATCTCTTCCCATCTGAACTGAAAGAGAATGTAGCTTCATCTTTGAAATCAGTAAAATCACAGTGAATCCTCACAAAGACCGTATTCCCTTTCCATGGGCGCTTCAAAAGTTCGGACTTCTTTCCCTCCTCCTCCTTTTCTACCACCAAGAATCTTTGACCGTTCTCTACTTTCACCCCTACCCATGCATAGTCGCTTTGTAGGGCTATAAGACCGGCCACATCTCCTTCTTTCAAACCTCTTACGTCGATTTTAACCTCCCCTGTACATTTTGGACCTATGGTCCTTTGCGTCAGCATATTTCTGGTCTGTAATAGAGGAGCACCTACCTGTCCCGTCTTCAATCTCATGAATCCTTTCCTATCTGTAAGCGACCATCTGGTAGAGTCTGCATTATGGTTCCATTGCCAAACCAGAGATAAGGTATTTGAAGTAAATTCGTCGGAATTAACTATCCCCGGAATTAGTCCTTTGCCAGCAGGCAGGGGTAAGTCCTTAGGAAACTTTCCGTCATCTCCTATGACCGGCCAACCGTCCTTCCACTGAATGGGAACCCAATAAGGAACCCTACCTACAGATCCCTTATCCCTGAATAAATAAGCCCACCACTTCCCGTCAGGCGTATCTATCATCCCTCCTTGCGCTATACCCATGTCTTGAAAAGCCACACGCCCTTCCCATGGACCTTGGAGACTTTCCGCCCTATGAATTAGAACCGTACGCATCCCGCCCTTTGGCCATACTATATTGAACAGATAATATTTACCATCATGCTTGAACAGTTGAGATCCTTCTGCATTCAGGCCTATGTTCGGTCCGGCAGGTAGGTTAGCATTCTCTATCAGCACTCTTTCTTTCCCTGCCACGCCAGTAAGGTCCTCTTTTAGGGGGACTAACATTAATTTTCCAGCTCCATAGATCAAATAAGGCTTCCCATCCTCAAAAAACAAGGTATGATCATGGAAGGCAGGCTGAAAGGATTTTCTCTCCCAGGGCCCCTTTTCTATGTCCTTTGTAGTAAAAATATAGGTCTTACCGGTATTTAAAGCGAAGGTACTGAGGTAATATGTCCCTTCGTGATAACGCAATGAACTTGCCCAGGAACCCTTACCATACATACTCTTACCAGTCCCCAGATCTAAATCCGGCTCCAATTCCTCATAGGCATAATGGATGATTTCCCAATTCACCAGATCCTTAGATTTCATGACCGGCACACCCGGATTCATGTGCATGGTAGTGGAACTCATATAATAAGTATCCCCCACCCTAATCATGGATGGATCCGGAACATCAGCATAAATAATGGGTAATTGGGCGCTACTCCAGAAAGGAAGCAGCAAGAGGAGAATCAGTCTGCGCATAAGTGTATTGCAATAGGTTACAAGATCGAATAGGCCTCTAAATTAAGGATATTCGGCCTATATCCAAGCGTACCTTTGGAATACCAAAGTAATATATTGAAATTTTTATGCAATCGGTTGCAAATATTGAGATTCTTCTCCATATTTGAACCATGACAAAGCAATATCTATTCACCTTCATCTTTGTCCTCCTAACCAGATTATCCTTCAGTCAAGGAACCTTGGAGGTACAAAACCCTATTCTGTCCGGCTTCTATCCGGATCCTAGCATTGAAAAAGTAGGAGATGACTATTATCTCATACATTCCACTTTCTCCTACTTCCCGGGTCTGCCTATTTTCCATAGTAAGGACCTTAAGAATTGGAGTTTGGCAGGACATGCCATACATAGACCGGAACAAATGAATTTTGTAGGACAAAGGGCCACAAGAGGTTTATTTGCTCCCGCCATCTCTTATCACAAAGGAGTTTTCTACGTGGTTTGTACGCAGGTGGACCGTCTGGGCAACTTTGTAGTTACAGCTACTAATCCCGCTGGACCCTGGTCGAATCCTGTGGCACTCCCTCAAGTTTCAGGCATAGACCCTTCCATCTTCTTTGATGAAGATGATAAGGCCTATATCATCTACAACAGTGAGGCACCTGATAATGCCCCACTATATGATGGACATAGAACCATCAAGATCGTAGAATTTGATTACAAGAACCTAAAGGTCACTTCTGAGCCAAGAATCTTAGTCAATGGTGGAGTTGATCTGTCTAAAAAGCCCGTCTGGATCGAAGGACCGCACATCTTCAAGAGAAATGGATACTATTACCTAAGCGCAGCGGAAGGAGGCACCTCCGTGAATCACTCTCAAGTGATTTTCCGTACCCGCGCCCTATCAGAACCATTCGTACCTTGGGAGAAGAACCCTATTTTGACCCAAAGAGACCTGGATCCTAATCGCCCAAATCCGGTAACTTCAACCGGACATGCCGACTTGTTCATAGGTCCGGATGGCAACTGGTACTCTGTATTCTTAGGAGTAAGGCCCTACGAAGGAAATCATTATAACACCGGCAGAGAAACCTTCTTATTACCTGTAACCTGGACTGAGGACGGGTGGCCCATCATACTAGAAAAAGGGAAAGAGGTTCCAAGTAAAATGGTTTTCCCTTGGAAAGAAAACCCGGTACCTGGTGTACATAAGTCGGATATCTCAACCAACTTCCAAAAGGGAATCGACCCCTCATTTATCTACTTAAGAACTCTGGTAGCGGAAAATTATCAGGTCAGCTCCAAAGGTCTGACCCTAAAACCTTCTGCTGATAGCCTGAGAGGAGTAGGCAAACCCACCTTTGTGGGTAGAAGACAGATGCATATGGAAGCCGACTGGCAAGTGAGCTTCCAGGCGCAGCCAAAGAAAGAAAATGAAAAAGCCGGACTTGCCTTGTTCCAAAGCGAAAAGCACATGTATACCCTGTCTAAAACTATCAAAGACGGGAAAAATGTATTGGAAATCAAGAGCGACAAACCCATAGCCTACCTACCCATCACCGGTAAAGGAGCTTTAGACGTGAAAGTGAGCATTCGTAAGAAAATCATAGAAGTATCTTACAAAGAAGGAAACCAAGCTTGGAAAAAGTGGAATCAAACCTTAGACCCCAAATTCCTCAGTACCCAAACGGCCGGTGGATTCCTAGGTGTGCTGTTAGGCTTATATACAGAAGGTACTGAAGCTTTATTCACTAATTACCAATACCAAGGGAAATGATCACAAAACATGCCATGCGGTGGTTTGGTCCTGAGGACCCGGTAAGCTTGAAGGAAATCCATCAGGCCGGAGCTACGACTATAGTCACTGCATTGCATCATATCCCTATAGGAGAAGTTTGGTCTTTGGAAGAAATAGGAAAAAGACAAAAGCTCATACCCTCCCCTTTAAAATGGGAAGTAGTAGAAAGCTTACCGGTACACGAAGACATCAAAAAGGGAAGACCTGAGCGCTCCAAGTGGATAGAAAACTATAAGAACTCTCTCAGAAACTTAGCCTCTTCAGGTATTTACACCGTCTGTTACAATTTCATGCCCGTGCTGGACTGGAGTAGAACCCAGCTCCAGTATGAACTGGAAGATGGAAGTATTGCTCTTCGCTTTGATCTGGTGGAATTTGCGGCCTTTGACCTCTATATTCTAAAAAGAGAAAATGCTGAATATCCTGAAGATCTCGCTAGCGCTGCAGAGGAACTATATAAAAACTCCTCTCCTGAGACCCTAAAAAGAATAGAAAACAGTATACTATTAGGTTTACCGGGTTCAAATGATGCCTTTGAGCTAAAGTCTTTAAAGGAGATGATTCAGGAATACCGTGAAATCCCTGCTCAGCAGTTAAAAGAGAATCTCTATTACTTCATTCGTGAAGTAGGTCCCGTGGCTGAAGAATGTGGCATTCGGCTGTGCATACATCCGGATGATCCTCCTTTCCCTCTACTGGGTTTACCCCGAGTGGTAAGTACAGAGGAAGACTTAGCCGGACTCATGGAGGCATATGCGTCCGTTGCCAATGGGATTACCTTCTGCACCGGATCTCTGGGCGTAAGGGAAGACAATGACCTAGTTAAGATCTTTCAAAGATGGGCAGACCGAGTACATTTCTTACATTTAAGAAGCACCTTAAGGTCATATACTCCCCACCTAAGCTTCTATGAAGCCAGACACCTGGAAGGTGATGTGAACATGTACCAAATCCTCAAGGCCGTTTACGAAGAACAAAAAAGACGGGCAGCAGCAGGAAGAATGGATATTCAGATTCCTATGCGCCCTGATCACGGACATGCTCTTTTGAATGATGTGGAAAGACCCACCTATCCAGGTTATACGGCCATTGGAAGACTAAAAGCATTAGCAGAACTGAGAGGAATAGAATATACCTTAACCCAAGTCTCATGAAAAGATACCTCTTCATTTTACTTTTTTTATGCCTGCAAGTGAGGGCGGAAGATGGATATAAACTCTGGATGAGTTACTCTAAAATAGAGGATCCAAAGACCTTAAATTTCTATAAACCTCGTCTTCAGGCCATCGTTTGGGAAGATAAAGATCTGGAAGTTGCCGTAGAGGAAGTAAAGCTCGCTATTCCTAAATTATTGGGAATTACCCCTAAGAAGGGAGGTAAAAATGGTTTGATATTGAAAGTAAACCCCCATATAAATATAACAAATCCAGAAGGCTATAAAGTTTCCGTTTCAGGCCAAAGTATTACTATTGAAGCTCCACGATCAGTAGGTGTCTTGTATGGCGTTTTTCATCTTCTTAGATGTATTCAAACCGGACAGGAACCTGCAGGAGAATTCAGTCCTAAGATTCAACACCGCATGCTGAACCATTGGGACAATAATAACGGAACCATAGAAAGAGGATATGCCGGAATGTCCCTGTGGAAATGGTACGAATTACCGGAAAGATTAGATCCTAGATATAAAGATTACGCACGCGCCAATGCGTCCTTAGGGATCAATGCCACCGTCATCAATAACGTCAATGCCAGCGCCAGATTCCTAAGCTCAGAATACCTGGTTAAGGTCAAAGCTTTAGCAGATGTCTTCAGACCTTACGGAATCAAAGTGTACTTATCTGTCAATTTTGCTTCACCAAGGATCTTGGGAAAACTACCTGATGCAGATCCTCTGAAACCTGAAGTTCAAAAATGGTGGAAAGAAAAAGCTGATGAAATCTATAGCCTTATCCCGGATTTCGGTGGATTCCTGGTAAAAGCTAACTCCGAAGGAGAACCCGGTCCCATGGACTACGGAAGAACCCATGTTGATGGAGCCAATATGCTAGCCAAAGCCCTAAAGCCCCATGGAGGCATGGTCTTTTGGAGGGCCTTTGTATACGCACCTGATCCTAAAGGCGACCGCTTCAAAGCGGCCTACGAGGAGTTCAAACCTTATGACGGACAATTTGACGATAACGTCATCATCCAAGTCAAGAACGGGCCTATAGACTTCATGCCAAGAGAACCTATATCCCCTCTTTTCACCGCCATGGAAAAGACCCCCCTAGCCATGGAATTTCAGGTAACGCAGGAATATTTAGGTTGGGCCACCCACTGGGTGTACCTCGCCAGCATGTTTGAAGAATGCCTTAAGACGGATACCCGAGTAAAAAACAGAAAGACAACCCTATCAGAAATCCTTCAAGGTAAAACCTTTGGCTACAGACATACCGCCATTACGGGAGTAGCCAATACCGGCTCAGACCGAAACTGGACCGGACATCCTATGGGGCAAGCCAACTGGTACGCACTAGGCAGATTAGCCTGGGATCCCGACTTAGGTGCAAAAGAAATAGCTCAAGAGTGGATCAGTCAAACCCTATCCCGTGATAGTAAAACCGGATCAGATATTCAATCCATGATGCTGAGCACCCGGGAGATATATGTAAACTACACCTCCCCTTTCGGACTTCACCATGTCATGGGGGAAGGCCATCATTTCGGACCGGAACCTTGGGTGGAAAAAGCTCCGCGTCC
Organism: Leadbetterella byssophila DSM 17132; assembly: GCF_000166395.1. GTDB lineage: Bacteria > Bacteroidota > Bacteroidia > Cytophagales > Spirosomataceae > Leadbetterella > Leadbetterella byssophila. The sequence goes on from NC_014655.1 coordinate 2,554,523, forward strand.
CGACTGGACCGCATTGTATTATCACAAGGCTGACGAAAAAGGTATTGGCTTTGATAGAACAAATACCGGTTCCAATGCTCTGGCTCAATACCCAAAGGAATTCTCAGCCCCTTTTAGCTCCCTGGAAACCTGCCCGGAGGAATTCTTATTATGGTTCCACCATGTTCCATGGGATAGAAAATTGAAGAACGGAGATATTTTCTGGGAGGCATTTGTAAAGAAATTCTATCAAGGCGTAAAAGAAGTAGAAGGCCTCCAAAGAGATTGGGAAAAAGTGAAAGGTAAAGTGCCTCAAGAGACGTTTGAGAATGTCTCCGCCCGCCTCAAGACACAACATAAAGAAGCCATATGGTGGAGAGATGCCTGCGTTTTGTACTTCCAAACCTTCAGCAAAAAGGCCTTACCTGCTGGCTTAAAAGCTCCGGAAAGAACATTGGAAGAGGTAAAGAAAATAGTAGACGTATATCACATTCGATAAGATGATTTTTTCGCTAAAAAATAAGTTGGCTCTCATCACAGGAGGAGGAGCAGGAATAGGTTTAGAGATAGCCCGCTGCATGATTGCAGCCGGAGCTAGAGTAGTCATCACCGGGCGAACCGAGTCAAAGTTAATCACTGCTGTTAAGGATTTAGGCCCCTCAGCATTGTACAGAATACATGACGTTACCGCACATAGTACCCATGAAGCCCTGATCCGAGAGTTAGAAGAAAATGTAGGGGACATAGATATCCTGGTGAACAATGCAGGGATCAACATGAAGAAAAACGCCCTCGAAGTCAGTAATGAAGAATTTGCCTCCATCATAAACACTAATCTAAACTCCGTCTTTGCCTTAACACGGGTAACGGCAAAAAGTATGGTAAAAAGGGGGAAAGGAGTAATCTTGATGATTTCTTCCATGGCTGCTTATTATGGCATAGACCGCGTGGTGGCTTATGCCGCCTCAAAATCAGGCATAGAAGGGATGGTCAAAGTATTGGCATCTGACCTCTCTCCAAACGGCATACGTATCAATGCCATAGCTCCGGGATTTATTGAAACAAGCATGATGAAAACGGCCTTCGGCTCTGATCCGGACAGGATGCACAAGGCCATGGATCGTACACCTTTGGGGAGATTTGGAAAACCGGAAGATGTGGGATGGGCAGCCGTGTACCTTGCCTCTGATGAGGCTAATTTTATTACTGGGGTTTCCTTACGCGTTGATGGTGGAAATGCAATTGGTTTTTAGATATGAAAAAATGGACCATCTTCTTCTCATTGATCTGCAGTCTAACTGTAAAAGCACAGATCTTTTCCTCTAAGCCCACAAACTGGGACCTGGTGGGGAAACCTATCTACGTCTCTGATTCTGAGCCCACAGTAGTGAAGAAAGCTGCAGAGTTACTTTCGGAAGATATTGAAAGAGTGAGTGGAAAGAAATCTCCTGTAGTTCATCAAAAACCTGAAAAGGATTTTGTGTGGATAGGTACGGTGAGCGAAAACCTTCATTCTATTTTAGGGAAAGATTTTCCAAAAAAATGGGAAGAATATCTGATAAAATTTGATGCACAAAAGAGAGTACTTGTGATCAGCGGTGCAGACCGAAGAGGTACTGCATATGGAGCCCTCACCCTCTCAAGGGAAATGGGCGTATCCCCATGGTACTGGTGGGCAGATGTACCTGTAAAAAAGAAATCTAACCTCTATATAAATGCAAATCTGCAAATCCAAGATGCCCCTGTGGTACAGTATAGAGGAATCTTTATCAATGATGAAGCCCCAGCCCTCAGCTCATGGAGCAAGGAGAAATTCGGTGGATTCAACCATCAATACTATTCCAAAGTTTTTGAATTGATGCTTAGGCTAAAGTCAAATTACATCTGGCCAGCCATGTGGGGAAATGCCTTCTACGATGATGATCCCAAAAACATACAGATAGCAGATGACTACGCCATAGTCATAGGAACCAGCCATCACGAACCCCTGCACAGAGCACATGACGAATGGAGAAGATACGGCAAAGGCCCCTGGAATTTCGTCCAAAATCCGGATGCTCTCAAAGAATTTTGGAAAACAGGAATGAAAAGGTCGTGGAACGAAAACATCACCACCATAGGCATGAGAGGGGATGGTGATGAACCTATGACCAGAGAAACAGCCACGGAACTCCTGGAAAAAATAGTTGACCAACAAAGACAGATCATAGAAGAAGTCACCGGAAAGCCTGCTTCAGAAACTCCGCAACTCTGGGCTTTATACAAGGAAGTTCAAGATTATTACGACAAAGGAATGCGGGTTCCTGATGACGTCACTCTGCTCCTATGCGACGACAACTGGGGTAACCTTCGTAAACTTCCTACCTTAAATGCATCCCCTAGAAAAGGAGGTTATGGCATCTACTACCATTTTGACTATGTAGGTGGACCCCGCAACTATAAATGGCTTAACACCACCCAAATCATGCGGGTTTGGGAACAAATGAACCTGGCCTATGAACACGGAGTGGAAAAGATATGGATAGTCAACGTAGGAGATATCAAACCCATGGAGTTTCCTATCTCCTTTTGGTGCGATATGGCTTGGAACCCGGAAAAGATGTCACTGGAGAATGCAGTAAAATATCCCATCCTTTGGGCAGAAGAACAATTTGGGAAGAGCTACGCAGCAGAAATTGGAGACATACTTCAACGCTACACCCAGTATAATCATAGACGTACCCCTGAGCTTTTAGATGCAAAAACCTATTCCTTAGAAAATTACCAGGAATGGGAAAAAGTACATGCCGATTATCAAAAATTGAAGTATAGAGCGGAAAAAATCAAGCTCCCCGCAGAAGCTTACTCGGCCTACTTCCAACTGGTTTTGCACCCTGTAAAAGCCATGGCAAATTTATACGATCTGTATTATCAGGTAGCTCTTAACCATCAGGCACATAGCAAATCCTACTCTACCACAGCAGATTACGCAGAAAAAGCGAAGAAAGCTTTTGAAAAGGATAGTTTGATCACTCTGGAATACCACCAGCTGAATGGAGGCAAATGGAATCACATGATGAGCCAGACCCATATAGGATACAGAATCTGGCAACAGCCCCCTTATAACATCATGCCAATGGTTTATACCCAAAATGGAACCGTAAAACCGGAACCCATCTCCAAGCATACACCCCAAAAAGCGGTAATTCATAAAAGAGAGAAATATCATCAATTCATAGAAGTAGATGGCTATATTTCCATTCAAGCCAGTAATTTCAGCAAGTCAAATGGAAACCAGTGGAAGATCATACCGGAACTGGGTAAGCACGGAGCAGGTGTAAGCACCTATCCTACCACTTTGCCGGCGAGTACTCCCGGAGGAGATTCGCCCTATTTAGAATATGAAATCCATACCTATAGCTCTGGACCTGTAACGCTCACTTGTAGCTTTGCACCCTCCTTAAATTACCATTTTACAGAGGATGGCCTACAGTATGCCATCTCTGTGGATGAGGAAGCGCCTCAGGTGATCAGTCTGAACAAAGAAGATAAGGACAGTATATCCGGCATTTGGAATAAATGGGTGGCGGAAGCAGAGATAAAAAAAACATCTACACACCAAATAGATAAGCCGGGAAAGCATGTAATCAAGTTTTGGAGAGTCAATGCCGGAGTGGTATTGCAAAAAATAACAGCAGATTTTGGAGGTTTAAAACCTAGCTACCTAGGACCTCCCGAAACTAAACCTTAATTCAACCTATGAAAAGTAAACTAATTCCTATCTTGCTCCTAGGGCTGGGAGCATGCGCGCAGAAACAGGAAGTGGGCCTGAAAGATGTCTTCGATTACCAAATCGGTACGGCTTTAAGCATCCAACAAATTCAAGAGAAGGATCGGAAAGCAGACAGTCTGGTGAAGAGACAATTCAATGTCCTCACTCCAGAGAACATCATGAAGAGTATGTTCTTGCAGCCTGAAAGAGGTAAATTTGACTTTGCGGCCGGAGACCAATTGATCCAGTATGCTGAGAAAAATGGAATGAAAGTGGTAGGTCATACCCTGGTTTGGCATAGCCAATTACCCCCTTACGCTCAGCAAATCAAAGACAAAGAGGAATTCAAGGCCTTCATGGAAGACCATATCAAGGAGGTAGCTTCTCACTATGATGGCAAAGTTCAGGGATGGGATGTCATCAATGAGGCCCTTGAGGAAGATGGAAGCCTTAGAAAATCTATCTTCTTAAACCTGTTAGGAGAAGATTATATTACTGATGCCTTCAAACTAGCCGCTAAGTATACTCCGTCCAGCGAACTCTATTACAACGATTACAATATTGAACAACCAGCCAAACGTGCAGGAGCTATTCGTCTAATCAAAAAGGTTCAAGACGCAGGATTAAGAATAGATGGCGTGGGTATTCAGGGACATTGGATGGTAGGAAAAGTACCTTTTGAGGAAATTGAAAAGAGCATCATAGAATATGCCGCCTTAGGTCTTAAGGTCATGATCACGGAATTAGACATTGAAGTTCTTCCTCGAAATTTCACCGGTGCTGAAGTAAGCAAGCGAATAGAAGGTGGAGAAAACCTAAACCCTTACAAAGACGGTCTTCCGGATAGCGTACAGCAACAATTAGCTTCTGATTACGAACGTTTGTTCCAAATCTTTGAAAAACATAAGGACAAAATCACCCGAGTTACCTTCTGGGGAGTACATGATGGTCAAAGTTGGCTGAACGGTTGGCCCGTTCCAGGCAGAACGAACTATCCTCTACTTTTTGACCGAAACTATCAGCCAAAACCTGCCTACCACAAGGTGATGTCTCTAAAGAATAAATAAGATGAAATTATCAGTTACAGAAAAAATAGGCTATAGTTTAGGCGACCTGTCCGCTAACCTGGTCTTCCAGACCTTGATGACCTATCTGGCTTATTTTTATACGGATGTATATGGGCTTTCCCCGGATGTAGCCACTCCTATTATCTTCACTGTAGGCATGGTGGCGGCCTTCGCTTTTAATCCTCTGATCGGGGCACTTGCAGATCGTACACAAACCCGATGGGGGAAATTCAGACCGTGGATTCTGATTACTGCCATACCGCTGAGTTTATCTGCCTTATTGGCCTTTAGTACTCCGGATTTTGAAGGAAAGGCAAAGGTGATCTATGCTATCGTCACGTACTCCCTATTACTATTCTTATATGCCGCTAATAACCTGCCCTATGCTGCACTTTCCGGTGTGATCACAGGAGACATGGGAGAAAGGAATAGCTTGTCGTCTTACCGCTTCATTGCCGTAATGGTGGCCCAGTTTTCTGTGCAGTCCCTCATGTATCCTTTGATTAATAAGTTGGGCAACGGGAATCAGGCAGAAGGCTTTTCCAAAGTGATGGTCTATCTCGCCATTGTAGGTGCCGTTTTAATGCTTATCACCTTCTTTACTACTAAAGAAAGGATAGTTCCCAAACCGGAGCAAAAATCTACTTTGAGCCAGGATCTGGCAGACGTGAAGAACAATAAACCCTGGTGGATCATGCTGTTTACCACCATATTGGTCTTTATTACCTTAGCCATGAAAGGTGGAACCTACTTGTACTACTTTGAAAACTATGTGAGTGCTGAGAGCTTAGCGGAGTTCTTAAATCGATATACCTGGCTCTCCTCAGAAGCTCCCGTAGCTACAGGCTTCAGTCTCTTTAATGGCTTGGGCATCATCATGATGATTATTGGTATTGGATTCTCCAAAAAGTTTGCCGACAAATACGGAAAGAGAGACACCTTCATGGCATCTCTATTCCTATGTACCATTCCTATTGTAGCTTTTTACTTTATCCCTGCAGAAGCAGTAGGAACTATTTTCCTGGCACAGATTATCCATGGATTCTTCTATGGAATCTCCACTCCCATACTGTGGGCCATGATAGCAGACGTGGCGGACTACAGCGAATGGAAAAACAACAGAAGAGCTACAGCCATGATCTTCTCTGCTATGATGGTTGGCTTAAAAGCAGGTTTAACCCTGGGCCAATCTTTGATCACCGGTATTCTAAATCATTATAATTATGTACCAAATACGGTACCGGCAGAAAATACCATTCACGGCATAGTGATGACGGTCAGTATTTTTGCGGCTGTTCCCTTCCTACTCTCTGTAGCTTTGCTCTTCTTTTATGAGATAGACAAAAAGATGGAAGTTCAAATTGAATCAGATTTAAAACAAAGAAGATAGATGTTAAAACCCTTATCACCACCTCTGGTTACTCACATGTATACCGCTGATCCCTCAGCGCATGTTTTTGAAGGAAGATTATATTTTTACCCTTCACATGACATTGATGCTGGAATTCCATTTGATGACTTGGGATCACATTTTGGAATGGAAGATTATCATGTATTTTCTGTAGAAGGAGACGAGGTCATAGACCATGGATTGGCCCTTCATATCAAGGATGTTCCGTGGGCTGAGAAACAAATGTGGGCACCAGACGCTGCCCATAAAGATGGGAAATACTATTTCTTTTTCCCTGCCAAAGCCAAAGATGGTCTATTCCGCATAGGAGTAGCTGTTGGTGATAGACCCGAAGGTCCCTTCAAAGCTCAACCTGAAGCCATTCCCGGCTCTTACTCCATAGACCCAGCCGTATTTGAAGACGAAGACGGAGCATATTATATGTATTTCGGAGGACTGTGGGGAGGACAACTTCAGCACTATAGAAACAATGCATATAGTCCGGATTATCTTGAACCTGAGGCTCACGAAAATGCCTTAGGACCTAGAGTAGCTAAAATGAGCGATGACCTGCTATCCTTTGCAGAAGAGGTAAGAGAAATCAAAATCCTAGACGAGAACGGAAATGAACTCAAAGCCGGAGATCACGATAGACGCTTTTTCGAAGCGGCATGGGTGCACAAATACAAGGGGAAATACTATTTCTCCTATTCCACCGGCAATACACATTACCTATGCTATGCCATAGCTGATTCTCCCTACGGACCATTTACTTACAGAGGTCGGATCTTAAACCCAGTGATAGGTTGGACCACCCACCATTCCATAGTTGAACACGAAGGAAAATGGTACTTATTCTACCATGATAGCACTTTAAGTGAGGGAGTAACCCACCTAAGATGCGTTAAGAAAGCAGAAATAACTTATGATGAAAATGGAGACATTCAAACCTTAAATCCTTATCTGGAATGAAAAAGTTCATCTTCTTTTTTCTGATTTTAGGTTCATTACAAGCCCAAATCCGATTGCCAAAGCTGATTAGTGACGGCATGATCCTGCAAAGAGATGCCCCGCTAACCCTTTGGGGATGGGCGTCCCCGGGAGAATCCATTGCGCTGACTTTGGCCGGTAAAACATATAAGACCAAAACCAGTCCTCAGGGCGACTGGAAAATCCAAATACCTGCCCATGCCGCTGACGGAAAAGCACATGAGATCAGCATAAAAGGGAAAAATCAGATCATACTGAAGGATGTATATTTCGGGGATGTGTGGTTATGTTCTGGCCAAAGCAATATGGTGCATCAATTAGATATCCATGATGTCACCTATGCCCGGGACATAGAAGAGGCAAACTTCCCTCTTATCCGACAATTCCTGGTACCCACCATAGGTAGATTACAAGGCCCGGCCAAGGATCTTTCAGGGGGTAGCTGGCAGAAAGCTATAGGAGAAAATGTACGCCCCTTCTCTGCCGTAGCCTACTTCTTTGCCCGGGAAATTCACCTAAAATATGGAATTCCTGTAGGGATTATAAATTCCAGTTACGGTGGAACCCCTATCGAAGCCTGGACCAGCGAAGAAGGACTTAAGGACTTCCCAGATTTCACGACTACTTTGAATAAAAACAAAGACAGCATTTATGTAGCTGAGACCCAAAAAGCTGCCTTTACTCCTCCTAGGGCAAGTAAAGACCTAGGGATGGCAGAAAAATGGTTCAGCACAGAGTATACCCCCAAAGCGTGGAGAAGCATTCAGGTACCAGGATATTGGGAAGATCAGGGAATAAGAAACCTGGATGGGGTAGTTTGGTACAGAAAAGAGATCCAAATCTCTGCAGACGCGTCCCTTGATGCTCCAAAATTATGGCTAGGAAGAATAGTGGATGCCGATGAAGTGTTTATCAATGGCCAAAAAATTGGAGGTTTTACCTATCAATATCCGCAGAGAAGATATAAAGTGCCTCAAAACCTTCTGAAACCGGGAAAGAATCTCATAGTAGTAAAGGTGAGCAACTTCTTTGGAAAAGGAGGATTCGTGCCAGATAAACCTCATGCATTGATCCTAGGTAAAGACACCATAGACCTACGTGGAGAATGGAAATACAAGGTAGGAGAAGTTTTCGAGCCTCAAGCCCCAAGACCTATGGGAATTAGTGTCCAAAATCAACCCTCCTCACTGTTTAACTCTATGATACATCCTTTCGTCAATTTTAGCATCAAAGGTGTTCTTTGGTATCAAGGAGAAAGCAATGCGGGCCGACCTCAAATCTACGAGAAGCAGATTCGCGCCTTGGTAGCCGACTGGCGACGACACTGGCCGGAGGTGCCTTTCATCCATGCTCAATTACCCGGATTCATGGAATATACCTACTTGCCCACAGAAAGCAACTGGGCTCAGCTCCGTGAAGCCAGCAGAAGGACATTAGATATTCCACGCACGGCCATGACCGTGAACATTGATTTAGGGGAATGGAACGACATTCACCCGGATAATAAGTTAGACGTAGGAAGACGCATGGCGCTAGCCGCCAGAAAAATAGCCTATGGAGATGAACTTGTCTACTCGGGACCAATCATACAAAAAGCCCAAAAACAAGGACAAAAAATCATTCTAAGTTTTGAACATATCGGTTCTGCACTAAGCACGGCAGATGGTGAAGAACCTCAAGAATTTGCAGTGGCCGGTTCGGATAAGAAATTCAAATGGGTAAAGGCTACCCTTCAAGGTAAGCAGATTCTCCTAGATATTTCAGAGCTACCAGAAGCCAAATACGTACGATACGCCTGGGCAGATAACCCGGTGAATCCTAATGTCATAAATTCAGAAGGACTTCCCGCAAGTCCATTTGAAATAGAAGTAAATTAAAAGTTTCTTCAGTAGATAAGGTAGCCGGAATTCCGACTACCTTATTTTTATAGTGGTATTTTAGGGAGTAAAACTTGCACACTAACGATTCATGAGAAATGCGTGAATCTCTTATAGGAAGTTGCGGGTTAAATTAGTTTTCATAGTTGTATTCCAGCATAGCGCAATTATCACACTGTGCATAGATTTCGGGCTCAAAGTCGAGAATAAATTTCTCTTGAAAAGTGTCATCTGTATTCCACTTTCTTAGTTTGACTGATTTACCTTGATATCGGGCCGTAACTTCATACCGTCCCATAGGGATATCTTTTAAATGGTATCCGTCAGGAGACTTTAATTGAAGTGTAGTACCTGTACTTCCATCAATCAGGGGTGTTAATGGAGTAAAGGTGAATTCGATCTGCTTGTCGTCTATATAAACTCCCGGATAACTGTCAAAGGTAACCAGCCCTCCGTACTCCCCAGATAAAGGCTCCGGTCGCTTTCCAGTGAGTTTCCATTCAAAGTTTCTAACGGCCCCTTCTCCTCCGAATCCGGCAGGATTATCGGGGTGAAGATAGAAGGAGTACGACTTCCCATTATAATTTACCGTATGTTGGGCAAAGGCAAACCAAGAGCCGGTTGGGACTTTAACTTTGTAAGTCCCTTTTTCACTGGTAAAAGTGGAAATATTTGAATTGTAAAAGATGGTATGATCCACAATGATCTTAACTCCTTTCAAAGGTTTTCCTGACGCATCCTTAGCCACACCACTGGCATACCCTTGTTGATAATTGACTTCTCCAGGCTGAACTTCGCCATCTTTGGAACAAGACAAAAGAAGCAATAGGCCTAGTGCAAACACTGACATTTTCATTTCTTTAAGTAATAGCTTTAAACTCCTTCCACAGAGCGCATGCTTATGGACGAATTTGACACAAAATTAGAAATCAACCAATACCCCCGTAAGCGTATCTCTACTCAAAAAACAAATTAGGTATTACTACTTATACGTACTTCTACCTAAAATACAAAATACGTATTTCCACTCAAGTTTAGGTGGTGAACCTGCCATAGATTTGCATGTCAGATCTTCTATTCTGGAGAGAATCCTTCCTTCTATGAGGTCCCCCCCTCCGAACTCCTCTCTCTTAGAATAGAAGCTGACAGAAAAACTATTACTATATGTTCAAGCTATTTCTTAAACTGACCATTGCACTTGCAATATGTACCTCATTGCAAGCATCCCAGTACTCCTCTCCCTTTGGAAATAAATACTGGATCATAGAATCATCTACCATCCAGCCGGCCCTTGATTTGGATCTTGATGGAAAACCGGACACAGATATCTTAAAGATAACTCCTGCTTGTGAAAAGGATGATGCGCTGCTCTTCCGCGCTGACGGAACCATTCTAACTCATAGAGGAAAAGTTAAATGTGAAGACGACGAAGAAACCGAAGAAGAAACAGGAGAATGGACTTATGATGCCTCATCTAAAAAGTTTACCCTGCACTATTTTGATAGCAGAAAACCTGTGGTTGCTACCCTTACAGAAATTAGCGCCAACCGGATTGTAGCGGTAGAAACACATAAAAGTGCTAAAGGTCAACACACCATAAAAACGGTTCTAAAAGTGAAGTAGAACCTTGTAAAAATACTTTTTGATTATAAAACTGGATCCCACACAACTCTTCCTTACACCCACCTAATAAGAATTTTAGGTTTTTACCCGTCAGAATATGCGGTAAACTCCTAATTTTACGTTAGTTATAATCGAAAAAGCATTACATCACTATATGAATTGGACCCTAAAAGGATCCCTAACCCTATTCGTACTATTGACCATACCCCCATTGAAGGCCCAAACCTCCCTTCAAGACAGTAGTAAAGTGTACTGGTATATAGAATTGGGCGATCAAAAGAATGCAAAAAATGCCATTGACTCTGCTGAGTATTATTACCAAATGGCCGGTGATTTGGCAGAAAAAATAGGTTTCGACAAAGGCTATCTGGAGTTTACCGGACATTATACCGGCTTTTTGTACCGTCAGGCAAGGTATCAAGATGCACTGAAGGTTGCGGAAAGGCAATTGGTAGTGGGCCAAAGATCTAAAGACCTAACCCGAACGGCCAATGCTTACAACAATATGGCCCTCCAATATCAAGCCATGGGCAATATGCAGGAAGCTGCAAAAAGCCTCATGAAAGCCTTGGATATTTCTCATAGGTCAAAGGATCAGGTCAATCAGCAAAAGTACTACACCAATTTAGGTTCCCTCTTTATTGATCTAAAAGACTATAAAAAGGCCGTTCGCTATGCAGGTAAGGGCCATGAACTCGCCGTAAGTCTGAAAGATACCTTCAAAATAGGCAGGAGCTTGATAAATCTGATGGTGGCAGAGATCCTGGACGAGCAGTTAGATCAAGCAGAAAAACATGCAAAAGAAGCTGTCCTTATCGGAGAAAAATACCAAAGTAATGACTTGATCATGTCTGCGTATTGTAATCTGGGAGATATTTATCTCCGTAAGAAAGATTACAAGACCGGCCTTGAAACGCTTTTAAGAGCACTTCCTCTTCTCCCTAACAGTCCTCCGGACTATCAAGCTTACGTATATCAGGGAATAGCAAATGCCTACAAGTACTTAGGTCAATACCATGAAGCCAACCAATATTTTTCCAAAGCCCTAAATCCGGGAAACGAGTACTTACCCCGGGCGGAATATTCTGCACTACTCTTATCAGGTTCAGAGATCAAAGAAGCCCTTGGAGACTATAAAGACGCATTAAACCTCAGAAAGCAATATGAGCTCCTGAACGACTCTCTTCTCAATGAAAACACCCAAAAAAACCTCCACGATCTGGAAATTCAATACCAAACGGCCGAAAAAGAGCTGAAACTTGCTCAGCAACAATTGGAGATTGACCGGAGAAATAAATGGATCATCTATGCTTCCAGCTTAGTAGCGGTACTCATTGGGTTATTGATCTTTAGCCAAAAAATAAACAGACAAAAGCGGAAAACCATGGAGACCCTACACCGTTCTAATTTGCTTGAAGCGCAATTAGCCGGCGAAGAAGAAGAACGTTCCCGTACAGCCAGAGAGCTTCATGACGGTGTGGCCAGCATTTTGTCTGCTGCTAAACTCCATCTTCAACCTAGTACTCCTATTTATTCACTGGTAGACCATGCCCTTCAAGAAGTCAGAAACATTTCACATAATATGGCTGCAGAAGTAGTAGGTTCAGAAGGTTTAAGCTATGCTGTCCGAGAGTTTTGCCAAAGAGTTTCCCACCCTTTACTGAATATTGAATATATTCAGGTAGGTGAACTTCCCAAAATGAATAAAGGGGACGAATTACTGCTATACAGAAGCATTCAGGAAGCCGTTACTAATATTGTTAAACACGCGCAAGCTTCCGAAGCTTTAGTACAAATAGCCTCTGATGGTACAAGAATGACGGTCTCCATTGAAGATAACGGTGTAGGTTTTGATCCGGACCAACTGAAAAAGCCCGGTATCGGACTGAAGAGCTTAGCGTCCAGAATTCATTTGTTGGATGGAACTTACGAAGTGGTTTCTGCTCCCGGAAATAGCACTTCGGTTTATATTGAATGCAGTTTTGAAAAAGATAATATCCCAGCATGATTAAAGTAGGAATTGTAGACGACCATGATTTGATCCTCCATGGCTTGTCGCATATGCTAAGCCACCAAAACCTCTGCACTGTAGTCTTCCAAGCCAGTTCAGGAGAGGATACGTACAATAAGCTCCAAGAAATCCCTATTGATGTCTTACTCTTAGACATAGAATTACCGGACACGAATGGGGTGGAACTATGCGGGAAATTGCTAAAATCTTATCCCACCTTAAAGATCATCGCCTTAACCAATCACGATGAAACCATGTGGGTAAGGAAAATGCTTAGAGCAGGTGCATTAGGATACTTGCTGAAAGGTACAGATAAGGGAAACCTACTTCAAGCTATCTCTACAGTGTTTGAGGGCCAACAATTCCTGGATCCACAAGTACAAAATGCCATTCTCCAACAAACACTCAGCGGTAGAAAAAACTCCATAGAAGTAAAACTAACGAAGAGAGAAACAGAAATCCTGGCCTTAATAGCCAATGAATATTCTAATCAAGAAATAGCCGACAAACTCTTCCTCAGCATTAGAACGGTCGAAGCTCACAGAAATAGCCTCAACCAAAAACTGGACATCAAAAATACCGCAGGATTAGTTAAGGAAGCGCTTTTGAGGGGACTGATTAGTTAAAAAAAGCCTATGGCTTATTTTAACTTAATAATTACCAATTAATAATCTCGAAACAAAAAATACTAATGTTCCTTTGACCGAATTTTAGAGGCCGTTCGAACGTAGTGAGAGAGGCCATTCTAAAATTCATGTTTTTTTGCTACTTTTTTGCGCCAAAAAAGTAGAGAAAGAATACTCATGTTTTTTGGTTACTTTCCGTAAGGACGGACCCTTTGCGTCAAAAAAATAAAGAAAGAATATTCATGTCTTTTAGTTTAAGAGGCGCTCCTTTAAATAAAGTCCAGTTTTATCCTAATAGACGCCTCTCGATTAACTAATAATTAATACTTTCCGAAGAATAAATACTAATGTTCCTTTGACCGAATTTTAGAGGCCGTTCGAACGTAGTGAGAGAGGCCATTCTAAAATTCATGTTTTTTTGCTACTTTTTTGCGCCAAAAAAGTAGAGAAAGAATACTCATGTTTTTTGGTTACTTTCCGTAAGGACGGACCCTTGCTCCAAAAAAGTAACAAGAAGAATATTCCTGTTTTTTTGCTACTTTCCGTAAGGACGGACCCTTTGCGTCAAAAAAATAAAGAAAGAATATTCATGTCTTTTAGCTTAAGAGGCGCTCCTTTAAATAAAGTCCAGTTTTATCCTAATAGACGCCTCTCGATTAACTAATAATTAATAGTTTCGTAAGAATAAATACTAATGTTCCTTTGACCGAATTTTATGGTCCGTTTGAGCGAAGCGAAAGAGGACATCATAAAATTCATGTTTTTTGGTTACTTTTTTGCGCCAAAAAAGTAACAAGAACAATATTCATGTTTGTTTGCTACTTTCCGTAAGGACGGACCCTTTGCGTCAAAAAAATAAAGAAAGAATATTCATGTCTTTTAGCTTAAGAGGCGCTCCTTTTAATTAAGGTCCAGTTTTATCCTAATAGACGCCTCTCGATTAACTAATAATTAATACTTTCCGAAGAATAAATACTAATGTTCCTTTGACCGAATTTTATGGTCCGTTTGAGCGAAGCGAAAGAGGACATCATAAAATTCATGTTTTTTTGCTACTTTTTTGCGCCAAAAAAGTAGAGAAAGAATACTCATGTTTTTTTGCTACTTTCCGAACGGTCGGACCCTTTGCGTCAAAAAAAGTAGAGAAAGAATATTCATGATTTTATAGTTACTTTTCGTAAGTATTGCCCTAAGCAAAAATTATTAGGAACTAACATTTTCAGATCAATAAGTATTATTTAGGACGGTAATTTTAACTATTTAAATACTAAATGACCCTAAATTTTTAGTCCAAAAAGCCAAAGGCTTTTATATAACCTTCCACAAATTTCACTTCTTAAATAAATGCTCATTTAGGGCTTCCGGCTTGGCGCAGCAAACCTGATCCAATACCTGCTGCAACTGCATCTTCAGAATGGTGATAGCATGATCTCCACCCTCGGCGCCTAAAGCCGCCACGCTGTACATAAACGTCCTACCTAGAAAGGCAAATTCAGCACCACTTGCTAAAGTTCTGGCGATGTCCGGACCTGTTCTGACTCCACTGTCCATCATGATCTTGATCTTTCCTTTAAACTCCTCAACTATAGGCTCTAAGGATTTGATGGCAGATTGGCCGGCGTCCAACTGCCTACCACCGTGATTAGATACGATCACACCATCTATCCCATACTTAATAGCTTTCTCCACATCTTCCGTAGATGCTACCCCTTTCATCACCAAGTTGCCTTTCCAACGATCACGTATCGTTTGTAATCTTTCAGGAGTAATTCTTCCGGAAAAGGTTTTATTCATGTATTGTCCCAACTGCTTCATGTCTAAGCCTTTGGGCATGTACTTCTTCATGGTGGCAAAGTTCGGAGTACCATAGTACAGGGTACTCAATGCCCACACCGGATGTGTACAGATCTCCAAAATGTTCTTCAAAGTCATCTGTGGAGGCATGGCTAATCCATTCCTTATGTCCCTGGGTCTATACCCAAAACTAGGCACATCACTCAAAACCACTAAGGTCTTACATCCTGCATCTTCCAGTCGCAAGAACATATCGTCACGAAGTTCGTCCTTTGCCGGATGATATAGTTGGAACCAAAACTTCCCGTCTGTAATCTGACCAATATCTTCAATACTCGCCGTACTAACCGTGCTTAGTATAAAGGGGATATTATGCTCCACTGCCGCCTTTGCCAGGATCTGCGGGGAATTCGGCCACATCAGCCCCTGGAGCCCCACAGGAGAAATCCCAAAAGGGGCATCATAGGTATGACCAAATAATTCCGTCTTCATCTCAGGAACCTTGTATTCCCTCAAATAATAAGGTATCAATTCAATCTCCCGGATATCGGCAGTATTTTTAAAGAGGTTAACGTCTTCGTTACACCCCCCATCTAGATATTCAAACGCAAACTTCGGCATCCTCTTCTTCGCTTTGCGAATCAAGTCATCTATGCCGGGATATTTTACATTATACATGCTACCAGTCAAATATTAAGCTCAGCAAAGGTACATTTATCCTTCTGTTAATGTAATTAATTTAGCAGGAATTCCTCCCTCATTCCAATGTTCATGGATCACCATAGCAGCCCCAATAGCAGAAGCCTGAGGAACCTCCACCGTCCATACTTCCCTATCTGGTAAAGCTTTTCTTAGCATCTGCATAAACAGGTGATTCTTCCCGAAGCCCCCATCTACAAAGATCTTAGGAATATCTTCTATCACCCAACTGCTACTCTTCACTTGAAGGGCCACGAGATCAGAAATCAGTTGGTGATAAGCCTCCTTATAGCTCATGAATTCTAACCAGTTTCTGCCCTTCCCTTGAATAGGATTTCGAACCACAAAATCATTCAAATCCAGTTCTTCTCCTTCCCAATCCGGATCAAAACCCGTAGCTAAAACCTCCTCCCTACTCACCTCATAAAGCATACTGATCTTATCCACCTCCTCATCGTGAAAGATTCCGGCTAACAACCTCGCAGCCTTGATGGGCTTTTGGTCAATTCTTAAATAGCATAGACAGTCGTTTTCTAATTCCTCCTCCGTCAAAATGGAGGTAGTAAAAGGATTAAAGGTGATATTCCAAGTACCTGTAGATATCAATACAAATGGGTCCTTAAACGTCCTTAAGTAGGGAAGTAAGGCCGAAGAGGAATCATGTAAACCTATGCCTATAGCCAGTCCATCCACACCTTTTTTTACTTCTGAGGCGGGATGTAATGCAGGTAATAAATGACGAATACCCTCTTCCTCTACCCACTTATGATAATCTCCCTTCTTAAAATCCCAGAGTTTGGTATGGCAACCCACGCTGGTAATATCTGTACAAGCTTTCTGTGTAAATAGAAAACTCATATAGTTAGGAAGGTGCAAGATCTTTCGCACAAAGGCGAACACTTTAGGCTTTTCATATTTCAATCGATAAGCCAATAGTCCGCTGTTTAGGCTACCCAAAACAGGTGAAGCAGTAGAAGCCGCCACTTCATTTCCATATTGAGCATAAAAACGCTCCTGCAAATCCTGAGGATAGGATTTCAGGTAGTTATATAAAGGAGTTAAGACCTTATGATTTCCATCTAAGAATACCAAAGAAGCACCATAGGTACAGAAGTTGACCGCCTTCAAAGGATAAAGAGTCCTAGCATCTTCGTAGGTACTTTTCACCCATTGCTCCAAAGCATGCAAATCCTCACAGGGATCTCCATCCTCATCCAAAGCCTCTTCGAAATGGGTGCTCTTTTGCCATTTGATCCTATATTCCTGATCAAAGACAAAAGCCTTCTTATTCGTTTTTCCTATATCGTAAATCAGAATGAAACTCATAGACCGGTCGACTGCTGAAATCCTCTTTCTGCTACAAGTTGCTTACGCACTTGCAAATCTCTGAATAGACCTAAAGGCTGTAAAGCCCCTCCGGTTTGAAGTCGAGCTTCAGCCACAAGCGCCCTTACATCTGTGCGGAAAGCATGTTGCAAGATCTCTTGGGCACGCACTACATCAGATTCCATTTGAGCCTGCTTTAGCGCTTGCTTATCTACAGATAAAGCCTGCGCATACGCTATCATCAATGCTTCTACAGATTGTAAAAGATCTTCTAAAGGATCCTTCACATTATGTGAGGCGTCTATCATCCATCCCAGATCATTGGCATGATTCATACCGCGAGCATCCATTCCTTCCACCAGTTCATTGAAGATGAGAAAAAGCTGGTATGGCTTGATTGAACCTGTGGTTAGGTCGTCATCTCCATATTTGGAGTCGTTAAAGTGGAATCCGCCCAGTTTTCCCTCCATCAATAGTAAGGAAACGATTTGCTCTATGTTAGCATTCGGCAAATGATGTCCCAGATCCACTAAGGTGTAGGCTTTCTCGCCCAATTTATTGACATAGGAGTATGATTGCCCCCAGTCGCCCACAGTGGTACTGTAGAAATTAGGTTCAAAGGCTTTGTACTCTAAGAACAATTTCCAGTCGGCTGGCAAACCAGCATAAATCTCACGCAGACTTTCCAGGGTATTCTCATAGGCTCTGCGGAAGTTGATTTGCCCTGGAAAGCAAGAGCCGTCTGAAAGCCAAACGGTAATGGACTTGGACCCTAAGGCCTCTCCGTGGCGGATGACCTCTAAATTATGTGCTATAGCCTGATCTCTTACTTGCTTATCCACGTTCTGCAGGGATCCGAACTTATAGGAATACTCCTGATCCTTTTGGTCCTGGAAGGTATTGGAATTAACAGCATCAAAGCTTAGGCCTAGTTCGGCCGCTAAGTTCTTCAGGGCTTGATGATCTTGAGGAATATCCCAGGGAATATGCAGGGAAACTGCTCCGGAAGATTGGTTCAGCGCGTGCAATAAGCCTACGTCTTCCAACTTCTGCTCTATGGTTCCCGGCTCCCCACCTCCGGGAAATCTCCCGAAACGAGTACCTCCCGTACCTAAAGCCCAGGAAGGAATAGCTACCTGGAAAGCCTTCAACTTCTCAATGATCTGATCTGCATCTGCTATTTCATCTTTAGCAAAGCGCAACCTTTTATTGTGCAGGGCTGATTGATCCGTATTATGATTATCTATATGTTTTTTATCTAATCTCATGTCTTTAAGGTCAAATTATCTGTAAAATGCCATGGCTACACCTCCATCTACATTCAGTGCATTTCCGGTGCTCTTGTTTAACAATCCGGAAACAAAGGCAAAGCAAGCGTTCGCTATGTCTTCCGGAAGTATGACTTCGTTTAGCAAGGTACGTTTTGCATAGTAAGCAGGCAACTCCTCCACGCTAATTCCATAGGCTTTGGCTCTGCCTTCTGCCCAGCCTCCGGCCCATATATTGGAATCTGCTATCACTGCGTCCGGGTTTACTGTGTTGACACGGATTTTTGCCGCACCTAACTCTGCGGCCATCAAGCGGGAGAGATGCGCTTGTGCCGCCTTCGCAGATCCGTAACCCGGATTATTTGGACCGGCCACCACCGCATTTTTGGATACTATATTTAGAATATCGCCCCCAATGCCTTGCTTCTTCATTAAAGCGATTCCGGCTTTGGATACTATAAATTGTCCTTTCACTAGGATATCATAAAGTCTGTCCCATTCTTCTAAGCTATGTTCTTCAATGGATTTCGAGATGCTGATTCCTGCATTGTTCACCACTATATCTACTCCACCAAAAGCCACCGCAGCGGCTTTAAAGGCAACTGCCGCACTATCCTCATCTGTTACATTCAGAAAGGTAGCCGCTACCGCATCTTTCCCAAATGTGCTAACGAATTCTTGTCGGGTACTTTCTAACCTTTGTCCGTCAATATCGCTCAATACCACGCAGGCACCTTCTTGAGCAAACTTTTTGGCTATAGCCTTACCAATTCCTCCCCCGGATCCGGTCACCAGAGCTACTCTACCCGCCAGTGCCTTAGGCTTAGGCATGCGTTGTAGTTTTGCTTCCTCTAATAACCAATATTCTATATCAAAGGCCTCTTGACGGGGTAAAGACGTATAAGATGAAATAGCTTCTGCACCCCTCATCACATTGATGGCATTGACGTAATATTCTGATGCTAGTCGAGCGGTGGTTTTGTCCTTCGCAAAGGTGAACATTCCTATACCGGGATACAAGATCACTACGGGGTTTGGATCACGCATGGCGGGAGAATCAGGATGCTTACAAGTTTCATAATAGGCCTTGTATCCCTCTCTATATTCTTCGAAGACGGGTGTCAACTTTTCCTTCACCTCACTTAAATCCTCAGTAGGGGCTAAAGGCAATACCAAAGGGCTGATCTTTGTCCGCAAGAAATGGTCCGGACAGGAAGTTCCCATAGGAGCCAGTCGGGCAAGGTCTGCAGAATTGATGAATTCCAGTACCCTTTCATCATCTGTAAAATGCCCCACCATGGAGCGTTCTGATGAACAAAATCCTCTTAATACCGGGGCTATTTCTGCCGCTCTATCTCTCCTACCTTCTTCTCCAAGAGAAGCTAGTATGGCACCACCAAAAGGCACTGTGACCTTGCTTTCAATATACTCTGCGCATTTCTCAATCACCTCTAGGGTATTGACATAACTTTCATAAGATGTTTCACCCCAGGTAAATAAACCGTGTGATCCCAGCATGATACCTTTTAGTGTGACACCCCTTTGTTCCGCTTCCTGTACACAGGCTCTCAGGGATAAGCCTAGCTCAAATCCGGGTCTTTTCCAGTCTACCCAACCTATCTCTCCCTGAAACAAATCCTCCGTAATAGCTTTTCCATCTTTTGCAGCAGCTATGGCTATGGCGGCATCTGGATGTAGGTGATCTATATGTTTATAAGGCAAAAATCCATGTAATGGGGTATCTATAGACGGGGCTTTAGAGTTCAGATCAAAGATGCAATGATTGAACAAAGCTACCATTTCGTCCTCAAAATCCACTCCTCTATATACTCTCTCCAGAGCCCTTAATCTGTCTAAATAGAGGGCCGCACATCCGCCCCGGGTCAAAGTACCAATGTCCCCTCCAGAACCTTTGATCCACATGACCGGCACTGCTTCTCCCGTCAATGGATCCACATCTGTAATCTTCACTGAGGTATTTCCTCCCCCATAATTCGTCAATCTCAAGTCTGCACCAAGAAGATTGGATCTATACAGAAAAAGATCCACTTCATTGTCTATTTTGGAGGCCTTCTCCTCGTCCCACAAATAACTCACGTGCTTAAATTCCATTGTATCTAGTAGGTTTAATTATATAGAATTTCCAATTCCCACGAGGAATATGGATAATAAAATCAAAGTAATGCCCAAGACAAAGGTCCGGAAGGTACCCTTACTCACTGCACTCCATTCTTTCAGGTACAAGCCCCAAAAATTTGCCGTCAGAATGATGGTAGCCATGTGCAGGATCCAGGAGCTGGCTCCATTCCCTAACTTACTTTCTCCCATGCCATAGAAGAAGAACTGTATATACCACATGGTTCCGGCTAAGGCGGAGAAAAGTATGTTTCTCACAATAGGCGTCTGCCCATTCGTATAATCCTTATATGAACCGTTCTTGAAGTTCAGGTATAGGCACCATAGCAGATTAGTGGTCAATCCTCCCCAGAGTAGAACCACATAGGTGACGTTATTCTGGAACAAAGGATTATTTCCCTGTTGAACCGCCACATCAGCCATAGGCTTACCTGCCTCTATGCCAAAATTGAAGAAGGCGGAAAGTAAACCGGAAATCACCGCTATCACTATTCCTAAGCCAAAATTGAATTCTGAAGTGCTTTCTTGCTTCGCTTCTGTACTCAATTCATTCTCTTTTAACATGCCTGCCTTTCCTGAAACGTAAATCCCAATCAAGCAGACCAGAATTCCTAAAAGTACGAGTTGCCCACCTGTATGTTGAAGCATATCTGAGAGGGAAGCCTTACCTTCTACCGGTGAAAAATTATAGTAAATGGCAGGTCCCAGTGATCCTAAAGCGGAGCTCACACCTAAGATGACAGAATTACCTAAAGACATGCCCAGGTATCTGACTCCTAAACCATACGTTAATCCTCCTATGCCCCAAAGTACACCTAGCCCATAAATCAAAAACTTGATGGAAGAGTCTGTACCTGCAATGATACTTCCAAAATCATCTACCGTGAGCCATGCTGCTAAGGGTGGTACTATTAACCAAGAGAATAATCCCCCCACTATCCAATAACTCTCCCACGACCACTGTTTTACTCGTTTGAACGGCATGTAAAAACTGCCGGAAGAAATACCCCCCAGGGTATGAAATAGGATTCCTAAAATGGTTTGCATAGTTAAGGTTGAAGTTTATGAATAGCAAATATCGTCCCAGGGACTGTATTAACCGTCCTATACTCTACTGCTATCTGAATGAATTTTAATAACTTTTTTTAATGATATTAATTACTATTTTTTATCATAAAGTCATTAAGTCCGGGTTTCAAGGCCTTTTTTTGTCCTTTCCATTCAAAAGTCCCGTCCACTCCATTCGGAAGAGCAATTTGGACTTTCCATTGGCTATCCACTAAGGTATAAGAGGCGCTGATTTTGCCGTTGGGATGCGGAATTTCACCGGAAAGCTGCTTCAAATCACCTAAATGAGGTTGGATTTTCACTTTCGCAAAGCCGGGTGAATCACTATCTATACCTAAAAGTATCCGGTAGAACTCAATGTTTGGGCTAGAGCCCCAGGCGTGGCAGTCCGAACGGGAACCTGAAACATCAGACATCTCTGCCCAGGTAGTCAATCCCAGGCGTAGGTTTTCTCTCCAATCATCTAAGAAGGACAAATACTCTTCTCCTCTACCGGCCTTTACTAAAGCCAAATGGAGATAGTATTTAAAGTAGATGGAAGCGGGTGCCAGATCTTTTTCTTCTAAGAGTTTCCGGGCTATAGTCTTTGCCTCCTCCGGAGTTACCGTTTCGGTCAGAATGGCCAGAGTATTGGCATGTTGAGAATACAAATCCTTTTCTGAACGATCCGCAAACAGGCCTCTTTCTGCCACCCAATACCGCTTTTTCAGCATCTGTTTCAACTTTTCTGCTTTCTTCAAATACATCTCTCGGTATACATTTACACCCAAGTCCTTTTCCAAGTTTGCAGCTACTTGGTAAGCCCAGAGCAACTGAAAATCCAGTATGGCTGAGCCTCCGTCTGCCCCAAAAGGTCCTTCCCCGCTTTTCCAGTCTTTGGCACTCACCCAATCCGTAAACCTCCATTGGGGTAAATCTCTGAGAGAACCTTCCTCGTTTTCATACCTTTGGAAATACTGTAAAACCTGATGAACTCCACTCAACTTTTGCTTCACAAATCCGATATCACTGCCGTACCTGAGGTAGTCATAAAGCATACCTATGTACCAAAGTGAAAAAGTGGGTATGTATTGAGGTGTATAGGAAGGATGTCTGCTTAGGGTGATCCCTTCCGGTTGGCGGGATTGATCCATCAAATTCAAGGCATTCTTTAAAAGTCTATCATCACCACTATTGTAAAGACTGACCAAAGCCTGGATACGGGCATCACCTATGTATTGCAACTGCTCATAGTAGGGACAATCCATGTAGGTATCTACTGCACAAAGACGGGCGGTTCTCCATCCCACCTCCAGCATGTCCTGCATCTCCCCAAGCTCCGAATCCATTCTTGCCTTCATTTGGAAAGGGAAACCCACAAAGAGACTTTGTAGATCCTCAATTTCTAAGGCTTCTTCCTGCGTTTCCACCTCCATCAGCAGGTATCTGTAGGTTCGGTAGCTATACGTTCTAAAGACCTCTCCTCTCCTTCCAGCTGATATTAAACTGTCCTTTCTGCCTATGAATTTCTTCCCCTCTACCTCATTTCTATTTCCCTTTTTCATACGGTCATCGTACAAGGCTTCTGCATAAGACAGGCTGATTTTAGCACCTTTCCCCCCGCTGAATTGTAGAATGGGATAGGCATTAGTAAGGTAACCTTGGTCTAAAAGTAGGCTAACTTTCTTCCTTGCCGGTAGATGAATGGGCTCTTTTACCTTTGGGAAATTATTGAGGCTTACGCCTTCCGCTTTAACCACTTTTCCCAGCCGTTCTATTTTTCGTTCCAAAGGCGGGAGAATAGAGGCCTGTAACATCCAAATATTGGTAGTTCCATAGGGTCCCACAATGGTGTTAGGCAAAGCCCTAACAATATTTTGGGCAGGTTTCCACCCTTCGCCTTTTCCCGTTTCCCAATCAGGAGTATACTTATTCAAGTCCCTCACTTCTCCAGGTCCGGCTACATAATAGAAGGGAACTTTTAGAGGGAGAGGAGCAAAGCTTTCGTCCCTTCTCCCTAGCCAGGAAGTACCCGTAGAGATGGAAGGGTCTGTCACTCCTTGTAGAAGAAATCCGGTTCTTACGGAGAATTGGGCCTCCGGGCGGTACTCTCCTTCGTTCCAGACCTTAGCAGCGATCCAGTTTTTCCCAGGTTTTAGATAAGGAGAAAGGTCATACTCTTCATAGTTCCAATGGGAGATATCTCCTCTGGCAGGTCCGAAACCTATCCATTCACCATTGACATATAATTCATATCGGTTATCAGCGGAGACATACACCACATAGGATTTAGGAACAACGCTTAGAGCTACTTCCTTTCGAAATTGGTAGATGCCGTATTCTGTAGAAGAATAACCGGGAACACTGATCCAATGAGCGGTCCAGGCCTGCTTTTTATAATCCACCTGTCCCCAAGCCAGGGCACAAGTGAGCAGGATGAGAGAAATAATTTTCATATGTTTTCATAGGTTGAAGTTTATGCGTTCAAAGACGTGCCCTGCCCTACTCATCCATATCGCCCATCTACATGGCACTTCAGGCATCCATACAGCCCCTCTTTGCCTGGAAAAAAATGAAGGTATAATGCCTATTCCTGCGCCTGCCTGTACTAGCGCCTCCAGTTGGTCAAAATTCCCTACTTCATGAACCGTTTGCAGCTCCTTTATGCCTAGTCCACCCACTACTATACCTTTCTCCCCTCTTAGCGTACTCACTTCACAACTACAAAATCTGGGATCTGACGGAGGAAACAGCACTCTAAGGTTTCCTTTTTGGATGGTGGCTTCTACCCATCCGTCAGGCACTTTAGCCCAAGTGCAGTGTACGGCAAGGTGAATTTCATCTCTCTTAAGGGCGTCAATCAAGGAACTTGCCTCATGAAAGAGCTTCCACTTGAAATCATATTCCTCTAAGGCCGTAGCAAAAACCTTTAGAAGTCTTTTCAATTCCTCCCCTGGGGTATAGGCCATAAAGCCTATCTGCAGGGTCTTCTTCTTATCTCTTAGTCGGGCTAAGCCCTCCAAACTCTCTTTTTGCTGTTCTACAAGCTTCAGTGCCTCATGGTAAAAATACACTCCTTCTTCTGTGAGGACTACTCGTTTATGCGCTTTTTTCTGAGTCTCATCTATGAGTTTTACTTGAAGTTCTTCTTCCAAAGCCTGTATCTGCCTAGTCACGGCCGGTTGAGTAACACCTAACCTTAGTGCAGCTTTTGCATAGTTTAGTTCTTCTGCCAGGGCAATGAAATAAGTCAGGGTTCTCATAAGGAATCTCTAAGGGTTACGTGAAAGGGATTTTGCCACTGCTGTTTAGAATGTTTAAGTACCAGTTCCGCAGCTTTTATCCCCATGGCTTCAAAATCTGTGGAGATGGTAGTTAGACCGTTCATTATATACTTCTTAGCTTTGGTCTCATTGTAGGAGATAATGCCTATATCCTTTCCCACTTTCAAGTCTTGCATTTGTTCCAAAAGTTCAAACAGATCATCCTCCATAAGATTAATGAACACGTCACCTGCTTGTACCTCTTCACCTTTAACTTCGTGTACTATCTTATGTTCAAAGACAAAGCTTTCGCAAAACGACAAGAAACCTTCCAGGATTTCCTTTGGGTAATAAGAATTCTCCGGGAATACCAGTTTAAGTACCTTGTATTTTTGCAAAGCATCTAATAATTGAACTAATGCTTGGTACAGGTCTCTACTAAAGTTCTCATAAACTGCCCCATACGAGCCTTTGAGCTCGGGAAGTATCTTATCTACCAGAATGAGGGAGGAAGTAGGAATCTTTTCCAAAGCTTTAACGGCTAACTTTTCTCCTTCTATGAAATGGGGAATCACTACGTAATGGGTGTAATTATTCTTGCTTTTCTCTTCTAGCAGTCGGCAGAACATGCGGGCATCATTGTTGTAGATATAAAAATCTACGGAGGCTTTGTCGCCTAATTCCCTTACAAAAGCATCATACACTATTTTCTTATGCGCGCTGAGTTTATTGAAGAGCAGAAGGACACGGTATTCCTGCTTGATTTCTGTTGACTTTACAAAATAGCCTTTGCCCTGAAAAGCCTCCAGAATACCTAGCTTACGAAGTTCCTTGTAGCTCTTCTCTACGGTTAGGCGGGATATGTCAGTCTGGAAACTCAATTCATTAATAGAGGGCATGGAGTCTCCTTGCTGCAAAACTCCACTTTTTACAGCCTGAATGACAGCATCCATTAATTGTCGGTACTTAGGTGTAGCCGAGAGTTCATCAACTGTTACTAAAAACCTTGACATAATGTCCTAAATATAGGCATTGAGCCCTATTTTTTCGTATTTTTGTACCAAATCATTTATGTATGTCAGAATTCCCACCATGCCCTAATTGTAAGTCAGAATACGTTTATCCTTCTGATGATTTGTTGATTTGTCCGGAGTGTTTTCACGAGTGGAATCCGGCAGATGAAGATGACGGAACCTTAAAGGTTCTGGATAGCAATGGAAACCTACTTCAGGATGGAGACTCCGTGGTTATCATAAAGGACCTTCCGGTGAAGGGCGCTCCAAAGCCCATAAAGGCCGGCACCAAAGTAAAGAACATCCGTTTGACGGAGGGAGATCATAATATCGACTGCAAGGTAGAGGGATTCGGAGCCATGGCTCTGAAATCAGAGTTCGTAAGAAAAGCATAATTTCCTTGTTTAATTCAGGAATTTTTCTTATATTTCCTTAATATTTAAGCCTTTGTGAGAAAAATGCCATGCAAACTAGACCCACTGAAGCCAAGGATCGCATTCCTTTCTTAGATGCTTTACGGGGCTTTGCCTTACTAGGGGTTTTAGTCGCCAATATGTATAGCCACGGAGGATATTTTTTTTATACTCCTTTAAGCACCATTCCTAAGGTACCTTTCGACCAACCTTTAGAATGGTGCTTACATTTTTTAGTGGATGGCAAGTTTTATTCTCTCTTTTCCCTCCTGTTCGGTATAGGCTTTGCTTTACAGCTAGAAAGAAAAGGTCAGGACATTTCTTCCTTTTTCCTCAAGCGATTAAGTATTCTCTTTCTGTTTGGTATTCTGCATGCGCTGTTTCTCTTTGTAGGTGATATTCTTATGGTCTATGCTTTTACTGGCGTATTCCTTCTTTTCTTTAAGAAAGATCATCTCAAATGGGCCATTTTCTTCTTGGCATTCCCTGTGGTAGAATATGCCATTTTCAACTTTACTCTGGAACTACCTCCTCCACCACCGAAAGAGCTAATCCAGAATGTTATAGAAACACAGAGGTACGGTAGTTTACATCAACTGATCTTAGATCACTGGGCAGGATTGACGGAAGATAGAATCCCTCATCTCCTCTTTACGGGGAGGTTCTTTAAGGTATTAGCCATGTTCCTCATGGGCGTATATGTGGCGCAGAAGGGATTGTTTAAACCGGGCAACAGAGAGGTTCTGAAAAGGTTATTCCGGATCTGCTTGCCCTTAGGATTGCTCCTGAACTTTGGAATGGCCATGCTGATGGAAACCGAGTATTACTATTCTTTGCATCCCTTAGGCATACTAGAATCTATACTCTATGTCATTGGAGTTCCTGTTTTGAGCCTGGCGTATGCATCAGGATTTTATTTGCTGCATCCCTCACCTCTTACGAAGGTGTTTATACCTGTGGGGCGTATGGCCTTGACGAATTACCTGACCCAGTCTTTGATCTGCAAGATCATCTTCACCCAAACGCATTCCTGGGCGGGAGTACCTTTAACCTATCTAGTTATACTTGGGTTATTGATTTTCCTTGTTCAAATTCTTTGGAGTCACCTTTGGTTCAAGTATTTCAAGTACGGTCCCATGGAATGGCTTTGGCGCAGACTCACCTACGGCAGATCATTTGCCTAACAAGGCATCCAATACCTTAGAGTCTACTTCAAATGCCGTACCGTGACGCATGCCCTGAGGAAACGAGACTTCCTCTGAGACGTCTTCCCACTTCTTCAAGTCTTTTGATCTCACTGCGCCGTATTTCTTATCTCTGTACTTGTCGAAATAAACATAATAATACTTTCCTACTTTCAAAGGAGCCGGGCCTTCCGCCCAATACTTTCCGGTGATAGGTTCAGAAACCTTTACAGGAAAGTCATAAGGCTTAGAATGTACTACTATCCGAATATTCTTCTCGGGAGGATTTGAATTCTCGTTCTTGATGAACATGTAAAACTTTCCTTTTGCCTTAAGAATAGCGGCATCTATCACTGAAAATCCGGGATCAAAAAACACCTGAGTAGGACTGAATGTTTTAAAATCTTTGGTACTAACATAATACATACGGTGATTCAAGCCTTTCTCACTTTCTGAAGTAGGCACTTCCGGAAAGGCGCCTGGAACCGTTGAAGCCCAAAATATATAGAATGTGTCTCCGTCATAGAATAACTCAGGTGCCCAAGTGTTCTTAGTGCCTTCAAAGCCTTCCATTACCGGAATGTTCTTTTGTTCTGACCATTCCATCAAATCTTTTGAAGAGGCATAGCCTATTCCCTGGTCCCACCAACCCGTAGTCCAAACCATGTGAAAAGTACCCTCCTTGTCCCTGACAATACTGGGATCTCTCAAAAGTTTATCTTTACCTATTTGAGGTTTTAAGAAGATCTTGTCATGGCCCAGCTCTTCCCATTTCTTTCCGTCTCTACTATAGGCAAGATGTAAACCATCCCCATTTCCCTTAAAATACGTAAACAAATATGCCTTCTGCCCGAAAGTCATCAATGGCAGCAATAAAAGAATATTCAATAGTTTTCTCATCTTACTAGTCGTACCGGACCTATTAATCCGGATTTTTCTATAGGCCAATGTGCATAGGTGGATTTTCTGTAATTCAGATCCACAAAATTGATTTCTTTGAACTTCCGCCAAGGTACTTGATTCTGATCTAAATCCCGAATTCTATTGGCAGGAAGATTCCGAACTTCCACTTCCAATTCATTTATTCCCTTGTTTAACTGCACCTCTATGTGGTAAGGGGCGGAGAATACTATACCTACTTCTTGACCATTCACTTTCACCCGGGCACTCTCTCTAACCTCACCTAGCTCCAATCTATACCTACCCATTTTTTCCATATCCATTTTCACCCGG
Organism: Leadbetterella byssophila DSM 17132; assembly: GCF_000166395.1. Lineage (GTDB taxonomy): Bacteria > Bacteroidota > Bacteroidia > Cytophagales > Spirosomataceae > Leadbetterella > Leadbetterella byssophila. Next base: position 2,583,213 of record NC_014655.1, read on the forward strand.
TAAAGACCCGCTCCCATGTTCTTTTTCGCATGCTCAACAGGCAAGTCTGTCCAGGATCCCAGATGCTGAAATGTACCAGGTACCTGCGGACTACTCTCTGAGAATGCTAATTCCCACCCATCTTCAATGTTTTTTACATATCCCTGGGGCTTCCAATACTCCCAAAGAGCGCCTTTTATCTCCTCTTTTTCATATGTATATAGGAGGTAGGATTGTCCGGGTTCAAACTGCATATACACTTCGGTTTTACCCTGGTTTTTGCGCAATTTTGCTTTCCCCATTTTACCGGTTAAAGGATCATAGATAAGGGCTGATTTGGCCTGTACGGACAGCGGTAACCACCCCTCCTTTCCTTCTTTGCGAAGCATACTCATAAAATACAAATGTCCTTTGTCCTGCCTTTTCCGGATCATTTGTCCTCCCCAATCGCTCTTGAAGGCCTCTTTTAATGCCGAAAACTCCTCTAATACTTGCGCGCTAGGTTTACCCGACAAATAGATGACCTTTCCACCTTCATCCTTAATTCTATTCAAGTGCTCCAAGGTTTGTATAGGCAAGAAGTTGGAATCCGGGACAAATACGGCCTGATACCTGGCCCCTCCGGGAACTTGGATACGTCCATCTTTACCTACACTTAAACTCAGGTAATAATCACTGATGTAATCTAAGTCATAACCTGAACTTGAAATGTATTCTGCCCATGCACCAAATACCGGTAATCTTTCCCGCATACCGTGGATAGGAAAAGTGCTTAAAAATCTACTAGTATCTTGTGCCCATATGGCATGAATGGGAAAGTAGAGAAGAAAATCATTATCCGGATCTGAAGCTTGTAATGCACCCTGCACCCTGGAAACGTATCTAAAAAAAGCAGGCATATGCTCCCATAGATTATTCGTGGGAGACATATCAACAGAGGCGTAGAACTTCCAACCCGGCCATTCTTCAGAAGGGGGAGAATAGGTACTTCCATGAAAATACACTTGATTTATTCCTGTACAGAATAATTGATCTATCTCCGGTTTACATTGACTTAAGGAGGTTCTGAAATGCTCAGTTAACCAGGTAAAGGTTTCTGCTGAGGTAATCTTTTTACCGGTTAGATGAGCAGCTGAACTCGCAAATTTCAGGACGGTAGGATCACCATCATTCTTCTTCCGAACACTATCTCTTCTTAAATAAGGCAGTTCAAAATCTGTTATTCCAAAAGTCTCCGCTTCCGGCACGTCCACCGCTGCATATTGATCAATAAGGTTTGCCGGTGAGCCGTGTGCTTGATTCCTTGTTTTGGCACCTCTTTTATGTGCCCATTCCGTCCAGGTTTGGGTGAAGTTTTCCAACAATAATTCGCCCATCACCTCACGGTAATCTGTGATAATGTTGCGGTCGCCTGAAATAAACTCTCTTAAATGATCTTCGAGCTTATAACCCTTTTTCTCCAAAAATGCTCTCCTCAATCCCGGTGTCCAATCCGCCCCATACACCTCATAGGAGTCATTGAAGTAATAATAAGGCTGCTTATCCAGATGCTCAAACTTGCTTAGATACCGTAGCACGCTTTCCTTTTCAAATGGATTCAAAACATATCCTTCTCCTCCCGGTGCAGCTCTTTTGACTAGTTGGTAAGTAGGAACTCTATATAAGGCTACCAGTTCTCCATCCTTCTCCGGAAGAATAGAGAAAATCCCCCTTTGCCCTACCTTTTCCGTCAAATCTTCCACCTTGCCATCTGAAAAATAGCCCATAACACATTCCAATACCGCGTCTTTATCCCCTTGGGCATCAAACTTTTCAACAAAATCTTCCCCCTTTTTAACTACAAACCTTTGGAACATAACCTTACAAGCGGCATCTTTCAGGGTTACTTCCGGGCCTCCATAGGGCCAACCTGTACCGGCGTTCATATCTACCTGTATCCCTAATCTCTCTGCCCATTCATGGGTGTAATCATACATTCCTTTCCAACGTTCAGAAAGGTAGGAAATACCATCTCTTCCCTGCACACCATAAATGGGTGTGATTTCCACTCCCCCTAATCCCACTCTTTTAAACTCTTTCAAATGGTATTCCAGACCGGTGGAATCTACATCAGAACCCATCCACCACCATCTTACCCGAGGTTGAACCTCCGAAGGAAGAGTAGGTAGCACAGAGGTACAAGAGCTGAGCAACAAAGACAGAAAAATAAGTAGTCTCATGGCTGAAGGTTGCTATAGTAAAGCTTTAAGTTCTCTAAGCCTTTGCTTTGTATTTTCTTTGAACCTGAGGTAGTGAAACCGGATATAAATAGACCTTTCACATCATCCACCCACAAGGCAGGACGCGTATCTTCCTTTTCGTAACTTAAATCTATGTTAGATAAACGTACATCTTTTGCATGCCGGATAAAAAAGCCAGAAGCAGGTATGGTTCCGAACATCCAAGGTTCAGGATAGACCTTTTCCTGTTCCGGAGGGTTTTGATCAAAGGCTTCATATCCACCTTTGAAATGAATACGGATATTATCTAAATGAAGATCTTCTATGGCATGTCCAGGAATTCCACTGATGATACAAGAATATCTGGAATCAGCATTGTAAACATTGATATTACTGAGGGTAATCCTTGACATCTTACCCACTTCCTTTCCCTTAGGGCTCCGCATTCTAGCGCCTAATCTCAAGAAGATAGGGGCATTTACTATATCTCTCATGCTGATATTTTGGATCAAAATATCCTGTAGTTCTCCTCCGTCTACCGTTTCTAATGCTATTCCCCGGCATCGTTCAAAGACGCAATTGCTGATGGTAATGTTCTTGAATCCTCCACTTGATTCCGTACCTAATTTAATCCTTCCGGTCACATGTCCTTGGTCCGGCGCTTGGGGTTCATCTTTAGTAAAGGTCCCATCCATAACACTACCTCTATCAAAACCACTTACCATACAGTTAGTTATCGTCACATTTTCCGTATCTCTATAATACCCTAATGCAAAACTACTTTTCAGTACAATAGCATCATCCCAAGGGCTATTTACGGTGCAGTCAGAGATACGAACATTTCTACAGGCATCAATATCAAATCCGTCTCTATTCGTATCTACCTTCACATTTTGGATGACCAAATGATCCACACCTGTGGCTAGTAAAGCAAAATGACCACCGTTCACGATACTTATATCCCGAATGGTAACATTTCTACATAGCTTTAATGCTATAGCCTTGTTGCCTACTCCTGGAATCCTGCTCTCTTCCCTAGTCAAACCTCGACCGTCAATCTTTCCAAAACCTGTGATACTTACATTTTCCAGTCCTATGCCCCAGATCAAACTGTTCTTCCAATGACTATGACCAAAGTCTTGGTAGGCATTATGAGGATTAGGTTCTGCTGCATCGTACCCTTTATCTTTTTCCGGATAGGCCGCCAAAAGGATAGCTCCGGGGGCAAAGTCCAATTGAATATTACTTTTCAAACGTAGGGAGTACGACAAATAAGTACCTGCTGGAAAATAGACGGTTCCCCCTTCTATAGCGGCATCAATGGCTGATTGAATAGCCGGAGAATCCAGATGAAGGCCGTCACCTTTGGCACCAAAATCCTTTACATTAAAACTTTGGACATAAACACTTAAGATCAATAGCCACTTCATAGATCTTCCAAATGATAGTATAAATAATCCGCTTCCGGGGTTTGTCGGTACACACAGATATAGTACGTCTCACCCTTCTTCAAGGTACATTTTCCTGCTAAGAGAGGATATGCGGTTTTCTTCCCTGAATTCCATAGTTGGAGCGGTGTGTCTTGCTGTAAGGCATCAGCTAATCGAAGACTAGCCTCCAGAGGGAAGATGGCATGAAGAATTCTGAGGTTCATGCTTTCCCCATAATACATGGCCACTGAACTTCGCTCCATGCTGTAAATATTATCCTTAGCATTTTCCGGCTTCACTTCTGTGGCATTCAGATTACCTCCACCGAATGCCCAGTATAGTTCAGTTTCTTCGTCCACACGAATGCTAATCAGTATACCTTTAGTCTTCTTCAAAGGTTTTGTAGCTATGTTCAAATACTTAGGCGGACGATCAGGATTTATCCAAAAAGATTTGCTGTCCTTTTCAATTCCCAGTCTCAAACTGCCCGCCATTTCCGGATATTGAAAGACATATCGATCTTGAGCACAGAGTACAAAGGGGAACAATAAGAGTATAAAAAGTCCTCTCATCTCACTTGCTTTTAAGCTCCATAATGGCCATTCCTGCCTCCAGTACAAGGCCTAACCCGTGTTTCTCATTTTCTCCCACAGGTCTATTGTAATAGAAAGACAGGGCATCTGAAATGCCGGTACCCACACATACGTTTTTAAAGTGCCCTTCAGTGGTGATCTGATTCTTTTTCAGTGCCTCCCAGGCGCTAATAGCAATGGAGCTGTATTTAGGATCTAGCCACCCCTTTTTCACTCCTTTTGCTATGGCGTACGTATACATGGCCGTGACAGAGGATTCTTCGTAGGCATCTTCTTTGTCTAAGAGTTGCCTCCACATACCACTTCCTGCCTGATATCTGGATGCCCCCACGATTTGCTTATCTAACCATTGAATCAGCTTTGGTCTGTCCGAGTGATTCTCCGGCAAAACCTCCAATAACAGTATTATTGAAGTACAGATCCATCCGTTTGCCCTACCCCAAAAAGCTACCCCATTCCTTTTTAAATCAGCATAGTAACAATGGTAGAACACCTCTTTCTGTGGATCCCAAAGGTATTCAGTCATTTGCAAAACCTGTTTGACGGCAGCATCGAGGTAAATCTGTTCTTTACTCACTCTTCCCATTTGAGTAAGGAAAGAAACGCTCATGTACATATCATCTGCCCAAACGGTGAGGTTTCGTGGTGCAGTTCGAGCCAGGGTACCGTCTTCTAATCTGTCCTGATCGTACAGTATATGTTTGGCAGCTCTTTCTGCATATTTAAGGTATTCTTCCTTGGGTTCTTCTGCATACACACTGATAACTGCTGCTCCCATGGCACCGCAGTCGTCCAGCTCCTTAAAATTCCACCACTGTCCGTAAGGCCAGTGCCAGTGTCTTCTGTCGCCTTTGAAGGTAGACTGAAAATAAGGCCCGTTTTTGAAGCCTGACTCTACATGATTGTAAGCATACTCAGAATACTTCTTTTCTTTCAGAATCCTCCCTAATTTTAACATGCTCATGTCCAGAACGCCATTGCTATAATGCCATTCCATTAATGGGCTAGCAAATTTGAGATCTTCATTTACCCCGTTTAAGGAGGTATATACCTTTCCCGACTGAACACCTATGAACTGATCTACAGGTTGCTTCAAGATATTATCTGCAACTCTGCGTAAAACTTCTTCGTCTGACTGCGCAAAGAGAGGGCCAAAACAGAAAAGGAGTATCCACCACTTCATTTCAAAAACCGTTTATTCCATAAAAAATACTTGGGGAAGCGGTATGGAAACGGGAGAGTTATCTTCCTTCGTTTCCATAATATCCGCCATATAGGCCCACCATTTCTGGACTATTTCTGTAGTCCCTAAGTCTTGTGAGCCTTGATCTCCACTAACTTCCTGGTAGGCAAATAAGATATTGGTGTCCCTGTCCCAAAAGATGCTATAATTCCCTACCCCAGCTTCTTTCAACAACTGCCTTAATTCCGGCCAGATTTCATTGTGGCGTTTTTCGTATTCCGCCTCGCAACCGGGCTTAAGAAACATCTTAAATGCTTGTCTTTTCATTTTAAGTATTTTTGAATGTCAGTACCTTTTAAAGCCCTTAAACCTTCTGTTACGGCTTCTGCATTCAATATAGCACCTTCTTTATTGGTATGTGCCGCATCAAAGAAGAGAGATTTACCTCTGGTTTCACCTAAAGCTTCGGTCTTCTTAGCGGCTATGTCATTCAAATCCACGAAAGGCACCTTTTCCTGCTCTGCCACTTGCCTGGCCCATAGCGCATAGGTCTCTGACATTCTCTCCATCTTGCCGTCTTTCCAGACGTTTCTAGGAGTTGGAGAAAGCACTATAGGGTTCGCGCCTTTGGCTTTGGCCTGACGGATGTAAGTTCTTAGATAATGACCAAAGGTATAGACTTTTTCCTCTCCTCCTGTACCGGCCATGACCACGGATTCAACCTCTTCGCCTATTCCTCTCAAAGAAGCTCTTGCCCGTCCCGTATTCAAAGGTCCCCCGTCATTATGACCGAACTGTATCAAGAGATAATCTCCCTTTTTGATCTCATTATATACCTTTTCCCATAAACCTTCAGTGATAAAGGTCCTGCTGCTTCTACCCCCTAGAGCATGATTCTCCACGGTGGCAGTTTTCACAAATTGATCAAAGAAGCTTCCCCAGCCCCACTGTCCGTTATCGCCCTCACCTGTACCATTTTTTACGGTAGAATCACCAATTAGAAAGACTACCGGTTGGTTTCCCTTTCTACTGCTTCCTGCAGGTACATCTCCTTTTCTGGAGCTTACGCTAAAGATGGGAGACGGGTAGGTTTGTTCTTCCTTGTAGAACTGAACGGCGGAATCATTAAGGCGTGGATGAAATTGTTTCAGCAAACGAATCATTTCTGCACCTGCAGAGATTACCGGTCCGTAACCGTGTGCTGCGTATACATTCACCGGTCTATAATAGTAGAAAGCAGGGTCAAAGCCCATACCTGTACCTACACAGGTTCCTTCTACTTGTCCTTGGGCATTGATTTTAGTGGATACGGCACTCCATCCGTGATAAGCCACGGGCCCGAAAGCGATAGGGTCTAACCAACCCTGATTCACTCCTTTGGCTATACAATAAGTATAAATGGCAGTTGCTGAGGTCTCTAAGTAAGAATCATTTCTGTCCAGAAGCTGATGCCAGAACCCTTCTTTTGATTGCAATTTTGAAAGCCCCTTTACATGTGCTTTGAATTGTTGGAGCAGCCATGGTCTATCCGGATGAGATAGAGGCAAAACATCTAGTACTTCCGCCATAGTAAGCAGTGCCCAACCGTTAGCTCTTCCCCAGAAGAAAGCTGGATGTTGATCAGAAGATTCCACCCATCCGTGCATGTATAATCCCTTTTCAGGCACAAACATGCGCTGGGTAAATTGTTTGATCTGACGAGTAGCCTCATTGAAATACTTCATATCTCCTGTTAATCTACCCATCTGAGCTATGGCCGGAACAGCCATATACATATCATCTAACCACAGTGTGTTCAGTTGGGGACGTTTTCTAGCAAAGGTCCCATCAGCAAGGCGATACTCTTTGTACATGATATAATTCATGTAGTTGTCTATCACGCTTCTTAGATCGAAGTTAGGCTTGTTTTGTTCAAACTTGATCATAGCGGCGCACATGGCGCCTGCGTCATCCAGGGCATGGGGCTTAAGCATTTGTCGCATCTGCGGATCTATCACCCCATACTGGTCGAGTTGCTTGATAAAATGTGGCTTTGCCTCTGCTAGGAATTTGAACCTATCTTGTACATACTTAAAATATTTTTCATCCCCTGTAGCTTTTGCTGCTTCAAGCATTCCGGAATATGTAACCCCCCACTCATAGCTGGCTAAACGAAAAGAACCTTGCTGTAGACGAGTATTTTCGTCCATCTTGCTTAGATCTTTCAATTCTTTTCCTGTTTTTCCATCAATCACCTTTGCAGGAGTGGATGCATCCAGGAAATGGAATACTCTATCTAAATCTTCCTTGATTTTCTCGGTAGTCAAGGCTCCGTAAGGTGTCTCATATTGAGACTGTAATAAGTGAAGTGGTGTAGTAAAATCATTCACTTGCCCAAAGGCACTCCCGCAACTCAACAATGCAGCAACTAAAAAATTCTTTATTCTCATCTTAATTCAGGGTTACATAGACATAGTCCTTAAAAATTTGTCCTCTAAACTTCAGGCTCAGCTCTACCTTAGTTCTTTTGCCTACCTTCACATCTTTAGAAGTGATCTTCCTTGTGCGTTCTTTACCGCCTATTGACCATTGGTATTCCTCAGCGTACACACCGGCGTCTAACAAAATCTCTTTCCCTTTCAGCTCTTTCTCCGGAAAAATATTCTCGAGATCTGTACCGAAGTAGAATCCGGGTTGGGTAGGTTGATTATACGCCACATTTTGAGTAGCTACGCTTATCCTATACACCGGATCGTCTAAGAAGGTGTGAAATCTATATTTTGTGGTAAAAGGGGTTAGATATAATCTCAAGCTCTTATTGTCTGCGGAGCGCAGTAGAACCTCCTCTCTCCAGTCGCCCAAAAGATCTGCCTGAAGTGCGGGAGTTGCTTTGGTTCCGTTATTGGAAGCTGCGCCCTCTGCTTCAAAAAGGAGATCTATGGATTCTGTGTGAGGGTTATATTTTGTGATTCTATTTTTGTCCAAAAGTTCCCTGGACAAGTCTCCGTCCCACCATACGGCCATGTTCACGGAAAGCACCTCAGCTAAGGAGTCTGTAGGAGTGGCTTGAACCTTTACCTTATCTGTAGTTACTTCTCCTTTGATATTTCTAATTCCTCCGGAATCCCAGGACCACATCTCCATACCTCTATGGGTGGGATCAATGTCTGCAGCCATGGCTCTACCCACGTCAATGGGAGATTTTACCTGAAAGATGATTTCTCCTGTGGCCGCATCTCTAAATGTAGAGCCGTCCTTCTTATTTTCATGTACGTCCCATACCTGCAGACCTTTACGTGAGGGATCAAATACACTCAGATGCAAGGCGTCTCCATGTCCAAGACCGGTGGTATACAGACCCTTTCCGTCATCATCAATGGTGCAGGAACCGTAAATAATCTCGTCTTTCCCATCTCCGTCTACATCTCCTACCCTGAGGTTATGATTTCCCTGGCCTCTATAGCCCGTATTGCCCGGAGTATCTGAGTCAAAAACCCAGCGTTGTTCTAATTTGCCATTGACGAAATCAAAAGCCGCTAAGACGGTACGTGTATAATAGCCTCTACACATTACTACAGAAGGTTTTTTCCCATCCAGATATGCTACGGCGGCTAAAAAACGATCTACTCGGTTTCCGTAATTATCTCCCCATGGTTGCCAGTCGCCACGCAAAGGCACATAGTCGATGGTGTGTAAAGCCTCTCCCGTTTTACCGCTAAAAACGGTAAGAAATTCGGGCCCTTCTATGATATAACCGTTCGCATTTCTGTAATCCGCTTTGGCATCACCTATCACTTTCCCTTTTCCATCTATGGTGCCATCAGCTGTTTTGAGTACTAACTCAGCACTTCCGTCTTGGTCTAAATCATAGACCATGAATTGGGTATAATGGGCTCCTGCTCTAATGTTTTTGCCTAAATCAATTCTCCAAAGTAAGGTGCCATCTAGTTTATAGCAATCTATATAAACATGGCCGGTATACCCTTTATGGGAATTATCATGCGCATTAGAAGGATCCCATTTGAGAAAGATTTCATATTCTCCGTCCCCGTCCACATCCCCTACACTGGCATCATTAGGTGCATACGTATAGGATTCACCGGAAAGCGTTACTCCACCTTCCGGAACTTGTAAGGGAATGTTTAAATATCCTATTGGGGCGTCTGCCTTAAGAGTATAAGTACTCAGATTTTCCTTCTTCCCGGACAGTCTAAGACTATATACTATATCTTGATGAGAAGACACTTTGTCTTCAAATGCGGTGGATTGAGTTAGCGGGGTCTTATTGACTTTTTGACCATTTCTATAGAGGTCAAACCCCACGTCTAAGGGATCTGTTTGTAAATACCTCCAGGAGATCATCACTTTATTTTCTCCTGTCTTGTAGGCCACAAAACCTCTCCCTAACTTTTCTATTCCTTTAAATTGATACGCCGTTTGAGCATGCACAGCAAGGCCCATTAAGCATAGAAATACTATTCTTTTCAACATACTACTTCGAAAATGAAGGGGGCCAAGGAGTTGACCCCCTAATTTGATTACCAACCCGGGTTTTGCATGGCTTGCTTTTCCTCGCTAGTCAGAGCTCTGCCTCCTTTTGTAATAGCATCCAGGAAGCTTTGAGGAATCGGACGTAAATAGTGTTTATTTGGGTTAAATGCTGCACCTGTGATCACTGAACCGTCATTGAAAGCCTTAAAGCGTTTCTCAAGCTGTTTGGTTCTGGCTAAATCAGGCCAACGAATCAATTCTCCCATCAATTCTCTCGAACGTTCATTCATGATGAAGACTAAGAATTTCTCTTCATCAGAGTTAGCACCCAGTACATCATAGAATTCTTTGTTGGAATTAAAGATCTCCGCTACTGAGGTGAACACCATATTTGACTTAGTACTGGCGGTAGTTGGAGAGTTGATATTATTTGATTCGTAATACGTATTCTTTTCAGAGTAAGCCGCGAACGCGTTTCCGGAACCACTTCCCGCAGGATTGTTCTTATAGGCTTGACCTCCGTCTATGTGTTTTTGACGATCCTCCCCATTAGCATATCCTGCTCTTTCTCTCAGTTTGTTGATCAGAGGAAGTGCTTCAGCATATTTACCTTGTCTCCCTAAAGCTTCAGCTACCATCAGATAATCTTCAGCTGAGCGCGCCAATATTCCATCTCTGGTACCAAACTGATCCGCTACAGTGGTTCTAGAGCCATCTCTGAACTTGCTTAGCGCTACGAATCTACTCTTCGTAGCATAAGTACCATTATTACCATGCTCACCAATGTACTTCTTAGTCTCACCGTTAAAATACCTCACAAACATATGAGGTGCACGATAATTTAGGTTTTCAGGGGTATAACGGGTATCCCCCGCATCATTAACTATGTATCTGACTCCCTCTTCTCCTCCTTCAAATTTGAAGTCGTTAGCCGTTTTTCCTTCCGGAGCGTATTGCCCCCATCTAGGTGCTGCGCCCGGGTTATTGCAGATATATGAGGTGATGAAGCTTTTCCAGAACCTGGAATCATTCACACGGTCATATACATCTAGAGCATAGTCTGTGGTTCTTAATCTGGAGAATTCTCTGTCTCCCGAAATATCCCTCTTCAAACCAGCTAGGTTCTGGTAGATGGATGGATAATAAAGGTGGATCTGGTTACCATACCTACCCCTAGAAGGCACATCGTCTGAGAATTGTGCAGCAAGCACCACTTCACTCACTCTCTCGTTTGGACCATCCGGTGTAGTGAAGTTCCATAGATCTACAAAATCAGGAGCTAAAGGATGGGCAGCTATCACCTCATTACCATATTTTACTACGTTTTCAAGATCCTGAGCTTTAGTGGGCCCATTCCACTCGTTATACAGCTCGCTGGCACGGAAAAGAGAAGCCTTCGCTAAGAAATGTGCGGCAGCATATTTTGTTAATCTTCCCCTCTCTGAAACGGTGGTGGGAAGAAGATCATACGCCTTTTTAAAGTCATCAATGATCAATTGATACGTTTCTTGAATTGAATTTCTCTCAAAGTCAGTAGATGCTCCTACCACCGGCTCTGTCAATAGAGGTACACCGCCGAATTGCTGCACTAAACGGAAGTAGTTGAAAGCTCTCATAAAGTAGCCTTCCCCTAACCTGGTATTATAATTCGGCTCTCTTTCGCCGTAGTAAAGCGGAACGTTCTGAATCAATGTATTAGCAGAAGCTATTCCGGAATACATATTGTCCCAAAGCTCCGGCATACCTTGCCCTCTGGCAGGATCAAATGCAGAAGTATAACTGTTATACGGTTCCTGAGCACCATCATTACCCACTGCCATCTCATCTGTTCCATACTGCCACAAGGTATAAGCCCATTCATAGTTAAAATGGAACTCAAAGTTTCTATACATACCTACGGACAGTTTATCTAAACCGTCTTTTGTCTTAAAGGACTCCGTGCTGACAGAAGTAATGAGCTTCTCGTCTAAAAAGTCCGGCTTACAGGCACCCATTATTGCTGCCAGTGCCACACTAAGACCTATATATTTAATATTCTTCTTCATGAAACTTACTTTTTAAAATCCTACATTAAGACCAAATACGAAACTTCTGTTGAAGGTGGATCCACCAAGATCCGGATCGATATAATCAATCTTCGAATACACTAAGCCGGGGTTCATACACTGAACATATAGCTTCAAATTCTGTATCTTAAGGGATTGCAATTGATGTGGCCTAAAGGTGTAGCCTAAGGATACGTTTCTTAACTTGATAAAGGAACCGTCCTGATAGTTTTGAGCATTTTTGAAGGTATCACCGTTTTCTCCACCTACACCGGGAGCGTAATATTCTGCATCTTCATTAACACCTTCTATCCAATAATCCAGTTTCCTCATCGCAAATCTTCCCGATAGTGTCTCAGCACCTGTACGCAGCGTAAATCCAAATCTGCCGTACAAGAATGCAGATAGTTCCCAGTTCTTATACGTGAAGGTATTCAAGAATCCTCCCGACCAGTCCGGGCGGCCTTTACCTACTATAGCACGGTCATTGTTTCCATCAATCACTCCGTCTCCATTCAGGTCTTTTACCTTGATCATGCCCGGAGTTCTACCGTATTTAGCAGCCTCCTCTTTTTCACTGGTTTTCCAAACTCCATCATACACATAGTCATAGTAAACCCCTATAGGTGAACCTACGAACCAGGAGTTAGCGATGTCCTCAATCTTACCGTCTGCTAACTCTACAATCTTACTTCTGTCTGCAGAATAAGTGAGGGTAGAAGTCCATCTAAAATCTTTGGTCTTCACGTTTACAGAGTTCAATGAGATATCCACCCCTTTGTTTTCTGTCTTACCAATATTATCCCATGTACGTAAGTATCCTGTTAAGGCAGGCAAAGCCTTCTCTAAGAGAAGATCAGAGGTTCTGGATTTGTAGAAATCAATACTACCGTCAATTCTGCCTTTAAACACGGAGAAGTCTATACCTAAGTTGTATTGAGCTGTCTTCTCCCAACCCAGGGCTGTGTTTGCCATCACCACCGGTGATGCCGCTGAAGGATCTGATGCTATCATACCCGGAGCCACTATATCTCCCCAGTGATAGAAGGTGTTCGTAACGGCACCTTTAGTACCGTAGGCACTGATACCGGCATTCCCTGTTACCCCTACACCAAAACGCAACTTCAATTGATCTATCCAAGTAGTCTTCTTCAAGAATTCTTCTTGATCAATTCTCCAGGCTAAAGCTGCTGAAGGGAAGAAATCCCATTTGTAGCCTTCCGCTAATTGTGAAGCGCCGTCCCATCTTCCTGACACTGTCAATAAGTAGCGGTCATTATATCCGTAGTTCAAACGAGCCATGTAAGAGGTCAACTGCGTTTCTGTCAAGTATGATCCATACCCTTGAATGCTGGCTAAGGATCCTATATTGTACCAAAGTTCTTCAGGTGTATTGACGAAAGAGCGCATATTGCTACCTTCTGATTTAAATGCCGAAGCACTTTGTAGTAAGGTTACACCAATGGCGTTTTTATTGATGGTCTTATTGTAATACAATAAGTTATCCAAGGTCCAGGAGCTTCTGATATCGTTATTGTACTGTACCAAATTGTTTCCGTCCCCATTGATGGATTCTGCGCGGTCAGCCACCCCTGTTCTTCCAAATCTGAAGTCTGGACCAAACTGGAATCTATATTTTAAGCCATCTAAGAATCCGAAGATCTTACCTACATTGATCTCAGAGTATAGACTGGCCAAAGCACGTAGGTTAATTCTCTGGTTACGGCTATAATCCACCTCACGAATAGGGTTGATGATGTTTACGTCTGCACCCGGGTTTCTGATATATTCTCCATCAGGAGTGTAGGGAACGGTCCAAGGTAACATGCCCTGTAGAGCAAAGTACAAATTAGACGCTCCCGTAGCACTTTTACGGAAATTGTATCCGTATTCCTGATCTCCATAAGTGAGGTTTATGTTTCCACCTAATTTCAGCCAGGAAGTGGCATTAAAATCTGCGCTGAATTTACCTGTATAGCGCTTGTACCCCTGACCGGGCTGAGTACCTTGTTGGTCCATATAACCAAAAGATCCATAGCTCTGCAACTTGTCTGTACCTCCACTAGCACTAACCGTATGAATTTGGGTCATAGCTGTCTGCAAACCCGCATCCGTCCAGTTATAGGTAGGTACTAAATCTCCATTCCAAGTGCCGCCAGCCCATCCTTTTTCTATCTGAGCCCAGGCATAAGGATCCGTACCATACACCTTCATGTCATTCTCCTTAGTGATTTGATTAGATCCGTTATAGGTACCTGCTTTGATTTTGGCGGCTCTTGAATAGTCTAACCACTCTGCAGAATTCATCATCTCCATGCGGTCATGCATGTTCTCTACCGAAAGGGTTCCACTATAATTGACAGACATTCTGCCTGACTTACCGCGTTTCGTAGTGACTAAGATCACCCCGTTAGCACCTCTGGAACCAAAGATGGCTGTTGAAGAGGCATCTTTAAGTACTTCGATAGACTCTATATCTGCCGGGTTAAGGTTCTCTATACCATTACCCTGCATGGGAATGCCATCTACCACGTATAGTGGAGCATTAGTAGCCGTCAGGGAGCGTTCACCACGGATACGAATACTTCCTATCTCCCCCGGACGCTCGTTTGAGGTGATATCCACACCTGCTGTTTTACCCTGCATGGCCTGCAAAGCGTTTTGGACAGGCATAGCCTCCATCTCCTTCTGACCTACCTTCGCTATGGCACCAGTGACATCACTCTTTCTTACCGTACCATAACCTACTACTACCACCTCTTCTAGAGCTTGAACATCTTCTTCTAAGCTCACATTAATGACCGTTTGAGATCCCACGGTTCTTTCTACCGGTGTGTATCCCACCTGTCTAAATACCAGAACAGCGTTAGATTCTGCCACTACTAAGGAATAGTTTCCATTTGGGTCCGTTAGGGTTCCTTTACTTGTTCCCTTTATGGTCACAGTAACACCGGGCAGTGGCGCACCCGAAGCATCTGTAACTCTACCTTTGATCTCTGAGTCAAAGGCGAGAACGTTCATGCTAGTACACACTATATAAAGCATAGTGAGTAACACAGTAAAACTTTTTTTCATACACTTATTTAAGAGTTGAACATGTTATTGGCCCAATGTCAAATTAGCATAAGCACATAATCCATTGGAATAGTGCAAATCTATAGAGGTAAAATCAATCTAAGGAGGGCAAAATTCGCCAATGAAGGGGGTAAAATTCGTCCTGACATAAGGAGAGAGCTTCATGCTAACTAGGAAGCTGCTGATTTGCAGAAATCTATTTTTTTCTCCAACTTTGAATATTCAACCTGCCCTAAAATTGGGGACATGAAAGCTAGACTACTAATATACTTCCTTCTATTTCAAGGAATAGCCCTAGGCCAAAGTCTTTTTAAGTTTGAACACCTAACCGTTAATGAGGGGCTGTCACACAGTGACGCCATGGCCGTAGTCCAGGATGACGAAGGCTTCATTTGGGTGGGAACAAACAAAGGACTCGATCGCTATGACGGCTATACCCTCAAAAACTATAGATTACCCTATAGAAATGTCAATGGTCAATACACTAACCGTGTCCTGGGTCTGCATCTCTCCTCAGATAAGACGCTTTGGGTGGTAGCCGAAACCCAAGGAATCTTCTTTTATGATCCAAAAGTAGACGACTTTAAAAACCTGGCGGATTTCGCTAGGGATAAAAAGGAAGAGGAAACCTTAAGACAGATTGTAGCTCGTTCTCTTACTACCACAACTGACGGAACCATTTATGTAGGAACCAGCACACAGGGATTATATATCATCAAGAGAGATCAAAGCCAAAAAATCACTTCCCTAAAAAATATAGCTTTCCCTTACCTCGGGACGAACGCCCTCATCTTTGCCCTTGCTCCGGATGCTAATCAAAGAGTCTGGGTAGGTACCGTAGGCGCCGGCTTATATTATTTGGACGAAAAAGAAAATCCAAGACCCTACCTACCCTGGAAGGAAGCAAAGATCATTAGAGCCATCCTCTTGAGTCAAGACAAGCAACTTTGGGTAGCTTCCGAAGAAGAGGTGATCAAGATTAACAGCCTCGACAGCTATCAAAAACTTGACCAACATTTCAATTATATCACCTCGCTCCTAGAGGATTCTTATCACAGACTTTGGATAGGATCCCGAACCGGACTATTCCTACTTTCTGATCTCAAAACAGAAGGTTTTAAGATTAAAGGTAAACTGCAGCATTTCACGCCTGGAGATCCGGAAGGACTGAATTATCACCTCATACATTATCTCGTAGAAGACAGTTTTAAAAACCTCTGGATTGCTGCCTCCGCAGGAGGTCTGAATAAGGTCAATCTCATTCCCAAGCCCTTCTATAAGCTGACCAAAAAGAAAGGAGGCTTACCAAATGATTATACCAATACGCTCTGTCAGGACAAAGAAGACAATGTCCTTTGGATAGGAACCCGCAGCGGATTTGCCAGATATGATGTACAGACCGGTCAAATCAAAACCTTTTTGGACCAAACTAACCTTAAAGATGCACCCGCTGTAGACGTCACCTCCATCTATGACCCCGGAAGAGGTACGCTCTGGATAGCCACTCGCGTACACGGCATCTACCTCCTGAACAAAAAGACACTAAGCCTGCGCAGGTTGCCGGAGATCCCCGGACAAAAAGAATGGAAACAATCTGAACCCATCTCCATGGCTACTGATCCCGAAGGTAGAATTTGGGTAGCATGTTTTTATGATGGATTACACCTCTTCTCTCCAGAAGGTCAAATCCTAAAATCCTTTAGCAAAGCTGCCGGAACCTTCCCTTCCAGTAAACTCACCTTTCTTCTTCCGGATCAGGACGGGATGTATCTCAGCACCAGAGACCATGGCCTGGTCCTCCTGGATTTTAAGGACGCTCGTATCAAAACCCGTTACGCTTTCCACCCTAAAGGCCTCAAAACCGACTATATCTGGCCGCTTCTCAGAAGCAAGAAAGGCGACCTATGGATAGGTACCATTGGAGGTGGATTGCACCGACTAGACCTTAAAACCAAACAAATGGAAAGGTTAGACGAGATAATTCCTGAGGCGGATGTGGAATCCTTACAAGAAGATGAGCAAGGAAATATCTGGATAGGTGGAAATGGGCTCTACAGATTTGACCCAAAAACCAGAACCTATCTGCATTTTGATGTAGCTGACGGACTGCAAAGTAACTCCTTTAAGGTAGCCTCCGCTGCGAAAGGCAAGGACGGGAGATTATACTTCGGAGGTATACAAGGGGTCAGCTATTTCATTCCGGAAAATGTATCTACTAACCCCCATCCACCTAAAATGCAGATCACTCAAGTGCGCATCTTGAACTATGCCTACTCTCCGGACCAAAAGAACAATCCCAGGGCTTTACTATCCGGTCCATTTACAGAAGAAATTGTCATCAAGAACTTTGAGAATGACTTCTCCATAGAGTTTGTAGGCCTGAATTATAGCAATCCAGGGAAACAACATTATGAATATATGCTGGAAGGCTTTCATAAGAACTGGATAGCCCTGCCTCCGGGCCAAAGAGTAATGGGATTCTCTAACCTTCCCGCAGGCAGCTACACTTTCTTAGTGAAAGCAGATAACGGTGACGGAGTTTGGACAGATGCTCCTGCCCGACTAAAACTTCGCATTCTCCCCCCATGGTATCGAACCTGGTGGGCGTATTTGATCTATGGAATCCTTGCTTCCAGCTTACTCCTTTGGTACAAAATAGTAAGTAGAAGACAAAGGGAGCTGAAAAACAAGATAGCCTTAGAACAAGTAGCCAAAGAGAAGGAAAAAGAACTCGCTGAGCTTAAAGTAAACTTCTTTACGAATGTCTCTCACGAGTTAAGAACCCCGCTCACCCTGATCATGAGCCCTGCAGAATACTTGATGAAAAATGCACCTACGGGAACAGAAGCCAGGGAAAAGGCAGAATTGTTATATAAGCAAGCCAACAAGCTCCTGGTCCTTGTTAACCAACTCATGAACTTCCGAAAGGTAGAGTCCGGACATGTGGAATTAGCGTTACAAACGCTTGATCTGCTACCCTTAATCACAGAAGTGTACCTGCTCTTCAAGATCAAAGCTGATGAGCAAAACATACATTATGATTTAAATCTCCCCTCTACTCCCGTGTATATCGATTTTGATCCGGAGAAAATGGAGATAGTACTTAGCAACCTATTATCTAACGCCTTCAAATTCACTGCAGAAGGAGGAAAAATTGAAGTATCAGGACAAATTGACCAGGAGCAGTCTACTTTCCAATTAAGCATATCAGATAATGGGATAGGCATACATGAGGAAGAAGTGGAACATATATTCGAACCCTTCTACCAGGCTTATAAACAGAACACCGTCAAAACTACGGGAACGGGTATAGGGCTTTCACTGGTACATGAATTTGTGAAAAGACAAGGTGGACATATCATGGTAAAAAGTAGTCTTGGTCAAGGCACACGCTTTACCATTGATCTCCCGCTCTCCCTCCAAACTCCATCCATAGAGAAAGAGAGTAGCCCGGCTATAAGCAGTCCAATATTAGAGCCGGATGTGAACCTAGACCAAAAACTCTTGATCGTGGAAGATAATGAAGATCTAAGGAATTATTTGGTAAGTCTATTCCATTCCCATTTTGAAACCCATTCAGCAGCTAATGGGAAAGAAGGCATGGATAAAGCCCTACAAATCCTTCCGGACATCATCCTCTCAGATGTCATGATGCCGGTCATGAACGGTTTAGAATTCTGCGAAAGAATCAAGAACAATCCGAAAACAGCACATATCCCTTTGATTCTACTCACTGCCAGAGCGGCAACCTTGCATGAACTAGAAGGATTAGAATCCGGAGCAGATGATTATATCGTAAAACCATTCAACCCTAAGGTTTTACATACCAAGATTCTTTCATTGATAAGCAACAGAAAGAAGGCTCAGGAGTTCTTCCATAAGCAACTGATAGCTTCGCCTTCTGAAACCGTGATTCCGGATGCAGATAGAATCTTCCTGCAGACGGCCATGCAGATTATTGAAGAGAACTTAACCAATGAACAGTTCAATGTACAGTCGCTCGTGAGAGAATCCGGCATGAGCCAATCAGCCTTCTACCGCCGACTGAAGAACTTGACCGGCCAGTCGGTTATAGAATTTATCAAAGATGTTCGACTAAAACGTGCGGCACAGCTTCTGTCTACAAAACAGTACCGCGTCTCAGAAGTTGCCATGATGGTAGGTATGGAAGATTTAAAGAACTTCCGATCTTCCTTCCAGAAGCTTTATGGAGTTACGCCTTCAGAATTTGGGAAGAATATTGAATCCAAAATGTAGTCCAACCATCCTTCGTCTCAAGTCCAAAATCAAAACCATGATGATGTAAGATTTCTCTTACCATGGTTAATCCCACCCCTTGGCCCGTAGGTTTAGTGGTAAAGAAAGGAGTGAACAGGGAAGTTTCCAGTTCTTTTGGAACTCCTTCTCCATTGTCCTTGATAAGAAGGGTAGAGGGTGTTAATTCTAGATGTATTTCCGTGGATTTCGCCTCTTTGGCATTAAGCACCACGTTAATCAAGACTTGCTCTAACTGCTCTCTATTCGCTTGAATCCAAATCTCTTCCAGAGGTAAAGTTAAATGGATACCGTGATTTGGATACAAATGAAAAATATGCTGAACCATTTCATTCAACAAGACCGGTTCTTTTGCCGCCTTTTCCAAGCGAACTACCTTAGCAAAATTATCGATGAAGCTGTTGAGTCTTTTGTTTCTATCTATTACTATCTGAAGATACTCCGGATGCTGTTCATTCCCCTTTTTCAAGGTCTCCAAGATACTATTAACTGCCCCTACGGAATTTTTCACTTCATGAGCCATCATACGGATCACTTTTCCATATGATGCTCTCTCCATCCTGATGATTTCCTGACTAGCCTCTTCTACTATGATGAATTTTTGGTAGAATCCTCTTCTCTTAAATCGATCTACGTAAGTTCGAATGTATCTCGCCCCTCCTAAGAGATAGGTTTGGGGCATTTTTTCCACCTGTGAAGATAATTCCTTTCCTAAAGGAAGTTCTAATAAGGAGGTACCTATGTCCTCTTCGTTTAAAGACAGAATTTCCCCGGCTCTAGGATTAAGTTTCTGAATCTTATCCTCAAAATCCAATACTATCAAGCCCACGGGCAAAGCTTCAATCAGGTTCTTTAAGAACAGGTTTTGTTCCTCTTGAAATCTCCTTTCCTCACGGATGTTGAGGATCATTTTATTATAGACTTCTACTAGTTTATCGGCTTCCTTTGTTCCTGTAGTTCGCAGTTGGCTAGTAAAATCCTGATCATTTAATGCAGAGAGCCCGGTACTAATAAGATCCAGGGGTTTGAATATGCGGTGCAGGGCGACATAAAAAGCAATTAGGAGCGTCAATAAACCTAACTCTGCACTGACGAGTAATATGGGATTCCCTCTCACTATTTTCCATAGCAATATTGCCAGGATACAAAAGAGAATACCAAACATCACACCTATTTTCCACTTAATCTTCATGCTGTATACCGAACTTGCTCATCCTCCTATACAGAGCACTTCGCGTAATGCCCAAGGTTTTAGCTACCTCACTCATGTTACCCTTTTTTTGAGCTATGGCTTTTTTGATCATTTCTTTTTCCATGCCTTCCAAAGTTAGATCAGCAGGTTTATCTTCAGCAGCAAAGTACTTCTTTAATTCCTTAATATTCAAAGTATATTGCTCAGAAAGTAGCCAAACTCTCTCAAGGTAAGCTTTGAGCTGTCTCACATTTCCCGGAAAAGAACAGGTGCTGAGCCATTCTATAGCACTTTCTTCTAATTTCCTCTTTCTCTCGCCTGCATTAAGCTGAGCGGAGAAGTGCTTGATTAATTCGGGCATATCTTCTCTTCTCTCGTCTAAATCAGGCAAGTGTATATGGACTTGTGCCAACCTATAGTAGAGATCTTCCCTTAAGGCACCCGTTTCTAAACTATCATCCGGATGAAAATGTGAGGTAGCTAACCAGCCGCAGCGCACATCCATCTCCAAATCGCTACCTATGACAGTGAACTTTCTCTCTTCGATGACCTTTAGCAGTTTACTCTGTAAACCTGAACTAAATGACTCCCAGGCACTGATTTGTAGATTTCCTTCCCCTATCTTGGATAATAATCCTCTATGATCCTTGGTTGATCCTGGAAAAACCCCTTTTCTGTACCCCCAAAGCTCAGCCTCCACTTCCTCAGAATCTTCTAATTTCAGTAAGGGCAAACCGCTTCTATTTCCCATTCTATGATAAATAGAGGCCAGTAGATCCTTCCCGGTCCCTCTAGATCCACTAATCCATAATGTAGCCTCACTCGATGCAGCCTTACTCAATAACTCCCTAGCCAGTTTCATAGCTTCAGAGCTGCCTACCAGTTCGTTTAATAAGTTCGCTTTTGTGGATACCCCGGTCTGTCGTAAGCTCCACTGCGTCTGAACCTTTTGCATGAGAACCTCATTTTCCCAGGGTTTGGTCACAAAATCACTGGCTCCCGCCTTCATACCTTGGACAGCCAGATCAAGTGTCCCCCAAGCCGTGATGAGAATCACGGGAAGACGTTCATAAGCTGCATGAACATCCTTCAAGATCTGCAAGCCCTGCTCACCGGATGTATCTACGCTAAAGTTTAAATCCAATAGCAGTACATCCGGGGCATAACTTTCTATAAACTCCAAAATATTCAAAGGGTTAATGATGTACTGAGCATCATGTCCCTGAGATAAAAAGAGCAATCTCAGGGATTGACATACGGTACGATCATCATCTGCAATCAATATTTTCATGGGCTTAATCTTCGTGTAAGGCTCTAGCCGGCAAAATGCCCGCAGCTTCATGACTAGGTGCTAGACTACAAAAATAGACCAAAGTAAAGACTATCAAGCAAGAAAGTCCTATTCCCCAACCATAAACATCCCATCCAAACGGCAAAGTGGTTAAAAATGGTACCTGCACTGCAAAGGCCAAAGCTAGCACGCATGCAGAGAAAGCCAATACCATCATCTCCCCTGTAAACTGATTTCGAATAGAAGATGAGGTAGCACCCAAAGCCTTTCTCAAACCTATCTCCGGCACTCTTTTGGAAACATTATAACGTAAGATTCCAAATAGACCTAAAATAATATTAATGATCAAAAACAAGGCAATGAAACCTACAATCCCCAATGGCACATAGGTAAGCTTATTCTTAAAATTCCTTTGATCTTCCACTTTGATGATATTGAAATCACTGGTTTTGAGAGCTGAGTTAAAGAAGTCATTTAACTTCTTTTCAATCTCAGGCCCAGTCCCGGGAATCGTTTTGATGTTGATACAATTTTTAACTAAATTTTCATTCAAAGGTAGGATGGCAAAAGGGCTTTCCTCTTCAAAATCACCTTGGAACCGGAAATTTTTCATCACCCCTACGATCTCCGTTTCTTTCCCTAACCAAAATTGGAATTTATACCCCAACACCTCCTTGTCACTCAAATACTTATCTACGAATACCTTATTGACCACCATAGGGGTATATCGGTTATTCAAGTCTTCTTTGCTGAAGAACCTCCCACTATGCATGGGAATAGTCCAAGCTTTTCCATAGTCTTCATCTGCATGTAAATAGAAGGTATTAAAGCTCATGCCATTGAGATCATTGCCATTCCCCCACTTGTTCCCCAAATAAGGGGCTACATTCACACTATAGCTCACAGATTCTATTTCTGGAAAACTAAGCAATTCCCTCTTTATTCTATCTAATTCCAAACTATCCAAACGTGCAGGCTGATAGATTCGGTACACTCCCTTCCACTCGAAACCTAAAGGCTGAGAGTAAAAATTGAATTTAAAAATACCCAGGGAAAATGCCGCAATTAACACCCAGAATACAAGTACTAATTCCGCGAAGAGGAAAGCATTTTTACGCTTTCTTTTCCATATTAATTTGAAATAATGCCTGATCATAATTGTCCTGATTTAAGTGCTGATGCTACCGCTGTCCTAGAGACCCTCCAGGCCGGTAAGAAGCCGGAGACTAATCCGAAAATGAAAGTGATGAAGATACTGATGACCCAAACGGTGCCACGGAAAGAGAAGCGAACAGATCCAAAGACTTCAGAGGTATTCAGGATATTCAATGCTATCAAGGTTAAGATGCCCCCAATAATACCCCCGATGACGGTTAAAATGATGTTTTCAAATAAAAACTGAATCAGTAGGTCAGAGGTCTTTGCCCCAAATGCCTTCCTTACTCCAATTTCTGATGAGCGTTCAAAAATCCTAGTCACATTCAAGTTTACCAGATTTAATACGGGTATAATGATGAAAAATCCTAAAGCTAAAAACACATACTTGAGGAAATCCCCTCCTGCTCTAGTCTCCTGTGAACCCATGAAAGTCCATGCATAAATATCCGTGGCATCTTTTTCCAGGAATCTGAAGCGATCAAATTCCTCCGTTGGCTGTATAGATGCCTCCACTGCCCTCAGCTCCTCCTCCATTTTTTTCACATCAGAAGGTGATTTTGCCAAAAGAGCTACTAAGCAATCCCCAAAAATCTCACCTATGGAACGGTATTCTTGGTGCCAACTGATAGGAACGTAAAAATCCGAAATCACCGCTCGGTTAGAAGAATGTACCTCATTAAGTACTCCAATGATTTTAAAAGCTCCGTTTTGTCCCCAAACTAATTCCTTACCCAGATAGCTATCCTGCTTTCCAAAATACTTTTCAGCTGCTTTTTGCTGGATGACCATCACCTTAGCCTGGTTTTCTATCGCCTGTTCACCAAAGGGGGCGCCCTCTATAAATTTAAAATCAAAAATCTTCCAATAGTCCGCATCTGTTAAACAGCCGTTTAAACGTAATTTTTGACCATCCGGAAAGACATCCACGGGTAAATAGTCCACAAAAATGGCCATTAGCTCCGGTGACTTCATGGGTTTTAACTTCTCTCTGATTATCTGGAAGGATAAGGAAGAGCTGGAAGTATTGGTGGCCTCTCCCTCCCTAATCTTCGTGGTGACCGTGCTATCCACCTTTATTTTCCCATCTACATAGCTCGTATCTAACTTAACTATGGTTTCCCTGGCAAATTGCACCGCCTTAAAAGAGGGCACAAATAGTATTCGGTCTCTTTTAGATAAAGGAGGGTTACTCCCTAACTCATTTTGTAAAACCGCAGAAACTAACATCAGGACCATCAAGGTAAAACTGATCCCGAACAGACTGATAAAGGTGTAAAGCTTGTTGCGCTTCAACACTTTCAGGGCTACTTTGATATAATTCTTTATCATCTTAATTCACCAGGTTTCCGTCATACAATCTCAATATCCTGTGCGTCTTCTTGGCCATACTCTCATCATGGGTCACCATCACTATGGTCACCTTTTGTTTTTCATTCAGGTCCAAAAGAAGTTGCATCACTTCATTCCCCAGCACAGAGTCCAGATTACCCGTAGGCTCATCTGCCATCACTATGGTAGGTTTCCCTACAATAGCTCTGGCTATGGCCACCCTTTGACGCTGACCACCCGAAAGTTGATTAGGAAAATGATCTTTTCTATTGCTCAAACCCACTTGCGCTAATGCTTCCTCTGACAGTCTCTTTCTTTCTGCAGTGCTCACTCCTCTATAAAGCAGTGGCAATTCCACATTATCTATAACAGATAGATCTGAAATCAGATGAAAACTTTGAAAGATGAAGCCCAGATGTTCGTTTCTAAAGCGGGCTAGTTCATTTTCCTTATGATCCTGCAGGTGCACTCCATGGATCTTAATACTTCCTTTACTAGGTAGATCTAAAAGTCCAATCATGTTTAATAAAGTAGACTTTCCGCAGCCGGAAGGGCCCATGATGGATACAAATTCTCCGGCATTGATGTGCAGAGAAATATCATTCAAAGCCACCGTCTCTAATACATCCGTGAAGTAGGATTTACTTACATTCTTTAGCTCAATCATAATGTCAATTGTTTTAATGTATAATAGGTTACCCAATATGCCCGTAAAAGCTGGGTATAGTTTCTCCAAGCTTGATCTCTTTCTGAAAATGCTATGCTAAGATCTGTAATGCTGATATCGTTCAATAAATACCTTTGATTTGCAATGTCATACCTTTGTCTAGCTATAGCTAAACTCTTTGCCCCCCATTCCACCTCTGCTTTTAATTCTTCGTACTGATGAACCCATTGTCGAACCATCTGCTTGAAATTCTTTTCGGCATACTCTGCCTCTAACTGAGTGTACTCCAGCTGAGCTTGTGCTGATTTGGTACTCCACTGTTTCTTTCCTCCGTCCAAAATAGGTACTCTTAAAGTAACCTGCACCAGATTCTCCATCTGTGGAACCTCATATGAGAGAGGGAAGCGGGCACCTGTTCCCACCCAACCGAGTGTAGCCGACAAGCTCCCTTGCCAACTGTGGTTTTGTCGGGTTTCTTTCAGTGCCCTTTCCGTTTCTAGTAAGAGCTTTTCCATTTGTTTCTTTTCGGGTCTATTCGCCCATGCCTTTTCTGCAGTAGCTTCAGGCAGAAAGGTTTCGAATAGTAGAATTTCAGGCATCTTCAGCACAAAGATTTCATCCTCTTCTACTCCATAACCCATGAGCTCCTTCAGATTGGCATTAGCCCTAATCACCTCTCTTTTGGCATTAATACTACTTTGCTCAGCGGAATGAAGACTGAGTTCCAACTGTAGTAGATCACTTTTAGAAATCTTCCCCAGCTTATCCCTTTCTAAGGCTATTTGATAGATCTTTTCTGAATTTTTAGCATTGGTTCGGGCTATTTCCAGATTTACCTGAGCACTTAAAAGCTCAAAAAAGGCAGTGGTTACTTCACTGGAAAGCTTGGCTTGACGTATGCGCCATTGCGCCTTTGTCAGATCTAAGCTTAAATCCGCCAGTTTTTTGTCCCACTTCATAGCATTGAAGGAGTTTAGAGGCTGCTCTATCCCTATGCGGAAAGGAACTGAATTATACTGAGTAGAACCTGTAAAATCTTGATACCTCCGAAGCCGAGTCTCTGCAAAGAAAAGCGTGTTTGATGACCTCAACCTTTGCGTAAGCTGAAGATTCAAGCTGCTGTTATCCTGAGAGATAGGCACAAAACTAATGGTACCGTCTGGCTGAGTAACCGCGGAAGTAGTTTTATAATATTGGGGCAAAGTTGCGCCCAAACTTAACTGAGGCTTGAACTCCGCATCCAGGTATTTCACATTAGTTTGAGCCACAAGCAGTTCCATTTCTGACTTCTTCGGACTCAAGGAAAATTCCTGAGCTAACCTAATGGCTTTATCTAAGCTCAAAGAGTCAGGCTGCTGGTAGAAGATCAATAGCAATAAGACTTTCATTTGATTTTTACTCTTGATTTATCTTCAAACAAACTCATATCTGAAATGATCACCTGATCTCCCGGTTGGAGACCACTGATGACTTCTACTTTATCAGAGGTTCTGAAACCCAGTTCTACTACCCTCTTCTTAGCCTCTGATCCGTTAACTACAAACAGCTCTTGAGATCTTCCGCCTTTGATCCCCGGTCCCATGGGTAAGAATTTACTTTCCTGACGGGTTTGGGTAACTATTCTGACCGGCACACGCATCTTGGGTCTTAAAGACTCGGATCCCGTATTCATTAATCTCACTTTACATTGGATAGTATTGTTTTCTATTGCGGGTAAGATCTGCTCTATTTCACCTTTTTCCACCTTTTGATTCAATTCTACCTGAACCTCTTGACCTACTTGGATCTTGTCTGCATGCATATCAGATACTTGTACCATAAGGGAATAAGCGGAAAGATTAGCTAGTTTAGCCAAAGGATCTCCCTCCTGCACTTGGGCTCCTATACGGTTTTCTATCCATGTTACCACTCCATCCACTTCGGCTCGTAAAGTGGCCTTTTGGATCTTTTGGGCTAGTTCATCTCTCCTTTGCCTTTGGATGGAGGACTGTAGTTCTTCTCCTTTTACAGAGGATGCAATGGACTCCTTTCTGTACTTCAGTTCATTTTCCAGCTTTTTCTTTTCCAAAAGTGCTATGGCGAGATTCTGCCGCGCTTGATCTACTTCTTCTTGAGTCATACCGCCAATGGATTTTAGTCGCAAAGCATCCTTAACCTGCGCTTCTAGATTCTTCACCTGTAGATCCTTCACCTGGTCATCCAGTTCTATCTCCCGGATGTTCTTTTCTAATTCAAGACGAAGACGCAGCACATTGTTTTCCTTCAGACTCAGTTCATCCGTTAAGCGCCTGAATTCCATATCTGCAAATTGTGTGTCTAGTAGCAGGATAGGGTCTCCCACTTTTACTTCTGATCCATTGTCCTTTAGAATCTGTTTCACTTTAGTGGCCAAGGGACTGATCAAGACGATTTCCGTGCTGGGTTCAACTAAGCCTGTAGCAGAAATGGTATTGACCATCCCTCCCGACTTCACCTCACCAAAAACTAAGTCCGTTCTTTTTACTGTAGGGAGCAAGGATTGCCGTAAAACCCAATAAGCTCCAAACACCAGTATAAGTGCGCCCAGGTACTTGATATACCTTGAGGGCTTTCTGTTTTGTGTAATTGCTTTATCCATGCTTCAAAAATGTGCACAGAAAAACAAAAAAATACAAGTAGTTGATTTATAACTCTTTACAATGTTGTCAATTTTGAAAAAGTGTCCCATTTTGGGACAGGAAGAAAATTTGGATATATGAAAAATAATTCGTAAATTAGTAATATAGGGTAAATATTGCAGATAACTAGTCTTGCTCCTTCTAGCTAGGTTATGGTAGAAGGAATGGGATCAGGTTCAGGACCTCATCACACTTTCAGCTAAAGTGTTTTTCAAAAAAAAAGTCGAGATGTGGAAGTAGAGTATTTCAAAGGGAGAAGATATAGATCCAATGGAAACACTAGGCTTTGTGTTTAACTATAGATGGACTAGACAAACGGGACAAAACGCTAACAAGCCTGAATGTCTACCACTTTTACGAATCTTGGAAAATCTTAACAGAGTTAAGCTTCAGGCGGAATAGGGGTTGAAAATCATTATTGACACCTGTTTGTGCCAAAAGACAAATAACTGCCAGCTATTGAGGAACTAGAAGTATCGTAGGGATTATCTGTTTTGAAGTTATAAGATATGGAGCAAAGTAGGCTTGTAAGAAATCAAGCCGACTGGATTTTCAAGATTCCGCAAGCTCTTCTGGAGGCATCTTGCTCGGCTTTTTTCTTATTCCATCCGTTACCGTTAGAGATGATTTCTCCGTCCACTAAGACTTGAGCTACAAATTCTCTACTGTGGTTCTTACCTTTTTCTTCCACAATGACGAACTCTACTTTCTTGCCTTCTGATTGTGCCCAACTTAAGATGGACGACTTGTAATTCGTATTATTGGAGATGACTTCGTCGAGGTCAAAGTGATTAGAGAGGAGTTTGGAGACTACAAACTTTTGCGTGAATTTATAGCCCTTATCCAGATAGATAGCCCCTATTAATGCTTCCATGGCATCACCCAAAAGAGAGGTGCGCTGGAAGTTTCTTGCTCCGTCAGATTCGATCAGATTTTCTAAGCCTAATCTACGTCCCACATTATTCAGGGATTCCCTGTTCACTATGCGTGAACGTATTTCCGTTAAGAAGCCTTCGTTTTTAAAGGGGTATTTTTTGAAAAGATATTCTCCTACGATCAGGCCTAGAACGGCATCTCCGAGGAATTCGAGGCGCTCATTGGATTCTCTAAAGCCTTTAAACATACTTTCCTTTGAGGCGGAAGTATGTCTAAAAGCGAGTTGATATAAGAGTGGATTAGACGGTTTTGCGCCGACAATCAGTTCAATGGCTCTATTGAATTCCTTGAATCTATTATCACGTCTGAAAAACCGCCCTATATCCATTCCCCTCAGAGCTTTCTGAATATCAATGTTGCATTATGTCCACCAAACCCAAAGCAGTTGCTTAGTGCCACGTTAATGGTTCTTTGCTTTGCTACATTTGGTGTCAAGTCTATACGAGGATCTATGGCCTCATCTATATTGAACAAGTTAATGGTAGGAGGCACGGTTTGGTGCATGATAGCTAATACAGAAGCCACGGACTCTACGGCTCCGGCCCCACCTAAAAGGTGACCGGTCATAGATTTTGTAGAACTGATAGACATGCTGTACGTATGCTCTCCAAATAATTGTTCTATAGCTTTGATCTCCTGTGGATCACCCAAAGGAGTAGAAGTTCCATGCGTGTTAATATAATCTACTTCAGAAGCTTCAATTCCAGCATCTTCTAAAGCGTCTTTCATGGAAAGGTAAGCCCCATATCCATCAGGATGTGGAGCGGTAATGTGGTATGCATCAGAAGAAAATCCTCCTCCTATCAACTCACAATATATCTTGGCACCCCTAGCTTTGGCATGCTCGTATTCCTCCAGAATCAATGCTGCCCCTCCTTCACCCAGTACAAAACCGTCACGATCCTTATCGTATGGTCTTGAAGCCGTCTTTGGATCGTCATTTCTTTCAGATAAAGCTTTAAGTCCATTAAAACCACCGATACCGGCCTGGGTATTAGAAGCTTCAGAGCCACCTGTAACACAGGCAGTCAGACGACCTAATCTGATGTAGTTAAATGCATCAATGATGGCATTGTTTGCTGAGGAACAGGCAGAAACCGTCACATAGTTCGGGCCTCTAAATCCGTGACGAATGGAAATCTGACCGGAAACTCCGTCAGCGATCATCTTAGGAATGAAGAAAGGATTAAAACGAGGAACTTTGTTGCCTTCAACATAGCTAAACATTTCATCCTCGAAGGTCTTAAGACCTCCTATACCTGATCCCCAAATAACCCCTACTTTGTTCTTGTCCACATTCTCTTCGGTCAATCCGGAATCTGCAATGGCCTGATCAGCCACTACTACACCAAACTGAGTGAATAAGTCCATTTTGCGAGCATCCTGACGCGGAATGAAATCAGTCACTTCAAAGTTCTTTACCTCGCAGGCAAATCTTGTTTTGAAGTTGGTGGCGTCAAATCGTGTAATGTAATCACTTCCACTGACTCCATTGGAAAGACCTTCCCAATATTCCTCCACCGTATTTCCAATGGGCGTTAAAGCTCCTAAACCGGTTACAACTACTCTTTTAAATGGCATATTCTAAAAAATTAAAAGTTCAATACCCCAATCTCAAATGCCGAAACATTCTCCAATAGAATATTGAACTTACTTTGAGCGAAATAATTATTTCGAATGTTCTTCCAAATAACTAATAGCTTGCCCAACGGTTTGGATATTTTCAGCTTGATCGTCAGGAATAGAAACGTTAAACTCTTTTTCGAACTCCATAATCAATTCTACTGTGTCTAGGGAATCCGCTCCCAAATCGTTTGTGAAAGAAGCTTCTGTGGTAACTTCTGCTTCGTCTACTCCTAATTTCTCAACGATAATTTTCTTAACTTTTGATGCAACGTCCGACATTTGAAAATGTATTTTGGTTAAAAACGGTACAAAGAAAAATAATTAACTTGAACCAACAAAATGATTAAGTGTTTTTCCAGCTTAAAGATAGAGTGCATATTTGTAGAATCAAAACACTTTTAGAAAGAAAAAATGCAATTATTCCTAGATAAGTTACAAAAATATAATTCCGGCAACTTCTTCCTGATGGCCGGTCCTTGTGCCATAGAAGGACGCGATATCGCCCTCAGTATAGCTGAAAAAATCGTTTCTTTGACGCAGAAATACGAGATTCCTTACATTTTTAAGGGTTCCTATAGAAAAGCTAACCGAACCAAAGCCAATAGCTTTACGGGTATAGGTGATGAAAAGGCATTAAAAATTTTAAAAGAAGTTAGTGACACCTTCGGAGTGCCGGTAGTTACTGATATTCATGAATCGCATGAAGCCGCCATGGCCGCAGAATATGTAGATGTGCTGCAGATTCCCGCATTCCTTTGTCGCCAAACCGAACTTCTAGAAGCCGCGGCGAAAACCGGTAAAGCCGTGAACATCAAAAAAGGGCAATTCCTTTCCGGAGCTTCTATGGGCTTTGCGGTAGAGAAGATCAAAAGTGTTAACCCAGACGCTCCTACCATCTTAACGGATAGAGGAAACTCCTTCGGTTACTCTGACCTTGTAGTAGATTACAGAAATCTAGTAGAAATGGCTAAGTTTGAAGTTCCGGTAGTGATGGACTGTACCCACTCTCTACAGAAACCCAATCAAACTTCCGGAATTACGGGCGGAGATCCTACCATGATCTCAACTATAGCCAAGGCAGCCATCGCCGTAGGTGCTGACGGGCTATTCATTGAGACTCACCCGGATCCGAAAAATGCTAAATCAGACGGAGCTAACATGCTGCATCTGGATAATTTAGAGAATCTTTTGCAGGATTTGGTCAGGATCAGACAAGCCGTAAGGTAGTTCGCTAGGAAACCCGTATTTTTGTGATTGAAATGAAGAAAAACATTGCAATACTCGGGTCCACTGGCTCCATTGGCACGCAAGCCTTGGAGGTGATCGCTTCGCATCCTGACCTCTTTGAGGTGGAAGTGTTGACCGCCCAAAAGAACGCAAATCTTCTGATTCAACAAGCGGTGCAGTTTAAACCTAACGTAGTGGTCATCGGTGATGAGCATCTGTACGACAAGGTTCATTCTGCTTTAGACCCTCTAGACATCAAGGTATATAGCGGAGCTAATGCCCTGAAATCTGTAGTGGAAAACGAGAACGTGCACGTAGTCTTGACGGCATTAGTGGGCTATAGCGGACTTTTGCCTACTATTCATGCCATCAAAGCGGGAAAAACTATTGCCCTTGCTAATAAGGAAACCTTAGTAGTGGCAGGTGACCTGATAACGGGTTTGGCCATAGAACATAAAGTAGATATTCTACCGGTAGATTCTGAGCACTCTGCCATTTTTCAATGTTTAGTAGGAGAATATTATAACCCTATTGAAAAGATTATCCTCACGGCCTCAGGAGGACCTTTTAGAGGCAAGGATCTGGAATACCTTAAACAGGTGACTAAGATTCAAGCGCTGAAGCATCCCAACTGGGACATGGGGGCTAAGATCACCATTGACTCTGCCAGCCTCATGAACAAAGGTCTTGAGGTGATAGAAGCCAAATGGCTGTTTGATCTACGTCCGGACCAAATAGACGTGGTAGTACACCCCCAAAGTATTATCCACTCAATGGTTCAATTTGAAGATGGAAGCATTAAAGCGCAGATGGGACTTCCGGATATGAAGTTACCCATTCAGTATGCCTTAGGATTCCCTAAAAGAATCAAGAACAACTTTGAACGATTTGATTTCCTCAAATATCCTCAGCTTACCTTTGAAGCACCGGATCTAAAAACGTTCAAGAACTTGGATATGGCCTACCACTCCCTTAGAAAAGGAGGAAATATGCCATGTATTTTAAATGCAGCGAATGAAATTGCCGTAGAAGCTTTTCTGCAAGACAAAATTAGTTTCCCCGGCATGTCAGATCTCATCGCTCATTGCCTTGAAAAGATTTCCTATGTAGGAAAACCTGACCTGGAAACATACATAGAAACCGATCAAGAAACACGGCGAATAGCCTTAGAACAAGTATCATGAAACCATTTCACGTCATATACGAGGACAATCACCTCATAGTAGTAAACAAGGCTGCAGGTGTCCTGGTGCATTCGGATAGCACCGGTGATAAGACCCTGGAAGACTACGTAAAAGAATATATTAAGGACAAGTACAACAAGCCCGGGGAAGTATTCTTAGGCACTGTACATCGCCTGGATCGCCCAGTGAGTGGGGTTGTCATCTTTGCCAGAACATCAAAAGCTCTGACCCGTATGAACGAATTGTTCAAAAAGCGTCAGATCCAAAAGACCTATTGGGCCATTACCATGCGTAAACCGGAAAAGAAATCCGGAAGATTGACCCACTGGTTAAGAAAAGATTCGGTACAGAACAAAACAGAAGCCTTTGAATCTGAGGTAGAAGGAGCACAGCGTGCAGATTTGGACTACAGATACGTAGGAACTCTAAATAAACACCACCTGATTGAAGTAAATCCTATTACCGGTAGACCACATCAGATTCGTGTTCAGTTAGCCAGTATGGGTACTCCTATAAAAGGGGATGTAAAATATGGCTCTCCGAAAGGAAATGCAGATGGATCTATTTTCTTGCACGCCCGAAGAGTATATTTCATTCATCCGGTGAAGAAGGAACCATTAGTGATCAAAGCTCCGGTTCCACCGAATGCTTTCTGGGAGGAATTCCTGGAATTAGATAAAGAAGAATATAAAGAAGACACGCTCAAGTACCTCTACTGAGCGTGTCTCTGCCTTTTAGGCTTGTAATGCCTGTTCTATATCTGCAATGATATCATCAATGTGCTCAATGCCTACAGATACACGTAGGCCTGTTGGAGTTACCCCTGCTGAAGCTTGTTCTGCTTCACTCAACTGAGAATGAGTAGTAGAAGCAGGATGTATAATCAAGGTCTTAGAGTCCCCAACATTAGCCAAATGACTGATCAGCTTTAAACTGTTCACAAACTTCTCAGCTGCGGCTTTATCTCCATGTAGTTCGAAGGAAAGCATTCCACCAAATCCCCTTTCCAAGTATTTCTTAGCCAAAGTATGGTAGGGATTTTCCGGCAAGCCCAGATAATTCACACTCTTGACGGCCGGATGCGCTTTTAACCATTCTGCTAGTTTTTGGGCATTTTCATTCGTCCTTTCTATACGTAATGATAAGGTCTCAAGGCCTTGTAGAAGAAGGAAAGAATTAAATGGACTGGCAGCTGGACCCCAATCTCTCAAACCTTCTACGCGGGCACGTATGATGAACTGAATATTTCCAAATGGACCACCTACTCCAAAAACCTCACTAAATACTAGTCCGTGATAGCTAGGAGAAGGCTGACTAAACTGTGGAAACTTCCCATTTCCCCAATTGTAATTTCCTCCGTCCACTATAACTCCACCTATGGATGTACCGTGTCCTCCAATCCATTTTGTTGCAGATTCCACTACCACATTTGCTCCGTGCTGTAAAGGCTTGAACAAAGCCCCTCCGGCTCCAAAGGTATTATCTACCACAAGTGGTAAATCATATTTCTTGGCAAGTGCAGCAAAGGCCTCAAAATCAGGAACACTATATCCCGGGTTACCGATGGTTTCTAAGTAGATCAACTTAGTCTTCTCGTCAATTAAAGACTCAAAGCTTTCCACCTTGTCGTCTTTCGCAAAACGCGCTTCTACTCCTATGTTTTTGAAAGAATTCTTAAACTGATTAAATGTGCCCCCATACAGATAAGGAGTTGTTACAAAATTATCCCCTACTGAAGTGATATTATTGATGGCAATGAACTGGGCTGCATGACCGGAGCTAACTGCCAATGCCCCTACCCCACCATGCAATGCGGCCATTCGCTTTTCAAACACATCGTTTGTAGGATTCATAATCCGGCTATAAATATTACCGAATTCTTTCAATGCAAAGAGGTTTGCACCATGCTCCGCAGAGTTGAATACATAAGAAGTGGTTTGATAAATGGGCACCGCTCTAGCGTTTGTAGCGGGATCAGGCACTTGGCCGGCATGCAACTGTAGGGTCTCGAATTTCATATGCTAGTTTTCTTTAGTCTATTATATCTATAGACAAAATAAGGTATTATCATTTTTCTTTCCAAATCTTTCTAGAAAAATTCAGGTCTTGGAAGTCAAAACTAAAATCTGTTAGTGGAGAAATGGCATTTATCTTGATGGTTTCGGCCTTTCCTTCCTTGTCCAATCCAAAGATAACATAGGCATCAGCATCCATGGATCGATCTTCCCATTTGGCTATAAAGGTATTGCCTTTATAGAAATATAGGGGACCGGAAATTCTAGGTGCCATTTTGGAACGGAAATACAACTGTCCCTTTTCTTCTTTAACTTCTACCTCTCCAAACCAAGGATCCACATAAGTACCTTGCACGTCAATGGGTGCTTTCTGTCCAACTGCCCTACTGATCTCTGCCTCAACCTGAGCTTTGATCTCATCCGCTTCCTTATTAGCAGCTTTAACTCTTTCGTCATAATAAGCCACCCAATCCCTTTGACCTTTAAGTCCTAAATAACTATCCTTAATGGTATTGGAGATGGATGCAAAAGCAGCGCCTACTTGTTGGTTAGTATAAACTAAAATCCCCAACTTAAGATCCGGTATAAGTACCGTTTGTGTAACAATCCCTGCTAATCCTCCTGTATGGCTCACTTGCTTGTAGCCTTTAACATCATTGATCACCCAACCTAAACCGTATGCCGAGAAATGGGTATTATAATATCCCGGATTACCCGCATTCATAAGCGTTTGCGGGGTCCAAACCTCACGTAAGGTATTGGGACTTAGGATCTGTTTATCTCCTAACTTTCCGTTGTTAAGAAGGGCAAGGACCCATTTGGACATATCATTAACTGAGGCATAAATACCCCCAGCTGCATTAGCATTAGGGGACCAATCCCTCCTTATCACTGATAATTTACCATCCACGTAAAAATGGGGATCTGTTACATTAGATTTATCTTTCAAGAGTTCAAAGGACGGTGCTGCTGTAGGAATGCCTAGGGGCTCCAAAAATCTCTTTTGAATAAACTCTTCCCATTTTATGCCGCTAACTCTTTCAATTACTTCCCCTGCCACAATGTATAGGAGGTTATCATAGTCGTACTTAGTACGGAAAGAAGACACCGGCTTCAGATGTCTTAGGTTATGAATAATATCTTTTTTGGTGAAATGATTATCATCAGGCCAAAACATCAAATCACCGGCACCTAGCCCCAAACCACTTCTATGAGTCAGAAGATCGCGGATAGTAAATTCTGCGGTGACGTAGGGATCATACAACTTGAATTCCGGTATAAAATCACTCACCTTGGAATCCCAGGTAAGCTTCCCCTCTTCCATAAGTAAACCCAGAGCTGCAGCTGTAAAAGCTTTTGAATTTGAAGCAATACCATATTTGGTATCGGCAGTGACGGATTGTTTGGTATTCAAGGAGCGAACACCATACCCTTTAGCATGGACCACTTGACCGTCTTTAATCACGGCCACTGCTATACCGGGCACATCAAAGGTCTTTAAGGTTTTCTCTACCAACTGATCAATCTCAACAGAACTTAACTGCCCAAAACCACAAAACGGCAATAAAAGGAGGAGGAATAGATATCTTTTCATGGAATTAAGAGATGGAAGAATTTAATATTTAAGGAAGGGTTACCAAAAAGCATTTGGCTTTTTGGACTAAGAACTAAAGACTTAAAATTAAGGATCTTTTAGTATTTAAACGGTCAAAACTATCAACGAAAATAAAACTAATTGTACCAAAATTATTAATTATTAGTTAATCCAGTAGCGTCGATTTGGATAAAAATCTGCAAAAATCTGAAGCACTGCACTTTAAGCTAAAAAAAACATGAATATTCTTTCTCTACTTTTTTGGCGCAAGGGTCCGACCGTTCGGAAAGTAGCAAAAAAACATGAATTTTATGATGTCCTCCTTCGCTTCGCTCAAACGGACCATAAAATTCGGTCAAAGGAAGTTTTTTTTTAACGAAGAGCTACCAAAAAGCCAAAGGCTTTTTGGAAAAAAAATTACGGTCATTTAGTAATTAGACGGTTAAAATTACCGTCCTAAATAATACTTATTGATCCGAAATATTAGTTACCAATAACTTTTGCTTAGGGCAATACTTACGGAAAGTAACCAAAAACCATGAATTTCATGATGTCCTCTTTCGCTTCGCTCAAACGGACCATAAAATTCGGTCAAAGGAAGTTTTTTTTTTAACGAAGAGCTACCAAAAAGCCTTTGGCTTTTTGGACAAAAAATTACGGTCATTTAGTATTTACACGGTTAAAATTAACGTCCTAAATAATACTTATTGATCCGAAATATTAGTTACCAATAACTTTTGCTTAGGGCAATGCTTACGGAAAGTAACCAAAAACCATGAATTTCATGATGTCCTCTTTCGCTTCGCTCAAACGGACCATAAAATTCGGTCAAAGGAAGTTCTTTTTATTTAATATTTAAGGAAGAGCTACCAAAAAGCCTTTGGCTTTTTGGACTAAAAACTAATCACTAAAAACTAATCACTAAAAACTAATCACTAAAAACTAATCACTAAAAACTAATCACTAAGAACTAAAAATTAAGGAAAGTTAGTATTTAAATAGTTAAAATTAACGTCATAAATAATACTTATTGATCCGAAATATTAGTTCCCAATAACTTTTGCTTAGGGCAATACTTAAGAAAAGTAACTATAAAAACATGAATATTCTTCTTGTTACTTTTTTGGAGCAAGGGTCCGACCGTTCGGAAAGTAGCAAAAAATCATGAATTTTCTTTCTCTACTTTTTTTGGTGCAAAAAAAGTAGCAAAAAAAACATGAATTTTATGATGTCCTCTTTCGCTTCGCTCAAACGGACCATAAAATTCGGTCAAAGGAACATTAGTATTTAATGTTTAATAAGTAATATTTAAGGAAGAGCTACCAAAAAGCCAAAGGCTTATTGGACTAAAAACTAATCAGTAAGAACTAATCAGTAAGAACTAAAAATTAAGGAACATTAGTATTTTTTCTTCCGAAACTATTAATTATTAGTTAATCGCGAAGCGTCTATTAGGATAAAACTGGACTTTAATTAAAAGGAGCGCCTATTAAGCTAAAAGACATGAATATTCCTCATGTTACTTTTTTGGAGCAAGGGTCCGTCCTTACGGAAAGTAACCAAAAAACATGAATTTTAGAATGGCCTCTCTCACTACGTTCGAACGGCCTCTAAAATTCGATTAAAGGATCATTTAGTATTTAAACGGTTAAAATTACCGTCCTAAATAATACTTATTGATCCGAAATATTAGTTCCCAAAAACTTTTGCTCAGCGGAAAACTTACGAAAAGTAACTATAAATACAAGAATATTCTTCTTGTTACTTTATTGGCGCAAAGGTCCGTCCTTACGGAAAGTAGCAAAAAAACATGAATATTCTTCTTGTTACTTTTTTGGCGCAAAAAAGTAACCAAAAAACATGAATTTTATGATGTCCTCTTTCGCTTCGCTCAAACGGACCATAAAATTCGGTCAAAGAAGGTTTTTTTATTTAATGAAAAGCTACCAAAAAGCCAAAGGCTTTTTGGACTAAAAACTAAGCAGTAGGAACTAAAAATTAAGGAACATTAGTATTTATTCTTCCGAAAGTATTAATAATAAGTTCCTCCAGAACAATATTTAGGATCAAAAGCCTCAAAACTTAAAAATAAATATTAAATCACCAATAAAAAAGAGCTCTCATTCCTGAGAGCTCTTTTAAATATATCGCTTGAGATCGATTATTCGATGATTTCAGTTACCTGACCAGCACCTACTGTACGACCACCTTCACGGATCGCGAAACGAAGACCTTTATCCATCGCAATAGCGTTGATCAAGTGTACTTCGATAGTCACGTTATCACCAGGCATTACCATTTCGATGTTCTCAGGTAAGAAGATCTCACCAGTAACGTCAGTGGTTCTGAAGTAGAATTGAGGACGGTATTTGTTGAAGAATGGAGTGTGACGACCACCTTCTTCTTTAGACAATACGTAAACCTCAGCTTTGAATTTAGTGTGTGGCTTAACAGAACCTGGTTTACAGATTACCATACCACGACGGATTTGATCTTTATCAATACCTCTTAGAAGTAGACCTACGTTATCACCAGCCTCACCTCTGTCAAGGATCTTACGGAACATTTCCACACCTGTTACTGTAGATTTCAAACCTTCAGCACCCATACCTAAGATATCAACAGGATCACCAGAGTTGATAACACCTGTTTCGATACGACCAGTAGCAACAGTACCACGACCAGTGATCGAGAATACGTCTTCAACTGGCATTAGGAATGGCTTATCAGTAGCTCTCGCAGGAAGTGGAATCCAGTTATCAACTGCATCCATCAACTCATCGATTTTAGCTACCCACTGAGGCTCTCCATTCAAGCCACCAAGAGCTGAACCTTGAATCACAGGAATATTATCACCATCAAAACCGTAGAATGACAACAACTCTCTGATCTCCATTTCAACAAGATCTAAAAGTTCTGGATCATCTACAAGGTCAACTTTGTTCATAAATACAACAAGTTGAGGTACACCTACCTGACGTGCAAGAAGGATGTGCTCACGAGTTTGTGGCATAGGACCGTCAGTAGCTGCAACTACGATGATCGCACCGTCCATCTGAGCAGCACCTGTAACCATGTTTTTCACGTAGTCAGCGTGACCAGGACAGTCAACGTGAGCATAGTGACGGTTAGCAGTTTCATACTCCACGTGTGAAGTGTTGATAGTGATACCACGCTCTTTTTCTTCAGGAGCATTGTCAATTGACGAGAAATCTCTCTTCTGAGCTAAACCTTTGTTCGCAAGAACGGTAGAGATAGCAGCAGTAAGAGTAGTTTTACCGTGGTCAACGTGACCGATAGTACCAATATTCACGTGAGGCTTACTACGGTCAAAATTTTCTTTTGCCATTTTATTTAATGAATTTTATTTGTTCTAACTATTTACTAAAACCTAAAGAGCCAACAACACAAAATGAACCCTAAATACATTCAGAGTTCCTAAAAAATTCCTGCTGCCTTTTTAGAATTTTGCAGAGCCTTTGAGCAGGATTGAACTGCCGACCTCTTCCTTACCAAGGAAGTGCTCTACCACTGAGCTACAAAGGCTTATGGAATTTTGAGCGGGAGACGGGGCTCGAACCCGCCACCTATAGCTTGGAAGGCTATCGCTCTACCAAATGAGCTACTCCCGCTTATATTTAATTGTGGGGGCGGATGGATTCGAACCACCGTAGGCATACACCAGCAGATTTACAGTCTGCCCCATTTGGCCACTCTGGTACACCCCCGACTCTTCAAAGAACTTGTCCCTTTCTCTAAGGAGTTGCAAAATTAGAGGATTTTATAATTCACACCAAATTTTTGAGACAAATTTTTGGGAAATTTTTTTAGTCCTCTGAGTCCCAATTAGAACGGCAAATCGTCTTCGCCTTCTAAAGAACTTGGAACAGGTGTAGATGGCATAGATGAAGCACTAGCTCCACTAACCTCACCTCCTACTCTCTCAATTCTCCAACCCTGAATACTATTAAAATAACGAGTCTCGCCCTGTGGATTTACCCACTCACGTCCTCTTAAGTTAATGGATACCCTTACGGAATCCCCCACATTATAGTCATTTAATAAATCCGTGTTCCCCTGAGTGAACTCTATTAAGATATGCTGTGGGTATTGATCCTCCGTAGTCACCACTAACTCCCTCTTCTTAAAAGATGGGCTTACCTGCTGCTCCGGATTGATTACCTTTATGCTTCCTGTAACTTCCATTATACTTACTTTTGTGAGTACAAATATACGCATCGAATTCTTTTCAGGGAAATATGCTCGAACGAATAATTTTAGAAATCGAAAAGGAAATACACCAAAACCCCTTCCAATGGGCCAGAAGATTCACCCCCTTTTGGCACTATAATCGCAAGGATAACAACCTTTTTTCCCTTGCTTCCACCCTCTTTATCCTGCAAAATTTTGTACCCAATGAAAATTTGCAAAACCTGAAAAAAATTATTCTCAACTACTACCCCTACTATAAAAATAAAGACGGCAGAATTACCTATAATTTTTACCCTACAAAACCCTCAAAACATTTCCCACACGGCTATGTCATGCAGTATTCGGACCACTTCCGACTCCCAGATGACATAGATGACACCGCCTTAGTTCACCTCACCCAAAATTCACCTAAGGCCGAAGTAGAAGAACTACATCAACTCTGCCAAAACTTTTTGCACCAGCTCCCCAACAGGGAACCGGTTTACTGTACCTGGTTTGGAAAGAATATGCCTACCGAAACCGACCTTTGTGCCCTTCTAAACCTAATGTACCTCTTTAACCAATACCAGATCCCTTACTCCAAGATCGATATAAACACCTATAATTACTTAGCTGAACAAATCACCAACGTCTTGCGCCAGCCTTTTCAACTCGCCAGGCATTATGCACATCCCGCACTCATCCTATACCACTACACCAGACTCATAAGTAAATTCTCCACCCCCCTAGATCACATTCGAACCACTCTGTTGCAGGAAATTCATAAAACCTTGGAGACACCTCACCCTCCTATGTTCAGAATCTTATTAGAAACCTCCTTAATGAAACTAGGAGAAACTCGCCCCCCATTAAACGATTTTTCAGATAAAGATTTCTATACCTTTATAGGAGCTCCATTGGCCCCCTTTCCCTCCCTCTTCAAATGGGCCTCACTTCCCGCTTACCAAATGTTTTGGACCTCAAAAATCCATAACTTTGCCCTTATAGCTGAATATCAATATTACAGAGACGCCTAATTCCTTAACTTTGTTAAACCATGTTAAGATTACCCTCCGAAATATCTTCACAGCCCTTTGAGTCGCTGAAGTTCCGCGAAAACACCTTCGTGGCATTCCGGAGTAATCTTTACCCTTTTAACAACCAGGTCTTCTTCGAGGAGAATACCGTTATATATATATTGGAAGGCGACAAGATCTTTCGCTCTGAATTAACAGAATTCAAGGTTAAAAAGGGGGACATCCTTTTTATACGTAAAGGCTATTACCTCTACTCAGAATCTACCAATGCCACCTACAAAAGCCTGGTCTTCTTCATTGATAGTCCACTCATCAAGGAATTCGTCAATCAACATGCTGACCTGCTCCGCGAAGGCCCTCCTCGTCAATCCCCCTCCTGGGTAATGAAATTAACCTCGGACGAGTCCTTTGGAAAGTTCGTGGAATCCGTTCTTCCCTACTTCCGCACAGACACGGAGTATTTGGATCACTTCTTAAGACTAAAAGCCCAAGAACTGCTCTTGCATTTGATTAACACAGATAAAAAAGGTGATTTCAGGAAATTCTTGTTGGAAAACTTCTCAGGAAAAAAGATCGACTTGGATTATGTCCTTAATACCTTTTATCTCAAGAATCTTTCCCTCTCTGACCTCGCCAAGATTTCAGGAAGAAGCCTCTCCTCCTTTAAAAGGGAGTTTGTAGCTAAATATGGAGAGTCTCCAGCTTCAAAGATTCGCTCCCTCAGATTGGACCATGCGCACTTCCTTTTAAAGAATAAATTAAATACCGTGGAAGAAGTTGCCGAGGCCATAGGGTACGATTCTGTGCCTCACTTTATCAAGTCTTTTAAGGAGAAATTTGGCACCACTCCTAAAAAGATCTGAGCACCTCATCTTACCTTCAAACCTTACATTTCCTCTTTACCCTTAATTTTTACCGTTCAAATAATATTTCTCCTGTGCCAAATTATTTTGTAATAAACTTGCAATACGCTTAACTATAAGTTCTATGAAGTATCTGTATGTTATTCTTCTGCTTGGCCTTACCCAAAGCCTATCAGCCCAAACCTCCTTCACTTTGAAAGAGTGCATCGAGTTTGCTCTGAAAAACAATATCACGGTCAAACAAGCAGAAGCTGCTGTGGATAACAGCGAAAACCTACTAAATCAATCCAAAGCTCAACGCCTACCCTCCGTTAACGGTTTTCTGAGTGGAAAC
Organism: Leadbetterella byssophila DSM 17132; assembly: GCF_000166395.1. Lineage (GTDB taxonomy): Bacteria > Bacteroidota > Bacteroidia > Cytophagales > Spirosomataceae > Leadbetterella > Leadbetterella byssophila. The sequence continues at coordinate 2,625,783 of NC_014655.1, forward strand.
GGGAATACCGGTAGAAACGTAGATCCGTTCACTAACGGTATTGTTACTCAAACCATTGGTACCAATAACATGGGAATAGGCTTACAGTTGCCTATCTATCAAGGTAACCGACTAAAAAATGCCGTAGAAAGAGACAAACTCAACTGGGAGGCAACGAACTATGACGTTCAGGCCCAAAGAAATAACATAGCCCTGCAGGTAGCCGTAGCTTACCTGAACGTTCTATCTGCAGAAGACCTCATTGAGGTTTCAAAGAAGCAGTTAGAAGTTACCCAATTACAATTTGAAAGAACTACCAAATTAATAGAAGCCGGAGCACTACCTGAAACAAATCTCTATGATTTAGAAGGCCAAAGAGCGAATGACGAGCTGTCTTTAATCAATGCAGAAAACAATAGAGAATCTGCATTCTTGGCTCTAAAGAGAACCATGAATGCTCCGCTAGAGATGATGTTCTCTGTAGTAAAATCTGAAGTTCCGGAACCGGAAATCCTAGGACAAGAAGCCTCTGCCTCCTCCATTTATCAAACAGCCGTGAGCTTCCTGCCGGAAGTGAAAGCCGGAAAGATCCGTATGAATGCTGCAGATAGAAATATCGCTATAGCGAAGGGGCTTGGCTTACCTACTTTAAGCTTGAGTACCAACTGGGGAACAGCCTATTCAAGTGTAGCAAAAAGAGCCGGTGAAATGACGAATGGTTCTCGCCAAATTCCTATTACTGCTGAGTTCCAGGGACAAATCGTACCTTTGGTGATCAACTGGCCAGAGACAAACTACACCATGGAAAATATCCCATACTTTAATCAGCTAGGAAATAACCAAAACTGGAGCTTGGGACTCTCTCTAAACATCCCTATCTTCAATAGATTTAATACCAAGTATCAGACTCAGGCTGCGAAAATTCAAAAGAAACAAACGGATTTGCAAAACCAAGCCACGGATATCCAAATCAAACAAAACATTGATCAAGCCTATATCGATATGCTAAATGCCAAAAAGAAATATACGGCAACTTTAGCACAAACGGAGGCACTAAATAAAGCTTTCATTGCAGCAGAAAAACGCTATAATGCAGGTGCAGGCACATATGTTGATTATAACCTAGCGAAAACCAACTTGGATCGTGCCAATGCAAATTTGATTATTGCTAAATACGATTTTATATTCAAAACCAAAGTACTTGACTTTTATCAGAACAAACCCCTCGAATTCTAATATGAAAAAGAAGTCCAAAAAATTATACTGGGTCATAGGTGGATTAGCCCTAGCCATCCTACTCCTATTGATCATTGGGAAAAAGGCAGGTTGGATAGGACAAGAAAAACCTACTGAAGTAGAAGTAACGAAAGTAGTTGCAGGTAATCTTACCCAGTCCGTATCCGCATCAGGAAAGATTCAACCTGAAGTGGAAGTGAAGATCTCTCCTGACGTTCCCGGAGAAATTATTGCGCTGTATATTAAAGAGGGTGACTCCGTTCAGAAAGGTCAATTGCTTCTTAAGATCCAGCCGGAAAACTATGTTTCCGTAGTAGAACGCTCTAGAGCGGGAGTAAATCAGAGCAAGGCCTCCGCTGAGCAGGCTAAAGCCGCTATCTCTAGAGCAGAGTCGCAACTTGTTCGATTGGAAGCGGAATTCAAACGCCAGCAAAAGTTATACGAAGAAAAAGTAGTTTCTTTAGCTGACTTCCAAATGGCTGAAGCAAACCTTTTAACTGCTCGTCAGGATCTGGCTTCTGCCAAGGCCAGTTATGAAGCAGCAAGATTCGGCATCAATAGTTCAGAAGCTGCCCTAAAAGACGCCTCTGAAAACTTGAGAAAAACGAATATCTATGCACCTGTTAGCGGCATTGTATCTAAACTCGCTGTAGAACTAGGTGAAAGAGTGGTAGGTACCTCTCAAATGGCCGGTACAGAACTATTGAGAATTGCTAACTTGAACAACATGGAGGTGCGCGTTAACGTAAACGAAAATGACATCATCCGTGTAGATCTGGGAGATACCGTGATCGTTGACGTGGACGCATACACTGCTCAAAACAAGAAATTCAAAGGTGTTGTTACTCGAGTGGCTAATACGGCCATTGGCTCAGGAGGATCCCTATCTGCAGCTAGCAATAGCACAGAAGCCGTTACTGAATTTGAAGTAAGGATCAAAATCCTCCCTGAATCCTATATGGACTTGATTGACCATGCTAGGGGAAGAAAATATCCATTTAAGCCGGGTATGACAGCTACAGTGGATATCATAACCGACAAGAAAAATGGTATCCTTATGATACCTATCTCTGCCGTAACTACTCGTACTGACAAAGTAGAAACTAAGGAGAACAATGAGGATTCTGGTGAAGAGAAGCAACCGACTAAAACGGAAAAACCTAAGGAAATCGTGTTCGTCTTAGAAAACGGAGTTGCGAAGAAAAGAGAAGTAGTGACCGGAATCACGGACATATCCACCGGTAACATTGAAATCGTATCCGGATTAAAGGCAGGAGAAACCGTCATCACCGGACCGTTCATAGAAGTGTCTAAGCGACTAGAAGACGGTAAAGCGGTAACCGACAAGAACGCCAAACCAGCAAAAGAAACCAAGAAAAAATAGTCCATCCTACATTACAGGCAGCACGGGAGTCATTTCGTGCTGCTTTTTCTTTTATAGGGCCTGAATGCACAAATATTTTAATACTTTTGTAGTAAATTCAAATCTGCATCATGGGATTGTTTGATTTTTTTAGTAAAGAGAAAAAGGAATCTTTAGACAAAGGCTTAGAAAAGTCTAAAACAGGTATCTTCGATAAACTCACCAAAGCCATCGTTGGAAAGTCAGAAGTAGACGAAGAGGTATTGGATGAATTAGAAGAGATCCTGATCAGCTCTGATGTAGGTGTAGATACTACCGTAAAGATTATTCGTAGAATAGAAGCTCGTGTAGCTCGAGATAAATATACCTCTACTTCTGAGCTGGATAGAATACTTCGAGAAGAAGTAGCCGCCCTCCTACAAGAAAACAACTCCCAGGATGTAACAAACAGCTTTGAGACTCAGAACCTCCCTAAACCTTATGTACTCATGGTGGTGGGAGTGAACGGTGTAGGTAAAACTACTACCATCGGAAAACTAGCGCATAACTTCTCCAAAAATGGAAAGAAAGTAGTTCTGGGAGCGGCAGATACCTTCCGTGCAGCGGCCGTTGACCAGTTGAAATTATGGGGACAGCGTGTAGGCGTGGAGGTGATTGACCACGGCATGAACACGGATCCTTCTTCTGTAGCTTATGATGCTGTGAAGAAAGGGGTTGAAGTGGGCGCAGACGTAATCATCATTGACACCGCAGGACGTTTGCACACAAAGGTGAACCTAATGAATGAATTAGGTAAAATCAAACGTGTCATGCAGAAGGTGCTTCCTGAAGCCCCTCATGAAGTCATGCTCGTTCTGGATGGTAGTACAGGCCAAAATGCCGTTATACAAGCCCGTGAATTCACACGCGTCACAGACGTAAACTCCCTTGCCATCACCAAATTAGATGGAACGGCTAAAGGCGGAGTAGTGATAGGAATCTCTGATGAATTCAAGATTCCTGTGAAGTACATAGGAGTAGGCGAAAAGATGGAAGACCTTCAAGTGTTTAACAAGATGGCCTTCGTGGAGAGTTTGTTCCAAAAGTGATCAAGCCTTCTTTGCCTTATTTGTAAAGTAGATTACAGAGAACAAGACCAAAAGGAAATAGACTGCGCTTACGGCATAAGAAATCCCAATAAAGAACTTGAGGTTTGAAATACTGTGCTGGAAGAAGTTCTTATAGAATAACACGCCCAAACTTCCGAAATAAGCATAATAGTCAGCAAGGGTTATCATGAATCCCACTGTTCCCACATATTTGAAAGAAGCTAACATTCTTTCAAAATAGATGCTATTGCACATGGAATAGGCTAAATAAGCTCCAAATCCTACAGCGATCAACCAGACTATTGGGTTTACAATCCCTTCCTGATACAGAAAAGTACTTCCGGCCACTATCACGGCACCCAAGAGCAGAAGACCTTGTATAAGGTTAAATGCCATCCTATGATTCTTGATCCATTGCATAGCAGCCATGATGAGCAAGATGGCTATGGCTATAGGGATCTCTGTTTGCGTGAACAAAGATGGTTTCCCGGAGAAACCTAATTCTTGAAACATCTCCGGCATGAAATTGTCCCTAAATTCCCGGTATGCTGTCAGGATACTGTACGAAATCACAAAGAGCACCATTCCCAGACCAAACTCCTTCATAAACGCCTTCCTCTCCGCCTTACTCATAGGCAGGCGTTCAGCCCGGTCTATCTTATCTGCTTCAGAAGGTGCAGGGACCTGCGCTAGTAACCATACAAAGAACAATAAGGGCCCGTACATGATCAAGTCCGCCAAGAAAGGCATTTGGAACTCATCAGAACTGAGATGTTGTAAGACCCAGTTGCCTACCGTCTTAGCAAAACCTGAACCCACTATAAAGGAGGCGGTAAGCGCAGCCACTAAGAAATCTGTACTTTTTCTTCCTTCCAGAAAACCCAAGATAACCCCATAAAACAAGCCCAAGGGTAAACTGGCCAAGAACACAAAAAAGAGGTTATATGGAGCAGGTGTGACCGAAAAAAGGAACATACTGACCAATGACAAACCTGTAAAGATCAACAATCCTTTTGGTCGCTGAGCAGGCTTCATCTCAGAAACTATCTTCACTCCAATCCCCTTACTGACAGCAAATCCTATCACCTGAGCGGTAATGATCAGGATCTTAAAATGCACACCAAAGAAATATAAATTCTCATAGGTAGCAGCCGTATACGCTCTACGGAAAGGATAAAAACAGAGGTAGGTACAAAATGCCGCTATTGCAGCAAACAGCGTAACTACCCAGGAAGGAGCTTGCTTCAGATAGTTTTTCACATCCATTTCATATAAGTGGCCAAATCTTTATCTCCCCTTCCGGAAAGCCCCACTACTACCTTTTGATCCGGTGTAGTTGGTAAATATTTTAATGCTGCCAAGGCATGACTGGATTCTATAGCAGGAATAATGCCCTCAAGTTTTGCTAATTCAAACCCGGCCTCCATGGCATCTTTATCTGTAATGGCCATGAACTCTGCACGCTTCGTTTCCCATAAATGCGCATGTAAAGGTCCTATTCCGGGATAATCTAATCCGGCAGAGATGCTATGAGGCTCCACCACTTGCCCGTCTACCGTCTGCATCAATAAGCTTTTGCTTCCATGAAGTATGCCCGGCTTGCCTAAGAAAGTGGTGGCTGCAGATTTTCCGGATTCTACCCCCCATCCGGCAGCTTCGGCCGCCACTATCTTCACTTCTTCCTGATCTAAGAAATGGTAGAATACTCCTGCAGCATTTGATCCTCCGCCCACACATGCCAATACATAATCAGGGAGCTCTGAACCGGTTTTCTCTAGCAATTGCTTGCGGATCTCGGCTGATATAACCGACTGGAACCTTGCCACCATGTCAGGATAAGGATGAGGCCCTACCACAGATCCTATGATGTAATGTGTATCTGTAGGATTATTGATCCAATGGCGCATGGCCTCATTTGTGGCGTCTTTCAGGGTACGGGAACCGCTCTTCGCAGCTCTAACCTCCGCCCCTAACATCTTCATACGCGCTACGTTCGGTGCTTGTCGCTCGATATCAATCTCCCCCATATACACTATGCATTCCAAGCCTTTCAGCGCGCACATGGTAGCGGTAGCCACGCCGTGTTGACCGGCTCCGGTCTCGGCCACGATCTTCTTCTTACCTAGTCGTTCGGCAAGTAGTATTTGACCTAAGGTATTATTCACCTTATGCGCACCGGTATGGTTCAAATCTTCTCTTTTTAGGAAGATCTGAGTATTGTATTTTTCTGACAAACGCTCCGCTAAGAAAAGAGGGGTAGGTCTACCCACATAGTCTATTAATAGTCTTTGGAACTCCTCTTGAAAGTCAGGAGTTTCCATGATACGAAGGTAATTTTGTCTCAGCTCTTCTACATTAGGGTATAGCATCTCAGGGATAAAAGCTCCTCCGAAATTTCCATAATACCCCTTCTCATTTACACTGTATTTGCTCATGCTTGCGCTAAATTTCTAACTTTATTAAATAGTTTCTCCAAAGCCTGAATGTCTTTTATGGCCGGAGAAAGCTCAAATCTACTGTTTACATCTATACCTTTCCACCCGCTTAACTTCAGGGATAAGAGCTGATCAATGTTTTCCAAATCTATGCCCCCTGCTATCAAATATGGGGTTTTGCCTTGGTATTTATTTAATATGGACCAGTCAAAAGCTTTTCCATGGCCTCCATACTGATCCCCTTTGGTATCAAATAAAAAATAATCTACGCTACCTTCGAACTCCTCTAATTTAGAAAAATCTAAATCACCATCTACTCCAAATGCCTTAATAACCCCTACTCCTAGGGATTTAACCCGCTCTGCCAGTTCTGGGGTTTCTTCGCTATGCAACTGAACATAAGCCAAGGCGTACTCCTCCACTTTTGCTTTGATTTCCTCAAAGGAGGCATGAACAAATACCCCCACCTTTGGTACCGAAATATCAGGAATGGAATTCTGTACAAATCGAGGAGACTTAGGATAGAAAATCAATCCCATCATATCCGGCTTTAAGCTTTCTAAAGCCAGGATATTCTCTCTATCCCGCATTCCACAGACCTTGATCTTCATACTAATACCGAGTAAAAATCAGCCAACGTTTGTGCAGGCTCTGAGGTTTTCATAAAGTTCTCTCCCATAAGGAAACCCTGAAAACCTACATTCCACAATTCCTTCACCGTCTCCGTAGCACTGATGCAGCTTTCGGAAATTCTTGCTTTGTCTTTTGGCAAATATTGAATCAACTCCAATGAAGCATTCACATTGTTTTCTGCGAAATTCTTGAGGTTCCTATTGTTTACACCTACTATATCCACATGATCCAGGGGACTTCTCTCCAGTTCTTCTTTGTCATGTACTTCCAATAACACTTCCAGTCCCAATTCATGGGCCAAGGAACTTAAGGACAACACTTCATTCGGCTCCAGATTAGCGGCAATCAGAAGGATAATATCTGCTCCCCATGCTTTAGCTTCGTGAATTTGGTACGGATCGATCATAAAGTCCTTCCTCAGAAGCGGAGTATTTGGAGCAGCCGTTCTGGCACTTAACAAATCTTCTTTGGACCCTCCAAAAAAATCATGATCTGTAAGCACGCTGATGCCTGAGGCTCCTCCCGCTTCATATCCTTTCACAATGGTTTGTACATCAGCACCCGCATGGATATCCCCTTTAGAGGGAGATCTTCTTTTGAACTCTGCAATAATGCCCGGTGAAGTGTCCTGAAGGAGCCTATCTTTCAAGGAAATGGTAGCCCTTGTATAGTAGGCTGATTTACTTAAATCCTCCAGATTAACGCTTGCTTTGGAGAGCTCTACTTCCTTTCGCTTATTCGCTATGATCTCGTCTAAAATGCTCATGTAATTACCAACTGTGAAGTACAAATATAGTCGGTTTTGCCCCAGTTCTATTGTATAAAATAGTGTAGTTTTACAAAAAATAAAGGGAGATGCAACCTTTCGTCTATCATTTCACATCTTAGTTATGTAATCCGATTCTATGGCAAGAATATTACCGCTTTTCAAAACAGAGTACGAACTCGCTCGGGGCATCATCCGGGGAGAGGGCAAAGCCCAGCGTGCTTTCTATGAAAAGTATTCTGCCAAGTTTCTCGGGATTTGCGCCAGGTATATTAAAGATAGAATGGCCGCAGAAGATGTAATGGTGGAGAGCATGATGAGAATCTTTGAGAAATGTTCTCAATTTGATTTTCAGGGCAGCTTTGAAGGATGGTGTAGAAGACTGGTAGTGAACCAGGCTTTGGGATATATCCGAGCCAATAAACCTCAGGAGACTGACATTGAAGAAGTCAAGGATCTGGCCACTTGGGCAGATGCAGGTTTGGAAGCCCAGGATTTACTCCGCCTTATCCACGAGCTACCCTCAGGGTATAAGTCGGTTTTTAACCTTTATGCCATTGAAGGGTATTCCCATGCTGAGATCGCAGAGATCTTAGGCATATCTGAAGGGACCTCAAAATCCCAACTGAGCAGAGCCAGAAGTGTTTTGCAAGAAAGGCTAAATAACAATACCGTATACCTCTAAACTTAGAGTATCATGGAAGAAAAATGGATAAAAAAATTAAAGGAACTGGAGATCACTCCCTCTGAGAGAGCCCATCAGCTTTTTCTGAGTAAGCTGGAGGAAAGTGCTCCCAAAAAAGCAGGGTACTGGAAATACTTCGCCACGGCTGCATCCGTAGTTATGGCCTTAGGATTCCTGTATTACATGCAAAATCATCAGGAGGTTTTACAGCATAATACCACAGCAGTATTACCTAAAACCCCTGAAAAAAGTGAGATAATCACTCCGGTAGCGCCAGTGGAGGAAGAAATCAACCTTCCGCCGGTGGTGAAAACTCCCACTTTAGCGGCGGTTCACCAAACGGAGACCTTCACTTATGAAGAGGAAATTATTGCACCAAAAATAAATCAAACTGTTCTTAGAGAGGAGGTAGCATTGAAAGAGTTGAATCCGGAAATCAGCTATAGGTACCATAGCACAAACCTGAGAGACTTCACTATTGTGGATGCCCTTGTTCCTCTTGAAATAGAAAGGGAAGAAGTTCAACTTACCCAGATGGATGTTCCTGAACCTAAACCATTGCTTGCGAAAGTGGTGAAAGAGATTCAGTACGTAAAACAGGGTGAAAAACCGGACCTCGATAGAGCAGGAATTAAACCCGCTGCCACCTTGATGGCGAAGAACGGACTACTGGCTAATGAATCCCGCCAGATCAAAGAAGGGGTTCAGAGATTTAAAGAATTATTTCGCTAACGAATATGAGAAAGCTATTGATCCTTTGCCTACTATTGGCCGGCTTTAGAAGCTGGGCTACCGCTGATTCTACAGTTTATCATTTTTACGATAAAGATCTAAAACGGGATATTTACGTAAAAAGTCCTTCAAACATCTCCTTTGAGGAACCTCCGCAAAAAGTACTATTACTGGTGCTCAGAGCATTTAACCTGGAAGACGATGAGCAGGATAAGGTCTACAGATTAGTGAAATACTCTCCTAATGCGAGCGAGAGCATTTGGACATCCAATAAACAGGGACAGAAAATCCAGGTAATAGCCGTCAGAAAAAATGAAGAGGATTTCACCTATGAATCTTCAGACGGTTCAGATACCTTTGATTTTACCTACTCGGAGCCGGATCAGCCTAGAGTAATCACTAAGAACAATTACCATTATAGTAGGTTCTTCTCTCCTACTGATTTTGCGATCTACCTGGGACTGAACAGTTATACCGGACAGCAGGACATTGCGCCGAACAACTTAAGCGAACTGCAAGTATGGCCTTCTCGCTACATAGCTTTGTCTTTCCGTGCTAATGCCACTTTGAGTAATAACAAGAAGACGCATTGGGTACTAAGCTACGGACCGGAATTCGCTTGGCATAATTTCATGCTTCTGAATAACCATGTTTTGAAGTACGAAGGCGGTCAGGTAGCTTTTGAACAAAGTGATAAAGCGACCTCTAAAAGCAAATTCGTAGTACCTCATGTGAATCTACCTGTAATGCTAAATATAGGTTTCAAACGAGACCATCTGAGAGTAGGTATTGGCGGGTACATAGGTTACAGAATTGGTGGCTATACAAAAGTGGAATACAAAGACGGAGGAGGTAAGGAAAAGAACAAGGGTTCATTAGGTCTAAATGACCTAAAATACGGTATCACTGCCGAGTTAGGAAGAAGTCCGGGAGCCGCCTTATTCATCCGATATGACCTGAGTGAGATGTTCCGCAGCACTCAGGTAGTACCAAACGGAATGCAAGCATTCAGTTTCGGGATCCGACTGTAAGGTAGAAGGGCTATAATCAAAAAATATAGGGACCAGTGAAAACATTGGTCCCTATTTGTTTGGTATTAAAAGACCAAAGTAAGATTAGGCGTTTTCTTCGATGATGGTCACCTTTTGGATCACATCTCCTTGACGAATGTCATCAATGAGGTCTAATCCTTCAATCACCTTTCCGAAGCAAGTATGATTTCTGTCTAAATGTGCCGTATTTTGACGGTTATGGCAGATAAAGAATTGAGAACCTCCAGTGTTTCTTCCTCTGTGAGCCATAGAAAGCACCCCTCTATCGTGGTATTGGCGGGTTCCATCTAGTTCACAAGGAATGGTATACCCTGGTCCACCTGCTCCGGTACCGTCCGGGCAACCGCCCTGCACTACGAATCCAGGAATGACACGGTGGAACTTCAAACCGTCATAAAAACCCTTTTTGGACAAATCAATAAAGTTCTGCACTGCAATGGGTGCATCGTCATCATAAAACTCAATAAGTAAGGTGCCTTTGTCGGTCACCATTTCCGCTTTCCGCATATCTAAAAAATTATGGTTCTACTAAATGTCCCCCTTTTCTAATGACCACCTGTTTTACTAATTTTACGGCATTCATGTAGAGCACCAAGCTTTCTGCTTCGGTAGGGTTTTGCATGTGTTCACACTGAGGCCCCGGTTCAAGGAAGTAAACAAAGATCTTTTCGTTCTTTTTATCCAACACCTGGTAGTCATACCTCCCAATAGCTTTGAATATCTGATTCTCAGAAATTCCCAGGAACTGATCTTTGTTAGCCTTAATCAGCTCTATTTGCTTTTGTCTGTTGCCATCGCAACCTCCTCTGTCGTTTTTAAAACCTTCACTATCCAGTCCGGGCAAGTTCAATGGATCACTGTAGGAACAAGCCTGAAACAAGATAGACAGTATGACAGTCAGTCCTTTTTTCATTAATCCTGGAAACTCCCAACGATACCGTTGGCTATAGACAATAAAAAACTAAAAATTAAAGCCGTAAAGAAGCCATGAATCTCAAATCCATCCACCAGGTAGCTACAGATATACACTACGGCTACAGAGAGTACCAATGAGAATAATCCCAAGGTTAGGATAGTGATGGGAAAAGAAATGATGTGCAGGATAGGCTTTACAAAAGTGTTCAGGATGCTCATCACCAGTGCCACGATCACACCGGTAGTAAGTGTATCTACACTCATTCCCGAAAGTAATTTAGGCATAAGGTAAATAAGGGCTCCTGTGAGTACGAGGCGTATGGCGTAATTGATCATTTTTTATGTCTTTTAATGAGTACGTCTATTACTTCGTCTAAGTTGATCTCCTTTGCTTCTAGCAATACCAGGTAATGGAAAAGGAGGTCTGCAGCTTCACCAAGGAAAAGGTCCTTGTTGTCATCTTTCGCTTCAATGACTAGCTCTACCGCTTCCTCTCCTACCTTTTGGGCAACCTTATTGATGCCTTTGGCAAAGAGGGAGGCCGTATAGGAAGAATCACTTGGATGCTGCTTGCGATCATGTATGATTTCACGAAGGTAACGAATAAATGCTACCTTTCCTGTATTGTGCTCTCCCCAGCAGGTATCGTCTCCGGTATGGCATACAGGACCTACGGGTTCAGCTTGGATGAGGATAGTATCTCCATCACAATCCACGGCGTGGCTAATGTAGTTCAAATAGTTTTGGGAGCTCTCTCCCTTTGTCCACAGTCGATTCTTAGAACGGCTGAAAAAAGTTACCTTACCTGAGCTTAAAGTATGCTGGAGGGCTTCTTCATTCATATAGCCTACCATAAGTACCTTAGCTGTAAGGTGATCCTGTATCACGGCCGGGATCAGCCCTTTCGAAAAATCCACTTCTCTTTCCATAATTGAATACAATATTAGGGATTCGAGTGAAGATTTTTACAAAATTTTTGCTCAAAATTTTGACATTAAAAAATCTGCTTATATCTTTGCACCCACATTCGACGAGGGAGTTTTCCTAAAGAGAATAAGCGGAAGTAGCTCAGTTGGTAGAGCGTAACCTTGCCAAGGTTAAGGTCGCGGGTTCGAGACCCGTCTTCCGCTCGACAGACAGAAGTTCCTATGCATATGGGAGCTTTTTTTGTCTCAAGGGCCGGGGTGGTGGAACTGGTAGACACGCAGGACTTAAAATCCTGTGAGGCTTATCCCTCGTACGGGTTCGATTCCCGTCCCCGGTACTGAAAATCAAAGAGTTACAAAGCGATTTGTAGCTCTTTTTTTATGGGAGAAATGCTGTGTCGTGCATATGTCGTGCATTTTTCAAAGATCTATCATTCCAAATTATCATCATCTGAAACAATCAGGTAGTATCGGGTGTGCCTTAGCTTGCCGACCTTTTTCAACGCCCCCAAATCCACCATTTCTGACAAATCTCTGCTGGCCGTTGCCCTCGATGTTTTTGTGATGCGGATGTAGTTATCCGCACTCAGGCCGCCTTTGAATCCGTCTACTCCTTCCCTGAATATCCGCAACGCCACTTTTGCCTGACGCTCATTTAACCGTTCGCTGTATTTCTCAAAGAAGCGCGCCTTATCGATAATAAAATCTATCGTTTTTTGAACATATTGCTGAGCTTCAAGAATCTTTTCAGAAAAATAGAGAAGCCACTCCGTTATATCCGATACTGTATTTGCTCTTTCCAAGGCCTGATAATAAGCTTTCTTGTCCCGCTCTATTGTACCGGACAAAGACGTAATTAGCGATTGCCTTGCCCCTATGGCCAATGCTTTTTCTGCGATACTCCGTCCAATACGTCCATTACCATCTTCAAAAGGGTGTATTAACTCAAAATACAGGTGAGCCATACCCGCATGAATAATCGTCGGCATACCATCGTCTATCGCTTTATTGAACCATGCTATATACCGTTTCATCTCATCGGGTACGCGGGAAGATGGCGGTGCCTCATAGAAGACTTTCGGCGTGTCCAGCCTGCCGGAAACAATCTGCATCGGGTCTGTAAGGATACGATAGCCTCCTGTCACCTCCAAATCCGTCCGCCCATTCATAATCATTTTATGCCATGAAAAAAGACGTTCTTCCGTAAGAGGCTCATTATAGCTCTTGTACAAGTCAACCATCATTTGGGAAACACCTGTTTCCTGCGGCTTTGCTCTTCTGCCGTCCGTTTGCAACCCCAAATGCTTTCGCACCGATGACTGAACGGAATCTCTGTCTAAAATTTCACCCTCAATTTTTGAGGTATCGACGGCCTCATTGCTCAGCAATGTCACCCGTAACTCATCCCTTTCACCAAGAGATACACCTCTTAGCGACCCGATAATCAGGCCTGCATTTCGATGAAATTCTCTTTCAAAATTGGTGAATCTGGCCGCGTCAAACCTGAATTCCGGCCAGCTCTCTTGTTCCCAAATCCACTTCATGAGGTATAGCTCCGTTTTCTATAGCTCAATAATACAACAAAATATGAGTTATAGGAAGTGTTTTTATAACTCATATCTATTTTAATGATTCATACCGAAAAAATACCCATTGCAAAAATGCTTTGTTCATTATGATTAATTTCCTAATTATTGGTAATAAACCCCTATAAATTATGCAAGTCATCTGCCTTGAAGAAGACGCCTTCACAAGCGGATGGCCGACAGGCTGGTCCGTCCGACACACGAAGTCGTCGTTTGAGGTGGTCGGGGTTCCGCATGAGGTGATTGACCATTTTACCAAGCGGACAAATGAAATCGGACAGATTGCCGAGGAAAAAGGCATTACCGATGCCAAGGCCTTAGATACTTTGGGTGCGCGTACCCGCACCAGCAAGGAAAAGGGCTTGGGCATGGAAGAATTGTGCCAAGACTGGAAACGGCAGATACGGGAATTGGAAAAGAGCGGTGGCATTGCAGACCGGCTGGAATACAACGCGCCATTACGTGACAAGGGGCGACACAAAGGCATCACGAAAACCGGTATGACAGCAGAGCATTGCATTGACCACGGATCAAGTGAAATTCTTGGGGGGAGATGAATTTTATAGTTTCTTTGCAAGAAAAAACTAGAAGAAATTGAGTGCGCAGGAGGATTTATTGAAGTTATAGTTACCCAAAGAAATGGTTGAATATTTTGACTTGACCAAAGTTGAGGAAGTAGAGGGGACGCTCAATTTTCATTTGAAAGAGCTCAATCTAGCTCCTACTGGATATTTGGCAGAGCAATTAGAATCTAAAGGTTTTCTTCCTGAAATACGGGTTCAAGATTTCCCCATTCGCGGCAAAAAAGTCTATTATCATACACTTAGACAAAGATGGCGCGTAATATCGAGTGGTGAGATGATTAGCAGAGATTGGGCTTTGGTTGCAAAGGGATCGGGGACGCCTAGTTACGAATGACACAAGAATTTGGGTTGTTCTTAAAAAAAATATTTGGACCACAATCCGGTAAGTAGTCATCAATTAGGCCATTTCTTTCCTGTTGATGGAAAACAATTGGGCCAGCAATACAAAGATCATTTTAGCGATTACCACGATTGGGATCAGAAGGAACACGCTCAAGAGTGGATGTTGTTTGTAGACCATATTGGCGAGCGCTTAAGTATTGATGAAACCGCGCTATCCCATGGTGAACTCTATACCATCGTTACCAATAAGGCTGCAGCGGCGCGAAAAGGGGCTTTAGTAGCCATGATTAAAGGTACCCGAGCAGAAGATATTATTACGGTAATGCAAAAGATTCCGTGGCATCTTCGCAAAAAGGTAAAGGAGGTAACTTTAGACATGGCGGCTAACATGATAAAGGCCGTCAAACTCAGTTTCCCCCATGCATCTAGGGTAATAGACCGCTTCCACGTGCAAAAACTAGCTTTCGATGCAGTTCAAGAATTACGCATAAATTACCGATCGGAGCCTATAGATCAGGAGAATGAAGCCATTGCAAAAGCGAAACTGAACAAGGAAACATACGAGCCGGAGATTTTTTCAAATGGAGATACATTAAAGCAAGTATTAGCACGTAGCAGATTTTTACTATTTAAACACCAGAGTAAATGGACATTATCCCAACTTGAACGAGCGACTTTCCTGTTTGAACGGTACCCAAAACTAGATCAAGCCTATAAATTATCTGTTCAATTGGCTAATATTTTTACCTACAGCCGTGCAAAAGAAGATGCTTTTAAGAAACTAGGCATATGGTATCAGCAAGTAGAAAAAAGTGGCATAGAAGCATTTAACACAGTCTGCAAATCTGTACAAAACCACTATTTACACATATTAAACTACTTCAATAACAGAAGTACAAATGCATCGGCCGAGTCTTTTAATCGCAGCGGCGAACCGTGCAAAGATTAAGGCCTTCCGAGCCTCATCCAGGGGCGTAAGAGACATCACATTCTTTTTCTACAGACTCAAAAATATCTATGCTTAGACAAATCTCCCCCCACGTTTTCGGCTTGATCCGGATTGTCCGATTAATAAGAGATACATCAACATAATATATCTTGCCTCTTTTTAGAAGGTACTAAGATGGGGGAGCTTACAACAGCACTATTAATGTTATGTACATTTACAACGTATGCAAATAAGTTTTGGGGTTCTGAAGAAACCTACCTCTTTACTGCCCAAGGTGCATCAAATATTGAAAATAATTCATACGGATCTAATGGTAAGTGTGTGGCATATTATCGAGTTGTAAAATATGTATTTTGGATTGAAGTCGATAGTTATAATATTGAAAAAGAAGTTGACTGCTACGTAATAACTTCCTAATTTTAATTTTGGAATTTATTATAATATTGGTCGCAATAAAATGATCAAAATTTATATATTTTTATTCACACATCTTAGTGCGATGGCATTTTGTCAGCGCACTAATAATTTTATTGGAAAAGTTGTTGATGAGGACAACTACGGTATTCCGTTTGTTACTATTTTCATAAATTCGAAATATATTAATAGCGACGAAAATGGTATTTTCAAAATATCCGACCTTTTAGAGTCAGACTCATTAACCTTTAATTCTACTGGCTTTCAACAAATTAAAATATCAGCAACAGACTTTCTCAAAACAAACAAGATAGTCTTGAAGAGAAAATTAATACATTTAGCGGAGCTTAAAATTATTAATAAATCGAGTAAGTGGATTGGATACACAAATGAGTTGGATCAAATTACTACTTATAATTTTTTGACCTTACAAAGCAGTGAAACAGGAATAATAATAGGAAATAAAGAAAAAAATAGAGGAATAATTAAGAGTATAAAAGTAAAAGTTGGATTTATTGGAAAACCAAAACTTCCATACAGAATTCATTTATATTCGCTTCAAAAAAACGGAATTCCAGAAAATGAACTATTACAAAGGGAAATAGTTTTCAAACCAAGGTCAAAAAAACTCAAATGGTATACATTCAATATAGAAGAGCAAAATATCGAATTACCTGAAACTGGTCTGGCAGCTACCATTGAATTTATCAATCCCTCTACAAAAAATTACATCTTAAGTAAAAATTTCACACCTATCCGTCAGGGATTTTTTAGTAGAGATTTTCAAGTAATTTCAAGACATAGTAATTCTAATGGATGGTATCTAGAAAATTCAAGCCTCCCAATGATTTCGCTAGAAGTTCTGTTACAATGAAGAAACTGATTAGCCTAGTACTATTTTCATTTTCAATTGCTTCAGCACAGCAGATTGCGTACACCGTGAAAGACCAAGAAGGCAAACCCCTTCCCTACGTGTCCATACAGGTGAATGATCGTTATGGAATTTTGACCGACAATGCCGGCAAATTTACGCTTTACAATTACGAGAAGCCCCAACACCTCCTGTTTGAAAAGGTGGGATTTTCATCCCTTAACATCACTCATGATAAATTAAACCAAGTGGTGGTTTTGGAAAAACTTCCTGAGAAAGCACTAACTCCGCTAATCCAAGGCACGAAAGTCTTGAACTTGGGTTATTCAAAAAAGCAAAAATTGATCAAAGACATACGCTTTCGAGCCAATTACAATTACGAGGCAGGCATAACCTTGCCCTACGAAACTCGATACAAAAGCATGCTTCTGGCCAAAGTCCGTTTGATGGTCTACTTCCCCGAAAAAACTTCCTTCCCTTTGCGGCTTAATGTGTACAGTTTAGATTCAAAAGGTGCTCCAGCCAGGAACCTCTTGCACAAGGAAATCATTTTTCAAGCTCCCAATACAAAGCAATGGACCGAAATTAGTTTAGAGGAGCAAGGCATACCGTTTCCGGAAAGCGGAGTCGCTCTGACGGTAGAACTGCTTAACCCTCAAATGAGCAGGGTTAGAAACTCCCGGCCCATATTTGCCGGCTTCGAGCACCCTTTTGTTTTCCGTTATGAGTTAGTGGAAGGCTGGATTGCAGGAAAAGGTGAAACCTATGCAATGGAACTAGAGGTGAAAGGTAAATTGTGATTACTTTCACCATACTGACCTCCCTCCAAAAATTGTAACCCTCCCCAAAAATAGGACAAGTTAAAACGCAACACTAAAGGTTTAACTTTAACTTGTAACAATGAAAAAGAGTAAGCACTCAGAACATCAGATTGTGAAAGTACTCGGAGAGTACGAGAACGGTCCTAAGGTAGAAGACATCTGCCGGGAATTAAATATTCACAAAGCCACTTTCCATAACTGGAAGAAGAAGTATTCAGGGATGAGTGGGACGGATCTGGCAGAACTAAAATCTCTTCAACAGGAGAATGCCAGATTAAAGAAGATGTATGCTGATCTAGCCCTGGATCATGCCGTTCTCAAGGACGTACTATCAAAAAAGTTTTAGGGCCTTTTGAAAAGCGAGTGGTGGTGAACTATATCGTAAACGAGTATGGCATGAGCATTCAAAAGGCCTGTAAGATCATGGATTTAAGTCGTTCCGTTTATTACTATTCTTCTGTAAAAGACGATACAGAAGTAAGAGGAAAGCTACTAGGTCTAGCCGAAAATCATCCGAAGGAAGGTCAGGATAAGATGTATCAAAGGATACGGAATCAGGGCCTTAAATGGAATTACAAGCGTGTCCGCAGGGTTTACCTTCTATGGGGTCTAAACCTTCGTCAAAAGACTCGCAAGAGGCTTCCTGCACGTGTTAAAGTACCGTTGATTCAGCCGGAAGGCATCAATCATACCTGGAGCATGGACTTCATGCATGATGTTCTTGGCAATGGCCGGAAGATCAGAATTTTGAATATCATCGATGATTATAACCGGGAAGCTCTGGCTGTAGAGGCTCATTTCAGTATACAGTCGAACAGGGTAGTTCAAAGTCTGGAGGATCTAATCGCATATAGAGGTAAGCCTACCCAAATCAGAGTTGATAACGGCCCTGAATTTATTGCAAATGTGTTGGCTGACTGGTGTAGAGAGAATGACATCAGACTCCTTTATATCCAGCCCGGAAAGCCCTTTCAGAATGGATAACGTTTTAACCGAACTTTTAGAGAATCTATACTGGACGCTTATGTGTTTGAAAATATCCATCAGGTCAGAATCCTGGCAGAAGAATTTATGAAGGATTATAATACCCAAAGACCGCATGAATCGCTAGGAGGATTCACCCTGGAAAAGTTTAAAAATTTGAGCACTTCATTTCCAGCAGGGGGAGCTAGCTCCCCCTGCTGGAAGAACAATAAATCAATATCTTTGTTTAATTATACTATGTCCTAAAAAGGGGAGGGTTACACTAACTTTTAAATTGTACTAT
The DNA here is from genome assembly GCF_000166395.1 of Leadbetterella byssophila DSM 17132. Classification (GTDB taxonomy): domain Bacteria; phylum Bacteroidota; class Bacteroidia; order Cytophagales; family Spirosomataceae; genus Leadbetterella; species Leadbetterella byssophila. Next base: position 2,644,427 of record NC_014655.1, read on the forward strand.
ACTTATATTTGATTGGAATATTATTAAATTTGGTTGCTAATAATTAAATCTACTCATATGAATAAAACATAGCCATAGACTCTTCTTTTATTGGTCGGAATACTGTTTATTCTGAAAGTAGGTTATTACCATTTTTCTCAAATAGTTGAAATTAATTTTACTTCACTGTTAAACAACCTGAATTTCATCAATTATTAAAATCTGAATAAAATGAAAAAGTTAAACATATTAGACCACTACTTGAAAGGGATACTTATTATATCTATATCCGCAGTTTTTATTAAATGCGATTCTACTGATTTAGTAGAGCCAATTAGTGGCGACAAATGTTATGAAGGTGAGGCTATTCATGCTTTTTGTCCTAGCTTCCTGGTAGTGAATGTTAGAAATGGCAACATAGGTCAAAAATGGACATTTAATGGCAAAAGATATAATAACGCTCTATTGATAAAAAATGCAGGAAGGTCTGATGCCAGCACAGATACAAATAGTATAACACCAAGCAGTAAAGTATATTTCCAGGTCGATGTAGATGCAACAAATAATAACGAGAATTGCCAGATTATAGCGCCATGTCTACAATGGGCAGAAGAAAGATCATCACCAGCAAAAAGTGTATGTGTAAAATTCATATCCAACCAAAAATGCAATAGTATATGAAAAATGTAAGTGAACTTTTTCTGAGTCTTCTTTTTATGATTTAAGGGTTAAAATCATTTTCGCAAACTCCATACATGTCTATTGAGAAATTTTCATTAACACGCATCTCAGGAGTTCTGACACTCTTTCTGTTATTTTCAGCCTGCGATCGTGATATCCCTATTCATGACACGGAGGAGTGTATTTCAAGGGTAATAGTTGGAGAAAAGTGTGGCGTTTTGGGTTTTAAACCCGATAAAAAAGGGGCGTTGGGTGCACGGGTTTGGGAGAAAAAGATCAACGATCAACAAGACTTGATACGAATTGAGAATGTCATTGGGGTCATAGGTCTTCCTATTGAATATAAAGAAAATGAGCGATTTTTTTTAAAACTCAGAAATGCTACAGAAGAAGAACAGCTTAGCATTGCTTGTTATCTGGACTTACCTGGACCACCCACACCTATCTACATAGTCATAAATCAAAATTCATTTAATTGTCCTAATTAATAAACTTAAAACGCCATGAAAAAATTACATTTTACTATCATCTTATTATGTTGTTTCTTTATTCAACTTACTTACCTAATAGCTCGATAAAAACTTGGACACAAAACTAAGTTAACAATTAATTAGATTTGTGTATGTCAAAACATCGAAAAACATGGAGTTTGGAGGAGAAAGAGAAGATTGTACTTCATTCTATCCAGCACGGCGTAAGTTCTTCATCGCGAGAATTTGGGGTTTCTACTGTGAGTATTTATAATTGGAAAGAGAAATTTGAGAAGTTAGGCAAAAGTGGCTTGGAAGCAGGAGCAATGACAGATGCCGAGCGTGAACTCAAACAATTACGTCGTGAAAACGAAGCTCTAAAAAGGATAGTTGCTGAAAAAGAGTTAGCTATTCAAATTAAAGATTCCCTTTTAAAAAAAAGTCAATCTCTAAAGAAATAAAAATCCAGGTAGTTGACGAATTTCTAGAGCAAGGGAGGCCTAAATATCTAGTATTAAAGCATGTAGATTTACCTCGAAGCAGCTACTATTACATTTCTACAGGTACAAAACCGGGGAAAAGGGCCTCAGGTTATGTATATGATATGGAAAATAATAGGTTTGATATGGATTATATTTTACAAGAAACTAAAACACTTCTGGAGGGCGAATTTGTGGATTATGGGTATTATAAAACCTACCGCTATTTAAACCAAGAAAAGGGATTGAGAATTGGGGCTTATAGAACCTATAAGCTCATGAAGGAAAACAATTTATTAAAATTTCAACGCAGTAATACCAAGAGAATAAGTAGGAACTGGGTAAAAGAACTCGTTCCCATTGTACAAAGAGAATTTGCATTCCTAGAATTTGATATTAAATATGTATATATCCAAGGAAAACGCACAAATGCGCAAGTACTGACAATTTTGGATGTTTTTTCGAGATGGCAATTGGGACAATACATCGCAAATTCTATTAAATCTGAAGATGTAATAAATCTATTTGAACAAATTTTACAAACTTATCCGATGCCAAAGCAATTTATAGTAAGAAACGATAATGGCTCACAATTCGAAGCTTTAATAGTTCAAGAATATCTAAAACAAAAAGGTATAACTCAGGAATTTACAAAACCGGCAACACCTCAACAGAATGGACATATAGAAGCCTACCATTCAATTCTGGAAAGTGCTGTATGTCAACGATTTGAATTTGAAAGCCTACAAGAATTTAAACAAGTAATGATAAGATGGAAAAAATTCTATAATTTCGAAAGAATACATGGCGGTCTTCACTATAAGTCCCCTAGAAAATTCCTCGAATCAATTGGTGTAAAAATTGATCCGAATTGGTGAAATAAATTAAAAATAGTGTCCAAGTAATTGCGTTTAAGACGCAACCATCCAACTTTAAATAAAATGAAGGCTTCTTGCTCAACTGTATTTTTATGGGAGCACTTAAGACTTTAGGCCAGCTTACTTTACCGGTTACGCCCGGGTGAAAATCGCTCAAGGAACAATCAAAAACGTACGTACAATTCATCTAAACAATTCTACCCAATGAAAACCAAGTCACATGCTACCGGTCTTTTCTTTGCTTTAGCCCTGGGGGTTCTAAGCTGCAAAGACAGCAATCAAGTGCTGGATAAGGAAGTTGACAGCTCTACGACGCCTTCGGGAGAGAGAAGTTCTGCTCTTAATTATTCAGATTCGGACCTGGTTCTGGGAAGGAAGCTTGAAAATCCGTATAGCACGGTAAATATGAAAAAAGCGGCTGAGAGCCTTCGATCAAAAGGACAGGATTTGCCAGTATCGATCGTCACAAATTACTATTACGTTCGGTTTTTACCGTCCAGTGACGAAGAATACGACAAACTGAACGCCGACACTACTGTTGATCTTTTCGAGTATCCCCTGGACTATGAAATTGCCAAACAGGGAAACAGTTACAGGGACCCTTCACTTTCGACGGACGCTAAATTTACCTGGCTTTACGCAGCGATTCCAGTAGAGAATCTGAAGAGGTTCGATCTTAAGCTGGAAGTTTTGGAAGAATTATACCTTCCCTTTGGCAATGGGAAGGAGCTAGAAACTGACTTGCAGATACGCAATAAGGCTCTTTTGACACATTTGGAAGATGAATCTATGTCCTTAACAGGTAATTTGGATTCAGAGACTGAAGATAACAAGAATGCAAAAATAGCTGATTGGTACTCATCAGGACGTATACGCGTTTGGGACGAAAGGCTAAATTATAATGATGGAACGGGCCAATATCAAGCAGGCGCTGGCTGGGTGCCTGTACCTGCGTGCCTTGTCAGGGGTAACAGATGGTTTACGACAAAAAGTGCACTATCTTATAATAATGGCTACTTTTTCATTGATCATGGCTGGCCTAATGGCAAGGGCGTAAACTATTCAATTAAGTGGGACCGTGCAGATTTCGATATTAGAGATGGGTCCTACGGACAGTCCCATTTTAATGGTCCTAAAATTCAAGGTCAATGGAATTTGGATATTTCAGAAGGGGGCACACCAGATAATTATATTTTTGCTCATGTACACAGAGCTGCTTGGTATTACTACTATAATAATACATTTGGAGTGCCAAGCCCTCCGGGGTCTGGAGTTCTATCTAAAATGCACTTAGGTTCAAAGCAAGGCAGTGGTCGTTCTCACTATTTTGCATTTAATAGCGCTTGGGCTGCTGCACAAATCAAGCTTATATTTGATTTGAACAATGATGACGCCAGGGTAATTTTCGGAACCACCATACATGAACTAACCCATGCTTCACATTGGGCTATGGGTATGAGTTATGAAGCCTATACTTTGAATACGGGACAGGCACGCAAACTAGCTGAAAGCTGGGCTCAAGCAGTGGGATGGCATATCACAAGAGAGGTATACGGTCATAATGCAAACCCGCAACTTGATTTTGATGCACAACAGCATTTAAGCTTAGCCGACGTCCAGGCAAGTGACTATACCCCACTCTTCATTGATTTGATTGATAATCACAATCAGTTTGATGCTTCATCAGGTAGGCCTAATGATCTTGCCAGTGGTTATACCATTACTCAATTGGTGAATTTCTTATTTGCGAGACCAACTAATTGGTATCAATACAGGTCTTATTTAGAGGATAACTCAAGTAACCCGACAGAAGCTGCTGCGTCGCAACTTTTTTCGGATTATGATTAACAAATAGTAACATCATGAGGTCTATATTATTCATATTGCTGCTGTCATTATTCTCGGGATGCTCGTTTTTGATAAATCCAGAGGTAACATTTATTGTAAGAAACCAAACGCCACTGGATTTCTCAATCTTAACCTATTCGGAGTCTTCATTGCTCGATAGTACATTTATTAAAAGCGGGGAAGATCATCTGTGGAAGAAAAAATACAGGGAGGGGGGTGATGGAGACGTCAGCCCCTTTAAGAGAGAGGTAGACTCTTTGGTTATATCATTTGCAGATGGTAAAGCAATAATTCATTATTGCAATGGGGAAAGATTGTATCTAGCAACAAGTGACCCAAACTGTGGACCTACCAAAAATCTCATGAATTTTCACACAGGAGATTTTGAGATGGGTAAAAAGAAAAAATCTACGCGAACCATTGTTCTGGAGCGTTCGGATTATGACCAGGCTGCTTTGCCCTGATGTTTGGAAATTTGAAGACAAATGAGCGGAGTATAGACCTTAAGCTCGTTTGTCTTTAAAATATGAGTCTCTATTTTCTTTTCACTAAAATAAGTCTTGCGATGATAAAAATATCTAAATATTAATGTCTGATGAAAACAATAAACTCAGCAAAGAAAAATTATTTCTTGACGCCTGCTTTCTGATAGGCTTCAAAGACAAGATCCTGAATTGCTTTAGAAGTGCGATCCTTTCCTTCTTCAAGATTAATCCGCAGAAATTACTCCCGTTGGAGGTCGCATGTATCGAAAGGTAATATATGCCTCCAATTATCAAAGCCAGTCTTGCCCTGAGATCAACGTTTGATTCCTCAAACTCTGGCATGATAATATCGAAAAGCTTATCACTGATTTTTTCTCTGTCATCTGCTACTTTCCTAAGAACGGGATTATCATCCCCAAGTTCCCAATGAAGAATTCTTTGAAGCGACTTATCGCTGGACACAACTTCAAATTGATTCTGCAACAATGACGAAATCTCCTTTTTACCTATAGAGTCAGGGCTTCGAAGCAATTTTTTAATAGTTGTTGTCGCAGCGTATTTCCAAAAAATCTTTGTGAAGTATATAGTCTTCCAAAAGATGTTCCAGATCACCAAAGTAGGCCCGTATCAATTTTTTGTCAAGTCCTGTTTCCTTTGCAATCTTTACAGTGTTAAGGTTCGCATACCCTTCATTTTCCAGTACTTTTCCAACAGCCTCGATAATACGTCCTTTCGTACGCTCTTTATTTTTTTGACGCCCGGCATGAACCTTTCTTTGCTTTATGACGGGCTGTTCTTTTTTATCCTCTTCGGTATCTTTTTCTTGCTCCATTATAAGAAATAAGTTCACCTATCGAGCAAGTTGCAACTTTTTGGCGATATAGGCAAGTACATTTAGCGCTTTGTCAAGATGTGCCTTCGTATGGGTAGCTATAACACTCTGACGGATACGGGCATCCTTAAGGGCCACAGCCGGGTACATGATGCTGTTTGTGTAAATGCCGTTTGCAAGCAATAATCTTCCCACTTCAGAGTTTTTACGAACATCTCCGATCTTAACAGGGATAATGGCGGATTAAGTTGTTCCCACGTCAAGACCTATTTCCTGAAGACCATTTTTGTAATACTCGATATTCTCCTGCAATTATATTTGCCACTGCGGTTCTTCGTCCACAAGTTCAATCGCTCGGGTAACTCCACATATTGCCGGCGTCGCGGCGGCCGAAAAGGCATATTGCCTTGACTGGAACAGCAGGTAGGAGATTAGCTGCGGATCGGCCACTAAGTATCCTCCCACATTTGCAAAGGTTTTACTGAAGGTTCCGGTAATAATAACGTCCTTCTGGCTTAACAGGTCAAAATACTCTAAGGCTCCTCTTCCCGTCTTACCAATCACCCCTATGCCATGCGCATCGTCAACCAATAGCACAGCTCCATAGTGGCGGCATAGCTCCAAAATCTCTTTAAGTTTGGCTATATCTCCATCTTGGGAATATACCCCATCTATGATAACCATTTTTGTTCTGTAGGAATCTTTATTAATGGCCAGTTTATGCTCCAGAGCTTCAATATCGTTGTGTAAAAAGCGTTGCATGGTGCCCCCCATAAGGCCTTCATACACACTACTGTGCACGGCCATATCTACTATAGCGATATCCTCTTTCTTAAGAAGACAAAGCAGCGACGCCGAATTTGAGGTATAGCCGGTAGTATATACGATGGTTGAACCTGGTGGACGGTGAAAAAATGCAGATATCTTATCCTCCAGCTCCTTATGATATTGGAAATACCCCGCCAATGAGTGGGGATGATCCAGCCCCTGTACCGTATTTTTCAATCCCGGCTATGGCAGCTCTTTTGATCTCAGGATGTTGTGTAAAGCCTAAGTAGTCGTTGCAGACAAAACTTACGTACTCGCCTTTTTTTATATGGCCTTCTTCTGCCAGTTCGATTACAGGTCCATATCCCGAGGTGACCGTTAGCCTGTAATTCATAAATTCATTCTCCTTGAGGTAACTCAGGTATCTTTCATGTTCGGCGGCTCTTTGGAAAATATCAAGGCCGCGAGGGTTTTCAAAATCTTTAAAACTGGCGTTGGCGAGGTTAATATTCATACGATTGAATGGTTTTAAAGTATAATTTATTCTTAGAATGTGAATAAACTTGAAATAATTTCTCCATTTTATGAAATTGTCTTAAACGCAATTACTTGGACACTATTTTTAATTTATTTCACCAATTCGGATCAATTTTTACACCAATTGATTCGAGGAATTTTCTAGGGTACTTATAGTGAAGACCGCCATGTATTCTTTCGAAATTATAGAATTTTTTCCATCTTATCATTACTTGTTTAAATTCTTGTAGGCTTTTAAATTCAAATCGTTGACATACAGCACTTTCCAGAATTGAATGGTAGGCTTCTATATGTCCATTCTGTTGAGGTGTTGCCGGTTTTATAATATATAATTAATACTCGGAATAATATTAATAAATAAAGGGTAAGTGATTTAATCTTTTTATTATTGTACTTATATCAAAAGAGATACCTTTTGATATAAGCTTAAACAGGTAAAGGGTTATGAAAAATCTGACTATTGTTTTGGTATTTGTGATGAGCTTATCAAGCTGTGATAGCAGCCCGTCTCCTTCGTAATATGCAGGATGTGATAGAAAGGACATTGATGGCATCTCCTTAGAATATTGTTTACTAAATTCTCAGATGGAAGCTGCCACAAAATTACGGGAAGGTGAAGACTTCTTCTTCAAATTCACAGTAACCAATAAAACAGCAAGGGAATTTTCTTTCTATCCTCAATATGCGGATGGATTAATAATTAAGGATGTTGAGTTTAAAATTGATTTTATCGTACCAACTGAAACCTCCTATCGTACTTAGTAATAGATAGAGTAAATTATTAATTAATCGCACACTTGCTAGTTTGTAGCCCTTGTAAAATTAACTGAACTGTGTAAAATAGCTGATTTTATAGTACGTATTAAATTATTCGAATCATGAAAATTTTCATAAGAATTCTGTTAGTCTGCTCCGCTTTACCAATTATGGCGGTTGATTGCCGAAGTGATGTGAAGGCTTTAAGTGAAATCTCTGAAGTTCAAAAGGCCGTCATAGTGTTTGCTGGTGATCCAGCAGTCGATGGGTGCGGCTGGTTGCTTAATATTGAAAATAAGCTTTATGCTCCCGTCAATTTAAACGCCAAATTTCAGGTTGATAGCTTAACAGTCAGTGTAAAGTATGAAATCCAATCCGGAACCTGGAATTGCGGATGGAGGAGCCCCGGATATCAGAAGATAGACATCAAAGAAATAAAGGAATTCTAAGATTTGGTACAGAAATACCAACTGTTATTATGAGAAGTAATGTCTGAAGTTCTTGCAATTTCCTTTCAGATAAAGATCAGTAACGATAAGTATATAATTTATACAAGAAAAAGTATAAACAAAATAGTTTATTTGATGTGGCTTTTTAATAATTATACTGAGATTAAGAGAGATGATTGGTGAGATATAATTAAAAAAGTAAAGTATTATGAAAAATCTGATAATTGCTTTGGTATTTACAATGACTTTGTCCAGTTGTGATAGTAATCCAAGCCCTTTGACATATTCCGGATGTGACGGACAAGAGATTGACGGCATCGCCTTTGAATATTGCTTGCTAAATTCTCAAATGGAAGACGTTACAGAACTTCTTGAAGGTGAAAACTTCTTTTTCAAATTTACGGTAAGGAATAAAACGGGTAAGGAATATTATTTCTATCCTCAATATGCCAATGATGCGGAAAATGATTTCTGTACTGTTTACACCGTAGATGGCCAGAAAGTGGGAAAGCCATACGTACTCAATGCTTTGAATTTGATAGGTATTGGGGGGTTCCCTTTTGGTCAAAATGATGATTATGTGTTTGTTCAGCCTTGGGTCGATACCAGGGATTCATCATGGACCTGGAAACTTGGAACCTATTCCAGTACCCGTCAGAACCCGTTACCACCGGGGCAGTATCGTGCATCTTTTAAGGAAACTTTTCGATTTAGAGTACCTGGCTCCGATGATGAATTAACAATTAAGGATGTTGAGTTTAAAATTAATTTCACCATAAATTAACTATTCAACCGTGAAAAAATTTACCTCCTTCTAATCGCAGCATTATCAGGCCACGGCGTATTCGGTCAGGTAGAAACTAAATTTTTTGTTGACTTTAGCTCCACCAGCATGCTTACGAAGGAACTCCTTTGTGTCTTGAACCTTAATTGAAAGTGTTTGATAGGCTTTAAGGATCTTACTTAATTCAGACTTCTTACTTTCTTCAATTTCTATCTTATTTACCGGTATGAAATTTTGAGCGGTAATAGTTGTAGAAATCAAGAGAATCAGGAAAAGGAGCAGGTATTTATTTTTCATAATCCTTTAATTGTTTAGGTGGTTGATAGAAGAGAGTTCAATGGGAGGATAAGGATAATCCCGTGTTGGATGCGTATATATTTTCCCGGATACAATAACCTTGGTGTCAAGTGTTTCAAAAGTCGGAGGCAAGTTACAAGGGGAGACTTCCGTATTATACTGATCATCTAAGGCTATAATAAACAGCTGAGTGGTATCATTGGTAAACTGACTTTTCAGGATAGTACCCGTTATATCTTGGATCTCAGACTGGACTGTCCACGATTCCTGTTCTAAAAGCACACATTTACTGAGGCTGCCGGATTTCAGGCTTTCTTGTTTGCAGCTTTGTAATACAGGAAACAAGAAGATTACTAGCAGTGAAATAGTTTTCATTTCGAAAGGAAATTTTAAGCAGGTCGAGAGATATTTACCTATTTAAAGTTTAATTAATAATTTAATAAATCCAATTTTAAACTCTATTTAATGGCGTGAAATTTATTTTAGGGTAATTTTTTATTCGATTTACTTGAATTTCTAAAAAAAATAATTCGTTTTGGAGGATTTGGTTTTTTGTCAATGGAGGTTCCAAAATAATATCTTATAGGAATTAATTTTTCTTTATACCCAAGTGTTTCTGCCCTGGATCATTTAACAACCGCTCCATTTCTGACTGGATTATATCGCGGATATCCTGAAGTTCTCCCCGTTAATGTTCCCGTATTTAAGATGCGCAACATCCTTTGGATTCATTCCATTCCCAAAATACATGAAAAACCAAAGTGATTTGGCATAGGCTTTCGAAGGACAGGAAGGCACGCTGAAGTAGATCGTCTGGATATCGGGCAGGTCCAATACCCGCTTCCATTTCCTGCTTGACGGGATTTGATACCGCCGCCTTCCGAATGGGTAGCACATTTGCTTATTAATGACCTTTCTTTCATTGGCTTCGTTAAATATGCACCGCAGGTGGGGCAAAATCCCCCCCCCCCCCCACAGTGGCCCGCGAGCGACCCTTTCCGAGCATCCACCTCTCAGACGACCTAAACCATACCACGGTTATATGCTGGAAATAGATGTTCCCGCCAAAACGCTTAATGACGTTGTAGCTGTCCCAGTATTTGACAGCGTTACCGATGCGTCCTTCCCGGATCAACTTTTTGATGTATTCGCAGTAAACACCGGATATTCTGGCAGTTTCATGGTGGATTTCTTTGAGAATGGGAAATAGCTTTTCATATTCGGAATAATCAAAGGTACCCGCCCCGCTTTCTGAGGCTGTAACTGGCTGCTTCTTAGTTTTCTTTTTTTGGAAAGCTTGCTGGGGGTTATGTAGTCCCGGTAGAATACCCAGAAATCAAATGGAAATACCTTTTCGGTCGCCAAAGCCATCATGGTTCGGATCTCTTTGAAGTCTTCCCTTACTTGCTTTAGCGGCTCCGAAATCCGAGGCGCTTCAATTTAATCCTCCTCCGTCAGCTTGTGTATGGTTTCATACTCTTTGCTCATTCTGCCGTAGGTTACTCTTCGCTTCACAGTGGACTTGGAGTAAGCCCTCCGTTTGTCAAGGAAAATACTGAATGTAACTGACATGATTTTGAAAATTTTAAACATTCACACTAAACCAACATCACACAAAAACTTTCAAACAATTTTCAAACAATCGGCTTGTTAAAGGCCGATTCAATTCATTCAGCAAAGACAAGAAAAATATTTTAAATAACAAATAATCACTTGCTTAGTTAAAATAGGGAAAGATAAGTTAAATGGCGAAAAGCCACTTTTGACACTTAAAATCCTGTGAGGCTTATCCCTCGTACGGGTTCGATTCCCGTCCCCGGTACAAGAGTTACAAAGAAATTTGTAACTCTTTTTTTTGTCCCAAAATTTCTCCTCCCCCTCAAAAATAGCTCCCAATAAAAATAACTAAAAGCTTAGAAGAGGTTACCCAAAAGCCTTCGGCTTTTTGGCCTAAGAACTTAGGAACATTTAGTATTTAAATGGTTAAAATTACCGTCCTAAATAATACTTATTGTTCCTAAATTATTAATCTTAAAAAAAGCCAAAGGCTTCTTTTAATTCAACCTCGTATACCCACTCGGATTAAAGGAATAAGACCCTTTCTCTACTTTGGTGATGCGCATTCTATAGCCTGGAATTGAGGCTTCAGTTAGCAAGTAGGTGACACCATCTATCTTAATATATCCTATCCCATACATACCCATAAATGCAAACTGATCAGGGGCAAGACATATCTCCGGAGTAGCACCCAGCCAAAATTTCAATACCTCACCCTCTTCTGAAAAACCCTCATACTCCTCTTGGTACATATCTAATTCCCTTCTCTTATTTCCCGTCTTTTTAAATGCCTTTTTAAAATCTCCCTCCGTAAATTCTCCTTCAACAGGCGTCAAATAATCTTGCTGAACAGGAAGCCTGTACATGTATTTCCCACCGTTTTGATCAATAATATACTGCTCTACATACCCGTTCCTTACTAATTGGTCAATGACAATATCTCTTATCCCCTCTGCTCCTTTGTAAAATTGTTGATACGCCGCATTAGGCATAAAAGATTCTTTGTCTTTGAAATTAATATAGAAATACGCAGAGCCAGACACCTCCACGCTTGAAATCTCAAACGAAAGCTTTTTTGTCTCCGTATCGCACTGTAAACAACCCATGCCACTAATATATCGAGCTATATCTACCGGCTCCACCATCTTCGGATCTCCTGACCCTCCATAATCTGCATGAATCTCCTCTATGCTACGCTCTTCATCCACTTGAGCTACACACCCCTCCAGTACCAAGGTAGCATCAGGCCCCGCTTGAGCCCAAAAATGCTCCCTACCCAAGGCTATATCCACATCCTTCTGATCTAACAATATCTCCGAGAATTCGCAGCCATTCCCATACGAACATACTGCTAAATATTGCACCTTCCCCGCCTCCTCATCGCTAGCGCAGGAAAAAACTAAAATGGATAGTAATGCTAAAAGTATCTTTTTCATTCCATAGTCTTTTTTACTATAGAATTGGTGCCTAAAGTGGGAAAAAGTAAACAGCTTATTGTTTTTATATTTACTATGAAGTTGATTTCAGGAAGATGATTTTCTCATTGTTACAACCTTATACATTGTAATAATTAGAATATCTCTAAGGATTAGAAATCGAACTTGCAAGCCCCCACATAAGTACAGGTTTTACTTATCTTATGCTATCTCGCCAACACCTATACTATGGCTATATACAGGAAGAATCTGAAATTATCCTAGACACTGTTATAAAAATCTTGCTCTATTTTTTGCAATTTCCTAAAATGTGCAAACTGAATTAAGAATTATGGACTAGGTACAAGAATTTCACAGTTTTCAACTAAATAAACACGGATGGCTGTTTTAATCGATTTGGCTTTTAGGTCAACCTCCTGCCCATTCTCTAATACTAATATTTCGCAGTGCGGATACATACACTCTTCAGGAGAGTGATTTAACTGCAAAGTAAACTTCCTTACTTCATCATTTATCATTAAAGAAGTATTTTGAAAATCATATAATACCTCTGAACAAAACCCAACTACGCCGTAAATATCAAAATAGTGCCTACCTCCATCTTCTTCACGAATATTGTATAATACATCTTTCGGAGAGGTACTGTATTTCTCCCTATTGCAGGAATCCCTTTTAACTGGAAATATTGAACTGCTTAACTTACCATCTCATTCACTTAGAGATGCAGATGATTGAAATCTTCTATAAATCATTTCACTTTTAAAAGTGTTGTCTATAGGTCTATTTTTTCTGTGCAGCTCTACAGGTATTCCTAACTCAAAACATTTTGAGGCCATCTCAAATAATAAATCTATCTACAAGTGAAAAAATATTTTCGCTATTTGTATCATAAATTTTTTGCCCCCCACTTTTCCTACTTAAGAAAACAATATCCTTATCATTATAAACTTCAATTAGATAATAATCAGATCCCAGATAAATTTCCAAAATCAATCCGCCATCATTAGAAGGGTTTACAAAATCAACCGCAATTTCCCTTTTATTTAAATAATTCAGAATGTTAATAGCTTGACTCTCTGCAAATGAATTAGGCCTTTCTATCCCCTTCTTCGTAGCAATTTCCTTCGCCCTATTAACCCTATAAAAAATGGATTATTAGTAGAGCCTGAGAACGAAGTTTCCATTTGACTAAAAACAGGATTTCTTATCCCAATGGTAATTAAATTTCTATTATCTTTCGAATACACCCCTATGGCTTCAGAAAAACTTACCGGTTCAGTTAGATAGTCCATAAATACCTCTATTTTTAACTTATTTACCAGTAACAGATTCAATTATTTTAATTTGTTCATTGATCCACTCGACCAAAGACTTAGCTACGTTAACATCAATTAGCATACCAAATTGGACTTCGCGAACTATCCCATTCTTTGATTCACGACCAATTTCACGTAAATGTTGTCCGTCTTTTTCATCTACTTCTAATGTGATAGTATTCGGAATAACAACTCTATCCGTATACATGTTCATATTTATTAAACCATTAGAAATTACTCCTCCAAAAGCTCCACTACATTGTACCGTCCGAAAATCATTATTTTTGATAAAATGCGTTTCTACTTTCATTATGATAGGAATTATTTTAAAAAAATACGATACCCATTATATTTCTCACTTAATTACCAGAAATATTTATCACACCGAAAATTCCCCACTAATACAACAACCAAATATTTATATTACCAAATTTAGTAATTTACACCTTCTAAACAAGACATTCCCATATTACAAAATTATCATTATTTATTTTTTGTCATTTCCAACTTAATAACCCAAAATATCTTAAACATAGTGTAACCCTCCCCAAAAATAGGACAAGTTAAAACGCAACAATAAAGGTTTAACATTAACTTGTAACAATGAAAAAGAGTAAGCACTCAGAACATCAGATTGTGAAAGTACTCGGAGAGTACGAGAACGGTCGTAAGGTAGAAGACATCTGCCGGGAATTAAATATTCACAAAGCCACTTTCCATAACTGGAAGAAGAAGTATTCAGGGATGAGTGGGATGGATCTGGCAGAACTAAAATCTCTTCAACAGGAGAATGCCAGATTAAAGAAGATGTATGCTGATCTGGCCCTGGATCACGCCGTTCTCAAGGACGTACTATCAAAAAAGTTTTAGGGCCTTTTGAAAAGCGAGTGGTGGTGAATTATATCGTAAACGAGTATGGCATGAGCATTCAAAAGGCCTGTAAGATCATGGATTTAAGTCGTTCCGTTTATTACTATTCTTCTGTAAAAGACGATACAGAAGTAAGAGGAAAGCTACTAGGTCTAGCCGAAAATCATCCGAAGGAAGGTCAGGATAAGATGTATCAAAGGATACGGAATCAGGGCCTTAAATGGAATTACAAGCGTGTCCGCAGGATTTACCTTCTATTGGGTCTAAACCTTCGTCAAAAGACTCGCAAGAGGCTTCCTGCACGTGTTAAAGTACCGTTGATTCAGCCGGAAGGCATCAATCATACCTGGAGCATGGACTTCATGCATGATGTTCTTGGCAATGGCCGGAAGATCAGAATTTTGAATATCATCGATGATTATAACCGGGAAGCTCTGACCGTAGAGGCTCATTTCAGTATACAGTCGAACATGGTAGTTCAAAGTCTGGAGGATCTAATCGCATATAGAGGTAAGCCTACCCAAATCAGAGTTGATAACGGCCCTGAATTTATTGCAAATGTGTTGGCTGACTGGTGTAGAGAGAATGACATCAGACTCCTTTATATCCAGCCCGGAAAGCCCTTTCAGAATGGATAACGTTTTAACCGAACTTTTAGAGCATCTATACTGGACGCTTATGTGTTTGAAAATATCCTTCAGGTCAGAATCCTGGCAGAAGAATTTATGAAGGATTATAATACCCAAAGACCGCATGAATCGCTAGGAGGATTCACCCCGGAAAAGTTTAAAAATTTGAGCACTTCATTTCCAGCAGGGGGAGCTAGCTCCCCCTGCTGGAAGAACAATAAATCAATATCTTTGTTTAATTATACTATGTCCTAAAAAGGGGAGGGTTACAGAATGATGTACTTAAGTTTTGTGCAAATATTTAGAGGGAGGTTACACAACACGCACACACACATAGCCATTTAACAAACACTTATTCGTAATATTCATACAATAACCGCTCTTTCTCTTTCCACTCTTGGCTTGAAGTGTTAGTTCTTTCAAAAATAATTTGCTCGCTTGGGTATCCCTGATTATTTAGGGTGCTTTCTATTCTGATTTCAGAATTTTGCAAGAACAAATTTATGTTTGATATGAGATTTTCGGAGAGCGAATGGTAATGATCACCTGGTATGCGTAGTACTTGTCTATACACGCGATGAAGAGGGTTTTTGCCACTGCCGTATTGGAAGTCATATTCCTCCAGAAAATTGTTTGTTTGCAATCGTAAAAATCCAACATTTCCCCCACGCCAAATGAGTGAGATATTTGACAACTGAGTTACTTCATTTGATTCTTTTTTCTCCCTTATGATGTGGGTAACTTTATTTCCTCCTTCGAGATAGTAGTAGCGTTGTATAATTTGTTCTGATGCTGGTAATTTAGGCTGATTTACAATAGAGGAAAGTTTGCCGTCTTTATACTCATAGAATTTAGTGGTATCGTTAGAGATAGAAGTCCTTAAGGTATCATTTTTATAATGAAAAGTTTCAGTCCACTGTCTATTTCCATAGTTGTAAATTATACTTTTTAGCGTCAAACTATCCATATATGAAAATTCAATATGGTAATTACCCAACTTTGAAATTGCTGAAATTTTTTTAAGTAAACCTGGTACTGCAGCTGGCCCTGGTTCAGTGGGATGTATTCTTCTATCTTCCTTGCATGAGGATAAGAAGCAGATAGTAAAAAATTGTAATAGGATATACCTCATAGTGGAAAGAAACACTTTGGTTTGGATCTTTTACTGAGATTTATTTGCATTCCTATTTCAAAAGAAGGTTCCATCCATACTGTATTGTGGTTTGCTTCAGTAAAGATTTTGAAATAGTTTCTTCCAAGCTCTAAGCCAGCGCCAACCTCTGGTAGAATATTGTTTTGTTTAGCTTTGGGATTTATGGTGGGTGCATAATTTATCCATCTGTTGTAGTGTACGCCGCCAATAAGATAAAGTGCAATGAGATTTCGGTGCTGGTATCTATTACCCAAGGGCGTGGAAGGTTTTATTAAATAATAGTGCGTATTGATTCCCATCGTTACTTCATGAAAATCTTTTATTGGAGGAATATACTTCATTTGTGGACTGATATAAAATTTTTGGTTTAATGAGAATTGTGCCCGAATTCCTATGCCAAAAGTTTGTAATGCAGCATTATAAGTACCCGCCAAACCGGCACTTGTCTTGGATTGCGAATGTGCTATTATTGGAGTTACGTATACTAGGGCCAGCAAGAGATACTTCATATAGGTAAGAAAGGTTCCACTTTGCAAACTACAAAGTGACGATGTATTTTCGTCAATGTCCACTGTTTATTTTATTCAAGGGAATTCATCTGGCCTAAAAGATTTATTTAGAGGTCCTTTCAGTTCAGTACCGTTTAATAAAAAATCTCTTTAATGCTTTTTTTGATTTGATAGTGCATCTAGATTGCCGCATCCTTTTTGACGCCCTATGAATTACATTGCAACTATCATCTTCCTTAAATGCGCTCGTGATGAACCACATTTAAATGTGCATTTAGACACTCCCTGCTTTTTTTTGCTGACGTGATATGTGGCTAAAACAGTCGCCTAATCATCTTTATACTCACTAGGCAACTTTTTAAGTATTCACATTTTATATTTCTTGTCATATGGCAAGGTACTGAATCATTTATATGACACCAAAACACCTATTCTATTTATGAGAGTAAAATTTACCGTCATCCTCATCTTCTTATTTCACCTTTCTGCTTTAGCTCAATCGCGATGGGAAACGACTAAAGTTTACGGAAAAGAGAGTTTTAAAAGCGCACCTTTGCTGTGGCAGTATAAAGACAAAGTGTTTCTGTATGCAGATAAAAGTGGTGTTGAGATTTTTAAAGAGCAAGGTGATGACCATATGTTCGTAGGTTCAGCCGATGAAAAGTCGAATCCTGTGATACGAATTGACGCTCTAAAATGGGTTACTGATCAAGGGCTTTGGTTATTTGGAGGTGTTTCCTCCACTAGTAATGAGCTACTAAATGATTTATGGTTTTACAGCTTTAAAGCAAGCAAGTGGCAAAAAATAGAAGTAAAAGGGAAAATTCCTGGTCCTCGAAGAGGAGCTGGTGGGTGGATTGACGAAAAGCAAAATTTATACTTATTTGGAGGCTTTTTAGATTCGCCATTAACGGAAAGGTCAGGTAACTTTTCCAACGAAATCTGGTGTTTCAATACCTTAGAAAACGAGTGGATTGACAAATCAAATATAAATTCTCCTTCGGCACGAGTAGATATGGCCATATGGTCTCCAAATCCAGCAGAAATTTATTTGTATGGAGGATTTGGTTATGACAAGGATTACAAAGGTAGTAGGGTTCTAGCTGATTTTTGGAGATATAATTCTACGAGGGGAGAATGGGAGGAAATGTCCAAGGAGTCGCATTCGATTGAAAGAGTTTTGGGAGAGGGCGGTAAGATCATCTACCCGGGATATAGAGTTAAAGCAAAACATTGGATCGATGGCGATGGAAATTTGTGGCTTGCTTTTGGTCAATCCATTATTTCAAGTGAGAAAATAAGTATTGAACCATTTATATGGAAATACGATACCAAGAAGGGAATCTGGTCATATACATACGTTGCAAACGACCCAATTATCGAATCTGCGGAACTCATTTGGATGCCCTTGGGGAATAGAATTGAAATGATTTTTCCAAATTCTTTAAACAAGGATTTTCGATTCAGTGTTAAACCCGAATTATTACAACTTAATTTAAAAAATTAATGAGAGTCATTATTTTCTTGTCATTATTTGTTGTTTACCAAGTATATGGACAAAAGACCCCATTTGATAGAGTTCCGCCATCACCGAATGCTGCTAGTATTGGAAGGTATTCGTTAGCACCTGTAAATTTAAGTTCAGGATCCATTTCGCCAAATGTAAAATTATTTGAAATAGATGAGTATGGACTACCATTAGATATATCTGCTAATTATTCATATCGAGGGTACCGTCCGTCGGAATTAACTGGAATTCTAGGAAATGGATGGAATTTATTAGCTGGTGGAACAATTACAAGAACAGTAAATAGTAAGAAAGACGAAAGGTCCAATGCGGGTTATTATCACATTGGGAGTGAGATACAGACGGCTATCGATCAATTTCAAGCCACTCAGGTTCCAAATAGCCTAATGGCTGAAATAACATATGGTAATATTGATTCGGAGCCTGATCTTTTTAATTTTAGTTTTGGGAGCAATAGTGGTAGTTTCTTTTTTGGCGCTGATGGAAAGATACACATAGTTTCACAGAGTAAATTGGCGATTAAAGCTGAATATTCTCCAAATCCAATTCCCATTCACGCCGCATTACATAACGTTCTAGATAACTTCGTGGGATTTTCAATAACGACAGAAGACGGAACTATTTATAAATTTTATGCAGTGGAATATAGTAGGTCCACCAGTGAAAAGGGTGAACAGAGTGGATTTAATGACGATGGAGTTCGTGGAAAGTTAATTTCTGCATGGCACTTGACCGAAATCATCGGTACTGGTGGGCAAAAGATAAAACTTGAATATACAGATAGCCCAGCCTCAGCCAACAGGGCACAATTTACGCCTGTGGAAAGTTTTTTTGCATATGTTCCATCTCCAAGTTGGTTGCAGTCATCAATCACAAACTATGCAGATGTAAATATTAATATTTCCTATGAAGTTTATTTAAAAAAAATCACAGGAAATGGCTGGAAAATTGAATTGAAATATGAAGATTATTCAACATCTACTATAGTAGGAGGGTTTAGAAATTATCCTAAGAGATTGGTAAATATTACACAATATTCAACTTTAAATTCTGGACAAGTTTTTGTTAAAGCCTATAATTTCACTTTTGCCAATTTTGGAGAAGGTTTTTCTCTAAGTGCTATTAAAGAAATTGGCACAGGTAATGTTGAAATGGCACCTTATACATTTACTTATTTGGGTACTAGTTCGCGAATCATAAATACGAAAGGGATTGACAAATTTGGCTTTTACAATGGGAAAGTTACAAACAATTCTTTAGTACCAGCTTTTGGTGCTAATAGAGAGCCTGATTTTGAATTTGCAAAGATTGGGGCAATTCAGTCTATTACATATCCTACGGGTGGGAAGGAAACATATGAATATGAACTTAATGACTATAGTTACGTAAATGGAGAATTTCAAACAGGAACTTTATATATCGATAGTTTAAAATTTTTACAAGTAATAGAAGGGACTATTGTAACTTCTCCAAATATCTATATAACAACGAACACACCGGTGGATATTTCAATTGTAGTACCACCTGGTAGTCCATCTGGTTGTGGCAGTACCTATAAGATTCTAAATCATACCTTAGTTCCAAAAGCAGGGAATGCTCCATATACAATACATGATTTATTTACAATTTTAACTAACCATGGTTATTGTTTTGGTAATCCAACTTCTAACCCAAATTGGTCAAATGTTACATTCATGTTGTATGTAACTGTTAAATATCCTTATATATCTAATGTTCTACCCGGTCCAGGAATAAGGATAAAGTCAATTGCTAGGATAGACGAGTCAGGAAATGAGCCCACTTTTACTACCACCTATACCTATACAAGTCCAAGTGATGCATTTTCGAGTGGTGAAATATTTGGTAAACCTTTTTATGATATTTGGGCTGAAGGTCAATTTTCTTCGGCATATTTTGCATTTTCTGAGCCATTTAATTCCATGTCTCAATTTCCAATTAATTATTATAGAGTAAATGAATTTAAAAACGGTGTAAGGAAGGCATTGCATCATTTTACAAGTAATACTGAGGACGGTTATTCAAATGAGCTTGGGACCCCAACTAGGGCAGGAAATACAGCACTTATTGGTCCTGTAATAGATTATTCTGGAATGCGAGGACGGCCCATTGAAACTATAAATTATGCCAATAATTTGATGACGTCAGCTAACTCTACCCAATATGATCCTAAAGAAAATTACACTACTAATAAATATAGTACGACTGCACTTTATATTAAGTGGGGGGTAACTAAACAAGGTGATTGGCAGCATATTGCTGATTATGCTAAGTATTATAAGCCAGTTAGTTACTGGTTTTACCCTAAAAAAGAAATTACTTACACTTACGACGCCAACGGCCAAAACCCCGTTACAACCACTACAGACCTCTACTACGATAATCCTGAGCACTATCAACTGACCCGGCAGGTTTACACAAATTCTGACGGCATCGTTCACGAGGAAAAGCTAAAATATCCTTTAGATTATAAGAACGTATCGGGGAAAGACCCTATGCTGGATTCTTTGATAAATAATCATAGGCACAATATCGTAATAGAACGCACAATCTCAGCCGCTGGCACAGTGCAGGATGCCACAGCATACACTTTTGCCCAGTTTACTGGAAATAGCCGTAAACCTCGCTTGTTCCTGCCTTCAAAAGAATACCGCTACCAAGCGTCGGGCACTTTTGTACCTTACAGCGGTACAAGTAGCGGTATAAATTCATCCAGCTACTTTGAAAACTATGCTGTAATAGCTTACGATACGCTAGGGCAGGCTATTAATGTGCGCGATGCGGCCGGGATTCATACTTCAGTTTTAAGAGCCTATAGGGCTAGGTACATAGTAGGACATCTTAAAAACGCGCTAAAAACGGATCTTGACCTAGCGCTTTCCAGTGCGGGGACCTCGTACAATAACTTCCTCAATGCAGCGGATAATACTACCATCCAAAATACTTTGACTTCAGTGCAGAACTCCTTAACTGCGGCGCAAATGAGTGGGTTCTTATACAAGCCCTTCGTGGGTATGAGTAGGGGTATTTTACCTAACGGAACCCGGACTGATTACGAGTACGATGTTTTCGGACGCTTGTCAGGCATTAAGGATCATAACGGAAACTGGGTAAGTGTTTACGAATACCAATTAAGGGGCAATAACAATTCCTTAGCTAACCATGTAGTCAGCAGAAATCTGAGAACGGCCACTACAAATGCTTCTAATGCTAGCAACCATTTAAACGCTACCTCACTATATGAATTTTACAATGCCTTTGGAGAGTTATCTCAGAAGGTGTTGTGGCGTCAAACTCCTTCTACAAATAATATCATCGCGGAAAACTTGGTGAGGGATAATGTGGGTAGAATAAGTAAAGCCCACTTACCGGTTTCTTACGCATCTACTTCTACCACGCCACTAGCAAGTGGTACGGTGGAGAGTACGGCAAATAGCTTTTATGGGGAACAGGCTTACTCAACGACAACTTACAGAGGAGTTTCTGATGAAGTTTCCCAAACGCGAGGCCCAGGTACAGCGTGGGCTACGAACAATAAAAATGTGAACTATTCTTACGGAACTGCTGGGACCAACGTGAGAAAATATACCATAAATACTAGTAATGACATTACTCTAGCAGGTACATATCCGGCATGGAGTTTGATTTCCAGTACAGTAACGGATGAACAGGGCAATGTTACTACTGTTTACAAGGACAAAAAAGGACAGACCGTGCAGACGCAATCGCAGATATCCTCTGGCGTATGGGCTGTTACCTACTATATATATGATGGATTAGGTCGCATCCGGGCTGTTTTACAACCTCTAGGATATGACTTAAATAGTTCTATAGGTCAAAGTAGTAGTTCATTCTCCAATTATGTGTTCTGCTATGAGTACGATGCCCGCGGGCGTGTTACCCGTAAGCATGTACCGGGAGCAGGATGGACTGAAACAGTATATGATAAGAACAATAGGGCAGTGATGCACCAGGATGCTTATCAGAAAACGCTGAACCGCTGGAATTTTACCCAGTACGATGTACATGGAAGAGTGGCGGTTAGTGGTGAGACCACAAAAAGCACTACCCGGGCCTCAGCCCAGAGTTTATTTGATGCACATACTACGGCCTTTGAGAGCCGGACTGGAGCTACATATAACGGTGCTAGTTTTCCGTCTACTTTGCAGCCGGTGTCCACGGAAAAGAAACTGCTAAATTATTATGATGATTATTCCTTTCTTGAGCCGCAGTTTGCATTTGCTGCTACAGGGGCTTTTCATACGCGAAATACGAACATCAAGGGATTACTGGCAGGGGTGAAGAAATTGAACTCCCGGGAGAATGCAAAAGTATATACGGATGCCTTTTATTATGATGTACTAAACCGAATGATTCAAAGTCAGCATACTCATTTTCTAAGTACTTCCAATACCGCAAACATCTTAGTAAAGAACCTGGAATATAATTTTGCCGGTGAGGTGACAAAACAAAACGTAACCTATCCCTTTGCTACAGGTACGTTGACGGTGAAAAATAGAAACGACTACGATCATGCTGGCCGGGTTACCACGAATGCACTGGGTATAAACTCAGAACCAGTTGACATCGTTCACCGCATCTATGATGGAATAGGCCGGTTAAGTGAGAAAAAGTTCATAGGTACAGGAACAGTACCGTTTGATTCTTGTGCAGTGCTTACAGATGGTATAGTCTTAGGAACTTGGACAGTCAACGGAGCCGCACTTGTAGCGCGTAACTTTCACAATTCATGGTGGGTAACGCAGCGAATCGGAAGCAATCCAGATAGATTCATTGTTCGAGCCTACGAAATGCTTTTGAGAGGGGATGTAACGCTTGCTAATCCGGCGTTTGCTAGCATGGCGTCCTGTTTCTCATGGCTTTCTAGTCCATATGGAGGATTAGAGCCGCCAGCTACCCCTTCTCAATTTGGTTACGTACCCGGCTACGATTATGTATTTGAAAATGGAGAGCACTTCTTCAAAGAAAGCTCACAAGCCGCTTGTTCTACGCCAGCTGCTATTACTTCAAATGTTCCGTCACCGACCATTAGCCAAAGTGTTACGCTAACTACCAGCTGTTCTACGGGTACGCCAAAGTGGAATACGAACGCTACTTCTAACAGTATTACTGTGACGGCAACGGCTACAGCGACCACCTACTCGGTAACTTGTCAGGGCTCGAATTGTACTACAAGTAGTTCGGTTTCCTACACAGTAACTGGTTCAAATGGCCCTTGCTCAACTCCAGCGGCTATTACTTCAAATGTCCCATCACCTACCATTAGTCAAAGTGTTACCCTTACCACCAGTTGTACTTCAGGTACACCTAAGTGGAACACTAACGCTACTTCCAACAGTATCACTGTTACGGCTACCGCTACAGCAACCACGTACTCGGTAACTTGCCAGGGATCAAATTGTACTACCAGCAGTTCGGTATCCTATACAGTGCAGGCTAGCGGCTGTAATGTGTTGACTGATGGGCTAGTGATGGGTACGTGGACGGTAACCGGCCACTCTTTAATAGCGCGGTACTTCCACAGTCAGTGGTGGCTGGTGCAACGCATCCAAAGCAGTCCAGAGCGCTTTATTGTTCGGGCTTCAGAAATGCTAACACGGGGTGATGTTAATTTGAACAATTCATCCTACTCAGGTTTAGGGGCTTGTTTTCAATGGCAAACCAGCAACTACGGTGGTCTTGAGCCTCCTGCTACTCCTTCTGTATTTGCCGTACCTTCTGGATATACCTATATGAGTGAAAATGGGGAATACTTCTTCCAAGCCAGTGGACCTGTTGCCTGCTCAACACCAGCTACGATAAGCGCCAGTGTAACTTCTCCTAGCATCAGTCAATCCCTTACTCTGACCACGAGCTGTAGCACGGGTACTCCTAAATGGAATACAAATGCCACCAGTAATAGTATAACGGTAACGGCCACACCAAGTCCTGTAGTTTATTCGGTAACTTGTCAAGGAGGGTCTTGTACTACCAGCCCTTCAGTATCCTACACGGTCATCGCTACGCCTTGCAATACGTTGACGGATGGACTGGTGATAGGTACGTGGACAGTTACAGGTCATCCGCTAATTGCACGGTATTTCCATAACAAATGGTGGCTGGTGCAGCGGATCCAAACCTCACCGGAACGGTTCATAGTACGCGCAGCGGAGATGATCAGCCGGCCAGACGTGAATCTCAATAATTCCGGCTATACGGCATTAGCGGCTTGTATGGAATGGCCGACGAGTAATTATGGTGGACTCGAACCCCCTGCTACACCTTTCGTGTTCCCAGTTCCTGCCGGTTATACCTACTTGACCGAGAATGGAGAGTCATTTTTCCAAAAGAATGCAGGAGGCAGAATGGCGGCAGATTACACGTGGGAGGATGAAGTGTTTGCGCAAGACATATTGCTCTTCCCTAATCCTGCCAATAATGCCTTTGAAGTAAAAGTTAATGTCCTTTCTGCACTAAAAGGAGCACGTGTGCAGGTAGTTGACATGAAAGGCCGCGCTGTCCATACAGAAGAGTACGATTTAGATCCTGGTATAAATACTATAAAAATCAACAGTTCTGGATTTGAGAACGGGACCTATCTAGTTAATGTGCAGAAGGGCGGATATGTGCGTAGTGCCAAAATAGTCATCTTAAAATAAAGTACCCATGAACCTGAGAATCATACTAATACTATTCGTTCTTTTGGCGCAGCAGGGGAACGCTCAAAAGTTGGGAGTGAATACCCCTACGCCTGACCCTTTAAAAGGACTGTCTAACCGTACGTCCACGAGCTACATGCAGATCGTAAACTACAAATGGCACGTCCGGGGTGGGCTGGCAGGAATAAATTTAGATGGGTCTGGAAATGCGAATCCAAATTCGGGTGAAAATGATCTGTTTGCCTACAAACTTGAATACGAAACGGCGGGGCAATGGTCGGGTAACATCGGCAAGCAAACCTGGAGCCATAAGAAGCCCAGTCCACCAGCAGACACGCGTAGTTACACGTTTAGCTACGACGGACTCAGCAGGCTGACGGCGGCAAGCTATAGCGGCTTAACCGGGGAAAGCTTTGGTCTTCCCTTGGTGAGTTACGACAAGAACGGCAACATCACGGCCTTGCAGCGAAACGGCAAGATGGGAGGATCCCACGGTTTAATGGATAACTTGACGTACACGTATTCAGGTAACCGTTTAACCGCCGTGAACGACGCCGTCTCCGGCGAGTATGAAGTGGATTTTGTGAAGCGTGGGGGCGGCACCTACGGCTATCATGCGAATGGGGCGCTGAATAGTGACGAAAATGAGAAGATCTCTAGTATAACTTACAACACTTTTTTAAATTTACCGGAGCAGGTGAATTTGAATGATGGCCGCTGGATCAAGTATACGTATGACGGAGCCGGCACGCTCTTGAAAACGGAATACAGTAACGGTGAGTATTGGGAATATGTAGAAGGAGTAGTGTTTAAGAACGGGCAGCCTTACCAAATGGCCATTCCGGAAGGCAGGGCGGTTTATGAGTCCAACCAATGGAAATTGGAGTACGATATAAAGGATCATTTAGGAAACACTCGGGTCAGTTTCCGCGAGGGCGTTGGTGGTGCAGAATTGCAGGCAAAGACGGATTTTGATCCGTGGGGAGTGAGGCTGAATGGGACGGGGACGGTGAATTCTTTCCAAAACCGGTTTGAGTTACAGGGTCATGAGAAAGAGTCAACTTTTAACCTGAATAGAATAAATTTCGGAGCAAGGGTGTATAATCCTACTATTGGTAGGTTTGATCGTATTGATCCGCTTGCCGACTTGGATTTACATTTATCTTCATATTCGTACGTAGGAAATAGCCCACTTAGATATGTTGATTTGTTTGGTATGAAGAGGAGAAAGGTGCCTGGACAGGAAGATACATATGTAGAGACAGAACCATTTGATGAAGTGGTTGTGATTGGGTTTAGAGATTCATTTAATGCGGCTTTTGGTTTTGACGCTTACTACAGGTATCTCGAAAATCATAGCCAAGATGAATCATACATAAAGGTCAAGAAATCTTTCAGAGAAGGAGGAAATATGGCGGCAGGAATAATTGCTGCACCTATTGCAGCCATCGGAGCTGTAGAGCTGGGATTAGGCGGCGCCGTTGCCGCTGGAGTTTCAAGATTGGGAGCTATTCGGACACTTTCATTTGGCCGTACTGCAATTCGAACAGCTTTGGCCAAAGGTGCTTTTAATTTGGGTGGGCAGACAGTGAATAATGCATTGATGGGCGAAATGAAGCTGGATTTAGTGGGTTTTGGACTTGATTTGTTCATATCTAATAGTTTCGTAACATCCTTAGGAGGTTTAGGTGGAGCAGGATTTGATTTTGAGAAAATGACATTTTATAATGATTACGAACTAAGTACAAAGGGCGCAATGAAAACAGGTGTAGGATTTGGTTTTGGTAAGATAGGCGGCGGTTTGAAAAATATTATGGGAACCAATGGCTTTTCTTCCACCATGTCAAATATGACAGAGGGGATTATAAAGGTATATAATGAGGCGTTTAATAGTATGATTGATAAATTCCCAGCTGGGCAGCAAAATGATAAAAAAGGTAATTAATGCAATATGGCGATTTACAGAGCTTAACAAATGGAGTAAAAAAGATACAAGAGGCTTAATAGCATTTGGGATTTTAATGTTAATTTTTTATTTTTTCTATTTTAGACAAGAAAGAAGAATAACAGCTAAGTTAAAAGAGTGTAGCTTTTATACCATTATGGAGCCAAGGTATATGTCTTCAAATAGCTATTTGTATTATGATTTTAATTATGATTATACTCGATACTCGTCTAGCACAACTATTGGCTCTGAAGATGTGGGGATTGACCATACTAAAGAAAGTGTGATGAGGGAAAGATATTGGATACAAGTATATTGTAATGATTTTAAAACTGACCGGATTTTGTGGAAGATTCCTGTACCCGACACCTTAAAGCATATACCTCCAAAGGGCTGGAAGAAAATTCCTTATGGTTTACAAGAAGAATCTGTATGGTTTAAACGGTGGAGAAAGTAATTTTGACCCTTGGGGGGTGAGGTTAAACGGCACAGAAGTAGTTAATGGCTTTCAGAACCGCTGGGAGTTGCAGGGCAAAGAAAAAGAAATGACCTTTGGGTTGAACAGAGTTAATTTTGGAGCGAGGGTGTATAATCCTACGATAGGGCGATTTGACCGAGTTGACCCATTAGCCGAGAAATTTTATCCGCATTCTCCGTTTAATTTTAGCCTTAATAATCCTGTAAATTTCATAGATCCCGATGGCAGGGAAGCCATAAGTATAAATGGAAGTTGGAAATATACTGGAGAGGATGCCGTGGCTGCTTTCCAGCAACTACAGATGATGGGTAACGGTGGCGGAGATGATAAGGATAAGAACAAAAACAAACATCAAACCCAATCTTTACCTATCGGAGACATTGGAACAGGTCTTGGTGTGGTAGGCGAAGGTCTTTGGTTTTTAGGCGAAAACAAAAGTGCCAATCTCTATAAAGAGGGTTTCAGGAGGGGAATTGACGGTAACTACCAGCTTACAGGCCATAATTTCTCACTCTTCGGAAACCAAGCTATGACAGAAGCTACTAAGCCAGTGACGGAATTAGATAAAGTAGCTAAATTTGGGAAATTTGCATCTTCTTTAGGTACGGTTTTATCGGTTACTTCATCCCTAGTTGATATAGCTGCATATAGTAAAGGTACGCTAAGTGGAACACGTTTAAGTTACCGGGCTGTTGGTACAGGTGGTTCTATAGCTGCAGCAGCTTATTTAGGCGGACCTTACGGAGCAACTCTTGGTTTGGGTTTTACAGGGTTAGAAAAAGCCTACGACTGGACGGAGCCAGCTAGAAAGGAAATAGTAAACAGCTATGGACAATTTAAAAGAACGCTAACAAGTTCATGGCTTAAGTTTAAATAAAAAATGAATATATATAGAATTAGTATAAGCACTCATTTTAGGTTTTTCCTTAGTACTTTGCTTTATGTGATTGCTCCTCTAATTGTAGGAGTACCAATAATTCTTTACATTAAGCGAGGCTCTTTTGATATTGATTTAGCACTTATTATTGGTATCTGGGGTTTAATCATCCTATTCACTCCCAAGTTATTAATTCACTTAAACTACTATTTTTTCAATAAGGATATGGTGGTTTACTATGATGAAGTTAATAAGCAAATGCGAGTAACTGACAAAAAGAGGGATGTAACTTTTGGTATGGGAGATATAAAGTCTGTAATAGAATACAAAACCTACCCCAAAGCAGAAAACCGCACCACATGGATGCCTTGGGATGATTATCATTATTCTTTGGTGGAGCTAAAAAACGGGGAGCAGTTTTATTTTACCAGCCTGATACTGCCTAATCTTTATCTGCCAGTAAACAAAAGCAAGGTTACGCTTAAGAAGCGGTTTTATCCAGCTATTTGGTAGGAGACTTATTAATGAATTAGAAAAACGCTATAAATCAAAAAAACCTAGCAATGGGCATGAGACCTCTTGGCAATTGTTCAAGCAGATGAAATTATATTTCACAGGGCTTTCTTTTATGAAATTTCGTTGTCGTCTTCTTCAGAATTTTATGCTTCCATTATATTAACTGCGCTGGAAACATTTGAAAGTTCGTGGAAATCTGAAATACTGTACTTTGATTGCTTCTGAGGTCTCCATGTCTTTGAGAGATACCAAAAATGTACGTCGTTCCTTTTTCAGATCAACCACTTTAGATCTTTCGGGTCAAAGTGGGCCATCTATTCGGCAGGTACGTGGATTTGCGGAAGTCATAATAAAGGTCACTAAGGAAATACCAGCGTGAGCTTCCGGGTCGTATGATCAAGCGTTCAGCGGCTTCGGAATTTGTCTCTTGGATAGCCCGCCTGAACGGTATGGGCACGGTGAATTCTTTCCAGAACCGCTGGGAGATGCAGGGGAAGGAGATGACCTGAATAGGGTTGACTTTGGGGCTAGGACGTATAATCCTACGATAGGGAGGTTTGACCGGATAGATCCCTTAGCTGATCAAAGAGTATGGATTTCAACTTATAACTACGTCCAAAATAATCCCATTACCCGTATTGATCCCGATGGTGCTTTTGATGAGTATGCAATGAAAGATGACGGTAGAGTAGAATTAGTTAAAAGAACAGACGACAAGTTTGACCGCTTAACGGCATCCAGTGGAAATGAAATAAAGATAAATAAGGCTAAATCCACAGATGGGACCATTATTTCCCAACTCTCGAAAGAGGATTCAGGCGGTTTTAGCATGGGGACTACTACCAATGCTACAGATGCCCGAAATCTGTATAATTTTATGGACGCCAATTCTACTCGAGGTATTGAGTTTAGTTTAACTGGTAGTATGGAAAATGGGAAAGTTAATTACTCTGTATCCACAAGCCACGATTTACTTTCAACCAGTTTTGGTAAGATAGGGATTAAACCATCAAATCTAATTTTTCATATTCATAACCATGATGGCCCGTTAGATCATGGCAATGTAACAGGGCCATCACTTGAAGATTCAAACGCAGCAACAAGAACATTAAATAGTGTTGGGCGTTCTTCTTCAATGTTTCCTAGGTTTTTCATTTCCTTAGAAAACGGAAACATGAGAGAGTATTTTCATACGGGCAAAAGAAGTGAAAATACCAACATGAATATTAAAACTGTAAATCTGAGAAATATCAAAAAATATGATTACTTCAAGAAAAATCGTTAAGCATTGTTTTTGGTTAATAATGGCATTTTGCATAAATTCTTGTACCCATAGTTTAGAGGGGTTTTCTTACCTGAAGAATTCAGGTATTCAGGATACTTTAGACTTGACAGTTGCTTCAATTTTTGAGAGTGAGCCTTACCCTGATTTTGTAACTATTTATTTTACAGAATCGAAAGGGAAAGAATACATTTTTGTAACTCCCCATAAATCAATTGAAAACGTTAAGAGTAAATACTATTTTGGAGAAAATAAAAAACAGATAATAGTTGGCTATAAGAGCGAAAAGATGGAAAAGAGATTTGCCAATACTAAGTCATCAAAGCCAGAGAAAGAGTTTAATTACATTAACGACATGATGGATATATATGATGGCAGGCCGGTTGTTTTTAAGATTTTAAGTAATGATAGTATTCAAGAAATAGAACCAACCGAAGAAATCTTAGAATTAAATAACTATGGTCTTATTGAGTTTATTCCTCCTGTTAAAAACTGAGCTGTTTAATAAAAATGCCCCCAATTAGTGTCTAACTTTTTGGGGGCACTCTAAACTTACAACACTTTTTTAAATTTACCGGAGCAGGTGAATTTGAATGATGGCCGCTGGATCAAATACACCTATGACGGAGCCGGCACGCTCTTGAAAACGGAATACAGTAACGGTGAGTATTGGGAATATGTAGAAGGAGTAGTGTTTAAGAACGGGCAGCCTTACCAAATGGCCATTCCGGAAGGCAGGGCGGTTTATGAGTCCAACCAATGGAAATTGGAGTACGATATAAAGGATCATTTAGGAAACACTCGGGTCAGTTTCCGCGAGGGCGTTGGTGGTGCAGAATTGCAGACAAAGACGGATTTTGATCCGTGGGGAGTGAGGCTGAATGGGACGGGGACGGTGAATAGTTTTCAGAATAGGTGGGAGTTGCAGGGAAAGGAGAAGGAAAGCACCTTTAACCTCAATAGGGTTAATTTTGGGGCGAGACACTACAATGCAACATTAGGTAGATTTTTATCTAGTGATGCTCTCAGTGAAAAGTATTATGGACACTCTCCGTATAATTTTAGCCTTAATAATCCGATTAGGTTCATAGACCCAGATGGCAATAGTCCATTGGATATTGTGATTATAGGCACAGACCAAAAAGAATGGAGAGTAAAGACAGCTGGTGAAGATATTGTATTCAACGCTCCTTTTGCTCTTAAAAATAATGCTTCTCTAGATATTGGTGCTGGAAATATTGACCCCGGCAGGTTTGCAGTAGGCTTTACCGCCGAAGGATCTGTATCGTTTGGAGCAGGATTGGTTGGAGGTGTTGGAGTAGAATTGTCAACGGTTCAGTTTACCGATAAAACTTACGGCGGATACAATTATGTTTATGCAGGGATGCAAGGAAATATGTCTCTTGGGATACAAGCTGCTGTTTCTGCTGACGTAGCAGGAGGAGTAACTATAGCATATAATAACTCTGATTTACCTATTAAACCCATTGATTATGCTGGGCCATCCATTTCAGTAGGAGTGTCGGCGGGAGCTAAGTTTTTAGCGGGTGGCGGAGTTTCTGCAAAGTACTTTGATATGCGTGGAAGTGCAAAAACTGGTTGGCAGGGAGTTTCAATGTCTGTTAGTACAGGAGTTGGAGTTGGCGGGAATTTAGGATCTGTTACCGGATCAATTTCGAATACTTGGATGGTTAACGATATGCAGCCTACTTCTCAAAGGAGTCTTTCAGATAGAGTATTTAACAGAGTAAACCCTGTAGGTTCTGCCATATATACAGGAGCAATGAGCAGAGTAAAAAGATAAAGTAATTATGAAAAAAGGTTTAAAAGTAATGTACTGGCTATTTCTGGTTAGTTTTACTGTATGGATTGTCCAATGGTGCAGTAGAAAAAGTGATGAGAAAACTTCAGAATCTTTGGAAAAATTAAAAAACGATGTTGAATTTAGTGGGATTGTAAAAAACAAGTTTCTCTCAAACAATCATGGTTTTGGTGTAGTTGAGTTAAGAATAATTAAAAGTAATGTTGATTACTTTAATCAAGAGAATTTCCCTTATAGAATTGAAAAGGGGACAGGAGAATTATATTCGATTGTTTCTTCTGTAGATATTGGAGACACTATTAGAGTAGTTTCAAATGAAAGTTCTTTTTACTTCAATTATGAGAATCGAAATGTAAAAGGAGAAATCTATATGATTGGTCCTTTAGATATTGGTTATATTAAGAAGAACACAATATTTAAAAATTAACTTACGCCCTCTTCGGAGAGCGAACACGTGCTGAAGCACTCCCGATTTTCTGGATAGCCGAATAAGTAATAACTTAGAGG
The DNA here is from genome assembly GCF_000166395.1 of Leadbetterella byssophila DSM 17132. Classification (GTDB taxonomy): domain Bacteria; phylum Bacteroidota; class Bacteroidia; order Cytophagales; family Spirosomataceae; genus Leadbetterella; species Leadbetterella byssophila. The sequence goes on from NC_014655.1 coordinate 2,676,772, forward strand.
TGATATGAAAAGAGAACGACGTAAATTTTCGTCTGATTTCAAAGTCAAGTTAGCCTTAAAGGCCATCAAAGAACGAAGTACAGTACTACAGTGCCCCCAAATTTAGGACAATTATTATTATTATTGTTAACATAGGGGGGCAGAGGGGAGTTGATACCTATCCTGCTTGTGGATAACCCGATTTCCTATGCTACTAGGTTTAATCTTTCTGCTGGAATTTCCATATCAATACCCTGATGGTTTAGCTCATGGTTGTAAAATTTAAACCATTGGGTTAACCCTTTGAACAGCGCCACTCCTTCGATTTCAGGATTAAGATAAACATATTCCCATTTAACACTTCGCCAGAGTCTCTCTATAAAGGTACTGTCTACTGCTCTCCTTTTCCATCCATAGAAATGTTTACCCCTTTATCCTTCAGTAAGTCCAAGTAAACTCCTGAGGCAAACTGACTTCACTAGACTAGGCGTCCCCATCTCTAGTGATTATATGTGGCACTCCATGTTAGTCAGACGCCTCTGACAAACAATTAGCTACCCATTGTGCATCCGTAGTGTTGCCGCTTGACAACATATCTGCTATATAAGTCTATTATTGCTACCAGTTACATAAATCCAGTTTTTATGGGGACATCGGCTATATCCACAGCCCACGCCAGATTGATCTTTTCTATTTTTAAATTCTTTAGCAAGTAGGGATAATTATACTTCGCTGGGTCTGCTTTACTCGTATTGGGTATAGGATAAAAGGTTTCCAATCGCATAGGTCTGCTTGGTCTCTTCACCCGTTTACTGTTCACATGAAAGCCCAACTTTGTTAGTTGATCTACCACTATCCGACTACCGATAAAAGGGTATTTGAGGTAAATCTTATCAATTTCAAGCATAAGCCGTAAATCTTCTTCACGCTCTGCTACTGGCCGGTAAAATAGACCACTGCGATAAATTCCTAATAGTCCGCATTCCTAATATTACCTCGCAGCTTATTCGATCATTTTACGTCTTTGCTGGCTTGTATTTGATGCCACTTTTTTTTTAAGAAATTCAATTTCTTCTTTCTGCTGACCGATTTGAGCATAAAGAAATTTCTTCTCCTGTTCTTCAACCCTAGATTTAGTAACAGACTTCAACTCAATAATCTGGGCGCTTTTCTCCATAAATTCATTCTTCCATTTAGTGATCTGCTGAGGATGAACCTTAAATAATGGCGCAAGCTCCGACAGCGTTTGTCACTCCTTTAAGGCTTGTAAGACCACCTTGCTCTTGAATTCCGAACTGAATTTTCTACGTTTAAATAATAAAGTTGATCATCCAAACGTAATTCCTTCTCTCAATTCTGGAGTCCATTTTCACTAAAATTTATAAGGCGGATAAACTAGATCATTGAAGTAGCAAACACTAGTGCTTCTACGTATGTGGAAGCACCTCACATTGGCCGCTTTTTGCACATAGGCTTTTAATAATGCTCTCAAAGATTGTATATTTTAAATTTTGTCATAGAAATGGAAATTAAACGTATTAATCTCACTACCAAAATGCATCTTACCAGTAGTTTCTAACCCTAGCTTAGACTACGATAGTAGATGGACTTTAAAATCTCTAAAAAAAGTCAAGCTAGAACTCTTTAACATTTTGGACTTTCTTCTGCATTCATCTTGCTGTGTGCTATTCCATGCTTCAATCAGCAAAATTTAGTTTCAAAATTTTTAAATAATGTTTGTGCAAGACATTAACCAATCTAAAAAAAATGTTGGAATTTCAGGGTATTTAAAATTGAATTATCTTAACATCTGGAATAAGATTAATTAACAATCTCAACTCTATAGAGGACCCGAAAGTCCATTTATTTTAAGTCCTTAAATTCCAAACTATACTCAGATAACATTGTTGGAAGCCTAAGATTGCAACGAAACTTATACGCAATTAATGCACTCTTATAGCTAATCTAGATTTTTATCAATCTTACTTTTATCACTATACTATGAACGTGAAATTTTACGTAAGGGCATTGCTATGCCTAGCCCTCACCTATTTGCTCTCCTTCACACCCATTCACGGCCAGGCGTTACGTGTGGGTGATGCTATTCCTGATGAACTTTGGGACATTCCTCTTCAAGTTGTAAATCATCCGTCCGGTAAGCATACCATTACCCTTGCTGAATACAAGGACAAACTGATTATTCTGGATTTCTGGGCTACTTGGTGTGGGCCCTGTGTGGCCATGCTGCCACGGCAAGACAGCCTTCAGAAAATGTTTGCAGAAAACCTGCAGATACTTCCGGTGACCTACCAGAATGAAGGGGAAATAACTGACTTTATGGATAGATATACCCAGCGCACCGGCCAAAAAAACACCTTGCCTAAAGTGACAAATGACAGCACCTTACGCCGGGCCTTCCCCCATAGTTACCTTCCTCACTATGTTTGGATACAAAACGGAGCCGTAAAGGCAATTACCGGCCATGAAGAAGTAACTTCAAAGAAGATACGCTCTGTTTTAAAAGACGGTTTAACAACCTTAAGCACAAAAGCTGACCCTAAGCGCATAGCTTTTGATAAAGAGAGCCCTCTGCTGGTGAACGGAAACGGGGGTAGCGGAGATAATCTGATATATCACTCGCTGTTTACGGGTTATCAGAAAGGCCTTCCCTCAGCGTACTTCCTGTCACAGCCAGACAGCATAAAAGGAGTTAAGCTCACCTGTACTAACCTATCACGCCTTACTCTCTTTAAAAATGCTTTCGGTGAACGAACCTGGCCCATATCTGCTAATCAAATCATGATGGAAGTAAAAGAGCCCGGGCGCCTGACTTCTGCATTAAAAGGGAGCCCTTACCTGGAATGGCTGGATCAGGGAAACGGGTTCTGCTATGAGTTAATCCTGCCTGCCTCCCGGGCTGACCAGGTGTTTAGTATTATGCGCCGTGATCTGGATCTGTTATTCCCTGATTATACAGCCGCAGTGGAAAAACACCTGAGAAAATGCTACGTGCTTACCCGCTCCGGTACGGGGCTGCCTCTTGTAACGCGGGGAGGCGAGCCGGCCGTAATTCATGAACAATTCAGGTATAAGAGTATTAACCGCCCGTTAGGCTTACTGGTGAGAAACCTGAACATGAAATTTTTGCAGCATTCTCCTTACCCCATTCTGAATGAAACGGGCTTTGAGGGGCCGGTGGATATCGATATCGAGGCCAATATGTCTGAGATAGATGACCTTAACCGGGCACTGGCTAAGTATGGCCTGAAGTTTATGGAGGAGGAAAGAGAGATTGATATGCTGGTGATTCGTGACCGTAAAAACCCTTAAGCCTGTTTCTGTATGAAGAAGATATTTACCATTACCATAGGGCTTTTAGTGAGCTTGCCCTCAGCGGGCCAATATGTGATCAAAGGGAAAGTACTGTCAGGCTCGGAAAGAACGCCGCTTGCCGGAGCCACCGTTATGCTCAGGGAGGGGAAAAAAGGCACCATGACAGACCTTAACGGGGAGTTCAGCCTAAAAACTCCTTCTGATGACCCTGCTGTGCTGATCACTACATCAGTAGGCTTTAAACCCGCAGAAACAGAGGTAAGTAAAGAGCGGAGCGAATCTGGTATTGAAATTATACTGACAGAAGAACCTACCCGGCTTGAGGCGGTTCAGGTTTCTACCGGTTATCAGAGAATTCCGAAAGAAAGAGAAACGGGATCATTCTTCCTGGTAGATAATAATCTGCTCAACAGAAGAACCGGTATGAACATCCTGGAAAGAATAGAAGACCTGGTGCCCGGCCTGAGTTTTATCAGGGGCGGAGCAGGCAGGTCTGACCAGACCATTAACATACGGGGGCAGAGTACCATTTTTGCCAATGCACAGCCCCTGATAGTGATTGATAATTTTCCGTATGAAGGAGACCTCCAGTCTGTAAACCCTAATGACGTGGAGAGTATCACCGTTTTAAAAGATGCCGCTGCTACTTCTATATGGGGGGCAAGAGCCGGAAACGGGGTGATTGTGATTACTACCAAAACCGGGCGGTTTAACCAGGCTATGCGCATTTCTTTAACGGCAAACACCACCTTCTCCGGAAAGCCTGACCTTTATTATTACCCCGAAATGACATCAAAAGATTATATTTCTGTAGAAAGGCAGCTATTTGCTGCCGGTTATTTTGCCAGTAGTGAAACCTCGGCGTCAAACGTGCCGCTGTCACCGGTAACCGAGCTGTTAATTAGCCTGCGGGACGGGAAAGTAGCTGAAGAGTATGTTCAGCGCCAGCTGGCAGTCTTTGAAAACCAGGATGTACGCCATGACCTTGACCGGTATTTTTACAGGACGGGAGTACTCAGCCAGCTCTCTCTCAGTTTGAATGGCGGGAGTGAAAAGCACCGGTATGTTATTTCGCTCGGGCATGATAAAGACATGGGTTCTGCGATAGGCAATGCGCTGGGCCGCACCTCTCTTACTACTACCAATACGTTTAAAACAGGCCGGTTAGAAGCCTTTAATGCTGTTTATCTTACTGCAAGAAACAATGCCCCCAATGCCGTAGGAGTGAGCGTGGCTTACCCCTATCAAAAATTAGTGTCTGAGGATGGCAGGGCACTGGCTGTAACGAGGGATCTGCGTGACAGCTTTAAGGAACAGGCTCTGCAAAGCGGGCTGCTGGACTGGCAATACCGCCCCCTGGAGGAGTTGGATTTTGCAGATCACCGGATCAAAACCTATGAATACCGGGTTAATAGCAGCCTGGGCTATTCGGTGTTCCCATTCCTTAAGCTGGAAGCGCGTTTTCAGCATAATAAGATCCTGACGGAAGACAGAGATATCCAGTCATTGGGTAGCTATGAAGTTCGTAACCTCATTAACCGGTACAGCTATTTTTCAGCAGATAATGTACTTATACGCCCTATACCTGCTGGGGGTATTTTAGATGTAACAGCCTCTTCTATGACATCTAATAACGGGCGGTTTCAGGTTAACCTGGATAAAGACTGGGGCAGCAGGCACGGCCTTTCGGCTATTGCCGGGGCTGAAATCATGGATGTGGTATATAAGGGGAATACTTCACGATACTACGGGTACAGCCCGGAGCAGGCTACCATTCAGTTTGTGGATTACCTTACCCGTTTCCCGTTTTTTTACAATAACGCCCTCTCCGGGGTGATTCCCAACAGAGACGGCCTCACCGATAAAACGGATCGGTATGTTTCGGGCTTTGTTAATGCGGCCTATACGTATGCCGGAAAATATGTTCTTTCGGCAAGTGGCCGGTATGATGCAAGTAACCTTTTTGGCGTAAATACCAATCAGAAAGGAACTCCGCTTTATTCTGTAGGAGGAGCCTGGCATATCGATAGGGAAGCGTTTTTTGATAAGGACATACTTAATTACCTGCGTTTTAAGCTTACTTACGGGGTAAGTGGTAATATTGACAAAAGCCTTTCCGCCTATACTACAGCGGTGCATGCCGGACAATATTCAGTTACAGGTCTGCCTTATGCGGCTATTGTAAACCCGCCTAACCCTGATCTGCGATGGGAGCGGGTGAAAATGATCAACACGGCTATAGAGTTGCAGAGCCGTAACCGGCGTATTACGGCCCGCCTCGAATACTTTATTAAGAGGGGCACTGACCTGATCGGCTCTTCGCCGCTACCTGCTTACAGCGGTGTTACAACATTCAGGGGCAATACGGCTAATACAGCCGGGAGTGGGGTGGAAATAACACTACAAACCCGGCAGATGGACGGCCCCTTCAAGTGGTATAGTGATTGGCTGTTTTCCCAGAATACAGATAAAGTTACCCGTTACCTTGTACCATTTACCTCCTTAAATTCTTACCTGAGATTTTCCCCTGAAGTACCTACTGAAGGGAAACCGCTTTATGCTCTGTATAGTTTTCAGTGGGCAGGCCTTGATCCTCAAACCGGTGACCCGCGGGGGTATCTTAATGGCGAGCCAAGTAATGATTATTTGGCCATCATCAATAGCACGTCTCCGGAGAGTCTGGTGTATAACGGTCCTGCCCGGCCCACTGTTTTTGGCTCGTTTCGGAATACCTTCATGTGGAAAAAATTTTCCCTGTCAGCCAATATAAGCTACCGCCTGGGTTATTTTTTCCGGATGCCGTCAGTACAGTATGGAAATAATCAGGGCTTAACGGCCCGGCATGGAGACTTTGGAAAAAGGTGGCAGGTACCTGGAGATGAAAACTATACGCATGTGCCATCGATACCATCTGTGGCTAATTCTAACAGAGATTTTTTCTATGCTTACTCCGGGATTTTAGTAGAAAAAGGAGACCATATCCGCCTTCAGGATGTGCGACTTTCTTATTCTCCTTCAACGGGTAAATCTAAAGTATTTCACGATTACAGTATTTTTTTATATGCCAATCACCTGGGAATTCTCTGGAAGGCAACTTCTTCTGACTGGGATCCTGATTATGTGACTTCCTTTTCAAATATGGCCCGGCTTACCCCGCCTTCGCGCAGTATAAGTATTGGGTTTAATATCAACTTAAAATGAGTATCATGAAAAATAGTATTCTGATAGCCATGCTTTGGGGCGGACTAACTTCCTGTTTTAACGAGTATATAGATAAGAAACCTGATCAGAAGCTGGTGGTGCCTACCTCATTAGCCGACTTCCAGGCGCTGCTGGATAATGTAAACAGCAGTGAAATGAACGCAGACCCGGCGCTGGGGTTTATAGCGGCAGATGATTTTTATATCACTGACGCCGGGTTCAGTTCTCTCATTGATATTGAAAAGAATGCCTACACATGGGCCGATGAGGTTTATGGAGCAAACGCCTATGTGGATGATTGGATCAGGCCTTACCGCCAGATTTTTTGCACAAATGTGGTTTTAGAAGGTGTAGAAAAGATTAAGCCGGGGGAAAGTGAAACAGAGATGCGGAAAGCGGTGAAAGGAAGTGCACTTTTTTTCAGGGCTACGGCGTATTATAACCTGGCGCAGCTGTTCAGGCCGGCGTATTCAGTGGGGAGTGCTGCTGATACACCGGGCCTGCCTCTGAAACTGGAAAGCGATGTAAATCTGGCTCCTGTAGTTTCTGATCTGCAGATGACCTATGATCAGATCATTAAAGATCTTACAGAAGCGGCGGGTATTTTACCGGAGAGCAGCCATATTAAAAGCAGGCCGGACCGCAAAGCCGCAAATGCCATGCTGGCACGTGTATATCTGACCATGGGTATGTATGAACTGGCAGAACAATACGCCGGTAAGGTTCTTCAGCAGTATAGCGTGTTAATAGATTACAATACCCTGCAAACTTCCTCTACCAGGCCCTTCCCGCCTTCACTTCCCGGTGGGAACCCTGAAGTGCTCTTTCATTCTGTGATAGCCAGCGGGTATCCTTACCTCAGAAGTACCCTGGTTTCTGTTGACTCTTCGCTCTATAATGCGTATGCAGATAATGACCTCAGGAGGGTTCTTTTTTTCAGATCCCGGGCAAACGGTATTTATACGTTCAAAGGCTCATATAGCCCCGCGCTTCCCGGTAATACTTCTTCCCTGTTCAGTGGATTATCTACGGATGAAGTTTTTCTGATCAGGGCAGAGTGCCGGGCCAGAAGAGGTGATGTGCCTGCGGCACTGGAAGATTTGAATACGTTGCTGGTGACCAGGTGGGTAACGGGAACCTACAGCCCGTATGAAGCGGGTACTGCAAAAGAAGCTCTAGATATCATACTTCTTGAAAGAAGGAAGCAGCTGGTAGGGAGAGGTTTCCGGTGGTCTGATCTGAGGCGGCTGAACCAGTCGGAAGAGTATGCGAAAGAAATTTCCAGGACGGTAAACGGGCATAAGATTGTATTAGCACCGGGAGATAGAAAATATACGTTTCCTATTCCGGTCAGTGAACTCACTAACGGGGTGGAACAAAACCCCCGTTAATAGTAGAGAGGCTGCCTTCCCTGAAGCAGCCTCCTTAATTTTTTAATCCTCTTCAGGAATTAAAACAAATGTGCCTTTATCTGTACTCGGGTCATTTTCATTCTGCGAGTTGTAAAGGCAGGTTTCTTCCGAGGGGATACAGTCATAGCCACTGTAGCCGAGAGGTAAGCTGTGAATATTCACCCAGCCGGAAGGGTCAACACTGGTGGGAACCCGGCCCCATGAACCCGCTACATGCTTATGGGTAGTAGCCAGCGCAAGGCCACTTCCGAGAATAATTGCCATTGCAGGCAAAAATTTAATTACCTTTTTCATTGTTTTACTAAATTTGAATTGAATTGTTAGTTAAAGTTTCCCTTACTCTGTTTTCAGGTTTTCAGGGGAACCCTGGTCCCGGGAGGCAGTTTCTGAAACCGCATTCCGGGATCTTTTTTGTTTACGTTTTCTGTGTCACGGCAAATTTTTTTTGAGAGTGAAAAATATATATCCCCAAAATTGAAAGGGTCAGAAAGAAAAGGTTAAAGACAAGATGCGCCTCAAAGCCCATGGAACGTAGTACACCCCCGCAACTACAGGGTGTGCGTTCAAAGTAGCCCACCACCACCAGGCCTGTATAGCCGGTGAAAAGAGCCATTAGTAGTGCTGAACCGTATAATCCGGGCAAACGGGTAGCCGAAATGATCAACAAGACGCAAAGGAGAAGTTCAGCAGCCGGAATCAGCCAAACCAGCGGTGCTTTTGACCAAGACGGTAATTCTTGGCCTGCCAATTGCCGCTCAAACTCGCCCATATCTATGAGTTTGGAAATTGCGGTATAGCTGAAGAGAATAATCAATGCCACCGCTATTAAAGATACTATTTCGTTTCGTTTCATCGCTATAATAATTTTATGTTTAGTGGCTCTTAAAAAACTACGCAATTTGTCTCTGCAGAAATGATCTGTTTATGCTCATTTCATTAACTCATTTTTAATACAAAGTTCCGGCAGCCTTTTCATCGAAAAAAGAAAAATATGACAGATTTTCGACCTTTTTGTGTTCAAATCTGGTCATATTTTTTGAAGTACTCCCGATTTTCTGGACAGCCGAATAAGTAATAACTTAGAGGTTGATATGAAAAGAGAACGACGTAAATTTTCGGCTGATTTCAAAGCCAAGGTAGCCTTAGAGGCCATCAAAGAACGGAGTACAGTACTTCAGATTTCCAGTAAATTTAAAATCTCGCCGGCACAGGTGACAAAATGGAAGCACGAATTCTTAGAGTGAGCCACAACGGTTTTTGAGAAAGAGGTTCCGGATCAGAAAGAATCAGAGAAAAAGGAGCAAGAACTTTACTCCAAAATTGGGGAGCTTCAGGTGCAGGTTGATTTTTTAAAAAAAGTCTTGGGGAAATGAGTGTACATCAAAAGCGGATGCTGATTACGCCTTCTTACCGGCAACTTGCTGTTAATAAGCAGTGTGCTTTACTGGAACTACCCCGAAGCAGCTATTATTTTAAGCCTCGGGGGGAGAACTTTCTTAATCAGTTCATTATGAACAAAATTGATAATAAGTTTACGGAATGCCCTTTTTACGGGGTAGAACGCATGACCGATTATATCAATTTTAGGTATGGACTAGGAGTAAATGTAAAACGTATCCGCCGGCTGTATAAATTGATGGCTCTGGATACATTGATGCCTAAACCCGGATTAAGCGAAAGATGCATTCATTTTCCCCTATTTACACAATAACCTGACCATAGACAGACCCAACCAGGTGTGGCAAGCTGATATAACATACGTAGCTATGCAAAGGGGCTTCATGCGGGCGGCGTTCCGCTATAAATTTGCAATCATTGATGTTCATTCTCGTAAGATTCTGGGCTGGGGAACTTCCAATACTATGAGCGTGTCCTGGATGATTGAGGTACTTGAATCGAGTATACGAAAATACGGGAAACCTGAAATTTTCAACTCGGATCAAGGTAGCCAGTTTACCAGTTTGAAGTTCGTTAGTTTGCTCAAAACTCACAAAATAAAACAGTCTATGGACGGAAAAGGGAGGGCTCTGGACAACGTTTTCATCGAGCGATATTGGAGGAGTTACAAGTACGAATATCTCTTCCTGAATCCTCCAAAAGATGCATGGGAATTATTCTCTGAAACGGAAAAATATGTGAAATTTTATAACAAAGAAAGAAGGCATGAGGCTCTAGACAGGCTCACTCCTAACGAAGTATATTTTAACTATAGAAAACTACCAAATGTTTCTTAATTTTGAATAAGTGCTGTCCAAGAAATGGGGAGTACTTCAGATTCAATTATTTTAATTTGTTCATTGATCCACTCGACCAAAGACTTAGCTACGTTAACATCAATTAGCATACCAAATTGGACTTCGCGAACTATCCCATTCTTTGATTCACGACCAATTTCACGTAAATGTTGTCCGTCTTTTTCATCTACTTCTAATGTGATAGTATTCGGAATAACAACTCTATCCGTATACATGTTCATATTTATTAAACCATTAGAAATTACTCCTCCAAAAGCTCCACTACATTGTACCGTCCGAAAATCATTATTTTTGATAAAATGCGTTTCTACTTTCATTATGATAGGAATTATTTTAAAAAAATACGATACCCATTATATTTCTCACTTAATTACCAGAAATATTTATCACACCGAAAATTCCCCACTAATACAACAACCAAATATTTATATTACCAAATTTAGTAATTTACACCTTCTAAACAAGACATTCCCATATTACAAAATTATCATTATTTATTTTTTGTCATTTCCAACTTAATAACCCAAAATATCTTAAACATAGTATTAAAAACCCTTTCCTTTTCTCATGAAAAAATTTCTCTTACTCCTTTTTATCAGCCATTTTACTTTCGCACAAAAGACAGCCTTCGAGCTCGATTCAAACACTACCTGTACCTATCCGGAACTCATAGCCTTCTACCAAACCCTAGCGAATAATTATAGTTCCTGTAAGTTATACACCGAAGGACCAACCGACAGCGGAAAAAACCTCCACCTCCTGGTCATCTCCGAAGACGGAACCTTCACCCCTCAAGCCGCTCACCAAAAAGGAAAGACCGTGATCCTGGTCAATAACGGCATACACCCCGGAGAACCCGAAGGTATGGACGCAGCAGCCATGCTCGCCAGAGACATCCTAAAAAAGAAATCCCTACCCATAGACATAGTTCTCTGCATCATCCCCGTTTATAACATCGGAGGTATGCTCAACCGTGGAGTATCTCGCGTCAATCAAAACGGTCCCAAAGAATACGGATTCCGTGGAAATGCACTCAACTACGACCTCAACAGAGATTTCCTCAAAACAGATAGCAAAAACTCCCACTCCTTCCAATCCATCTTCCAGAAATGGAAACCCGACCTGTTCATGGATACACACACCAGCAACGGTGCCGACTACCAACATATCATGACCCTCATTGATACCCAAAACGATAAACTCCAACCCGCCCTCCAGTCCTTCGGAAAAGCTTACACCGAAAGCCTCTACAAAAGAATGAAGGAGTCAGGATATGATATGGTACCCTACGTAAACGGTTTCAAAGGAGCTCCCGAAGACGGAATTGTGAGCTTCCTGGAAACCCCTCGTTACTCCACAGGTTATGCCGCCTTGCACCACGTGGTAGGATATATGCCCGAAACTCACATGTGGAAACCCTATCCACAACGGGTACGCTCCACCTATGCCCTATTGCAGCACTTCATCAACCCAAGCCCCGAGCAAATCAAACAAGCCAAGGCCGCCCGCAAAGCCGCCATTGAAGAAGTGAAACAACAAAAGTTCTTCCCCCTAACCTGGAAAGTAGATACCACACGTTACGAGAAAATCGAGTTCCTAGGCTTTGTCTCCGGACAAAAGAAAAGTGAAGTAACCGGTCTTAACCGACTCTATTACGATAGAGAAAAACCATTCACCAAAACCATACCTTATTACAACAGTTTCGTAGCGGACATCACAGTAGAAAAACCTAAAGCCTACCTCATCCCTCAAGGATACACCAAAGCCATTGAGCTCCTCAATTTAAACGGAGTCAAAATGAAACCGCTCGACAAAGACCAAAAGTTGCTGGTAGAAGTCTACTACATTGATCAATTCAGAACCTCCCCCACTCCATACGAAGGCCACTACATCCATTCTGATGTTAAATTAAAGGTTACTACTCAGGAAATAGCCTTCAGCAAAGGTGACTGGATCATTGAAACCGGACAGGAGGCCGACAGGTACCTCGTAGAAGCTTTGGAACCTCAATCCTCCGATTCCTTTTTCAATTGGAATTTCTTTGATGCCGTTTTAGGACAAAAGGAACATTATTCCGCCTACATCTTCGAAGAAGAAGCGTACAAGCTCCTACAGGATAACCCTGACTGGAAGAAGGAATTTGAAGAGCTTAGAGCAAAGGACGAGAAGTTCAGAAACTCATCCAGGGCGCAGTTGGACTGGATCTATAAAAAATCCCCCTACTACGAACGTACGCATATGAGGTATCCCGTTTTTCGCCTCCGTTAACGAAAAGTGTACCGCAAACCTACACGTAAACCTGCTTGCACCGGTCTAGCATCATAAACCGTGCTTATACAGGAGGTACTCTTAATTTGATATCGAAGTTGTGGCTCGAGGTAAAGATCTACCCCGGGCCATATCTTTGCCTCCACCCCTAACGCAGCAGTGGCGGAAAACCGCAATGGACGCTCAGAGATCCGCTCTGTATGCTCACTAAGCAACTGATTTTCCACAACATATCTGATCCTCTCTCGCCCCAATACCGCCTTCTCTAGGATCAGTCCGGTACTGGCATAAAGCTGCACCTTTTGCTCTGGAAAGAAGCGATATTGTACCTCTAAGGGCAAACCTACATAATGAACCTCCTGTCGAACACTCACCGCATTCCCAGCGCTTCCGGAGTGGTAATAGGTTCCCATACGGGTGTAGGAGATTCCAGAAGTAAGTTGCCACCTTTTTGCCAAAGGAACCATTACTTGCATACCTAAGGTCAGAGGCATGTCGTGATGTATGTCTGTATTCACTTCTTGCTCCCGGTTTCCCTCTATCACCTGATCCATCTCAGGCTTCATAGCGGAGAGAGGACTCACCCGCGCAAAGCCCCCTATGGTCTGCGAATAATCAGAACCCGACTGAGAGGAAAACAAGGACAGCTTTATCCTCGACTTTCGCTCATTGGAAATACTTTCATCCTTCAAAACAGAGTCCTTCATGAAGGGAATAACCTCCCTCATCGCTACTGCGGGTAAATCTAACTTTACAGGGGTATTTACTTTCCTGTATTCTAATTTTTCCAGCCGGATCTTCTCCTGCGCTACAGGCCTCATTAGTATCTCATCTTCTGAGGTGATTGCTTCTGGTCTAGGCATTAGCTCATGCTTAGCTTCACTTCTTAGAGGAGAAGGCCTCTCTGGAAAAAAGGTATTGATAATGCCTGCTACCAGAACAGCGGTGGCTGCCCATCTAAAGATCAAGGGAAAAACTCTACGCTTCTTCTTGGGAAACAGCTTGGCGTCAATCTCCTCCCATAATCCCTCAGGTGGAGGAGCTTGGTGATCCTGCAAGGCATCACGAACCTCTCGGAGCCATTCTTCATTCATGGGTAAAGGTATTTTGATACCGGATTATCTTTTGAGCTAATATCTTCTTCGCCCGGTGAAACTGAGAAGCAGAGGTACCTTCCGATATGTGCAAAAGTGCAGCAATTTCCCCGTGAGACCTCCCTTCTAACACATACAGATTAAATACCACTCGGTACCCCTCAGGCAGGGATGAGATCATTTCCAAGAGCACTTCTTCAGGCACCGCACTCACCTCTGGCTCCTCCTCCGCTAACTCCTCCGGCAACTCAGGAAAATACAGCCCCCGGCGTGCCCTCAGATGCCTCAAGCATTCGTTAACGGTAATTCTATGTATCCAGGCTTTCAGTGAACCCGAACCCCTATACTCAAAGGCGGAAATGGATTTAAACATCTGCACGAAGGCTTCCTGCAACACATCTCTAACCGTATCCTGGCAGCGAACATATCTCCTACATACAGATGTCAGGTATGCAGAATAGGAATCATAAAGCTCTTTCCAAGCCTTATGATCCTTCAAAACCAGTCTATTGACCAGTCCTTCTTCCGCATGAACTCTTTCCCTCATCCTTGCAACAAGGATCCAGCATTATTTCTTGGTAAATGAGGGTATACTATAAACAATCTTATCAAAAGGCGTTACCTGCGTTCCGTCTACCGTGATCTTCACCGCTTCCATATCCGCTTTAAGTACCTTATTCTTGTAAGATCCCGCAGACTTCGCTTCAAAGGTCACCACCACCTTCTTGTTGGCCCCTTCCACAGGAACGGTCACTTCTAAGGCTTTAGGGGCAAAGGTCAGGTCCACCGCCGTATTTCCAGCATTCACTTTTGGGGTATAGTTCAGCTCGTATTTGACCTTACCTATGGTCTTCAATGCCGCATCCGTTTTTACGCTGTCCTTCAGAACAGATAGCACCAATTGCCTCACCGGCAGTTCTGAAAAGGTCAATACATTGTTCTTTGCCGTAGCCCCAGTACTTGTTTCCACTTTCTTGGTTCCTTGTGTGGTGATAACCTTCCCGGTGTAATCTCCTTGTACATCTTCCACTTTTATCGGAGCTGGATCGTCCTTGTCACAAGCTATCAGACCGAGGAATAGTAGTGCGATTAAAGTTGCTTTCTTTTTCATTTGATTTTTGTTTTTATGGATAAATCCATGAGGTGTGAATTCCTTGCACGGGGAAATGAAAAATAAATTATATTTCCCTTAAAAAAAAGCCAAAATATTAAATGCCAAATTAGGGAAGATGGCTTCAATGTGCCATAATAGACACATAAATGGTGGAGAATATTAAATTACGATGATAATCAATAAATTGATCATTAAAAAATAAACGAACCGAAGATATCCAAATTTTTTTAGAATATATGTTTACTAATTTAGCTGAAAACTTCACACTAAATTTAAGATTGGACAAAAAAGACACTTTAGTCCTTAATCTCCCTTTAACCCTAAAGATCTACCACCGTCCACAACTAAATTTTGACCAGTTATAAATTCAGAACAATCTTGTACTAAAAAGCCAACAGCATTTGCTACATCATGCGGCGTTCCCAATCTATTTAAATAATTAGTTTTCTTAATTGAGTCCGCATGAATGCCAGAAATTAGACCTCGAGGCACCTTGCCTGGAGACACACAATTGACGGTGATTCCATGCGGTCCCAATTCCATAGCTATAGATTTTACAAAAGCAATAATTCCAGCCTTTGCTGCTGCATAATCTGAAAAGCGAGCCTTCCCGTTCAAGCCAATCACTGAAGTTATACAAATTATTTTTCCATATCCGCTATTTATCATGTACTTAGATGCTTCCCTGCAACATAATATTGTTCCTCTTAGATTAACATCTAAAATATCATCAAGTACACCAACAGGTAAACCACAAATATTTTCATTTTTGTCACGCGAACTTCCACCAGCACTGTTCACTAAAATATCTATAGAACTTTCACGATTATAAATCTTTCTAAATTGCGCTTCAATGTCAAGCTCATTTTTTAGATCCATCTCTAACGCTTCCGCATTAAATCCCATCGTCTTAATTTCATCTACTACAAGATTTATTTTCTCCAATGAGGTTCCTGATACATAAACTTTTGCTCCCATACCAGCCAATTTAATCGCAATAGATCGTCCAATAACACCACTTCCTCCAGTTATTACAGCGATCTTACCCGCCAAATCATTTCTACCTCCCGAAAATACATAAGGAACAGAAGAATTATAATATACCAACCTTCTCTTAATCCAATTTTTAATTTTTCTAATAAAAATCATTTCACTGCCTTTTTTATACGATCATATACAGAACTTCGCTCAAGACGATTTAATCCCAAAAGGAAACACACAACTAATGTACAAATGGTACTAATAATGTAACCGATTCCACTTGCTACCACAGAAGATTGAAAATTAGATTTTATCAAATTACATGCTCCTACACATATTATAGCAATGACTATGCATCGCACTATTACCTTCGTAAGATATTCCTTTATAGACAAGTGAATGGAATTTTTCAAGAAGAAAAGACGGGCCACGGATATTATTCCGGATAAAAATATTGAAACCATGAAAACGACTTGTGGTTCTGATTTATTAGATAAAAAAAAGTAGGCTACAGGTATATTTAAAAGGCCTATTCCACTTAGAACAAGATGGTATAACTTAATTTTACCCGTAGCTGCCTGAGCAGTGGACTGAACGGAAGAAAAAGCTTCGACAAAAATTTGTACAATTACCAACTTTGTAAAAATTTCAACATAGGGAGGTACATCAGATAACCAGAGATTTAGAAAGAGTTCGATATAAATATAGAAAGGTAGCCCAATAAGTAATATTAATAAAAAAGAAATTCGACTACTAAATAAAACTAAATCTTTCATCTCTTCCAAATCACCCTGAGCATAGAGTTTGACAATCTGTGGATTTGCTGCTTGAGTGAAATTAGAAATAAAACTATTAAGTATACCGCTTACTTGCAAAGTAATAGCATGTGCGGCATTAACAATAACACCATAAAAGAAATTTAAAAGTATAGAAATGCCTTGATTTCTTAGCACGACCGAAATATTAGAAAGCAGACTCCAAAAGGAAAAGTTTATAAGTGCACTGAAATATTCACTTTCAATACGGTATCTGCCTTTACTAAACGAATATTTTTTAATACAATACCTCTTAAAACTAGCATTCACGAGTACGGTAGTAAGTAGTATTAAACTGCTATAGGTAATTAATTTATCTCCCGGCACAATACTTAAACAAACTATCGCAGCCAATTTAAGAGAAACTTCTAAAATACTTATTACAGCAAAAATACCCATTTTTTCGTTTGCTATGATCAATGCTCGATAGGGTACATTACTCATACTTAATACGAAAGAAATGATTGCTAATTGATACGACCAATAAGCGGCTTCAATCCGGCTCTCTGGAATTTTCAATTTGCTATAAATTAACCAATTCCCTAGTAGCTGTAGAATTATGAAAACAAATATAGCTAAAAACAACTGTACTGATCTACTGGTATGGAATAGTTTCAAAAAATTTAGATCGTTATTTTTAGCAATTTCAATATTATAAAATCGCTGAATGGTTGCTGTCATAGAAGAGTTAAGAAACGAAAGCAATAGAACTACCCCTCCAACCAAAGAATAAATGCCATAATCTGATATCCCTAGAATATTTAATGTCAAACGTGAAGTATACAGAGAGATCAATGAAATAAAAAACATTCTAAAAAATAGAAGAAATGTATTCTTTGCTATCCTTCCTCGATCCCCTGTGACCATTAATTACTTATTAATTATTTGAGATATTTTACCTCTTGCCTTTCTAAAAACTTTATCCAAAATACTCTCCCTGTCAAGTGATTTAAAATATGATTTAAGTATCTTAACATCCTCTGCTTTCTCTGTGAAAACCTCAACAATTTTACTACCATCTGTATTATTCTCAACTAACCATTGCAGACCTCGCGCGAGCTCAGACTCATTCTTGACGGCTAAATAATCCATACCTAAAGATTTAACCCATCCTTCTGCGGAAGTCCCATGTCCTGCTGATACATACCTCGAGAGATCTGAACTTAAACTTGCAGGTAAAGGCATATGCATAACACCACCTCCTTCGTTATTCAATAATAGAATCCGGAAATTTTTAGATAAATGCCGGTTCCATAACGCATTCATATCATAGAAAAAAGTCAAATCACCAATAATTAGGTACACTGGCTCTGTACTTAGTGCGGCATACCCAACTGCCGTTGACATGCACCCGTCAATTCCATTTACTCCGCGATTACAATATACTTTAATATTGTCCGCTATTGAAAAAGTAGAAAGCATCCTAATTGGCAAACTATTTGCTACATGCAGAAGAGAATTATTTGGGAGCACTTTTAAAAAATCGCCGATTGCCCGCAATTCACTGAATCCTACCTTGGGCTCATCTATTGAACTAGAAAGTTGTAACCATTTAGAATAATAGTCTTGATTTGAAGTACCACAAACTGACGATATTTTCTCGAAAAATACATCCTCACTAACATCAAATATTGTCGTTAAGCTTTGGAATGGATCAATAATTTTTCCACTTTGATCTATATGCCAGTGCTCAAATTCTCCTGGGAAATTTTTTAAAAATGATTTCAATTCTCCATTAAAAACAGTATTACTAAATAATGTAATAACGATATCTGGACAATAATCCTTAATGTCTATTTTTTTTATCGACCTTACTATAAGATAAGTGTCGCTAAAACTATTTTCTAATTTAAAATTATTTAAATGATCACAGAGTACTACTGCATGGTGCTGCTTAACAAAACTATCAAAAAAGGAAATGAAGTCTGGAGGTACCCTGAAAGTTTGGCCACATACAATTAGAACTTTCTTACCATTGACCTTTTCACCTATTGAATTCCAAACGTGCCTGGAACTGTACTGTCCCACTATGCCTATCTTCCTCGCCTTCGGCAGTAGTGAAGTGGAAAAGGAGTCTGAATGATGACTTTCTATAGGAAAATTAAGGTGGACTGGCCCAAAGCCTCTATAACTTAAAGCAAGAAGCCCTTCATTGATAATACGATTGCAGTACCACTCATCAAGGGAATTGTTTATTGGCTTTAGCTGACCATGAAATTTAATGAAATGATGAAATGTGTCATCCTGTTTGTACATCTGCTCCTCCATTTGACCTAAATATTCTGGGAGACGGTCAGCAGTGAGTAGCAAAAGCGGCAACTTTTGGTAAAATGCTTCGACTACAGCAGAACCATAGTTAATGGTAGATGTTCCCGAAGTACAACATACTGCGACAGGCTCCTGAGAATTTTGTATTAAGCCCAATGCAAAGAAAGCAGCACTTCTTTCATCAACAACAGAAAATAATTCAAAAAAGCTATCAACCTCCAAAGAACGAATTAATGGATAATGTCTACTACCCGGCGAAATAACGATCCTTTTTATTTCATACTGCTTCAGTAATGAGACTAATTGAAGTATTAATTTATTGTCGGAATACATAGTTACTTGATTATCACAATGACGAGAAACGTTCAATTTCTTTACGTAAGAATTTTTCGAAAATTACAAAAAAATACAATATACTTCTGTCCAAACACTCAGCGGTACAACTATGTGCTCATAATTTTTTTTACTGCGAACTTACATACAATTCCGGCCCTTACACAATAAAAACATAAATAAAAAAAGATACTTCGTAGAATAATTTAAACGCCAGCTTGACAAGTTCTCATGACATATTATAGTATATACTTATTAAATAAATATTAAAAAAAGACCGCCACGATGGGCGGTCTTTCCTGAGGTTTCGAGCGGATTCGAACCGCTGTACAAGGTTTTGCAGACCTCTGCCTAGCCTCTCGGCCACGAAACCATTCCTCTTTGGGACTGCAAACTTAAGCACATCTTACCTATTTTGCAAATCTATTTAGGCCTTTCCCTAAAAACTTTCTTAGCCCCTTACCGCTTTCCCCGAAAATTATAGAACTTTGTGGCATGAGCGAGAAAATTCCCTTAACAGCCATAGTGCTGACATTCAATGAGGAAAAAAACATCAAAGAATGCCTGGATAGCCTGGTTTCCTGGATAGATGAAGTAGTCATCGTAGACTCCTACTCTACAGACAAAACCCTGGATATCATTGCCCAATACCCTGAGGTTAAGGTCTTCCAGCATGAGTTTGTCAACTATTCCGTACAAAGAAACTGGGCCTTTGAGAACCTTACTTTCCGGAATGACTTCCTCATGAACTTGGATGCAGATCACCGCATCACCCCTGAACTAAAAACAGAACTTCAGGGACATTTCGCCAAAGGCATTCCCTCGCACATCAACGGCTTCATGGCCTCTCGCCAAACCATGTTCCTGGGCCGTTGGATCAAATACGGTGGACACTACCCCGTGTACCACGGCATCATCTTCCGTAAGCATCACGGCTACTGCGAACATAAAGAGTACGACCAACATTTCGTCATTGAAGGGGAAGCCATCGTTCTAAAAGGTAACGTCATTGATATCATCACTGACTCCTTAACCACCTTCACCGCCAGACACAACAAATGGGCTACTTTAGAGGCTCAGGACGCTATCCAGCTCCTAAAATCCGTCAATCCCAACACCGTCAAGGCAAATAAAAACGGCAACCCCATGGAGATTCGCCGTTATCAACGTCTAAAATATTATTCCTATCCTAAGTTCTGGAGGGTATTCCTCTACTTCTTCTATCGCTATTTCCTAAAAATGGGATTCCGGGATGGAAAAGAAGGCCTCATCTTCCACTTCTTACAGGGATTCTGGTTCAGGTTCCTCGTAGATGCCAAGATTTACGAAGAAGAAAAAGGCCTATAAACATAGGCCTTAGTTCAATTTTCCAATAAACTGTATCGTATTTGAAGTCTTTTCTACTATAGCGAAGGCAAAAGGACGGTCACATTTGATCACCGGATACTGTGGGATAGAGGTTAACTCTACCCCAATCGTAGTGACGGCAGCTGCTTCAGTGCCTTTTTCATCCATGGCTACATAAGTATCTTGTTTCACTAAGCCCACCACTAATTGGGCTGACTTAGAAATTCCTCCAAGTTCCGCCCCATCCGTAAAGGCTTTCTTCATTCCCATATTTTGCAATACCGATATCAACTCGGTACTGGTCTCCATCTTCATCTTAGGTAAGCTTACCTGTACCTTTTGAGGACTCAGAGATGCCAGGGTAGCATTCCACTTCAGCTCGTCTAAACCCAATATCATATCTTCCGCAGAATCACCTTTGGGAAGCATCACCACTAAACCATACTTCTCGTTTCCGTATGGCAATTCCACCGCCTCAAACCCATCCATGTCTACATAAGGAAAATTATCCTTGATGCTCATGAATTCTTCTTCTCTCTTCCCTTTAGCTCCATAGAAGGTATCCTTCACCGTATTTTTCGGATCAAAGGTTTTGGTCCAATCCCCCTTGAAATACAATGCATTCATCAAGAACAAGACCTGATCCGCTCTAATCTCATCCAGAACCTTTTGTATCTTATTCTCTGTATGCTTAGCCGCCCAGGCATTGATCTTATTCACCGTAGACGCTTGCCTAAAATCTTCTCCATACACCTCCGCAGAAAAATCCTTTTTCAGAAGATCCAAATAAGCCTTCTCTACAGCAAATTCCTTATCGTGCCATACGGAATTCGCCAGAAGGTTCTTCACCTTTGGATCTACCTTTGGCAATTTCTCCAATAACTCTATATAGTATTGATTTACAGACGCCATATCTCCCTGCTGAAAACCAAGCATCTGCCTGATTTCCGACTGGGTTTCCCCTTCGGCACCGTTCATCAACATTCCTAAAGCCATGTTCAGACTCAGGGGCGAAAGGAAATAAGATCCCTCAGCCCCCTTCTCTTTTTCATAGCTTTTCCAAAAATCGAACGCAAAAGATGTGGTCTTCGCTGAAAACTCAGCAGGCACGCTGATCTGTACGGATTCAGGAACATTCTTGTCCGAACAAGAAAACAGTGCAAATACCAATAAAAACGATAGTTTCTTCATAAGGCTAAATAGATTATTTCTCAGGTCTAAATATCATCTCATGACCCTTAAGGTCCGTTAAAACCAAACGCGAATTTCTGAAAAAATAGGCCTTTATCTCTGAGAGACGGCGGAAATACTCCTCCTCAAATTCCATCTCCGCTTTCATTCCTGCTATTTCAGTGACAGACAATTGCGCAATCTGTAAGGCATTTTCCTTCCCCACATGAAATCCAGCCTCAAAGAAGTTAACGGCCGAAATACCGCTTAAGATATAATTTCCTTGAAGGTTCTTCTGTGGCCTAAATTCTATCAAAACGGACTTAGACACCGGCCCCGTTTCATACGCCTCTAATCTCCATTTATTTCTGAGCAAAGAAGATATTTCAAACTCTCCTCCACTCAGTGCACCGTTATACTGAGTCTCCTCCTTTAAGTCTGCGCAACTGGACAGGAGCACTACCAACATCCACAAGAGTATTACTTTCATCTTTTTAAAGAATTTGAGCAGCGAGCCCCCATTCCGGAGACCCGCCACCAAATTACACCCTTTACCCTTTTCCTATAAGACCAGAACCATTTCAAAAAGGTTGGAAACCCGTAAATTTTTTTTTAAGCTCTCCCTCCAAAACCATCCAACCGAACTATTGCCCTTATTATATTTGTTATATTAGAATAGACCACACCATCCATTAAATAAAACACGATAGTACATGTCAAAACGCATTTCACAGATCAAATCTCAAAAAACTGAGATCCTGACTTTCTTCCAGACCCATACGGACAGATTATATACGCTAACTGATCTCTATAACCACTTGAAAATCTATGACGAACAAGACAAGATGTTTGTCAAACTCATGGTGGAAGACCTAGTAGATGAAGGCAAATTACATCCTGCCGGAAGAGGCAGATTTACCATAGAAGCTAAGTCCACCGGATACATCACCGGTAAACTCGACTTTGTTAATCCTTCCTTTGGATTTGTTCGGTACGACGAAAACGAACCCGATATCTACATCTCCAAAGACGATATGCACGGCGCCCTAGACGGCGATACCGTACAAGTAGTCATCACGAAGAAACAAGGCAAAAGGGAGAAAAATCCCGAAGGCAGAATCGTGGAAATCGTCACCAGAGCCAGAAACACCGTGGTAGGGAAGATCAAGGTCTTCAAAAATTACGCCCTGGTCAGCCCTGATGTAAAAGGTTTTCACGAGAATATTTTTGTACCCAAAGATAAGATCAACGGTGCCACCTCTGATGACCTGGTCATCGTAGAACTCATCACCTATCCTCAACTGGGCATACAGGCCAGCGGAGAAGTTAAAGCCGTACTAGGAAAATCCGGAGATAATAACGCCGAGATGAATGCTATCATGGCGGAGTTTGGTTTACCCGTAGACTTCCCTCAAGCCGTCCTGGACCAGGCGGCAGCCATCAGCGAAGCCATCCCAGAGGAAGAAATCAAGAAAAGAAGAGACGTCAGAGACATCCTGACCTTTACCATAGACCCCTTTGACGCCAAAGACTTTGACGATGCCCTCAGTTTCCGAACCTTAGAGAATGGAAACTATGAAGTAGGTATACACATTGCTGACGTGTCTCATTATGTACGTCCGGGCACCCTGTTGGAAGAGGAAGCCCTGAAGAGAGCCACCTCCGTCTACCTCGTAGACAGAACCATTCCCATGCTACCGGAAAAGCTTTCGAATAATCTATGTTCCCTTCGTCCACACGAAGACAAACTGGTCTTCTCCGCCATCTTTGAGATGAATGATAAGGCCGAAGTCTTAAAGGAATGGTTCGGTAGATGCATCATGCACTCTGATCGCAGATTCACCTACGAAGAAGCTCAGGAAATCCTAGACGGAAAAGAGGACGAAACTTACAGCCCTGTTCTTCATACCCTGAATAACATGGCGCATATCCTTAGGGACGAAAGATTCAAAAAGGGAGCCTTCAATTTTGAGACAGATGAAGTCAAGTTCCGCCTAGACGAAGAGGGTAAGCCTTTAGGTATCTACCAAAAGGTGAGGAAAGACGCACATAAGTTGATCGAAGAATTCATGCTCTTGGCTAACCGACGTGTGGCGACCTTTGTACATAATAAAGGACCAAAAGACCAGGAACCTTACACCATGGTGTACCGCGTTCATGAACCGCCAAACCCTTCTAAACTGGAAACCTTCGTTCGATTTGCGAACAAGATGGGATTCAGTATCAAGTCAGGCAGTACCCAACAACTCTCTCAATCTTTAAACCGACTGATGACAGAGATTGAAGGAAAACCTATACAAAATGTCTTAGAATCCTTAGCGGTGAGAACCATGTCAAAAGCCCGGTATTCTACCCAAAACTTGGGGCACTTTGGTCTAGCCTTTGATCATTATTCTCATTTCACCTCCCCTATCCGGAGGTATCCGGACATCATGGCGCATAGGATGTTGCAACATTATCTGGACGGTGGAAAATCTCTTCCTGCAGCAGAGTTCGAACAAAAAGCAGAACACAGTTCCGCCATGGAAAAACTGGCAGCTGAAGCAGAACGTGCTTCCATCAAATACAAACAAGTGGAATACATGAGCCTTCAAGCCAGGAATGTGGTGTATAACGGACTGGTATCCGGTGTAACTGACTTTGGCATCTTTGTAGAGCTGGAAGGTATGGGTGCCGAGGGTATGGTAAGACTAGCCGACTTGACAGACGACTATTACGAGTTTGATGCAGACAACTACCGTGTAGTGGGCAGAAAGAGCGGAAGGGTCATAGGATTCGGAGAGGAACTGAAGGTTAAGGTCAAAACCACCGACTTAGACCGCAGAAGCATAGATTTAGAATTGGTTTCTATAGCCGGAAAAACCTTCACCAAGAAAGCCCCCAAACCCAAACCTCGCCGCGGCAAGATCCCAGCACCGAAGAGGAGGAGGTAGTTATTTGTTATACTTTCCTATAATTCTAAGATAAGCCATTTTAATAAACTTTAGGGGGAAATTCCATATTCCCCTAGTAGGCTTAAAATTGGATTGAAGTGGATTTACTGGACTATAGCTGCTATGATATTTCATATAGTCTATAGTTAATTGCAGTTTACTTACTTCCTTATCTTGAATACCGAGATATAAAATGAACTTCTTTGCTTTGGGTATAATATGAGATCTATAACTTGAAGTATTTTCCCAGGCAGCTTTTATTAAATTTTTAACAAAATTAGTTGGTTGCTTTTCCAAATGAATATACTTATCAACTAAACTTCTTCCTACCAAGTAGACCTTTTGGAGCTTTTTATCTTTTGCCCAACCGCTAAGAGGATGATTATCATACAATTCTAAATACCTTGCAAAATCAAAAAGATCTTTAATTTTTAACCACTGCTCCCTTCCTCCATGATGGTTTAAGATCATGTAAAAAAGACTCTCTTCTTCCCCCTTTTCATGATTCTTAATAACAAAATCACTTGCGGAAATATTATAATGATGATAGGTTTCATTCACTCCCCAGTGTAAGTCAAGATGTACATCTAACCACCCCTTCTTTACCAAGCTAACTTCTCTACCCTGAGCGTAATGAACAATCTCTTCAATATCTTTGGAAGCTTTTAGCTGGTACCCATTTTTTAATAACCAGTTAACAAATTCTGAAATTTGATGTGGATCTAAAATTAAGAAATCAAGATCACTAAACTCCCTGAGAATACTATTTGTATACAATTTTTGGCTGAAGTATACACCCTTATAAGTTGTTGAAGATATACCAGTCTCTCTACAAAAGGAGAGAAATTTATCTAACTCGTCCGTATAAATTTTTTGCTTTAATGCCAAATTGATGCAGTATAACTTTAGCTTTTCAAATTTTGCATTTTGTATTCCTGCCTCCTGAAGGGCTTTATAAAAGATTGGCCTGACTTCATGAAAAATTAACAAATCAAATAACTTCTCATCATCGCAGTAGCTAAAAACATTTATGAACTCATTGATGTTTTTCCTATGAAACGCTACGTTATAGGATAAAAAGATTGCTTCTATTTCAGGAATAATATCCACCAGCTAATAAATATTATACAAATATATCCTGTATTACCATAATACGTTATGGAATTCACTTTCTTTGTAGTTTTATTATTTAACCTCTGTTAGATGCACCGCATAGTTTTCCTATTTATTCTATTAAGTTTATCAGCAACTGCTCAATTTCCTGTGCATTTAGAAACCGGTGCCGGCGCATATCTAAATTCTGGAAATAGTCCATTTTACTTGAGATCCAATAAATACGGTGTGGTGCCGAAAGACGGTAATGTAGCGTATCTCTACGGTAGAGTATCAAAGGACTATGATAGTACAAATAAAAAAATGGATTATGGCTTCGTCTTTGAACCCTACTTCAATGCTGGAAAATCCACTGAGTTCCTTTTACCAGAAGCTTTCGTTAAAGCTAAATATAGTGCTATTGAAATTTACGGAGGGAGAAGAAGAGAGATTGTAGGACTTACAGATACCCTTCTCACTTCAGGTTCTTATATATGGTCTGGAAATGCCATGCCATTATGGAAGGTTCAGGCAGGGATACCTGAATATTTGCCCATACTAAAGAATGGACTAATTTCCATAAAAGGTGCTATTGCACATGGATGGTTTGACAGGGGTAGACCCGTAACAAAAAATGTTAAACTTCACCAAAAGTGGGCGTATGTTCGTTTGGGAAAACCCACGTGGAAAACTCATATTTTTGCAGGCTTCAACCACCAAGCTCAGTGGGGTGGAGAATCGCCTTTTTATTCAGTTGATGGAAAACTACCGGATGGATTATCTAATTTTCCGTATGTATTCTTCGGCACAAGAAATCCCGACACCAATGCGCCTATCACATCAGTTGATGGGGAAAACAGGATTGGAAACCACTTGGGAACCATTGATTTAGGGCTGGACTTGTTCACTAATTTTGGTAAAATCACTCTATATCGCCAAAACATTTACGAAGACGGCTCCCTCTTTTTCTTTAATAATTTAGCAGATGGATTAAATGGAATTACGTTAAACCTAAAAAACCAAAATTGGATTTCCAGAATAAATGTTGAATACCTTAATACCACATCGCAAGGAGGAGAGATCTTCATAATGGGTCCTAATATACCAGCTGAACTTAGAGGTAAAGACAATTACTTTAATCATGCCCAGTACAGGGATGGCTGGACTTACAAAAGAAACATTATAGGGACCCCTTTTATCCAAACCATTGGATATGAATGGGATAATCCCGAGTACCAAATTGACCAAAATAGAGTGAAAATGTGGCAAGGCGCCGCTTCAGGAAATTTGCCATGGTACAATATTTCTTATCGCATGAAAATAGCTTATGCTACTTACCTAGGCACTTATCAATTTCCTCAAACAAAGCGCGATCAAACTTCTTTAACATTATTCCTGTCAGGATCTATCAACTCTACATCAAAACTTGCCTTAGAAGCAGGGTATGATACTGGGTCTATAGCTCCCAGAACTGCTGGCATCAGCCTATCTTACATAAAACACTGGAAATAAAGCAAGACGCTATTTTCTTATTTAAAGAAAGAATTGAATTATTCGCATTTTGCATGCAATAATTTGAAAATCAGCAGAACCACTTAATAACTTTAAGCTGGATTTAATAGCTTTTTTGAGAAATCTGAGTACCTTTGTTATGCTTGGTTCGAAGTGCTTATTTCCTCCATACCATGAAACACCGTTACTCTTCATATATACCACTTCTTAATATTGCCATGGACATGTTCTTGTTGAACTTGTCCTACGTTCTCGCCTATTACTATAATTATGGAGAATTAGAGAACGTTCTTTCGTCTCCCTTTTCCGTTTTATTAGGTGTTTTTAACGGAGCATGGCTTGTTTTAGCCTTCATTATCAAACCTTACGTTTTCTCCAGAGTTCAGTTTAGCACCTCACATCTTGAGTTAAGATTTCTTACCCTATTCTGCATCCATGGAGCCATAGTTTCCCTCTTTATTACGGCGACACAAGGTTACTATTTCTCTAGATTACATCTTATTCTGAGCTACGGAGTATTCTTTATTTTAGGTAGCACTTGGCGCGTACTCTTCGTATGGGGATTAAAGCAATACAGGCTAAAAGGATACAATCACAGGAATTATATCGTAGTTGGGGGTACAGAAAAAGCGGAATCTTTAACTAAATTCTATGAATTACATCCGGAATTAGGGATGAATTACTTGGGTTATTTCGGAAAGAATGAATCATCTCCTTTATATCAAGGCTCGTATCAAGATGTAGTAAACTTTATAGAAAACCACGATATTGATTACATTTATTGCTATGGAGGAGACTTGGACACAAAAGTATTCAAAGAGATTGCAGATGCTGCCATAGAACAAGATACAGAAGTAAAATTATTGCCGGACTATATAGATATTCCCAACAAACTAGATGTGGAATATCACTCTTATATACCTATATTTAGATATCTCCCCCAAACCTTTTATCAGACCCGCGAAGCTTACCTAAAAAGAGTTTTTGACATCTTATTTTCAAGCTCGGTTATACTTCTGGGTTCCCCACTATTTATACTTATTGGGATTATCACCAAGTTAACTTCACCAGGCCCTATCATATTTACGCAAAGAAGAACCGGCCTAATGGGTAAGCCATTCACCATATATAAGTTCAGAAGCATGAAGGTGAATGCAGAGCAAAGGCATTCCTTAGGAAAAGTAGATGATAGAATTACTACATGGGGTCACTTTATGAGAAGGACCCGTATAGATGAGCTTCCCCAATTTTTCAACGTTCTAATTGGTGATATGTCAATAGTGGGTCCACGCCCTTTGGCTGGATATGATATAGAAATTCTCAAAAAAGAAATGCCTGAAGGTTATCGATTACTAGTATCTGTCAAGCCTGGCCTAACTTCAATTGGTCAAACCGTATATGGATACGCCTCAGATGCTACACAAATCAAAGAAAGAGCAAACATTGACTTAACTTATGAACCCTCTCTAAAGGAAGACCTTTCTATTATATTCAGAACTATAAAAGTAGTTTTTGCTGCATCCGGAAAATAGTACTTCATAAATTTGATTTTTTGAATAAAATAGAAATGTATTTATAATTTATATTCATAAAATCAACACCAATGAAAAAAAGTCTCCTCTTCATCCTAATTGCTTTTTTTTCTTATGTAGGAACATTTGGGCAAAATGTCGAAGGTACTTTGGAGTTACAGTTAAATGCCAACAATCATGTGCCATTTTGGATGCGCGCTAATAAATTTGGCAGTGTTCCAAGCAAAGGAACTTCGAGTTCATTTATTGGAAATATATATAAGCATTATGGAGACACTTCAACGTTTAAAAAATTTGATTATGGACTTGGCCTAGAAGTAAGGGCAAACATTGGAAGTGAATCCAACGTTACCATAATTGAAGGATATGGCAAAGTAAAATATGATTTTATAGAGATTCGAGCTGGAAGGTTTAAAGAATTCCTAGGTTTAGTAGATTCGTCCTTATCTATTGGCTCTTTCTCCATCTCAGGAAATGCCCTAGGAATTCCCAAAATTGAAGTTAGAGTACCGGAATATTGGCCAAGAAAAACCCTTATTTCAGGTCGGGGGAATTTTGCCCATGGATGGTACGGTTATATCCCAACGAAAGGCACTTTAGCACAAACCGATTCACTTTATACTTATTTCCATCAAAAATCATTGTGGATAAGAATTGCAAGACCACATTGGAAGATAAAATTCTACGGAGGATTTGTTGACAATGCCTATTGGGGAGACGAATATAAATTACATGAATCTTTCAACATGACTAAATTCCAACGGTATTGGTCTGTTATCAGTGGGAAAGTATGGCAAGAAAGCAAAGTAGGTAATCACGTTGGTAATATTGACGCTAAAATAGAGTATGACCTAAAAAAATATAAGATATCCTTGTACAGACAATTCTTTTATGAAGTAGGAGCTCTTTGGCATTTGGCAAATATAGCTGACGGTCTACTTGGAATAACATTGGAAAACAAAGAAATCAGTAATTCAAAAATTACTTGGTCTAAAATACTTGTAGAAGCTCTTTACACGAAAAAT